>NZ_LMZQ01000003.1 GCF_001442625.1 Pedobacter ginsenosidimutans | reverse complement strand
TCTTCCGGAGTTTACGGCGGTACCATCGACATTGAGATCGAGTCGACCGAAGACACCTCAATAATCGAGGCGATGGTAAACAACCAGTACAAACCTATTACAGGAACGCTTCTGATCAAGAAAACAGAGGAAGATGCCAAAATGAAAGAAGTTAACTTCGAAGACGGCTACATTGTTAAATATTCCGAAGGGATAAACATTGTTGGCGATCATCCGATGACGCTCAAATTCCAGATTTCAGCCAGAAAGCTCAAATTAGGCAACGCCGAGCACCTTAACGATTGGCCAAAAGCCTAAAGAAAGGTTGAGGGTAGTAAGGTAGAGGGTGTAAGGTTTAGGGCATGAGGTAAATTAAATGCCAAACGCCATGCGCTCCACGCCAACCGCCAACCGCAATTCATTCATTTTTCAAAAACATTAAAACTTACTACAATGGCATTCAAAACCCGTTTAAACTTAGGATCAAAAGAATTTGATGTACTACAGTGCAGCTTTTCATTAAATAGAGATGTTGACGCAAAAGGCCGTCCATCATCAGGTGTTTATGGTGGTACCATCCACATCGAAATCGAATCAACCGAAGATACTTCTGTGATCGAATCGATGGTAAACAACCAGTACAAGCCGCTTTCAGGAACATTGGTTTTCAAAAAAGGCGAAGAAGATGCTAAAATGAAGGAGCTGTCTTTCGAAGATGGTTATATCATCCAGTATAATGAGGGTATTGCGGTAAACGACAATACACCAATGACTTTAAGTTTTGTGGTATCGGCCCGTAAGCTAAAGCTGGGCAACGCAGAACATGAAAACGATTGGCCTAAAGCTTAATCCTAATAAAACCGTTACGAGTTACATGCTAAAAAGGCTGGTGCTGGTAACGGTTTTTGTGTTTTAGAGGTGTGATATAAAGAGCTAATTATGGCTACTGATTTAGAATACATTAAGCTATTTAATTCCTGCACAGTTTCTCCGATAAAATCGGTTGAGATCAACCGGATTATTGATGATAAAATCATAAGCAATAAATCAAGATATCAGGCAGTAAGAAATAAACTGCTCAATTTAACCGAGTACACTTACCGCAATGCCTGCTTCTTAACCGAACCTGACGATTTTTTTCTCAAAAGGAATCCAAAAATTGGCAACAGTTTTTTTAGCAGAACATTTTTAGATCATAGTGTTTTCTCTGAAAATATGGGTATTCCTTGGTACTTTATCGCCTGTGTACACTATAGAGAAAGTAATGCTGACTTTACCAAACACCTGCACAATGGCGATCCGCTCAGCGGTTTTACCAGGCAGCATCCTGCTAACAGGCCAAAAATTAACCACGGACCGCCATTTACTTTTGAGGAAAGTGCAGTTGATGCCCTAAAACTACGTGGCCTGGATAAAGAAACTGTTTGGTCTTTGCCAAAGGTTTTGCTGCGTTTAGAGCAGTACAATGGCATAGCAAAAGCCTATCAGAACAATAATATCAACTCGCCTTACCTGTGGGGCGGCTCTAATCTTTACACTAAAGGTGGTTTTCCGAGAGATCATTTTTTTAGTCTCGATTATGTAAATAAACAAATTGGAACAGCTGTAATCTTAAAAGCTATGGAAAACAGAGGATTGATTAATATACCCAGACAATAGCATGAAAACAACGAGCATCTTATTTTTTTCTCTGATATTCCTGCTGTTTTCTTGTGGTGCAAAGCATCATGATCAGCAAGTAGGGGGAATAGATGATGCTGATACTGTTGTAAAGAAGGAGATGGATGCCGGTTATGCCAAAGCAGGTTCTCTTGAAAAATTGGCTGCAAAAATGGTAGCCTCCAGAGAAAGTTATTTAAATGAAGGAAAAACTGAAGCCGAAGAAGTATTTATAAATGCATTTATTGAGGCCTTAAAACAACCAAAGGCTTTTGAGACAGACTTTGCCAATCTGAAGAAGTACGAGATTAATGTATTAACTGCCGATGACCACAAACTTAGGCTGTTTTACTGGCTTTCTCCATATTCGGGTACGATGTGGCATGTGCAGAATATTGTTCAATATCAAGGTGAAAACAATGCGGTAACCGCAGTTTCATTTAATAATCTTTACGGAGACAAAGATGATGAAGGTAGCCCTACACCTTTTTTTGAGCATATATATCATTTAAATACCTCTCCTCAAAAAACATACTTGCTTACAGGTTACGGACAAATGAGCGGTACTGAACCGTATAGTGTAAGTCATACGCTAATCATTAACCATTCAAAATTTAGCATTAACAGGCCCTTATTTAAATTGGGGAAAGTCATCAAAACTCAATTATTTGCATCTGCCACCCTTAAAGAGAGTCAGGATAAAGAGAAGCTTATGGCACAATTGGCCATGATTTATAATTCCCAAGATAAAACCATTAGTTATCCGGAGGTTAACGAAACTAAAAACGGATCGGTTTTCAGTGGAAAAAGAAAAGTTTTAACCTTTCGGGATGGAATGTTCCAGTAATAATCACCTTATTATTTAGCTCGCATGGAAAAGAAATTAATTACCGAAATTAATATAGAAGATAAAGCAATTACCCATTTTGCTTCATTTAGCTTAAAACAAGCTTTTAATGCACACCATTATTTCGAGCTGCGATTTAATCATGATCAGATGGGGTCGCCGGGCATGATCAATCTAAACGACAGTCGCGATTTTGTGGGTAAAACTTTAACAGCATCATTTGGTTACGATTCTGGTAGTTTACAGGGCTTCGCTGGTTTGGTAACCAAAGTGGAGCTTGCACAAAGCCATGGGTATCACGGTGTGTTGATTGTGAGTGGTTATAGCCCAACAATTCTGATCGATCGCGGTCCGGATCTGGGCTCTTATCTTGATAAAGATTTAAATACGATCGTAAATCTTGCTACATCGGATGTTCCCTCAAACGATATTAAAATTGTGGCCAATGCCGCCAGAAAGGAACCAATTGACTATTTGATCCAATATCGTGAAAGTGATTTCGATTTCCTGAACAGATTATCGGGCGAGTACCACGAATGGTTTTATTATGATGGTAAACAGCTAAATTTTGGCAGGCCAGATGATCAGAAAGAAATTGCACTAATTTATGGACGCGATGTGCAAAATCTGCAGTACGCCATGGAAATTGCACCTATTAAGAATAAACGTTTTGCTTATAATCCTAAACAGGACGAGATGCTTCAGAGTGAAAGTAGTGGACAAAGCGATGGGTCGCCCGATCTGGCGCATGCCATAAAGGTATCGAATGCCATGTACAGCAAAACTTTTAATCAGCCATCGCTTATCCGGGTAGATAATAGCAACGACATTAAAAACCATGTACAGAATGAGGAAAAAGCACATATAAGTGATCTTTTAAAGGTAAATGCCAGTGGTGATAATGCTGCTTTGGGCATAGGAAGCATTGCCGAAATTACGATGAGTGTCAGAAAAGAACTGTCCTTTTCTACAGAAAGTCTTGGTAAATTTCTTGTCACTACTATTAATCACAATATCGATGGGACAGGGAAATATTACAATACTTTCGAAGGTGTGGTTTCAACAACAGAGCGCCTATCGGTAAAAAATTACAGGAAGCCGAGTCCTGATATGCAGTTGGCAGATGTAATTGACAATGCCGACCCACAAGGGCAGGGACGCATTAAAGTAAAATTTAAATGGGCGTGTAAAACCAACGATGTAACAGAATGGCTACGGGTAATTACACCAGATGCGGGAAGCAGTGATAAAGTGAGTAAAAACAGGGGCTTTGTTTTTATCCCCGAAATTGGCGATCAGGTAGCTTTAACTTTCGAAGAAGGCAATATTGCAAGACCAATTGTATTGGGTTCGGTATTTCATGGCAAAAGTGGGAGCGGCGGTAGCGCCAGCAATAACAGCAAAAGTTTGACTTCTAAAAGCGGACATACTTTTACGATGGATGATGGCGGAGGAATGCTGCTAAAAGATAAAACAGGTTTAAATCATATTTCAATTGATGGAAAAAATGCTATTGTGGTTACTACTGATAATAGTATTAAACTTCAAACAGGAAACGTGATGATTATCATGGATAAGGAAACAGATAAGATCATTATCCAGGCTAAAAACATAGAAATCCGCGCTGCAGACGATTTTAAGGTAACCGGAGATGGGGCACCAAGTAAAAATGGAAGTATGGAGTTTGAGAGTAAACTTTCTATTATCTCGAAAAATGAACTATCGCTAAATGGAGAAAGTTCTGCTAGTTTAAACGGAAAAGATGTGAATATTGTAGGGAGTAAAACCATTATCGATGGTTCGCCGGTTAAAATAAATTCTTAATATGGAAAAAGTATTCGAGAAAAATTATCAGCTGCAGGTTAAGGGAAATGTTAAAATGCTAACCATGATGGATAGTTTTTCTACCATCGGACAGTATACTTTATCGTATTTCGGGCAGAATTCCATTAAACCAGAACTACAAGATTATCTTATAGAGGAAAAAGAAGTTAAGTTAACAGAATATTATGATCCAAACACGTTTCAGCTAATAGAATATGTAAATAAACTAGCCTACATCTACAGTAATCAACAGGTTTGCATAAATAGTGATGGAAATATAAAAGGATTGTTAAATCTCCCTGAGATAAGATCAAAATGGGATAAGCTTAAAAAGGAATTAATGCAAACTAATCCAATCGCAGCATTTGAGATTATTAGGCATAAAGAAAGAGAATTATCCAATCCCCCCGAGTTGTTAGAGAACCTTGAGAATACTCATTTTATGCATTTATTTTTATATGCTTTCAATTATACTGCTGATGGGGTTGAGTATCAAAAAAAAAGAAGTGTGAGAGACAGGATGGGGATCGGGTTTTTAATTCCGGTAAACCAAAATTTTTCGTCAGAGGTGATCGAAAACGGCTATGTGATAAATGCCGAGGCTACATTGGATGATAAGGATAAAATAGATAAACAAATGATCGCAAAGGTTACCGGGCAAAAAGACTTTGATATTAAGCACTATACGCAGGCATCATTTACTTATAATGCGTCTGGTATATTGCAGAACGCTGAAATGAAAGTGTTCGAACAGATAAATAATGATTATAAATCAGATTTATATTTAAATCTGAATAGCATTTAGTTTATGGCTAATGAAGACCTACAATGGCTAACAGAAAAGCACTACCTGGTTTGTCCTAAGGGTGCTATGTTTAAACAGATGAAGGTAACCAGTCAGGATCAGGTAACCTTTAGCGGCAACAAGGTAGCTACAACAGCAGATACCATGAAGGCCAATGTTTTTATATGTTTGGGCAGTATGGCATTTATGGCTGGCGCTATAGCGGGCTTATTGGTGGCCGCTCTGGCTTTATTGGCCGTACCTGTTGCCGGATGGGCATTGGCCTTAATTATTGGTGGCGCTTTATTGCTTGCTATTGGTGCAGGTTATATGAAGTGTAAAACCAATGCCGCGGCCAGAATTTGGGTAAATTCTTCCCCAAATCTCATCGTTCATAAAAAAGAGGGTTTGGTTGTTGGCCAAAGCCAGTTGAGCTGCCCGCCAGAAGGTGCACTGATTGATATTAAGGAAACGTTTTGGGAAGCCATGATGAGTACCACCATGAATAATGTTGGGCATATTGCAAACTTTGCTTTTGGTTTTTTGGCAGGCCGCGGTATGGGGAGTATGGCCGGTACACTGGGCACCCAGGGTTTAAGGGCGGCAGGGACAGAGTTTCTTGCTGTTGCCAGAACAGAAATGGGTGCTATGTTTAACCCCGCCTCTTTATTTGGTAAAATGGGCTGGTTTTGTAGAGCCATGAGGGGTTTTGGCATGTTTGGAGCTTATAAGGGGCAGTATGATATCTGGACCAACGAAGAAATGAGTGTTACCGATAAGTTGCTGGCCAGCGGACAGGAACTTATACTGGCTATTTTTGCGGCGAAAGGGGCTTCGCTGGTGTGCTTCCCGGCAGGTACTACTGTACATACCAGTAATGGGTTAATGTATATCGAAGATATTGTGGTGGGTGCTTTAGTGTGGACGGTAAATGAAACCAGCGGACAAAGAGAACTAAAACCCATTACACAAACACACCGCCGCACCACGTTAACCATGATGGTTGTTGAACTGCAAAATGGAACTATATTTGAGGTAACCCCAGAGCATCGTTTCCTGGTAAATGAGGAATGGAAAGAAATTCAGTCTATTTCTGTTCTTGATGAATTGGAACTGATTGATGGCGAGAAAATTAAAGTCAAAAATGTTGGTTTTATAAGCAAAAGCGCTATTGTTTACAATTTTGATGTACAGGATAATGAAAATTATTTTGTTACAGAAGGTGGGGTGCTGGTACATAATGGGTACACACGGGGTAGCCATTTTGATGAAAAGGGAAAACTTAAGCCAAATCAAAGCTACAAAGCTGGCAAAAATCAGTATGATTATACCACTGATGCACAAGGTAGATTAAAGACTGCAAAAGCGGATAAATTAAAAATGAGTGGAGAAGATCGCCTTCCACATAAAAAAAGTACGCCTGGTAAGCTTAAAGGTGATCATGCAGGCCATTTAATAGGTGATAGATTTGGAGGCTCGCCTGATTATGATAACTTAGTTTCCCAAACAAGTAAGGTAAATTTAAGTGAATTTAAAAAATTGGAAAACCAATGGGCTAAAGCACTTGATGGGGTTCCTCCGAAAGATGTAAAAGTAAATATTAAAGTTAATTATCCAGATGCAGTAAGTAAACGACCTTCGAGTTTTGATGTGCGTTATACAATTGATGGAAAACCATATAGACAAGTTTTAACGAATTAATGAAATGAATAAAGAACAATTTGAAGAAGAAACACAAAATATTTTTACGAGAATGGTCGAACTGGCATTCGAATTTGTAAATAGAAATACTGTAGATATTGATGGTATATACATTTTTGTTTCGTTGGAAAATGGCTATTTCTTTAATGTTTATTATAAGGTGAATGGGCACTATACAGAAATAAATAACATTAATAAATATGCTGAAGAGCAATTTGACCTTTCAATGGATCGGATGTTTGATATGCTTGACCTCGGAACTGAAGATGCAGAGGCACTGAAAGAAGTTTTCGAAAAGTATGATGAAGAAGTCCCTAAGTCTGTTAAACTATATTATCATCCTAAAACTGAAAGCTTTGAGGCAAAATTAGGGTATGATGCGTTATTTACCGGTGATGCTGAAAAAACGGCTGGAAGTGTTTTTGATGATTGGCTCAATGAATTGAGTGAAAAATAAATGCCAGTCTATGAGCCTGGATGTAAGCTTTTTGGTTAATTTAACTTTTAAAATTAGTGATGCGATGAATTAAACCTTATCCTGCAACAACAGCTTGATCACATTTTTTAACGCCGGGTTTCGGTTAGATTCTTTCCAGATCATGTAGAGTTCTGTTCTTTGCAGAATGTGGGTTAGCTCTACAAACTTTACGTTTTCCTGATAGCCATATTGCAGGGCGGTTGGTACAATGGCAATGCCTAAACCTTCTTCTACTAGTTTGTAAATGGTGAGCGCATTGACTGATTTGTGGTAGGTTTTGGGTTTAAAGCCATGATCTTCGCAAATGCTCATCATCACATCATAATAGAAGGGGCTGTCATCACTTGAGAAAAAGATAAAGGGTTCATTGCCCAATTTTTTTACTGCTTCAAATGATGCCTTTTTCATGGGATGGCTTTTAGGCAATACAAGCGAAAAAGTATCCTGATGGATCATGTGTTTAGAAATACCGGGTTTAAACTGCTGCATCCTCACAAAGCCCACATCTAGCATGTCTTTTTCCAATAGTTCGATCTGTAACTTATTGGGCATTTCGTCTAGATTGGTTCTTATTTCCGGGAAATCTTTGTTGAGTTTAAAAATAACTTCGGGTACGATTTTTTGTGCCGCCGAGCCTAAAAAACCAATGCGAAGTTCGCCCTGTTTGCCTTCATTAATATTGCTGATCTGTTTTTTAATGTTTTCGATATGGCTGAACAGAAAATCTACCTCATCTTTTAGGTACAGGCCTGCTTTGGTAAGCTCCACCTTTTTTTTATTACGATCGAATAATGAAGCGTTAAAAATTTCCTCCATCTGTTTAATCTGCCGGCTTAGACCTGGTTGCGAAATAAAAAGGCGGTCTGCAGCCTTTCTAAACTTCAGTTCCTCGGCCAAAACCTGAAAATATTTTAAATGCCTAAGTTCTATCTGATAACCCATAGTTATTGCATGATGATGTAATTGGTATTTATAGGTATCAAATATAGGGCTTATTTTTGTTTAAAACCTTTTTAACATGAGCGAGCAACAGATTTTTAATTACGGAAC
Organism: Pedobacter ginsenosidimutans; assembly: GCF_001442625.1. GTDB lineage: Bacteria > Bacteroidota > Bacteroidia > Sphingobacteriales > Sphingobacteriaceae > Pedobacter > Pedobacter ginsenosidimutans. Next base: position 669,689 of record NZ_LMZQ01000003.1, on the reverse strand, counting down.
GGATCATTTAACCGCTAAATTGGCTTTGGCTATCAGCAATGGCAAGATAAAAGGCATATTAAGCCAGAGCACCCGCAATAAAGTGCTGGAAAGTAGTATGGTAGTTGAACGAATAGCGGTTTCAGGTAAAGCCGTTTACGGGATCAATACCGGTTTCGGACCACTGTGTACCTCCATGATTTCGGCAGTTGATACCCGCAAATTGCAAGAGAATATTCTGAAAAGCCACGCTGTTGGTGTAGGCGAACCGATAGATAGTGAAATATCAAAACTGATGTTGGTTTTAAAACTACAGGCTTTAGCTCAGGGATATTCAGGTATTAAAATCGAAACACTTGATCGAATGATCTGGTTTTTAGAAATTGATGCGACCCCGGTAGTTCCCAAACAAGGTTCTGTTGGCGCTTCCGGCGACCTTGCTCCTTTATCTCACCTCTTTTTACCTTTAATTGGCTTAGGAAAGGTTCATTACAAAGGCGAAGTTATTGCAACAGCTCAGCTCTTACAAGAATATCAGATGAGTCCGCTGCAGTTGGGTCCAAAAGAAGGTTTGGCCCTCATTAATGGCACCCAGTTTATTGCTGCACATGCCGTTAAAGTAGTACAGCGATTAGAAAATGTGCTGGCTTCAGCCGATATCATTTCGGCGATGATGATTGAAGGACTACAAGGCTCTGAAAAACCTTTTCATGCACAGCTTCATCAGCTTAGGCCTTATTCGGCAAATATTGCGGTGGCGGAGCAAGTGCGTAAACTGTTGCGGGGTTCCGAAATTATGAAATCGCATGCCGATTGTGCCAAAGTACAAGATCCATATTCGTTAAGGTGTATTCCACAGGTACACGGCGCTTCCAGAACGGCATGGATGCATTTAAAAGAAGCTTTAGAAATCGAACTGAATTCGGTAACCGATAACCCTGTAATATTTAATGACGATTTAACGATCAGCGGTGGTAATTTTCACGGTCAGCCATTGGCCTTACCGCTTGATTATGCCTGCTTAGCCGCCTCAGAAATCGGAAACATCAGTGATCGTAGGATTTATCTTTCCCTGGAAGGAAATACGCCGGGTGTACCTAAACTCCTGATGAAAGAAACCGGATTAAATTCGGGTTTTATGATCGTTCAATATACCTCTGCGGCTTTGGCCAGTGAAAATAAGGGGCTTTGTTTCCCTGCGAGTGCAGATAGTATCCCAACTTCTTTAGGTCAGGAAGATCATGTGAGTATGGGTTCGATCAGTGGACGTAAAGCGCTTCAGGTGATCGAAAACGTAGAAAAAATCCTGGGTATCGAACTGTTTTGTGCCGCACAGGCCATTGATTACCATCAACCATTAAAACCAGGCAAAATATTGGCTGCGGTACACGATTTTGTGCGTACTGAAATTGATCATTTTGAGGAAGATCAGATTATGTATGATAGGATGGAGAATGCCATTAAAATGGTACAACAAGGTAAAATCGTCGCCGTTGCAACCGAGGCAGAATCAACATTGAATTAAGCGTTTAAAATTGCAAAACATGGATTTTAAAGGACAGATACTGGCAGGTATTCCTTCAACATTGCCTGCACACAAAAACAGAAATACAGCACTAAGCCATGCGCCTGTAAGGAAGGATGTTTTAAATACAGATGAAAAAAAACTGAGCATTAAAAATGCTTTGCGTTATTTCCCAAAAGAGTGGCACCAAACACTTGCGCAAGAATTCTTAGCTGAACTGGAAAACTACGGACACATTTATATGTACCGTTTTATGCCCGATTATGCCATTTATGCAAGAGGCATAACGGCATATCCCTGTCGTACTGTTCATGCTGCGGCAATTATGCTCATGATCCAGAATAATTTGGATCCGGCCATTGCGCAGCACCCTGAAGAGCTGATTACTTATGGCGGAAACGGAAGCGTATTCCAAAACTGGGCGCAGTATCTTTTAACCATGCAATACCTGGCTACAATGACCGATCAGCAAACGCTGAATATTTATAGCGGGCATCCGCAGGGATTATTTCCATCAAGTACCGCTGCGCCACGCGTTGTGGTTACGAATGGTATGATGATACCAAACTATTCTTCACCTGAGGATCTTGAAAAGTTTAATGCTTTAGGTGTAACCCAATACGGCCAGATGACAGCGGGTTCGTACATGTATATAGGGCCACAGGGCATTGTTCATGGCACGGCCATTACCTTAATGAATGCTTTCCGTAAAAAAGGTTTTTATGGAAAAGATACTGCAGGTAAAGTTTTTCTTACCGCAGGATTAGGTGGTATGAGCGGAGCACAAACCAAGGCGGGCAACATTGTGGGCTGTATTACGGTGTGTGCAGAGGTAAATCCTAAGGCTGCAAGCAAAAGGCATCAACAAGGCTGGGTAGATGAACTGATCGATAATTTGGATGAATTGGTTAACCGTGTCATAGTTGCCCAAAAAGGAAAAGAAACGGTATCTCTGGCATACATTGGCAATATCGTTGATGTTTGGGAGCGGTTTGATCAAGAAGATATTGAAGTGGCCATTGGCTCTGATCAAACTTCACTGCATAATCCATATTCTGGAGGCTATTATCCTGTTGGTTTAAGTTTTGTTGAAGCAAATGAATTGATGGCAAATGCAGCTGATCGGTTTAAAGTTTATGTTCAGGATTCACTAAAAAGGCAGGCAACAAGCATTAACAAACATACAGCAAAAGGAACTTATTTTTTCGATTATGGAAATGCCTTTTTGTTGGAGTGTAGTAGGGCAGGTGCCGATGTAATGTCGCCAAATGGGGTAGATTTTAGATATCCATCTTATGTAGAAGACATTTTAGGTCCATTGTGTTTCGATTACGGTTTTGGCCCATTTAGGTGGGTTTGTACCTCAGGTAACGAAAAGGATCTCGATTTAACCGATCAAATTGCTAAAGAAGTAATGGAAGAGATTAAACTTAATGCCCCGGTAGAAATACAGCAACAATTGCAGGATAATATCAATTGGATCAGCGCGGCAAAGGAAAATAAACTTGTAGTAGGCTCAAAAGCCCGGATTTTATATGCAGATGCTGAAGGAAGGGCAAAGATTGCGCTAAGGTTTAACGAAGCGATTAATACCGGCCAATTATCGGCACCAGTTATTCTTGGGAGAGATCATCATGATGTTAGCGGAACGGATTCTCCATTTAGAGAAACCAGCAATATTTACGATGGAAGCAGATTTACGGCAGATATGGCTATTCATAATGTAATTGGCGATAGTTTTAGGGGCGCCACATGGGTTTCGATCCACAATGGTGGTGGCGTTGGTTGGGGAGAAGTAATAAACGGCGGTTTCGGAATGGTATTGGATGGAAGCGAACAAGCTGCTGAAAAACTACAAAACATGCTTTTTTATGATGTAAACAACGGCATTGCCAGAAGAAGCTGGGCACGTAATAAAGAAGCCCGCTTTGCTATCGAACGCGAAATGGAACGGACTGGTACTTTAAAAATTACACTGCCAAATTTGGTTGATGATGCTTTGCTAAATGGGTTGAAGATTGACTAATTTTTTACCACAGAGAGAATGAGAAATATACAGAGGCCACAGTGTATCTCCTCCAGTTGTGACACTGAGCGGAGTCGAAGCGCTTTTAAAAGGTAGTTTAGCCACAGAAGCACGGAAACCACTGAATACTGTGCATATTGTCACGCTGAGCGGAGTCGAAGCGTTTTTAAGAGTTGTTTAGCTACAGAAGCACTAAGAAATTTTCGTCATCCCCAACTTGATTAGGTGTCGTAATGCAATGCATTTTAAGATTCCCGCCTGCGCGGGAATGACGGTACAATACAATGGTGTTTGTGCTTAGAAATGACGAATTTCAGGAAAAACCTCTGCGTTCTCTGCGAAAACCTTTGTGTTTTTTGCGGTAAAAAGTTGTGATAAATTAACTCAATGGCAAAGTAAAATGAAAAACGGAACCTTTGCCTTCTTCACTTTCTGCCCATATCCGGCCGCCATGTCTTTCAATAATTTCGGCGCTTAAGTAAAGCCCGATTCCAAAACCGGAAATGGTGTGATTACCCTGTACGCGGTAATAACGTTCGAAAAGTTTATCAATATCTTCGGGCTTTATACCTATTCCCTCATCTTTAATCTGAATTTCAACCTCAGTATCGTACAATTTGCAGGTAATCTCAATACGCGTACCATTATCTGAGTATTTTAAGCCATTGCTGATCAGATTAGAAATCACGTTACCGATTTTATTCCTATCGGCATTAATGTTAACCTCGCATGTTGGGTTTAATATAATTTGATGCGAAGATTGTGACACATAAGTTTCTTCGATGGTTTCTTTCAGCAGTTCATCCAAGCTAAAGTTTGTTTTTTCGATAAGCAGCTTACCCGATTCTAAACGCGATACATTTAAGAAACCATTAATCATGGTAGTCATTTTCCTGATCTGGCTATGCGCTTTATCTAAAGCGATAATGGCATAATTGTCTTCATCTTTTTTCGCTTTACGTTGCAAAACCTGTACAAAACCATTAATTGCGGTTAGCGGTGTTTTTAACTCGTGACTGACCATTCCGATGAAGTCGTTTTTTCGAAGCTCATCTAATTTTTGTTCCGTAATATCAATGAAAAGACCAGAATATTCCGTTGGGTTTCCATTTTGGTCTAAAAATACACGCCCGGTTGCTCTAACCCATTTTTCCTGCCCATTGATTAAATTGTTAATCGGGTATTCGGTATCACTGGGTAAATGGTTTTTCATGGCATTATCAAGCGCTGAAAAAAGCATCTTATGGTAATCAGGATTTACGGCCTTCATAATCATATCCATTTCTGCAGGTTTGTCCAAAGGCAATCCCAGCAATTCCTTAACAAAGCTAGACATGGTAATTTCAAGTGTTTTCGGATTGATACTCCAGGTACCCATTCTGCCCGTTTCTATCGCCTGTCTGAGTTTTTCCTCACTGTCTGATAGTTTATTGGTGTACCTGATAAGGTCATCATGCGTTTTAGCAAGTTCTTCATTTGTAGTGGCCAGCTCTTCGTTTGCTGCAGCCATTTCCATATTTATGCCTTGCAGTTCTTCCTGATAAAGTTTTCGCTCTGTAATATCAGGACCTACTGTAGCGAAGGCAATTATTTGATCGTTTTCTTCATTTCGAATGGCAAAGCCATTCCATTCAATCCAAAAAGGAATGCCTGTTTTTTCATTCCAGAATCGAATCTCCTGCCTGAAGGTATTATTCTTTAAAATCCCTGGTAGAATTTCCTCCGCCATTAATCGATCCTCAGGAAAAACACAATCTAATATTGTTCTTTTCGAAATACCAAGCCAACCAAGTTTTTGTAATGCGGCAGGATTTAGGTATTGGATTGACATATCCAATTCTGCAATACCTATAAATTCTGAACTGGCCTCTATAAGTTTGTTCAGGTTAAGTCGCTCTATTTCAATTAGCTTCCGTTCTGTAATGTCTATGCAAGAGCTAATGTAACCGGCAAATGAGCCATCGGCATGAAACCGTGGCGGACCACTCGCAAGCAACCATCTGTAATCGCCTTTTTTGGTGAGTATTCTAAATTCGCCGGTAAAAGGTTTCTTTTCGGCAAGGGCCGAAAGGTAAATATCTACATATCTATCCCGGTCTTCAGGATGAATTAAATCTGCCCAGCCAAAATCGAGCAGGTCCTTAACCGATCGGCCCGTGAGTTTTACCCATGATTTATTAAAATAAATGGCATTTCCACTTTCATCAGCAACAGCAATAAAAATATCAGTTCCTTCTGCCATGGTTCTAAAGCGCTTTTCGCTTTCCGAAAGCTGGTTAAAGCGCTCAACAACCCTTAATTCCAGTTCGTTGTTTAAAACGTGCAGCGTTTCTTGCGTTTCCTGTAGTTCTTCATTTGTTGCCACAAGCTCTTCATTGGTTGTGGCCAGTTCTTCTACTGTTGCCGCCAGTTCTTCATTTAAAGTTTGCTCTCGTTGTAGCGCCTCTTCTCTTTCAAGCGCCTGTTCTACAGCCTGTTGTCTGAGTACCCGCTCGCTTACATCAATTGCCGTATGTAAAATGCAAATGGTTTTACCTGCATCGTTTTTTATAGCCCTGTATTCAAAATCAAAATAAAATGTTTGCAGTTTACCGTCGACCACCAAATCCGCTGCGGTATCTTTTCCTGAGATAACTAAGCCTTCTAACCAAACTTTCCTGAACATCTCAATAAAAGGCTGTCCTTTTAACTCCGGTAAGGCGTCCTCCAGTGATTTTCCGATTATGCTTCTGTCTTTCCCCCAGATTCTGAGCATGGCATCATTAGCCGTTTGAATTACAGCCGTTTCGCCAACATGTACAGCTGTGGCCGTATGGGTCAAGTTAAAAACTTCTAATAATTGATCGCTACTTAACAGGTGATTAGGATAACTCATTATGGAAGCTTAAAGTATTATCTGAAATAATTATTTATCTAATGTTTAACAAATTAAATCAGGGATCTAACCATGATCATTTTCGATATAAACTATATACTAACCATAACCTCCTTAAAAAGTTTTTTAATAATGTGAATTTCTGATGCATACTGGGTGTTTTTCCTACAACCAAAATATAAAGTGTTGGTCAGTTTTGATATACCTTCCCAAATTACTTTTACCTTTCCCTCTTCAACTTCTTTTTTGCAAAGAAAATCGGGTATAATAGCCAAGCCTTTTCCTCCGGATAAGCAGCGCACAATCGAATTGAGGTTAGGTACAATGTAGTTAGGGCGAAAATCGGCATGTTTGCCAAAGTTAAGCTGCCAGAAACGTAGAAGGTGCTCCATATCGCCAGCTGTTCCATACCATTTCTGCTGTTTTAACCAGGTTTCCATTCCGGTTAAATCTTTCTTTTTAACCAACGAATCAAAAGTTTGCCCATCAGTTTCTATTCCGCCTACTAAAACAATGGTTTCGGAAGAAAAAGCCTCGTGTTCTACATTGGCCGAATTGCCTTTTTGTGGGGTGATAATCAGGTCTAAAATACCCTTATCCAATTGATCTAACATCTCAGGATATTCGCCAAAACGGATAATTACATTAAAAGGAAGTGTAGAAATATACTGTTCGAGTGTAATCTGAAAAGTTTCGAAACACATGCCTACGCTAATGGTTGGTGTATGTTTTTCTGTGCTTTTTTGAAAATGTTTTTCGGCATCCTCAAGTTTTGTAAGCGGCTCTACAATGAAATTATAAAGCACTTTCCCTTTTTCGGTCGGGATCATCTTCCTGCCCGTACGCTCAAACAGCTTGTAGCCGACGTAACTTTCTAAAGAACTTAAATGCAAACTTACCCCAGGCTGTGAAATAAACAGGTTCTCTGCTGCACCAGTTAAGGTTCCTGTTTTATAAATTGCCTTAAAACTTCTGTACCACTCTAAATTAACCATTATCTTCCTATTATAATTCTGATACAAAGCTATGAATTAACTTGTTTTAATAATAGATATAGGCGCTGTAATTTTGTCTTATCAAATAGAAAAAACGAAATGACAAAAATATTCATCATCAACGGGGGACAAAAGTTTGGTCACTCTGGCGGAAGATTTAACGAAACAATAGCTGATGCTACAGCTAGTTTCTTTTCCTCGTTAACAGATTTCGAAGTGAAAACAACTAATATCAATCATGATTACGATCCGAAAGCGGAGGTAGAAAAATATGTTTGGGCAGATGTTATAATTTATCATACACCCATCTGGTGGTTTCAGTTACCACATGGGTTTAAACAATATATCGATGTTGTGTTTACCGAGGGGCATAAAAAAGGAATCTATGTAAGTGATGGCCGTAAAGCAGATAATCCGACAAGAAACTACGGTACCGGCGGGATGCTGCATGGTCGTAAATACATGGTAACATCATCGTGGAACGCACCAAAAGAAGCATTTACCTTGCCCGAAGAATTTTTTATGGAAACAAGCGTAGATGATGGTGTATTGTTTGGTTTTCATAGAATGAATGCTTTTACCGGAATGGAACGCATAGATGGCATCCATTTTCACGATGTAGAAAAGAATGCAGATATTAGGAGTGCACTTAAATTGCACCATGAACATTTAACCCAAAAATTTTTAAATACAGCAGTATATGAGCATTTATCTAACAGCAATTGTTAAAAGTAAAAAAGAAACCACAGCGGCATTAAGAACTATGCTGTTGGACATGGTTTTAAATTCCCGTAAAGAGGAAGCCTGCATCCAGTACGATCTGTATGAATCTGCCGTTGATAATACTTTTATTTTTCAGGAGGAGTGGAAAGATCAGGCAGGTTTGGATCTCCACGATCAGCAGCCTTATATTTTAGCCTTTGTAACGCAAGCGGATACGTTGACGGATGATATCGTGATCTATAAAACAAAAAAACTGGCCTAATTACAGTTTTGCACGCCTGACTGTTAACGAAGAACCTGCAGAAGCAATAACAACGAAAGCCACGGCGAAACACTCTTTTAAAGTGAGGTATTCTTGTAAAAAAACGAGTGCAGCTAATGAAGCCATGGCAGGTTCGAGGCTCATTAAAATACTGAAAGTCCGTGCGGGGAGCTGCTTAAGGGCTCTCATTTCGAGGGTAAACGGGATGGCGCTTGATAGTAGAGCAAGCGCTGCTCCTAAACCCAGTAATTTCGGATTCAGGCCACTTAAACCGCCGCTAAAAATGCCAAATGGTAAAATGATCAGGGTAGCGAATAACATTCCAATGGCAACAGCATCACCGCCCTTCATTATTTTTGATATCCTACCACCCAGTATAATATAAGCCGCCCAAAAAATACCAGCTAAAAGTGCCAATAATACACCGAAAACATTTAGCCCTGTACTGGTCCAGGGGGCAATTAGTGCAATGCCGGCTGCGGCCAGTATTACCCAAAGAAAATCTACAGGTTTTTTAGATCCAAAAATAGCCAGGCCCAAGGGGCCAACAAATTCTAAAGTTACGCCTAAACCGATCGGAATTCTTGCTATAGCCATATAGAATACCATATTCATTACTCCTAAACAAACACCATATAGGATAACATATTTCCATTGTTTGGCATTTAGTTTAAATAGGGTTGGCCTAAAAGCGATTAATAAGATAACCGCTGATAAACCGATCCGTAACGATGCTGTAGCAGCGGCGCCAATTTGTGGGAAAAGCCCTTTTGCAATTGCCGCCCCACACTGCACACTGATAATAGACAGTAAAACGGCTGGTATGGGTGGGATATTGATTTTGCTTTTCATTTGTTGCTCGTAAATGAGGCGCAAAATTACGGAATTATAACCTGCTAATATTTTAAAATAAAAAAGGGAGAATTAGATTACGCTAATTCTCCCTCTCAATAAAATTTTAGGTATTAACAAAAAAGTTCCTGTTCGTCTCTATTTTCTGTAGGAATTTTTTTTAGGAAATCATCAAACGATGGTCCTTCATTGTCTGAATAAATGCCATAAGCGTCTAATATATATCCGATATTCTTATCCTGATCTTCCAGTAGGTAAAGCACAGAGTTATCTGCGGGGTCTGAATCTCCTTCAAACCGATAAGTTTTAACAATAGTTAAATCTTCGGGTTTATAAATTTTTCCGAGCGATTTACTTTGCATCTTACCATGATCAGACATTTTTAATTCGTTATCTTTTCCTTTCAGCCTCAATTTCTCTAAAATCTGACTCAAAGTGTTCATTGCTGTTGGCTGTTCCATAGTTGTACGATTTTATATTGATTAAACAAGTGGTATCCGAAATGGTTTTACAGGCATCGATTTTAGATCAAACTAAATGATTGTCAATCTGTTTTGTATGTAAACTAAATTTTTATAAAATGAAAAAATATCTTTTAAGCTTAGCTATTGCAGGCGTGGCACTTATCAGTGCTTGTGCTAAAACTGACAAAGAAATTGCCCAGGCCACTTTGACCGAAACAGCTGATAATACGAAAACTATTGGAACAGCAAAGTTTTACGAATTAAGCGATGGAAAAATTAGGATGGACATCGAGATGAATTTTGCTGCGCGTGCAGACAGTAATGTTGCGGTCCACTTTCATGAACATGGCGATTGCGGCAATATGGGCGAAAATACACACGGCCACTGGAACCCAACTAAAGAAGCTCATGGCAAATGGGGTTCTGCAGCTTATCACAGCGGTGACATTGGCAACATCATGTTAGATAACAAAGGTCATGCTACGCTTTCGGTTACTACCGATAGATGGAGTATTAAGGATGGTGATATCAAAAATATTATCGGTCGTGGAATTATTGTGCATGGTGGTACCGACGATTATACTACACAGCCAACTGGTAACTCAGGGCCAAGAGTAGGTTGCGGTGTAATTGAAGCGGTGAAGTAATTATATTAATATGATCGTCATTGCGAGAAGGCTTTTCAGCCGACGAAGCAATCTTAATGCGGTAGTCATAAACCCACAGTTGTAAGATTGCTTCGTCGTTCCTCCTCGCAATGACAACTTTTCTTAAGCGGTTAAATTTTTTAACCGCTTTTTTTATGCAATTTGATAAGGCTTGTCATCATCATTAAAAAACCTAAATTATTATGGCAACATTAAACGAATCTCAAAGCGGCAAGGCTGCAAAAGGAAGAACCAAAAAAACAACACCAAGGGTAGATCTCACCGCAATGGTTGATCTGATGTTTTTATTGACTGCATTTTTTATGCTCACCACTTCATTAGGTACTTTAAATGCGGCAGATATTGCCAAACCCGTGAAAGACGATGGTGCACATATTGAACCATATCCCGAATCACGTACCATGACCATCCTGCTCGGGAAAAATAACAAGGCTGTTTGCTACATGGGTACAATAGAAAAGGCAAACATGAAGGTTACCTCGGTAGCAAATATTCAGAAAGAGATCATTGCAAATGAAAAACTGGTTGCAGAAACCCATCAGCATAATCCAGCCAAATACATGATCGTTATTATCAAGCCAGCTAAAACGGCTAAGTTCCAGAATTTTGTTGATGTAATTGACGAAATGAAAATTGCCAATATTAAATCGTATGCCATTGACGACGATCATATTGCAGAAAAGGAAACTGTATTTATGAAAATGAATGGTATCTGATCAAGCTATTTTTTTTAAGCAGGCTACTTAAAAAACAGCGAATAAAAAGAATATAAACCGATTTGAGGCTAATGAATAAATTGAATATGAAAACTAATACCCTAGTTTTTTGGTAGTGATTGCGTTTTTTGTGTGTTGGAGGGCATTTTTTTAGGATTATTAATGAATCGTTATGTTTGTGTTAGATGTTTAATACTACATCCATATAGCTAATAATGTTACATTCGTCGAAGTGTTTGGCCAAGCATCAGGCGCATCCCGAAAAGCCTTCAAAAGAGTAGGGGTCTTAAAACTCAAAAAAAATCTAGTATGAAAAGTTTAGAATTAAAAAATCTTGGTGTTAAAGAAATGAACACAACTGAAATGTCACAAGTTGAAGGTGGTGGTATTATTAACAATACATTAAACGAACTTTTAACTTCTCTTGCAGGAACTTTAAATGCAGTTGGTGCAGATACTTCAGCATTTTTAAGCAAAACAGTAACCAATGTTTTGAAACTTGTTTGGAGTCTATAAGCAATTTATTGTATCCGCTGTTCTGGCTATTCAGAATAGCGGATGCTTTACGATTTCGACACTATGGCGTTAACCAACTACTCTACAGAAAGAATTTCAAATACCGCTCTCGTCTACCGTTCCCAAATTAGTAAATCAAGCCAGTTAATTTATGTTGTTGCCGTGGCAGCCATTTTAATTGTTTTGATTGCCCTTCCTTTCGTAAAAATACCCATTAGTATAAATGGTACAGGCATTTTACAATCGACTATCGAAAAAACAGAACTTATTGTACCGGTTAATGGCCGGTTAATACAGTATAGACTTTCGGATAATAAAAGGCTTAAACAAGGTGATACGCTTTTGGCTATCGATGCAGGTTTACCGAAACAGCAAGATGCTTTGGTAGAAACGCGTAAAAACCAGATCACCCAATTTTTGCAGGATATCCGTACGCTACTTTCATTTAATGGTGGTTCATCCGATCTGCAAAGCGGTCAGTATGTGGCTTCCTGGCAACAATATGTTCAGGAGTCAAAAAATGCTGGTATTGCAAAAAGACAAGCCGCGAGCAATTTTGCGCGCTACAGTAAGCTCTATCAGAATAAAGTGCTTACACAATCAGAATATGAAAAATACAAATACGAGCTAGAGCAGGCCGAATCGGTTTACTTAATGGTGCGTACCAAATATAAAACCCAATGGCAAACCGAAGCTAATGGTTACCGCAACGAACTGCGCCAGCTTTCCGGGCAGCAGGCAGAACTTAACGAACAGAAAAAACAATATGTATTGCGCGCGCCGATTAATGGTTCTGTGCAGAGTTTAATTGGCTTGCAGAATGGCGCATACGTATTTGCCAATCAAAAAATAGGGGAGGTTTCTCCAGATGCCGGTTTAGCTGCCTACTGTTATATCAATCCTTCAGATATTGGCCTGATCAGAAAAGGGCAGGAAGTACATTTTCAGATCAATGCCTATAATTATAACCAATGGGGTTTGGCAGTAGGTAAAGTGATCGATATTTCGGACGATATTGTGATCTTAAATGGTAACCAGCCTGCTTTTAAGGTAAAGTGTTTGATGGATAAAAATTTTTTGATGCTCAAAAACGGCTATAAAGGATACCTCAAAAAAGGAATGAATTTTACAGCTCGCTTTAAAGTAACCGACCGTAGTTTATATCAATTACTTTATGATAAGGTAGATGATTGGGTTAATCCGAATTTAATCCAAAAAACATAGAAGCAATGAGTACAAAAGTTAAGCAACGAGATATAACAGATTGTGGTGCGGCTTGTCTGGCTTCAATTGCTGCTCATTATAAATTAGATTTGGCCGTTGCCCGCATCAGGCAGCTTGCCGGAACTGATAAAAAAGGTACAACCGTTTTAGGACTTGTAGAAGCGGCCCAAAAACTGGGATTTGAAGCGAAAGGTGTTAAGGCACCTTTCGATAGTTTATTTAAAATACCTACGCCCGCTATAGCACATATCATTGTGAATGATATCCTTCAGCATTATGTAGTGATTTACAAAGTAAACAGCAAGTTTATAGAGGTGATGGACCCTATAGATGGGAAAGTGCACCGTAAAACGCATGATGAATTTAAAAAGGAGTGGACTGGTGCTTTAGTCTTATTGTTGCCGTCAGAAGACTTTCAGATCGGTAATGAAAAAAAATCAATCCAGGGGAGATTTTGGAGTTTGATTAAACCGCACAAAGGCATTCTGACGCAAGTTTTATTTGGTGCTATTGTTTATACCGTACTGGGTTTATCCACCTCTATTTTTGTTCAGAAACTAGTCGATTTTGTGCTGGTAGATGGTAACCATAATCTGCTAAACCTCATGAGCATAGCCATGATGGTGATCTTACTGGTGCAAATGTTTATTGGCTCAGCCAAAACGGTTTTTACTTTAAAAACAGGTCAGTTAATTGATTCACAGCTCATTTTGGGTTATTATAAACACCTGCTGCGCTTACCGCAACAGTTTTTTGATACCATGCGGGTGGGCGAAATCATTTCGAGGATAAATGATGCTGTAAAAATCAGAACGTTTTTAAATGATGTATGCGTAAATTTTGTGGTGAACATTTTTATTGTTTTCTTCTCGTTCATCATGATGTTTACCTACTACTGGAAACTAGCACTCATCACGCTTACGGTTATCCCGTTATACCTAATAATTTATGTAATTACCGATAAATTTAACAAACGAACACAGCGTAGGTTAATGGAAGATGCTGCCGAGCTTGAATCGCAATTGGTAGAGAGCTTAAACGCGGTAGGTACCATTAAACGTTTCGGCTTAGAAGATCATGCTAACGACAAAACCGAAACCCGTTTCATCAAGTTGCTCCAGGCAGGCTTTAAATCGAATATAAATGCCGTTGTATCAGGAACTTCTACCGAGTTTATTTCGCGTATGATTACCATTGTATTGCTTTGGGTGGGAGCGGGTTATGTATTAAGCAATTCGATTACCCCAGGAGAATTATTATCGTTTTATACGTTGATCGGTTATTTTACAGGGCCGGTTTCCTCTTTGATCGGAATGAATAAAACCGTACAGGATGCCGTTATTGCGGCAGACAGGTTATTCGAAATTATGGATCTGGAACGCGAAAGCGATGAGAACCAGATTGAACTGAGTGCCGATAAAATTGGGGATATTTATTTTGAAAATGTTTCTTTCCGCTATGGAGCAAGGCTGCCCGTTTTCGAAAACCTGAATTTAACCATTCCGCAAGGAAAATTTACGGCTATCGTGGGCGAGAGCGGGTCAGGAAAATCAACTTTAATGTCGATCCTGCAGAATATTTATCCGATACAGGCCGGCAATGTGCGCATCGGTAAATATGATCTGAAATACATTACCAATTCATCGCTTCGTAGAATGGTATCGGTTGTGCCTCAGCAGATTGATTTATTTGCTGGTAATGTAATCGACAATATTGCCATTGGCGAAGAAGAACCCGATATGCAAAGGATTATTGATATTGCCACTAAGCTGGGTTTAATTGGTTTTATTGAGGCTTTACCTAAGGGCTTTCAGACTTATTTGGGCGAAAACGGTACATCTTTATCAGGCGGACAAAGGCAGCGGATTGCCATTGCCAGGGCCTTATACCGCGATCCGGAAATTCTGATCTTAGATGAAGCTACTTCATCGCTCGATTCGGTTTCGGAGCAACATGTACAACGCATGATCGAACTTTTAAAGGCTGAACAGAAAACGGTAATCGTAATTACACACCGATCGAGTACGCTGAACAATGCTGATAAAATTATTGTATTAGATAAAGGTTTAGTGGTTGAACAGGGCAGCCACCAGGAGCTGAAATACCATTTGGCCTAAATACGCAGGGGTGGGGCAACTTACAAAGTCTACCAAGCCCGTAGCCCAGGCAGAATCGTAAGTTTCGCGTAGGGAAAATATTTTGTGTTTTTTGGAAAGCAATTACAGATGCTCTTTTTAATGTCAGTCCTGCTTTTCATTACAAGTCCGCACCCGATGAAGGACCGGGCTTACGGGCTTTTCATTTCAATCAGGTTTGGATAGGTTAGGCATTTGCTACTATTACCGGAAGTATGCACAGTTCCAAAATATTTATTTTTAAGAGCATTACCTTTCCTAAGAACCACCAGCCCAGGTTAACTAAACCTGACAGGAGCGAGCACCGAACGCAGAGAGGTAAAGCGGATGGCAGGACTTTCGAAACCGATGCACTCAGAACCCTGCTTTTCAAAAAAGTGATCAATTATTTTTCTGCTGTTTGCTAAGCCACCAAATGTGGAATCTGTCCGCATAAATTTAGCGCAACAAAAAAGCGTTCTGCATATCTGCAAAACGCCTTTTTCTATAAAATTATTCGAAAGAATTAAATACCGAAAGCAGCTTTAACCTGGTCTACGTAATCTAATTTCTCCCAGGTAAACAGATCAACTGTAACTGTTTTTTCTTCACCGTTCGGTGTTCTGAAAGTTTTGGTAACCGTTTCCGGGGTACGGCCCATGTGCCCATAAGCAGCCGTTTCGCTATAAATTGGGTTTCTTAATTTCAAGCGTTGCTCAATAAAGTAAGGGCGCATATCAAAAATCGATTCTACAATTTTAGCAATCTCGCCATCCGTTTTACCCACTTTGCCAGTGCCGTAAGTATTGATGTAAATACCCATTGGTTTTGCAACACCGATAGCGTATGATACCTGAACCAGAATTTCGTCGGCTACACCAGCAGCCACTAAGTTTTTAGCGATATGGCGTGTAGCATAAGCTGCACTTCTATCTACTTTACTTGGATCTTTACCCGAGAAAGCACCACCACCATGTGCACCTTTACCACCGTAAGTATCAACAATAATTTTTCTTCCGGTTAAACCCGTATCGCCGTGGGGGCCACCAATTACAAATTTACCGGTTGGGTTAATGTGGTATTCAATTTTATCATTAAATAAATGTGCGTATGCAGGATTGCTTTTGATAATTCTTGGGATCAGGATATTCACTAAATCAGTTTTGATTTTAGCCAGCATTGTTGCCTCTTCATCAAAATCATCGTGCTGTGTAGAAATTACAATCGCATCGATACGCACTGGTTTATTGTTATCGTCGTACTCCAAAGTAACCTGGCTTTTGGCATCTGGACGTAAATAAGTGATTTCGTTATTTTCGCGGCGCAGAACAGCTAGTTCCTGTAATAATTTATGAGAAAGGTTTAATGCCAAAGGCATATAATCTTCAGTTTCGTTGGTGGCGTAACCGAACATCATACCCTGATCGCCAGCACCCTGTTCTTCTTTGTTTGTTCTATCTACACCTTGGTTAATATCCTGAGATTGCTCGTGTATTGCTGATAAAATTCCGCAAGAGTTGGCCTCAAACATATACTCGCTTTTGGTGTAACCAATTTTCTTGATTACATCGCGGGCGATCTGTTGTACATCTAAATATGTTTTAGATTTTACCTCACCAGCCAAAATAACCTGACCAGTAGTTACCAAAGTTTCGCAAGCAACCTTTGATTCTGGATCGAAAGCTAAGAAGTTATCAATTAATGCATCCGAAATTTGATCGGCGATTTTATCTGGGTGGCCTTCAGAAACAGATTCTGATGTAAATAAATATGACATTTATTAAATAAATTAATGGTAAATAAACAAATTAATACTTGCCAAACCCCTTGGAAACAGGTGTTTAAATGATTGAAAGGAGGCATTAGCAATTTTTTTAAGTGGTTGCAATCCGGTCCCGAGGTGTCGGGATAGCAAATCAATCCACTTTTTTACTGGTGCAAAATTAGCATATTTTCTTTATTTCAAAAATTATAGATTATTTTGTGCATTCATTCTTACACTTTGCACACAAAGATCAATATCCTCTTTATTATAAATCCTATCTCTGGTGGGCGAGGGAAGTTACGCATCCCTGATTTTATTGATCAATATCTGGATAAGGAAAAGTTTAGCCCGAACTTTGTTTTTAGCGAATATGTTGGTCATGCCGGCGAATTGGCAGACGAAGCCGCGACTAAAAATTTCGATGTAATTGTTGCGGCAGGGGGCGATGGCACTATTAACGAGGTGGCCAGTAAAGTGTTAAAACACAAAAAGATTTTGGGGATTTTACCGCTTGGATCGGGAAACGGTCTCGCCAGATTTTTAAGAATATCGAAAAATTTGAGATATGCACTTTCCCTGATCAATAACTTTAATGTTGATGAGATTGATACTGCCGAGTTTAATAACAAATGTTTTTTTAATCTGGCCGGTATGGGGTTCGATGCCCATTTGAGCGCTGTTTTTTCGAAAGATAAAAAACGCGGACTATCGGGTTATGTAAAACTGGGTTTTAAGGAGGTTTTTAACTATAAAGCACAAACTTATTTGCTAAACATTGATGGCGCTGCATATACCAGAAAAGCCTTTGCCATTAGCATAGCCAATTCATCGCAGTATGGCAACGATGTTTATATCGCGCCTAATGCTTCGGTAAAAGATGGCTTGCTTGATGTTTGCATTATTAAACCTTTTCCGATAATAAAATTGCCATTATTGGGTTATGTAATGTTAAGGGGGAAGGCCGAAACATCAGATATGATTGAAATTATTAAAGGCAAAAACATTAAAATTACCAGAGAAAAAGCTGGCGCAGTGCATGTAGATGGCGAGCCTTTACAAATGGGGACGGAGATTGAGGCGGTTGTAAACCCGCTCTCGTTAAAAGTGATTGTGCCCTAGTTAAGTTTGGAGTTGAGCGTTTGGGGTTTGGAGTCGATTAACCGATTTGGGCAATTAACCGGTTAACCCCAATGAACCAATGAACTTTTATAAAACATGAAACCAAAGAAAAATAGTTTAAGTGATCTTGGCGGAATTATGTATTCTACCAATCCAGAATTCGAATACGAAGAAGAAGTTGATGATACGGTTACGTCGCCAAATAACCAGCAGGATTTAAGGGTAATGCTCGATAAAAAGAACCGTGGTGGTAAGGCGGTAACCTTAATTACCGGTTTTAGAGGGCGTACTGAAGATTTAGAGCTACTGGGCAAAATGCTTAAAACCAAATGTGGTGTAGGCGGCTCTGTTAAAGATGGGGAAATCATGATCCAGGGCGATGTGCGCGATAAAGTAATGGGCATCCTGCAGAAAGATGGCTATAAAGTAAAAAAAGCCGGAGGGTAATAAAGCGTATTATCTCCAGCTAACCGTTATTTCGAGCGAAGTGCAGCGCAGCCGAGAAATCTACCTAACATAGGTCTCTCTCCCGAACGTTCGGGACTACGCTTCAGTCGAGATGACGATTTTTCTTTTCAAGCAGTCGATGGACTGAAGTGCTATATCTTTGAGAAACCTAATTCCTCCCGAATATAAATCCTGTCTCAACCCCCGCTTTTACAAGGTTATTCATGCCATATTCTGTTTTAATGTTTCCTGAACAGATTTTTTGTAAGATGTTTATGAAAAATTAAACGCATGAAAAAGATATTTCTTTCTATTCTCTTACTGTTTTTTGCATTCGTCGCAAGTGCACAGAAAAATAAATACTTGGTTGATGAGTACGGGAATCCGATGCACTACTCTGTTGCAAATAAATTTTCTAAGTGCAATATATTTCTAGTGGTAGATAGCGGTACAAAGCAGGTTATTCCATTCGAATATGTAAATAACCTTCCTCTTGGAAATATAGTTTTGTTAAAAGGGGCCACATCGATCGAACTTGAGAGTAGGGTACAAAAAGATAGCCTCAATTTTTATCGATATTCCATTATAGAGAATGACTCCGTAGTTCTTAAAAAGGATGCAATTCCGGAGAGGATAAAATATAGTTGGGGCAGTGGAAGTATACTCCCGAATTATGTTGCCGTAGATTTAGGTATATTTAATGTTGTAGATAAGAAAATAGAAATTCAGATTTTTAGAATTGATCGTAAAAAAGCAGTCACTTCAGTAATTATATACAACAAACCAATTTTAGCACCGAGATTGCTATCATTTAATGTTTTGAATAAAAACTCTAGCCAGAATATTAAAAATAAATCTAGTTTAATTGTTGATGAAAAAGTGAGGGGCTTAAGGATTACGATGAAAAATACAGATTTCAATATGCTGTATTCTGTAATCATAGAAAATACAGACGCTCACTCCTCCGCTATGCTCGAGCCTAAATGGAAATCGATCGAGGGTACTGATATGATAATTGGGGATATCGATGTTAAGGATTTTATCACCCCAGGTAAATACCAGGTTTCCGTATACCCTAAAACCCATACTTATGCTTATTGGAAAGATAATACGTTGGCTAGAAATTTTCTGTTCACGGTAGAAAAACCAAAAGAAAATTTTTTTACATCTAAAGATTTACTAAAAGGTATTATAGTTGGAAGCTTTTTCGGTCTTGTATCAGTTCTGATACTTAATAGCCGAAAAAAAAGAACAGCTAAGATACTAGCTCAGAAATCTCAGGAAAAAGAAATCGCCAAACTCCAGCTAGAATCTGTCCGCTCACAATTAAACCCCCATTTTTTGTTCAATGCACTTGCTGGCATCCAAAACCTAATGAATAAAAACGATATAGACAATGCCAACCGTTACCTAATTAAGTTTGCCCGCTTAACCCGCAATGTATTAGATCATAAAGAACTCATTAGTTTAACTTCTGAGAAAACCTTGCTCGACGATTACCTGCAGATGGAGCAATTACGTTTTGGTTTTCAATACCAGATCACAGCCTCCTCTGATTTAGATGTAGAGAATATAGAAATACCAGCAATGCTTTTGCAACCCTTTGTAGAAAATGCCGTAAAACATGGTATTGCCGAGAAAGGAAATGATGGCAAGATCGAAATTGGTTTTACTGCACAATCAACAGACCTGATTTTAAGTATAAAAGATAATGGAAGTGGTTTTGATGTAAACCACGATTACGAAGGTTTAGGTTTGGCTTTGACTAAAAACAGAATATCTTTACTCAATTCCATCTATAAACAAAATCAATTTTTATTGGATATGAAAGCAGATGCAGATGGGACAGTAATTAAGATCACATTAAGACAATGGTTATAAGATGCGGGCAATTTTAGTAGACGATGAAGCAGCCAATTTAGAAAATCTGAAGATTTTACTGGATAAACATTGCCCAAATATTAAGGTGGTAGCCATTGCCAGTAATATTGATGATGCCTTTGCCAAGGTTAATCTCCACCACCCGGATTTACTTTTCCTCGATATCCAGATGGGTAAGACAACCGGTTTCGATTTGTTAAACCAACTTATAGAGAAAACTTTTGAAGTAGTTTTTGTAACAGCTTATGATAATTATGGTATCCAGGCGGTAAAATTTGCTGCCTTGGATTACTTGCTCAAGCCTGTAGATCCTGACGAATTAAAAGCAGCTGTTGAAAAGGCCGAAATCAGGATCAAAAGCAAAATACATGGCGAACAGCTCAATTTTTTACTGAGCCAGATCAAGAAGAACGAGCCCAGTACACCTAAAATTGCCTTGCCACAGCAGCACGAAATCCGTTATGTTTCAGTGGATGATATTATTCGTTGTGTGGCCGATAACACTTACACTTTTTTCTTTTTGGCAAATGGTGATAAAATCTTGATTTCGAAACCACTGAAAGAATATTCCGATCTGCTAAAACCCCACGGTTTTGTGCGGGCACATCAAAGCCATTTGGCTAACCTGAAATTTGTAAAAAGCTGGCTTAAGGAAGATGGTGGTATGTTGCTGATGAACAATGGCGATAAAATCCCGGTATCTAAACCGAATAGAGAAATGGTAAAAGATATGTTGGGAAAGTAACTTACATTAAGCCTCGCAGGTTTCTGAAACCTGCGAGGCTTAATGTAATACTAAATGCCTACCTGCCAATACTCACCATAAGATGCCCGATTCTCAATGTTTATTTTTAAATGGATAACGCGTCACTACTTTCGGTGAACCATTTAAATCAATCAACATGAAACAATTATTATTTTTACTCTTTTTTATCATTTTTCTAGGCCTGCAAATTGTCCATGCTGCAACTATTGGTGGACCCGAAATAATTCTTCTTATTATGGTCGGCTTTGTCTCAATAGCTGTAATGATCGGTTTTGTTTTCTTATGTCTATATTTATTCAAAAGATCTAAGCGGGTAGAAAATGAAAAATAAGATAATTTTCGGTGCAACTTTTATTGTTGTGTATGGCATACAGGCAGCTCATGCTGCTATGTTAGGTGCACTCGAAATAATAATGCTTTTGGTAACGGGCCTTGTCTTTTTTGGGTTTTTTGGTGGCATTTTTATGCTGATTTACTTTTTGATTAAAAAAAACCGTAATATTTCATCCAACGCTGCTCCGAATACAGTAGCCATAAACTTTGCACCTCCGCTAGCTTACCAAAACCCTACAATTGAAGAAAGAATCGACAAAAAGGAAGTGGTTAAAGGAAATCCCAGGATAGCGCTGCCTCAACAGAATGAAATTAGATATGTTGGTATCGAAGAAATCATAAGATGCGAGGCAGATAACAATTATACCAACTTCTTTTTTAGAGACGGCGGTCAGCTGTTGATTTCGAAATCATTAAAAGAATATTCCGACCTGCTAAAACCCCACGGTTTTGTACGGGCACACCAAAGCCATCTGGTTAACCCGAAATTTGTAAAAAGCTGGCTCAAGGAAGATGGTGGAACACTTTTAATGGATAGTGGCGATAAAATTCCGGTGAGTAAACCAAATAGAGAAATGGTAAAAGAGGTGCTGGGGAAGTAGGCCTCATGAACAAAGCGGCAAGTTCGCGTTAGGGATTGTAAGGGTTCAGTACCGATCCTTCATCGGTACCGGAGCGAAGCGCAGCCCTGGAAAGCCCGGCCCTTGCGCAGCTTGGGAAACGCCCAAACCAATTGGCAATTTTCAGCTGCCAATTAGTATTTGTAGATTTAATAACTCAAAATTTTTAACCAGACCATTAAAAACCTGCGAGGTTTAAACCTTACATTTTTGTACTTTTGCGGCTATGTCAGTTATTAAACCCTCATTAGCAAAAGGTACCCGCGATTTTTCTCCGGTTGAAATGGTAAAACGCAACTTTATTTACGATACCATTAAAACGGTTTTCAGAAAATATGGTTACGCCGAAATCCAGACCCCAAGTTTCGAAAACCTTTCTACTTTAACCGGAAAGTATGGCGATGAAGGCGATAAACTGATTTTTAAAATCTTAAACAGCGGCGAATTTCTTAAAGATCCAAAAAAGAAATCCTTCGATTTTGCAGATGAAGATAATAGCAACAAACTGATTCCGTTAATCTCTGAAAAAGCCTTGCGTTACGATTTAACAGTGCCATTTGCACGTTATGTAGTAATGCACCAGCACGAGATCACCTTACCTTTCAAACGTTTTCAGGTTCAGCCGGTTTGGCGTGCAGACCGTCCGCAAAAAGGCAGGTACCGTGAATTTTACCAATGCGATGTGGATGTGGTGGGATCTGAAAGTTTATTGAACGAAGCTGAATTTATTTTAATCTACAATGAAGCTTTGAGCAAACTGGGTTTGAAAGATTTCAGCATAAAAATCAACAACAGAAAAATTTTATCGGGTATTGCTGAAATTATTGGTAAACCAGATTTAATTATAGATATGACCGTAGCCATCGATAAATTAGATAAAATCGGTTTAGATGGCGTAAGTAAAGAATTGTTAGAACGTGGTTTTACTGAAGCGGATTTAGAAAAACTCCGTCCGGTAATTTTGTTAGAAGGCGCCAACGAAGAAAAACTGATTAGTTTGAAAACTGTTTTGGCACAATCAGAAACAGGTTTAAAGGGTGTGGCAGAAATTGAACAGGTTTTCGAATACGTAGAAAGTTTAAATTCTTACGGTTTGCCATTAACGGCTAAACTGGAATTGGATATTACTTTAGCCCGAGGTTTAAACTACTATACCGGCTGTATTTTTGAAGTTAAAACCAACGAGGTAGCGATGGGTAGCATTGGTGGCGGCGGCCGTTACGATGACTTAACAGGCATGTTCGGTTTAAAAGATTTAACCGGAGTTGGTGTTTCTTTTGGCGCCGATCGCATTTACGACGTATTGGAAGAGTTGAACCTTTTCCCCGCCTCAGCAGAAGTTGGCACAAAAGTGTTGATCAGTAATTTTGATGCAGAAGCTGAAAAATATGCTTTGCCAATTGTTCAGCAATTCAGAAATGCAGGTATTTCAGCAGAGTTATACCCAAGTTCGGCGAAACTAAAAAAACAAATGGCCTATGCTGATGCGAAGAACATCCCCTATGTAATTTTAATTGGTGGAGATGAAATTGCAAGTGGAGAACTTACCCTAAAAGATATGCAAAGCGGCGAACAGAAGAAACTTACTGTTTTAGGTATTCTGGAATTGTTGAAATAGAAGTTTAATTAACCACAGAGATCACCGAGTTTTCACAGAGAATATAGAGGCTATTGGCTATCCCAACTGAAAATTAACTCAGTGCCCTCTGTGCCTTATCTCTGTTGCCTCTGTGGTTAAACCCGCCTGCCTATCCGTTTTATTCTGGAATTACTAAAGGTTAATTAACCACAGAGATCGCTGAGTTTTCACAGAGCGAGTAGAGAGACCAATTACATGCCGAACTCAGTGTTCTCTGTGCCTTATCTCTGTTTGCTCAGTGGTTAAACCTACCGTCCAATTCGCAATAAAACCGGGAAATGAACAGCTTTCTCAGCATCATCTCCCCAGGCTTCTTTTAGCTCGGTAAACATATACTCTAATGGGTTGCGTTCATTCGCCTTTTTATAATGCTGCAAAGAAGACCAGGTATTTAAATAGCCAATCAGCTGGTTAAAATTCCAGGTGGTTTTAATCTGAAAATGAGGAGCAATGATCTCTTCAAAGGGAAAGGGAATGGTTTTATAACCTTCTTCAATATAACGGCGTTCGCTATCCCAATATTTACCCAAAATATCTTCGTAGAGTTTATGTACAGCTTTATCTACTTTTTTATCGATAAACATTAAGCCATAACCGATTACTGCAAAAAGGCCATCTGGTTTTAGTGTTCTTTTTACCTCGGCATAAAATGCCTCGAAATTAAACCAATGGATGGCCTGGGCTACCGTAATCAGATCGAAACTGGCATTACCCACTGATGTTTGCTCCGCTGGTTCCACTTTGTAAGTAATATTAGGCAGCTGCAATGCATTTTTTAATTGATTCTCGCTGATATCCGTTGCATAAACAGCATCAAAATGTTGGGCCAATACACGCGCAACCTGACCGTTTCCTGTAGCACAATCCCAGGCCGTTTCTTTGTTTTTTAACAGCGAAAATAGATAGTCATACAATTCTTGCGGATAAGTTGGTCGGTAAATGGCGTAATCGGCAGATTGGGTAGAAAAATTATCTTTCATTGCTGTAGCGATTGAATTTTGAATGATGGAAGGAGTGAGCTGGATCGGGATGAAAAACAACTCCGCTCTTTCTTTATGAAATTATCATATTTTTGATTAACAACTGTTATAGATTTAAGTTTCATTCAATCAATATTCAATCATTCTCCATGGGAAAAGCATTACAACAGAACGAAATTAAGGATGTGGAATATCGGTTAAAATCTATATTTGGCGGTTCGGTTGGTAATCTTGTTGAGTGGTACGATTGGTATACCTATTCTGCCTTTGCCCTTTATTTTTCTCCTGCCTTTTTCCCGAATAGTAATCCAACCGCACAATTATTAGATACTGCAGGTATTTTTGCAGTAGGCTTTTTAATGCGGCCTATCGGTGGCTGGTTGTTTGGCAGCATTGCAGATAAGTTAGGACGAAAACGTTCGATGACACTTTCTGTACTTATTATGGCAATAGGATCATTAATTATCGGTTTAACCCCAGGTTACAAACAGATTGGGATAGCAGCTCCTTTATTACTCATTTTTGCAAGGTTGATACAAGGATTGAGTACTGGCGGCGAATACGGGACTTCTGCCACTTATCTCAGCGAAATGGCCACCAAAAAACATAGAGGGTTTTATTCGAGCTTTCAATATGTAACCCTGATTGGTGGGCAGTTACTGGCTTTGGGTATTCAATTAATCTTGCAAAACTGGTTGCTTACACCTGCCGAACTGCATGAATGGGGCTGGCGGATTCCATTTTTTATCGGCGCCATACTTTCTTTCATCGCGCTGTACCTACGGAGGCATATCGACGAAACCTCGGCCTTTAAAAGCAAAAGCTCGGCAGACAAAAAAGGCGGCATTGCGGTACTGATGAAATATCCAAAGGAAGTTTTTACCGTAGTAGGTTTAACTTTGGGCGGAACGATTGCCTTTTATACATTTAGTACTTATATGCAGAAATTTCTGGTCAATACGGTACATCTTAGTAAAGAAACCTCCACAACCTTATCCTTCATTTCGCTGTTGGTTTTTGCCATTATGCAGCCTTTGTTCGGCCTGTTATCGGATAAAATTGGGCGTAAACCTTTATTAATTGGTTTTGGTGTGCTCGGTACTTTATGTACTTATCCCATTTTAACCGGTTTGGCTGGAGAATCCAATACGACTATCATATTCTTGCTGATGATTGGTGCCTTGATTATTGTGAGCGGTTACACGAGTATTAATGCCGTAGTTAAGGCAGAACTGTTCCCAGCCGAAATCAGGGCTTTGGGTGTGGGTTTACCTTATGCTTTAACTGTTGCCATTTTCGGTGGAACGGCAGAATATTTTGCGCTTAGGTTTAAAAATATTGGTCATGAAAATTATTTCTACTGGTATGTAACCGGATGTATATTAATCTCACTGATTTTATATACTACTATGAAAGATACCAAGCACCACTCAAAGATTGAGGATTAGACTTTTTGTGCCATCTGTCGTCATTTCGACTGAAGTGCAACGGAATGGAGAAATATCTATTGTTAAATGTAATTGCAGATTTCTCGAATAGTTTAATTACTTTTTAAAACCGTTATTTTTTGGAAAGCAGTTTCGGTAGCTTTTGGGTAAGAGCAGTCCCGCTCCCGCTTCTGCCGATGAAATATCGGCATCTCGCTTTGATCGGGTTTAGATGGCCAAATGCTGCTGCTATAATTGGAATAAACCCGACAGTAGCGAAAATCCTTTTTGTTGCTCCTTCGATAAACTCAGGAAGACAGACACAAAAAGATTGTAGCGAATGGCGGGGCTAACGGAACCGAAGCACGACTAGCCTTGCTTTACTTATAATAAAAAAGCATTGTCATCCTGAATTTTAATTTATTGCATAAATCAATAGTTCAAAGATCTCTCCGCTCCGCGTTGCTTCAGTCGAGATGACGACTTTTCTATATAAGCCTATCATTGGTAAATAATATTTCCGTGTTATTCAGTGCTTCCATGGCAAAAAACTAACAATACATTTACAAATAATTACTCACCTCAATTAAATTCATATCGGGGTCGCGGAGGTAAATAGAGATAATTTTCCCGTTGGCGCCGGTGCGCTCTACAGGGCCTTCTTCAATTTCGATGCATTTTTCTTTAAGTTCCTGCATCACTTCGTGTAAGGGAAAATCGGTAATGAAACATAGATCGGCCGTTCCAGGCATGGGTTTGAAAGCTTTTGGTTCAAACTCACTTCCATATTGGTGCAGGTTAATTTTCTGATTCCCAAATTTCAAAGCCTTTCTGTTTTCGCCAAATTCGATAATTTCCATTCCCAGGGCAAGGCTGTAAAATCTGCAGGTGCTTTCTAAATTGGCAACCGTTAGTACAAGGTGATCTAAGTTTTTAATGTCCATAGTAATAAGTTAGAAACTAAAGCATCCGTCCTTTTGTTTTAAAAGAGTTATGCTTTCAATATTTGGTTAGTAAATTATCGACAAACAAAATACTCAATTTTTATATATTTACCATTATGCAAAACCTGCCTCCTTTAGCCGAACGTATGCGCCCTCAAAATCTCGATGAATATGTTGGTCAACAACATTTAGTTGGAGAAGGTGCGGTTTTACGCAAAGCGATCGAAAGCAGTCAGCTCCCCTCCATGATTTTTTGGGGACCTCCAGGTGTGGGTAAAACAACTTTGGCCTATATCATTTCGCAGGCATTAGATCGTCCGTTTTTTAACTTAAGCGCCATTAACAGTGGTGTGAAAGATATTCGAGACGTTATAGATCGGGCAGCACAGCTGAAGGATAGTTTTTTAGGCCTTCCCATTTTGTTTATTGATGAGATTCACCGTTTTAGTAAATCGCAACAAGACAGTTTATTGGGCGCAGTAGAAAGAGGTTTAGTTACCTTAATTGGCGCAACAACCGAAAATCCATCTTTCGAGGTGATCTCCGCTTTACTTTCCCGTTGCCAGGTTTACATTTTAAAATCCTTAACCGAAACGGAGTTAGCGGGTTTATTGGAAACGGCCATTAAAAAAGATAGCATTCTTTCAGCGAAGAATATTTCCATAAAAGAGCACGAAGCATTGATCCGTTTATCGGGCGGTGATGCGCGGAAATTGTTAAATGTGCTCGAAATTGCCATTAATGGCATCGGCGGAAACAAAATCGTACTCACCAACGAAAATGTGCTGGCACATGCGCAACAGAACCTTGCGTTATACGATAAAGCGGGAGAGCAACATTATGATATCATTTCTGCCTTTATTAAATCCATCCGTGGCAGCGACCCCAATGCTGCTGTTTATTGGCTGGCCCGGATGATAGAAGGAGGTGAAGATCCATTGTTCATTGCCCGTAGGTTACTGATCTTGTCTTCAGAAGATATTGGCAATGCCAATCCTAATGCCCTGCTTTTGGCCAATAACTGTTTCACTGCGGTGAACGTAATCGGTTATCCGGAGGCACGGATCATCTTATCGCAGTGTGTAACCTATCTGGCCAGTTCGCCTAAAAGTAACGCATCTTATGAGGCCATTAACAAAGCACAGGCCTTGGTTAAGCAGACCGGAAATTTGCCCGTGCCTTTGCATATCCGTAATGCACCAACCAAACTGATGAAAAATATCGGTTATGGAAAAGATTACCAGTACTCGCACGGATATGAAGGCAATTTTTCGCCACAAGAATATTTTCCAGAAGAATTAAGCGGCACTAAACTCTACGATCCGGGGAAAAACCCTGCAGAAGAGAAGTTGCGTGAAAAGCTTAAGCAGAACTGGAAAGACAAATACAAATATTAGTGTAACATTTTCTGCTGAATGCATACTAATAGATATATTGACTAAAATCAAACACCTAAACTAAATATGCTGAGTACTTTTTTAAGCCATCAAAGAAAATCTTTCTGGCGTTCGCGAAACAGGGGCAGTAGCATTGCTGGCCAGATTGTTTTGGGCTTTTTTATGCTGTATTTTTTTACATTGGCACTTGGAGCCGGCTTAGGCATGTCTCATTTATTGGCCTACTTTTTCCCAAATCAAGATGTAATTAAAAGCTTCAACGGAATTATCCTCTATTATTTTGCATTCGATTTTATCATGCGCATGCAGTTTCAGGAGTTGCCAACATTAAGTATCATTCCTTACCTGCATCTCAAAATCCAGAAGAGTAAGATCATTAAATTTTTAAACGTTAAAGCACTGTTCTCGGCATTTAACCTTTGGCCATTTTTTATTTTTCTTCCGTTCTGTTTCATCAAAATTGCTCCAAGCCTTGGTGCTGTTACCACCATCATGTATATCGTTTCGATATTTTCGATCATGATCTTTAATAATTATATGGTGTTGTATATCAAGCGGAAATCGATCACCAATACACTTTATACCTTTTTAGGCCTGGTGGTTATTGCTGCCTTTGCTGCTTTAGAATATTATAAGGTTATTTCAATCATGGCAGGTTCTGATGTGGTATTCAGAGCCATCGCTGCACAGCCTTTATTTGGTTTTGCCTTTACAATTGCTGCGGGTGCTATTTTTTACTTCAATTCTAATTTCTTGCGTAAAAATTTATACGTAGAAGAATTAAGTACAAAACAAGAGAAAAAAGGTAGTACCGATTATGCTTTCCTTAACCGCTTTGGTAAAGTTGGCGAACTTGCAGCTTTAGAGTTGAAATTAATCCTTCGCCACAAACGCCCTCGTTCTTCGGTTATTCTTGGTTTCTTCTTTCTGTTCTACGGCTTTATTTTTTATAAAGAAAAAGCAATAGATCGCGATGCTTTCGGACAAATGATGTTTGGTGCTATTTTTATGACAGGTGTTTCGATCATTATTTATGGCCAGTTTATGTTTGCATGGCAAAGTGCCCATTTTGACGGGATATTAGCCAATAAAATCAATTTTAAAGATTACATCAGGGCTAAATTCTTACTATTTACCATTGGCTGTACCATTATTACCTTATTGGCGAGTTTTTACGGGTTTTTAAGTCCGAAGTTATTGCTCTTACACCTGGCAGCCTACTTATATAATATCGGTTTTGGAACTGTGGTGGTGCTTTATCTGGCTACCCTAAACTACAAAAGACTGGATATTACCAAAGCAGCAAGTTTTAATTACCAGGGCACAGGTGCTACACAATGGCTGTTAATGTTTCCTTATGCACTTACGCCAATATTAATTTATTTACCATTTGGCATACTCAACAAACCTTATTGGGGGTTGATAGCCGTATCTGTTTTTGGTCTGGCCATGTTATTGTTGCGGGGCTTTTGGGTTAATTACATTGCAAAAAGATTAGAATTACAACGTTATAAAATAGCCGAAGGCTTTAGAGAATAATTATGATTTTAGAAGTTAAGAATTTACAAAAAGTTTATGGCGATAAAATCGTTGTAAACATCGAAGATTTGCAGATTACCGCAGGCGAAACCGTCGGCTTAGTTGGAAATAACGGCGCTGGTAAAACCACTTTCTTCCGGATGCTTTTAGATTTAATCCGCCCAACCAATGGCGAGGTTTTATCAAAAGGCGAAAATGTAATGCACAACGATAACTGGAAGAATTATACTGCATCATTTTTGGATGAAGGTTTTCTGATTGATTATTTAACCCCGGAGGAGTATTTTATTTTTATTGGCAGTTTGAATAACTTAAGTGTGGCTGATGTTTCTGCCTATCTGAGCCAGTACGGTGAGTTCTTTAATGGAGAAATATTAAACAGTGGAAAATACATCCGCGATTTTAGCAAAGGAAATCAGAATAAAGTAGGAATTGCAGCTGCCCTGATGCAGAAGCCAGAAATCTTAATTTTGGATGAGCCTTTTGCCAACCTCGATCCAACCACGCAGATCCGATTGAAGAAACTGTTGAAAGAGCAAACAGGAAACATGACTACCTTTATCTCCAGTCACGATTTAAATCATGTTACCGACGTTTGTAACCGGATCATTTTGGTTGAAAAAGGGCAGGTAATTAAAGATTTTAAAACAGATGAAAATACATTGAAAGAGTTGGAGAGTTATTTCTCCGCTTAATTTTTGTACTAAGAATGATACATTATTAAAGAGTCTCCATTATTCGGGACTCTTTTTTTATACGTATAATTTTTATTTGTAGTAAAATTTGGGCAAAATAGATAGAAAACCCAGTTCGGTTACTTTTTGGCATTGTGTTTGAATATATGGAGTAGAAATTATAAATCTAGATTATTATGAGTATTTCAAAAGTAAGAATAGCAACATTAAGTATAGGGTTAGCAGTAGGTTCGATGGCATTCCAAAGTTGTGATAGTTTAACTAAAACACAAAAAGGAGCTGGTATTGGTGCTGCAGCTGGTGGTGTTATTGGTGCATTGATCGGTAAAAAAGCCGGTAATACAGCAGTAGGTGCCTTAATTGGTGGTGCTATTGGCGGTACAGCGGGAGCTTTTATCGGCCGTAGAATGGACAGACAGGCAGCTGAAATCCAGAAAGCTATTCCTAACGCAGAAGTTATTCGTGAAGGTGAAGGAATTATTGTAAAATTCGACAGTGGTATTTTATTCGATTTCGATAAAACAGCTTTAAAAGATGCAGCTAAAACAAATATCCAGAGTTTAGCTTCTTCGTTAAATCAATATCCTGATACTGATATCAAAATTATCGGTCATACTGATAGTCGTGGTACCGAGCAATATAACATGGGCTTATCGGAAAGAAGAGCAGCAGCAGTTAAAGCTTATGCCGTTTCTCAAGGTGTACCATCATCAAGGTTAGTTACTATTGGTAAAGGTTTTGCTGAGCCAATTGCAGATAACGAAACTGATGCTGGCCGTGCAGCTAACCGTCGTGTAGAGATTGTAATTGTTGCAAACGATGCACTAAAAGCGAGCGCACAAAAACAAGGATAATACCGCAATTTCCCTCTACCTATGAGGTCATTATAAATGCAGCCCCAGTGTACATCCACTGGGGTTTTTTTGTGCAGTCAGATGTTACCATCTGGCACTAGATAATAAATTAGTTGGTTTTTTTGAAAATCAGGTTCCTGTGTGTATCGGTTCCGAAAGCCCTGCTATCCACTTCAAGCCTCCACTGCGTTACGGGCTTTCCGTTTCTATCAGGTTTAATTAACCTGGGTTTGGTGCTGGGCCAGGCCAATCTTGCGAAGTTTCGCTTACCCAAACCGAGGCCAAATCAGAAGTTTTTTTAGTTGATCTGCAACCTCAAATAGTTGCAAGGAACGAATGGTTTAAACGGGATCCGATAGCTATCGGATGAAGCGGCATCCTTCCAATTCTGATTCTTCATCGGATTGGAAGATATAGAGAAAAGCCTGACTAACTTAAATAGATGTAAACGGCCTTGCTTTCTAAAAAATAAAAAATTTTGTATCGGGTCTCTTTCATCATTCGTCACCCTGACCTGTAGAGCAGCGGAAAGCTACGAAGTAAACCGTGCCTTGAGCGAGCTCACAGAAGGTAATTTAATTTAGGGTCTATCTAGCAGGAAAGATGCTGAATCAAGTTCAGCATGACGATCGCGTTAGGCAAAAGCGACTAAAAATTGCGCATTATGAATAAATATCTTCGAAATAACTTACCACGAGCGATTTCATCAGCATTTCCTGCTCGAGCATGGTATAGGGAGGTATTGCTTTAATTAACTTCCAATGTGGCCAGCCATCCTGATCTAGACCTTCAAGCTCATAAAAGCCCATTTCGCTCAATAAACGGCAGGTAGCAATGTGCATCAGCTCCTCTTTTTGGCGTTTGCTGTATTTCTTTGGTCCTTTGCCCAATTCCTGAACACCAATTAGAAAAAGCATTACTTTTAAATCAGGAAAATCCGAATCAAATTCCTTTGCAATCTTTTCCTGTAAAACTTTCCACTTGGCATTAATCTCCGACGGCTTCATATCTTGCAAAGATAAGGTAAAAAGGTGTAAGGCCTAAGTAAAAGCTTTGCTGTTTTAACATTAAAGCTTGAATCGTAATTGTATTTTTAGCTACATTTATAACCTATGGATACGAATATCAATAAAACAATTAATGCCGGTTTATTAGCTTATGGCATGTCGGGGAAGGTTTTTCATGCTCCTTTTTTACAGGCACACAGTGGATTCAATTTAAAGGCTATAGTAGAACGCAGCCATAAAAATGCGGTTAATGATTACCCTAATATTACAAGTTATAATAGCGTTGATGAGCTTTTAAATGATACAGAAATAGAGTTGGTTGTTATTAATACGCCCAATAATCTTCATTATGAGCATTCGAAAGCGGCATTAACCAAACATAAACATATTCTGGTTGAAAAACCGTTTACAGCAACGGCTGTACAGGCAAAAGAACTTTTTGAGCTTGCCGATAGTGTAGGCAAACAAATCTTTTTCTACCAGAACCGCCGTTGGGACAGTGATTTTATCGCGGTGAAAAAGGTAATTGAAAGTGGTAAACTGGGTAAGCTAGTTGAAGTTCATATGCGTTACGATCGCTACCGTAATGTAATTGGCCCAAAGGCATTTAAAGAAAACCCGATAGCGGCCAGCGGACTTTTATACGATTTAGGTCCACACTTGTTAGACCAGGTAATCAGTCTGTTTGGCAAACCATTAAGTTACCATAAAATTCTGGGTAAAAATAGGGTAGGTACTTTGGTCGATGATTATTTCTCGATCCAACTGAGTTATCCAAATAGTCTGCAAGTTTTTGTTACGGCGAGTATGTTGGTGGTAAATCCGCAGGCGGGGTTTGTTTTACATGGCATAAACGGAAGTTTTATTAAACAAAGAACAGATATTCAGGAAGAACAGTTGCTGGCGGGTATGAAATTAACCGATCCGGGCTATGGTGTTGAGCCCGCAAGTAAAGATGGTTTATTAACAACCATTGATGCTGAAGGCCATAAAACCGAGGAGATGATTCCATCAGAAGTAGGAAGTTATTTGCCGCTTTTCGAAGCCGTTTATCAAGCAATAAACAACAATAAACCATATCCGGTTACACGTGAGGATGTTTTGACCCAATTAGAAATTATCGAAAGCTAATATAAACCATCATCCAATCTGTGTAATCTCCTAATCTGTGTAATTCCATTTATGAACTCGCTTCCACTTGCCTACTTAATTCCTATTTTTCTAATTGCCCTTTATCTTATCCTTAAAAAAAAGAAGGTGGCTATTGATCCTTTAACGGATGTAGACAAAAAGATACTGGATGATTATGTAGGGTATTACCATAATCTCGATTCGACCGATAAGCTGAGGTTTGAGCAGAAAGTGGCCGCGTTTTTCAGCACAGTTAAGATAGAAGGGGTGGGTTTAGAAATGACAACATTAGACGAATTGCTGATTGCCTCGAGTGCCGTGATCCCGATTTTCGGTTTCGACGATTGGCAATACAAAAACTTGACCAGCGTTTTATTGTATCCGGATACTTTTAATAAAGATTTTCAGTTTGAAGGTAGCGAAAGGAACATTATGGGTATGGTGGGTACGGGTTATATGAATGGACAGATGATTTTATCACGCTCGGCCCTGCGACATGGTTTTTCTAAAAGTGCAGGGAAAGAAAATACGGCTATACACGAATTTGTACACCTTTTAGATAAATCTGACGGCGCAACAGACGGTGTACCGGAGAATTTAATTGCACATGAATATACTTTGCCATGGATTAAGATGATGCATGAGGAAATGGAGAAAATTGAAGACAATAAATCGGATATTAATCCATATGCCATCACCAATCAGGCTGAATTTTTTGCTGTGGTTTCTGAATATTTCTTTGAAAAACCTGAACAGTTAAGGGATAAACATCCGGAATTATATTTTCAGTTAAGCCGCATTTTTGCGCAACAGCCCGCAGGTTAAATGATCAATCCTCGAATGAAAACATTTGCAACAATTATCTGGTGCCTGGTCTCTATAAGTGCCTTTGCACAAAAAACCTATGTGTTAAGACAAAATTATCCAACGGGCTATAAGTACGATTTCACGCTTACTTCCGAACAGATCATTAACCAGAAAATTGCTGGCCGCGATGTACATTTAACCCAAAGCATTGGAACAGATTATACTTTTGATATTACAGAAGGCCATAGTGGCGAAAAGGATGTGAAAGTAACTTACAACAGGATTTCTATGAAATCGGTTGCGATGGGCAATACCATGACCCTTAATTCAGATGATCAGGATAGTACCAAAAAGAATCCTTTTAGCGGTTTAAAAGGTGCGTCTTTTTATATGACTGTAACCCCTAATGGTGGCATTAAAACAGTTGCTGGTATAGATAGAATGCTTGATAATATGGCTGCAAGGATGACTAAAGACACCAGTCAGGTTAAACAGATTAAAAATGCTTTAAGTAAACAATTTAGCAACGAGGTGGTGAAACAAACCATGGAATCGTCATTTAAAATTTACCCAGATAAAGCGGTTAAAATAGGCGATAGCTGGACTGTTGATACCAAAATGCAGATGAGTATGCCGATTGAAACAATTACACAATACACATTGAAAGAGGTAAAAGATGGAATTGCCATACTGGGCGTAAAAGGTACCCTCGTATCGAAAGGGAGTTTTGAAGTGATGGGCAATAAGATGGAAACGGATTTACAAGGGACCAACTCTGGAGAAACCTCTCTTGATATGAAAACCGGAATTGTACTTAACAGCCACCTCCGTGTTGAGCTGTATGGTAAAATGAAATCGATGGGGCAGGACATAGATTTCGAAATGCAAGGCATTAATAAAATTGTAGGGAAAGAGGTTAATTAGGTTTAACGTTGTCGTTATTCCCAACCCGATAGTTATCGGGTTGATTGGGAATCTTAATGCAGACCTTATAGGTTTCAAAAACCTATAAGGTCTGATAGAAAATTACAAACTACCTGTTAACGCCACTAGAAATTCCGTCGGGATTTCGATGTGTGGAATATGTCCGCAGGCATCAAATTCGATAATTTTAGCGCCGATAATTTTGGCTGCAGTTTGCTTTCCTAAAAGTTTGTATTGACCATGTAAAGCCTGTTGATCAGGTGTAAGCATCCCTTTGCCCACAATGGTTTTGTCTTCTTTACCAATAAACAAAACAGTGGGTACCTTTAAGTTCTGAAATTCGTATACCACAGGCTGTTCATAAATCATGGTATAAGTTAGTGCGGCAACCTTCGCCCAGCGCGGGTAGTCGGAACTATTGGTTACCCCTCCGGCAATACTCACCAGGTATTCGTATTCAGGTTTCCAATAGGTAAAGTAGGAGCCCTGGTAATACTTTCGTACGCTTTCTGCAGTGGTTTTGAGTTCAGTTTGGTGTTGTTGTGCAGTGGTGATATAAGGTATGAAAGTTTTATAATCTTCCAGTCCGATTGGATTTTCTAGCAAAAGTTTTTCAGTTGTTTCCGGGTACATCAAAGCAAAACGAGTAGCCAGCATACCGCCCATACTATGACCTAAAACCACAGTTTTTTGAACGCCTAAGGTATCTAGAAGTCTTTTATTCCAGGTAGCCATTTGGTGGAAACTGTAATGGATAAATGCTTTAGATGATTTGCCAAAACCAATTTGATCAGGTACAATAACCCGGTAACCAATGTTGGTTAAAGCTTTAATTACATTGCCCCAGTAATAACCTCCAAAATTTTTCCCATGGAAAAGGATTGCTGTTTTTCCATTGGCGGCTGCGGTTGGTGCAACATCCATATATGCCATTTTAATATCTTGCCCTTCGGTATTGATAGGGAAATATTTAACCGGATATGGGTATTTAACGTTATCAAGGGTGATAGATAGGGTGTCTATTTTTTGTGCATGTACATGGCTAAAAACGAACAGGCTGAGGGCAAATAAAAGAAAATATCTCTTCATAATTGGTATTGATGTAAAAACTAAAAAGCTAATTGGCCCAAGTTAAACTTTTGCCAATTAGTTAGCTTAAAAATCATGCCCTTTTTGTATAATCTACAATATTGAGAGAAATTATAGGTATGGTTTTGACTGCATTAAAATGCTATTTGATCAATTGTTTTAAATTAACAGTAGGGATCTGAATGGTAGTTTCATCGGAAAGATTTCCTTTCGCAGCATTAATCTTGATATGCTGAAAATTCACATCATTCTTACCGATGCTATTTAGCGAGAGTGTTTCTATTGGGCCTATATTCTTATTTTCTTCATTTTTAAATTCAGCTTTTGCATCCTTCACTTTTAGATCAACGTTTCGGAGCGGCGTGTTATTTATGGTTAAGTATCCTGAATTGATGTCGACGCGAAGGTTTTCAATTTTTGCATCTTCGATGGTTATGTCAGGTATCACTACATATTTTGGATCATATGTAGTTTTCTTGGTCAAGCTCAAATTTTTGATTTTCATACCCTCACCAAATTTGAAGTTTATACCTCTTGTGATCTCTACATTTAAGCTATCAGTATTAGCCGATAATGCATCAATCGATACATTGTTAAAAGTAATTCCTTTTAAGTTTGGGGAAAAAATCAGCAATGTTCCATGCTGGTAATTGCGTTCTGCCTTTAAGGATATATGAAGTTTCCCATCTTTATCTACCTTATATTCAATATAAGGAGCAAGATCGTTTGTTGCTTTAAACAAAAACTTATCATTGGCAATTATTTTTATATTAAGATAAGATGATTCTGAGCCATTAATTACCACATTTTGAAATGCCTGGACAGGATATTTTTTGATATACCGACCTGCTGCACCATCTGTTGTCTCGGCTCCCATCAACATTTTGTTATAGGTTTTATTGTCGATCCGGTTTACTTTGGCAATCAAGATCATAACTGTTAGTGGAATGATAAGTAGTGCAATTGCCAATCCTATTAATAATTTATTGCTTGTTTTCATCTTTTAGGCGTTAAAGTTTTGTGATACGAAAGTTTGATAACGGGATTTTAACTCGTCGAAATCAATTTCCAATAGATAGAGATTTCTAAATAAGTTTGGCAGTTCATCTTCGATGAAACAGGTTTTTCGGTATTGTTTTACCTGATCGATAGTATTATCAGCCAGGAAAAAACCAATCCCTCTTTTATTGTTTAGGATGTTTTTGCCCTGTAACAATTCGTAGGTACGCATTACTGTATTTGGGTTTACTTCCAGTTCTACTGCCATTTCCCTTACAGAGGGTATTTTATCTTCAGTTTTCCATTTGCCCAATAATATCTGCTCACAAACGTATTCAGCTATCTGCAGGTAAATGGCCTTGTTATTATTAAATTCCATTTTAAGCCTCCTTTTCTTTTAAACGTATAAATGAGATGAGCCAGAATGCCAATGTTAAAAATATGCCCATAAGGCTCATCACAAAGAAGACATGGTTATCATCTTGCCAATATGGCCCCCCAATCCAAACGGTGTTGTTGGTTAACTTATTCATTATGAATATTATAGAGGTCATCCATAGCGTCACAAATGCCATTAAGGATATAGCCGTTTTAATGTAATGGAAGTTCTGGAAAAAGATAGAACCCAATAAGAAAACAGCATTGATCAGGAATGGCACATAATAAAACTGATAAAATTCTTTAACCGTTTTGGTTGAGAAAAAATAGGCTACATTATCTATAATTACTTTTTTGCCTTGATAATCAGTATAACTTGATGTTAGTGTATGCGTTGCTCTAATAGATGAAACAAAAGTAAGATCGATTAGGTAGAAGCATAACAGATAAGTGGGAACTGCAATAATTAAGGTATAAAATATGGCACTTAAAAATTTTTCAATACCTGATGCTGGGATGAGGATGTTGATAATGGCTTTAGGTTTTTGCCCTAAATGTATAAAATAGCTGCTTGCTATAATGCTTACAAATAGAAAGCCAGTGATTAGGAATAGGGGATATCTAAAATTTAAAGTGTTAGACGAAAAGTATTTTAGATTGTCTTCAGTTAAGTTTATGGCATAAAATAAGGTCAAAACCCCAACTAATACGCCAAAACTGATTAAATAGATTTTTCCAAAATCTAACCATTGTCTTTTAAGCAATAAGCCAAATCGATTGATATTAAATGTGTTGTTCATCGCTTAACTGAATAAAGGTTTAAATTTGATTTTTTCTGCAAGTATGGCATTGAAAAGAAGCTCCATATCTAATTTGCTTTCTTCCTGGTGATAGTTTGGCATAACAGCATTATAACCAGAGAGTGATGCCTCCGCATAAATGATGCTATCATCGATTTCTTTGACTTTCTTGAAGGTTAGCTTTGCTGTAATTTCTTCTACTGAAGCTTTAAGCGCAACGTCGTTTTCGTCAAGCATAATCACCGTGTCGATCAAATTGTCCAAATCCCTAACCTGGTGCGTAGAGATGATGATACAACGTTCATCTGTCATAGCAGAAGCCATAATTTTTCTGAACTGTGCCTTTGATGGAATGTCTAAACCGTTAGTAGGCTCATCCATAATCACCAGTTTCGCCTGTGTAGCCAGGCCGAAGGCGATAATTACTTTTTTCTTCTGGCCGTAACTCATGTTAATGAGCTTCTGTTCAACAGGAATATCAAATTCCTTAATCAGATCTGTAAAATAATCATGATCGAATTTTTTGTAAAACGGAGCGTTTGCTTTTAAATAGGCATCTATTTTTACTGAAGGCAAATAAAATTCTTCTGGAATAAAACAAATCTGCTCTAAAAGTGCAGGCTGTCTTTTAGCGGGGTTAAAGCCCATCACATCCAATGTGCCACTCTGTGCATATACCAAACCGGCAAGATTTTTTAGCAGGGTGGATTTACCTGCTCCATTTTTCCCAAGCAAACCGTAAATATGACCATTGCTTAACCGCATGCTCATATTTTTAAATAATGGCTTATGCTTGCTGTAGCCAAAATTAAGATTGTTAATGTTGATCATATCTACTGTATTAGTTAAATAATACACTAATGTATGATGTTGTTTGATGATCTCCAAATTATTTTGAAAAAAGTTTAGCGGTAAACGAATATGGGTTAGCGTTTTCATGCCCATCATTCCGCGCATTCCGCCCTCGTCTACGCCACGGAAAGGTAAAATATCAGTTTAATAATTGTTGCATTAAAACATCCTTAATGTGGAGATTGTATGTTTGTAGTATATCGATATAGTATGGATACAAAATGGGCATATTTACTTAGCCGCTTGGCAATTGGTTTAAGTTTTTTCGGACATGGTTTGGTACGTTTACCAAAACTTTCAGGTTTTAGCCATTGGATGGTAGGGCAATTTTCTAAATCGTATTTACCGGATGCATTGGTCATTCCCTTCAGTTATATTTTGCCGTTTGCTGAATTTATAGCGGGGCTAATGATTATATTAGGATTATTTACAAGGCAAGGATTATTATTTGCGGGAGTAATTTCTTTAGCGCTTATTTTCGGAACAACAATAATTGAGAATTGGGAGGCACTGCCTTCTCAACTCGTCCATGTGGCATTTTTGTCGGTACTACTCGCTTACTTGCCGCATAACAGTTATGCGGTTGATAAAATCATTAAAAAATAATTATGGAATACAGAAAAATTGGAAATTCAGATTTGGAACTTTCAGTAATCACTTTTGGTGCCTGGGCAACCGGCGGATGGATGTGGGGAAGTACAGATAGAAACGATGCGATTAATGCAATTAAAGCTGGTTACGATTTAGGGGTTACATCAATCGATACCGCTCCAATTTACGGCCAGGGCGATAGTGAAGAAATTGTGGGCGATGCGATAAAAGGCATCTCGCGCGATAAATTACAACTGGTAACCAAATTCGGGATGCGTTGGGATCTGGCCAAAGGCGATTTCGGCTTTAAGAGTAAAAACAACGACGGAAAAGAGATCGATATTTATAAATATGCTGGAAAAGAAAGTGTAATTTATGAATGCGAACAATCTTTGAAACGCCTGGGCACCGATTATATTGATCTTTACCAGATCCACTGGCCAGATATAACCACACCGATAAGCGAAACTTTCGAAGCGGTGAACAAGTTGATTGAGCAGGGTAAAGTGCGTTATGCAGGCGTATGCAATTATAATATAGCACAATTAAAAGAGGCAGATCAAACGCTAGAAATTATTTCCAATCAGATTCCATTTAGCATGGTAAACCGCGGTGTTGAGGAGGAAACTGTTCCATATTGCATCGAAAAAAATAAATCGGTTTTGGCTTATAGTCCGATGGAGCGCGGTTTGTTAACTGGAAAAATGACCGCCGATTATAAATTCGAAGAAGGTGATCACCGTCAAGGGAATAAATTTTTCACACCAGAAAGTATCGAAAAAACAAATGCATTTTTGGCTAAAATAAAAC
This sequence comes from Pedobacter ginsenosidimutans, assembly GCF_001442625.1. Classification (GTDB taxonomy): domain Bacteria; phylum Bacteroidota; class Bacteroidia; order Sphingobacteriales; family Sphingobacteriaceae; genus Pedobacter; species Pedobacter ginsenosidimutans. The sequence continues at coordinate 628,956 of NZ_LMZQ01000003.1, read as the reverse complement.
CGTTGGCCGATGAGAAAAATGCTACCCTATCTCAATTGGTTTTGCGTTGGACGGTTGAACGCCCGGGCATTACCATTGCTTTGGTTGGCGCAAGGAATGAAAAACAAGCTGTACAAAATGCTGAAGCTATAAATGTAAAATTAAACGCTGAAGAAATTCAGTTTATTAATAGTGAATTAGAGAACGCAGGTTTTTAAACCTCAACTGCAAAGAAAAGAAGGAATACACAAAGAACACAGAGGTTAAGGTCCTCGATTTCTTTGCGAAAAAACTTTGCGTCCTTTGCGGTTAAACAAACAAGATATGTCTAAATTATTTTCACCTTTTACCATAAAGGATGTAACCTTAAAAAATAGAATTGTCATTTCCCCAATGTGCCAGTATTCGGCTATTGATGGTTTTGCAACCGATTGGCACTTGGTGCATTTAGGAAGCCGTGCCGTTGGTGGTGCAGGTTTAATTATCCAGGAAGCTTCCGCAGTAACTGCCGATGGAAGAATTACCTATGCCGATTTGGGCATCTGGAAAGATGAACATGTAGCTAAATTAAAACAGATTGTTTCGTTTATCCATGATAATGGAGCAATTGCAGGTATCCAATTGGCGCATGCCGGTAGAAAAGCCAGCTGTGAAGTGCCTTGGAATGGCGGTGAGCAGCTAACTGCAGGTGAAAACAGCTGGAAACCAGTTGCACCATCTCCAATTTCTTTTAAGCCAGGACAGGTTGAACCACATGAATTAACGATTTCAGAAATTCAGGATATTGTTTTTGCTTTCAGGGCGGCTGCTAAACGTGCATTGGCTGCAGGCTATAAAGTAGTAGAAATACATGCTGCACATGGTTATTTGTTGCATCAGTTTTTTAGTCCATTGAGCAATAAACGTACAGATGTTTACGGTGGAAGTTTCGAAAACCGTATTCGTTTGGTGATCGATGTGGTTGAAGCCGTACAATCGGTATGGCCAGAAAACTTGCCTTTATTTGTTCGCATTTCTGCAACGGACTGGACGGAAGGTGGCTGGAACGAGAACGACTCGTTACAATTGGCAGCGGTGTTAAAAGATCGCGGTGTAGATTTAATCGATACCTCATCGGGTGGTAATGTTCCTGATGCCTTTATCCCTGCAGGACCAAATTACCAGGTTCCTTTTGCTGATAAGATCAGAAATGAAATTGGCATTTATACAGGTGCAGTAGGCGTGATTGTAGAGGCGCAGCAGGCGGAAGAAATTTTAGAACAAGGCAAAGCTGATTTGATTTTTATTGCCCGCGAATCGTTACGTGATGCTTATTTCCCTACACATGCAGCACAAGTGCTTGGTGATAATACCGAATGGCCAAATCAGTATGTTAGAGCCAAAAGGGAGACGTTTAAGAAATAATTGCATGTGTCGTTACCCTGAATTCATTTCAGGGTATTCAACCAGACTTCAATAAAAGAGTCGTCATCTCGATCCGATAGCTATCGGATGAAGCGTAGCGGAATGGAGAGATCTATCTCGATAGATTTAGCTTCGCTGAGCACTTCGTGGTTCTCGACTTCGTTTCACCCGATAGCTATCGGGTCCGCTCGAAATGACGACTGTACTGTATTAAACAAAAAGCGGAGTGATCTTATTGATCAACCCCGCTTTTTGTCTGTAAATGGTATTTAGTGAGTTTATTTTACCAGCGTAAAAGGAACATACAATCCGAAAGTGATATTTCTACCGGTATTGTAAACACCTAAATCAGGATTCTCCTGATCAAAACGGCCTGGTTTAAATCTACTTAAAGCATCATAATATTTCTGATCTAACAAGTTGTTGGCCGAAACAGATAGTTTGATTGGCTGTTTACCTAAATTAAATGTAGCACCAATACCCGCGTTTAATAGCGTATAACCGCTGGTTGGCGTTTCGAAAACATCATCTACACGTGTTTGTTTAAATGCCGAGTTGATACCAACAGAAAGGTATGCATCATTTGTTCCTTTAAGCTTAGGCTCGAAACGCAACTCGTTTCTCAAAGTTCCTGCAGGAATAAATGAAAGCGGTCTGTTTAAAGTGTTATTCTGTGCATGAACGTATCCAAAGGTATTTTCGAAGTGGATAAACGGAACCGGGTGGATGGTTAAACTGGCTTCTGCGCCATAAAGGTTGGCATTTACCTGTCCGTAACGGTAAACATCATAAAGGGTACCGTCAGCTACTCTTTGTTCGCCATTGTTGGAAGCATAAATATAATTATGGATGTAGTTGTTATAAATACTTGCACTTGCACTTACAATTTTTCCTTCGTATTCTAAAGCTGCATCTATCTGGTAACTGCGCTCAGGACTTAAGCCGGAGTTACCGATTTCATATCTAAATGTACCTTCGTGCACACCGTTTGAGCCTAACTCTGCTGGGTTTGGCGCACGGAATGCAGAACCTGCATTGGCTTTAAAATTCAGCTCATCATTAAACTGATGGGTAAAACCCAATGCGCCACTTACATTGGAAAACTTATTTTTGAAAGGTGCAAAAAGCTCTTCTCCGTCATCAAATAATTGTTTTCCGTTATTTTTTCTAAAATCGTAGCGGGCACCAATACTAAAGGTACTATTTTCCCAGTTTTTCTTCGCATAAGCAAAAGCGCCTAAACCAAAAGTATCGTAAGCTGGAATTAAAAATTCTGTTCCTTTATTTTGGCTATGTGCATCATCTACACTTACACCAAAAACGGGCTGCCATCCATTGGTTTCGTGTATATAGTATTTCAGGTCTGCATTGTAGGTTTTAAGATCGAAGAATAGGGCCGGGTCTGGTCCATCTAACTCACGGCGTTGGTTTTGTTGATAGCCAAAATCGGCTTTCAAGTTGCCATTACCGATAATGAAATTGTTGTTCAAAGCAATTTTAAAATGCCTGATATCCTGGCGAGGGTATTCTAAAGTACGGTTTTTGTAATCATCGTTGGTAAAAGCACTTCCATCTTCTTTTACAAAATTTCCATTGTCATCTAAAGTTGGCTCATAAAAGCCAATATTGTTATGAAAGTTCGAAACATTTAAGTGGGTATAACCCCAGCTTTTATTTAAACCTACCATACCACTTAAATCGGTTTCGTTAAAGCCCGAATTAGGGAAGTAACCTGTTGGTGTTTTAAAAGAGTAAGCATTTTTATATGTTCCACGGGCTCTCCAAACAAACCCATTTTCATTACCATTTAACATTAACGAGTTAGCGGTAAGGCCATTATTTGTAGAATAATTGGTAATAAATTCACCTTTAATCTGCCCTTCTGGTGCGGTACTTGGCTCTAATAGGTTAATTACACCGCCGAGTGCATCAGAACCGTACATTAACGATGCTGCGCCGCGTAAAACTTCAACGCGGTCTGATTTAAACTGATCGATTTCAATACCGTGCTCATCGCCCCATTGCTGGCCCTGTTGTTTTATCCCATCATCTAAAGTTACAATTCTGTTGTAGCCCAAGCCTCTGATTACAGGCTTAGAAATAGATGGACCAGTAGTAATCTGCGATACACCGGGTATTTTAGTTAACGCATCAATTAAATTGGTTGAAGGCTGTAAAAGCTGATCCTTGCCAATTACTGCAGAAGAAGCACTATTTCTTTTGCTGGTACTGCTGATCAAACTTCCGGTAATTACAATCTCTTTTGTTTCAATTGCGGTAGGTTGTAAAGAAAATTCTAATCCATCTGCGCTGGCAAAGTTTACCACCTGCGTAGCGGTTTTATAGCCTACATAGTGTACCTCAATCAGATAACTTCCTTTTGAAGGAAGGTTATTCAATGTAAATTCTCCGTCATTGTTGGTTACGGCCGAAACTTTTAAATCAGGGATAAAAATGGTTGCACCTGGCAACGTTTGTTTGGTGCTGGCATCAATAACCTTACCTTTTATATTCTTTAAAGCGGCAGCAAAAACGGTGCTGCTTAATAATGTATATAGAATTACTAAGCCAATAAGCTGTAATTTTTTCATGTGTTGTAGTAAATAAAAATGATAGAAAAACCAAAGCAATAGCGTAATGAAGCTAGTTTTAGTTTCTCATATAAATAATTTGATTAAGCGCGGATGCGCTTGAAAAGAAAAAATTATGCTAAAGGAGGACCTCGTAAGCAAGTGCGCTTTATTTCGGTAAAGGCATTTTTTAAGGTAGGTTCGGTTCGGCTAAAAATTTTGGCCGATAAGAAGATTCTGTAAATGTGGTGCGTTTGTACGTAGTTTTTTTCAAAACTCGCATTACAGACTAAACAGGTATCGCCATGGGCCTGCACGTGGCTAACATGTTTACAGTTGACCTCTTTCTGCACAACCGGAAGAGGATTATGGTGGTGAAGAACACTCCAGGGAGTTAAAGCAATAGCAAATACGATCAGCATAAATGCCGATAAATATTTTTTAATGTTTTGTCTATGCTTTTTCAACAGGGCAAAAATAGTAATTCCTAAGCAATTATATATATTTACAAAGTAACATTGTATTTGCGCTGTTTTGACTGGTGATTTAATCAATAGTTTAACGTAAGAAGGGGCTAAATCTTCTAATAAATTATTGAAGTACCAATTGGAAGCCCATTTCGTTATTATTTACAATAAGTAAAACGAACAATTAATGAAGTTTATCAGGAAAAATATATTCAACGCATTATTTATCATTATCCTTTTGGTAATTGTTTTGGTACCTGATGCAAAAGCATTTTTAATTAAAGGCTTAATGGAAATCGGTTTTTATTCGCCAAAAGTTGAAAACCCAAAGGAAATCGTAACGAGCCTCAACGGAATCCAGTTTAAGGATATAAATGGAAATGTGATTGATCTTGGCGATTTAAAAGGAAAAGTTATTTTTCTTAATTTTTGGGCAACCTGGTGTCCGCCATGTAGAGCAGAAATGCCATCGATCAATAAATTATATACTCAGTTTAAAGATGATAAACATATTGTCTTCATTTTTGCAGATGCAGATGGCGATTTTGCCAAATCGGGCAAGTTCATGGCCGACCATAAATATGCAATGCCGGTTTGTAAAGTAGAAAGCGAAATTCCTGAAAAAGTATTTGCTGGCGCTTTACCAACAACAGTTATTTTTGATAAACAGGGCAGATTGTCTTTCAGGCATGAAGGCGTGGCCAATTATGCGGATAAAAAAATTGTAGACTTTCTCAATAAGTTAAAGAACACAAAATAACTTTCTCCAATAACCCAAACATTCCTGATCCTTCCTAAAATTTGAGGTCCAAATGATATTTGCATTTGCAATATATGTAGTTAACTACATATATTTGTTGAATAATATTTAGCGATGCAAAACGATTTTAAAATTGAACGGTTAGATAATCAATTCTGTGAAGCGATTATTGGGTTAATTCTACCCATCCAACAAATAGAATTTAATGTAGATATCGATTTGGCAGCACAGCCAGATTTATTGGATATAGAAAAAAATTACGATGGCTCCGGCGGTGCTTTTTGGGGTGCGATACTAAATGGCGAATTGATTGGTACTATTGCTTTAATTGCTGTACCTGAGCATCAATCGGGGGCAATCAGAAAAATGTTTGTTAAAAAGGAATTCCGAGGGAAAGATTTAGGTGTTGCGCAAGCTTTATTAAAAACACTTCTAGCCTACTGTAAGGATAATAACCTGAATGAGGTATATTTGGGTACAAAAGACATATTGCAGGCCGCCTGCCGTTTTTATGAACGTAATGGATTTAAACCGGTTGCAATGGGAGATTTACCGGTTTACTTCCCTCGGATGGCTGTAGACAATGTTTTTTATAGCCTGGATTTAAAATCTGTTTGATGGAACAAAATGTAATTGATGCTTCTGGTTTATTGGCCATTTCTACCCGCTTGCAAAGGCTCAGCGACCAGATCCGTAAAGATGGCTTGTTGATTTATAAAGCATTCGGAATTGATTTTCAACCCAAATGGTTCCCTGTGCTTTATACTTTATATAAAAAATCGACCATGAATGTGGTTTCGCTGTCAGATGAAATTGGTTATGCACATCCTTCCACCATCAGTTTGTTAAAGGAATTGGAGAAGGAGAAACTGATCCGGTCTAAAAAAGATAAAGCAGATACCCGTAAACGTTTGGTTGAACTCACAGAAAAGGGTACAGCACTTCTTTCTACCATGGAGCCTGTTTGGGATGTGATTATTAAAGCTACAGCAGAAATTACGAACACTCAAAACAACTTAATGAAGGCTATAAATGAGGTTGAGGCATCGTTAAAGGAAAAAAGCTTTTTAGAAAGGGCAGAGGCTTATATTAATAAATGAGTGAAGGATAGAATGATTGGATGATGGATTGGGAAAATGATTGATTGACGGAGAGGGTTAACCAATGATTTTACTATTTTTGCCCCCATGATTTCATTTTTCGAGGCTTCACTTAAGCAACTTTCTATCCACCATACAGGCAATAAATTGCTTGAGGAGTATTATAAATTATCTGATGCGCCTCTAAAAATTGATGATGAAGTATTGGGAAACCTGTTGATGCAGTATTTCTTAAAACCTTTCGAAAAGGTAAATGAAGTCTACCGTTTTTATCATCCCAACGATAATCTGGAGTTGAACGAAGTATTCCATTTCGTTCATGAAATTTTCGAAAACAACGAACTTTTTCACGAAGATTCGCAACAACTGGCCAAACATTTATACGATGTGGCCAACCACCCAAAAATTAAATCTGGCGAGCTTTATGTCGCTTATTTCGAAAAGGTGCAGATAGAAGGCGAGCAATTGGATGTGGTTGGCGTTTTTAAATCCGAAACAAAAGATACTTACCTAAAAGTTTATCCTGAACAGGATGGCTTTAATGTAAGTTACGAGCAAGAAGCCATCAGCATTAATAAATTGGATAAAGGCTGCCTGATTTTTAACGTTGATAAAGAAGAAGGTTACAAAGTTGTGGTGTTGGATCAATCGAAAAGTAGTAACGATTCTGCTGTTTACTGGAAAGATGAATTCTTGAAGCTGAAAATCAGGAACGACAGCTATAACCAAACCAGTAATGTTTTAGGGGTTTACAAAAACTTTGTTACGCAGAAACTGGATGATGATTACGAAATCAGCAAAGCAGATAAAATCGATCTCTTAAACCGCTCGATGAAGTATTTCAAAGAAAAAGAAACCTTCGATATTGAGGAATTCGGTAATGAAGTAATTGGTAATGCCGAAGGGATTGAATCGTTCAAAAATTATAAGAAGAATTACGAGCAAGAGTACGAAAGTCCGATTGCCGATAATTTTGAAATCGCCGAATCTGCTGTTAAAAAACAGGCCCGTGCCTATAAAAGCGTATTAAAGCTGGATAAGAACTTCCACATCTATATTCATGGCAATAAAGATATGATCGAAAAAGGTTACGACGATGATAAATCGATGAACTTTTACAAAGTGTATTTTAGGGAAGAGGAGTAGGTTTTAGTCTAAAGTCAGTAGTCTTCAGTCATGAGTCGATTTTAGACTACGGACTCAAGACTGAGGACTAAATCCTTTGTTGTGCCAATTCCCCGGTCTGTGTCCCCACAGACCGGAACTAAATTTTATTTTCTATTTTTAAATAATGGACAATAATATTTTCAAACAAGATCGCAACTCAAAAATGCTTTTGGGTGAAGTATATTTTTGGACGGATACGGTTAAAGACTGGAAAAAGATATTTTCTCAAACCAGGTACAAAACCATATTAATAGATACCTTAAGGGTGCTTGTAAAGAGAAAGAAAATTATCGTTTATGCTTTTGTGATTATGCCAAATCATTTACATTTAATATGGCAAATGATTGAAACTAATGGAAAAGAAATGCCTCATGCAAGTTTTAACAAGTACACTTCTCATCAAATTTTTCAGGATTTAAAACTTAATCATCCAGATGCATTGCCATATTTTAAAGTATCTGATGGCGAAAGAAATTTTCGTTTATGGCAGCGTGATCCCTTAGCTATTCTTTTGGATACGCAGGATAAACTTGAGCAAAAAATAGATTATATACATTATAATCCTTTACAAGTGCAATGGCAACTAAGTGAACAACCAGAAGATTATGAATGGTCTTCTGCCAGATTTTACGAAACTGGTATAGACAATTTTGGATTTTTAACTGATTATAGGAATCTCCTTTAATTTTATTTCGGTCTGTGAGGACACAGACCGAGGATTAAAGTCAGTAGTCTTCAGTCATGAGTCCGACTTTGGACTACAGACTAAGGACTCGTGACTAAATTCGCTGTTGTGCCTTTAACGCCAAATACTGGTTAATTACATTAACAGTAAGTTTTTGGGGAGGGGTAAGGATAGCTAATATACCATGTTTGTTGAGTTCCTTAACCATTAGTTTTTTCTCGTAGATAAATTTCTCGGCGATGGTTTTGTGGTAAATGCCTTCTACATCTTTTGCAGGTGCTGTACTTAATTCTTTTAGTTCTGTATTTTCGAAAAATACCACAACCAATAAGTGATATTTTGCTATTCTTTTTAAGTAAGGTAACTGTCTTTGTAGTGCCGATAAACTTTCGAAATTGGTAAAGAAAACCAAAAGCCCCCTTTGTTTCACTACTGATCGTACCGCGGAATATAGAGCCTCGAGATTACTTTCAAGGTATCTTGTTTTTTCTTTGTAAAGCACATTCATAATGCTGCCAAGCTGAGAAGCTTTACGATCAGCTGGTACAACAGCGCCGATATTTTCAGATATCGTAATTAAACCTGCCTTATCTTCTTTAAGCATGGCCACTTTCGAAAGTGCAACGGTTGCATTTATAGCATAATCGAGCAGGCTTAATCCTTCGAAAGGCATGCGCATTACACGCGATTTATCAATAACGCAATAAATATTCTGCGATTTCTCGTCTGTATAGGTATTCACCATTAAGCCACCTTTTCTGGCGGTAGCTTTCCAGTTAATGGTACGGATATCGTCGCCACCTACATAATTTTTAATCTGGTCGAATTCGCTGCTTTGTCCAACTTTCCTGATTTTTTTAATCCCGAATTCTGTTAAATAGCGCGAGGCGGCCATCAATTCGTATTGACCAAGATTAATAAAAGAAGGAAAAACAGGCAGGATCCTGGCGCCATCAAAGTTATAACGGCGGTTGATTAAGCCCAGAGGTGAACTGATATACGCTCTAATAAAGCCAAAATCGTACTCGCCACGTTTCGTTGGCCGTAGGTTGTAGTGGATCGATTTTACTTCAGCAGATTTTAGGTGAAGCTTAAAATCTTTATCCCGGAGTTGAAACTGAAAAGGTACTTCATCAATCACCCTCGCATTTACCCCAAAACCATACCTATTCTTGATTTCGATTTGTATCGGATTTTCATCGCCATTACTCAAACGTTTTGAGGTAATTCTTTTGGCATCAATCCCTTGGGTATTTCGGTATAGAATAAAAATATCGATAAAAAATAAAACAAATACAGCACCGGTGGCAATTTCAGGGATATCGCCCAGCCACGCAAAAAAGAACTTCAACAAAAAAAGCACAATGCAGAGGCCTAAAGCTGCAAATAAGCGATCGCTTAGGAATAGATTGTTATAATATTGCTGAAAGAATTTTTTCAATGTTGTTTAATCGGTTAAGTGTTTAAACTGGTTAACTGTAAGTAGCCAACTGTAAACTGAAAATTGGCGACTGATAACTGACCTACCGCGGTACTTCAATTTTTTTGATAATCTGGCTAACAATGTCGCTTGTAGTTAATCCTTCCATTTCTTTTTCAGGTGATAACAATATCCTGTGCGCTAATACTGGTCCTGCAACGGCAATAATATCTTCAGGTGTAACAAAATCGCGGTTTTGAATAGCAGCGAAAGCTTTTGCACTATGTACAATTGCTAAAGATGCCCTTGGCGAAGCGCCGAGATAAAGTGATGAATTGTTGCGGGTTTCATTTACGATTTTGGCGATAAACTCCAATAATTTTGGCTCTACAAACAAGTTGCGGATGATTGCCCTAGCCTCTTGTATCTGTTTAACAGACAATACTGGTTTTACTTCGTTTAATAATGTTTTATTAACTAAGGTATGCTGAGCCATTAAAATCGCAGTTTCCTCCTCTAGAGAAGGGTATTTAACCTCTATTTTGAATAAAAATCTATCCAATTGTGCTTCAGGCAGGCGATATGTGCCTTCCTGCTCAATCGGGTTCTGTGTGGCCAATACCATAAAAGGCTCATCCATAATATAGGTATGACCATCTATGGTTACCTGGCGTTCTTCCATCACCTCGAACAAGGCTGATTGGGTTTTTGCCGGTGCACGGTTAATCTCATCAACCAGAATAATATTACCAAAAATAGGGCCTTTCCTAAATTCGAAATCTCCTGTTTTGGTATTAAAAATCGGGGTTCCTAAAACATCAGATGGCATTAAATCGGGTGTAAACTGAACCCTCGAAAATTGTGCATCAATAGATTTTGCTAGCAATTTAGCGCTCAGCGTTTTGGCTACACCAGGTACGCCCTCAATTAAGATGTGCCCGTCGGCAAGCAAACCAACAATTAAGAAATCAATAACCTGTTTTTGGCCGATAATGATATTTCCAAGTACATTTCTGATTTGATTTACAGCTTCATTTAAGGCACTTAAATCGGTACGTGGGTTAAACTGTTCTTGTTCCATTGCTTTGCGTATTTTTATAAAACTGTTCTATGCTTTCGTTTAAATTAATCAATTGGGTATCGCTTAAATCGCCCATTGTTGGCGTTTGGATAAAATGTTTGGTCAGGGTTTTGGCCAGTGCTTCGTTAATGCCTGTTTTCTCTATGAGCACCTGAGCAAATTTGCTGTCGATATCGTTGGTCTTTATATAATACCTGGTCCTCAAGTACTCCATAAAGTAATTGATCTTTTTTAAGGCTATATCGAGGTTGTTCCGCTCGTGGTAATAAACGCTGCCCACCACATTAACAAAGGCCAATGAGGAATTAGTAAGCGGATCTGCGATTGGGATAATTCTTTGCCTGCGCTTAATGTCATACAAGACAAAAATTATCAGACTAAGTATTGCCAGATAGTATGCAAACTTCAGTTCAGGATGTTTAAAAAATACCCTGAGCATATCGGTAGCAGTGTTCTTTTGGGTAGAAAAATATTCATCAAAAATGAGCTGCTTATTTCCGTGTAAATAACTCAAGGTTTTAGCGGCATATTCTGCGCCATATTTATCGAGGAGATTGAAATTGGTGTAAAAACCGGGTTCGGCGATAAGGTAGAGATTGCCTTTTCCGTAAGCATAACGGATAAAATTAGGCTGGCCTTTCCCATTTACCCCAAGTATTGTCGTTTTGCTGCTGTCTACCTTACTAAAATACTGGCTTCCGATACCTCTTTCAAAACCATAGTTTGCATCAGTTTTTAGTTCTGGATTGGTGAAATTTAAGGTACTTCCTTCGGAAGACATTGCAGTAGAAGTTTGTATTTTAAGTTCCTTCCTTATTTTTCCTAAATCATAAGTGGCTATAAATACATCATTTCCAGCTCGCATATATTTTATCAGCTGTTCAAGATCAGTTTTACTAATGTCTGTCTTTTGCGCAACGATTATGTAAGCGGTTTTATTGAATTTTTTAGATTTTAACGTAGTGTAAACCGCAGCTTTTGACTGTTGAATACTTGCCGATGGCAGAATATCTTTGATTCTATTGTATAAAATATATGTTCCGTAAGGGATTTTATCTTTAGTAGCATATGTTGGCGCCCAGTTTGTTGGTGTAGGCTTATTATACTGCGCAATTAAATAACCCAAAATTAGAATGGAACCAATAATCAGGTATAATTTGTAGCCTTTCATTTAATCTGGTTGTTAAACTGGTTAAACGATTGCTTAATAGGGTCGAATTTCACCTCATCAATAGGAAAATCGCCATACCAGATATAATCGAACTGTAGGGTAAGCTGGCTAAAATCGCTTCTCAGCTCTGGTTTATTGATTTCCATTAAGTAATTATAATTGGTTTTATCGGGCTGCCATTGGATGATTTCGGCATCGCTCAGTTTTTTTAGTGCCCTCAGGTACAAAAGCCTAACTGCCAAGCGGAATTTTCTTTCGGCAACTAATCTTTGTAATTCCTGTTCATAATCTATCTCATGGATGTTTTCGGTAATTACATCGTATGGAGGGATTGTTTCTTTCGATTTTTTAGTGAAGATTTTTTCTGCACCAATAACTTTAACCACAATAAATATGATCAGCGCTACCCCAAGTCCGATAAAAATATACCTGGAAAAAATGTTGGATGCTGCTCCCTGAAACAGTTGGCCGATTATATCCCAAAACCATAACCAAAATTTGTCCCATAACGATAATTGTTGTTGACCTATTTCGTCGTATTGAAACTCTTTTTGTTCTTTATAATTGCTTATGGCCTCTTTATCAAATTTTGAAGCCACAATCTTACTGCTATCTGTTTTAATTATAGTAGTAACAGGCTTGGGTTTAGCCGTCTGTGCTTTGTTGATTACCGGAATAAAAAACAAAAGAGAAACAAGAAGATATCGGAATAGTGCACGCTGCATTTTAATATTCTTCAGGTCTGGTATCTATAGGTTTTTCGGTATTGCCAAAATTAGAAATCCTTTCCATTAAACCAGTGCTTTCTTTTTGTTCAACCAAACTGAAATAGGCCAATGAAATGGTAATGATGGGGATAATGGTAAATACCTGGCATAACGACTGCAAAACAGTTGTAATCATGGTAAGTGTTAAAGACATGTGTGGGGTTTTATGCGTAAACATACCAATCATATTAAATAAACTTGTAGGTAAAACAATCATGCTCATACAGGCATAAACAATAATCCATACTACGATCAGCGTACCGAAAGTAATCCAGAAATTATCTTTAATAATTTTGAAACTCCTGTTAAATGAATAACCTAATGAACCATTTTCGATTACCATTATCGGGAACATCATGGCAACATAGGGGAATAGCCAGAAGCCAGGTACAAGGCAAAACATAAAGGCAATACATAAAAGGATAATTAATAGGATAGAACTACCAAAAATCCTGAAAAAATAATATTTAAAGTATCCCCATACCTCATCGGTGGTTGGCGTTTGGTTCCCTTTCTGCACATATATGGCGATATAAGAAAGTATGGCGACACTCATACTGGCATATGTTGCTAAAGAGAATAAAATAGATAGGAAATACTCTAATCCATATAAAGCAGAAAAACCTAAACCTTTGGTATTTCTTCCATTACCGATGGTATTGATGATATTAACCATTTTGTATTGTTGTAATAACATGGTTAACATACTAGCCAGTACAAATAGGCCACAAAATGTGAAATATATTTTAATGAGGGGCTTAAAATTTTGACGCATGAAGGTAAAGGTGTCGTTGATCACCTGCCCGAAATCTCTTCTTTTCTTAAATTCAATTTTCCCTAGCATGTTAATTTAGTATTGCTTGTTTATTGTAGATTTTTATGGGATATATAAATACATACCAAATAATGAAAGCCGCAGAAGATAATAAAATGAACATACTTAACCACACAGGCATTTCAGTATGTCGTGTAACAAAACTTTCAAAAAAAGCCGCAACTATAAAAATTGGTATCAGGCCAATTACAATTTTTAGCCCATCTTTAGCTCCTTTTAAAACTGAAGCCATACGTGTATAGGTTTTGGGAAATAAAAGGCTATTGCCCAAAATTAAACCAGCCGCACCTGCCAAAACAATTGCGGATATCTCTAATGTGCCGTGAATCCAGATAACCAGAACCGATTGAAAGCCTAAACCCTTGCTAAAAAAGAAATACTGGAAGGAGCCCAATATTACTCCATTTCTAAATAGTGAAACGATAGAACCAAATGAAAATATAATACCCAAAACAAAGGTATATAGTGCAACATAAATATTATTAACCCCAATCTGCATAAACATCATAAACTCATTACTCTGCTTATAAACCCCAAACGGATCACCTTTGGCAATGTTTTCATTTGTCATGTTTACATAACCATCGCCCATAATCAATCGCACAAAGGTATCATCGTATTTTGCCGATAAAGCACCAATCGCACAAGAAATCAAGAAAAATGCCAATGCATAAAACACCTGTTTTCTGTGTTGAAGAAATATTAAGGGGAGTTCTGTTTTCCAGAAATGGATAAACCGGTTTGATTTTTCCTTTTTGTTTTTGTAAACGGATTGATGTAATTTAGAGGCTAAGCCATTGAGATAAGCTGTTGTTTTCGAATTTGGATAAAACGTTTTTGAGTAAGCCAGATCGTTAGTAATTTCGATAAACTGATTGGCCACTTCATCAGGATTTGCCTGTTGCATGGAATCATAATGTTGCCACTTCTTCGAATTCTGTTTAACAAATAATGCTTCTCTCATTTAAACGCTTTATCAAATCTCGGCTTAAAATAGCTAATTTTTTGTGGAAATGAAACCAACATTATTTTCAAATCAATTAACAAACTGAACAAATATACATAGCTGAACAATCTAAATATGAAAATATAAGAAAACTTTAGTTTAAAAAAATAAAGATAGGCCTACAGCTATTATCTTTAAAAAAAATTATGTTTGAATATGGATAGCATCAGAATTAGCACTGCTCAAAATATTGATATTGATTACGAAATTGCTGGCCTCGGAGAGCGTATAGCTGCAAGGTGTATTGATCTGGCTGGATTTTTAATTCTCGCTGTAATTACCCTAGTTGTAATGGGCGCTGCGCAAATGGCGATGTCGGGAAGTGCTGCAATAGTTGTTTTCTTTATTTTTCTGGCAATTTTTGCTTTCTACGACCTGGTTTGCGAAATCACTATGGACGGCCAAACTTTGGGAAAGAAGGTGTTAAAGATAAAGGTGATTAGCATTGATGGCACACAGCCAACCATTGGGCAGTATATTTTTAGGTGGTTATTTCGGATGATTGATTTCGGCTTCCCATTTGGCTGGGGCGTCGTTGCACTGGTTTCGGTAGCGGTAACAAAAAATCATCAACGATTGGGTGATATACTGGCTAAAACAACGCTGATTAAAACTAAACCAAGAACCGAATTTTCTAACGTGGCATTCAGTTTTAATTTGCCTGAAGAATATGAACCGCAGTTTAAGGAAGTTCTGCATTTAAACGATAGAGACATAGAACTTATTCATGAAGTATTAACCGGTTATTACCAAACAGGGAATGCCGATTTAATTTATGCCATGGCAGCCAAAACCAAGGAACACATTTTTGTAACCATTCCGGGTGGAATGAACGAGTTACAGTTTTTAGAGGCAGTATTAAAAGATTATAATCACCTTACCGCTAATATGAGTGTTTAGCTAAAAAACATTTTGTGTACATAGTTGATCATTACAAAATTACCGATCACGATAACCAGCACTCTAAAAATAAAGGAACCTTGTTTGATCTGGAACTTATACAATAGGCCAGCTGAGATAAATAAAAACAACAAGGGGATGGTGGGTGGATAAAGCGACCAGCTTTTTGATAAATCGCCTTGAAGAAGGGCAATAAAAGATCTTTGAAAGCCACAACCCGGACAATCGATACCTGTTAAAGCTTTAAATGGACAGGTGATTAAATGATTTTGCAGCCAATCAACCAGGTTGATTAAGCTGCAAAATATAAATATGATAAACATCCTTGAATTAAACTACCGGTGGAGGAGTATCGTTTGGAGTATCTTGATTTCCAGATGGTTTGTTAAAAGGATTGTTTGGGCTGTTAAATGGATTATTTGGATTGTTGAAAGGATTGTTCCCAAAACCGCCATTTTGTGCTTCTGCTGCCGATGGACCTAAATATTTAGCATCGCCAAAACCTAAAATTGGCCAGAAAATGTATGGAAAGATAACCAGACCTACTGTAAAACCTTCTGATTTGCCAAAACTTTTACTTACTAAATTGTAAAGCCAAATTGCAAATACAATGTTTACGCAAGGGATAATTAGCCATAAAATCCAGATCATTGGTTTGCCAACAATTTCTAATAAAATGATCAAATTGTAGATAGGAATAATTGCGGCCCAGCCTGGTTTGCCTGCTTTTTCGAATACTTTCCACATGCCGACAATCAACAAAACAATTATCGCCAGGTAAATAATTCCGCCTACCAGACCAATACCAGCGGCTATTCCGCTTGATTCATACTCATTCATAATTTACTGTTTTTAAAGGTGATTAATTTAAATAGTTGAACTAAAATAAATTTTTTAATTTAAAAACAGCATAAACAAACGTTTAATTATTTCAATACATTGGCCACTTTTGGTAATAAAGCGGTTGCCCATTGGGTATACATTTTAGCACTTGGGTGTAATCCATCGCTCGCCACTAACGATAAATCTACTGCAGCATTTCGAGATACGGGGGTAATGTTGGTATAGTTTACGCCAGCTGAAAGCGTGATTTCTTGGTTTGCAGTGTTAAAGCTGTCGATTTCACTCGCAATCGTTTGTGGGTTGCGCCCCGAGTTTTGGCCAAAAGGCGTAGCGCCCCAATCTGGAATAGAAACTACAAAAACCTTATTCTTGTTGCCTCCTGCAAAAGCGATTGCTGTTTGTAACAATTCTGTGAACTCCTTTTTGTAAGTATTTATCGGATAACCGCGGTATTGGTTATTTACACCAATCAAAAGCGTAACAAAACTATATGTTGCCGTTAAATTCTCCTTTTTTATCGCGGCCTGTAGCTCATCTGTAGTCCAACCGGTAACTGCAATAATTTTTGGATCTGTTACGTTAATGCCTTGAGTTTTTAATAAACTTTGAAGCTGATAAGGAAAAGATTCTGTTTGTTTAACGGCTTCACCAATCGTATAAGAATCGCCAAGGGCTAAATAAGTGAAATTACCTTTTCCATTTGATGTATTTGTAGCTTGATTGATTGCTGGCTCGTTAATCATGGGCGCTTGTTTTGTACAGCCCGAAGTTAAGAAAGAAAATAAAATGGCGCTTAATAAAATCTTCATAGCTTAATCTACGAATAAGCGCTCGGTTTAGTTTTGTTTTAGGGCAGCAATGAGTTTTTGTCTAAAAGCGGCATCAGTGATAATACCTGCCTCAAAATTCGCAAAATTGCTTTGAATCATCAGCTTTTCTTTTTCAGTTGCCCTAAATGTTTAAAAGCTACCTGGTTGCCTGGGTACACCATCGGCCATTCCATAATCTGATCTATGATATTTTGGATTGCGGGCTTAAAGTAGCTTCTACTGTTAATTTTGTGCATAATGTTTGCGTAATCAGTAGCATTTGAAGCGACTAATCTATCAGACCATATTTTTTGTACTGCGAGTGGCAAGTTCACTGTGCTGAAAGTTTTGATAAATGTAGAATCTGTTTTTAATTTGATGTGATTGGTTTCGCATCGTTTTATATATTCATTTATTGGCATTGCTTCCAATTGTTTTGCCCATATACTTTCAGCGAGGTTATCAGGTTTGAGGCAAGTCATTAATGCTCCTGCAGTGAAGTAATAGTAGGGACTATGCTGCTGAAGTTTTAGTGTTCTGATGTTCCGGCTAATGTTTGCCAAGCCTAATAAATCCTCAAGATATTCAGTATTGGCATTTGAGCTAAATCTAATCATGCCTTGAGCAATCTGTAGCAAAGAAACACTGTCAGCCTTTTTCTTTTGTAAGGATTTAAGCCATGCAGAATGTGCACCGCCATCGGTAAAAGGAATATAGTATTTGCTTAGATCGCTTATTGCTATGCTTTGGTTTGCGTCAATTTTTTTGGCGACAACCTGATTGGAAAATTCGATGGCAATAATGGTTTTGGCTGCACTGGCCAATGGCATCAATTGATTGCCTTTAAAATTGAGTACTTCCTTGCTGTTCTCAATAAGTACAATCGAAGCTTTTTTAGGATTATCCTTTATAAATTTAATTATCCCATCCAGGTTTTGTGCAGAAACATGTGTGGTAACCAGCGCTAAAATAAAAATAAGCCTGATCATTAAACGAGCTGCATTTTAAAGAGTTCGGCAATATGATTCTTTAATTTTCCTTTTACCTCTTCCATGTCA
This sequence comes from Pedobacter ginsenosidimutans, assembly GCF_001442625.1. Taxonomy (GTDB): domain Bacteria; phylum Bacteroidota; class Bacteroidia; order Sphingobacteriales; family Sphingobacteriaceae; genus Pedobacter; species Pedobacter ginsenosidimutans. The sequence goes on along the minus strand of NZ_LMZQ01000003.1, from coordinate 610,934 downwards.
AGTTTATAACCGAGTTCTTTTGCTAAAGAAGTTACGGCTTTATCATCAATGCCGCAGGGCACAATATTTTTAAAATAATCTAAATCTACATTTACATTAAAGGCAAAACCATGCATGGTAACCCAACGGCTGCAACGAACGCCCATGGCGCATATTTTGCGGGCCTTTTCATTATCGGCATCTAACCACACCCCTGTAAAACCAGGATAACGGCCAGCTTCTATCCCATAATCTTTTAAGGTGAGGATAACGGCTTCTTCCAGCGTGCGCAGATATAAATGGATATCTGTAAAGAAATTATCAAGATCAAGAATAGGATAGCCCACTAGCTGCCCCGGGCCATGATAAGTAATATCGCCACCGCGGTTTATTTTATAATAGGTTGCCTGTTTGTCTTTTAATCCCTGCTCATCCAACAATAAATTTTCAGGATGCCCGCTTTTACCTAAGGTGTAAACATGGGGGTGCTCGCAAAATACAAGATGGTTCGGGGTAGGCTTATTGCTGTTGTTTATGCGGTTTTCTGTTTTAATGGCCACCGTTTTATTTAGCAGATCTTCCTGTTTATCCCAGGCTTCCTGATAATCTGTTAAGCCCCAGTCTGTAAAAATAGTTGGCTTTAAATCTGTTGCAATTGCTTTTTCCGCTGTCTCGTTCATCTCTATTTATTTTAAGAATTGCTGGCCACATAGCCTAACATGTAACTATCTTTTGTTTTAAAGTAATTAACGGTCAGCTCCCTTGTACCTGTTGGTAATTCTACAATTGCGTTTAGTGAGCCTTCGTTTTTTAGCTTAAAAGGTTTAATATGGATATGCTGTTTAAACTCTAAACCCTTTTTGCCATGCCACTTGTAAATAGCTTCTTTAGCGCACCATGCAACATACAAACCATCAGTATTATCTCCAATCTGTTTCTGGGCAAGCTCTACATCGCTTAAAAACTTGTGCTTAATGCTTTTTATCTTGTGCTTAATCAGTTCGATATCAACACCTACAGCATGATCTTTACTGATCATTACGGCAGCATAATCATAAGAATGGCTTAATGAAATATGATAGTCGAAATTAACCAGATAGGGTTTGCCGTGTTCATCAAACTGACAGTCGATGTACTCTGTTGTATTAAGCATTGTTCTCAATAGCAATCTCGTGCTTAACCAGTGCAGTAATCGCTTACCGCTATTTAGCGACGAAATAATATCACGTTCATGTTGCTTAAGCTGCAGTCCGGCCAACAATTCTTCCTCCGTTTCCTCAATTTTCCAAATTGCTAAAACAGAATGCTGATCAATATCTTTATTGTAAATTATTGGCATTGATTAAATTGGAGATTACATGCAAAATTATCTTAAATAAATGATAATTTAGGCCAAAAATACGTATAAAAATGATATTATCTGATAGCAGGATATTAGAAGAAATTGAGAAGGGAACAATCATCATTGAGCCTTTTAAACGCGAATGTTTAGGAACCAACTCGTATGATGTACATTTAGGAAAATACCTGGCTACTTATAAAAGCCGTGTGCTTGATGCGAAGGCGCACAATGAAATCGAACATTTCGAAATTCCTAAAGATGGTTATGTGCTCTACCCAGGTACGCTGTATCTTGGTGTTACGGTAGAATATACTGAAACACACGGCCATGTGCCTTTTTTAGAAGGTAAAAGTAGTACCGGCCGTTTAGGTATCGATATCCATGCAACAGCAGGTAAAGGTGATGTTGGTTTCTGTAATACCTGGACATTAGAAATATCAGTAGCACAACCTGTAAAAATTTATGCCGGAATGCCTATTGGCCAATTGATTTATTTTGTTGTTGAAGGTAAGATAGAAACGATGTACAATACAAAAGGTAATGCCAAGTACAACAACAAAACCACCAGGCCGGTAGAAAGCATGATGTGGAAGAATAAGTTTTAACAAGTTGCTTAATTGGTTATTAGCCGACAGCCAATTGAGAGCTGACGTCTTTTTCTTTTTTGGAAATGGAAGTCAGTACGCTGTGGCTGCTGCTGTCGGGTTTATGATTGGCGGTTTTGTTCTCTTGGCACTAAACGTCGTTCCTAAACCCGATTAAAGCGAACATCCCGATTTTTCATCGGGATAAAGCGTAAAGCGGGACTGTGGCTGCCAAATGCTCAGAAGCCCCTCATTTTCAAATCAATAGCTTAAAGGAATATTTTATTTGGAAATGAAAGCTAGTGTGCTGTGGCTGCTGCATTTATTAACAACATAAGGATAATGCCAGGCACACTGAATCCTTCATTTTCAAAGCCATATTGATAAATTAATGTGTTTCTGTAGTTGTGAACTAAAAATTTAGAAGTGAAACTAAATTTCATGGTATCTTCATGAAAATATGCCTTAGGTTTTGTACCTTGACACATATTTATTTGTTACCCAACCACATGAAACTCAAAATTACTCTCGCAATCAGTTTTCTATCTCTACTTATTGTTTTTGCCGCATTTAAAATGGATGATGATCCATTTAGTCAGCTCTTGCAAAAACTCGAAGATTACACCAGTAAATATCCGCAAGAAAAAGTTCACCTTCACTTAGATAAGCCTTATTATGCCATTGGCGATGATATTTGGTTCAAAGCCTATGTTGTAAATACCAAGACTTCAGCCCCTTCGGGCATTAGTAAGATCCTGTATGTGGAGCTGATAAATGAAAAAGATTCGCTAAAAAAACTGGTTAAGTTACCTATTATGGGCGGAATTACCTGGGGCGATTTTAAGCTAACAGATTCACTTGTCGAGGGCAATTATAGAATTAGGGCCTATACCAATTACATGCGGAATTTTGGCACCGAATTCTTTTACGATAAGACAATTAAGATCGGAAATAGCTGGGCTAACAAAGTTTTTACAAAAACTTCTTACAGTTTTACCAAAGAGAACAATGCAGATAAAGTAACCGCAACAGTTCATTTTGAAGATAAAAATGGTGTGGCTTATAGTGAAAATGAAGTAAGTTATGAAGTTCAGTTAGATTACCGTACCGTTACAAAGGGTAAAGTTAAAACAAGTTTAACAGGTGATGCGGTAATTAGCTTCACAAACAATCAATCATTCCAAAATAAATCAGGGAAAATTATTGCTACCATCGCGCTGGATAATAAACAAAAAGTAATCAAATCTATCCCGATCACTTCGACGTCTAACAATGTCGATGTACAGTTTATGCCGGAGGGGGGAACGCTTGTTGAAGAATTGCCCCAAAAAGTTGCCATTAAAGCGGTTAATGCCGATGGCCGCGGCGAAGATGTGGAGGGAACTGTAATAGACGAAGGGGGAAATGAAGTAACCAGTTTTGCCACCAATTATTTAGGTATGGGTAACTTTGTGTTTAACAATCAGGCTGGTAAGTCATATTCGGCAAAGGTTAAATTTAAGGATGGATCAGAAAAAACGTTGAAATTACCTGTAGCCGTTAAAAGTGGTTATGCACTTTCTGTAAATGCTTTAGATACAGGTAAAGTAGTGGTTAAAATTATGGCCAGCGCCGATCTTGTGAATGGTGATGAACTAAAAGTTGTGGCACAGCATGGTGGCAATGTATACTATGGCTCGAAAGCTAAAATGGATAAGCAAGTACTAGTGGCCAATATTCCAAAAAAGAACCTGCCAATCGGCATTGTGCAGTTTACTTTATTTTCAAGCAGCAATCAACCTTTGGCAGAGCGGTTGGTTTTTATTAATAACAAGGCCGAGTTAATTGACGTATCGGTTAATGCATCAGGAGTTTCTAGTTCAAAAAGAGGGAAAGCGGCCTTTACTTTCGATGCTAATAATGATAATAAACCCGTTTTAGGTAGTTTTTCGGTTGCTGTAACCAACGCAGCAAAAGTAACACCTGATGAAAATAATGAGTCGAATATCCTCACCTCGTTATTACTTACCTCTGATTTGAGCGGGTATGTAGAGAAACCCAACCATTATTTTTTAAAGGATGATCTTCAAACACAAAAGGAACTCGATAACTTAATGCTTACCCAGGGCTGGAGAAGATTTCTTTGGAAAAACATCATCAATAATGTTGGTCCGAATATTACCTATAAACCCGAGCAGTCCATTACCATTAGTGGAACGGTAATGAAGGGCAATAAACCTGTACCTGGTGGTAAGGTAATGCTAATGGCTACAAAAGGAACGGTGTACATTTTGGATACGGTAACCAATGCCGAAGGAAAATTTGTTTTCGATAATTTAAGTTTTGGCGATAGTACAAAATTTGTTGTTCAGGCAAGAACTAAAACAGAAAGGAAGTTTGTAGATATTAATCTTGATATCGTTCCTGGGCAGATTGTAACCAAGAATAAAAATGGAGCTGATATTGATATCAATGTGAACAATACTTTGATGAAGTATATTAAAGAAAGCGATAACTATTTTAATGAGATGACCCGTTTAGGCTTGCTAGAGCGGACCATTAAACTCGAAGAAGTAACCATTACCGAAAAGAAAAACCCGGCGAAGAACTCATCCAACCTAAACGGTGCCGGTAGGGCCGATTTCATAATGACAGCCGATCAGTTATCCACTTGTATTACCTTATCTCAATGTTTGCAGGGCCGTTTGCCAGGTGTAATATTTAGGGGCAATATACCTTACCTTATGCGTAGCCAGGATACTCCTATACAAATTATTGTTGATGGTATGCAGATGGAAGCTGATTTTCTGGATAATGTTGTTCCAAGCGATGTAGAATCTATCGAGCTTTTAAAAAGTATAGGAAATACAGCTATTTATGGTTCGCGAGGAGGAGGTGGTGTAATTATTATCACTACTAAACGTGGTGATGGGGGAAGAAGTACTGCTCGTTATGCACCTGGAATTGTAACCTTTAATCCAAAAGGATTTACGATTTCAAGAGAATTTTATTCGCCAAAATATGATGCGGCAAGTTCAAGCAGCAGGACTGATTTCAGAACAACTATTTATTGGAACCCACAGGTTGTTACAGATAAAGATGGAAAAGCACAGTTCGAATTTTATAATGCAGACGAACCCGGAACCTACCGTGTAGTAATAGAAGGAATAGACGCTATAGGGCACTTGGCAAGAAAAGTTTATACTTATGATGTTAAATAGATAAAAATAGATAAATTTGAATTAGTATGCATGCATAGTTTATGCTGCGGTATATTTACCTTGATACTAGATTCTTAAATCTTGATACTATTTAAAATATGAATACAATAAAAGTAAGTGTTAAAGATCGCCTGGCAACCATTACGTTAGATAGAGGAAAATCGAATGCCTTAAACCGCGAGTTGATTACCGAGCTTGACGATATGCTTAAAAATATTACCGCTGATGATAACATTGGCGGTGTAATTTTAACTGGTACAGCACCTTTCTTTTCTGCGGGACTGGATTTGGTAGAACTTTATAACTACAACGAAGAAGAGGCTAAATCTTTCTGGCAGTTATTTTTGGGCTTCACCGCCAATATGGTTTCGTTTAAAAAACCGATGGTAGCCGCAATTAGTGGCCATAGTCCGGCCGGTGGCTGTGTAATGGCATTGGCCTGCGATTATCGGGTAATGGCAGAAGGACAATACATTATTGGACTTAATGAGGTTCCGGTAGGTATTATTGTGCCAAATAGTATTTTTCAATTGTATGCGTTTTGGTTAGGTAAGGCTGAAGCAAGCCGTAGTTTACTTTCGGGTAAACTTTACAGTCCCGAAGAAGCTTTAAAAGTCGGCTTGGTTGATGAACTGGTGAAAAATGAAAGTTTGTTAACGGCTGCTGAGCGTAAGATTAAGAAATACATGGAGCTCGAAAGTAATACCTGGTCGCAAAGCAAATTAAATATCCGCGAGGAATTAATTGCTGCAGTAACCGCAGATCAATCGGCTACTTTAGAAAAAATGTTAGCACAGTGGTGGTCGCCGGCAACACGTCATATTTTAAAAACAATTTTAGCTAACCTACAGAGAAAGTAATCAGTTTATAGTTGTTGGTTTTCAGCTAGGAATTAACCAACGCTACAGTTAGCCAATTACAACAATTAACCAGTTAACCAATATACTATGTTCAGTTATAATGCACCAATGCTCAGAGAAGACGCTTTAAAAGGAAAAACCATTGTAATTACAGGCGGTGGAACAGGATTGGGGAAAGCAATGGGCGTATATTTCTTGAAATTAGGAGCCAACCTCGTAATCACAAGCAGAAAACAGGATGTATTGCAAAAAACTGCCGATGAAATGGAAGAAAAAACAGGCGGCAAAGTATTGGCAGTTGCCTGTGATGTTAGGGAAGTAGCACAGGTAGAAAACGTATTGGCCAGAACTTTAGAAAGATTTGGTTCGGTTGATGTATTATTGAACAATGCTGCAGGTAATTTCATCTCTCCAACCGAACGGTTATCGGCCAATGCATTTTCATCTATTATCGATATTGTTTTAAAAGGAACGGTTAACTGTACTCTTACCTTTGGTAAACACTGGATTAAGGAAAAACAAGCGGCAACAGTTTTAAATATAATTACCACTTACGCTTTTACAGGCTCAGCCTATGTTGTGCCTTCGGCCTGTGCAAAAGGAGGTGTTTTAGCACTAACAAGATCTCTAGCTGTAGAATGGGGTAAATATGGTATCCGGACCAATGCGATTGCCCCTGGCCCATTCCCAACCAAAGGTGCATGGGAGCGTTTACTGCCTGGCGATTTAGCCAAAAAATTCGATTTCAAAAACCGTGTACCTTTGAAAAGAGTTGGTGATCATCAGGAACTCGCCAATTTAGCTGCATTTCTGGTGAGCGATTTCTCCGGATACATTAATGGCGAAGTAATTACCATTGATGGAGGTGAATGGTTGCAGGGAGCAGGCCAGATGAATGGTTTGGAAGCGATCCCGAATGAAATGTGGGATATGCTCGAACAAATGACAAGAAGCGCGAAATAAAGCGATATGATAAATGTGATCAATCGCAACAATCAAGTATTACCACAAAGAATACTTACCTGGTTTATTGCATTGGTTTGGCTTGCAAACGGATTGTTTTGCAAAGTGTTAGGTCTTGTACCCCGCCACGAACAGATCGTTGCCAGAATCTTAACACCCACCCATAGTCATTACTTTACAGTTTTTATAGGCATATCAGAGATTGTGATGGCAATCTGGATTTTGAGTAGTTTCAAAACTAAGCTAAATGCTGTTGTTCAGATTGTAATAGTTGCTACAATGAATACCATAGAATTTATACTTGTGCCAGATCTATTGCTTTGGGGGAAATTCAATTCGCTCTTTGCATGTATATTTATTATAGTTGTGTTTATCAATGGGTTTTATTTTAATAAAAAAACAACGCAACAGGCATCATGTTCTCATTTCTGAAAAACCACCCATTTGCAGTCGATGCATTTTTTGAAAACTCACTCGTATTAACGTTTGCTGTTCCAAAAGCAGAATTAGAACACCTTATTCCGGAATGTTTAGCGCTGGATCTCTTTAAAGATAAATGGGCTTTCATTGCTATCGCTATGGTTCAGACGAAAAATTTGCGACCAAAAGGCTTTCCTAAATTTATGGGTAACGATTTTTTTCTTATTGGTTATCGTGTATTTGTGAGTTATACGAACAAAGCAGGGAAAAGTCTTCGTGGTCTGTATATTTTAAAATCAGAAACGAATAAAAAGAAAATGGAATTTATGGGCAATATTTTTACCCATTACAATTATACCACAACAGATATATCGCTAATTGACAGAGAAAATACTAAAGAAATTACTTCAACCAATTCTAATTTTAAAATCGTAATCGATAAAACAGATCATGAGGTTGCCTTGCCCGAAGATTCGCCATTTGCCGATTGGAAGGAAGCCAGAAGATTTGCAGGGCCTTTGCCCTTTACATTTACTTACAACAAAAAAAACAAGGAAGTTTTAATTATTGAAGGTGTGAGGCAAAACTGGCAGCCAACTCCCATAAAAATTGCCAGTTACAGCTTTGGATTTTTAAATTCATTAAATCTAAATGGACCGATTTTAGCAAATGCCTTTGACATTCAAAACATCCCTTATTATTGGAAAAGAGGAAAAATTGAAAAATGGAAGTAAAAAGAAGAAAATTTCAGGGCGTATTAAATATTTTAAGTTTTAACAGGCATTTTTACATATTTGGCCTTATAGCTTTATTGTTAGTGATAGTTTCCCAAATAGTATTGCAATGGCCTATTGTCTTGTTTTGGATAATTATTTTAGCATTTCTATATGGTCTTTTAATGCCCCTAATCGTATCTGCATATGTTTACGATTTTTCTGGCTATTATCATTTCGATTGGTTAAAAAAAACTGGTATTTCAAATTCAAATCCAGACTTAATCCTAAATATTAATGCAGGTTTTGATGAAACAAGCTTCATTCTTGAAAGTCATTTTCCGCAAGCAACTTTAAAGGTTTTCGATTTTTACAATCCTGAAAAACATACTGAACAGGCAATAGTCAGGGCAAGAAAAGTAAGTTTGATCTTTCCTGATACAGCACAGATAGCCACAGATTTTATTCCTTTGCACGATAAATCTGTTGATATGATATTCCTGTTGTCGGCTGCCCACGAAATAAGATCGCAGCAAGAGAAGATTGTTTTTTTAAAGGAATGTTATCGGTTATGTAAACCAACAGGTCAGGTAATTATGGTAGAACATTTACGAGATTTGCCCAATTTTATAGCTTTTTCTATTGGTTTTACACATTTTTTCTCACGGAGAGTTTGGCGAAAAGCATTTAAAACAGCAGGTTTTTCTTCTTTGTCTGAAACGAAATTCACGCCATTTATGTCTGTTTTTAACTGTTGCCCTTGATTTAAATGCAAATACACTTATTAATAATTGGTGCTCTTCTGGTCGTATTGGCACTTATTCACATCATTTTTCCAAGATACTTTAATTGGGAAAGTGAACTTAAATTGCTGAGTTTAATAAACAGACAAATGATGTTGGTACATGCCTTTTTTATTGCGTTTACCGTACTTCTAATGGGCTTACTCTGTTTAACTTCATCAAATGAATTAATACAGACTGATCTTGGAAGAAAGATCTCGCTCGGTTTGGGCCTATTTTGGACTACCAGATTCTTTATTCAGTTTTTTGTTTACTCCAGGGATTTGTGGAAAGGTAAGCTATTCGAAACTACCGTCCATGCTATGTTTTCTATTCTTTGGGCATATTTTAGCTCCGTATTCCTCTTTATATTTTTTAAATACTGACTAGTTTAGTGCAAAAGCACTTTATCATAAAGTCTTACCACTTCATACTGGGCTACTTGATGGTAAAATATTATCTTTGCCGATATGAATATCTTACTTTTAGGGTCAGGCGGCAGAGAAAGCACATTCGCTTGGAAAATGAGCCAGTCTTCGCACTGCGATAAACTAATTATTGCTCCAGGTAATGGTGGTACAGGAGCTTATGGTACAAACATCAACATCAATGTAAACGATTTTGATGCCATTAAAAAAGTAGTGCTTACCGAAAACATCGAACTCGTTGTAGTAGGTCCGGAAGAACCTTTGGTAAATGGTATTCACGATTTTTTCCTTGCCGACAAAGCCATTGCGCACATTCCGGTTATCGGACCTAAAAAAGAAGGCGCTATTTTAGAAGGAAGTAAAGATTTCTCTAAACAGTTTATGGAGCGCCATGGTATTCCTACTGCAGCTTCAAAATCTTTCACGCCCGAAACTTTAGAAGATGGCTTAGCTTATCTGCAAAACCATGCGTTGCCGGTTGTTTTAAAGGCCGATGGTTTGGCGGCAGGTAAAGGTGTATTAATCTGTACCGAAACCATTGAGGCTCAGGAAGAATTAAAACTGATGCTTGGCGGTAAATTTGGTGCAGCTGGGGCAACTGTAGTAATTGAAGAATTTTTAAGCGGAATAGAACTTTCGGTATTTATTTTAACTGATGGTGAAAATTATATCACACTGCCTTCGGCTAAAGATTATAAACGGATTGGTCAAGGCGATACAGGTTTAAATACTGGTGGTATGGGCTCGGTTTCGCCGGTTCCTTTTGCCACACCAGAATTTTTGGCTAAAGTAGAAGAACGCATTATTAAGCCAACAGTTGACGGTTTAAAGAAAGATAATATCGATTATACAGGTTTCATCTTCTTCGGATTGATAAAAGTAGGAGAAGAGCCATTTGTAATCGAGTACAATGCGCGTATGGGCGATCCTGAAACAGAGAGTGTGATTCCTAGAGTTGAAAACGACTTGGTAGAGTTGTTTTTAGCTACTGCCAACAAACAATTAAACCAGGTTAGTTTGGTTATTTCAGAGCAAACAGCTGCTACTGTAATGATTGTAGCAGGTGGTTACCCCGGCGATTACCTGAAGGGTAAAGCCATTACCGGAATTGAAAACCTACGTCATTCTAATGCATTCCATGCCGGAACATTGTTAGAAAATGATGTGGTAAAAACAAATGGCGGAAGGGTAATTGCGATTACCAGTTTGCAAAAAGATTTGTTTACTGCCTTACAATCAGCAACTGCTGATGCTGGCAGAATTTATTTCGATGGGAAATATTTCAGAGAAGATATCGGTTTTGACTTAATTTAAAAGAATATAAGTTGAAAAAAATACTTAAGAAGATTTCCGAAACCGCAATTAAACAAGGAGAGTTTAGTTTTACAACCGAACAGACTGAAACAAAATGGCTAGGTAATCAACCTGCCACCTTAGCCGAAATACAAGAAGCTGAAGTAAGATTGGGCGTAACGCTTCCAACGGATTATAAAGAATTTCTGTTGATTACCAATGGATTTACTACGCCAAATGAACACGTTGATCCATCGTTTTCAAAAGCAAGCGATATCGCATTTCTAAAGGATGTTGATCCACAGCTGATCGAAATTTGGACAGAAAATCATGAGTTGCTAGAGGTAGCCATTAAGCTGGCCAGAAGCATTATTATTGCTGGTTTAGGAGAGGAGCAATACTTTCTTTTAGTTCCGCCTATAATTGAAAATGGAGAATGGGAATACTGGAAGTTTGCATCATGGATTCCAGGAGAAGATCCTTACGAAGGACTCGAAAATTATTTCATTAACGTATTGGATTTCTTAAAATCTGCATAATACGTTTTCGTATAAACAAAGAAAGCCCCAAATCGATTGGGGCTTTCTTTGTTTGAATGCTTTTTTATTTCGATTTGCTTCCTAATAATTCTTGAAGTTTATCTTGTAAAGCTTGTTCTCTTAAGCCCTTAGCAATAATTTTACCTGTTGGATCAATTAAGAAGTTAGCCGGGATTGATTGGATGCCATACATTTGAGCCACTTCATTGCTCCAGCCTTTTAAGTCTGATACATGTGTCCAGGTTAACTTGTCGGCCTCAATGGCTTTTTGCCAGGCCGCTTTAGTTGTTCTGGTATTTCCTCCATCTAAAGAAACGCCTAAAACAGTAAAGCCTTTATCTTTAAATTTGTTGTAAGCTGTTACCACATTTGGGTTTTCCTGACGGCATGGGCCACACCATGAAGCCCAAAAATCTACCAGTACATATTTGCCTTTAAAATCAGATAATTTAACAGGTTTACCTGCAGTATCAACTTGCGTAAAGTCCATAGCCATGGCACCTACAGCGGTTTTTCTTCCTGCATCAAATATTTGAGCAATTTTTTTACCTGTCGTAGTTGCCTTCAAGTCTGGCGACAATCCAACAAAAGCTTTTTCTGCAGCCACGGCCTGATCAGGATCTGCGGCCAACTGACTAATTGCGCTTAGGCTGATAAATGATTTGGGATTGCTGTTTGCGTACTGTAATAACAATGGAGCCATTCCTGCAGCCTCTTTTTCATAGCGGGCACCTAAGGCGCCCATTACGGCCTTATCTTGTTTTTGCTCTGGTGTATAAGCTGCATACTCAGCATTAATTGCAGCAAGTTTATCTGCTACAGGTTTAGTTAATGCTTTTAATTTCTTTGCATCATCATTAACTGGTGAGCCAGTAATTGTTGCTTTCTTTAAAGAATCTGCTGCAGCTAGCTTTATATTTCCTGGCTCCAAATATAGCGATAAAGCATCTAATTTCTCACCCTGTGCCGGGCGGTTTACGTAAGGGTTTTTGTTTAAGAAAAGACTTCCCTGTGCAGGATTTAACAATGTTCCTTTAAATGCAAAAGTGCCATTTGTTACAGTTGTAGAATCGGTGACATTTTTGCCGTCACCTTGATAGATCAGATAAACCTTATCTCCGGTTTTCAATCCTTTTATGTCAGCGCTTACTGTAAATGGCTTTTGTGCCAAAGCTGCAAGGGGCAATAGTGCCATTGCAGATAATAATATTTTTTTCATCTGTATAATATTTTTTCATTGGTGATGAAGCTATCATGATTTATTGATTTTACTTTGTGATTTTGAAAATCATGATGGTTTCATGAGGTTAGTTTAATTCCGTCCAAATATAGAAATCTGTACCGCTAAAACGTAAATACCTGTGTAAAATTATAATACTATTTATTGGCGCAGTTTTTAATTTAACTTTTGGTAGGTTCTCCACCATAAATCAGGCATTTCACCATTAACAGCAGTTTGGTAATCATCATACCTGCAAGGCACCAGATGGTAACGTTCGTTTTTAGATTGGCCCGATGGGTAAGGAACCTGCATCCACCAGCGGTCTGATTTTTTGCTTTTTACAAACATCATTTCCCCTGAACCGTCTTTTAAACTGGTTCTATAGATCATAAACTGTGATTTCGGTGTAAGCGGGAAATCCTTTTTGCGGGCATAAAATCCATCTACAAAATACCATACCATTTGAGCAAGTAAGAAAGCAGTTTGTCCGTTATTATCGTAGGCTGGATTAAACTCGTAAAAACCAATAGAGGTCAACTTATCATTCATGCCAGCATAACGGGCAATGCGACAGGCTTCTTCGCCATCAAAGCCGTTTGGAGTGGTGTTTGCATTTGCAGCAGCATCGGCAGAGCGGATAGCGCCCATATCAAAGCTAATCATGTTCGCATTGCGAATAATGGGCTCTGTTAAGGTAATATCCTGAGCAAATTCACCCAAACGGTGTACATCAAAATATAATTTATCCATCACGCTCAAACTCTCCTGGTTTACAAAATAAGTTTGATAACCCACATTGCTAAAATTAAAAAGGTAATTGGGCTGGTGCAGGAAAATTTTGTTCAGGTAACAGTCAGATCGGGTAGCAATACCTTCATGGTCATCATCGCCAATATCAAATTGGTTATCAATAATTACCAGATCTACTTTTTGCTCTAAATCTTCGTAACCCAGGTATTGGCCATAGGTTAAATCTTGCCCACCGCCGATAATGATCGGAATAATGTCTTTTTTAATCAATTCCGAAACCACCATTTTGATGGCAATGTAAGTATCGGCAATGGTTGCGCCGTGTTTAATATTGCCTAAATCTACAATCCTGCTATTAAAAGCACCTTCGTTGAGTTTATAAAATTTCTCTCTAAAATAATCCGGTGCCAGGGCAGAACCTTCATTATTAACGGCACCTCTTCCATCAAGTACTCCGAAAATTGCCAAATCGTAGGTGTGCTCCTCAAAATCGGGAAATGACTCGATGTAAATCTGCGCTTTTAACCCCAGCTGACTTGTGAAAAATCCTTGCTTGGGTGTAAAACTATCGGGGTTTATAGGGGAAAAGAAATCCGTTAATGACATATATTTAAAACTCTCGGCTCAAATATCTATTTTTGAATGCGTATTTCCACATATAGCTCGAAAAAAATAAAATGATACTGGTAACCGGAGGAACTGGATTTTTAGGATCTGAATTAATTAAGCAGTTAACCGATAGAGGTTTAGCGGTTCGGGCCTTGAGGCGGGAGAAATCTAAAATCCCTTTGCTAATTCAAAATATCCCGCTCATCGAATGGTTTGAGGCTGATATTAACGAGCCTTCTGCATTGGAAGATTCCTTTATCGGGATTACCAAAGTTTACCATTGTGCGGCATTTGTGTCCTTCAACCCCAAAGATAAAAAACAACTTTTTCACGTAAACATAGAAGGAACCTCAAACATTGTAAATCTTTGTGCCGAAAATAATTGTCGCTTATTGCATGTAAGCTCAGTTGCTGCATTAGGAAATGCTAAAAAGGGCAATAAAATTACTGAAAAAGACTTTTGGGAATATGATGCCAAAGCACATGCCTATGGTTTATCGAAATATGAGGGTGAGATGGAAGTTTGGAGGGGCATTACTGAAGGTTTAAACGCTATTATTGTCAACCCATCGGTAATCATCGGTAAAAATGCTGGCTTTGAAGGAAGTGGAGCAATTTTTAAATTGGTAAAAGGTGGATTCCCATTTTATACCGATGGTGCTTCTGGCTTTGTAGATGTTGAAGATGTAGCCAAAGCGATGATTCTGTTAATGGATGCGGAAGTTTCGGGAGAACGGTATATCATTTCTGCCGATGATTATCATTATAAAGATCTGTTCAGCGAAATTGCACAAGGTTTTGGCGTTAAAGCACCAAAAAGAGAAGCAAAACCATGGATGCTCGGAATAGCCTGGAGGGCGCTAAAATTTGCATCCGTATTTACTGGTAAACAGCCTTCCATCACTAAAGATGCTGCAAAGAGTAGTTTAACCTTAAGTTATTACAATAACAGTAAAATAAAAGCGGAAACAGGTATTACCTTTAAGCCAGTTGCCGAAAGCATAAAAGAAATTACCCAACATTTAAGATAATGCCCAAACAGAAAGCCTATTACATCATCGATTTTGATAGTACCTTTACACAGGTAGAAGCACTTGATGAACTTGCCCGAATTTCGCTAAAGAACCACCCAGATAAAGAGGCGATTTTCCAAAAAATTGAAGATTATACCAATTTTGCGATGGAGGGAAAACTCTCCTTCTCCGAAAGTTTAGCCCAACGTGTTAAACTTCTTGAAGCCAATGAAGATCATTTAAAACAACTCATCAAACATTTAAAAAAGAAAGTATCTACTTCCTTTTCGCGTAATGCCGAGTTTTTTAAGAAACATGCAGATGAAGTTTTAATTGTATCTGGAGGATTTAAAGAGTTTATTACCCCTGTAGTAAGTCAGTACCACATTAAAAAGGAAAATATTTATGCCAATACCTTTGTAACCACTGGTGATGGTAAAATTATAGATTACGACCATGCCAATCCTTTAAGTGAAGAAGGTGGTAAAGTGAAATTACTTCAGCATTTAAAGCTCGAAGGCGAGCTATTCGGTATTGGTGATGGATATTCTGATTTCCAGTTGCGCGAAAGCGGTATCATCAATAAGTTTTTTGCATTTACCGAGAATATAGCCCGCGAAAGCATTGTTTCGAAAGCTGACCATGTAACCCCAAGCTTCGACGAGTTTTTGTATGTAAACGATCTGCCGCGTGCAATTTCTTATCCTAAAAACAGAATCCTTTGCCTGGTAATTGGTGAAGTTGATCCCTTAACAATTTCTATCCTTAAAAATGATGGTTTATCAATTAGGCATAAAACTTCTTTTGAAGATAAATACGTAAAGGATGTGGGGATTATTCTTTTAGGTAATGGTGAAAAAATAAATGCGGAACAGTTAAAAAACGCGGCTAAGCTAAAAACTATAGGTTATTTAGGTAATGCGAAAAATAAAATAGACCTCGATTTATGTACCAAACAAGGTATTGTTGTTTTCGATGACCCTAAAAATAATCCACGTAATATCGATTTTATCCCGAAACGGGTTGCCGATTTTATGAATACCGGAGCAACTTATCTGAGCAGCAATTTCCCTAACTTACAATTGCCAAAAATTGAGAAATCGCACCGCTTAATTCACATCCACAAAAACGTTCCGGGTATTATGGCGAAAATCAACACTGTTTTTGCCAAGCACGACATCAACATTGTGAGCCAGTTTTTAATGACCAATCCTGAGATTGGCTATGCCATTACCGACATCAATGCGCAGTATGATAAACAATTGTTTAAATCACTTAAAAAGATCGAGCAAACGATAAAGTTTAGGGTATTGTATTAATAATAGTATCGTCATGCTTATCGAACGCTTTGACAACCTTAATAGGCTATATGTCCATTAGGTTGTCAAAGCTATCTATAAAGATTTCTGTCTTTCGGTATATTGTATAAGCAACTGTTAAATCGCTTAAAAAGATCGGGCATGCAATAAAGTTAGGGTGTTGTTTAATAGTAGTCGATCAAAGGCTTTGACAACCTTTATATGCGTTTTACGAAAAGGTTGTCAAAGCTATTTCTGTAAAGGTTTCTGTTTTTTCGGTATATTGGCTTATGCAATATTCTTATGGCAAAAACCGAACATTACTATACTAAATTTGAAGAAGGAAAATTCTATCATATTTATAACCGATCTATCGATAGTCAACCACTTTTCAAGTCGGATGCTAATTATAAGTTTTTTCTCAAGAAATTTGACCAACACCTTTCTGGTGTTTTAGATGTATATGCATATTGTTTATTAGGAAATCATTTTCATTTACTAATTCGTGTTAAAGAAGATTTAAAAGATCCGAATGCCAATAATTTATCCATTCATGATATTGTAAGTAAGCAATTCAGAATATTTTTTCAATCCTATGCGCTAGCATTTAATATTCAGCATAAAAGAATCGGCACATTATTTCAGACACCATTTAAGCGCGCCAAGATAAATGATGAGTTCTATTTAAGCAGACTCATTTATTATATTCATGCAAATCCTCAAAAGCATAACCTTATTTATGATTTCAGAGAGTGGAAATGGAGTTCATACAATCGGATTTTACTGGAGACCGATACCAAACTAAAGAAACAAGAAGTATTGGACTGGTTTGGCGGGAAAGCAGAATATTTAAAATTTCACTCTGATATTCAGGCGGTTATGTTGATTGAGTAGCTTTGACAACCTTCTTTTGCATAGCACTAGATGGGTGTCAAAACCAATTCGATAAACTTTGACAACCTTCGGGCATTTTGCTGAGAAGGTTGTCAAAGTTCCCTACCTCAAAAATTGATGCCTCTTCAACAACAAATGTTTGGGGGCACCTATCGTTTGTGACCGGTAAATTCCCGTATGGCCTGAAAATAAGTAAGCAGTAACACAAGCTAAGGCAATATAGATTCCGGATGATGTGCCAAATAACTCTACGCCCATAAAAATACAAGCTAAAGGGGTGTTCGCTGCCCCTGCAAAAACAGCTACAAAGCCCATTCCTGCCAGCAGACCAAGAGGTAAGGGGATAAAGAAACTCAAAAAACTACCGAGTGTGGCCCCAATAAAGAAAAGTGGAGTAACCTCGCCGCCCTTAAAGCCTGCACTCAAGGTAAATGCAGTTAAAAATAATTTGATCGCAAATGTATAATACGCTTCTTGTTTTATAAAAGATTCTGAAATAACCGGAATGCCCAAGCCGATGTACCGTGTATTTCCGATCAGGTAAACAATGCCAATTAAAACTAGTCCACCAATAAATGGCCTAAATGGTGGGTATTTAATTTTACTGAAAAGGCTTGATAAGCCATGGTTTAAGGCCGAAAAAGATCTCGCCACGAGTCCAAATAATATTCCAGCACCTAAGGATAACAATAAATTGATCGAATTCATTTCCGGTACCAGAGAAATAGAATAATGGATATGCCCAACACCCCAGGCCTTGCAGGCATAATCGGCAACAATTGCTGTAATAAATGAAGGAAGAATTGAACTGTAGGTTAAACTTCCAATAACGAAAACTTCCAAACCAAATACAGCGCCTGCCAAAGGAGTCCCGAAAACAGAGGCAAAACCAGCACTGATCCCGCAAATGAGGATCACTTTTCGATCTCTGGCTTTAAGTTTAAACAGTTTGGTGAACTGGTCGGCAAAGGCTCCTCCAATTTGCACAGCCGTACCCTCCCTTCCAGCCGATCCGCCAAATAAATGGGTAATAATAGTGCCTGCAAAAATGAGTGGCGCCATGATCAGCGGAATCACATTTTTGGGCGATTGCAATTCTTCAATCAAGAGGTTGTTGCCTTTTACAACGCTTGCACCCCAGTAATGGTAAGCCAGGCCAATAATTATACCCGCGATTGGTAAAAAGACGATAATCCAGAGGTGCTGTTCACGGTAATTTGTTGCCCAGTTCAAAGTTTCTAAAAACAGGGCAGAGGCAGAGCCAATAATCCCGCCCAATATTGCAGAAATCAATAGCCACTTTAAAGTGCTAATGAAGAGTAATCCGAAGTCGAGGTTAATAAAGTGTTTGAAAGACAGAAGAAATCCTTCTGTTAGTTTTTTAACAGGCATTTGAATTCAATTTTAAATAAAAATCGTAGGAGTCATCAGCCTGTTTGGGCGGTTTTGGCGGTACTCCATCGCCATTGTTCCAAATGTATAAAATTTAGTTATTTGTTGCAAAATCTTTATCACCTTTGTGCAGCTAACTTTAAACCATGGATTTCACACCCGAAATAAAAGACAAACTACATCAACTGCAGGAAAAGTATACGGCAATGGGGCAAGATATGGCATCGTACCTCGATGGGCTTTTATATGCCGATTTCTTAACCTATTGGGACTACATTCATTTGGATACTTTGCTGAGCTTACAGAATCCTAAAACACCAATTCCTGATGAAGAGATTTTCATCATGTACCACCAGATCACGGAACTTTATTTTAAGCTTGCACTGCACGAATGCAGGCAGATTGCTGAGCATGAAAATATAACCGTCGAATTTTTTACTGCACGTGTAAAACGGATCAACGCTTATTTCAATGCCTTAACTACTTCTTTCGAGGTGATGGTGGATGGTATGGAGAAAGAGCAGTTTCTAAAATTCCGCATGTCGTTACTACCTGCCAGTGGATTCCAATCGGGCCAGTACCGGATGATTGAGATCTGTGCTACAGATTTTATCCGATTGGTGGATAAAAGCAAACGAGAAGAACTAAGTACCGCAACAATAGAAGAACAATTCGAAAATATTTACTGGAAATTCGGTGCAACAGAACTGGCTTCGGGTAAACAGACTTTAACTTTAAAGCAATTTATTAAAAAGTATGCGGCTCAGTTTCTGCAATTGGCCAAAGATCGCACTTTAACCAACTTTTCAGCTTTATACCATCAATTGCAAACGAATGGAGCCGATGTTTCTGTCCTTGCAGAGGAGTTGCGTAAGTTGGATTTATATGTAAATGTAGAATGGCCTTTATCGCACTACAAATCGGCTGTACGCTATTTGGAGAAAGATCCGGTTGATATTGCTGCAACAGGTGGAACCAACTGGCAAAAGTATCTGCCTCCGCGTTTTCAGAAGAGAATCTTTTATCCGTTCTTATGGACCAATGGGCAAATGGAAGAATGGGGTAAAGGCTGGGTGCTTAGTGTACTTAAAACACTCAAAAACAAAGATTAATATTGAAAAAAGCTATTAAAAAAGCCTGTTTTTTCTTAATTTGCGCGAAATAATTAATGACAGAATGAGTGAATTATTGAATTAGAGAATGAGCGGGTAAAACACTCAATCATTCGATCATTCACCCCTTCAAAATTCAAATACAATGACCGAGACATTAGATATAAAAATCACCAAAGCAGACCAAACACGTTTGGCTGTTACTGATTTTTCGCAATTACCGTTCGGTAAGGTTTTTACCGATCACATGTTTACTGCCGACTATGAAGATGGCGAATGGAAAAATTTACAGATTCTTCCATATGGCCCAATTCCGATGAGCCCGGCAATTTCTGCACTTCATTATGGACAGGCAATTTTCGAAGGATTAAAAGCTTACCGCCAGCCAGATGGTAAAATTAGTGTTTTCCGTGCGGATAAAAACTTCGAACGTTTTAACAAATCGGCGGCAAGAATGTCGATGCCAGGTATTCCTGAAGAAATTTTTATGCAAGGTTTGGCCGCATTGATCAACGTTGATGAGAAATGGGTGCCTAATCAAGAAGATTATGCTTTATACATCCGTCCGGTAATGTTTGCAATGGATCCTTATTTGGGCGTTAAGGCATCTGATACCTATAAATTTGCTTTGTTAACCACCCCAACTGGTCCATATTATAGCAGTGCATTAAAGGTTAAAATCGAAACTGAATTTACACGTGCAGATGAAGGTGGTGTGGGCTTTGCCAAAACTGCTGGAAATTATGCACGTTCATTATACCCTTTCGAGCAAGCTAAAAAAGAAGGTTACGATCAATTGATCTGGACTGATTCGGTAACGCATGAGTTTATTGAAGAAGCTGGAACTGCCAACTTACTTTTTGTAATTAATGGTAAATTGGTTACCCCATCAGTACGCAGTACCGTTTTAGATGGTGTAACGCGTGATACTATTATTAAACTGGCTAAAGATGCCGGAGTAGAAGTTGAAGAACGCAGGGTTTCTGTTAAAGAAGTGATCGAAGGAATTGAAAACGGTAGCTTAACAGAGGCTTTTGCCGCAGGAACTGCAGCTACAGTAACGCATGTAGGCGAAATGGGCTATAATGGTCAGATCTATAAATTGACTGATCCATCTACAAGACATATTTCTAATGGCATTGCTAAAAAATTAAACGATATCCGTTACGGTTTAGCACCTGATGAATTTGGTTGGAACTGGGTGATCTAAGATCACCGTCCATAAAAATATAAACCCCGATGCAGAATATGCATCGGGGTTTATATTTTTATAATATCGTCATGCTGAATTTATTTCAGCATCTTTAAGACCCTGAAATAAATTCAGGGTGACGACTAATTATTGGAGATTAATTATTTATCCAAAATCACTACGCCTTTAGCTTCGAAAGCCAATTCTTTTTTAGGATCTGTAATTTTGGCTACTTCTTCAGGAGATTTTTTAGCATCTTCTGCGTAGTGGCGTAAAGTTTCTACCGAGATGGTTTGTTTCTTTGCTAATCCATCCAGAACTACTTTTTTGCCAACAATGTCCATCGGCATAAAGAACGCATAATCTTTAAAAGTTACCCGCATTGGATCGCCATTAGGCATCTCTAAAGTCATCCAGCAGCCCTTTTTCTTGCACACATCTACCACCTTGCCTTCGATTTTCATATCGACGATTTTTTTATCCCCCATGGCAGCTTCCATCTTTGCAGCTGGTTTTACATCGCCTGGTTTAACTTCTTCTCCAAATTTTTGACCAGTATACGCGCTTTGAGCAAATGAAACTGCCGTAAATAGGCAAAAGCTTAAGCTTAGAATGATTTTTTTCATGATTTTATAATTATCCGGTTAATGATCTAATCAAAGTTATTTAAAATTTTTCTAAATAATGAAAACAAAAAATCCCCGTTAACATCCATTAACGGGGAAAATCATCCCTATAATTGTAAATCACGTTTTATGATGTACATTAAGTTGTTATAGGCAAACTAGAATCCAAAAGTTTAATTTTTATTTTGGTTGTAGTTAATATTCTTGTATTCAGGTAATTATTGTTTTTTAAGCAGGTTTATAATGTTTAATGATATTGTAGAAATGTAGAATATTATCTTCTTTGTGAGGAATGTTGTTGAGCGGTTTCCCCACCTTTTATCTATCCAAAAACAAGACTGAACACTTCTTCTATTTTACTTACTGCTTTAATCTCAAGGTTGTATTTGTCTGTGGCAATTCCTTTCAAATTGTATTTAGAGATGTAAATCGTTTCGAAACCCAATTTGTCTGCTTCGGCAATACGTTGTTCGATTCTGTTTACCGCCCTAATTTCTCCTGACAGGCCTACTTCTGCGGCGAAGCAGTTTTTTGAAGAAACTGTAATATCCTGATGTGATGATATAATGGCAATTAATACAGCCAGGTCAATTGCAGGGTCTTCGACTCTAATTCCACCGGCAATATTTAAGAAAACATCCTGTGTACTTAACCTAAAACCACAGCGCTTTTCTAAAACGGCTAGGAGCATATTCATCCTCTTGGTATCGAAGCCCGTTGCTGAACGTTGAGGGGTTCCATATGCTGCCGAACTCACTAAGGCCTGTGTTTCAATCAACATTGGCCTGGCGCCTTCTAAGGTTGCAGCTATAGCTATTCCGCTTAGCTCTTCGTCTCGCTGCGACAACAAAATCTCTGAAGGATTGGAAACCTCTCTTAAACCACTACCTTGCATTTCGTAGATACCGAGTTCTGCTGCTGCACCAAATCGGTTTTTGATGGATCTTAGTATGCGATAAACGTGGTGCCTGTCGCCTTCGAACTGCAAAACCGTATCAACCATGTGCTCGAGTATTTTAGGCCCTGCAATGGCGCCATCTTTGGTGATGTGGCCGATAAGGAAAACAGGTACGCCGGTTTCTTTTGCAAAACGCAATAGTTCGGCAGTACATTCCCTTACCTGCGATACGCTGCCCGGTGTTGAGTCGATATGCGCAGAGTGCAAAGTCTGGATAGAATCTACAACTAAAATTTCAGGTTCCAGAATCTCGATCTGTTTAAATATATTCTGCGTAGAAGTCTCTGTTAAAATGTAACAGTTGGATGAGGGGCTTTCCTGAATCCTTTCTGCCCGCATTTTAATCTGTTGTTCGCTTTCTTCACCGGAGATATAGAGTAGTTTTTTGCCCTTTAAATTTAAAGCCAGTTGCAACATCAAGGTCGATTTTCCGATACCCGGTTCACCGCCGATGAGCACTAACGATCCTTCTACCAATCCACCACCTAAAACGCGATCTAATTCTTTATCTCCAGTTAATATTCTACGCTCAGTTGACGATTGTATTTCATCCACCTTGCTTGGTTTGCTTAACTTACGGCTAGCCGTATCGCTTTTCCAGGTTGGAACAGAGGCTGAGCTTTTTTCTACAATTTCTTCTACAAAGGTATTCCATTGGTTACATGATGGACATTTACCTAACCATTTTGCCGATTCGTAGCCACAGCTCTGACAGAAAAATGCACTTTTTGATTTTGCCAATTGATTAAAATTTTAGATTACGAATTTAACCTTTCAGGATTGAAAGTGTTTTTATTTTTTTGAACAATTAATCCTTTGCCCGAATTGCATTTTACATCAAACCTCGCAGGTTTTCAAAACCTGCGAGGTTTGAAACATCACTATGAAATGCAGAGCCATTGTTGATAAACCTGATAGAACGGAAAGCCCGGAGCGAAGAATGAGTGAGGACTTGGAGGGATAGCAGGACTGTTGTAACCAAAATGTGCCGAACCCCGCTTTTCCAAAAAAATAGTCACTGTCTTAACCATCCGAGTGCAACTTAGTGAGTCGCTTAATTAATATTGTAGGTTTGAAATATACTTAAACAAGAAAAGCCCGGATTTAAAAAATCCGGGCTTTCTGTTAAATGTGTTTTGAGTTATAATTTAATCTCTTCATCTTTTGCGGAGATGAAGTGAAACTCGGTTAAGTGATACGATGACTGTGCCTTAACTTTAATCCATTGGCCGTATTTAAAGAACCAGCGGCGTTGAAGGTTGAAAATGCCTTTTGTAATATAAGCTTCGATGTATGGGTGTACACAAAGGGTTACACCTTTTTCATTCTGCTCTCTTAAAATATAATTAAGGTTATTTTCAATATCATCCATTAAAACGATACTCGCTTTAATTTCTCCAGTCCCATCGCAGGCCGGACATTTTTCTACCGTAACAATATTCATTTCAGGACGAACACGTTGTCTGGTAATTTGTACCAAACCAAATTTGCTTGGAGGCAGAATAGTGTGTTTGGCTCTATCCAATAACATCAGCTCACGCAAATAATCGAATAGCATTTTACGGTTTGTTGGTTTGTGCATATCGATAAAATCGATTACCACAATACCACCCATATCGCGCAAGCGCAATTGACGGGCAATTTCTTTGGCCGCCTCTTTGTTTACCTGTAAAGCATTCTCTTCTTGGTTTTCTTTACTGGCAGTACGGTTTCCACTGTTCACGTCTATAACGTGGAGTGCTTCAGTGTGCTCTACAACAAGGTAAGCACCACCTGGTAAGTTTACTGTTTTTCCGAAAGCATTTTTAATCTGCTTTTCTACACCGAAATGATCGAAGATAGGTTCTTTCTGTTTGTATAGTTTAACGATCTTTTCCATTTCAGGAGAGATGTCGTGAACATAAGAACGGATATCATCGTACAGCTCTGGTGTACTTACGTAAACGTTTGTAAAATCAGGGTTCAGAATATCGCGGATTAACGTTGATGATCTGTCCATTTCTCCCCAAACTCTTTTTGAAGGTTCGGTAGAGGGCATTTTTTTAATGAAGTTTTCCCACTTAGCAATTAAATCTAAAAGATCTTTTTGCATTTCGGCAACTCCTCTGCCTTCAGAAACGGTTCTGATAATGACCCCAAAATTTTGAGGTTTAATACTTTCAATAATCTTTTTTAAACGATTACGCTCGGTATTACTTTTAATTTTTTTTGATACAGATATGGTATTGGAGAATGGCACCAGTACCACATACCTGCCGGCAATCGAAATGTCGGAACTTAAACGTGGTCCTTTTGTAGAAATTGGCTCTTTGGCAATTTGTACAGGTAGGAGCATGTTTTTACTGAGCACATCAGAAATTTTGCCCGCCTTGTTAATATCGGCTTCTAGCTTTAAATTATCTAATAATGTGCCTGTAACCGAGCCATTACGCTTGATCTTCGTTAGCTTAATTAAAGATTGCACCTGAGGGCCCAAATCAAAGTAATGCAAAAAAGCATCTTTTTCATAACCAACATCCACGAAAGCAGCATTCAGACCAGGCATAATTTTTTTAATGCGGCCTAAATAAATATCGCCTACAGCGTAGTTAATATTGATTTGTTCTTTGTGAAGCTCAACAAGTTGTTTGTCTTCAATCAACGCTATGGTAACTCCGGCAGGAGTCGAATTGATAATTAATTCTTTTACCAACAGCTACAGATTTAAGGCTTTCGCCTATTAACAAATGGATAGTAAATAAAAACAATGATGTAGCCAAAAAAGATATACAATAAAAAATCATATAAATTGTTTAAACCTCATAGTGTTTACTATGAGGTTTAACTGGCCTTATCAAATAAGAAACTATTTTTTCTTATGTCTGTTTTTTCTTAAACGTTTTTTACGTTTGTGGGTAGCCATTTTATGTCTCTTTCTTTTTTTACCGCTTGGCATAGTTTTAAGTTTTAAATGTTTTTATTAATCTGTTAATTAATTTTTATTCTTTAGTTCAGCCACCTTCTTATCAATGAATGAAGATAAGGTTGGGTTAGCCGCTAATTTTTTGCTTGATAGGTAAGCATTTACTGCTTCTTTATTTCTGCCTAAATTTTCTAAAGCTGTTCCTAAATAAAAATAGGCTTCAGGGGTCGGAGCAGCGGCAATTACTGTGTTAAAACGAGGAATTGCTTTATCAAACTGACCTGATTTTATGGAGAACAATCCTAAATTCATATTCGCCTTTACGTTTTTAGGTTCTTTAGCAACAACTTCTAGCAACATTGCAATACCTTGCATTGGTGCCCCCAGGCCGTTTACTATCGTTACACCTAAGCCCGTTTTAGCTTCAATGTTTGTAGAGTCTTTCTCTAACGCATTTTTGTAAGATGCATTGGCTTTCTGCAATAAAGCAGGTTGCGCTATGCTATCTTGTGTGCTTTCAAAAGCTTTTATAAATTGATTACCTGCAGCTAGCCACGATTTTGTTGATGGTTCGCCTTCGGCCACAACTTCTAAATACAGTGCAGATGGTGTAATTTGTTCAACATCGTCCCATTTCTGAGCCAGTTGTTTAGCAAGTTCAATCTTCTCTGTACCATTTGCGCCCTTGTAGCTGTTTTCCAAAGCTGTAATATCTGTAGCCAAATTCTTGTTGATTACATTTTTTGCAGCAGTAGACGAAGTTTCGAGGTTTAGTACCGATGTAGTTGATGGAGAAGCTGCTCCGGCCACTGGGCCACTTGAAGGCATTTTTCCATTTTCTTCCGTTGGTTTAACCAAACCCTTAATGTCTCTTGTAAATAAGAATGCAACAAGCAATACAATCGCTCCAATAACAATGGTTTGTTTTGATCTGATGTTGCTATTCATATATAAGACTTAGGCTTCTACGTTAATTTTTTTTGAATTACTTTTCACTTTATCAACAAATACTTTTGCTGGTTTAAAGCTAGGAACGAAGTGTTCTGGGATAATTATTGCAGTGTTTTTTGAGATATTTCTCGCAGTTTTTTGCGCTCTCTTTTTAACAACAAAGCTTCCGAAGCCTCTAACGTATACATTTTCACCGCCAATCATGCTGGTTTTGATAACCTTGAAAAATGCCTCAACTGTTTCCTGTACATCAACCTTCTCAATTCCGGTTTTTGTTGATATTTCTGAAATAATATCTGCCTTAGTCATATTTTATTATTTATTATATTATTATGTTTTAATATTACTACTGTTTTGGGGTTGCAAAAGTATTGCTTTTTAATGAGATAGGGAAATAAAAGATGATTTTTTTATCACTAGACTTATCAGGCAATTGCAAGTTTTTTTTTAATCGGATAAATAGACCGTAATTTGCAGTAATGACATTTCAAAATGAACTCATCAATTGGTACCTGATAAACAAGAGAGATTTGCCCTGGAGGCATACCAAAGATGCCTATACCATCTGGTTATCAGAGGTTATATTACAACAAACACGAGTAGAACAAGGGCTTCCGTACTTTAATAGGTTTTTGGAGAATTTTCCTACAGTTGCCGATTTTGCCAATGCTACCGAAGCCAAAGTTTTGAAGCTTTGGCAAGGACTGGGTTATTACTCGAGGGGCAGGAATATGCATGCAACCGCTCAAATTGTGGTGAAAGATTATCATGGAATCTTCCCAAACCTGCATGATGAGCTCATAAAATTAAAGGGAATTGGTGAATATACAGCTGCTGCCATTTCCTCATTTTCGTCTGGAGAAGCACGGGCTGTGGTAGATGGAAACGTATTTCGGGTGCTCTCCAGGTTCTATGGTTTAACTACGCCAATAAATAGCCCAGGTGGCAAAAAAGAGTTTTATGCGTTAGCAAATGATTTGCTCTATAAACAAGACCCTGCCCTATATAACCAGGCTATTATGGAGTTTGGGGCCATGCAGTGTAAGCCAAAATCGCCCAATTGCAGCGTTTGCCCGCTTAGTCAGGAGTGTTATGCTTTTAACCATGGCCAGGTAAATGTGTTACCGGTTAAAATTCGCAAAGCCGAACAAAAACACCGGCATATTAATTATTTTGTTTGTTTTGAAGATGAAAAAGTATTGATCAGGGAAAGACAAGCAGGAGATATATGGCAGCATTTGTATGATTTCCCTAGCGTGGAAACTACAGAAGAATACGAGTGGAGCGATTCATCATTCATCGATCGGGTAAAATCTGTATTCGGAAGTAAGGCCGATTTTACATTTATAAGCGCTAAAAAGCACATATTAACTCACCAAATAATCCATGTACAATTTTTTGCATTAAAAAATTATATATTTAACTTTAATAAACAAAAGGAACTTAATTGGGTTTCTTTAAGTAAATTAGATGAGTTACCGCAACCAAAAGTAATCCATGATTTTGTTCTGGAATATTTTTATAAGGACAAAATGGAGTAACTAACCATCTTATTCGGCGCGCACTTAGAAAACGAAACAACTAACCAAAAATATTTATGTCTGGGATTAACAAAGTTATTTTAGTAGGCCATTTAGGCAAAGACCCTGAAGTGCGACATTTAGACGGTGGCGTAACAGTAGCCAGTTTTCCATTAGCTACATCAGAAACATACAACAAAGACGGTAAAAGAGTAGAACAAACGGAATGGCACAATATCGTGTTATGGCGTGGTTTAGCAGAAGTTGCTTCCAAATACCTTCAGAAAGGCAAACTGGTTTACATAGAGGGCAAATTAAGAACAAGATCCTTTGAAGATAAAGAAAAGGTTAAAAAATATGTAACAGAAATTGTGGCCGAAAACTTTACCATGTTAGGCAGAAAAAGCGATTTCGAGCAAAGTCCAACTGCACCGACACATCAAAGTTCTGAAACTAAAATTGAAGATGAATTTACAATTGGCCCATCAGATGAAAATGGAGATCTTCCATTTTAATTAAGGGTTAAAATACATAAAAAAAGCTACCTGATGAGAGGTAGCTTTTTTTATGCGCTTATTTCATTAATTCTGAATAATGATACAAAAAAACTCCTGCCAGTTTTGCTAGCAGGAGTTTCTTATGTAACACTAAAATGGTTAATTAATTTTAGTGTAGTAAATATTTAACTTTATCTTATTGGCAGTTGAGCTGCTAGCGCCTATAATCGATCTTTCTGCAGATGTAGCAGTAGATGTTCTCTGGAAATCGGTATAAGATGTGGGGGCCAGGAATGTGCCCTCATCTTCGATGTTTTTATCAATCAAGCTCTGAACGTAACTGGTTACGATAAAAATATAACGTTTCTTTAACGAATCGAAATAACCGCCAAAAAGTGCTGCACCACCAGAAGCGCTACTAGAGAATGTTGTATAATCAGGTATATCGGCTGGTTGTTGTGCAATGTCCCAACGATATAAAGAAAGTCGTTGAGCGGCATTAAAAGGGTATGCTGGTGCATTCTCACCAATCTCTACAACTAGCTCTGCCTTATTTATAATTGCTTTCCCGTAAGTACCAGTAAAAGTTGTCAGTTCCGGGAAGGTTAACTTTGTTTTTACACCAGCTAAGCCTTGTAAATAAGTAACATTGTATGGGGTAGTAGGATTAGGAGTACTAATTTGTGTTTGCACTTCTGTACCTGTGTAATCGTGTTTAATATTGGCTGCTACACCAGAAATTACATTTGCAGTTTGAGCAGCATTCAAAGCCATCTTTCCGACAGGGAAATTTACACTGGTAGTATCTACTCCGTTTGAGGAGTTCGTTTTTTTCCAAACCAGCTGTAAGTAAGAATCAGTTCCCGAAAAGTTAAAGAATGCAATCCCTCCAACACCTGTAGAAGATGTTTTATTGATCTGTGCATACAAACCTTTAAACGATTCTATAAACTTAGCATCTGTTGCTGTTCCTGCAGTACCCAAATTAAGTATAGCGTTTTGTATAAATGCCTTGTTTAAAGGAATTCTGATCTGTGCAGGTACGGTTTTTAAAGTATCAGCTTTGCCTGGAACAATATCAAATATCTTTCTTTTCGTATTTGGTGCAAGTTTGCCTGTAAAGTTTCCTAGAAGTGTGTTGTTAATCGCTTGTACATCAGAACTTTTATAAGTTGTAACCTTATTGGCTAACTGATAAACATCAATACTGTATTTAGAATTGGTGGTATCGCCATAAAATTTGGTTAGTGTAGATGTTGTATCTAATTTTAATACCAAAACTGCAGAGTCTAATACTGGAGCAGTACCGAAATCATAACTTGCACTCACTGGGTAAACCGTTAATGCAAGGGCGGCCTCCGTCTTTCCAAAGGTAGGGTCTACCATGTATCCCAATGGATAACGGTTTAATCCGGCGGTGTTGGCAGCGTCTTCTTTAACAAGTTGAGACTTAACTTGCGATACCACCAGCGTTCCGGTAATTGCAGCGTTCGGATCAACATCTAAACCAACACCATCAGGGTTTTTGCACGATGCAAAAAGAAAAAGACCTATCAACAGGGTTAATAAGTCTTGTTTTGTAAATTTCATATTTAAAATAATAATACCTTAATTAAGCAAGTGAAACCAGTTCGTCATTCGAAATTTCTTCATAAAAAGTATAGAAGTTTTCGAAATTCTCGGTTAAGTTAAAAGCTAATGTTGGCTTATTGGAATCTTTAACAAATTTTAACACATCTTTATTTAGGTTTTCATCTGCTAAAACTACTGCATCAGAGTGTGTTATCGCGCCAATGTGCATGCTGTCGCAATCAGATGGTAAGAATGCTTTAGTGTCATCCTCCGTCATATTTGCCATTACTGCTTTATTCGCGAAATTAGTATTTAATTTCTCTGTAAAGCCATCCTCATAAACAGAATATACTACTTTAGAATTTTTAAAAGTAGGATCATTTTTATAAGTTGTTTTGATATAGACAGGAACTAATGCACTCATCCAGCCATGACAGTGAACAATATCTGGCGCCCAGCCTAATTTTTTAACGGTTTCCAATGCGCCTTTGCAAAAGAAAATTGTGCGTTCATCATTGTCGTCGAAGAATTTCCCGCTTGCATCTCTAAATACTTGTTTGCGTTGGAAATATTCTTCGTTGTCTAAGAAATAAACCTGCATGCGTGCAGCTGGGATGGAGGCTACTTTAATGATTAAAGGATTATCGTTGTCATCAATAATGATGTTCATTCCTGATAAGCGGATTACTTCGTGTAAACGATTTCTTCTTTCGTTGATGTTACCAAATTTAGGCATTAAGATGCGGATTTCGAATCCTTTTTCTTGCATTGCTTGTGGTAATTGGCGCGTGATTTCAGAAATTTTAGTAAGCTCGAGGAAAGGCGACATCTCGTGTGTAACAATCAGCAGCTTCGTTTTTGCCATCTCCATATTCTAAGAAAATATTAAGTTAAATAAAAGATAATGAGCTGCAAAGGTAAGCATAATAATACTATTTATCAATATAGCAAGCATTTGTTTGGTTTCGTTTAGATTAATTTACACCTTTACGGCTTTAATTTAGTTTGTCCAAATTGGAAATATTTAAAACCAAAGCAGCACTTAAGGCTTTTTTAAAACCCTTAAAAGCATCAGGTAAAAAAATAGCACTTGTGCCTACCATGGGTGCCTTGCATAATGGCCATATATCGTTGATAAAACTGGCGCAGCAGAATGCCGATATCATTATCTGTAGCATATTTGTAAATCCAACACAGTTTACAGATCCTAAAGATTTAGAGAAATACCCGCGCCCTATAGAACACGATTTAGCCATGCTGGCCGATGCTGGTTGTAACGGTGTATTTATGCCTAATGTAGATGAAATGTATCCTGCCGGGGCCGACGAGGCTTGGCACATTGATTTGGGTAATGCCGAATTTCTGTTGGAAGGCGAATTTAGAAAGGGCCACTATCAAGGTGTAACGCAGATTGTAAAAAAATTGTTTGATGCCGTTGAGCCAGATGTAGCCATGTTCGGACAAAAAGATTTCCAGCAGGTATTAATGATCAAAAATATGCTGGCTTATTTTAAGCTGCCCATCACCATTATTACCTGTCCGATTATCCGCGAAGCCGATGGTTTAGCCATGAGCAGCCGAAATATCCATTTATCGGCCGATGATCGCAAACATTCGCTCGTGCTGAGTAAATCGCTGCAGTTCGTTATCGATCATTTTAACGAATATTCACTGTCTGAATTAGAAGATAAGGCCAAAGCATTTTACCATAATATTGATGGTGTTGAACTGGATTATTTTACGATTGCCAATGGCGATACACTGGAACCAGCCAAATCAAAACATGAAAATAACCTGATTGCGCTAGTTGCCGCTAAAGTAGGTTCGACGAGGCTGATTGATAATATGATTATTAAGTGATGGAAGATGGGCGGGGCAAGATATATGCAGTCGACCATCATCCATTTTCCATATTACATCTTTGAGTTAGTGAAACTCCAAACTGATTACTAACTTTGCCGAATGGTTATCACAATATTAAAATCGAAAATACACCGTGTTAAGGTAACGCAAGCCGAATTGAACTATGTAGGCAGTATTACGATAGATGAAGATTTGATGGATGCAGCTAACATTATCGCTAATGAAAAGGTGCAGATTGTAAATAATAATAATGGTGCACGTTTCGAAACTTATGTAATTAAAGGCGAACGCGGTACCGGAACCATCTGTTTAAATGGCGCAACAGCCCGTTTGGCTCAGCTTGGCGACATTCTCATCATTATGTCTTACGGCTCATTACCAATAGAAGAAGCCAAAAAATACAATCCAATATTGGTTTTTCCTGACGATAACAACCACTTGCTAAAATAACCTTGTGATATTCGACCTCAAAACAGCGCTAAAATATATCATCCTGTTTTTAATCGGGATAGGGATTTTATATTTAGCTTTTAGAGGTCAGGATTTAGAAAAGATTTGGCATGAAATTAAAACTGCCAATTACTTTTGGGTAGTCGTTTCTGCTATCACCGTTTTAATTGCCCATGTGTTAAGGGCTTTGCGATGGCAGATGCTCTATCAATCTATCCATTACAAAGTAAGTTTCTGGAATGCTTACCATGCCGTAATGATCGGCTATCTGGCTAACCTTGCTTTGCCGCGCTTCGGAGAAATTGGCCGTTGCTCAGTGATCCACAAAGCCGAAAAAGTACCCATGTTTGCTTCTATAGGTACCGTAATTACCGAACGGCTATTTGATGTGCTGATGCTTTTTCTCACCAGTTTGGCAATGCTGATTTTTCAGTATGATATTGTGGCCGATTTTCTTTATCAAACCATATATCTCAATCTTGTTAAAAAATTAAGTACGATTAACTATTTGTGGTTGGTTGGTTTGGGTATCATTATTCTGCTGCTCATTGCTATTGCAATATATTTTCTCCGTCAAAAATTCAGTAAAAAATTCTTACGCATTTTTGTAAGTCTGCGCCAGGGATTTGGCTCGTACAGTAAGTTAAAACGAAAAGGATTATTTTTAACTTATACACTAGGGATATGGCTTTTCTACTCACTTTCTATGTATTTCGCCTTTTCTTCTATTCAAGCTACTTCAGGATTACATTTTAATGCCGCATTTACAGCAATTGTATTTTCTGGTTTTGCCATGGCGGCCCCTGTTCAGGGTGGTATTGGTGTTTTCCACTGGATGGTTGCCCAGTCACTGGTGCTTTATTCTATTTCTTTTAAAGATGGTTTAGCATACTCAACCATTATTCATTCTTCACAGGTTTTGCTTATATTGATATTGGGCTGTTTGAGCCTCATGCTAATTTTGTTTAAAAAACAAAGCGGATAGTCGATTTCTTTTAATTGGCCCTGTTCTCTTCTTCGCTTTTTTTGTTTTCCCTGGCTTTGTAAGTCGAACTTCCAAAATTAAAGGTTAAACTAAAAACCAATCTTTGCGAAGCAAAGTAGTGGTAGAAATCGTTATTGATAATGCTTTTCTCTCTGAAAATAAGCCTTCTTTTAATGTTATCAAACGCATCGTAAAGCGTAAGCTTAGTATTGAGCCTGTTTTTTAACCAGGCTTTTTGCACACCAAAATCAATTCCATAAACTGGAGCCATAATATAAAGTCCATTACCACTTTTCGACTCATAGGTATAACTTACATCCAATATCCAATTTTTTAAGGTAAAAACCTGACTGCCATTCACCATATAATTATATATGGGTATTTCGTAGGTAGCTCCAAAGTAAGGTGTTAGCTCTTTGGTATAATAAACGGTAACGTTGTTGCTCATTCGCCACCATTTGTTTATTGTTATGGGGGTGCCTACCTGTAGATTTGCAAATTTTCTATGAGGTAGGTTTCTACCCAGAAAAATCAGTTCATTGGTTACTGGATTGTATTCGGGATAACGGCCCATTGGATCTGTTTCCTTTCCTGCATTTAGCGAAATATTAAGGCTTTTTCTACTATAAGACAGAGCGAAAAGACTAGTTGTAGAGGGCTGTAGGTAAGGATTGCCGATCCAATAATGCCGTGGACTGTAATAAAAACGAAAAGGATTTAACAGGGCAAAGGTTGGCCTTGTTAATCGTCTGGTATAACTGAAACTGAGCTGTTCGCTTTCATTAATGGCATAAGTAATGTTTAAACTTGGGAGCCATTTTATATACTTTTTTTCTGTAATGCTGCCGGTAGTAATCGAATTGGCTATCGTGTGTGTGTGTTCTGCTCTTAAACTTAAGCTGTAATTAAACTTGCTCGATTGTCCAATATAAGAAAGGTAGCCTGCACCAATATACTCTTGGTAACGGAACTGGTTACTCCGCTTGGGATCTAAATCAAAAACATTATTGGCTAGTGTATCATAGCGGAGGTCGTTCTGAGTTTTTGTATGTGCAAATTTTCCTCCGTATTCTAGTTTTCCTTTACCTATTTTTTGCGAGTAGTCTGCTTGTGCAACATGGATCATTATACTATTTCTAGAGTCTGTTTTCCAGTAGTTTAACAATTGATTGTTAAGTACATTACGATTCTGAATATCTTCGGTTTGTCGATTGTCAATTTGGGTTAAAGAGGTAATTATATGAAGTTCGCTATTCTTAAATTGAGCATCATAATTTAAGCCTCCAGAATAATTATATTGTTTGGGCAAGGCATAATTATCGCTTTTAACAAGCGCAGTGGTCTGATCTAAACTAGCGGTTTGGGTAAGCAATTGATTGCCAGACACCGCATTTCTATCCATTTGGTACGTGCGTACAAAAGCTTCAAGGTTTTGCCTTTTTTTTACCTCATAGGTTACCCTTGCCTGCACATTAAAGTTTTGGTTAGAGGTAATGGTTCTGGTATCGGTAGTCATGGCGTTTGTATTGGCTAAATACTGCAGGGAATAATACTTATAAAAAGTGCTCCCGCTGGTATTGCCTAACCTTAAGTCGTAAACAAACCGGTTTGTTTTAAGAACCAGGGATAGATTATTATCCAATAAACTGTAATTATTTCGCTGAAAACGGACATTATAGGTGCCTCTTAAACCTAAAGACTGATTTCGCTTCAGTTTTACATCGATAATTCCCTGATATTCTCCATCATATTTTGATGAAGGCTGGTTAATCATTTCAATCGATTCGACCATATCTGGCGACAAGCTACTGAGGTAGGAGATGATTTCATCGTTGTTCATGTTTGCTGGCTTGCCATCAACAAATAAGGTTGGAGTTGCCCTGCTTGCCATTAATATTGTTCCATCCTCGTTAACCTGCAAGCCCGGTAGTTTCTTAAACACATCTAACAAATTAGAAGCAGACTTGAAAAACACATTATTGGCAATGCCGATTTTAATCTGACCATTTTTTGTGCTAAAATTTGGTGCTCCCCCTGTTATGGTTACTTCTTGGAGTAGGTTAGTGTCTTCCTCCATTAAAATGTCGCCCACATCAATTGTTTTCAGGCTGTTCTCATTAATCCATAACTCTTTTTGTGTTTTTTGGTAACCGACTAAAGTAACCGATAAAATGTATTTTCCGTTTGGCAGGTCTATAAATTCGAAGAAACCGGTGGTATCGCTATTGGTATGTTTGATCACTGTTGGATGGTCTTTATCGGCCAAAGCCAAATTGGCTAAAGGTATAGCTTGTTTGGTTCTGTGATCAATCAGTTTTCCTTTAATCGTTTGTGCATTTAGAAATAGAGGTATAAATAAGAATAGGCAGAATAACAATGTCGGTTTCATCTTCGTGTATTTGGATTTTGCATAATGTTCCAAAACTAGAAGAGAAGGATAGATAAGGGGTTCTGAATCTCAGATTTAGGCGTTCGGAATTATAAAACGAGACCAAATTTAGTTTGATGAAACAACTAATAGTTGTTCCTTATAATGCATCGGGGTTGTTTGTTTGTGTTTTTTAAAAGCAGTGTAAAATGTAGATTTGGAGTTAAAGCCCACCTCATATCCAATGGCTTCGAGCTTAATGCCCCTGTCGTTAACAATCAGTTCACAGGCTTCGTTTATTCTAAATTCGTTAATGTAAGCCGCAAAGCTTTTGCCTAAATTGTCGTTGAGCAATTGCGAAAGCTGGTGACCCGAAATGTTAATTTTTTTGGCTAAATCATTTAATTTTAGGTCTGGGTTCTTGTAAAGTTCGTCTTCCAAAATAATCTTCTGCAGTCTTTCTGTTAGTGTCACGGCATGTTCGTCGGTTATCTTCTTGTTGGCATAGCGAACCAAATCCTGGCTGCCTGAAAAAAGATTGCTCTTTTTTCTTCTGCTAATAAATAAGAAAGTGTTTAAGTAAAGAACAGCTGAGAAAAATAAAGCCCCACTTATGCAATGGCCATTAAAAAATGAGAAGATAGGTAACTTAAATGCCACAGGAACTATTATATTGCCAATAAATACAGATAGCAATAGTGCCTCTGTTGTAGAAATCTTGCCCCCTTTGCTGAAAATTTTGCCAAAAACATTTCTGAGCAACCAGGCAGATAGTACAATATAAGCGGTAAATTGTATTGAAATTATTCTACCGATATAATTTTCCCATACATCAGGCTTACTGTCGTAGGGCGCAATGATACTGGCAATTACAATTGCAAAAATCCAAAAGAGATATGTTCCTTTCTGTATGACATTATGCTTTGAACCTTGCCCCAAAGCCGATTGAATAAAATAAAAAAGCGATGGGCCAACCAATGAACTTCCTAAAATGCCAATTTGAATATAAATGCCAGGTAAGGCCGGATAGAAATAAAAAAGAAGCGACTTGCTGATCTTTAAGCAAAGAGAAACAAGCAAAAGCCCAAGAAAAAAAGAAAATGTGGATTTTGGTTTTTTGAAGAATAACAAATACGCACTAATGATAAAGCCATTAAATGCGCCCAGGGCACTAAAGAAAAATAATATTTGCTGCCCTAGGTTCATTTAGCAAAAATAATAATCTTACATTAACACAAAGCCTATTCTAGCTAATACTTTCATTTTAAATGTGATAATATTTTTTAGGATTGTTTAATAAATTATAAAAGTATCATGAATTAAAATAAATTACTATGCAGCCATAGTAATTTCGATCAGAAATGCTACATTTGATTTACTAACCTTTTATACATAAATGTTATGCATTTTGAATTAAGTGAAGAGCAATTAATGATTCAGCAGGCTGCCCGCGATTTCGCCCAGCAAGAATTAAAGCCTGGTGTAATCGAACGAGACGAACATCAGAAATTTCCGACCGAGCAGGTAAAAAAACTTGGAGAACTTGGTTTTTTGGGTATGATGGTGAGCGAAAAATATAACGGAAGCGGACTCGATGCCATTTCTTACGTTTTGGTAATGGAAGAGCTTTCTAAAATAGATGCCTCTGCATCGGTAGTGGTTTCGGTAAACAATTCATTGGTTTGCTACGGATTAGAAGCCTACGGTAGCGAAGCTCAAAAAGAAAAATATTTAAAGCCATTGGCGGCTGGAGAAAAAATTGGTGCTTTTTGTTTATCAGAGCCTGAAGCGGGATCTGATGCCACCTCGCAACGTACCACTGCCGAAGATAAAGGCGATTATTATCTGTTAAATGGTACAAAAAACTGGATCACCAACGGAAGTACCGCATCAACCTATCTGGTTATTGCACAAACCCATCCTGAGTTAAGGCATAAAGGCATCAACGCTTTTATTGTGGAGAAAGGAACGGAAGGTTTTACCGTTGGACCAAAAGAAAATAAACTAGGCATCCGCGGATCTGATACACATTCTTTAATGTTTAACGATGTGAAGGTGCCAAAAGAAAATAGAATAGGTGAAGATGGCTTCGGTTTTAAGTTTGCCATGAAAACTTTAGAAGGCGGGAGGATCGGTATTGCTGCCCAGGCGCTAGGTATTGCACAAGGTGCTTTTGAGTTGGCCACACAGTATGCCAAAGAGCGTAAATCATTCGGCAAACCAATTGCTGAACATCAGGCTATTGCTTTTAAACTGGCCGATATGGCGACACAGATCGAAGCCGCCAGGTTATTGGTTTATAAAGCTGCGTGGTTAAAGGATCAGGGATTGCCTTACACACAGGCTGGTTCTATGGCTAAGCTGTTTGCTTCGAAAGTGGCGATGGATGTAACCATCGAAGCAGTGCAGGTTCACGGTGGTTATGGTTTTGTAAAAGAATACCACGTGGAACGTTTAATGCGTGATGCTAAAATTACCCAGATTTACGAAGGTACATCTGAGATCCAGAAAATGGTGA
Organism: Pedobacter ginsenosidimutans; assembly: GCF_001442625.1. GTDB lineage: Bacteria > Bacteroidota > Bacteroidia > Sphingobacteriales > Sphingobacteriaceae > Pedobacter > Pedobacter ginsenosidimutans. The sequence continues at coordinate 573,139 of NZ_LMZQ01000003.1, read as the reverse complement.
TATCGAGAGAAGTGATCCGTTAATAGCCAGTTATCAATTTTCAGTTGGCAGTTCGAATTGAAAACCGCCAACTGAAAACTGGATTATTCCTTCTCCCCAACTACAGCGCTAAACACTGCTTTAATTAAGGCTACAACTATAGCCAAAAATGCAGCAGCGATAAAACCTGAAGTGTTAAAAGAGGTCATCATGTTATCAACCAATAAAATCATTAAAACAGTAATGATAAATGATACCAGTCCGAGCGTTAAAAAATTAACTGGGAATGTTAATAATCTTAAAATGAACCCAATGGTTGAGTTTGCAAGTGCAACCAGTACTGCGGCAATAATGGATGTTGCATAACTATCAACATGTACGCCAGGTACTATTCTTGCGCCGATAAAAAAGGCTAATCCCATCAAAAGGATTTCGATAATAAATCTCATAATTGTTTATTTTTGTAAATGTTTAAATGCTTTTTTAAATACCAGGCCGTAATTGCTGTTGTCCTATTTGCACTTTCATGTTCGAACACAAACAACAGGCCAATAATTAAGTTTTCTGAGGATAGTTCATCAATAATAATTAAAAATATTGATGAGGCGAGTCTCTTTCAGGTTAAAAATGCCTATCAGGCTAATGCAGATGCACTTAATTTGGTTTCTGTTTTAATAAAACCGGGCGATCTGGACAGTATCCAGGATGAGCTTGAAGTGCCTGGCAAGGTTAAGATACTTGGTGATTCACTCGTATTTAATCCCGATCAGCCATTTCTTAAGGGTAAAGAATATTTGGTTGAAAGTTACATCGGAATAAAATTTGCAACGGTGGGCGATCTGATTATGGGGAAGGGTAAGCAGAATTTAAAAGCGCAGCGACAAACACTTAAACGGTAATAATCAGCATAATAATTAGCGCAAGTGTTTGATTTTTTCTAAAAAATTACTACATTTGCATCGTAATCGAAGAAAAGAGAAGGGGACAATGTCCCCTTTTTCTATGAAATCAGGTTAAAATATGCAGGTAGAAAAGAGAGTTGCAGCCCTCGTTGAGGAAAAAATAGCAGATCGGCCAGAACTCTTTCTGGTTGAAGTAAAAATGTTGCCAAACAATAAATTGATTATCCATGTTGATGGCGACGAAGGTATTAGCATACAGGATTGTGTGGCCATAAGCAGGCATGTTGGTTTTCATCTCGAAGAAGAAAACGCAATAGAACAGGCTTATAATTTAGAAGTTTCTTCACCGGGTGTTGGTGAGCCTTTAAAATTAATCCGTCAATACAGTAAAAATATTGGCCGTACGGTAAGCATAAAGCTGAAAGAAGGATTAAAAAAAGAAGGGAAACTGCTAGCGGTTACAGAAAATAATCTGCTGATTGAAGAATCGGTTAAAGAAAAAGGGAAAAAAGCGGTAGCAATTCAAACAGCTGTTCCGTTTAATGATATATTAGAAACAAGTGTGTTAATTTCATTTAAGTAAAAATGAGTACTACAACAATTAATTTGATCGACTCTTTTCAAGAGTTTAAAGATTTCAAAAATATAGATCGCCCAACGGTGATCAGTGTGCTGGAAGAAGTTTTTCGTAGCATGTTGCGTAAAAAATACGGAACAGACGAAAACTGTGATGTTATTGTGAATCCGGATAATGGGGATTTGGAGATCTGGAGAACGAGAAAAGTAATGGAGGATGGATTTTCTGAGGATGATGATTTAGAGATCGAGCTTGCTGAAGTTTCTAAATTAGACAATACTTTAGAAGTTGGCGATGATTATATCGAGCAGATTACTTTAGAAAGTTTTGGCCGTAGAGCAATTTTAGCTGCCCGTCAAACTTTGGTATCTAAAGTATTGGAATTAGAGAAAGACGAGATCTTCAAAAAATATAAAGATAGAGTTGGCGAAATCGTAACAGGTGAAGTTTACCAGGTTTGGAAAAAAGAAACTTTGGTTTTAGATGATGAGGGTAATGAACTTTTAATGCCTAAAACAGAGCAGATTCCAGCAGATTATTTCAAAAAAGGAGATTCTGTGAGAGCGGTAATCTCTAAAGTAGAAATGATCAACGCTAACCCGAAAATTATCATTTCGAGAACAGCACCAGAATTTTTGCAACGCCTGTTCGAACAGGAAGTCCCAGAAATTTTCGATGGTTTAATTACGGTTAAGAAAATTGTTCGCGAACCGGGAGAACGTGCTAAAGTGGCTGTTGAATCATATGATGATCGTATCGATCCGGTAGGTGCTTGTGTGGGTATGAAAGGATCACGTATTCACGGTATCGTTCGCGAATTGAAAAACGAAAACATTGATGTGATTAACTTCACCAATAATATTTCATTATACATTACCCGTGCGTTAAGCCCGGCAAAAATCACCTCTATTAAATTGGATGATGAAACTAAACATGCATCGGTTTACTTAAAACCAGATCAGGTTTCATTGGCAATTGGACGTGGCGGACACAATATTAAACTGGCTGGTAAATTAACTGGCTACGAAATTGATGTGTATCGCGAAGCCGGAGAAGAAAACGACGAGGATGTTGATTTAGAAGAATTCTCAGATGAGATTGATAGCTGGATCATTGATGAATTAAAGGCTATCGGTTGCGATACTGCTAAGAGTGTATTAGCACTTACAGTAGAAGATTTGGTAAAACGCACCGACCTTGAAGAGGAAACCATTAAAGAAGTGGTTCAAATTTTGAAGTCAGAATTTGAATAAGTGGTGTAATTGCCAAATAAACACTACTTTTGTATTAAATAAAAAACAATAACAGGAGCTAAATGTCAGACGACAAACCAATCATTTTAATTAAAGCTATTAAAGAACTTAATATAGGCATGGGTACGGCCGTTGAGTTTTTAAACAAAAAGGGATTCTCTGCCGAGAAGAGCCCTATGTTTAAACTTACGGGAGACATGTATAATGCCTTATTGAAAGAGTATCAGGGAGATAAGATCGTAAGAGAAGAAGCCAAACAAATAGTGATTGGTAAAATACGTCGTGACGAGCCTGAGACTGAAAAGCCAGTAGAAGCGCCGAAGAAGAATACCGATTTTGAGAAAAATGAAGAGATTTTAATTAAAAATGCTCAATCATTTACACCTCCGGTAGAGAAACCAAAGGTTGTAGAAACCCCTAAGGTAGAAGCGCCAGCGCCAACACCAGTATCTGCGGCAGCAGTAGAGCCAGTAAAAGAAACTAAGGCAGAAGATAAGGTTGAAGAAACTGGATTGCCAGGGGTTAAAATTGTAGGAAAGATCGATTTAAATGATCTTAACTCAAAAACACGCCCGGTTAAGAAAGAAGAAACACCTGCTGCACCAGCACCGGTTGTAGAACCGCCTGTGGTTAAAGCACCAGAACCTGTAAAACCAGTTGAACAACCTAAAGTGGAAGAAAAACCGGTTGAGGTTAAAAAGGAAGAAACACCTGCTGCACCAGCACCTGTTGTAGAACCGCCAGTGGTTAAAGCACCGGAGCCTGTAAAACCAGTTGAACAACCTAAAGTGGAAGAAAAACCAGCTGAAGCAAAACCGGTAAACAACGAGCCTGAGGTAATTAAAGCACGTACCGTTAAATTAACCGGCCCGAATATTATTGGTAAAATTGTTTTACCAACAACACCGGATAGAAGAAACGGTCCAGTAGCATCATCTAGCGATAGTGAAGCCGCTAAACGTAAGCGTAAACGCAAAAAAACTCCGGGAGCACCTGGCCAACCAGGTCAACATGGTGGTCAAGGCCAGCAAGGACAAAATAATCCTGCAGGTCAAGGTCAGGGCCAAGGTCAAAGTGGTACACCAGGGCAACCTCGTACACCTTATCAAGGTAACAGGCCAGGCGGTGGAACTCCATACCAGGGCAACAGACCAGCGGGACAAGGTGGAACTCCATATCAAGGAAATAGAAATAACAACAATAACAGACCGGGTTTCCAAAATAGAAATGCTACACCAAGCGGACCTAAAGAAGAGCCTACTGAGAAAGAAATTCAAGATCAGATTAAAGCAACACTTGCTCGTTTAAGTGGTGCTGGTAAATCGGGTAAATTTGCACAACGTGCTAAATTACGTCGTCAGAAACGTGATGATGTAGCGTCGAACGCAGAAGAGGCTGCAAATGAGCTTGAATCGCAATCGAAAATATTAAAAGTAACTGAATTTGTTACGGCTAATGAGTTAGCGAGCATGATGGATGTGCCGGTTACCAAAATTATTGGTACCTGTATGAGCCTGGGTATGTTCGTTTCCATTAACCAGCGTTTAGATGCTGAAACTTTAACCATTGTTGCGGATGAGTTTGGTTACGAAATTCAATTCGTTAAACCAGATGAGGATGAAGAAAATGTAATTGAGGAAGAAGATAACGAGGCTGATTTAATCGAAAGAGCTCCGGTTGTTACGATTATGGGTCACGTCGATCACGGTAAAACCTCATTGCTGGATTATATCCGTAAAGCAAATGTGGTAGCTGGTGAGGCAGGTGGTATTACCCAGCACATTGGTGCTTACATGGTAACTACGCCAACTGGTAAAAAAGTAACCTTCTTAGATACTCCAGGTCACGAAGCCTTTACAGCAATGCGTGCACGTGGTGCTAAGGCTGCTGATATTGCCATTATTGTTATCGCGGCTGATGATGCGGTGATGCCTCAAACTAAAGAGGCGATTAACCACGCACAGGCGGCAGGCGTACCATTGGTATTTGCTTTCACTAAAGTAGATAAACCAGGTGCAAATGCAGATAAGGTACGTGAGCAGTTATCAGTTATGAATATCTTGGTTGAAGATTGGGGTGGTAAATATCAATCACAGGAAATCTCAAGCAAAAGCGGTTTAAATGTTGATTTACTTTTAGATAAAGTATTATTAGAAGCTGAATTATTAGAGCTTAAAGCAAATCCGAATAAGAGAGCTACAGGTACTGTAATTGAATCGGCATTAGATAAAGGACGTGGTATTGTAACTACGGTATTGGTTCAGGCCGGTACGTTAAGAGTGGGAGATCCAATCTTAGCGGGTAGTTATAGCGGACGTGTAAAAGCATTAACCAATGAGCGTGGTGCTAAAGTAGAATCAGCGGGCCCATCACAACCGGTACAGGTTTTGGGTATGCAAGGTGCGCCTACAGCTGGTGATAGATTTAATGCTTTAGAAAGTGAAACCGAAGCACGTGATATTGCAAACAAACGTATGCAGTTACAACGTGAGCAGGGATTACGTACACAGAAACACATTACATTGGATGAGATCGGTCGTCGTTTGGCTATCGGTAACTTTAAAGAGCTTAACATCATTGTTAAAGGTGATGTGGATGGTTCAATCGAGGCATTGGCCGATTCATTGTTGAAACTATCAACTGAGCAGATCCAGATCAATATCATCAGTAAAGGTGTTGGTCAGATTTCAGAATCTGATGTATTGTTAGCTTCGGCTTCAGATGCGATTATTATTGGTTTCCAGGTTCGTCCATCAACAGGTGCACGTAAACTTGCAGAAGCTGAACAGATCGATATCCGTTTATATTCTATCATCTACGATGCAATCAATGAGATTAAATCAGCGATGGAAGGTATGTTGGATCCAGAATTTGAAGAGAAAATTGTGGCTAATGTTGAGATTCGCGAGACTTTCAAAATTACTAAAGTGGGTACCATTGCAGGTTGTATGGTATTGGATGGTAAGATTACCCGTAACAGCAAGATCCGTATCGTTAGGGATGGTGTTGTAGTATACACAGGTGAATTGGCATCGTTAAAACGCTTTAAAGATGATGTGAAAGAAGTGAATAAAGGTTACGAGTGTGGTTTAAACATTCAGAACTTTAACAACATCGAAGTTGGCGATATCGTAGAAGCTTACGAACAAGTAGAAGTAGCTAGAAAACTGTAAGTATACAGAACGTTATAAAATTAAGTGGCCTCCTAAAAAGGCCACTTTTTTTGTGTCTGTAATATTTTAACCTTAAAATTATCGGATAATTTTGAGTTTCAATCTTAAAATTATCGGATAATTTTGAGTTTCAATCTTGAAAATATCATATATTTGTCTTTTGATATTGATGATTATGGAAAGATCAGGAGCGCTAAAATCTTTAAAAGACCATTTGGGTAAGCCTCAGCATACTATCGTGATAGGTCCAAGACAGATCGGTAAAACCACACTGGTTAAACAATTGGCTGAACAGTTAAATCAAGCTAATGAATTGGTTTATTTTCTGACTTTTGAAGATCCTGCTATTTTAGAAGCTGTAAATCATCATGCTGAAAATATCTTTAATTATACATTATTACCAGCTGATGTTCCTGCAGATAAAAGATTATATATTATTATTGACGAAGTTCAATATGCAAAAGATCCCAGTAATTTTTTAAAACTTTTGTATGATAAGTATGCCCCAAAATTAAAAATTATTGCAACAGGGAGTAGTGCATTTTACATTGATAAAAGCTTTAAGGATAGTTTAGCGGGAAGAAAAAAGGTATTTGAATTTTTTCCTTTGGCTTTCGATGAGTTCCTGCACTTTAAAGGGGAGGATAATTTAATTGCAGATTGGGAGCAGATGAAGAAAAGGGTTACATATCAGGGGCTTCAACGTAACCGTATAAATTCACTTTTTGACGAATATTTAGTTTATGGCGGTTATCCTGCTGTAGTTTTGGCTGATACTGAACAGGAAAAGCAGGAAATGCTTAAAGAACTTGTAAATAGCTACATGAAAAAGGATGCTTTAGAAGCGGGCATTAAAGAAGAATTAAAGTTTTTTCAGCTAGCAAGATTATTGGCCGATCAAACAGGCAATCTGCTGAATAATCATGAGCTGGGAAATACCTTGCAAATGGCCAGTGCCACGGTAGAAAACTACATTTATTTAATGCAGAAAACCTTTATTGTACAATTACTGTCTCCATTTTATGGCAATGTACGCAAAGAATTAACCAAAATGCCAAAGATCTATTTTAATGATAATGGTCTGCGTAATGTATTGTTAAATAACTTTTCTAAACTGAACGATAGGGCAGACAAAGGAGAATTGTTAGAAAATTATGTCTATTGTAGGTTAAGGCAGTTATTTGATATAGATAATCTGCACTTTTGGCGAACTGCTGATGGTAATGAGGTAGATTTTATTGTAGAAAAACACTTAAACAAAGGAATTGCTTACGAGGTGAAATATAATGATGTTCAGTTTAAGCCAACCAAGTATAAAAAATTTGTAGAGGCATATCCTGATTTTGATTTAGAATGTGTTTGTAAGATACTTACAAAAAATGATTCAATAGAGGCTATCAGGTTATAGCTTGTTGATGAGAAGATAAACCAACTTATCGGCATTAAAAATATCGATGCCTTTTGTTAGAGAGAAACTATTTTGGTATGTCTCAGCTTCATAAACTGTAATGTTTACATATATAAATATTAAAAGAGCTTCAATAATAAATTGAGGCTCTTTTTTACATAATGGGAGGTTATTTAACTTTAGTAAACCAAAAGCAGCCACAGCCATAAAACTGTTTTTTAAGTAATTCGTTTGATGGATTAACCACTAACCCGCCGTCTGCTTCATCTTCAGGTATTAATGTGAATTCTTTAAGTTCCAGATCTGAAAACAAATTTAAAACCTGATCCTTTGAATAAATGCGATGCGCATTAAAACAGATGACATCTTTTGCCCCTAGAGGAACAACGAATAACAAATTGCCACCAATTGCTAATACCCGAGTCAATTCTTTTACGGCTTTAATATCCGCATCGTAATCCAACGGATCACCATATCTACCTAACCCTACATGCTCTACTGTATGCATACATGATAATGATTCTATTGAATTTGATTCGAAAGGAAGATTCATCAAATCGCCAGGCAACGATTTCAAATTTGGTAATTCTAATTTTGCTGGGCGGTAATCATAAAACTCAACAGGTAAAATTGCGGAGAGCATAGAACAGAAATGCAGCGTAGACGAGATATCTATATGATTGGCAGGTGCATTATTTATGATGATTCTTGTTGCCCAGGCAGGGTGATAAACATAGTGCCTGTCGAAGCCTGTTTGTGCTGTACTATCTGATAAACATGGATAAAGATTTTCTTCCTCCAAAGAAAAACGTTTTGTTGAACGCTTTTCCAGATCAAGCAGTTGCTTAAATTCTGTTTTGAATTTTATAATATTGGAATTTTCCCGCGAAAATATTTTTCTTATTTTTTTAATCACAAAGTTTAATTATTAGAGTAACTAAGATAAGATAATTATTTAACGAAATCTTTTAACAGCGCCTAGTTAGTTTCTGTAAGATTATGGCATGTTTTCGTGATCTTGCCGGTTTGATAATGATTTAATATACGCGTAATATTCTTTATACACAGATGTTAAAACACAATTGATTTTTTATATAAGATCATTTTTTGTGGATATTCGCAAACAATTTAAAAGAATTCAATGAACGCCGAGTCAATAAAAGTAACAAAACCTAAAACAAAGAATTTTTCTTTTGTCGATTCAATCAGATGCATTTCTATGATCGGTATTATTATTGAGCATTGCGGGGTTGTTTCTCCAAATCACTATAGCAGGCAGTTCGAAAACATTATTGAGAGTTGTATTATACAATCTTTTAAATTTAGTACAATAGCTTTTTTTCTAATTGGTGGTTTTTTAATTAACCATAAGTTTGATGAATATACACCTTTTCAATATTTGAAAAACAGATTTAAGAAAACCATCGGGCCGTGGTTATTTTGGATATTTATTTTAATTATGTTAGGGATTTTAGATCGTTTCATTGCTCACAGCAGAGGAAGCGCTATGGGCCTGGTAGGGAGTAATTTTTTCCTATATCTTTATGAAACCTTTACACAGCTTGTACTCATCAGCCCGTATTGGTTCATTCTTAATTTTCTAATCTGTATTACGGTTTTATTACTGTTTAAAAAATATTTGTATAATGTTTGGTTTGGTGTAGCTTTAGCTTTGTTTTCGTTATTTTATAGCTTAAATATCTATGAGGGCTGGATTGCTACTACGCATACTACAGCTATTTTTGGTTTTATATTTTATTTATGGCTTGGCGTTTATTTTAACGAATACTATGATAAGGTAATGGGTATGATTAAAGCCGCTTCGTGGTTTATAATCATAACTTTAGCGCTTGTTTCCTTTTGCTTAGCTGTTGGAGAATCTACCTACCTTAATAGCATTGGGATCAAAGATGCATACAATACCTTGCGTTTGAGTAATATCATATATTCTTTAATTATGTTTGTGCTATTGTTGAAAGTTGGCAGCTTAAACTGGTTACAGCGAAATTTACGACCGAGAGAAACCACATTCGGTATTTATCTAATACATGTGATCATTATTGGCAGAGGGCTCCCCTTAATTTTTCAACCTTTAGAGTTGAATTTTCTTGAGTTTAACGTGTGGCAAAATACCGGAATACTGCTGTTTAGATTTTTAGTTGTCTATAGTATAAGTTTTTTCTTGACTAAAGCTATCGGTAAAACAAAAATGAAGTGGATGGTAGGGAATTAATTAATCAATCCTCTAAGACTAATTTTAAATATTTTCCTGAATTGCTTAAAGTTAAAAAACTCCCTGTCGTATAATTCTTTTTTGAAAAACCAATTTAATGCCTTAGTATTGGATTTTTTTAATCGTAGTATTTCATACCACTTATTAAATAAAAATTGGTTCATTTTAATGATATCAAATCTCTTTGATTTTGTGTTTGCAATTTTCATCGAGACTAATAATTCGAAGTATCCCTGAAAATGGGCTTCATTTAAATTATTAGTAAATAATTCCTCGTGTCGATTTAAATTGTTTATGTTAAACGACATTCCCAAGTTACCTTGCATATTTTTAAGAATTTTCAGTTCGTTTTTTTTCTGATCCTCCGATCTTTTTAATGTTATATTTTCGCCATGTATCCGATACTTAACCAAAAAGGCATCAATATTTGCTACTTTATGTCTTTCTGAAATCCGGGTAAAAAGATCATAATCTTCTGCTAATGCAAAATCTCTATAGCCATTAAGTTCTCGAAAAATTTCAGTTTTAAACATCGTACTCGAATTTATGAAAGGATTCCCAAATAACATCTGCATGCCTATCGAATCGCCCGTGGGTACAATTATTTTTTTTTCTGATTCGACTCCATTTTTATCAATAATTTTACCATGTCCTCCGCATAGCGCAACTTCCGGATTTGAAGAAAAAAAGTTTAACTGTAGCCCCAGTCTTTCGGGATAAGCAATATCATCACTATCCAGAATTGCAATGTACTCACCCCTCGCTAGTTCGAGGAGCCTATTTCTTGTAAATGGTAGTCCTTTATTACCATTATTTTGTATAAAGCGAATCCTGGTATCGTTAAATGTTTTGACTATCAATGCTGTGTTATCTGTTGATCCATCGTCTATAATAAGAAGTTCAAAATCTATAAATGTTTGGTTTAAAATACTTAAGATGGATTCTTCTATGAAACCAGAAGTATTATATGCCGCCATAAATACCGTTATCTTAGGCTTTTTCATATCTTAATCCAAGTTTTAGGGCAGATATTGCAATCATTAGGTGTTAGGTTAGCTATCCATTTTTTTGGAGCAATAATTACCTTGTTGTTATTGTTATTTAGCCATGCGCCCCACCAGCTAAAGCTGCTGTTTGCAATGATATTATGTTTACAGTTACTCATCAGTTGCATGTCTATATAGCTATTATTCCCTTTGTTCCAATCGATGTATGTTGCTTTCTTAAGGTTAAGGTTTTGTCTGCACCAAGCCATATCATCCGAAAAAACAAAGAATTGAGCATCTTTAATCTTTGAATTTAAGCTCAATATGGCTTGTTCATAATAATCCAGGGTGCAAATACCGCCGAATAAAGGATCCTTTAAATAATCACCTCTTCTTACGTGGATAGCTACACTTTCCGTATCTACAATTTGTTGCAGAACGGTTTGGTTTTCTGTACCTGCAATTTTAGGAAATTTAAAATCATGTTTTATTTTCTCTGCTATATCGTGAAAATATTCTTCATTTTGCCAGTACCCAAAATAATACTTATTGGCATTGTTGAAAAAAGAGGCATCGAACATAAATTCATTTTCTTCTACCCTGTATGTGTTTTTTAAGTTTAAAATTCTTTTCAGTTTTCTAAATATCCATTTGGTTTGATTGGGCCTAAATAGGTTTAAAAGAAATTTACTTGGTTTTTTTACTTTTAAGTTAAAAATTCTTTCCAATTCATAACCATTATGTAAAGGATACTCATCAAAATCAGATAAATCTGCATAAACACTGATGCCCTTATTTTGTAACGACCTGTAGAAAGCATATTGAAACATTTGATTGCCTAAGCCACCCAATAATTTTACAATTTTCATTAATAAGCATTAATTGTTTTCGAATAAAATAACATTTTTTAGTCTGAAAGATGAATTTATTAAATCGCGAAGATACCACGAAAGAGAAATAAAATAATCTAAATAAGACAAAATAAAATTTTTTAAACTATTTATTCTTTATTTTGCGTCTTGAGTAGAATTACACAAATTAATAGGTTTTTTTATTCAATTGATTATTCTGTTATGAAAAGAATATTATTTATAACACAAAATTTAGGTAGGGGAGGTTCAGAAATGCTTTTGTGGTATTCCTTAAATCATCTAAATAAAAATAAGTTTACCCCTTTAATATTCTGTAAAGAAAGAGGAGATTTTATAGATGTTTTGCCCACGCATATTAAATACTTTTTACCATACAAAAAGAGTAAAAATTTATTTCGAAAGGCATTCAGAGCAATTTTAAAGGCCTTCAAGGTTAATCCACTAGAATATCAGTTAAAACAAATTCATAAAAAGAATAATGTTGATTTTTGGTATGTTAATACTATAATAATCCCTGAGGTTTACGAAATAGCACAAAAACTAGGGGTTAAAATTATAACACATGTGCATGAACTAACAATAGCTTATAATTTCATTACATATAATGATTTAAAGAGAATTATCAACTATTCATCAATCCTTATTGGTTGTTCTGAAGCTGTGTGTAATAAGATAAGGGATATGGGGAGAACAGATGTGAAACTATTATATGGTTTTATTGATACTGATAAAATAACCTACACTAAATTAGCTCCAGAAGTAAAAGCAGCTATTGGTTTTAGCAGTGATGATTTTGTATGGGCAATTTCAGGAAAAACATCTTTAATAAAAGGGATTGATTTTTTAGTTACTTTGCTTAAAGTAGTCCCTCAAAATTTTAAGTTTATTTGGATTGGAGGCGATGAATATACTGGCTTATATTATTACACAGAGAAAGCTTTACATATTAATTTCCCCGGTAGGGTTAAGTTTTTAGGTGTTCAGCGAGAGGAATATTATAATTATCTTAACTCGGCTGATGCTTTCCTGTTGCTGTCAAGAGAAGATTCGTTCCCATTGGTAATGCTAGAGGCCGCTGCTTTAGGCAAACCAATTGTAGGATTTAACTCTGGAGGGATTAGTGAATTTGTATATCCACATACTGGTAGAGTTATTAACTCTTGGAGAATTGAGGATTTGGCTTATGCAATGAAGGAGATTGAAAGTAATCCTTTAGCTTTTAATAAAGAAGAAATTAAAAGACAGGCACTTGGGTACGAAGTAAAAAAACAAGTTGCAATTTTAGAGGATATCTTAGATGAAATGACTTAAAAAAATACGATTCAAAAAACTTTATAGCCTAATTAAAATCTTTTAGCGTTTAAAATACTTCTTTTTTAAAGTACTAAAAAACGATTTTTTATTTAAGTTATTTTTACTTGTATAATAGTTGGGCTTGTTAATGTAGTGTTCGTATTCGTTGGCTTGAAGCGCTTCATGATATTTTAGTAGTAAAGGCTTAATCTCTGGGCGCATTTCTGATGTAAATAAAGCCCATTTAGAAATTTCTTCAGGTGCGAAGTAATCCCAACCACTATAATGAAAAAAGCTAAGTGGAGTAATATTGTTGACAAAGAAAGAACCGTCTACTTCTGAAATTTCTCGTTCGTGTAAATTCCAATATGCTACATTTACGCCTTCATTTCTTTCTATAAAAGTTTCTTTAAAGTATAAAGGAACAAGATTCAGCCACAATTGCTCACCATAATATCCCCTTTTAAAATCGTATATACATTCTTTAACCGAACGCTCGCGTAACCATGCAAGGTATTTAAACGTTTGGGGTGATTTTCTTAGTTTAAAAAAACCTCCGTTATACAAACCAGCATTTAAAACCTCCAACTCTTGACGTTTCATATCAATGCTGGGCGGCTGTGTAAAATGTGGGCTTAGTATTATTTCGTGATCATTAACTGTGCTTTTGGGTAAAGGTCCGAAAAAGAACGTATCAGAATCGCAAAAAATAACTTGATTAATATGAACTTGGTCTAAAAAATATTTGGCAAAAAGTACCTTTGAACAATTGGCCAATTGCATCGGGTTATAATTTTGAGTTATAAAATCAAATTCATCTACACCTAGTTCATGAAGTTGAACAATCGGATATTTATTCATCAGGTTATTACGCTCTATTTCATCATCCGTAATGTAATCGGCAAGACATATACAGAATTCAAAATCTGGATGATACTTTTTAACCGAATCTAATAATGATACAGCAAAAGGGAGATAATTTGTGGTTGCTACAGTAAAAAATAAGGTCATTTCAAAAATAATTTATCAAGATTTTTATAGCAGTGTTCCTTTTCATAATTGATGCTAAAAGCATCTAAAGCATTTTCTGCCTGTTTTTTATATTCCGACTCGTCTGTTAATAGTAGTATGATATTATTTCCGAATTCAATGGGGTCATCACTAACCAAACAGCCATTATTGGTTTTATTGATCAATCCATCAATTCCCCTTGTGTTACATACCACGGGCAGGCCATAAGATAATGCTTCTACTACTTTTATCTTGGTTCCAGTACCCGTAAGCATAGGGCATAGCGCTACTTTAGCATTTTGGTAATAAATTGATAAATCTTCGGCAAAGTTTACGGAAACAACATTCGGGGCCTTTATTGAAAGATGCTCGTTTATCTGCCCAATGACGCATATCTGTATGTTATTTGGTAATAATGGGTATACCTCGTTAAAAAACCAATGAGCAGCTTTTTGATTATGTACATTATCGCTAGCTACATATATCAGATCAAATGATTTTTCATTAATATCACGAAGATTTTGTGGTTTATCAAGCATCATTGGCGCTAACACGACCTTGTTTTTACAAAATTGACTAAAGATATACTGTTCCTCGACAGAAATCGCTAAAGCAATATCAAATAGGGAAATTCTTCTGATTTCTTCTTTAAAAGATTGGCCAATATTAACTTTTTTTTGAAGTTGAGCCGTTATAAAATCGTGTGTATCAATTACTTTTGTCGATTTTTTTGTAAAGTGGTTATCCTCTACCAATGTAGCCCAACTGGCATAATTAATAAAGATATAATCGTAATCGTTGTTTTTTAGAATTTTTTTGAAAGCCCTCTTAAACCTTAAGGTGACCAATTCAGGAAAGTGAAGCGGAAAGAACCAAGCTTTATTTTGATAGAAAAAATTCGGCAGTTTATAAAAAAGCAGATAATAGAATATGTTTTTTTTAGATGGTTTTTTTTTAATTACATAAGTATTACTGGCCAAGCCTGCTTGCTCAAATGCTTTAATATCTGTTTCGTTCCATTTTCCGGTGAAATACTCGCTTACAAAATCAATTTCAAAATTTCTTGATTTAAAATAGCTTAACATACTTAAAGCCCTGGTTCTGTTACCCGCATTTTTTTTTAGCGGATTATCAGGCATAAAAAATAATACTCTCCTCATCTAAATATTTAGTCGTTAAAGGCCTGCATGTCGATTAAGCGCCTATATAAACCATTTTTGTTCATTAGCTCATTGTGGCTTCCAGTTTCTACTACACAGCCTTTATCTATCACCACAATTTTATCGGCATGTTGTATCGTACTTAAACGGTGAGCAATTACAATTGAGGTGCGGTTTTTCATCAGGTTATTTAAGGCATCCTGCACTAATTTTTCAGATTCTGTATCTAAGGCTGAAGTGGCCTCATCCAACAACATGATTGGTGGGTTAGCCAATACAGCCCTTGCAATACAAACACGCTGTTTCTGGCCTCCTGAGAGTTTATTTCCTCTGTCGCCGACAAAAGATTGATAACCATCTTCTGTATTCTCGATAAAATCGTGCGCATTTGCAATTTTCGCTGCGGCAACAACTTCTTCCATTGTGGCATCTGGTTTGGCAAACGCAATGTTATTAAAAATGGTATCGTTAAATAGAAAAGATTCTTGATTAACAGTTCCCATTTGTGCCCTGATGCTTTCAACAGTAAGTTCTCTGTAATCGTGGCCATCAATTTTAATCGTTCCTGATTTTGGATCATGAAAACGAGGGATTAAATCCATTAATGTACTTTTCCCGCCTCCAGAAGGCCCTACAAGCGCTACTGTTTGCCCTTTTTCTATATTAATATTAATGTTATTTAATACTTGCTTATCGCCATAAAAGAATGAAACATTTTCGAAGGTTAGTGCATTGCTGAAATTAGCTAATACTTCTGCATCACTTTTATTTACTAGAGCTGGTTTGGTATCAATAAGGTCTAAAACACGTTCGCCGGCAGCAATACCTGAGTGAATGCCACTAAAGGAATCGGCGATCGCTTTTACGGGTTGCAATACTTGAGAAAAAGTAGCCAAATAAACTACAAATTCTGCCGCTTTCAAATCGCCTTTTCCACTTAATATTAACGTACCACCATATAAAAGAATAAATACAACAACTAAAACACCCAAGGTTTGTGAAACTGGAGAGGCCAATTGTTGCCTTCTAGCCATTTTTCTGTTTAAAAAAGAGTAAAACTTATTTTCGGTATCAAATCTTTCCTTTGCACGTTCTGTTGCGTTAAAAGCTTTAATAATCTTAATGCCGCTTAACGACTCATCTAAAAAACCAATCATTTTTGCAAAAGATTCATGTGATTGTGTGGCTTGTTGTTTTAATCTTTTTACAATTTTGCTGATGATAAAGCCTGAAATCGGAATAACCAATAAAGAGAATAAAGTTAATTTGGCAGAGATGGAAACCAATACCCCAATAAAAAACAGTAATTGTAACGGTTCTTTAAAAACAACCTGCAGTGTGTTGGTAACTGTAAACTGAACTACCTGCACATCAGATGCTACTTTTGATATAATATCGCCTTTGCGTTCGTTATTAAAGTAGCCAACATGTAAATTCATTACGTTGTTAAAAACCGTTTTACGTATGTTAAGTAGCGTATGCACACGTAAATCTTCCATAAAACGCTGAGAGAAATAGCGAAAAAAATTAGCAAGAAATACTGTTGCAATAATAATAACACAAATTACTTTTAGCGCCAGGATTTTATCGTCAGCAATAATACCATCAATGTAGTTGTTAAAGCGGCCTAATAAATCCCATGAACTTTTACTTTCTGCAATTTTGGTCGGATCATCACATTTTCCTAAAAACAGTGCTTGCATTAAAGGACCAAGTAGCGTAAAAAGAAAAGTATTAAAAAAAATACCAAATAATGTAGTTATCAGATAGGGTATTGCAAACTTTTCTATGGGCTTGGCAAATGATAATAAACGAAAATAAGTTTTCATTAGGTATTGTATATATAACGGAACTTAGGGAAGTACCTTAGCCGTAAAGAAAAAATATAATAAGATTCAGGCAAATGTACGGTTTTTCGTACATATGAATAAGATCGTGAAACCCAACATAATTAAAATTACAATTCTTGGGTTTTAGAATGGATTGAGATGCTGTTTTACGGGGATGTATCGCGTTAACCGTTGGGCGCTAATTATTTGATCCTTATCATGAAATACAGGTTTAGGAACTGTTATTATAACTTACTTATATTTTTAAACCTGTTAATTTTGCCATTAAAACTTACTTTTTATTATTTTTCCAAACATTCCTGATATAAATTCAGATACTGGTTGGCTGCAATTTCCCACGAAAATTTTTCTGCTTGGGCAATTGCTTCTTTAACACGATTATTTTGCGCGAAATCACTCATTCCTTTTTTAAATACCTCCTGCATGTGTTCAGGTTCAAAATTATCGAAGTAATAAGCCACGTTGCCGCCAACCTCTGGGAGTGAGGTGAATTTTGAGAGGAAAACAGGTTTTCCAAAGTACATGGCCTCTATTACAGGAAGACCAAAACCTTCGGCAACTGAAGGGAATAAAAAAGCATCGCAATTTTTGTAGTACCAGGCTTTATCTTCATCGCTAATTGGCCCGGTAATGTGTACCCTATCCAGACAATTATGTTTTTCTGCTTCCTCTAAAATCCGCTGTTTGTGGGATGTTTCCCTTCCAGAAATTACCAGTTCAAAATCGTTATCTTTTAATAATGCAGGTAATAAGTGAAAACCTTTTTGTACCGAAAGCAAACCAATGGTAAATAGAAATTTTTTTCTGGGTTTAAAAGCTGGCTGATGATTTTCATCTGAAACTAATTTATCGGCCCCGTTATAAATTACATTGATTTTATTTGCTGACTCAGGAAAATAGTGTTTCACATCATTTGCAACAAACTGCGATATACATACAATTTTGTCACACTGTGATATTAGCTTGCCTAGTTTTTTTAGATATACCTGGATTCTGTGCGGCTTGCTAAACTTTAAATGAACCTTATTCATGTCATGAATGGTCATTATTTTTTTTGCGTTTACTTTGCTAGGTCGTAATCTGCAGGTCTGATCAGAGAGATGAACAACTTCGAAATCATTTTTTTTCTTAAAAAATAACCGATCTAATCTCGAAAGATAAATGATATCAACCAAGCCGTTAAAAAGATATTTTGTCTGTTTGAAAAGATAAAATTTTAATTCAAACCTTTCTTTGTTTTCCTGGATTAATGCGTCGCCTAATCCTTTTCCAAATGAAAAATAGCCACAATTGGCATCTTTCATCGAATCAAAAGTTACTAAGACCTTAGGCTTTTCCATTAATTAAATCGTGTATTTAGAAGAAAAAAATTATGCAAATATAGACAGATTTAAATTGTAGACTACTTTACAATTTTATAATTCCGGTATTCGAACAAACGCATTCCTGTTAAATCTTCAATTTTTTGTAGAACTCTCCTGCGGAAATTCATTTTTGGAGTTTCCTTGGTTAAATCTTTCTCAAATTTCCAGTTTGCAGCAGCAATTCTTTCCTGCATTACTTTTGGATGGCTGCCTTTAAAATGAACTAAACGATCGGCATTGTGCATATCATAGGTTTCCTGCACGGGATAATTCTCTTCAATCCATTCTTCTGTTTGATAAAACTGATTAAAGTTCCGCACTTTACCTTGTAATCCTTTTGGTGGTTTAACCCAGCCATAATGATAAATGTAAGCATCAATTAGCTTAACCCTAAGCTTTCTGTCGTTAATTCTGAAGCCTTGCGCGTCGCGGTAAGATTTTACCCCTGGTAAATTTTTTATAATCCGAACCTCTCTTCTATACCACCGTCTGGATTCAGCCAGATAATCATAAGAAGCATAAAAATGTTTGTATTTTAAAAGTAAGGCCTCTACATTGCTGTTGTTAAGCGCTAACTCCATTTCTTTTTTGATCAAGGGGAGGTAATCTTCATGTATGGCTTCATCACCTTGAATATAGATCATCCAATCGGTATCTTCACTTATTTCTGCTAAAGCTTTGTTGGTTTCATCAGCAAAAACACGACCGCCTTCCCTTATGTTGTCATCCCAAACGGTATCGATGGTCCTGATTTTAGGATCGATACTTTTAACCATTTCAGAAGTCTCATCAGATGAGTTGCCCAGTGCAACTATAAAATCATCACACAAAGGTAATACTGAAAGTATGGCTTCTTTTGCTGGATAATCGTTTACAATTGCATTTCTTAAAAAGGTAAAACCGGTAACTTTCATTATGGGGATGCTTTGTAGCTGATAATTTTTGTTTATTTGTACAAAGATAGTTTTATTGATGAATACGCATCTATCCATTTTAAGCGAAGTAAAAGCCGGGAATTACAAGGTTTTGGCAAGAACATTAACCCTT
The DNA here is from genome assembly GCF_001442625.1 of Pedobacter ginsenosidimutans. Lineage (GTDB taxonomy): Bacteria > Bacteroidota > Bacteroidia > Sphingobacteriales > Sphingobacteriaceae > Pedobacter > Pedobacter ginsenosidimutans. Next base: position 554,031 of record NZ_LMZQ01000003.1, on the reverse strand, counting down.
GTCGAAAACAACATTACACCCGCCGATTCGATTTTAAGAGATTTAGATAGTCAGGTTAATGTGCCGGTTTTAGGCATTACCGGACCTCCAGGTGCCGGTAAAAGCACCTTGGTAAATGCAATAGCTGGTCATCTTGTTACGAAAGGAATGCGCATTGCTATATTGGCGATAGATCCTACCTCTCCATTTAATTTTGGTTCTTTGCTGGGTGATCGTATCCGTATGGCTGGCCAGTTTAACAATCCAAATGTTTTTATCCGTTCGTTAGCTACCCGGGGCGCTCTGGGGGGTATTTCGGCGAAAACCATCGAAATGGTCGATGTTTTAAAAGCAGCTAATTTTGATCTGATTATTGTAGAAACTGTTGGTGTTGGGCAATCGGAGGTAGAAATTGCCGGATTAGCAGATAAAACCATCGTGGTGCTGGTTCCCGAATCGGGTGATGAGGTGCAGAATATCAAATCTGGTTTGATGGAGATTGCCGATTGCTTTGTGATAAACAAGGCTGATAGAGAAGGTGCAGCTATTTTTGCCAATAATTTAAAGAAAATTGTTCATCAGGGCACGAAGACTATCCCAATATTAAAAACTGTGGCCGATAAAAATATAGGTATTGATGAATTATGTGCTTGGATAATCAACCCGCTTACTTCTGATCATAACCGAAGGGCTTTTCTGTTTGCAGAGAAAGCCTGGAGACTCATTCAACATGAGAGGATGAGGGGGGTAGATAAAAAAAGGCTGCTAGAAAAAGTTCAGGCAGCCTTAAAGCAAGATGATTTTAATATTTATCGTTTTGCTGATGAATTTATCAGCAATGGTTAACCTATAAATTTGAAACTGGTTAACTGAAAACGGCCAACTGCAATTGAACTAACTGTTCATGATATCTTCAATTTCTTCAGCTTCTAGTGGGATATCGGCCATTAAATCTACATTTCCGTTTGCGGTGATAAGAATATTATTTTCTAAGCGGATACCCAAACCTTCTTCTGGAATATAGATTCCTGGTTCAACAGTTAAAATATTGCCTGCTGCAAATGGCGTGTATCTTCCTGCAAAGTCGTGTACATCAATGCCTAAATGGTGAGAATTGCCATGCATAAAGTATTTTTTATAAGCTGGCCACGCTGCTGTTTGGTTCTTCACGTCTGTTGTAGAAATAAGTCCGAGATTAATCAGTTGTTCAGTCATAATTTCGCCAACCTGTTCGTGGTAAGTGTTCCATATGGTTCCTTCGCCAATCAATTTAATCGATTCTTTCATTACATGCAATACCGCATTGTATACATGCTTTTGTCTTTGGGTGAACCGACCGTTAACAGGGATGGAGCGGCTCATATCTGCATTGTAATTTGCGTATTCGGCACCGAAATCAAAAAGTATTACGTCGCCATCTTTACATTCTTGATTATTATCATTGTAGTGGAGGATGTTTGCATTATGGCCGGAAGCAATAATAGGAGAGTAGGCATGGCCTGTTCCGCCTTGTCGGATAAATTCGTGGATAATCTCTGCTTCAATTTCATATTCTTTAACACCAGGCTTGGTAAATTTTAATACCCTGATAAAGGCATCGCGTGTTATTGCTGATGCCTTTTTAGTTAGCTCAACTTCAACATCTGATTTAATTGCACGTAAATTTCGCATAATTGGTGCCGAACGTTCATAATGATGCAATGGATATTTCGCCCGCATTTTCTCAATGAAACGGATATCACGATAAGGAACCTCATGGGCATACCTGTCATTTTCATTTGTATTTAAATAAATATGTTCAGCATAGTTCACAATGCTATGCAATATGTTGTCGAAATCCTCCAACCAATATACCGCTTGAATACCCGATGCAGCTTTAGCTTGCTCTTTAGTATATTTGTATCCTTCCCAAACTTTAATGTAATCGTTAGTCTGTCTTAAAAACAGGACTTCTCTGTACAATGGATTAGGACAATCAGGAAATAATAGCAATATTGTTTGTTCTTGATCAATTCCAGATAAATAAAATAAATCAGGGTTTTGCTTAAAAATAAAGCTCTGATCGCCACTTCTAGGAAATTCATCACTTGAGTTGAATATAGCTAATGAATTGTTTTTTAGGTGATTAGAGAATTTTTTTCTGTTTAGTATAAATAATGACTGATCAATAGTAGGATATTTCATGAAAATGGTATTTTTATATGGCAATGGCCAAATGTAATAAAATGATTAATTACTGTGAAGTTTGGAACGGAGTTTGTATAAAAGTTTGAAAATTTAAAATTTTGTTTAATTTTGGCATTACTAAAAAATTAATCAATTAAATTGTTTAACCCTTAAAAAAGAAAAAAGATTATGAATTATTCTACTTTAAAGAAAAGTGTTGCGCTTTCTTTAGTGGCATTAACAGGAGTTGCTTCTCTTGCTGTCGCTCAGGATGCACCTGCAACAACTTCTGCTGTCAAGGTATTTGGCGGTAGAGGTCAGTACAGAACTTGGTCTATCGGTGTTCACGGTGGTGTTTTAATGCCAGTTGTTGCTATCGGTGGTACTAATGATTTTAACAAATGGGATGCTAACTTAGGTTACGGTTTAAACATCCGTAAACAATTAGGTCACTCATTCGGTTTAGAATTAAACGGAACTCGTGGTAAACTTTCAGGTACTAACGAAGGTATTTCTAACCCAGCTGTAAAAGACTTCGAAACTGAATTACAATATGCTGTAGATTTACGTGGTGTTGTAAATGTAGGTTCTATCGATTTCTTACGTCGTGAGAACTCAGTAGGTTTCTTCTTAACTGCTGGTGCTGGTTATATGGCTTATGCTCCAAAAATTACAACACAAACTGGTGTTATTGATTGGAAAGGTAAAGCTGTTGGTCCTGCTGATGACAGACATGATGCTAAAGATTACGTAAAAGGTTTCTACATTCCAGTTGGTGCTGGCGTTAAATTCAAAGTTTCTGAGCGTGTTAACTTTAACTTAGGTTACACCATGAACTTTGTTGATGCTGATAACTTAGATGGAGTTTATGCAAAAGGTCAAACTAAAGATAAATTCTCTTACGGTTATGCTGGTTTAGAATTCTCTTTAGGTTCTTCTGCTAAACCAAGTTTAGAGTGGACTAACCCATTAGCTACTATGTACGATGAGTTAAAAGATCCAACTTTACGTCAAGAAGTTGAAGCATTGAAAAACCGTGTTTCTGCTGTTGAAAAATCAGTTGAAGATTTGAAAAAAGATACTGACGGTGACGGTGTTGCTGATCAATTCGATAAATGCCCAGGAACTCCTGCTGGTACTGCTGTTGATGGTTCAGGTTGTCCTCTTCCAAAACCACAAGTTGATTCTACTGCTACTAGCAATGTAACTGGTTTCGAAAAAATCGGTTTCGATTTCAACTCTTCAGTTTTAAAAACTGAGTCTTATCCTACTTTAGATAAATTATCTTCAGTGTTACGTGAAAACGGTGGTAAAGTAACTGTAAACGGTTACGCTTCAAGCGAAGGTACTGCTGCATATAACTTGAAATTATCTAAAGACAGAGCTAACTCTGTTAAAACTTACTTAGTAAACTCTGGCGTTAACGCTAGTCAAGTTGCTACTAAAGGTAATGGCGAAGCTAACCCAATTGCTTCTAACGATACTGAAGAAGGTCGTATCCAAAACCGTCGTGTTGAAACTGCTAGAAACTAGTATTTCAATATAAGATTTAAAAAAAGTCCTGATGAAAGTCAGGACTTTTTTTGTGCCTTTTAATTTTCTGTGTTAAGCTTTTTAGCTAAGTTTGTGTTATGTACTTCTTTAGAAAAAAGGATCCGAACAGGCCAAATAATATCAATCTGAGAATTATGCATTTTATCAATGCATTGGCCATCTTAATTTTTCTTGCAGGTATCATCTACAAGCTAATTCAATGGCTTGCTAAATAACCCCAAATTATATGAAACAAATTATTAAAACAACCAATGCTCCAGCTCCAATTGGACCATATAGCCAAGCTGTACAAGCTGGAAACTTTTTATTCGTATCAGGCCAGGTAGCTATTAATCCCGAAAATGGAGAATTAAATATTGGTAATATTGAAGAAGAGACGCACCAGGTAATGCGTAACCTTAAAGCTGTTTTGCTTGAAGCAGGTTTAACTTTCGATAACGTAGTAAAGTCTACCATCTTCTTAAGCGATATGGGTACCTTTGCTCAGGTAAACGAAGTTTATGGGCAGTATTTTACTGCTGATTTCCCTGCGCGCGAAACGGTTCAGGTTTCGGTATTGCCTAAAAATGTTAATGTAGAAATTTCTGTAATTGCCATTGTAGGCTAATTTTGGCAGATAGTAAAAGCAAATATTTTATAGCGGGCATTGTTCCTTACATTATCTGGGGAACAATGTCTATACCTTTGCGTAACATAAAGGGTTTTCCGCCACACGAAATTTTATACTACAGGATATTTATTTCCATTATTGTAGTTTGGGCAACCATTCTTTTATTCAGAAGAGAAGCATTAAAAAATGATTTGAATTTCTTAAAATCATTAAGCGCGCGCAAGAAAACCAGACTATTGCTGCTTACTGTAGTGTCGTCATTTCTGATTACGGGAAACTGGTTTACCTATATTTATGCCGTAAATAGTGTAAGTTTAAAAGCAGCGGCCTTTGCCTATATGGTGTGCCCACTGTTAACTGCACTCTGTGGATTTATCATTTTAAAAGAGCAGTTAACCAAGGCTAAAATTATTGCCCTGATCATTGCATTTATAAGCATCATCTTATTGGCAACAGGCTCGTTACACGAAGTAATGTGGGCCATTATCGTTGCATCTTTTTATGCCCTATATGTTATTGTGCTGAAAGTAATTAAAGATGTAGATAAGTTTAACTTTTTGGGCGTTCAGTTAATTTTATCAGGATTAATGATGCTGCCGTTGTATTTTCTTAATGCTGCACCTTTTCCTACCGAAACCTTCTTTTGGTCGCATATATTTTTGATTGCCATTGTATTTACCATTATCCCACTCTTTTTAAATTCGTATGCATTGTTGGGCATGCCTTCGTCGGCCTTAGGTATTTTGATCTATCTCAATCCTATTGTTGCTTTTACCGTTGCATTTTTTTACTTTAAGGAGAAAATAGATCTGCACCAACTTTTCGCCTATTTGCTTTTGCTGCTATCGATCGTTATTTTTAATGCACAGTTGCTAAAGAGTGTTGTTTACAAGAAACAGTAAAATATTTTGTTTAATTCGGTATTAGATACACCTGTTGAGTTTTTAAAGGGCGTTGGGCCAAGCCGTGCTGATGTTTTGAAAAAGGACCTCGGCCTGTTCACTTATCAGGATATGCTGGCGCACTATCCCTTCAGGTATATCGACCGTACAAAATATTTCAAGATTAACCAGATCAATCCTGATTCGCAGTATATCCAGATTATTGGGCGTGTGATCAGCAAAAAAGTAATTGGCGATAAAAGAGCAAAACGTATTGTTGCTGTTTTTAAAGATGAAACCGGAATGATGGAATTGGTTTGGTTCCAGAGCCTAAAATGGGTTGATGATAATATCACTGTTGGCACTGCTTACGTAGCCTTTGGGAAACCAACCATCTTTAACGGAACATTTAGTATCTCGCATCCGGAAATGGAGCTGTACCAGCGTAAACAGGTGGGGCGTGGGAATTTAACCTTACAGCCGGTTTATAACTCAACAGAGAAGCTTAAAAAGTTTAATCTCGATTCAAAAGGCCTACAACGTTTAATTGCCGGCTTGTTGGATCAGATTATTCCCCAGGTTCCTGAGAATTTACCACAATACATCATTGATAAGTATCAGTTGCCAGATAAAAGGTTAGCCTTGCTGAATATTCATTTTCCTAAAAATCAGAAGGATTTAAACGCTGCAGAAAGACGTCTTAAGTTTGAAGAATTATTCTTCATCCAGTTACAGCTTTTGCACAATAAACATCTGCGCCAGTTAAAATTTAAAGGTGTAACTTTTGAAAAGGTTGGCGAAAAAGTAAACCGCTTTTATAGTGAGTTTTTGCCTTTCGAATTAACCAATGCCCAAAAAAGAGTAGTTAAGGAAATTAGAATTGATACACAACGTGGTGTACAAATGAACCGGCTTGTTCAGGGTGACGTAGGAAGCGGTAAAACTGCGGTTGCATTGATGAGTATGCTTTTGGCAAATGATAACGGCTACCAGGCCTGTATGATGGCTCCAACGGAAATTTTGGCCCGTCAACACTATGCCTCTATTACAGAACTTGTAACCAACGACCTGGTGCGTGTTGCTATCCTTACAGGAAATACCAAAAAGAAGGAGCGTACAGCTTTACATGAGCAATTGGAGAATGGAGAAATCGATATTCTGATCGGAACACATGCCCTGATTGAAGATAAGGTTCAATTTAAAAATTTGGGGTTGGTTGTGATTGATGAACAGCATCGTTTTGGTGTAGAGCAACGCGCCAAGCTTTGGCGGAAAAACATCATTCCTCCACATATTCTCGTGATGACCGCTACGCCAATTCCGCGTACTTTGGCCATGACCTTATACGGCGATCTAGATGTTTCGGTTATTGACGAATTACCTGCCGGCAGAAAACCTATAGAAACCAAACATCTTTTTGAAGGCCAACGCCTCAGGATGTTCGGTTTTATGAAGCAGGAAATTGCTAAAGGCAGGCAGGTTTATATTGTTTATCCTTTAATTAAAGAAAGCGAGAAATTAGATCTTTTGCATCTCGAAGCTGGAATTGAACAACTGAGTTACCAGTTTCCAAGGCCAGATTACCAAATGAGTATTGTACACGGGCAAATGCCCAATGCCGATAAACAGTTCGAAATGCAGCAGTTTATTGATGGTAAAAGCCAAATTATGGTAGCCACTACTGTAATAGAGGTGGGCGTAAACGTACCTAACGCTTCGGTAATGGTAATTGAAAATGCCGAACGGTTTGGGCTTTCACAACTCCATCAGTTGCGTGGTAGGGTAGGCCGTGGTGCAGAACAGTCTTTCTGTATATTAATGAGTGGGAATAAACTGAGTAAAGAAGGTAAGATTCGTTTAGAAACAATGGTAAGAACCAACAACGGCTTCGAAATATCAGAAATAGATTTACAGTTACGCGGCCCTGGCGATATTACAGGAACTCAGCAAAGCGGTGTTTTAGATCTGAAACTTGCAGACCTGGCCAAAGACCAGATTATTTTGTCTGAAGCACGTAATACAGTAATCGCAATTTTTGAAGACGATCCGCAGCTGGCAAAGCCCGAAAATTCAATCTTGAAAGCTTACCTGCAAAAATTAGAAAGAGGCATTTCTTTCGACAAGATAAGCTAATCTTGTATTGAGTTTAATTTGTTTCTAATCATTTTAACTCCCTTCTCCTCATACTCTGCAATAATATTTAGTGCTGTATTATTAGTGCTACTTTGTGTCGTTTGTAATTATTTTTTTACGAGTCAGCTCCTTATAATTATTATTATACCCCCTTTTTTTTAACTCCTAATATTTCTATCTTGCGTGTAACCAAATGTGAACTGTAGCGTCGGCAAGTCCAAAATTAGGTACATCGTACCTTGCAATTTTCAATTCAAAAAATGAATTTGGAATTAATTAAAGCCGATTAGACATGGTTAACAATGATTTATTGGCGTAATTAGAAGGGAGCCTTAATTTTTTTTGATGTTAAGTGGTGTAAGCAATTATGTCGATAAGTCATATTTAATTGATTTGTGTAATGACAGTTCGATATTACTTATGAGTATTAAATTATAATACAATTATTATCTAACCAAAATAAATTGAAAACTATGAAAAAAAATCTATGGAAGACTTTTGCCAGAAGTAGCATGTTTCTTGTTTGCGGTGGTTGTCTCGTTTTTTCCCCGTTTACCAGCATGTCTGCTGAAGCATCATTGCACGAAAAAGAACCCTTTGATTTTTACAGACCTCCGCTTGAGGATATTATTGTGAAGGGACAGGTTACCGATGCTAAAGGACCGATTCCTGGAGTAAGTGTCAAATTAAAAGGAGGTGCTGCAACTACTGTAACAGATGCTTCCGGAAAATTTAGCATAAAAGTACCTGAAGATGCTACTTTAGTATTTACCTATGTAGGTTATGTAGATCAAGAGATTCAGGTAAAAAACCAAACCAATATTAATGTCCGTTTATTAGAGAACAACCAAAACTTATCTGAAGTAGTAGTAGTAGGGTATGGAACCCAAAAAAAGGCAGTTGTATCCGGTGCTGTAGCATCGGTTAAAGGTACAGAGCTGGCCAAATCATCTTCAGTAAACTTAACCAATTCACTGGCTGGTCGTTTGCCAGGCGTTACGGCACTGCAAGGAAGCGGGGAGCCGGGATATGATGGCTCAACGATCCGGATTCGCGGTATAAATTCGCTTGGTAATAATAATGCCTTAATTGTAATCGATGGAATACCTAACCGGGCAGGTGGGATCGAGCGGCTAAATCCGAACGATATAGAAAGTGTATCGGTGCTAAAGGATGCATCTGCAGCTATTTATGGCTCGCAGGCTGCAAATGGAGTAATCCTCATCACTACTAAATTAGGGAAATCGGGGAAACCACAATTTTCTTATGATTTTAGTTATGGCCTACAACAGCCTACACGTATACCTAAAATGGCTAATTCCACTCAATATGCTGAGATTTTAAATGAACTGAATATTTTCGGCTCTGATCTTAATCCGAATGAATGGTCGGCAGCGTGGAATAGTTTCAAAACAACAGGTACTTATTTATCTACTGGCGGTAAAACGATTAATGCAGCTTACAAACCAGATGAAATCCGGAAATTCGGCGACGGATCAGATCCTTTAAGGTATCCCAATACTGATTGGTTTAAAACTACTTTCCAAAATTGGTCGCCTCAGCAAAGACATAACGTTCAGATTAATGGAGGTAGCGAAAATGTTAAATATTTGCTTTCACTAGGCTATCTCAGTCAGGACGGCTATTATAAAAACTCTGCAACAGGTTATCAGCAGTATGATATGCGTTTTAACCTTGAAGCAAAATTAAGTAAGTACATTACTACAACATTAGGGGTAAGTGCGAGAGAGGAAGATCGTAATTTTCCAACGGTTTCAGCAGGTGATATCTTTAGATTTTTAATGCGTGGAAGGCCTAACGAGATAGCCATATGGCCTAACGGATTGCCTGGTAGGGATATTGAATATGGTTATAATCCGGTGGTTTCTACTACAGACTTAACGGGAACTAATAAAGATGTTAGAGATTACTTTCAAACTACAGGTAAAGTAGAAATTAAAATTCCTGGTGTTGATGGATTAAAGGTAACCGGTACAGCTGCAATAGATAAATATTCTGGCAGGCAAAAAAACTGGCAATTGCCCTGGACACTTTACGATTGGGACAAGAAAACGTTTGCAGCCGATGGTGTAACGCCAGTGCTGGCAGGTACGGTGCGCTCTCAATACACCGATCCAAGGCTTAGGGAAACCGCAGGTGGACAATTGGCCATAAACTTAACCGGAATGGTTAACTATGATAAAAAGATTAGCGATCATACTATTGGTTTAATGGCCGGTGTAACACGCGAAACAGTTAACAACGATGGTTTTACTGCGTTTAGAAGATACTTTATATCATCATCTGTTCAAGAATTACTTGCAGGTGATGAAAGAGAGCAATCATTAGGCAATAATCCTGGTGATCCGAATAATTTATTTAAAAGAGCACGGTTAAGCTATTTTGGCAGGGTGGGTTATAATTATAAAGAAAAATACCTTGCAGAATTTTTGTGGCGGGTAGATGGATCTTATATCTTTCCAAAAGATAGGCGTTTCGGTTTCTTCCCGGGGGTATCAGTAGGTTGGCGCTTATCTGAAGAGCCGTTTTTCAAAGACAATGTTAAATTCGTCAACAATTTGAAGCTAAGGGCCTCATGGGGACAAATGGGAGCTGAAGCCTATTTTGGCGATGCTTTGCAAGAATATCAATACCTCAGTTTGATGAACTTTGGTACTTATACCTTTAATGATTTGGTAACCAAAACCTTAACTGAAGGTAAGGTCCCCAATTTTGATTTTGGATGGGAAGTAGCAAATAATGCCAATATTGGTTTAGATGCATCCTTTTTAAATAATAAATTGTCGTTAGAGTTCGATTACTTCTATAATAAGCGTACAAATATTCTGATCAGTAGAGGTAGCTCAGTACCTGAAAGTTCGGGCATTACCGATCGTTTACCACCTGTAAATCTCGGAAAGGTAAACAACAAAGGTTTCGAATTTAAATTAAGCTACAATGACCAGGTTGGTGATTTAAATTTTGGGGTGAGTGTAAATGGTGGTTATGCTAAAAACAAGATCGTTTTTTGGGATGAAACCCCTGGTGCTCCAGAATGGCAGCGTTCTACTGGCAGGGTAACTAATTCATGGTTGGTGTACGAGTATGATGGTGTTTTTAAAGATCAAAGTGAGATTAGTGATGCCAATAAACAAAAATATAGTGCATTAACGAGTAACCTTCGCGCAGGCGACATGAAATTTAAAGATATTAACGGCGATGGCAAAATTAATGCAGATGATAAGGTCCGTTTGGATAAAAATGGAACTCCAACTTTTACCGGCGGTGTAAATTTTAATGTTCAGTACAAAGGATTTGACTTATCGGTACTTATTCAAGGGGCAACCGGCGGGATGCAGATTGTTGGTTTAACAGAATCGGGAGATATTGGTAACTTCCTGGAGTGGTCGTACCTGAACCGCTGGAGTATCGATAATCCAAGTTCGGTAAACCCGCGCTTATCAAACAGGGGTGCTACCTATTATACCGATAGCAACAATGCATTAAACAATACCTATTGGTTAAGGAGCAATAACTACATCAGACTTAAGAATGTAGAGCTAGGTTATACATTGCCAACTACGTTGGTTGAAAAGGTTGGGTTAAATAGTGTAAGGGTGTATGCAAATGGACTCAATTTGGCTACGCTTGATAAAATCAAGATATGGGATCCTGAATCTACCAATACAAGTGGACAATACTATCCACAAGCTAGGGTAATTAATATGGGTATTAAAGCCACTTTTTAACAATGTATAGCTGTTTATCAATTACAAGGAAGAATATGAAAACAATAATTCAAAATAGAAATTTATATCTATTGGTTCTTATCACCTTTTTTGCATTTGCGTGTAAAAAGGATTTTTTGGACGTAGAATCACCTGGCCAGGTGCCTGCCGAATCGGTATGGAAAGATCCTGCAACTGCGCAGGCATTTGTGAACGATATCTATAACGGATTGGGTAACGGCGGCTTTTCTGAACAGATGTTAGCATCAGTTTCTGACGAAGCCTTGTTTACGCACCCTACCCGTGGTATCGATCTGGTTAATAGTGCTACCATTAACCCATCTACATTAGGCTGGGTTGATGATACCTGGGCTTATAAACAAATGTATAACCGCATCAGGGCCTGCAACATTACCATCGAGAAAATTACTAGTGGAGATAATTCACTAACCAGCCAAACGTTAAAAGATCAGCTGTTGGGCGAGGCATATTTTTTACGGGCTTATTTTTATCAGCAGTTATTACGCTTTTATGGAGGAGTGCCTATTATCACAAAAACTTACGTACTCAACGATAACTATAGTGTAAAGCGTAATACTTATGAAGAATGTGTAAACTTCATTATAAAAGATTGCGATGAGGCGAATAGACTGTTAACTGGTAAAACGATGGAAAAGGGGCGTACCACCGCTACCGCTGCTTTGGCCCTTAAATCAAGGGTGTTGATTTATGCTGCAAGCGATTTGCATATCAGGACAAAACTTATCGCAAAATTTGCCGAAAAGAACACGGTCATTCCAGCTCAAACATTAGACTTTTTAAGTTATGCAAGTGAAGATCGTATCGCTCGTTATAAATTGGCTCAAACGGCTGCAAAGGCTGTAATGGATGCCACAAGAGGTTATATGCTAGATTTATCTTCGCCAGTATCTGCAACAGAAGGAAGCAAGAATTATAAAAGTATAGCGATGGGTGGTGGCAGTAAAGCACCTAACATAGATGCCGCAGCGGCTTCAGAATTAATTTTTGCACGTTATTTCATAGTTCAGAATAATATTAAGCATGCACAGCAAAATGGCCCTAATGGTTACCACAACTGGGCGGGTAATACCCCAATTGGCTTATTGGTTGATGACTATGAAATGAAAGACGGCAGTAAGTTTAGTTGGACCAACCCGGCACAAAAAGCTGAGCCTTATCAAAATCGTGATCCACGCTTTTACGCCACTGTTTTATATGATGGTGCTGGTTGGAAACCCCGCGATAAAGCTTCAGGTAACGTTGATCCAGCCAGTCAAATCCAAACTGGAGTATATGATTTATTGGATGATAAAAACAATAAGTTTGATTTTAAAGGTCTGGATACAAGGGCAAGTTCTATCGAAAACTGGAACGGCAGCTGGACAGGCTATTACTATCATAAATTCATCGATCCTGATCCAAGTATTGTAGATGCCTCGATGTCGCAAAATGTGCCTTGGCCTTTCTTTAGGTATACCGAAGCAGTGTTTAATTATATCGAAGCGAGTATTGAGCTTGGTGAATTGGGTAACGCTACAAACTGGCTAAATAAAATCCGTTTCAGGGCAGGTATGCCTGCTGTAACGGCCACAGGCCAGGACGGCCTCAGAGAAGTGTACCGCCATGAACGCCGCATAGAAATGGCTTACGAAGAACAACGTTATCATGATACCCGCAGGTGGTTAATCGCTGGTGAAACATTGGGCAGAAAAACCACTTATATTAAGGTTACTGGTAAGTTTAAACCAGGCAAAACGATGTCTGCCCCTTATCATTACGACAATACCATTTACGATTATACCTATAGTCCGGTAGAGGAAAATTCGCAAGAGAACAGAAGTTGGGACAATAAACTTTATTTCAGGCCATTTAGCCGCGATGAAGTAAACAAAAATAATTTACTAGAACAAAACCCTGGTTACTAAGCTAACCATTTCTAGATACCCGATGGATAGTATTATTCATCGGGTTTTTTATGTAATAATATCTGAACTTGCCAAGCGGGTATTTTTACTTTTAAATAGAAAAAGAAATAACCTTAAGCCTTTGGTCATTCCCGTATTTAATTTTCAAAACGTAGTTTTGCAAATAAACTTTTTTCTGTGGCAGATTCAGACCCCAACTCCGTTATTGTAAAACCAGATCCATTCGCAGCCCTGCGATATAAAGAATTTAGATCATTTTTGGGCATGCGGTTCTTTTTTACACTTGCTTACCAAATGCAGGCCGTTGTTATTGGTTATCATATTTACGATTTAACACACGATCCGCTAAAACTCGGTTTAGTTGGTTTATGCGAAGCTATTCCTGCCATTGGGATTGCATTGTACGGTGGTTACATTGCTGATAAAAGCGAAAAACGTGGGTTGCTAATCAAGATTTTCTCAGGTGTTTGGCTAGCCTCTGTTTTAATGCTGATTATTACCAGTAAATACCTTCACCTCAAGGAAGACCTCATTGTACTCATTATGTATGGCCTGGTTTTCTGCATTGGCTTAGCCAGAGGTTTTTTTGGCCCGACAACATTTTCTTTAATGGCCAAAATTGTACCGAAAGAATTGTATCCAAACTCGAGTACTTGGAACAGTAGCAGCTGGCAACTGGCTACTATTATTGGCCCATTAGTTGGGGGATTGGTAAATTGGTTGTGGGGAATTACAGCAGCATACAGTGTAATTGTAGGTCTTGTTACCATATCATTGATCTGCATATTTACCTTCAAAAAGCACCCGGCTACCTATGTGCCCACACAGAATATATTCCATAGTTTAAAAGAAGGTATCCAGTTTGTTTTTAAAACCAAAATGATGGTTTGGGCCATGAGCTTAGATCTGTTTTCTGTCTTTTTTGGTGGGGCTGTAGCCCTGTTGCCTATGTTTGCCAAAGATGTTTTTCACTTAGGCTCTTTTGGATTGGGAATGATGCGTGGTGCAGCATCTTCAGGCGCTGTAATCACCATGTTGGCCATGACCCGCTTTTCGCCCATGGGAAAGCCCTGGCGCAACTTGTTAATCGCAGTAACTGGATTTGGTCTCAGCATTATTTGCTACGGTTTATCTAAAAACTTCTATTTAACATTATTCTTTTTATTTCTGGAGGGATCGTTTGATAGCGTAAGCGTAATCATCAGACAAACGATTATGCAACTACTTACCCCTGATGATATGCGGGGACGGGTTTCGGCAGTAAACAGTATGTTCATTGGCTCATCAAATGAAATCGGCGAATTTGAATCAGGTTTAACAGCTAAGCTGATGAATCTTGTCCCGGCAGTTGTATTTGGCGGAAGTATGACGATAGCTATAGCGGGTATTACCTGGTTTAAAACACGATCTTTAACCAAGTTGAGTTTGCAGGATATTAATGAGCAAACAACAAAGGCTGCTTAGTTACTAAAAGAGCTGACAACTTTAATAAGCAGTTTGCCAGAAGGTTTACAACTCTGGAATTCAACAATAAATTAAGTATTATTGTGGTGAAAGACAAGAATGGTCCGTGGGGACACGAACCAAGGCTATAACATCATTAGGCCCAGTTTGTTGCAATAATTTGGGCATGCCCCAAGCTACGCAAGGGTCGGGCTATTCGTTACAATCTTTTTTGAAGAAAAATCAAAAAAGGATTTCCACTGCTATCCCTCATGCAAAACCCATAGCCGTAAAAAAAATGTCAGTTATACTTTTGCCCTGGCCACCTAAACCCGATGGCACAGATGCCGATAAAGAGTTGTTATTTTTTTCATCAATAGCTATCGGCAGGAGGAACAGCGGGGCAGAACCAAACCGAAGAACTACAAACATTGCTTTCCAAAAAAACTACGCTATACGGTATAAGGATTTCATGCTAAATGGGGGCTGAAATAAATTTACTGTGTAGCTTTTCGCTGTGCTACAGTCAGAATGACGTTTTCCAGTGTAGAGTTGTCAACTTTAATGGCCGATTTGCTAAAAAGTTGATAACTCTGGAATTCAATGGTAATTAACTATTTATTGTGACTTTGCGTCTTGGTGGTGAAAACAAAAAAATGGTCCGTGAGGATACGGACCATTGTAAATTAAAACTTCTTATTCTTACCCCAGATTAGATAAATAATGGAGCCTAGAAAGGGGGCAAGCAGGATAATGATAAACCAAAGTACCTTTACCGAGAAACCGATGCTGTTGTTTCTCGATATATGGTACAATGCGGTTAATATTAGGGCTAGCCATAATATGGCTGCAATAATAACGATAATTGCGATCTGATTGCTTTCTACTTGTGCTAGTAACATAATAAAGATATTGTTCCTTTAAGCTTCAACAACTCTTTCGCCAATTTGTTGGCGCCACATGGCCTGATATAAACCATTTTGCGCAATTAGCTCTTCGTGTCTTCCTTCTTCAATGATATGGCCTTTCTCTAAAACATAAATTTTATCAGCATGTTTTATCGTTGATAAACGGTGTGCAATCAAAATGGTAATGTGATCAGTTAAATCTGATACCGAACGGATGGTTTTGGTTATTTCTTCTTCTGTAATCGAATCCAACGAAGAAGTGGCCTCATCAAAAACCAAAATATCTGGCTGACGGAGCAGTGCTCTTGCAATAGATAAACGTTGTTTCTCGCCACCAGAAACCTTAACCCCACCCTCACCAATTAACGAATCTAAACCTTTATCGGCACGGGCCAGCAAAGTTTGACAGGCCGCCTGGTTTAAAACTTTATAACATTCTTCATCCGTAGCATTAGGGTTAACAAACAGCAGGTTTTCTCTTATTGTACCAGAGAATAATTGTGTGTCTTGCGTTACGAAACCGATTTTCTCGCGTAAAGCGTCAAGATCGATATCGTTGCTTGGAATACCATTGTATAAAATCTCACCATCTTTTGCCGGATATAAACCCACTAATAATTTTACCAGTGTGCTTTTTCCAGAACCCGATGGACCAACAAATGCAATGGTTTGCCCGTGATGAGTTTTAAACGAAATATTGTCTAAAGCATTTCTATTGGCTGTTAGGTGTTTGAAGCCCACATTGCTAAAGGTTAAATCCTTAATTTTTGCAATAGAAGTTGGATTCTCAGGTTTTTTATCAATTGGTGTACTTAAAATCTTTTTAAAGTTACCTAATGAAACTTCTGCCTCACGCCAGGTTAAAATCACATTGCCCAGCTCCTGGAGCGGTCCGAAAAGGAAGAACGAGTAAAAAAGAAATGAAAAATACTGCCCGGCAGAAATCGTATTGTCGAAAATAAGGAGCAGTAAAACGAGTACCATTGTACTGCGGACCAGGTTAACGGTAGTGCCTTGAACAAAACTCATACTGCGCACATATTTCACTTTTTTAAGTTCCAAGCCCAAAATTTTGTATGTGGTTTTATTAAGTCGATCAATTTCCTGATCGGCCAAACCTAAACTCTTAACCAGTTCGATGTTTCTTAACGATTCTGTAGTAGATCCTGCCAAAGCAGTGGTTTCGCCAACGATAGAACGTTGGATGGTTTTAATTTTGCGACTTAAAAACCAGCTTACGAAACTGATAATCGGAATAGCCGAAAAATAAACTAAGGTAACTTTGTAGCTTACCGAAACCGAATATACGATAACGAAAATCATTCCAATTAAACTCACAAAAAGGATGCTGATAAATGCGGTGATAAACTTCTCCGAATCCAGACGTACTTTTTGTAAAATACCCAGGGTTTCTCCGCTACGTTGATCTTCGAAAACCTGATAAGGTAGTTTTAAAGAATGTTGCAAACCATCAGCATACATTTTTGCGCCAACTTTTTGAACAATCACACTGGTGAAATAATCCTGAAAGTTTTTAGCGATACGCGAAACCATGGCTGCACCAATAGCCAACCCGATTAAACCCAGCGAACCCCAAAGGTATTGGGCATAGGTGAGTGTATCTTTTTTATTGATAAAACGGTCTAAAATCCGACCGGTGATATATGGATCTAAAAGTGAAAAACCAATATTTATGCCTGCCAGCAATAACGCTAAGGCCACAATCCACTTGTGGTTTTTCAGGTAGTTAAGTAATAATCCCATTAAGTTTTGTTGTTTGTTAATGCAAACATAAAAAAAGGGAACGGATAAAAATCCATTCCCTTTTTTTATGACTTTAAGCTAAGAAACTTAGCTAAACGTTTGTTAAAATCCGTAACGTAAACCGATTTGTATCTGCCAGGGGTTACCCGATGGCGTAACAATGCCGGTGTTATTTACGCGGTAAGTATAAGCTTTGTTTGTAGCATCGAATGCGCTAACGGCATATAAGGCCTGGTTGCCCAAAGTTTCATTTACACCCCATTTTTTGTTAAGTAGGTTTGCAAAATTAAACACATCTCCGGAGAATTCAATACTATGCTTTTTATTTAATTGTAGTTGATAGCTTAATTTTAAATCAACAATACCAAAAAAGTCATTTACTCCGCCATTTCGCTCTGCTATCTGACCAGAATATTTATTAATATAATCTTTTAAACTTTGGCTTGCGCTTGGATTATCCAATAATGTCTGTAAGCCTGTTCGAATATTTGCAGGAATATTTTGATTGTTTCTATCGAATACAAAAGCTAAATCATTTGTAGCCACAAAATCTCCATTAATATTGCCGCCAGCCAATAAGCTATATCGTGTACCGCCAATTCCAGAATAACGAACACCTAATCTAAAGCCATAAAAACTTGGCGACGTTCCATAAATAACAACCTTATTACGGAATTGATTATCTGAATAAGACATTTTGCTCAAATCTCTTGGATCATCTTTAACAGGTAGGGATAAAGTAGCAGAGTTTGCCACGTTGCCATTATACGAGGTATTATCTTTCGTGTCGTTATAAGTATAACTTGCAGAGATCTCTCCATCTTTAAAATAATTCCAGGTTGCATCTAAAACTACAGCGAATTGATTTACTTTACCTTTGCTATTTAATTCCAACACACGACCGAATTGATTGGTTAAACGACCGCCTTTCCAATCGGCAACACCATTACTTGCTGTGATACTCAAAGTTGGCACAAATACACCACGGTTACCTTCATTAGATAGGGTAAAGAATGGATTTGCCGCCATATTTTTGTCAACATACATGTAGTTGTTACGTCCTAATGTTGCGTAACCCGTAATCCCAACCTTAAATTTATCGGTAATTAATTTACTGTATGATAAGTTGGCTTTATAAACCACTGGGATTTTTGCATCTTCTGCATAAGTATTGATAGTTGGTACCTGTAAAGCACTTAATGAAGGTGTAGCAACAGTACCATTTCTATAACCTATAAAGTCTGGTTTTGGTACATCTGCGCCAAAAACATCAACTGTTGCTAAATGTTTACCATCAAAGGTTAAGTTATTAATGGTTACATAATTGTTCACATCCGAGCCAAAAATACCTGCTCCGAAACGAACAAAGTCGGTTCGGTTTTCATTAATATCCCAGTTAAATTGAATTCTTGGCTGAACTAAAAATTGTTTTAACTCATGATCTGTTCTCACACCAATAGCATCAAATAGTTGCTGATTAAGCGGCGATTTTGGATAAGAGCTGTAATCAATACGCAAACCACCTATAAAATCTAAACCTTTTGCTAATTTAGTCTGCATTTGGCCATAAATAGCGGCGTTCCAAATGCCTGCTTTAACAGTTGGGTCTGCAACCAAAGGTACTTCACGATAAAATCTGTTCGGAGCAAGGTTATTAAAGTTTGTAATTGCAGGAACTTCGATCTTTTTTGTAGGGTCATTTGGAAAAGCAGGGTCCTGAATCTGAGAAGTTGAATATTCGAAACGGCCATTAACTTCACTGCCATAAAGAGATTTTGCATTCGTATACATCACGTCAACACCAAATGTATATTTAACTTTATCGGTATTATAGTAAAAATTATCTACCAATTGAAAAACATTATTGGTAAAACCTTCTTGTCCGAAACGGTGGCCACCAATTTGTATTGCGGTAGAGATACCCTTGGTACCATCAGCAAGGTCAGATTTTATATTTCCTACAATTGCTCTTGGAATGGCACCTGTTAATTCATCATTTTGCGTACTCGCCTGGAAAGTATATAAATGTTGTATTTTTAATTCGTTAGTGATTTTGCTGCTTATGGTTGAACGTAAAGTTGCCAATAAATTATTGTCAACATTTTTATCGTTACCATAACTTTCGTAGAAATTTATCGCGGTGTTATCTGCTAAACCTAATGGATTTCTATCGTTTGTGTAATTATCACGAATGGTTAATAAATTTCTATCATTAATTTGCCAATCTAAACGGGCAAATGCAGCATCCGAACCACGCTTTTTATCAAAAGAACCATATTGAGGTGTATTTGCTACTCCATATTTAGTGCGGGCAACATCCAAAAACTGTGCTAAAGTGCTATTCGTGATTCTGAAACGTGCTTCATCAGCGGGGCCGTTAACATCGGCAATAATTAATGGGCGAGCATCTTTCTGATGATCTAAACCAACGAAATAATGTAATTTATCCTTGATGATCGGGCCACCTAAAGTAAAACCATATTGATACGTAGAGAAATCATTGTCACGCTTTACACCTCTGATATCGTAACGGCTGGCTAACCAATCTGCACGGCCATAACCAAAGGCGCTTCCACTTACTGTGTTTGTACCAGATTTAGTTACAGCGGTTACTGTACCGCCTCCGGCTCTGCCTAAAGTAACATCATATTGATTGGTTACTACCTTAAACTCGCGAACGGCCTCAATGGAAATAGAATATGGCGCACCACTACGACTCGTAGTACTACCAGCTGATGTTGGGTTTTTAGCATTCATTCCATCAATGGTATAATTTGTAGAAGAACCTAACTGCCCCGAAATATTTCCGCCACGGCTTAAAGGAGATAAATCCATTAAGTTAGAAAAATTACGCCCGTTTACAGGTAATTGGTTCATTGTTTTGGCAGAAATTTCTGTAGAAGCACCAAAGTTTTGAACTTTGTTCCTCAAACCCGAAGCCACAACCTGTACCGCGTCTAAATCCTGCGAAGCTTCCTGCATGGCAACGTTTACCCTAACTACATCGCCAAGGTTTAACATATAACCATTTCTAGTCTGCTCGCCAAAGCCTACATAAAGAGCTTTGACCGAATAAGGGCCACCCAATGGAAGCTCTTTAAAAGTATACTCGCCCTGAGCGTTGGTAGATGTTTTAGTAGTGAAACCTGTTGAATTGTTTCTGATCTGCACCGAAACCCCAGGAATAGGTTTCTTTTGCTGATCGGTGATTACACCTGAAATTGATGCCTGGGTTGTTTGTGCAAATGCCCGGTTCTGGACAAGGCAAAACAGGAGCAACACTGCAATAAGTAAATTTTTCATCATCATTTGTTTTTTTAGCGACTATGGAAGCTTTCCTGAACGTGTTATTTTGGCCGTTCAGGAAGGTTTCATCATAATTAGTTTCTGATTTTTTATGATGACAAAGATGTTAATGTGCTGTTAACTGAATTCTGATTTAATATTAATAATAAGTTTAGTCCTTGATAGTTTTTAAGCCTGATGTTAAAATAAAAAACGACCGATAAATCAATATCGGCCGTTTGTGTTAAACTGGTGTTAACTTATTTCTTCTCAGCAGTATATTTATCGCTGAATTTTTTATCCAATTGTTTGTGTAGATTATCAAGATTAATATCTCTCCCCTGAATAAATGCCTGCTCCACTTTGTTGGTGCGCATATCTAAAGCATCACCAGCAGAGATAAAGAAAGTAGCATCTTTTCCAGTCTCTATACTACCCGTCGTTTTATCAACGCCCATCGCTTTGGCCGCATTTAAGGTGATGGTTGATAATGCCTTTTCCTTATCCAAACCCCAGGCTGTAACCGTACCCGCCATAAAAGGCAGGTTGCGCTGTTGCCAGTAACCATCAATACTCAATACTACATTTAAGCCTGCATTGGCCAATATTGCAGCATTTTTGTAAGGCATATTTACATCGTCATCATTATTGTTGGGTAAAGCATGGGGCTGTTTCACCACTAGGGTAATGTTGTTTTCTTTTAAGAAATCGATGATCAGGTACGCTTCATCGGCCCCTGTGATTACCGGGGTAATTCCGAATTTTTTGGCGAAGTTAACAGCTGCAACTATATCTTTCTGACTTTCGGCCGCGATGAATAATTTTTCGTTACCGGCGAATACTTTTTTCATCGCTTCGAAACGGGTATTAATTACTTCTGGTTTGCCCATTTCCGAATAGGCTTTTGCCTCAGCAAAGAAAGAAGTTAACTGTGCAATGGCTGCTTGTGTACGTTCGGCTAAGCTTTCTGGCGATTGCTGAGGCCTGCCGAAACCGCCAAAGCCACCCCTAAACCGTGGGGTAACCGGCCAGGTCATGTGCATGGCATCGTCGGTTTTAAGTGCTGCATCTTCCCAGTTCCAGGCATCAAGCTGAACAACGGATGAACTGCCCGAAACCGTGCCCCCCTGGGGTGTTGGTTGTGCCATTAGTACACCATTGCTGCGTAATGTTGCCGGAACTTTCGAGTCGGTATTGTAAGCTACAATAGAGCGGATGTGCGAATTAAAATCGCCGATTTCCTGAAAATCTAAAGTTGCTTTTACGGCTTCAATTTCAGTTAAGCCTAAATTGGTAGTTGCGGCAATAAAGCCAGGGTAAATGTGTTTGCCTGTAGCTACAATGCGCATTACATCATCCTGTGGTACCTGCCCGTTAGCGGTGACCGAAATAATTTTCCCGTTGCCAAAAAGGATGGTGCCGTTTTCGATCACTGTTCCGTTGCCCACGTGTATGGTTGCGCCCGTAATGGCGATGGTTTTACTTTGCTTTTTCGCTGGCGAAATGTTTGCCTGTGCAAAACACATCAGGCTTGTTGCCGATAAAGCCAGACTGAATAAATATGTTTTAGTGTGCATGTTCTTTCTCGGTTAATTCTGCTGAATAGTTTTCTAATGTTTCGCAATTGTAAAGGCGTGGTGCATCACCCAATGGGCGTTGTGTACGGCCACCTTTGCTTTTACTCTCTAACATCTTTTGGATCAGACGTGCTTTTTCTGCCTGCTGGGTTTTGATTACCTGAGCATCTTTCTCGATATCCCAATATGCAATGCCATCTACAAAAGTTTTCTCTGCCCTGGCATAGATAGAAAGTGGATTGGCGGTCCAGATTACCACGTCGGCATCTTTACCTGCTTTTAAACTGCCCACTTTATCGTCTATGTGAAGCATTTTGGCCGGATTTAAGGTTACAAACTTAAAGGCATCTTCTTCAGGAACATTGCCGTATAAAACTGATTTTCCTGCTTCCTGGTTTAAGTGACGGGCCATTTCGGCATCATCAGAGTTGAAAGCAGTAGTTACGCCAACATTATGCATGATTTTTCCATTGTAAGGAATCGCCTCGGCCACTTCGTTTTTATAAGCCCACCAATCGGAGAAGGTTGAGCCTGCAATGCCGTGCGCTTTCATTTTATCGGCCACTTTGTAACCTTCTAAAATGTGCGTAAAGGTGTTGATCTTGAAGCCTAAGCTATCAGCTACATGAATTAACATGTTAATTTCACTCTGCACATAAGAGTGGCAGGTAATAAAACGTTTGTTGTTCAGAATCTCCACAATGGCATCTAATTCTAAATCTTTACGTACACTGTTCCCTTTTACCGATAAAGCTTTTTCATATTCTTTTGCACGGGTAAACTCATCCACAAAAGTTTGCTCAACACCCATACGTGTAACCGGGAAACGGGCACCTGTACCGAAATTACTTTGTTTCACGTTTTCGCCCAAAGCAAATTTGATGAAACCATCCGCACCTGCAAATTTCAATTCCTCTGGCGATTTGCCCCAGCGCAGTTTAATCAATTGCGATTGGCCACCGATCGGATTGGCCGACCCGTGTAGTATTTGTGAAGTAGTTACACCACCGGCCAGCTGACGGTAAATATTTACGTCTTCGGAGTTGAGGATGTCGGCAACGCGTACTTCAGCAGAAACCGATTGTGCACCTTCGTTAATACCGCCTGCACCTGCAATATGCGAGTGCTCATCAATAATGCCAGCGGTTACATGTTTGCCAGTAGCATCGATCACTTTAGCGCCGCTTGCCGAAAGGTTTTTGCCAACCGCTTTAATTTTTCCGTTTTCTAAAAGTACATCGGCATTTTGAAGGATTCCGTCTTTTTCATTCGTCCAAACGGTACCGTTTTTAATTAAAACCGTTTCTTGCTTTGGTAGTTCAGTACTTCCGAAGGCTGAGAAAGGATAAATCACAGGACCTAAAGCCAAAGTAGTTTTTGGTTCTTCTTTTTTAGGCGTTTCTTTCGCTGCTTCTTTATAAGTTGCTGTAAACTTTCCCGTAGTACCATCAGCCAGCGCCGATTCGCCTTTTATAGTTACGGGATTTGCCGAAGTAATGTAACCGCTTAAACGGACATCACCCTTAGGGTTTTTCTTTAAGTTGAAATTGATGCTTATCCAATCGCCATTTCTGGTAAAGGTTGCTGTGGTTTTAACGCTATCTACACCAGTTCTTTCAATAGCAGCTGTCGATCCGCCACCCGTTCCGGTAATTTTTAGGGTTAAAGCACCAATACCATCAACATTTAAGTTGTAAGTGCCACGTACATCGCTCACATCCATTTTGTTTACAATAAAACGTTTACCCTGTACCCAGTTTTCGAAAATAATGTTCCCGTTTTTGAACAGATTATCTGATGAGATCAAAAAGTTGGCTACTTTTCCCTTTTCCAATGAGCCTACTTTATCGCTGATACCCAAAAGTGAAGCAGGGATTTCGGTAACCGATTGTAAAGCCTGTTTTTCAGTTAAGCCATTTTCTATCGCTGTGCGGATGTTTGCCCAAAAATCGCGACTATTTTCTAATCCGAAAGCGGTAAGTGCAAATTTAATTCCTGCTTTCTCTAAACTAGCAGGGTTAGTTGGTGCCAGTTCCCAGCCTTTCATTTGTGATAAAGTTACATTTCTGGCTTCAGCCGGATCTTCAACATCATAAGCTTTAGGGAAAGTTAGTGGAATGATTAAACTTGCTCCGGTAGCTTTAACCTCATTTATGCGCTGGTATTCATCGCCGGTAGATTTAATGATGTATTTCTTGCCAAATTCTTTTCCGATTTTATCAGCACGCAGAATGTTCTGCCACCCATCTACCTCAAAAATTTGCGGAATGGTTTGTTGTTTGCCAAATTCGTCAAGCGAGATGTTGTACTCATCTTTTTGTTTGCCATACCATTGCGCATCGTAATAGGTTTGGCGCAATAAAGCAATAGAACCCATTAACGAAGTAGGGTAATCGTTTGATGATGTTCCTTTGTTAAATGAATAGTTGGCTGCGGTTTGATCTTTTAAGAATACGCTGTTATCTGCGCCTTCATTTAAAGTTACAGCAGCAGAAACACCACGCGCTATACCATCGCGGTTAATTACGTTTACACTGCCAAAGCCTACCTTACGCAGTTCGTCGGCTTTTTTACTGTCGGTAGAAAAAATGCTTTTTACATAAGTTTCTGGTCTGATTGATTCGTTCCAGCCGTAAGCACCTTTTTTGGTAGATACGAAAATAGACTGACGCTGACCGCCGAAACCGCGCTGTTGTGCAGGTGTTTCGCTAAGACCATAACTGGTAAAGGCATCAATTAAGGATGGATAAACAAACTTTCCTTTAAGGTCGATTACCACATAGCCTTTAGGTACGGCTAAACCAGCACCTACACCCTGTATGGTTTGTCCTTTAACTAAAAGTGTGGCATTTGTTAGGGTTTGATTGGCATTAACTACTATTGTTGCGTTTGTAAAAGCAAACATTCCAGGTCTGGTATCAAAAGAACCGTTAACAGGGAAGGAGGTTTGCTGCGCAAACAGAAATGTAGTAGAAATTACCAGCCCAATGGCGAGTAAAATTTTCTTCATAATAAGTTTAGTGTTTAATTTGTTTAAAACTAATATAAATAAGCGTTCATTCTCTTCAATATCCTATTTTTTACAATTAATGTCTATTTTTGACTAAACATATTTGATAAAAATGTACAACATCTTAAAATCTGCGCACTCTGGATGGCGCTACATCGTATTAATTCTATTGGTTATTGCTGTAATCAATGCTTTGTCGGGCTGGTTTGGTAATAAAACTTACACGGAAGGTAACCGTAAGCTGAATGTATTTACGCTGATCAGTGCACACATTCAATTCCTGATGGGTTTGGTGCTTTTTTTCTTAAGTCCATTAACAAAATTGCCGATGAGCGATGCGATAGGCCGTTACTTTAAGGCTGAGCATACTTCAATGATGCTTATTGCGATTATTCTGATTACCATTGGTAATGCAAAATCGAAAAAGGTAACAGAAGCTGTAGCAAAACACCGTACCATTGCCGTATTCTTTGGATTGGCATTGATCCTGATCATTGTTGCCATTCTGCTGATGGTTAAAGCTGTGCCTGGAAGATCGTTTTTCGGGGTGTCTTAAGTGGTTAACCACACAGCACACTAAGTTTTTCGCAAAGAGGCGCAGAAGCGTTTATTCGGATATTAATCTTTGTGTACTTTGTGCTTTCACTCTGTGTACTTTGCGGTTAACGGATATTTATTTTCATAATTATTTCCATTTTTGGAAATTCTTTATATTTTTGTTGCTCATGATCAACAATATACATACATGGCTTTGGCAAAGTAATTCAAATGAATTGCGCTGGCTGCGTATGAACAAAATATAGTTTATCAACCTAAACCTTATTAAAGAACCATTAAAGCCCGGCGTAGAACCACACGCCGGGCTTTTTATTGTTAAAAAATACGAAATGCAAACCTTAAGCCCTATAGCTTACACCATTTACCTTTATCATGTATAAAATTAATACCACTTACAAAAAAATGCTTGCCGATACCACAACGCCAGTGAGCATTTATTTACGCTTACGTGATGTGTATCCTAACAGTATCCTGTTAGAAAGTTCTGATTACCACAGTAGAGAAAACTCGATGAGTTTTGTTTGTGCCGATCCGGTAGCGGGAATTATTTTAAAAGGATCGCGATTGGAGACTTATTTCCCTGATGGCGCTGTAGAGATTACCGAAAGTAAAAACCTGATCGAAGAAATTACCGATTTTAAAGATAAATTCAGAGAAACGGAATTACCGGAAATCAAATTTATTTCGAGCGGTCTGTTTGGCTATTTTACCTGGAATGCCGTACAACATTTTGAAGATATAAAGTTTAGCTCCGAAACCCCTGAGGGCGAAGAGATTCCGGAAATGCAGTACCATTTGTATCGCTATATCATTGCCATCGATCACTTCAAAAATGAAATTACCCTTTTCAAAAATACTTTCGAAGGAGAAGAGGAGGGTGGACTTGAAAAAATGGAATACCTGATCCAGAATAAAAATTACCCTGAATATAAGTTTCAACTTCGTGGTGAGGAAAGTTCGAACCTAACCGATCAGGGTTTTATGGATTTGGTGGAGAAACTACAAAAGCATATTTACCGTGGAGATGTTTTTCAGATTGTACCTTCAAGGGCATTTAAGCAGGCATTTTCTGGTGATGAATTTAATGTCTACCGCTGCCTGCGTTCCATAAACCCATCGCCTTACCTGTTTTATTTTGATTACGGGAATTTTAAATTGTTCGGTTCTTCACCCGAAGCGCAGATTACCATCAAAAACAATTCGGCCAACATTTTCCCAATCGCAGGGACTTTTAAACGTAGCGGAAACGACATCGAAGATGCTGAACAGGCCCGTAAATTAGAACAAGACCCGAAGGAAAGTGCAGAACATGTAATGCTGGTTGATTTGGCCAGAAACGATTTAAGCAGGCACTGTAACCGTGTTGAGGTAAAATCTTTTAAAGAGGTACAATACTATTCGCACCTGATCCACCTGGTAAGTAAAGTGAGCGGTCATTTGCAGGAAAACGTAAGTGCTTTTAAAGTAGTTGCCGATACCTATCCGGCAGGTACCTTAAGTGGTGCGCCAAAATATAAAGCTATGCAGTTGATTGACGAAAACGAAAAGCTGGGCAGGAATTTTTATGCCGGTGCAATCGGTTTTATGGGTTTCAATGAAGATTTTAACCATGCCATCATGATCAGGACCTTTATGAGCAAGAATAACGAACTGCATTACCGTGCAGGTGCAGGTATTGTGGCCGATTCTGTTCCCGAAACTGAGATGCAGGAAGTGAACAATAAAATTGCGGCTTTGCGTAAAGCGGTGCAAATGGCAGAGGGAATATAGTTGGACTGAGGAATTTTTAGCTTGGAGTGAAATCCGTTAACAGGAAATAAAATGGAAAATATAGATAAAAAAACCGTCTTAGTAATCGATAACTATGATAGTTTTACCTACAATCTCGTGCATTTAATTAACGAAGTTGGTTATGAAGCAGAAGTTTGGAGAAATGATAAATTCGATCTGGCTGATGTAGAAAAGTATGATAAAATATTACTTTCCCCAGGTCCGGGTATTCCGGAAGAGGCAGGTTTGTTATTGGATGTTATTAAAACCTATGCGCCAACGAAGAGTATTTTTGGGGTATGTTTAGGTCAGCAAGCCATAGCCGAAGTTTTTGGTGGCACTTTATTGAACCTGGGCAGACCAATGCACGGAATTGCTACACCGGTAACTGTTGTAGATGGCGATGAGCCTTTGTTCTGGGAATGCCCGCAAACTATAAATGTTGGCCGTTACCACAGTTGGGTTGTGAGTAAAGATAACTTCCCTTCGTGTTTAAAAATTACAGCAAGAGATCATAAGAATGAGATCATGGCGTTAAGACATGAAACGTTAGATGTTCGCGGGGTACAGTTTCACCCAGAAAGTGTATTAACGGAGTACGGAAAGCAGATGATGGAAAACTGGTTAACGTCGACCCCCTAGTGCTTATTCATCCGGTCGTCATCCTGAACTTGATTCAGGATCTTACTGGGATTAGTTAACTTTTAGATGCTGAAACAAGTTCAGCATGACGGATTAGTAAAAATGAACATATTAGATAAAATAGTATTACGTAAAAAAGAAGAAGTTGCGGCTGCCAAAGCTTTGGTTTCTGTACAGGATTTAGAAAATTCGGTGCATTTTAAAAGAACACCATATTCTTTTAAAGAATTTTTATTGGCCGAAGACCGCACAGGCATTATTGCCGAGTTTAAGCGCCGCTCACCATCCAAAGGTTTAATTAATGGTGTTGCTGATGTTGCTGATGTAACGCAGGCTTATAGTGCAGCGGGCGCATCCGCACTTTCGGTATTAACGGATGTAGATTTCTTTGGTGGTAAAACCGATGATATTCTGGCAGCAAGAGCGGCAAACCATATTCCGATCTTAAGAAAAGATTTTATGATCGATGAGTATCAGATCCTGGAAGCGAAAGCCTGGGGTGCTGATATTATTTTGTTGATTGCCTCAATATTAACCCCTCAGCAGATCAACGATTTCGGAAAGTTTGCAAAAGACCTAGGTTTAAATGTGTTGTTAGAAGTGCATAACCAGGAAGAGTTGGAGCGAAGCATCTGCCCCAATCTGGATGCTATTGGTGTAAACAATAGAAACCTGGGCGATTTTACGGTAGATATCCAGACTTCGTTCGATTTAGTAAATAAAATCCCAAATGAATTTTTGAAGATCTCAGAAAGTGCGATCAGTAATCCACAAACGATAAAAGATCTAAAAGACGCAGGCTTTAACGGGTTTTTAATTGGCGAGAATTTTATGAAGACTGACAATCCAGGTGTTGCGATAAAGGAATTTGTAGAGCAGATATAGTCTCTATAAACCTTATAGGTCTTTAAGACCTATAAGGTTTGAACAAAAGATTTACACGTTCGCAAATTTCGTATATTTGCCTCAATTACATGGGAAAACAAAAAACATATGATACTGCCGTAGTGCAGGAAAGGGCAATTTTAGTTGGAGTGGTTACACCTGGCGAAAAAGAAGCCCAAACAAAAGAATATTTAGATGAGCTGGCTTTTTTGGTCGATACAGCTGGAGGAAAGGTAGAGAAGGTTTTTACACAGAAGATGCTTAAACCAGAACGTGCTACATTTGTGGGTACGGGAAAACTGGAAGAGATAAAGGCGTATGTGAAATCGGAAGAAATTGATGTGGTGGTTTTCGACGATGAATTGTCGCCGTCGCAACTGCGTAATATCGATCGTGAACTTGGCGTTAAGGTTTTAGATCGAAGCAATCTGATCCTCGATATTTTTGCCAACAGGGCCCAAACTGCACAGGCAAAAACACAGGTAGAACTGGCACAATTGCAATATGTTTTGCCAAGGCTAACCGGTATGTGGACTCACTTAGAGCGCCAGAAAGGTGGTATCGGGATGCGTGGTCCGGGTGAAACGCAAATTGAAAGTGACAGGCGTATTATTTTAAATAAAATCTCTTTGCTAAAAGAGCGTTTAAGAAATATAGACCGTCAGAACGAAACGCAGCGTAAAAACCGCGGACAGTTAATTCGGGTAGCTTTGGTAGGCTATACCAATGTTGGTAAATCGACCATCATGAATATGCTGTCGAAATCGGAAGTATTTGCAGAAAATAAATTGTTTGCAACCTTAGATACGACAGTTCGTAAAGTGGTGATCGAAAATTTACCTTTTTTGCTTTCCGATACCGTTGGGTTTATCCGCAAACTGCCTCACCATTTGGTAGAATGTTTTAAATCGACCCTGGATGAAGTGCGTGAAGCAGATTTGTTGATCCATGTGGTTGATGTTTCGCATCCTAACTTCGAAGATCAGATTAATACGGTTAACGAAACGTTGAAGGATATTGGCGCGATTGATAAGGACATGATTTTAGTTTTTAATAAAATTGACGCTTATGTTTCGCCTGAAGTTGACGATGAAGAGGATGATGGGAAGCTGACTCTAGAAGACTTTAAGAAAAGCTGGATGAGCCACGATAAAGTACCTGTATTGTTTATATCGGCTACAGAAAAAGAAAACTTAGAAGAGTTTAAAACATTATTGTACGATAAGGTTAAAGCTGCGCACGTGGCAAGATACCCGTATGATAGTAATTTGTTATATTAGATTAAATTCCGTCATTGCGGTGCGAAAATAAACCTTATAGGTTTTAAAACCTATAAGGTTTCATCATAAAGGCGATAGATAAATACATTATGGAAAGTAAACGTCAGCAGAAATTTGCAGGAGTATTACAAGAGGAGTTAGCACAGGTTTTTCAGCGTGAAGGTGCTGCATTTTTGCCTAATACATTGGTAACCATTACCCGTGTTCGGGTTTCACCAGATTTGGCAGTGGCTAAAGTTTACCTGAGCTTTTTTAATACCAATAACACCACGCTTTCTATCAATACGGTAAACGCACATTCGGGCGAAATCAGGTATAAACTGGGAAGCAGAATCCGCCATCAGGTTAGGGTTGTGCCAGAGCTTACTTTCTTTGTAGATGATACCAACGAGTATGTAGAGCGTATGGACCATCTTTTCGATAAGATTGCAAAAGAGCCTAGGCAAAAAGACGAAGACAGCGAATAATCTTTGTGAGGAAGCTAAGGGAACCCGTTAATTTCTTCACTCATTTTATACCGGCATTAATTGCAATTCCGGCTGGTTATATATTGCTTCAAAAGTGCAATACACCCATAGAATATACTGCTGCCTGGATTTATAGCATTGGCACTTTTATCCTTTTTGGCGTAAGTGCCATGTACCATGGTTATCCGGCTACTGATTATGGTGTGCGTTTTTGGCAAAAATTCGATCATTGCTGCATTTACCTGATGATAGCAGGTTCTTATACACCAACTGCTTTACTGGTTTTTGATGGTTGGTTACGCTGGAGTTTGTTTGCCGTCGTATGGATTATCGCTATTGTAGGTTGCCTGCTTAAAATTTTTAACCGATTAAAAAGTACAGCTATTTCACTGTCTATTTATATTTTAATGGGCTGCTTAATTGTGCCTTTGCTGCAGAAAATGCTAGGTACATTACCTTTTGGTGCAATTTTCTGGTTACTGTTTGGTGGCGTTTTTTACATTGCCGGAACCTATTATTATGCAAAGGATAAACAAATGTTCAGGTGGATGCACAGTCATGAACTTTGGCACCTGTTCGTAATCGGAGGAGCCTTATCTCACTATATTTATAACTTCATTTATATTTTTAAATAGATTATAGATGCAAACTTTTGAGCAGATTATTCAAACGAATGCGTCATTGATTCATAAGGTGGTTGATTTTGATGTAAAACACGATCAACTTATATCTTTAGACTTTACCGCAGCAAATACTGAGTTAACGGATGAAATTCTGGATAATACTGATTTGTTTTCTGCATGGGTAAATGGAAAATTGACCCATAATAATGCGCGTTATGGAATTGGTGGCTATGGTGAACATCGTACCATATATTCGCGAAGTGCGCATTTTGATGCCGGAGAAGAAGCCCGCAGGTTACATTTAGGTGTAGATATCTGGGGGGCGGTAGGAACACCAATCTACAATTTTTATGATGCCACTGTGCAAAGCTTTGCCAATAACAACAACTTTGGTGATTACGGTGCAACC
Source organism: Pedobacter ginsenosidimutans (assembly GCF_001442625.1). Lineage (GTDB taxonomy): Bacteria > Bacteroidota > Bacteroidia > Sphingobacteriales > Sphingobacteriaceae > Pedobacter > Pedobacter ginsenosidimutans. Next base: position 522,413 of record NZ_LMZQ01000003.1, on the reverse strand, counting down.
ATTATCCTCGCTTATGAAATAGATGGACTTAAATTTAATGCTTTATATGGGCATTTAAGTCTGGCTTCGTTAAATGATCTTAAGGAAGGTAAATTCATCCCTGCTGGGGCTAAAATCGCAGTATTAGGAGCAAAGGAAGAGAATGGTTACTGGCCGCCACACCTTCATCTCCAATTGATCGAAAATATGGAAGGATTAAAAGGCGATTATCCTGGGGTTTGCCGGTTTAGTGAACGAGAAAAATATCTGGCAAACTGCCCCGACCCAAATTTGATTTTAAAGGCTACGTTTTCTTAGCTCTAACCACTGAGGGCACAGAGTTTACACAGAGGTTTTTATTTGGTTAGCCACGGAAACACGGAATAGTTTCTGTGTTATGACAAAAAAACTCTTTCTCCTCTGTGAGAAACTCCATGATCTCTGTGGTAAAATATTAATGTATACGGAGAAAAACTTTGTGTTCTCTGCGGTTAAACCTGAATAAACCGTAAATTAGTATAATGAAAAACCTGCTCACCCTTTCTTTACTTTTCTGCTGTTCATTGGCCATGGCCCAGGTTCAGTTTAAATCCGGTAAAAGCGGTTTTGTAAATTTCCTGAGAGAGAATACCATTTATCCGCAGTTCTCTAAAGATAATTGTATTCAGGGTACGGTAAATGTGAGCTTTAAGCTTGATGCACAAGGGAAGGTTTATTTTTCGAAAGTAAGTAAAGGAATATTATCTGATCTCGATGAAGAAGCCCTGCGCCTGGTGCGTTTAAGCAGCGGTAAATGGCAAATTCCGGCAGGATACGATACAACGGTTTCGATTGTTGCTCCGGTTAATTTCGTACTTTCAGGCTATAATTGTGAAGGGAAATCAAGCGAAGCCATTCAAGAAGCAATCCGTACTTATCTGGCTGAAGAAGGTTTAACCAACTCTGTAATTAATTTCTATAAAAACATCGACCAGGCAAAACCTGGACAAGAGGTTCAGATTATTGCCATTAAAAATCAGTTGGGCATTGATGATGAATATTTGGATGACCGGATAAAAATGGCCCTAAAAAAAATAAAACAGGGCGATAAACAAGGTGCTTGTGAGGATTTTTTATTTGTTAAATATATGGGGAGTAAAATGGCTGATGATTATTTAGCAAAGTATTGTAAGTAAATGAAGAACACCACCAGATTTTTTGCCTTATTGGATATCATTAGCATTGCATTATTGGCTAAACAGTTTTGGCAGATTTTAACACACCTGAACGAAATCCCCGATCAGATACTTTCGCAGGCCAAGGTTGTTTTATTGTTGCCCTTATTCGTGTCGCTTTTTGTATCAGCGGCGGGTTTAATCTTATTTAAGAAATTCGGTTTTATTACCTACTACATTCAGTTCCCTTTTCGTTTGGTGGTTTGGATATTTTCTATTGGCTTTATTACCTATTTACCAGAAGTATTAAACCTTGGCGAACGGTGGTTTGATATTTTATTCCGCATCTGTTTTATCGCCGAATTTTTCAGATTATATTTTACCATTAAAATTCACCGCTCATCTTTCTGATTCACTAGGTAAAACCACCGTTATGGCAGCAGGCAGAATTTTTGCTTCAACGGTATTCACCCTGCCAATGTATTCTCCATCAACCTGAAAGTGTGCTTTATGTTTCGAAGAAATCTTTACTTCGGCAGTTTGGAACACTTCTATCTTTTTAGGGTTGAAAGGCAGTTTGGTGATCCATATTTTTAAGATCTCGAGATAAGAGTAATCTTTTACCAAAACCACTTCGAACAGATCGTCATCTAATTTTCCATCTGGATTTATCTTTAGCCCAGAACCGTACATGGTTGCGTTCGCAATAGCCACCATTGCCGCTTTAGAAGTGATTGTTTCATCTTTAAGTTTCAACTGTACGTCCATTCTGCTGTGGTTCCATAAGGCATGCCAGGTAGCCTTTGCATAACCCCACATCCCCCGCTGGGGCAGGGTATCAAATTTCTTTACCAGATAGGCATTAAAACCCAGATCGGATAAATGGATGCAGATTTCATCATTAAGTTTGACTACATGGATCTTCTGGAGCTTACCTTTATCCAGTATAGCTAAAGCCAGTTCAATATCAGTCGGGATGCCCAATTCTTTCGCCATCCCATTTGCAGAACCCGCAGGGATTATGCCAATCGGGGTTTCGGTATGCAATAGACATTCGGCAACCAGTTTTAATGTACCATCGCCACCAACCGCCACCACACGATCTGCCTTCGCAGCTTTAATCCTTTCTTTTATCTTCTCCAAAGAGCAGTCTTCCGGTAATTCGAATAGATCGATCTCCGTTTTTTTTGTATTGAAATGGGTAGAAATTACTTCCTTTAGGTTAATGTCATGGCTACCTGAGCCTGGGTTGATGATGAATAATAATTTCATGTGTTACCTTATGGTTTACATCACAAACAACTTTTAATAAACTCTGTTTTAATACAGATGAATAAATCTGTTAGTGTTAAAGTATATCATGGCTATGGCCACGCGCACAATTTGGTTGTTTATGGCCATGTTTTTAAACGCAAGGCAAAAACACGGCAGGTTTACAGCAATAATTTGTTTGTTAATATTGCACATCTTCTAAAGCTCTTCATCCTAAAACCTTTTGCTTTTGTTGAGGTGCGTTTACAGTTTTTTGATCAAACAATTTATAATAAAACCGAAGGAGACGGCTTTTTTAAGTTCGAATGGAAAGCCGAACATGATGTGCCTGCAGGCTGGCACTTTGTTAAAGTAGAAGCTGTTGATAAGAACGGGAAAGTTTTAAGTGCGGGTGAGGGTAAGGTATATGTGCCGCACATTACGCAATATGCTTTTATTTCGGATGTGGATGATACCGTGATGATTTCTCATTCGGCAACTATTGGGCGGCGGTTGAGAGAGCTGTTTATCAAGAATCCGCGTACGCGTAAAACCTTTCCTGATGCAGCCAGTCATTATCAGCAATTGGCCATGTCACATACTGAATCAGATCAGCCCAATCCTTTTTTTTATGTAAGCAGCAGCGAATGGAACCTTTATGATTATTTGGTCGAGACTTTTAGGTTTAACAAGTTGCCTGATGGTGCTTTTCTTTTAAATACATTAAAACGGTGGAAAGATTTAGTCAGAACAGGTAAAACAGGGCATGAAGGTAAATTATTAAGGTTAATGCGGATTTTGGATGCCTTTCCCAATCAGAAGTTTGTGTTTTTTGGTGATAACTCGCAGCAGGACCCGAAAATTTATGCTACAATAGTAGAGAAGTATCCAAAAAATATAGAAGCGGTATATATTCGCAATATTCGTCCAGATAAAGAAGTAGAAACAAAGCTGTTGCTTAAAAAAATAGAAGATAAAAATGTAAGGACTTGTTTATTTAGTGAAAGTAAGGAAGCGATTGAACATTCTAAATCAACAGGATTGATCCAGTAGCTTTTGGAGCGCAAAGGGTGTGCTCATCGGTCTCGGTAGTCCCGCTTTTTCTTCCTGCCCCGATGAAGTATCGTGGGCATCGATTCAATCGGGGCTAAGTACAAAGTTTTTTGCCATGAGAACTGACTGCTGTTCAATAAACCCGACAGTAGCGACAGCCCCGTCCCGATTTTTCATCGGGATCATGAGGGCTACAGCGAATGACGGGACTTTCGGATCCGATAAATACAGAACCCTGCTTTTCAAAAAAAATGTCTACAGATTTCTCCTCCAAAGGAGCTCCTTTGGAGCACTGCGGTCGAAATGACAGAACTATATAGATTTATCCAAATCAAGAAATCGATTTCCCGAACGGTGTAAAGGCTAAATTCATCAACTTAAAATGCTGGCGCCCAAATGGGATACCTACAATGGTAATGCAAAGCAGGATACCAAAAAACAAATGGGTTAAAGCAATCCAGAAACCGCCACATAAAATCCAGATCAGGTTCATGATGGTAGAAAGGCAGCCAGTGTTTGACGAAGTGTCGGTTATTTTAGCGCCAAAAGGAGCGAGGCCCACAATGGCAAATTTAAAACATTGGATACCAAAAGGAATCCCCACAATGGTTAGACAAAGGATTAGGCCTCCAATAATATATTCGAAGAAAATAAAGATACCGCCAAAAATAATCCAGATAATATTGCCTAAAAAGTTCATTATGTTTTTTAGTTTAAGATTTAATAATGGGTATTTTGTTACAGTTCGCTAATGCATTGTGCTTATATTCTTCGTAATTTAGAATCACACACAAAAGAAACACAATATGAAAAAACTAATCCTTGCGGCGGCACTTGTCGCCTGCTTTGGGTTGTCGCATGCCAAAGCCCAAAATGTAAATGGCGTGAAATTGACCGATATCCATGTGGATTATATTCAGATCCGTGCAGTAAAAAGTTTTTTGGCCGATAAACAATGGATTGCGCTGGAGCATGGCCAAAAGATAGGCGATTATAGCGAACTGTACATCAGAGATGATAATGATAAAAAAATCGAATTTAATTCAGCAATTGATGCCTTGAACAAAATGAAAGCCTATGGCTACGAGTTGTTTAGTGTTTATACAGAGCAGGTAGACCAATCATCAAACCGGCCAGTATATGTGTTAAAAAGGAAGTAAATTATAAAGAAGTCAAGTTTCATAGCAAGCTGCTTATTAAACTTGACTTCTTTGTAATATCTATATAAAATCGAGTGTATTAAACTTTTTATTCAGGATATCAGCATTATTTACATCCAGCCATTTATCTAAAATGGTACCATAAACCTGTCTGAAATCCAGTTGATATTTTAAATCGCCGGTATCCAGATCACTTAAATTAGGTGCAGGATTAAAAATTCCTTGTTTCTTTAATTTTCCACCAAAAACAAACATATTATTTGCCGTTCCGTGGTCGGTGCCGTTACTGGCGTTTTGTTCTACCCTGCGGCCAAATTCAGAGAAGGTAATCACCAATGTATCCTCAAGCTTATTGTTCGATTTTAGATCTTTCAAAAAAGCAGCCATACCCTCGCTATATTGTTTAAGCAGATTACCTTGTTGACCAATTTGATTTACGTGGGTATCAAAACCACTTAACGATACATAATAAACCCTTGTTTTTAATCCCGAAGAAATAAATTTAGAAACCGTTTTCAATTGGTTTGCAAAACCCGAAGTAGGGTAAGTAGATTTCGACTGATAAATTTTGGAAGTATTCTGGATATAACTGGCAGAGGATGAAGTTTCGATCATCGTTTTATATAAATAACCTAAATTATCTTCGTCTAAATGTTCCTTATCATTCTGCAACATGGCCTTAAAAAAGGGATCATTTGTATTGCGGAACAGAGCCACAGGATCTTTTAATGCAATTCCTTTTTTGGTTTGCCCTTTCATAGCCAGAGAAAGTGAGTCGTCTACTTCTATTGCTGTGTAGGGGAATTTGCAGGTTTGGCAATTGCTATCTAAATAACGGCCAATCCATCCGGTTGATAAGAATTGATTGCTATCGCTACCCGTTTGCCAGATATCCATCGAACGGAAATGCGAGCGGTCGGGGTTAGGGTAGCCCACGTCGTTAATGATAGTCATCCAGCCTTGATCATAAATTTCTTGTAAGGCGGCCATGTTCGGGTTTAGCCCTTGCATGTCGTTCAGTTTAATTACCTCTTCAGGCTTAATGGCTATACTTTTTCTTTTTTGGTAATAAATATCGTTTCCGAAGGGAATAACGGTGTTTAAACCGTCATTTCCACCAGAAAGCTGTACCACAACTAAGTTTTTGTATAGGCTCAGCTCATCAAGCGCCATGGCCTCAAGGGGTTTCATAAAAGCCGGAACAAATAGTGAACCTGCTGCAACAAATCCTGTATTTCTTAAAAAATTTCTTCTGTTCATCTTGTTAGTCTTTGATGGTCAATGTTTTTATGGTCGATGGTTTATGGCTTGGGTGCTTAGCTAATCGGCTATTGACCATCAACTATTAACTGTTCTCTAGCACAACTGATACTCGGGCATGCTGGTAATTTCGACTGCAGTACTTCGCAATCCTTTATTATCACTTACCATTGTTGTTATTTTAGCATTTAATTTCGGCTGTAATAAAAACTCGGTAAGTTCCAAAGGTGTTAATCCTTTTGGTAAAGTATCTAAAAATTTAGGCCAGTCTGCATTTGCATTTACGTACGATTTTGGTTTCATGTTGGCATTTGCATTGGTGGTAGCTGTTCTGCTTAACGCAATTACGGCCTCATCTTCTGGGTCGGCTTTGCCACTGAAATCGATTTCACCATCATTTAAAACAAGCGAAGGAATCCGCATCCTTAACATTAACGATGAACTATCAATCCAACTTTGTCCGCCGGGCCAACCTGCAACATTAGGTGGGTTAAATAAATATTGCCCTAAACTGCTTTGTAGCTGAATTAAAACCTGTGGTTTGTTATAGGTTACATAAAACTCGCGACTTAAGCCTACCAAAAATTCAGCGGGCGATTTAATTTTTGTGCCTACATTTTCAGGGCTATAGAACCAATCAGATGTAAACATTTTTTTCATCATCGAGGCAATGTCGTATTTCGAGTTGTAAAAATGTGTGGCAAGTTCTTTAATATGATCCTCGCTCGGGTTATCGTTTACGAAGAATTTATATACTTTCCTGGCGATAAATTGTGAAGTTTCTGGTTTTTCTAGAATAATATCTATGATGTTTTCTCCTTCAAAATTCCCGATTTTACCAAAAAAAGTTTTTGTTCCAGGATCGTGTAGGTTTTGTCTGAAAATGAACGAGCCATCTTTGTCGTACATCCAGCCGGTAAATGAGCGGGCAGATTCTTTAATGTCCTGCTCAGTATAATTTCCTCTTCCCAAGGTGAAAAGTTCCATGAGTTCGCGGGCGAAGTTCTCATTTGGTTTGCCTTTTCTGTTCTGCTGGTTATTCAGGTATTGCAGCATTGCAGGCGACTTGGAAACTTCAACCAATAAGGTTTTAAAGCTGCCAAGGGCATTTGTTCTTTGGATGTTATTTAACTGTTGCGCAAAAAACGGGTTGTTGCTGCGGCAGGCAAAATGGCCATGCCAAAAAAGCGTCATCTTTTCCCTCAACGGCGCATCTGTGTTAATCATCCTGGTAATGAAGGCAATATTCAGATCGCGGCTTACTTCGTTTTGCTCGCGTATAATCTGCTGACGCATTTTTTTTTCATCATCATTCAGATCTTTTTTAGCATATAAACCTGCCTGTACCAAAAGCTGTCGTTTTGATTCAAAGTCATTCACTAAATTGATTGGATCGTCTTTTTGGGAATCTTTAAGCAAGTTATCTACCACTTTATCGAGATTTTTTTTGCTTAATTTTTGTAAGTCGGTATAAGAAACCCCGAAACCTGCCCGGTTGTAAAGATGTTTTACTTTTAAGAAATTATCTTTTGCGCTCATAATGGACTGTTTTACAGTATGACTTATTTAAAACGCCAGGGTTTAATCTTTGTTTTCTTTCTTATTTTTGTTGATGTTTTTTCAGTTACCAGATGATGACCCAGGCTTTCCAGATCCGGCTTTGGCAGAAGAGGATGGCTTATTGGCCATTGGGGGCGATTTAAGTACAGAGCGGTTGTTAATCGCCTATTCGAATGGAATTTTTCCATGGTTTAGTGAAGGCGAACCCATCCTCTGGTATTCACCACACAAACGCTGTGTGATTTATCCCGATAAAATTAAGATCAGTAAAAGCATGCAGAAAATTTTAAATCAGGAAGTTTTCAAAATCACCTTTAATCAGGCTTTTGCTGAAGTGATCCGCAATTGCGCAACTACCGAAAGGAAAGGGCAGGTCGGCACCTGGATTACCAACGAAATGCAAGATGCTTACATTAACCTTCATCAGCAGGGCTATGCCCACAGTGTAGATGTTTGGTTGGCTGATCGGCTAGTGGGTGGCTTATATGGTCTAAAAGTAAACCATGTTTTTTGTGGCGAAAGTATGTTTAGCCATGTAAGCAATGCTTCAAAAGCTGCATTGATTTTTTTAAGTAAAATGAATATTGATTTAATTGACTGTCAGCTGCCAAACGATCATTTAATGAGCTTAGGCGCTGAAATGATCGATCGGGAATTGTATATGGAACTGCTTCAGGCCCCTTAATACTAGCGTTCATTATCAATTAAACCCTGCTCGCGCATTGCATTTTCTATCCGTTTATCTGGAATAAACCAGATGCAGGCTACAATGAAATAGAGTGCAACGCCAATCCATGGGTTTATAAAACTTAGTGCAATGCCTCCGATATAAAAAAGTAATGAGAATTTCCCTTTTGCATCATTCCCAATGGCATGTACCACAAGCGAATGCTGACCTTCTGTTCTTTTGATTACGATTACCAGCAGGGTATAAGAAACAGCAGCAAGCAGGAGCACGGCACCGTAAACTACAACCGGCCATAAGGCAAAATGATGTTCACCCATCCATCCGGCTGCTACCGGGAATAACGAGAGCCAGAATAAAAAATTAAGATTTGCCCAAAGCATTGATCCGTTTACTTTTTTAACCGCATGCAGTAAATGGTGGTGATTGTTCCAGTAAATACCTACGTAGATAAAACTTAAAACATAGCTGATGAATTTTGGAATAAGCGGTTTTAAGCTTGCTAAAGTTTCGCCGTGCTCCGGGACTTTAATTTCTAAAACCATAATGGTAATGATAATTGCAATTACCCCATCACTAAATGCTTCTAATCTGCCTTTGTTCATAAAAAAAAATCGACGCTAAATTTGGTACAATTATCAGTCAAATTATCTTATAAAACAAAACCCGCAAGCTTTTGTCCTGCGGGTTCCTTATTGTTGTTTTGTTGAAATTATAATTCTCTTACCCAGATATTCCTGTAACTGATCGCAGGACTTGGATCGCCGTGATCTTGTAATTTGATTGAAGAAGGACCATGTTTTTTATATTCTGGTGCACCGATATACCTGGTTTCCCCTTTTAATACAAATCCGTTCTGTAAAAGTACCCCATTTAAAAATACGGTAACACTTGCTGGTTTTTGTACTGTTCCATCTTCATTAAAACGTGGTGCGTTCCAAATGATATCGTAGTATTGCCATTCGCCTGGTTTCTTGTTAGCATTTGCCAATGGAACAGCTTGTTTGTAAACACTGCCCGTTTGTCCGTTAACATAGGTTTTGTTGTTATAAGCATCCATAATCTGGATTTCGTAACCATCATCACCGCCACCTGTTGATGCTAAAAACACGCCACTGTTCCCACGTGCCTGACCTTCACCAGTTATGTTTTCTGGAATTTTCCATTCCATGTGTAATTGATAATCGGTAAACTTTTTATTGGTTTCGATATTCCCAGTGCCTTTTTTTACCGTGAAAAAACCATCGTCGATTGTCCAGGCAGCTGGTTTAGATGGATCTTTAACAGAATGCCATGCATCTAAGTTTCTGCCGTTGAAAAGAATTGTAGCATCAGATGGTGCATCCTGGGGCAATTTGCCTGGCGTAACAATTTTAGGAATGGGTTCCCAAACCTCGGTTGTTTTTGGGTCTTTGGCAGGATCTGGTTTTTTATCTTGTGCCATAGCTTGCCCTGCGAAAAAAACAGGAATAAATAATAGTGTATACTTGTTCATAATTGTGGTTTAACTTTTTAAAGTTAACCAGTTTATTAAGAAATGGAAATTTCGTATTTAAAATTTTACCCCAAATCGTCAACAACATAGGTTTCACTTATAATCACTTCATCAGGCGCCAGGTCTTCTTTTCGTTGCTCGGCCAAATCGCGCATTGGGCAATAACCCGTGATGCCGCGATACAGTAATCCAGCACCAATTGCTGCACCAGTTAAACCAATTACCGGATGCGAAAAAATGCTGGTGATACCTTTAAAGAGTAAATATGTTCCTGCTGCGCCAGATAACCAACGCTCAGATTTTGAAACGTTTTCGAACAATTCTGGGTACTTCCAGGCTTCTTTAACGTTGTTTACAGCGGTATTAAAATCTTGATTTGTCATGATGGTTAAATTTATGTTCTATAGTATAACAAGTTAAGTGGGAATGAGTTTTGAAAAGAATTTTAAATGTGTGGCCCATAAGAGTTATCGTCATTTCGAGCGGACCCGATAGCTATCGGGCGCAACGCAGTCGAGAACCACGAAGTGCTCAGCGCAGCTAAATCTATTAAGATAGATCTTTCCATTCCACTGCGTTTCAGTCGAGATGACGAGTTAATATTGAATGCCTAATTCAATATATCGCGGATATCTTCCTTGCTCAGCGATTTAAAGAAACTTTCTTCAGTTGTAATTAAAGAGTTTGCCAATGATTTTTTGCGGTTCTGCAAAGCCAATATTTTCTCTTCAACGGTGTCTTTTGCAATGAATTTGTAAATGAAAACCTTTTTATCCTGACCGATACGGTGCGTTCTGTCGATGGCTTGTTGTTCTACTGCCGGGTTCCACCATGGATCGAGGATAAAAACATAATCAGCTTGTGTTAAGTTTAAACCTACACCACCTGCTTTTATAGAGATTAAGAAGACCTTCAGTTCGGTATTCTGCTGAAATTCGGAAACAATTTCGCCACGGTTACGGGTTGCGCCATCTAAATAAGCAAATGGAATATGCTCCGCTTCAAAATGTTTTTTGAAGATATCCAGGTGTTTTACAAACTGAGAAAATACCAAAACCTTATGCCCGCCCTTAAGTACGTTATCCAATGTGTGGATCACGTTTTCGAATTTTCCAGAATCTGAAACATAGGCACCATCAATCATTACAGGGTGGTTGGCCAGTTGACGCAGGGCGGTTAATCCTTGTAAAAGCTGTACCTGTTTCTGCGCGAAGGTTCCATCGTCCATACTTTGCAATAAATCATTGCGGTATGCCGATTTTGTTTTTTCGTAATAAGCGGCCTGATCTTCGCTCATGTCGCAATAAATTACCTGTTCCGTTTTAGGTGGTAATTCTGCAGCCACTTGCTCTTTCGTTCTGCGAAGTACAAAAGGCTTGATAATCGATTGCAGTTTGCGCGCTTTTTCTTCGTCCTTTTTCTTTTCTATCGCCTGCACATATTCTTCGTAGAAGAATGCCTGTGTACCCAATAAACCGGGGTTTAAAAAAGTTAACTGCGACCATAAATCGCTTACTGAATTTTCTACAGGCGTACCGCTCAAAATCAGTTTATGTTTTGATTTTAGGCTTCTAACGGCTTTGAACGATTTTGAGGCCGGGTTTTTAATGTTCTGACTTTCATCGAGAATAATGTAGTTGAAATAAAAGTTTTTCAGTTCATCTACATCCACTCTGGTTACCCCGTAAGTGGTAATGATAATATCGTAATTGGCAAAATTGGCAACATCTTTATTTCGGTTCGTGCCTGTATGTGCCAATATTTTAAGCTTTGGCGTAAACTTTTTAGCCTCCGTTAACCAGTTGTAAATTAAAGAGGTAGGCATAATGATGAGCGAGGTCGTCTGCGTTTCAAGCAATTGGTCATCTTCCTTCACTTTTTGCAGCATGGCCAGTGTTTGGATGGTTTTACCCAAACCCATATCATCGGCCAAGCACCCGCCGAAATTGTATTCGCGTAAAAAGCTGAACCAGTTATAACCAGCTTTCTGGTAATCGCGTAAACTGCCTTTAAAATGAACAGGCATTTGCGTATCGGCAATATCCTCAAAGTCTGATAATCGCTGTAATTTGCGTTCAAGCGTAACATTAGCCAGGCTATCTTCAGCCAAATCATTGATGAGGCCGATATGGTGTTTCTTTAATTTTAGCGTTTTTCCGGCCTCGGCCAAACTGAACAAACTACCGTATTGCGTAAACCATTTATCTGGAATAATAGCCACTTCACCATCGGGCAATAAAAATTCACGTTTTTTGTGTAGAATATGTTGCTTTAGTGAAAGAAAAGGAATCTGGTATTTTCCGAACCATACCACGGCATGGATATCGAACCAATCGTTTCCTTCTTTAACTTCAAGATCTATTTTGCTGGCGCCGAAAACAAATTTTTTCTGCCCTGTGGCCTGTTCAATTTCAAAACCCGATGCCTGTAAGATTTCGATATGCTCGTTTACCCAATTTATAGCCCCGTAACTTGGATTTTCGTCGGCAGAAGCTACTTCCAGGTTGCTGAATAAAGAACTCGTTTTTTTTAGTCCTAACGATAACAGCAAATTAAACTGCTTTTTTTCCCATTCTGCCGAACGTTTGATGCGGTGGAAAATATAATTATCGGCAGTTTTTTCTAAACGTACAGTTACTCTGTGCGCATTCTCTACCGGGAAGGTATATTCTCCGTATTTAAAATATAGCTGAATTTGAGAAAGACCACCATCCACATACAAAACTTTAATTACAGGTGTGGCTTCAAACTGTTCGGTTCTGATTTCGAAGCCTTCGGCATACACATGGTGTTTTTCGATTAAAGGGGCTACAAACTTTTCAAAATAAGTGGCTTCGGTTGTTTTGGGTATGGCAATAAAACGTTTATTTAAAAAGGGTTGCAGTTTTTTCCCTTCAATATCCTGATCAAAAAAGTACAATACATCGTTAAGCAATAACCACGCAGGTTTGTTGCTGATGATCTGCGCTTCTTTAAACATAAATTCGATGCGCAGATTCTGATATTTGATGGTCGGAAAATAACGTGTTTCAGTTTCGTTCCTTCGGAAATGGAAAAGAATCGATGCAGGCTCATCAGCCAGTTCGATTTTGCGTTCTACCGGCCAGCCATCTTTGTCCATTACATACAGCTCGTTTTTGACCTTTAAAAGCTCTAATGCTTCGGCAAGTTTCTTTTCGATTTTAGGGCGAACATTTTCATAAAATTTATTGTCGAAAATTTTAGTGAAAAATTCGGTTGGCCTGATCAGCTTTTTATAATATTTTTTAATCAGCGAGTCTTGCTCAATGTCATCTAAAATCTTAATCAGTTTATAATCAATATCACTTAAACAGGCATTAAATTCTTCTGCGGTATGTGTAAAAATCCGTTGGTAAGTAAACGAAAAATCTCCTTGTGGATTGAGCTGAACAACATGAGGTTCAATTAAATAGCCCAAGTACTCATGTTTGCACAAAGAGTACACCACTTTACAGGTTTTAGAACTATCGACACGTAACATTGATGGAGATAAAAATTTTTTCTAAGCTAAGCGCTTAAAAAACTTTAAACTTACAATATTTTGAGGTTACATCAAAAAGAAGTAGCGGTTTTGAGATAAAAATTATCAGTTTTTGTTGGAATTTAGAAGAACGGTTGATTGTATGAGTGAGAATGTATCTGCCTAAAAACAAAAAAGGCATCCTGAAAATCAGAATGCCTTAAAAATTTGTTAATTATCGTTATTTCCAGCCACCGCCTAATGCGCGGTATAGGTTTACCACCGATTGTAGTTTTTGTAATCGATCGTTAATGCCACTTAATTGAGCTGTTAACAAACTTTGTTCTGAAGTTAAAACGTCAGTATAGTTTGTTGCAGAACTGTAGCGCAATAATTCTTTGGTAAAATCTACCGCTTTGGTTAACGAGGCGATTTGTTTTGCCCTTGTTGCTTCTTTTTCTGAAGCTGTTTGATAAGCGTACAAAGCATTCGAGACTTCCTGTCCGCCGGTTAACAGCGTTTGTTGAAAGTTGTAAAAAGCAATCTGTTGATTTGCTTCTGCAGTTTTTAAGCGTGCTTTATTTGCGCCTTTTGCAAAAATTGGCTGCGTTAAACCGCCTACCAAATTATAGAAGATAGATTTGCTGAAGAAATCCTGTAATTGTAAACTTGATAAGCCACCTGTTGCGGTAATGGTTAAAGCAGGATAAAAATAAGCTTTAGCTACGTTGGTGTTTTCGAAAGCCGATCTGAAACCAAATTCAGCAGCGATCACATCCGGACGGTTTTTTAATAATTGTGCAGAAACGCCGGTTTGTAAATTAGCATAAGGGGTCTGTTGATCTAAGGTAGTGCGGTTAATCGCATTTGGTGCTTTAGCAACCAAAACACTTAGTGCATTTTCAGCCTCTTTAATGCTTCTTTTTAAATCAGGTAAAGTAACTTGTGCAGCATATAAATTGGCCTCACTTTGTACAACTGCTGCGCCATTAACTACAGCACCTTGTTTAAGCTCTTTCATAGTCTCCACATCCTTGGTCCTCACTTTAATGGTTTCCTCGGTAATGGCCAATTGTTTGTCAAGCGCCAGCAAAGTATAATAATTGTTGGCAATGGTTGCAATCAACTGCGTTTGAACAGCACGTTTTGCCGCATCGCTTTGTAATAAAGTAGCGTAAGCACCACGTTTTGCACTGCTTAATTTCCCCCAAATGTCAGCTTCCCAACTGGTGCTCAGCTGTGCTTTATAGGTTTGGGTTTCTAAATTAATGTTAATCCCAGGAGGAAAGTTTAAGGAGGCCTGCGATTGTTTATTATCCGTTACGTTTACATCTGCCTGTAAGCTTGGCAATAATGCCCCACGGCTTTGAATTAAAGTGGCTTCTGCAATTTTAATGCGCTCAATCGCTTGTTTCAGGTCTAAATTTTCATTTATCCCCTGCTGGATCAGCGACTGTAAAGTGGTATCTGAAAACAACGTTTTCCATTGCAGATCAGCAATAGTAGTGGTGTCTGTTGTATTGTTATCACGGTATAACCCTTCGCTCTTAAGCTGTGGATGCTCGTATTTTTTAGTTACGCAGGCGCTTAGGCTGAGGATGGCTACACCGATTAAAATGGAATGCTTATATCTAAATTTCATGGTTTTAAAATTAATGTGGACGGTTAACCGCTAACTCATACTCTTCTTCTGTTTGTTCGCGATCAATGCCTTCCTCAAAAGGAGAACTGTTACTTATTTTTTCCTGTAAGGTTTGGAAAACAATGAACAAAGCCGGGATTACAAACACACCGAATATCGTACCGATTAACATACCGCCTACAGCACCGGTACCAATAGATGTATTACCTGCTGCACCAACACCTGATGATAACATTAAAGGCAATAAACCCAGGATAAAAGCAAAAGAGGTCATTAAGATCGGACGTAAACGGGCAGTTGCGCCATCAATAGCCGCGTTGATAATACTCATTCCCTTTCGTCGCCTGTCTACCGCATACTCTACAATTAAAATGGCATTCTTTGCCAGCAACCCCACAAGCATGATCAAGGTAATCTGTGTATAAATATTATTATCTACGCCAAAGATTTTATCGAAGATGAATACCCCGGCTAAACCGATCGGTAGTGAAAACAATACCGCCAATGGTAAGATATAACTTTCGTACTGTGCCGAAAGCAGGAAGTACACAAAGATTACGCAAAGCAGGAAGATAAAAATTGTCTGACTGCCGCTGCTTACTTCTTCACGCGATAAACCAGAAAACTCATATCCATAACCTGTTGGAAGGTGGATTGCCGCTTCTTCCTGAATGGCCTTAATGGCATCACCAGAACTAAATCCTGCATTCGGGTTACCCGTAACCGCAATTGAGGTATACAAGTTAAAACGTGAAATAGCCTGTGGCCCGTAAACTTTTTCTAAAGTGATAAACTCAGAAATAGGGGCCATTGTACCACTCGAATTGCGTACATAAATACTGGTTAAACTTTGCTGATTAGCACGGTATTTGGCATCTGCCTGGTACATTACCCTGTACTGTTTACCAAATTTATTAAAGTTTGAGGCATAAACCCCACCATAATAACCTTGCAAAACACCCAACACATCGCTAACTGTTAAGCCAGCCTGTTTAACTTTCGCCACATTTACATCAATCTGATATTGAGGAAAGTTGGGGTTGAAAGAGGTTGATGCGTATTGAATTTCAGGACGTTTACTCAATGCAGCTAAAAATGCATTACCCACTTCGTTGAATTTTTTAATGTCGCCACCTGTTTTGTCCTGCAACTGGAACTCGAAACCACCACCGGTACCAAAACCCTGAATGGTTGGTGGAGCAAAGAAAATTACCTTCGCACCTTTAATGCTGGATGCTTTTGCAAATAATTCACCAATAATGGCTTTAACATCACGCTTACGTTGATCCCACGGTTTAAGCCTCGCGATAACCATACCGTAAGAACTACCCGAACCACTGATCAAACTTCGGCCAACAACCCTAAATGTAGCTTCTACCTCTGGCACCTTGCTTACAATATCATTAATTTTTACAATAATTTTATCGGTTTCTTCCTGTGAAGTAGAAGGTGGCAATGAAATATCAGAGAAAACTGTTCCTAAATCTTCGTTTGGTACGAAACCTTTAGGCGTAGTATTCATAATCCACACTAACACCACTGCGAAAACAGCAATTCCTAAACCTGCAAGCCATCTTTTCTTACCCAGGAAACCAACAGAGCGTTTATATTTTTGTGTTACGGCATCAAACGAAGTATTGAAAGCGGTATAAAAACGCTGTAAGAAGTTTTTGCTTTTTTCGTGATCTTCTGCGTGTGGTTTTAAGAACATCGCACACAGTGCCGGACTTAATGTTAAGGCATTGATCGCTGATAAAATAATTGCGATAGCCAGTGTTAAACCGAATTGTTTATAAAATACACCCGACGAACCCTGGATAAAACTTACCGGGATAAATACCGCTGCCATTACCAGTGTAATCGAAATAATCGCACCACTAATGTCATCCATCGCATCTTTCGTTGCCTTTTTAGGATCTTTGTAACCAGCATCGAGCTTGGCATGTACAGCCTCAACCACCACAATGGCATCATCTACCACAATACCGATGGCGAGTACCAATGCAAATAAGGTTAACAGGTTAATGGTAAAACCGAACAAACTCAGGAAGAAGAAAGTACCGATAATAGCCACCGGAACACTGATTGCCGGAATTAAAGTTGATCGGAAATCCTGTAAGAAGATAAATACCACTAAGAACACCAAAATAAATGCTTCGATCAAGGTGTGGATTACCTTTTCGATTGAGGCATCCAGGAAGTTATTTACGTTAACAACGGTTTCGTAATGAACACCTTTAGGGAAAGAAGTTGCTGCTTTATCTAGAGTTTTGATCGAATTTTCAATTACTTCTTTCGCATTCGAGCCCGCTGTTTGACTAATGGCAATACCTAAAGCAGGTTTGCCATTAAACTTTACATAACTGGCATAACTTTGTGCACCAAGTTCTATTCTGGCCACATCTTTTAGGCGAAGAATCTGTCCGTTTGCATCCGCCTTAATAATGATGTTGCTAAACTCAGTTTCCGTTTTTAAACGGCCGCTATATTTTAACGTGTATTGAAAAGCCTGATTTCCCTGCTCACCAAACTGACCTGGTGCAGCTTCGATGTTCTGCTCTGCCAAGGCTACACTTACATCGTTCGGTACCAGACCATAAACGGCCATTACTTCTGGCTTAAGCCAGATACGCATGGTGTAATCTAAAGTACCAAATGCACTGGCATCACCCACACCACTAATCCTTTTAATTTCGGGGATGATGTTGATGTTGGCATAATTCTGTAAAAACTTCTGATCGTATGATGGATCATCACTGTAAATGGCAAAAATAAGTAAGTTACTCGCCTGTCTTTTTGCTGTAATTACACCCGATCTGGTTACCTCTGCAGGTAATAAACTGGTTGCCCTGGCTACACGGTTCTGTACGTTAACTGCTGCTAAATCGGCATTCGTACCCAATTTAAAGTTAACGGTAATGGTTGCAGTACCATCATTACTGGCGCTAGAAGTCATGTAAGTCATGTCTTCCACACCATTTATTTGCTCTTCCAGTGGAACAACAACACTACTCATTACCACATCGGCATTTGCTCCCTGGTACGAAGCCGATACCTGAACGGTTGGCGGCGCAATTTCGGGGTATTGCGAGATGGGTAAAGTTACGAGGCCTAATACACCTAATATTACAATTATAATGGATATAACTGTCGATAAAACGGGCCTATCTATAAATTTCTTAAACATAATTAATATGGATTACACTGCTATAGTGTGATTGCACTGACTATATTGTTAATTTTTTATTTCAGCATAAACTGAATCTGTGTTTTTTACCTCGGGTTTAATTTTAGTCCCGTCTTTTAACGATTGAAAGCCTTCTAAAATAACTTTATCACCTGCTTTAAGTCCTTTGGTAACCACATAGAAATTGCCTTTCGCTAATTCCATCACTTCAATTTGGGTATTGATTACCTTAGCCGAATCGCCTAAAATGTAAACAAATTTCTTTCCCTGTAAATCGATAGTTGATTTTTGAGGGACTAAAATTGCATTTTCAACATGCTGAGGAATTCTAACCGAGGCACTTGCTCCATTTTTTAATAAGAAAACCGGATTAGGGAATGTTGCCCTTAGGCTCGCAGAACCAGTACTGGTGTTAATCTGTCCATTGATGGATTCGATTTTGCCGTTCTGTGCATAGATTGTTCCATCGGCAAGGACCAAGCTCACCGCAGGGATGTTTTTCATTTGCTGTGCAAGTGTGTTGCCTTTATAGGTGTTTGAAAAATCTAAAAGCTGTTTCTCGTTTAATGAAAAATAGGCGTAAACCTTAGAAGTATTAGACACAGTAGTTAGTGGCTGTGTGCTGCTGCTGCTCACTAAACTTCCATTTCTGAAAGGGATACTGCCAACTACGCCATCAACAGGGCTGGTAATCGAAGTATAACCTAAATTAACCTGTGCATTTACCAATTCTGCTTTTGCTTGTGCCAAAGCAGCTTTCCTGCTTTGAAGCGTTAGCTGTGCTGCATCCAGATCGTACTTGCTGATGATATCTTTTTCTACCAGGGGTTTGGTTTTGTTTACCGTTAGCTGAGCAGCATTTACATCAGCTTCAGCACTACTAATTGCTGCCCGTGCTGTTCTAACCTGTTGCTCGTATTGTGGTGCATTAATGGTGAAAAGCAATTGCCCTTTCTTAACTACAGCACCCTCATCAACCAATATTTTTTCGATGAAACCATCAACTTTCGGACGGATATCGATGTTTTGAATGCCTTCAATTGTTGCTGGATAATCAGAATCTAGTGTTGTATTTTGTGTGTTTACTGTAAAAACAGGGTAAGCTTGTGGGCCTGCTGCTGCAGCGGCAGCTTTTTTAGCTGCATCGTTATTTCCGCAGGACGCTAAAAGCATACCAATGCTTACGCTAAAAAAGAGAGTTGTTACTTTTCTCATGGGTATTTCTGTGTGTTTAAATTTAAATTTCCGGAATTAAGGGCGTTGTCAAAAAATATAGGACTTCGATTTTCGCCGATTTTGCCCAAAAATAGAGCCTAAAAAAAAATAAATCTGTCCGAATTCTGTCATTTAATCAATCGATTGATTTATTTTGCGATTGAAAACCTATCAGATTTCCTTTAAAGTGCTGTTATATATTGTGTTGTCGTAATTTTTGGCATGAAAAACAGTGTGTAAATATCTTGCGACAGATGTTAAAAGCTGTTAAATTCAAAGGAAATATACGATTTTTTTAGAATAAATGTTGCGTATTTTAGCCAACAAAATACATAGATGGTGTCTGTTTTACACGAGATGATCAGGTAGCGTTAAGTCTATGAGGCTTGAAAAGAAGATTATTCCATTTTCTGACAATAGTCCTCGTTTGTAACGAGGATTAATGAAAACCGCATTTGTAATGCGGCGTAATATTTATCTATAATCTAATTGGATTATAAATCTCCCAAGTTCTTATGAAAAGCGAGATTTAAAAGAAGGCGATGAAATCGCTAATCCCATACATCCTCGTTATAAACGAGGACGATAAATGATCTTAAAGCAAAATAACTCTCTATGAAAACTACTCTACTTCTCCTTCAAAAACCAGTTTGGCC
Source organism: Pedobacter ginsenosidimutans (assembly GCF_001442625.1). Taxonomy (GTDB): domain Bacteria; phylum Bacteroidota; class Bacteroidia; order Sphingobacteriales; family Sphingobacteriaceae; genus Pedobacter; species Pedobacter ginsenosidimutans. The sequence continues at coordinate 502,635 of NZ_LMZQ01000003.1, read as the reverse complement.
GGGCCACATAAAAATACATTGGTAAATTCCTTACCATCGTAATCAAATTCTATTTTAATATCGCCACCCAAAACTTTAATGGCCGTTTTAATATGGCCGGTCTGATTTTTATGTTTCGCTATAGCCATGGCTACAGCGGTTACTCCGGTGCCACAGGCATAAGTTTCATCTTCCACGCCACGTTCGTAGGTACGCACAAATAAATGATCGCCTTTATCTTCTACAAAGTTTACATTTATACCCTTTTCTGCATAAGTTGAGTTATAGCGAATGTTTTTCCCTTCAGTAAAAACATCAAAGTCTTTTAAATCGTTTTGTAAAGCAACATAATGCGGTGAGCCAGTATTCAATACATAAGCCTCACCATCTTTGGTAATGGTATCTACATCAATCATTTGCAAATCAACCCATTCGCCATTTTCTGAAATTCTGGCATAATGTGGCCCGTCTACTGCCAAAAAGTTTGTTTCGCGATCGATGATTCCGAGCTGTTTGGCAAAGGCAACAATGCATCTGCCACCATTTCCGCACATGCTGCCCAGCTTACCATCAGCGTTAAAATAATGCATCTCAAAATCATAATCCTCATGTTTGGTAATAAACATTAATCCATCGGCACCAATGCCAAATCTTCTATGGCATAGTTGTTCAACTAATTGATTATCAATATTTTTTAACGGACTCATGGTGTGGTCTATTAAAATAAAATCGTTTCCTGCGCCCTGGTATTTAAAGAAATTAATTTTCATGAAAGCTTCATTTTTTAATGCAATATTTGAGTTGCAAAAGGTAATAAGCGGTTTGTGTTTTTTAATTTAACATTTTTTAACACAAAACTAAGTGCTTTGAGGATACAAATATCGTTTATATGGTATTAAATTTGAATAAACTTACGAAAGAAAATTTGAGCAGATAAAAACTGCCTGAGCATTCTGCTTAAATCAAAGTGTAAATGCTCTTGCAAGTAATAACATTTAACAAATGAATATTATAAGCTAACCAAACAATTAGCTAGCAAATTGGCTTATAATAAATCATGGCTTTAAAAAACACAATATAGAAACACATGAAAAAAATATTAGGAATTACCGTGTTGGCTGCTTTTATAGGTGGGGCAGCAGCAATTGGGGGTTACAAACTATTTGAGCGTAACCAAACAGGCAGTACAATCACTGAAAAACAGAACTTGTACTTCGCAAACAATCCACTTAAAGTATCATCAGCTGGAACAACAGATTTTACGCAGGCAGCAGCAGTAGTTGCACCTGGTGTAGTCCACATTAAAACAACGTATGCGGCACAAAGTGGCGGTGGCAGAAGTTCTTCTCCATTTGATATGATGGAAGATTTCTTTGGCGGCGGTGGCCGTCAGATGCAACGTCAGCCTAGAGCGGCATCGGGTTCTGGTGTAATTATCAGTCAGGATGGTTATATCGTAACCAATAACCACGTAGTAGAAAATGCAGAGAAGGTTGAGGTGGTTTTAACAGACAGGCGTAAAGTTGAGGCAAAGGTAATTGGTCGTGATCCAAATACCGATTTAGCTTTAATTAAAGTAAATGCAACTGGTTTACCTGTAGTAAAAATGGGTAATTCAGATAATGTGCAGGTTGGCGAATGGGTTTTAGCCGTTGGTTTCCCGTTAGATTTAAATACTACGGTAACAGCTGGTATTGTAAGTGCGAAAAACCGTAGCATCGGTATTATTGGTCGCGAGCAACAAGGAAATGAAATTACAGAAGAGGAATATCGCGAGTATCAACGTACCGGTAAAAGACCAGATCGTCCGGCAAATACCAGTATCGAGTCGTTTATCCAAACCGATGCTGCCATTAACCCAGGTAACAGCGGTGGTGCGCTTGTAAACGCAAATGGCGAATTGGTAGGAATTAATTCAGCAATCGCATCGCAAAGCGGATACAACCAAGGTTACGGATTTGCAATTCCGGTTAATCTTGCCCGTAAAATAGTTGATGATTTTATGAAATATGGCTCGGTTAAACGTGGTTATATTGGCGTTAACTTTGTGCCGTTAAGCGGTGAAGAGAAACCTGAAGGCATTAAAACCAACGAAATAAGCGGTTTATATGTGAATGATGTAGTTGCTGGTGGCGGTGCTGCAGCAGCAGGCATTAAATCAGGTGATGTAATCAAAAAAGTTGATGGCGTAGTGATTAATGATTCTCCTGACCTTCAGGAAAGAGTTGGTCGTTTAAATCCAGGCGATAAAGTTAAATTAACGGTATTACGTGATGGTACACTGAAAGATTATAGTGTAACTTTAAAAGGCGAAGCCAGTGTTGGTTTAACTGCTAAAAATGCAACAAGCAAAGGCGCTGAAGTTTCTAAATTAGGTGCAACTTTTGCTCCTGCTACTCAAGCACAGAAATCGAAGTATGGCATTAACAGTGGTGTTGTAGTAACCTCCGTAACCACAGGAAAAGCATTTGATAATATTGGTGTTGAAAAAGGTTTAATCATTACCAAAGTAAATGGACAACCTGTAAATTCTGTAGCTGATGTTCAAAAAGCATTGCCTTTAGGTAGAAACAACATGGTGAGTATTTCTGGTGTTGGCGAGCAAGGTTCTTATAACTATAGCTTCCCGGCGCAGTAATTGATCTGATAAAAAATAGTTTTAAAAGCGTCCCGATTTTATCGGGACGCTTTTTTTTAATCCTGATGGATCGGTTCGTGATTGGCGTGGCAGGCATCTGCACATTCCTCGCAGGCAACAGCACATTGTCTGCAATGTTCATGATCGTGCTTGCTGCATTCGGCTGCACAAAGCCTGCATATTTCTTCACAGAGCAATAAATATTGATGCCCGATAATTGAATCTCTTTGCAATAACCTGGCTGCTTGGGTACAGATATCTGCGCAATCCCTATCTAGTTTAATGCAGTCAATCATCATGTTGATGTCTTCTTCTTTTAAGCATGACGATGCACAATGCTCGCAAGCTAGCGCGCAATCTAGTAGAGCCTGGATTAAACCATGGTTGTTTCTCGTTTCCATATTGTAAAAGTTTTGGTTATACCTATTTTGTATATTAATAACCTGTTGGAAATTAAACTGTTTTAGAAAAATTGAAATTGCCGACTGGTTCTAGGAAATCTCGAAATGTTAAAATATCTTAAATAACGGGCTGTTCGTCCAAATCTTCGTACTCAAATCAATATTCATCCGTTTTTCATAATCAAGATTTAGTTTCGCTATTTACCGATTGATAATCAGCGTTTACCGATACGCTATAAAATAATTTTTTTTATTGTTCCATATTTGAATCAGCAACAAAAACCGAATATTATGGCTTTAGCTAGCATTAACCTCAGCGTAAAACAATATTTCAATTTCATGTGCAGAACGGATTTTGAAAGGCGGATATTTCACGATACTTACAAAGAATTTCAAAAGAGATCAAAAATATATAGCTTAAACCAGCACTTGCATACTTTTGCTCAGATGCAGCAAGCCAGCGAAAAGGCAAATGCGTTACACCAAAAACTTCAGTACTCCGTAATAAACAGCATTGCTGCCTTAGAACATAAAATACCTGTGTTGAACGATTTAGAAGGTCATCCGATTCTTTTCGATTGGGCCGAACTACATATTTACGCTTCAGATCTGTTAAATAAAGCAGCGCATGTGGTATCGATCACCTATACCAGCCCGAAATTAATTTTACACGAAATCATTGGTGACCTGTTAATCTTAAGCTATGATGGTAAAGAACACGAAACATTAGTAGTGAAAATTACCGAAAATCTAATGGTAAATTATGAGCAGCGCAAAAGCCTGGTTTACAGCTAAATTTAAATCCCGATAGCCAGTATCGATTATGATAGCAATTTATACATTGGGTTGATCTTTGCTTTTCAGGTAGAAAAGCGAAGGCAAAGGCCTGTTTTGAATGTGCCTTATTGATAAAATCGGGCAATATATCGAGTAATGATGGATTAAATCGGGCAGCAAAATGGGGCTTAAAGGGCAAATTATCAATATATTTAGCAATTATTTACATAATAAAAAATAAAAAATTGATTTATAGGGATTTAACTCTATCTTTGAAACAAATTAAAATACAATATAATGCAACAAGGAACAGTAAAATTTTTTAATGAAACTAAAGGTTTCGGATTTATCACTCCATCTAATGGCGATGCCGAAATTTTTGTTCATGCTTCAGGCTTAATCGATAACATTCGCGAGAATGATACCGTAAACTACGATGTAGAAGAAGGTAGAAAAGGCCTAAACGCGGTAAATGTTAAAGTAGCTTAAGAAAACTCGAACACATAAATCGTAAAAAGTCCCGATGCAAATCGGGACTTTTTTTGTGCGTTAGATTTTAGAAATTAAAGTCTTTTTCTAATTTCATCATTAATGAAACTAGTTGTTAAGTCGTTATTCATTAATACCTTACCTTCTTTATTAATTAAAAAGAAATAAGGGATGTTATAATCGCTTAAGTTTTTAGCATTTGGCGATTTTGCACCTTTTAAGTCCGAGTACTGCGGCCAATCTAGTTTATCATCCCTAATTACATTAACCCACCAATTTCTTTTTGTATCTAAAGAAACACCAATAAACTCTACATCTTGGTTTTTATACTTTTTATACAGTTCGGATAACATTTTATTATTTTCTCTGCTTTTTGTATTATAGGAGGTCCATATAATTACAAGATTTACCTTTTTTAATATTTTTTTATCAAACAAATCATCGTTTGGGTTTTGGCCTTCAATATTTGGCATTTGGCTTCCAGCCATCATTCTGCTTGATCTTGTAATCTGCTCTAATAGCTTTATTCCAGCTTTGCTTTCTTTCAACTCATTGTTTAATGAATTAAATATGTTTACATAAGCTTCAGTATAAGTATTAACTAAGCCAAGCTGGTCGAGTATGAATATCGTATTTGGTGAGTTTGGGAATTTATCATGGTAGGTTTTGATAATGCTGAACTGCAGCTTTTCATTTTTTTCCATCCATTTATTTAGGTTTTTTGCTTTATCTTCTACATTTTCTCGAGTAGAATTGTCAAATTCTCTTTGAGCAAGATTTAAACTATCCATCACACTTTTGCTCATTGCCTCTTTGATTTTGTAATATTCAATAAATTCTTGTCCGTTTTCTGATGGTGATGATTCAAATGGGAAATACTCCATATCATCTCCATCAAGATTCAATTCAAAATCTCCATTATTTAAGTAAAACCAGTGTTCAGTATACCTGTTAGGGGTCTCCACTCGAAATGTAGCATAACCTTCCTTCGGAAAATTTATTGTGAATTTTTGATAACTGTTGGTTATATTTTCCACCTTGTAAGTTTCCCCTGTTATCGTGCTGTAAATACTAATAACAGAGTTTGGTTTAAAGTTTTTAGTACTTACGAGGAATCGTGCTGTTGAGGGCTTGCATCCAGGCAGAATCAAAATCAGAAAAGCAGAAAAATAGAGCAATATTTTCATATAAATAGTTTGATTATGCAATATAACGAAAAGATTAGTTATGCAGGTTTGAATAAATAAAATAAATTTTTTTAAAAAAAATCGTCATTGTGAGGAGGAATAGTGAAGCAACCCTAAAGTTTTGGTCACTACAGCTTCTCTTGTGAAATTGCTTCGTGCCTCGCAATGACGGATATTCTGTAAGTAAAACCTTAAATAATCCTATATTCTTTCAATTAATTCCGAATATGCTTTAGAATGTTTCTAAATAAATGTTTTATCGTTGTTTTGTCATATTCGTTTATAAATTAAACTCATAATTAGATACTTTTGCAAGAAATTTAGATATAAATCCTAATCAAATGAGTGGTTTCGGAAATGCATTTTCTTCTTCAATAGGGAAGAAATTCATCATGGGTATTACAGGTTTGTTCCTGATACTTTTTTTAATTGTACACTGCGGTATTAATGCTTTAATTTTTATTAGCGACGGTGGTTTAACATTTAACGTAGGCGCACATTTTATGGCCACTAACTGGATTATCCGGGCTGGCGAGATTGTGTTGTTTATTGGTTTGCTTGCGCACATTTTTCAGGCGTTACGTTTAACATTACAAAACCAAAAAGCACGCCCGGTTAAATACGCCGTAAACGATGGTAAGGCAAACAGTAAATGGTATAGCCGTTCTATGGGCTTGCTGGGTACGCTTTTGCTGATCTTCCTGGTAGTTCACCTGAAAGATTTTTGGGTAGTTTCCCGTTTTACAGGAATCCCAACGGTTGATGCCAACGGACATGAAGATCTTTATGCGGTAATGAAAGAAAAATTTCAGGATCCGGTAAGGGTTGCTGTATATATTTTGGCTATGTTTTCTTTATGCTACCACTTATTGCATGGTTTTGCTTCGGCATTCCAAACATTAGGATGGAACCACTCAAAATATAACGGTATAATTAAAGGAGCTGGCGTTTGGTATTCGGTTATTATTTCGATCCTTTTCGCAGCCATGCCGATTGCAGTTTATTTTGGTCTTATTCAATAATTTTTAGCACAAAAGATATGTCAGATATTAATTCAAATATTCCAGAAGGCGAATTAACCAGCAAATGGACAAAATATAAGTCTTCTGTGCCTTTGGTTAACCCATCGAACAAAAGAACTATTGAGGTAATCATAGTAGGTTCGGGTTTAGCAGGTGCTTCGGCAGCGGCTACTTTGGCCGAGATGGGTTACAAAGTAAAATGTTTCTGCTTCCAGGATTCGCCACGTAGGGCACACTCAATCGCTGCTCAGGGTGGTATCAATGCAGCAAAAAACTATCAGAATGATGGTGATAGCGTTTATCGCCTTTTTTACGATACAATTAAAGGTGGCGATTATCGTGCCCGCGAAGCCAATGTGCATCGTTTGGCCGAAGTTAGTGCCAACATTATAGATCAGTGTGTGGCTCAGGGTGTGCCTTTGGCACGTGAATACGGTGGCTTGTTAGATAACCGCTCATTCGGTGGTACACAAGTACAACGTACTTTTTATGCAGCTGGCCAAACGGGTCAACAGTTATTATTAGGTGCATATTCTGCTTTGGAACGCCAGATTGGTATGGGTAAAGTAGAAATGTATACCCGCCATGAAATGCTTGAGGTTGTTAAAATCGATGGTAAAGCACGGGGTATTATTGCCCGTAACTTAATTACAGGAGAAATTGAGCGTCATTTCGGCCATGCGGTAGTACTAGGAACAGGTGGTTACGGTAACGTATTCTATCTTTCTACCAACGCAATGGGTAGTAATGTTACTGCAGCCTGGAAAGCACATAAACAAGGTGCTTATTTTGCAAACCCATGTTACACGCAGATCCACCCAACCTGTATTCCGGTTTCTGGTGATCACCAATCTAAATTAACCCTAATGTCTGAGTCGTTACGTAACGATGGACGTATCTGGGTTCCTAAAAAGAAAGATGATAACCGTAAAGCTTCAGAAATTCCCGAAGATGAAAGAGATTATTATTTAGAGCGCCGTTACCCTGCTTTCGGTAACTTAGTTCCTCGTGATGTGGCCTCCCGTGCTGCGAAAGAGCGTTGCGATGCAGGTTATGGAGTAGGTGCTTCTAAGCTGGCAGTATACTTGGATTTTAAAGCCAACACAGAACGTTACGGAAAAATCGAAGCTTCTAAAGCAGGTAACCACAATCCTGACAAAGAAACCTGTATGCGCTTAGGTACTGCAGTAATTAAGGAAAAATATGGTAACTTATTCGATATGTATGCGCAGATTACCGGTGAAAATCCTTACGAAACACCAATGCGTATCTACCCTGCGGTTCACTATACCATGGGTGGTTTATGGGTTGATTATAACTTAATGACATCGGTACCTGGTTTATACTGTACTGGCGAGGCTAATTTCTCCGATCACGGTGCCAACCGTTTAGGTGCATCTGCTTTGATGCAAGGTTTAGCTGATGGTTATTTCGTTCTTCCTTACACTATTGGTGCTTACTTATCAAAAGAGATTTCGGTAAAAGCAATTCCTACTGATCACCCTGCCTTTGTAGAGGCTGAAGAAAGAGCAGTTGGTATTTTGAATACACTGATCAATATTAAAGGAACTAAGTCGGTAGATCATTTCCACAAACGTTTAGGTCACATTATGTGGGAGAAATGTGGTATGGCCCGTAACGAAAAAGGTTTAAATGAAGCAATTCAGGAAATCAGAGCTTTACGTGCTGAATTCTGGAGCGATGTTCGTGTACCTGGAACAGCTGATGAGTTAAACACCGAATTGGAAAAAGCTGGCCGTGTTGCTGATTTTATCGAGCTGGGCGAGTTGATGTGTATTGATGCGTTAAACCGTAACGAAAGTTGTGGTGGTCACTTCCGTGAAGAGTATCAGACAGAAGAAGGAGAAGCACTACGTGATGATGAGAATTATGCTTACGTAGCCGCTTGGGAATTTAAAGAAGGTGTAAACTTCGAGCTTCACAAAGAAGAGCTGAAGTTTGAAAATATTAAAGTAGCACAAAGAAGTTATAAATAAGATGTGAGAATTGAGATGTGAGATAGGAGAAGAGGCAAGTAGTCTCAAATCTAGTGTCTAACATCTCGAGTCTAATATCCAAAATCTCAATATCATGAGTACAGGAAATATGAACTTAACGCTAAAAGTTTGGCGTCAAAAAAATAACAATGCCAAAGGTGCTTTGGTAGATTATAAATTGGCCGATATTTCACCGGATATGTCTTTCTTAGAGATGTTCGATGTATTAAACGAACAATTAATTAACAAAGGCGAAGAGCCGGTGGTATTCGATCACGATTGCCGCGAAGGGATCTGCGGAATGTGTTCGATGTTTATCAACGGCCGTCCGCACGGACCAAAAGACTTGGTTACTACCTGTCAGTTGCACATGCGTTCTTTCAAAGATGGCGATACCATTGTTGTTGAGCCTTGGAGGGCAGCTGCTTTTCCGGTAGTAAAAGATTTAACCGTAGATCGTTCTGCATTCGATAGGGTTATTGCTGCTGGCGGCTTTATTTCGGTAAACACAGGTAATGCGCAAGATGCGAACAATCTGCCAATCCCTAAAATGCAGGCAGATGCTGCTTTCGAAGCCGCAGCTTGCATTGGTTGTGGTGCTTGTGTGGCAACCTGTAAAAATGCTTCAGCAATGTTATTCGTATCAGCTAAGATCTCTCAGTTGGCATTATTACCACAAGGTCAGCCAGAGCGTTACCGCAGGGTGCAGAGCATGGTTGCGCAAATGGATGCTGAAGGTTTTGGTAACTGTACCAATACTGGTGCTTGCGAAGCCGAATGCCCTAAAGGAATCTCTTTAGAAAACATCGCTCGTATGAACCGTGATTTTGCATCTGCAAAATTTATTTCAGAAGAAACCGTTTAAAAGATATACTGTGCACCCAGCTTAACCGCTGGGTTCTTGAGCCTCCACGTTGTGGAGGCTTTTTAGTTTTAACGGGAACTACAAACTAATCATAAAATAGATAAAAATAGCTGTTGAAGACACATTCTTGGTCTAATGCCGATTAATAGACCAAGAATAAATAATAAATTAAATTTTAATGATTTGTTAGCAAGCTAGCGATTAAAACAGATACACATTTAACATTTGCCCGCTGTTGTGAAAACATATGAAACTTTATAATTTAAAATCGAAAGCTTGCACAACAAAGTGGGCTCAAAATAAAAGTTTGCGAAAGTTGTAATAATCTTATGTTTGCATATTAAAATTTTGCATATTTAGAAATTTTATTCTGTAATATTTGCATATACATTAAAATTTTTCTAAATTTAGTCTTCCGAGACAGGAGAGAAAACATAAAACCCCGGCAATTTTGCTGGGGTTTTGTGTGTTTAGCCAATTGCCAATTTCGGATTTACTTCATACTGAAGTTAACATTGATGTTGTATTTTACACGAACAGGTCTTCCATTTAACAATCCAGGATTCCATCTTGGCGATTTGTTCAATACCCTAAGGGCTTCTTTATCCGTTTCTGGTGTTAGGCTTCTAGTGATCTGAACATCGCTTAAAGCGCCATTTTTCTCTACTACAAAAGAGGCAAATACTTTTCCCTGTGTGCTGTTTCTCTTAGCTACTTCAGGGTACTTAATCTCACGACCTAAGAATTCATAAAATTTCTTAATTCCTCCAGGGTAATCGGGTGTCTTTTCCAGGGAGGTAAAATCATAAACTTTGTTTGGATTGTCTTGTGCTTTTGCCTGATTTAAGGACATAGCGATGCCCATTAGGGCTAAAAAGATTAGCTTTCTCATTTGTTTTTTTATTAAAATGTTGATTATTTAGTTTTTCTTAGGCGTTGCTTTTGGTTTTTTTGTGGTAATAATCACCACTCCATTTTTGCCCTTATCACCATAGGTTCTTGCAGATGAATCTTTAAGCACTTCTATTGATTCAATAGATTCCTTGTTCAAACTTTTTATCTCTGAAACTTCTTTTCCGTCAATGATATAAAGCAGTTTTGCCTTGGGGTCAAAATCTCTGTTCAATAAGTATCTTACTTCTTTGGGCGAATCAATATTAGGTATTGATGGGCGAACGCTAAATCCTGATACCTTCCCTTTTAACTTGGGATCGACAATTTTTATTGGAGCAGTTTTAAATTCGTCATTGCTTAAAGAACCATTTTTGGTTTTAACTTCTATTACCCCCGCAAAACCATCAGCGCCATATCGCGCCGTTGCTAAACTATCTTTTAGGATGCTTACAGATTCGATGTTATTGGGATTAACTTCGTTAAGTGATGATGAACCCCTTATATACTGTTTATTGCCATCTATTACAATTAAGGGTTCAGTGCCAGGGGCGCGGACGCCTCTAAGCGTAATCTTGGTTGTTTTTGTAGTATCTGCCTTTTGAGCAAAACCAACGAAACTAAAACTCATCATTATGGTAAAGGCGATTATATTTTTCATTTTGGTTAGAATTTTCTTTTAAGTTCGAAAAAATTAGAAGTTTTGTCTATAGTAAGCTCCTTTGGATCTGGCTGCCTGAAAGCACTGTTTTTTGCTTCTTTAGTGGTAATTAAAATTGCTCCATCTTTGGCCCTTGTTCCATATAGGCTTACTGCAGTTTGATCTTTTAAAACCTCAACAGATTCAATGCTATTTGGGTTTATCGAATTTATCTGACTGTTTTCTGCTAGTTTAACGCCATCTAATATAATAAGACCGTTAAAATTGATGCCGTTTTTAAGTCTTATGTTGGTAGGAGTTTGTGATAATGTTTTAAGCGGTTTAGGAGGATCAGTATTAAGTGTGAAATTAACATTGATATTATATTTTACCCGCACGGCTAAGCCATTCTGGATACCTGGATGCCATTTTGGCGATTCCTTTAAAACCCTTATTGCTTCTTCATCGGTACCACTTCCTAAACCCCGTGTGATTTGGATATCTGTTAAAGAGCCATCTTTTTCAACAACAAAACTGAGAAAAACTTTACCCTGAACATTATTCTCCTGTGCCATTTTTGGATACCTGATGCTGCCACCCAGGTATTTATAAAACTTGCTTATACCGCCTGGAAATTCTGGTTGTTTCTCGATTGAAACGAAATCATATACTTTATCTGTATTTTCAGATTTAATAGAGCTGGTTTCTGTTTCAGCGGTTTTAGGAAGAAAAGATATGATATTAATCTTGTTCAGATTTACATATCCATCCGATTTAGGTAATAACTTATTCCTAAACTCTTCCGATGATTCTGGGATTTTAAAACTTACCGTTAAGGCATATTTGCCATCTGCCACAGTTTTAAATCCTTTATAGGATAAAATCGTTTTCATCACTTCTTCATCGCAACCTGCCCCTAGTTCTACATTCGATGTAATATTGGTAACCCTACCACCTTTTAGATTAAACTTTATCTGGGCGTTACCTTGTACCTCATCGCTGTTGGCAGCGCCTGGGTATTTAATATTTCTTAATAAAAACTGATAAAATCCTTTCCAGTTTGCATCTGTTTTGCCATCAACTGAAATTTTAGGTGCTACAGTTATCTTCTCAGGCGTTGTAACCATGTTTTCTACAATCTCAATCGGCTTCTCTAAAGGGATTTGATCGGTAATGGATAACAACTTCTCATTTTTGCGGACAGTAGCCGAAGAAAACACAATCAGAAGGGCAAACAGTGGAATAAAAATTCCATACTTCATAATAGCGATCTTTTTAGACCGCTCTTTATGAAGCATGAAAATTCTTTTTTTGATCAATGATTTTTCCAAAAAGCCATTTGTTAAGGCATTTGGTGAAATACCAAACGACTTACTTAGCAATAACATGGCATACTCGGCTTTATCACCCTGAAATTCGGCAGCAAGTTCATCAGCTAAAAACTCGTGGATATTTTTAATAGCCTTTTTATAAAGATAAATCACCGGGTTTAACCAGGTAATAACCCCTATAATTTCGAAAAATAAAACATCTACTGTATGCCATTGTTTGATGTGTGCTTCTTCATGAATATCAATCACATCCATTTGTGGCAATTCCTGATCAATTACTTTTTTACCAAAAAAAGAGAAAGCCGAGCCAGCTTTGCTTATTGAGATGAGTTTTTTAACCGCTAATAGGTTAAATACCAATCTACCTAAGAAGAACAAAATACCTGCGCAATAGATGTAAACGAATGCATTCCCCCAGTTAAAACCGGTATTATGCTCCGTTACAATCGTTGCCTGTGCTAATACAGCTTCCCAATTAACTGAAGTATAAACCTGTTGTGCAGCCCTTTGCTCCGTTAGCCATTCTAAACGGATAAATGGTATACATAACGACAAAACGCCCGCAGATACTAAATAAACGCGGTTTAAAGTGAAATAGGTCTCCTTATCTAACAGTAATTTGTAAAAACCGAAAAAAACAATTAAGTATAAGTTCACCTGTAACAGGTAGTGGGCAAAACTCATTTTGGCTTATGTTTAATTTTATTAATCATTTTTAAAATTTCATCAACATCACTTAAATCCAGTTTTTCTTCTTTAACGAAGAAAGAGAACATACTCTCTACCGAATTTTCGAAGTAATTGCCTAACAGTTTTTCTGTTGCATGGCGTTTATATTCTTCTCTGCTGATTAGAGGATGGTATTGGTGGGCCTTACCGAAGGCCTCGTGACCAATAAAACCTTTGGTTTCTAAAATTCTAATAATGGTTGATACGGTATTGTACGCAGGTTTAGGGAGGGGTAGCTCATCAATAACTTCTTTGACGAATGCTTTTTCCAGTTGCCATAAAACCTGCATAATCTGTTCTTCGGCTTTGGTTAAATCTTTAATTTCCATAATAGTTAATAATAATAAGGATGATAGCAAATTACTTTGCCTTAACTAAAGTTAAAACTAATTAATTAGTTATCCAAATTTTATTGAATAAATTATTAGAAAAATTAATGAAAATGCGTTTTTGCTGTCTTTTAAGGTTTTACTTTAAGAAAAGTAATTAGATTTAAATGCTTATTCTATTGTAAGTCAGGTATTTGTGTGTGGGTTGCGAAGGTGAGGGCTATATCGTAATCAGGTTGTTTTTTATGCCATATACCACTAATCCGGTGCGCGATTTAATATTTAATTTCGCAAAAAGAGATTCCCGGTAGTTATCCACTGTGCGTGGACTAACATTCATAAGGTCTGCAATTTCTTTATAAGTAAGTTCGGTACTGCAATATTGTAAAAACGTAAGTTCTCTTGCAGAGAATACTGGTTTTTGATCGCTGTCTTTCAGCGCCACCAACAATCTGCCCGATACCAGTTCATTTACATAAAAACCCTTGTCTACTATTACTTTAATTGCAGTTAGCAGATCAGATGGGGTTGATTCTTTAAGCATGTAGCCGCCGGCACCAGCTTTAAGCATGCCAATAATCGCTTTTTCATCTTCGAGCATACTTAATGCCAGCACATGTACATTCGGATGATTAGTTTTAACCCATTTAGTTGCTGCAAAGCCGTCCATTACCGGCATATTAATGTCCATTAATACCAGTTGAACATGTTTGTGATTGTTTATTTTAGACTGGAGATCTAATCCGTTCACAGCCTCAAACGTGACATTTATTTCGTCAAATTCTTCCAATAGGCTGGCCAATCCGGAACGGAAAAGCGTGTGGTCATCAACAATAGCGATAGAGATACTTTGGTCTTGCATACAATTAAGGGTATGGAACTTCTATTGAAATGGAAGTGCCTTCGCCTGGAGTCGAATTTAATATTAATTTTCCATTGATCATCTCAATTCTTTTATAAATAGAATTTAGTCCCATTCCCGATTTTTTTGATTTAATTTCTTCAGGGTTAAAACCAATCCCATTTTCTGCAACCCTTAAATGTAAAATATTGTTTGTCAGATGCGAATCGATTTGAATACAGGTTGCCTGGGCATGCTTTATAATATTATTGATGATTTCCTGCAATAAACGAAGAAGGATTAAATCTTTATTCGGAGATGTAATTTGCAGATCGGTTAACCGGTTATCGATTTTTAATTCGTAAGCCCCAGCCTTGTTCAACCAGTTAATTTCCTGATCAATTGCGTGGCCAATGCCATTTTCTACCAGTTGTTCGCCGTGTAATAGTTTTGCCAACTCCCTTAATTCTTTAATGGATTTGTTAACAAGGGCTAACGAATTGTCGATTTTCTTCCTGGCCTTTTCTCCATCGTTTAAATTTACAGAGTTTAAGGTGAGTGTGGTAAGGCTGAGCAACTGGCCAACATTATCATGTAATTCTGTTGCTATACTTTGCATCGTTTGATCTTGTACTTCAACGCGGGTTTGAAGCATTTCGGATTCAAATTTTTGCTGCATATTCTGCTTTTCTAGTACATGATTCTTTTTGTGCCGGTTGTAAGACCTAATGTATAAAATCAAAAACATGGGTACAAGTAGGAATACCAATGTTGAGATGGCAACTAAGATTGCAATTTTTGTTGTTTCATTCTGCATATAAAGGAATATAGCCAAAAGCTATATAAAATAAGGTTTAATACGATATAAATACAGTATCTTAAAGTAACATGACCTATAATCTTAACGGTAAACAATCCATCAAAGATGTTCGACATGGTGCTACCGAAGTAATAAAATAGAACGCCTGTTACCCACCAAAACTGGGGATGAGTTTTAATCTCGATAAAGTTTTCATCTTTTAACAGCAAATAATAATAATACAGGCAATAAAGTGTGAAAACGACTGACATTACAGTAATTGTAATCGTGTTTAAATCGGCAAAGGGATGGTTGATGAAAAAGCTAAAGTATATCGGGTACACAATACCCGCACCTATAATAAATATAGGTTTGGGATTGATATACTCTTTTAAGCAATGGTAAAGGCCATACAATATCGCACCGATTTCAAAAAATATGAAAATGTTAAAAAGCCATAAATTGTGTATGCCCCTTATTGCCAGATAAGCAGCGGCTTCTTCAGTAACAAGTGCAATGGTTAGATAGCAGGTAATTACTTTTCCAAAAGCATATTTATCTTTCCATATTATGGTGATGGCCGCTATTAAGCAGATAACCTCTGCTATAAATATGGGAGATAAGTACCTCATTGTTTATAAACTCGTTCCGTTACAAAAATCTGGACAGCCTTGGCCTCTGTTTCCAATATCGTCAAGATTATCCTGATGTTCGTCATCATTGCTTTCGCATGCAGTTGTAGGAACCAGTAATAAAGTATTTTTACCTGCATATCCATTTTTTACGCCTTCAGGTAAAACGTCGGTATATTGCGCAAAATAAAGTCTTAACCCATCATATTTTCCTTCGCTCATTAATTTTGCGATTTCCAGGATCTGTTCTGCCGGAAACCATACCGCTTTGGTGAAGGATTGTGGAAATTTTCTTGCTTCTACAGCATAGGCATTAACCATGGCCTGCGCAACCTTCTTATCGATAGGTTCCGAATTTAATTTTTGACTCATAAATTTATTGTTTGATTTTCTCTAAAAATCGATAATAATAAGGGTTCCGGCAAGAGGTATTTGCAATTAAAATACCGTAAAAATACCCTTTCATTTAAGGCGTTTTGCGCTAACGCCGAATTGCGACGTACCACTACTTTTGGTATACAATAACAGTTGAATAATTTGTGATTGTAAACGATGAATGCCGTGGGCCCTATTAAAACAAATATTTTGAACTTATTTTAAAATAAGTCTAATTTTTTAATAAAGCTTAATTATAGAAACGTTAAACCATTTAATTCTTTCAAAAATGATAAACAATATCCTGCTACGGGAAAATCACAGTTCGATCAGCGAAAGGGAAGTTGAAATTGTACACCTGTTATCGATGGGGTACAACAGTAAAGAAATTGGCGAAATGCTTTTTATCAGCGAGCATACCGTTAATACGCACCGAAGAAATATGGTAAGAAAGCTCGATCTTAAAAATTCTTATCAATTAATTGTTTGGGCCTTTAAAGAAAGAATATTATCCTTATAAGGGTTAAAATACGCATAACCTCTCATTCTAAACAGCAAAGCCTGCTATTTGATACTAAAGTCAAATCAGCAGGCTTTTGTTTATACATTATATTTTAGTTTAAGGTCTCGCGGGTTGTGGAGCAGGTAGTTCTTTTCTTGGGATCTGTGCCTCACGCTGCGAAGTATTGTAAACAAAAGAAGCGATGATGGTTGCCGCCTGTTTTAAATCATCCTCAACAAGCCTATCATAAGTATCCATATTGCTATGGTGGGTACGGGTATTGTAATCGGCAGGATCCTGAATAAACTGGAAACCTGGGATGCCTACAGCATCAAAGGCCTGGTGGTCGGTACCACCTGTGTTATTGATGGTGATGGTGGTTGCGCCAAGATCGTTAAAAGGTGTTAACCAACTTTGAAAAATAGGACCAGCCGCTGCATTGCCCTGTAAATAAACACCGCGGATTTTCCCTGTTCCATTATCGAGGTTGTAATAAGCTGATATTTTTTTTTGATCTGGTGTTAATACCATAGTTTTCGGGTCGCCAAAATGTTTTGCCACATAACCTCTTGATCCAAATAAACCTTGCTCTTCTGAGCTCCAAAGTGCAATACGAATGGTGCGTTTTGGTTTAAAATCTATTGCTTTTAAAATACGCATGGCTTCCATCATTACGGTAGAACCTGCTGCATTATCTGTAGCGCCCGTTGCCGCATGCCACGAATCGAAGTGTCCGCCAATCATTACCACTTCGTCTTTTAGTTTTTTATCCGTCCCAGGTATTTCGGCAATTACATTATATCCTTGTGGATCCTGGTCGTAAAAAGAGGTTTTGATGTCAGCCTCAACTTCTACAGGCTTGCCAGCACGTAAAAGACGCAGTATATGCAAGAAATCTTCTGCTGCAACTTCAAGTTCAGGCGATACGGGTTTTGCATCTAAAGCATACGAAGCGCCGTTACTGGTGAAAAATGTCCCTTGTCCGCCGCGGGCATAAGTTAAAATTAAACCTACTTTTTCTTCTACCAACATGGCATTCATTGCCGCACGGATTTCACGCATTTTCATCATCTGAGCCATTCTATCAGCAATTGGTCCGCCGGTTGGGCGCCGCCTTGGGCCTGCGGCCTGTGGTTTTGCCGCGGCCATCTGTGCCAGGGTAGTATCGGCATAGCGTAAAAAATCAGGCTTAATGCCACTTGTTAATGGGGTACCCTGATCCATCATAATGATTTTTCCGGCCAATTTGCCTTTATATTTTGCTAAATCGGAAACACTATCAGCCTTGATTAAAATGACCTCCGATTTGATCGGGCCATTTGTACCAGGTGTCCATGCTTTAGGAGAGGCAATAATGGCATGATAATAAGGGATTGTGGTGGCGGCATAGTATTTATCAATCTGCCAGCCTTTACCGAAAGTTCCCCAGGCTTCAAGGTGTACATTTTTTAATCCCCAATCGGTTAGTTGCTTCACAGCCCAATCCTGTGCTTTTTTTAATCCCGGAGAGTTTGATAAACGTGGACCGCTTACATCTGTTAAATTAAAAGCAATATCCATCGCCTTCGAATTTTCCAAACCTTCCTTTCTTATTTTTTGTACTACAGCTGCATCAGGAGAATCTTGTGCAAAAGCTGAAAAGCACAAGCCAAAGGCCAATGCTGTGATTGTAAATTTTTTGATCATTTTATGAATAATTTGGTGGTTGATTTTAGTCTAAAATACACTTTAAACCACTTTAAATTATTATCCAATGAGATTTTTACATGAGCACATTCTTAGGGCCTAAAATTTACAGATTGAAACTATTTTATACTCTTTTTGGTGACAATAAAATAGCCGATAATAAAAAGAATAACAGCATAGATCAAACTTATCCATATTTCCTGGGTAAAAACCGGGAAATCCAGCGGATCGCCTCCTTTTTTTATCCTGGTCAATTTTAAAGACAAAGCAGGTAATGAATAGGGGATCAGGTAAGCATATTTCCAACCCACATTTGCCGTAATGATGCCCATAATGGTGCCAACAAAGCCAATGCCCATTGGCTTAAGAAAATCGCTCCATAGCAAGCTTAATATAAACTGTAGCGATAAAATGCCTAAAGATGATAAGAATAATTTGGCGTAAGAGTTAACTAGAATATTTAAAGGATTGTATTGATTAAAATTAAACTTAGGCACCAATGCCTGTAACAAGTGACCAAAGGCGTAGGTAAGTGTAGCAAATAAGAATAAGCAGATAAATATTAACAACACAGCATACAGGTATTTTGCCGCATAAATTGAGAATTTATTTAAAGGCTGGGCAAATAACATTTTCCAGGTATCGTTTTTATGTTCGATATTATTGACCGAAAAGGCCATGAATATAACATAGAAGGGCATTATCAAAAATCCCATTACGCCGAGCGCTGCACCACTGTAATGTGCCCATAATATCATTGGAGGATAATGGTTGGCGATGATTTTCTCAGCGTCGGAATAAAAACCAAAGCTGATTAATCCGCAAATAATAACTGGTAATAATATGGCCGCCCAGAAAGCTAAGGTTTTTCTGGATTTATAAAATTCTGATATTAAAGAAATATAAAGAGCGTGCATGTTAGTTTGTTTTGGTAATATCAAGGAATAAATTTTCGAGGTCTTTTCGTTGCTGATAAAGACTGCTCACCGTAAAACCATTTTGGATAAGTAATGTATTTAATTCTCCACTTTTTTGTGAGGAAGTAAAGGGTATGGTAATTATCCTATCGGTTTTTGCCATAATTTCATAACCCGACTTTGTTAAAAGAGAACTTGCGCTTTCGATCTTGTCGACTTCAATTTCGAGAACAGGTTTGCTCAGTAAATGAAGTTCGTTAATAGTGCCCTGAAATAATAATTGACCTTTGTTTATAATGCCAACATGGGTTGCTGTTCTTTCTATTTCTGCCAATAAGTGGCTTGAAACCAATATTGTTTTTTGGTGTTTTGTGGCTAAATCGATCATAAGGTTCCGCACCTCAATAATGCCATTTGGATCTAAGCCATTTGTAGGCTCATCCAGCAGGAGTAATTCCGGGTCTGAAATTAGTGCCTGCGCAATGCCTAGCCGTTGTTTCATGCCTAATGAATATTTATTGGCTTTTTTGTTTGCTGCTTCTGCCAAACCTACCAGCGACAGCATTTCATCAGCTTTTGATTTTTTTATGCCTAACAGAATACAGCGGTTAACGAGGTTTTCTTTTCCTGTTAAATGCCCATAAATGGCTGGCTGTTCTACTAGAGCGCCTATGCGTTTAAGGGTAGCAATGCGATTACTGTTTATTTCTTTACCGAATATAAAAACCTGGTCGGACGGTGATTTGAGCAGGTTAAGCAAGATTTTTATGGTGGTTGTTTTTCCAGCTCCATTTGGGCCTAAGAAACCATAAATGCTGCCTTTTGGTACTTGTAATGAGAGATCTTTTACAATAGCCTGGTTGCCGAAGTTAAAGTTTAAACCTACTGTTTCGATAGCGTAATTACCCATTGTTTCTATTTGAAAATAGCAGTTGCCTGTTTCACAATAGAACCAGATGTTTTTGTAGGTTTTACAACTATTTCTGCATCATTCTGATTGGTGTTAACCGTAAGTGTTAAAATAATCATCATAAATACAGGTAATAATAAAAGTAAAAATGGTGATGTGTTTGATAACTTTTTCATGATCGATAGTTTTATTTGAGCGGTTGCGAAAATACCATCAGTAATTACTGTTTGATTTTTTAAGTTGATTGCTGATGATGTTTTCATTTTGTTTTCGTTTTGATGATTCAAAGAAACTCAAGAAAAACAACCTGCTAAAATCTATTATACCAAGTGTTCAAGATTCTAGATCAACAGACATTTTTGGCGTTTGTCGATAAAATTTGCCTATTGGGCCGTTGGTAGAAAAAAAATGCCCGTTGGTAGATTGTGTAAGTAAATCGATAAAACTTTATTTATTTTGGATGCATGAAAATAGCAGTACTAAAATATGCTGGTTAACTGCTTTTTATTGTTAAACAACTTGTAAATGAAAGAAGGTAAGGGAGCTTTAATATTGCACAGCATTTTCTGGGCAATAATATTGGTAGCAGCTGTTGTTATTGTAGTAACAACTGGTTCGCAAATAACGGTAAAACGAGAATTAATTTCATTTGGGCTATTTGGAATCCTGAATGTTTCCCTTTTCTATATAAACTACATTTTTTTAATCCCTGAACTTATTAAGAGAAGAAAAAAGTATTGGCTTTATGTTCTCGCTTTTTTTCTGATGATTGCAGTTGCAGCTTTAATTAAAACAGTTATTGCCGTTTTAAATCCAGCAGATATGATGATGGTAAGAGGCGAAAAAGCAGAATATAATGTAAATGAATATTTTGCAGGTAAGGCTTTTATTGGCGGCTTTTTCATGATTAGTAGCTGCATCATTAAATTTACAATTGACTGGTTTGGAAGTGAAAGGATCCAGCGGAATTTAGAAAGTGAACGCCGTGAAATGGAACTCCAGTTTTTAAAATCGCAGTTAAACCCTCATTTTCTTTTTAATTCGCTTAATAACATCTATTCACTGGCCTATCAGAAATCGGACAAAACAGCTGATGCCATTATGAAACTTTCGGAGATTATGCGCTACATGATTTACGAGAGTAATACGCCAACTGTTGCACTAAGCAAGGAAGTAGACTATTTAACCAGTTATATCGAATTACAAAAAATAAGGTTTAAAGATGGCGCCTATATAGAGCTTACTTTAAACGGCGAAATTGATAATCAGAAAATCGTTCCTTTAATGTTGATTTCATTTGTAGAAAATGCATTTAAGCATGGTGTAGTAACCGATCCGGCCGAACCTGTAAAAATTAATATCATTGCCAACCAGAAAATTTTGCATTTTAGTGTAGTCAATAAAAAGAACCAACAGAATAAAGATGCGCAGGGAGGCGTTGGTTTAACCAATGTAGAACGACGGTTACAATTGGTTTACCCTGATAGATATAAATTAAATGTTGTAAATTCGGCTACTCATTATACCTGTGAACTGATGATTGACATATAATCCGACAACCAAACATAAACCGGATAAAAATCATTAATTAAAATAATAACCAAAAATGAACTTAAACTGTATTGTTGTTGATGATGAGCCTTTAGCGCTTGATATTTTACAGGATTATATTTCGAAAGTGCCTTTTTTAACCATGGTTAAAAGATGCGAAAACCCTATTGAAGCCTTGCAGATTGTTCAGGGCGGAGGGATTGATCTTGTATTTCTAGATATCCAGATGCCTGAGCTAACCGGAATCCAGTTTTTAAAAATTGCCGGCAATAAATGTCACTACATATTAACTACCGCTTACCCACAGTATGCTTTAGAAAGTTACGACCTAAATGTTTCGGATTACCTGTTAAAGCCAATTGCATTCGACCGTTTTTATAAAGCGGTAGAAAAAGTACATAATCAGGTAAAACCGGTTGAAGCTCCTGCAAGTGTGGCTCAGCCCATCGTTACGCCTGCACCATTTTCTGGTTCGCCAAATCCTGTTCAGGATTATATTTTTGTAAAAACGGAACATAAGATCCAAAAAATCTATCTGCACAATATTTTATTCATCGAAGGTTTAAAAGATTACATCTCGATCTTTACGAAAGATGAGCGTGTAATTACGCTACAGAGTATGAAGAAGATGGAAGAAGCTTTACCTCAAGGTCAGTTTATCAGGGTGCACAAATCTTATATTGTGGCTGTTGATAAAATTGAAAGTATCGAGCGTAGCCGCATTACCATCAATCAGAAGATTATCCCTGTTGGCGATACCTACCGTGATGAATTTTTCAGGGTGATCGGAAATAAGAACATTTAGGGCGGCTGGTGGCTCACGTTTAGTACTTACCTGTTCAAACGATTAATCTTTTTTGCCATACCCCATTCAAGCTAGGAACACAAGGATCGCGGAATATCTCCTTGATTTGTTGTTTTGATGGTTAATTTAATGGATAAAAATCAATATTAACGATGTTTGCAGGGTTTTTTGGTTTTGGAAATGAATGTCAGTATTTCATCGGATATTGCAGCCCCGCTATTCGTTCCGGCCGATGAAGAATCGGCACCCACTTCTATCGGGTTTATAATTAAAGGCTTGTGGATAGAAGTAGTCTAAGGGCTTGGAGATAATAAAATGTAGAACTATAAAACAGCAGCCTGAGCCATTGGTTGACCTAAAACTTTCCTGATTTCGTTTTCTACTTCTAGCGTGATATCATTTGGCGTTTTTACCCCTGGTTCTATCGGTTTTAAAACCGTCCATTTTAGCGCATTGCCAGTAGTTAGTGGAAACATGCCAAAGCGAACAATTTTCCACGAATTTTCTATCGCCACCGGAACGACCAAAGCATTGGGTACTACTTTTAATATGGTAGCGATACCTCCAAATTGGAATGTTTTCAACTGACCGTCTTTCGCCCGGGTTCCCTCCGGGAAAATAACAGTGCTCCAATTGTTTTCTTTCATCCTACGACCAAGTTTGATGATTTCGGAAATGGCCTGTTTGTTATCTTTTCGGTTAATGTTTGCCCCACCGCCTAAACGCAGGTTAATGGATATGGATGGAATACCTTTGGTAAGCTCAATTTTAGAGATAAATTTTGCACTATGTTTCCTTAAAAACCAAATTAACGAAGGGATATCGTACATACTCTGGTGGTTTGCTGCAAAAATGATTGGTCTATCGGTTGGCAAATCATATTCGTTTTTAAAGCTGATCGAGTTGAATAGAAAGATCTGGCAATAGGTGAGAAAAAAATTAAGGATATCTACCGAAACCTTATGTGCTTTATAGCCAAAAAGCTTATAGCAAATCCATTGTATAGGATGGAAGATACAAAGTGTTAATCCAAAGAAGATATAAAAAATAGGGCTTAAAATATATCCAAAAAGCTTGCTCATCTGGTTGATTTAATAGGTGGCAAAGATAATAATAAATTATTCTGGTTTAATTACCGTGATTATAATTAGGCGTAAGGTAGATTGAATAAATCTTAAACTAGAATATATTTGCTGAGCGTCATTCCGACCGTAGCGGAGGAATTTTTAAAACTGATTTAATTATACGCACTGAAAGATTTCTGGACTACGCTGCACTGCGCTCGAAATGACGGAATCTTAATATATGATTCTACAATTCGCCATTCAACATCATCAGTTTGGCTTTTAAGATTGCAGCTACGCTTATCGAGTCGGTAATCTCTCCATTCAAAACCATTTGATAAGCCTCACCAAATGGCAATTTTTTTACCACGAGTTGTTCCGTTTCTTCAGGCATCGCAATACCTTGAATTAGATCCGTAGCAACATAGATTATGCTCAGTTCATCGCTCACAGAGTTAGACAGGTGCATTCTTTGGATCTCTTTCCAATTTCTGGCGCTCATGCCCGTTTCTTCTAATAACTCCCTTCTGGCGCTTTCTAACGATGCTTCGTGAAAAGGACCACCACCTTCGGGAATTTCCCAGCTGTAGGCATTAATCGCATATCGGTATTGGCCAACAAGCCAGGTATCATAATCTTCATCTAAGGGGAGGATTCCGATCGCGAGGTTTTTAAAATGAACGGTACCATAAATTCCTTTTCCGCCAGAGGGGTTAATCACCTGATGTTCGGTTAAGCGGATCCAGTTGTTATCGTACTTTACCTCGCTCTCTAGTGTTTTCCAGGGGTTGATCTCTTCCATGGTGCAAGATAACAACTTGTTATAGTTTTATAAGGAAGGAATTGTATTAAAGAAAATTTAGGGCAAAAAAGTGCTTAGATTTTTTCTAAGCACCCTTGGTTAAAATTAGAATGACCCCTCATCAGGACGGTTGTCCTGCTGATCGTCTTTTTTCTTTTTATTCGTACCGGCAAAAGTTGTTTTTCCAAATCGGTATGAGAAAGTTAAGTTGCCCATTGTTCCCTGCATCTGACGTTCAAAATCAACAATTGTAGCCTTATCTTCGGTTGTCATGCTCCATCTTCTGGTGTTAAATACATCTCTAACATTGAAACTTAAAGATGCTTTTTTGTTTGGGAAATCATATTTGGCCCCTCCATCAATTCCATACATTGCATTGCGTTTTCCCTGTGCCATCACTTCCGGTGCTCTGTAATCGCCGCGTACCTGTAGTGATACATTTTTTGCAACAATTAAATTTCCGGTTAGGTTGGCATTCCAGCTAAATCCACTGCTCGATGCAATATCAAATCTCGCATCTCCGGCAAACTTAGCTTGATATAAGTTTACGTTAGTGGTAAAGTTTAAAGCCTTAATAAGATCGAAACGGCCAATTAACTCTAAACCACTATTGATTTGATTCGTTAAATTTTGAGGCGTTGAAGTAATGATCCCATTAACTGGTGTACTTCTTACCCGTTGAATTACATCATTGGTTTGGCGGAAATACAAACTAGAAGTTAAGGTTACTTTTTTCCAGTATTTACTATGTCCCAATTCGAAAGAGTGTACATCCTCTGGCAATAAATTCGGGTTACCACCTCTATAGTTTAAAGGATCCGAAACATCCAAAAATGGATTGGTATCCCAAGGGCGAGGGCGGTTTACACGGCGTGTATAACTCAATTGAAGCTGGTTGTCGCCTTTAAATTTTTGCGTTAAGAAAACACTAGGATAAATCCTTTTGTAGTGGATATTTCCTTCTGCTGTAGTTAACACATTGTTTGTATAGCCTTCTAAATGCGTATCTAAACGCGCATCCTCTCCTCTTAATCCAATTTGGTAACCAAAATCTTTAATCTGGTTCTGATAATTGAAATAAAGTGCGTGCACCTGATCTTTACTATCGAAACCGTTAATTAACTTATTGTTACTGACATAAATATTCGTATTTGTAGGGATCGAATCTGCATATTGATCATTGTTTCCTAAGCGGATCTGGCTACGGTAACCAACTTCAATTTTACCGGCTTTACCAACAGGTAATGCATAATCAGTCTGGATGTTGTAATTGGTGTTATTGCCTGTGTTAAAAACACGCTGTAAACTTAACGTTTCATCAATCGGCACACCATTTCGGTTAGTCGTATTGGTGCTGTAAGTTTGGTCGTTGTTGTTTGTTCCATACGAATAACCAAAGTTGAAGGTTAACTCTTCTTTCGGTTTTTTAAACTTCTGTACGTAATCTAAATTCAGGTCATAACTTTTTCCATAACCGTCATTATTATTGGTTCTGTTGCTTAATAAAACAGGCGACTGGCTTGCACTTAATTGTCTAATATCGAGCAGCTCGTTCCGCTCATTTTCTCTTGAGTTAAAACCACCCGATAAGCTGATTACGCTTTTTGGCGCCAAATAATAATCTAAACCAGCTTTAGCATTGTGTCCTCTATCAGAAGAATTAGAAACGGTATTCTGATTTGCGAAGGCTGTTGAACTGGTTGGTGTTTTGTAGGTAATATCCTGGAAACCACCACCCAAACGGTTGCCATAGCGATAGCCATAGTTTCCATAAAGATTTACTTTGCTATTCTGAAAACTTAAATTAGTGTTAGCATTATAGTTATCGCGGTTACCTGCGGTTAGTGCAACTGAACCGTTAAAGCCAAGTTTCGTATTTTTCTTCAGTACGATGTTGATGATACCTGATTGGCCTTCTGCATCATATTTAGCCGATGGGTTGGTAATTACCTCAACGCTTTCGATAGAGCTGGCCGGAATAGACTGAAGAATCTGCGCTACATTACCGCCGGCAATTAAAGACGGTTTTCCATCAATTAACACTTTAACACCTGTAGAGCCACGTAAGCTCACATTGCCATCCATATCGGTAGAAACAGAAGGAACATTCTGCAATAAATCGCCTGCTGAACCGCCCTCGCTGATTACGCTCTGATCTACAGCGAAAATCTTTTTGTCGATCCCCATTTGCATGCCTTGTTTTTGGCCTGTTACGGTAATTTCGCTCAGCACATTGCCTTTAGCCGCATTCATTTTAATCTCGCCAAAGTTTAATGTACCCGTAGCAGCAGTAATTGCCACGTTATCTCTAACCATGGTTTGGTAGCCTACAAAGCTTATTTTAAAGGTGAAAGTGCCAGCAGGAATGTCTGCCATCACAAATGCACCATTTACATCTGTTTGGGCAATTTTTGCATTTTTGCTTGTTGCTTTATCAATTAAAACAGCGGTAGCAAAGGGAATGGTTTCTTGTGTTTTTGCATCTTTAAGTACTCCGGTAATTTTTGCTTTTCCACCTGTTTGGGCGAAAAGACTAAAAGATAAGCTTAAAAGTAAAAGGGTGATCTGTATTGTTCTCGATTGTAAAATTCTCATTAAAAAATAAAATTGCGTGTGTTTTTGTAAAGGGAGACAAAGTAACGGCAACTAAGTTTAATTAAGGAGGCGTAACTATTTTATTACAGCCATTTTATAGTAATATTTTTGTGGGTAATGCACAGTTGACAGCTAACAATTTGCGGTTTTCAGTTTTGCGGAAACAATAAAAGAATATTACAATTGAACAATCTGCAAAATGTTACTTTTGTTCATTATGAATAAGATATTAATTGTTGATGATTTACACCCTGCGTTTAAAGAGCAGGCTATTGCCATGGGCTACGAGGTTGATGATGAACCACAGATCACCCGTCAACAAACATTAGATAAAATTAAAGATTATACCGGTATTGCTGTCCGGACAAAATTTAGGATTGATGCCGAAATTTTTGCTGCTGCCCCAAATTTAAAATTTGTGGCCAGGGCAGGAGCAGGCCTGGATAATATCGATGATAAAATCGCTTTTGAAAGAAATATCGAACTGATTAATGCACCTGAAGGCAATTGTGATGCTGTTGGCGAACATGCTACAGGTCTGCTTTTATCTTTGATGAACAACTTCCGCAGGGCCGATATGGAGATTAGAAACGGGGTATGGGATAGGGAAGGTAACCGTGGTTACGAATTGAAAGGCAAAAAGGTGGGGATTATTGGTTATGGATTTATGGGGCAAAGTTTTGCGAAGAAGCTAGCTGGTTTCGAGGTCGATGTAATGGCCTATGATAAGTATAAAACCGGCTTTTCTGATGCTTTTGCACGGGAGGTAAGCATGGAAGAAATCGTGAAACACAGCGATGTGCTGAGTTTGCATATTCCCTTAACCGCCGAAACCAAACAGATGGTTGATGATGAGTATTTCTTTCATTTTAAAAAGCCCATTTTCTTTATTAATACCGCCAGGGGTGAAATTGTAAATACGCCAGCAGTGCTGAATGCGATTAAAAGCGGAAAGATTTTAGGTGCTGGATTGGATGTACTGCAAACAGAAAAATTCCCTGCATTGGGCGAACAGGTTTGGTATGATGAACTAAAAAATAACGAAAAAGTGATTTTAACGCCACATGTTGGTGGTTGGACATTCGATTCGTACCGTAAAATTTCGGAGGTTTTGGCTGAGAAGTTAAGCGGGCTTAGTTTTTAATTTAAAGGAGGCTGTATCATAAATATAGAATTGTCATCCTGTCCAAAAGACTCCTACGGAGAGCCTGTCGAAGGACCTGTTTAAATTCCTCGCTAAGCGTTTCGACAAGCTCAATGTGACAAGTTCGAATGATATCACAACTTATGGATGCAGGCTCCCGGGGCTAAAAAGTAATATTTTATGACGCATACAGCTATTCAATCTAAAGATTATATTAAAAATATCGATTTCGAATATGTTGAAACATACTCTTTTCAACAGCAGGCCTACTATTCGGATGCCACTAGAAATACTGTGGAAATATCTTGGTATGATAACCGCATAACTGATCTGAATGGTAACCTTGATAGCTCTTCGGAAAAGATTAGTTCCTTCCAGCGTAATAGTCAGGATATGATTAAATTAAATCACATTTTAGAAACCGAGGTTGCAAACTTACCTTCTTGGATGTGTCTACCTATTTACAGGGATGCAATCATATTTTATAGTAAGAATGGAGAAATTGTTTCTGCGCTTAATGTATGTTTCGAATGCTCATACATGGAGAATGATAAAGGGATTAATATTAATGCAGATGAGTCTACTTACGGCTTGCTAAAGTCCTTCTTAACCTCAAAAGGACATAAAATTAGATCATAATTTTTTCTGAACTATTTCTTGAGCTAAAGTTATTGCTTGAGGTTAGATATTTAAATTATTCTTAGTCAAAAGGGTTAAAAAGTAGATTAATCTTGATAATATTTTCTTAAATTGGCTATACAATCTAACCAATTTTATCATGCCGAAAGATCATTTATATTCAACTACAGTTACCTGGACGGGCAATAAAGGCTCGGGTACAATGGATTACCGTTCGTACGATCGCGATTATGTAATTTCAGTAAAAGGCAAAGCCGATATTTCCGGATCGTCTGATTCTGCTTTTTTGGGTGATAAATCTAAATATAACCCAGAAGATCTGTTGTTGGCCTCAATATCCAGCTGTCATATGCTCTGGTATTTACATTTATGCTCTAAAAACGAAATCGTGGTAATCGATTATAAGGACGAGGCTGTGGGCACTATGGAAGAATTGGCCGATGGAAGTGGCCGTTTTAGAGAGGTTACCCTTCATCCCCAGGTTTTAATAGCCGATAAGGCTCATTATGAGCTTGCAGCTTCGCTGCATCATGAGGCAAATAAAATGTGTTTTATTGCTAATTCATTAAATTTTCCGGTTAAACACGAGCCGGTTCTCAGTTATTAGTTAACAGTTTTCAGTTGGTAGTCATATCGGACTGCCAACTGAAAATTTCGAACTGTCAATTATTTAGCTGACCAAATATTATCCGCTGGAGTAGCATCTACGTAGATGCCATTATCTAAACCAATTGACTTTATTTTTTTAGCTGTATTAAGTGTTACATTCACCTCTTTTTGGTTTGCTCTCCAAACCGCTGGCGTTTTATGAATCGTTTCAGTTTTTCCGTCGGTATAAGTAACCACTATATCAAAAGGAATAACAAAGCCACCAATATTTTTAATGGTCACGGTCGATTTTCCTTTTGCAGGCGTTACTTTGGCAACGGCTAAATCAAGATAGTTGTTGGTGAAAAACCAATTCTGGAAAAACCAGTTTAAATTTTGTCCGGATCCTGCATTCATCGAGTTAAAATAATCCCATGGAATA
Organism: Pedobacter ginsenosidimutans; assembly: GCF_001442625.1. Lineage (GTDB taxonomy): Bacteria > Bacteroidota > Bacteroidia > Sphingobacteriales > Sphingobacteriaceae > Pedobacter > Pedobacter ginsenosidimutans. Next base: position 473,068 of record NZ_LMZQ01000003.1, on the reverse strand, counting down.
GGGTGTTTGCCATTCCAGTTGCTCATATAGGTATGCAATGCTTTTTTAAATAGCTCATCACCCAGCATATCTTTTAAGGCCAGATAAGATAATGAAGCCTTTCCGTAGGAGTTATTCCCATAACCCGAACCTGAAACCTGATCGGACATGGAAATTACCGGCTGATCTTCTTCTGTCGATTTATCATTGATATATTTATTTACCCTGAAGTTTTTGTAAAACTTATCAGCAGCTTCTTTACCGTGTTCTGCAATGCCGATTAAATATTCAAACGTTGTGGCCCAGCCTTCGTCCATATAGGCATAACGGGTTTCGTTAATGCCCATGTAAAAGGGGAAGTAAGTATGTGCTACTTCATGGTCCTGAACCAATTGTGCAAAAACAGGATCGCCAAATTGAGAATCGTTAACCATCATCGGATATTCCATGTCAGCAAAACCTTGAAAAGCAATTGTTTTAACATAGGGATAGGGGATTCCAGGCCAATTGTTGGAGAACCAATCTAAAGCATTAAGGTTGTATTTAACCGAGTTGGTAAAATCTGTTCCGGTAGTTGGGTTGTAGGCAGCCTGGGCACTTGCACGGCGATTGGTTTTTTTATCTACAATTACGCTTGCGCCATCCCAAACATAATGGTTGCTCAAAGCAAAAGTAACATCCGTAATGTGCTTTACTGCAAATTTCCAGGTGTTCCAGTCTTTTTGCTGGGTTACTTTGCCATCTTTCATTTCCTGCTCGGTAGCGATGTGGATGAGCTCATCACCATTATATGACTTTTTTAAACGGGCAGAAATTTCAGGTTGTAATACCTCATCCGGATTTAAGAAATCGCCGGTTGCATAAACCACATAGTTTTTAGGTGCTTTGATCGAGAATTCGTAATCATTGAAGTCGTTGTAAAACTCGGCTCTATCCGTGTGAGGAATGCGGTCCCAGCCGTTATAATCATCATATACTGATATACGCGGATAACTGTAGGCCACAAAAAAAGAGTTTGGATCAATCTGTCCCTCGCGACCGCTTTCTTTTGATAATGGATAATCCCACTCTATTTTAACCGCAATTTTCGATTTTGGTAACAATGGTTTGTTTAGTTTTACATTGCCAACTGTTCCCCAGTCTTTGCTATCGACTTTATACGTTTCACCATCAACAGAAAAGGAGATGATGTTTAAACCCGTAGTTAGAAAATCTTCGCTAACTGCACCGCCTCTAGGGGAAGTTGGTTTGTGCAGGTTGTTTACAAAGCGAATTGCCAGGGTTTTTAAGGTATCAGAACTGTTGTTACTATATGAAATTTCTTCTTTACCGCTCACTATTTTGGTTTCGGCATCTACCTTAATATCCATGTTGTATTTACCATGGTTTTGCCAATAGTTAGGGCCAGGTTTTCCGTTCATAGCACGGGTGCCCTTAGCGTATGCTGCTTTAATATTTCTAGGCATATAAAGTTCTTGGGCGGAAACAGTATAACCACCCAAACAAATAAGTAGGGCAATAGATAATAACTTTTTCATTTATGAATAATTTTAGCTAAAAATAGAACTAATGATTGAATTTTGAATAAGTGTATAAATGAATGTTACCATTGTGGTGATTCTGGCATATAATTATAATAAGGAACGAATGTGTTTGTCTTTATTTTAAGGCGTAATTAATGCTTCAAATTGACCTTGCGCATCACAAAAGGTTAAAATATTGGTGACTTCTTAATTTTTTATTTGCTTTTGTAATTTCCACATTTTATCTTCGTTATAATTGAAGCAAGACTATGTAGCAAACCAACTATATAGTCTTGTTTGTTTTTTATAGCGTTTGAATAAAATTAATAGAGCAATGACAGAGGTAACATACTACACCCAAGAGGGGTTAGATAAATTAAAAGAGGAAGTTCATTATTTAACAACCACCGGTCGTCAGCTAATATCTAAAGCAATTGCAGAAGCAAGGGATAAAGGTGATTTATCGGAGAATGCAGAATACGATGCTGCTAAGGAAGCGCAAGGTTTGCATGAAGCAAAAATTTCAAAATTAAAGAATACGTTGGCAAACGCACGTTTAATTGATGAGTCTAAATTAGATTTATCGAAAGTACTTGCTTTATCGATTGTTAAAATAAAGAATGTTAAAAACGGTGCTACCATGACTTACCAGTTGGTAGCTGAAACAGAAGCAGATTTAAAAACAGGAAAAATTTCTGTTAAATCGCCAATTGCACAAGGTTTGTTAGGTAAATCGGTAGGCGAATTCGCCGAAATTGAGGTGCCCGCAGGTAAAATGCAGTTCGAAGTGCTAGAAATATCGAGATAAGGTAGAAGGCGGAGGGTTTAAGGCTTAAGGTCTGTTCTCCGCCATAAATCCCTAAACCTTACACCCTACACCTTTTAACCTTCCACCTTATGACTATCTTTTCAAAAATTGTTGCCGGCGAAATCAGTGCACATGTTGTTGCTGAAACCGTAGAATATTTAGCGTTTTTAGATGTTCAGCCTTTAACGGCAGGGCATGTTTTGGTTATTCCGAAAATTGAAACCGATTATATCTTCGATATGGATGAAGATCTGTACGTTGGTTTGTGGATGTTTGCCAAAATTGTAGCTAAAGGTGTGAAAATAGCTTTCCCATGCAAAAAAGTAGGCGTTTCGGTAATTGGACTTGAAGTTCCGCATGCTCATATTCATTTAATACCTATGAATAATGTAAGCGACATGAACTTTAGTAAAGAAAAATTAAAGCCAACCAGCGAAGAGTTGGCTGAGGCTGCCGAAAAAATTAAGCAGGCCTTACTAGAAGTATAAAAAAAGGCCGGCTGTGAAAACACCAGCCGACCATTCTACCCGCCTAACCCAAATATTTTTATGGTGCCGGAGCAACAGTTGCGTTTAACTGCAGCACTGGCCAAACTGAGCCAACTGCGGCATTTGCTGGCTTTATGGTAATACCATTGTTATCGCCTCTTTTTACATCTGATACCCAGTAGTACAAAGGCCATCCCTTATAGGTTAATTGTTTTTTGTTAATGGTGGCTACGGTAATTACGCCAACATCAGCTTTTGCAATAGCCGAGGGCACATTAAGCACTTCAGATTCATACACCGGCCAAATACCTTCTTGTGTAGCACCCTTTGTATAAGTATTTACGCCGTTTTTATCTGGCGCAAAAGCATACAAAGTACGGCCTTTGTTATCAGTTAGGTAAATGGTGTTGCCGGTGCCTACGGCATAAGTACTGGTATAATTGGTGTTGTTCCCAAACAATTGTGCATTGGCTAACATTAACGAATAATCAGGCTTGGCTACAAACCAAATACCACCTGAACCGTCACCTTTAATATCTCCGGCTTTAGTATCACTCGCAAAGTAATACAATGGATAACCTCGGTATGTACTTTGTTTACGGCCATCAGTACGGGTAATTTCGCCAACTTCGGCTTTGTTCAGTTTAAGATCCGTACTCGCATCAGCACTATAATATAATGGCCAAGCAATTTCGCAGCCACCTGTACAAGTAGATATTCCGGCAGCATCGTTAGCAAAAAAGTATAAAGTTTTACCATCTTTATCGGTTAGCACCGACCCGAATTTGGCATCAGTTGCCAATTGAATTCCCTTATTGTTATTGGGTGGCGTTGTAGGTTCGTCTGAACTGTTTTTCTTGCAGGCTGTAAATACCATTGCTATGCAAACGATAGCCAATAGATTTCTTTTTAAGTAGATTAGCATAAGATTTTTGTTTTTAGTTTTAACTTTAATCATTAATATGCTGCTATTACGCCGTCGGATTGTAAATGGTTGCTTATGGAAATGAGATTTTTAGCTAAAACGAACAAAATAAAATAATTATCAAAAAAATATTTTTTGAGGCAACCTTCTGTAATTTCTTAACGTAATGTATTTTGAAAGGAGAACCTGTGACCGCTAGCCGCGATAGTGAAGATATTATACAAAAGTATATTCAAGGGTGCGTTAGAAATGAAAGGGATAGTCAAAAAGCACTATACAAACATTTCTATAGCTTTGCTATGGGGATTTGTTTGCGTTATGCAAACGATCGGCTAGATGCTGCAGGAATACTGAACGACGGCTTTTTTAAAGCCTTTAAAAATATAACCAAATATGAAACTTCGAAGGCCTTTTTGCCTTGGCTCGGTCGGATAATAACCAATACCGCCATTGATTATTATCGTGCCAATTTAAAATTTGCCGATCATGTAGATATTCAGGATCACGAAAATATTGCACACACAAACTCTGTGTACGATAAATTGGCCTATCATGATTTGTTAGCATTGGTTCAAAACCTAAGTCCGGCCTATCGAACGGTTTTTAACCTTTTTGCTATTGATGGCTATAGCCATGAGGAAATTGCTGAAATGCTGGGAATATCGATAGGAACATCAAAGTCTAACCTGTTTAAGGCACGACAGAAATTACAGGAAATGCTAAAAGCTACAGATGCGAAAACTTACCAGGTAAGGAGTTCGGAGGTAGATAGAAACCTTTTACAGGTGAGGTTAAATACAAACATGCAATGAGAGAGGGAAAAGATATAGATAAATTATTTAAGGATGGATTGGAAAATCCCGATCTTCCTTTTAATGATTTAGATTGGGATAATCTGGAGGAGAGATTGCATCCAACACCTAAAAGGAGGGTTGTGCCTATAATTTGGCTTACTGCAGCAGCTGCAGTAGCCGCAATGTTATTGGTTGTGTTTTTATTGGTTAAACCTGATGGTGATCAATCAAAAAACAATTCACTGGTGAAAACAGATTCAAATACGCACAAAAAAGAGAACAACAAACCTTTAGATAATAAAGCAGATTTAATCGAAAAGCCGACAGACCACAATACTTCGACCGAGAATAGTGAAAAAAGTTTACTGGTTGAGAATAACGAGAATAGTAAAGCCACAAATGATTATAAAGCGGCTAAAACAAACTCATTTAATGAAGATTTCCCTAAAGTTTTAGAGGGCGATTATATTAATCACAACCTTTTAACTAATGTACTGTCTAATCCACAAATAAGTGCTAAACCTAAACTTGTAGCGTTTGAACAACCAGATTATGTTGCTACACTTGCCTCAAGAAAAACAGAGAAAATTCAGCCTCCGGTTTTTAAGAAAAAATCGAGGTTTGTTTTAAGTATTCTGGCTGCGCCTGATTTAACCAGTGTGCAGAATTCAGGTAAAAGTAGCTTAAGTGGCGGGTTTGGGGTAGAAGCTACACTTTTCTTAACCAAGAAACTTAGTGTTACTACCGGGGCAGCTTACGCTAAAAAAATCTACGACTCAGATTTTAACCAATACAATCCCAACAGCAGTTACATTTTTAAGGTAAATCCAGCAAATATTCATGCCAATTGCGATGTAATCGATATTCCGATCAACGTGAACTATAAGGTTTTTGATGGACGTAGAAATTCGATTTCAGTAAGTACAGGCTTATCTAGTTATTTAATGTTGAAAGAGAAATACAGCTATTCTTATAATGGAGCTTATCAGGGCCCTCAAAGTTTCGAAGTTAAGGGGCAAAACCAACATTATTTAGGTATTGCCAATGTTGGCGTGGAGTTTCAGCACAAAATAAATAATAATTTAAGCATTAGCGCTAAGCCATTTATGAAAATTCCGTTAACGGATATTGGTTATGGAAATTCTAAACTATCATCAACAGGTGTAGCCGTTTCAGTAAATATGAATTTATTTGGCAGGAAGAATTAATCGAGTTTTAACCAAATATTAAAATAATACGTCTTGAATTTCCGGCGTTTTATCGAAAACACTTTTTGCAAATGGACAAAGCGGGAGAATTTTCATCTTGTTTTCTCTGGCATAATTTACGGCGGCAAACACTAATTTTTTTCCTACACCTTTGCCAGCAAAATCTTGATTTACTTCAGTATGGTCAATAATGAATTTTCCTGGGCCGGCCCAAACATATGCCATAACGCCTGCCTGTAAGCCATTCTCTAAGGCTTCGAACTGCCCTTTCTTTTCGTTGTTAATCTGTTGTATTTCCATTAGGGTTTATTTCTTAATGTGTGGATTTTGATCGGGCAAAGGCACAAACCCTGTTTCACCAGGAACGGGTTTAAAGCTTTGTTCCAGCCATTTAGTTTTGGCTTTTTCAATCAGTTCCCTATCAGATGCAACAAAGTTCCAGTAAATGAAACGCTCTTCAGGAAAGGGTTCCCCTCCAAAAATATAAACCGTGGTGTTTTCGTGCATGGTAAATTCGCACAGTTTGGCATCGTTGGCGATTAAAATTAAGCGTGGCTCAAAAATATTTCCGTCACTTTCAATTGCACCCTCTAAAATATAAAGTGCACTTTCTCCAAACAGGTAATCGCCAATGTTTAGCTTTTGCTGTTTAGTACTTTTTAACTCTAGAAAATACAAGGGACTATACACCGGAACCGGAGATTTATAACCAAAAGCTTCTCCTGCGATTAATTTAAAACTTACACCATCTTCTGTCCAGCTTGGAATGTCTGCCCCTTCTACATGGCAAAACTCAGGTTCCATTTGTTCCAAATCTTTAGGCAAGGCCACCCAGATTTGTAAGCCATGGAGCATTTTATCGGTATGGCGAAGATATTCGGGGGTTCTTTCCGAATGTACAATGCCGCTGCCCGAAGTCATCCAGTTTACCTGTCCGGGTTTAATTACAATATCCGAACCCAAACTGTCTTTATGTGTAATTTCACCTTCAAATAAAAAAGTTAAGGTAGATAAACCAATATGTGGATGAGGTGGAACGTCGAGATTTTCGTGATCGCTCATAGCGGCGGGGCCCATGTGGTCGATAAAAGAAAAAGGGCCAACCATACGTTTCTCTCTGAAAGGCAGCAACCTGCCAACCATAAAATTGCCAATATTTGCTGGTCTTTCTTCGATAATGAGTTTAATGTTCGACATGGTACAATCAATTTTTGATGAGGTGAATTTAAGGAAAAAGGGTGGGATTTAGATTGAAATTCTATTCTTCACGTCATTTCGAGCGAAGTGCAACGGAGTCGAGAAATCTGTCTCAATAGATCTCTTTACTTCGCTTCATCCGATAGCTATCGGATCGAGATGACGATGCCTCCTTATCAAGAAAAGGCCCTGGTTAGGTTTTTTGGAAAGCAATAACAGAAGCTTTTAGGTTGTTGTAGTCCCGCTCCCGATGAAACCTGTGAAACAAGCAAGCACACCATAAAACAACAAAAATAAGTGCTTAAATCGGGATCATCTCGCTTTGATCGGGTTTAGGCGGCTAGGGCATTGCTACTGTCGGAGGTAAAATAAACCCGATCGACAGCGTTATCCCGACTTTTTCAGTCGGATTAAGCAAAGGGCGGGGCTGGTGCAACCGAAGTAATACGGGTACCGCTTTTCAAATTATCAAGAAAATTTCCGTGCCCTTTGTGCTTCCGTGGCAGAAAAATTATTTCTAAACTCATTATGTTAACAGCTGACGGTGCGGGTAGATCTCTCCATTTCACTGCGTTTCATCCGATAGCTATCGGATTGAGGTGACGATGCCTCCTTATCAAAAAAGCATCCCTTTCGAGATGCCTTTCTAAACTTAAAAAGAAAAAATATGGTTTTTATACCAATTCCATTAAGGCTTCTTTGCTAAAACCTTTCAATTCTTCTGTACGGTTGTTTTTAATTTTTTCTACCCAGTTCGGATCTGCTAAAAGCGGACGGCCAACTGCTACTAAATCGAAGTCGCCGCGGTCCATTCTGCGTACCAGTTCGTCTAGCGAGCTAGGCTGTGAACTTTGACCTGCGAAAGCACCAAAGAAATCGCCGTCCAAACCAACTGAGCCTACTGAGATTGTAGCTTTTCCGGTTACTTTTTTAGCCCAACCTGCAAAATTTAAGTCAGAACCTTCAAATTCAGGCTCCCAGAATCGACGTTGCGAACAATGAAAAATATCAATTCCGGCTTCGGCCAATGGCGTTAACCACTGTTCCATTTCCTGCTCATTTTGGGCCAGTTTAAAATCGTAGGCAGCAGGTTTAAATTGTGATAAGCGGATAATCAATGCAAAATCTTCGCCAACTCTTTTACGCACTTCTTTAATTACTTCAACACCAAAGCGGGTACGTTCAGCTAAGGTTTTACCGCCATAGATATCGGTACGGTTATTTGTACCGTCCCAAAAAAACTGATCGATCAAATATTGGTGTGCACCATGTATTTCAACGGTATCGAAACCCAGCGCTTTTGCATCTGCGGCAGCTTGACCAAAAGCAGCAATGGTATCTGCAATGGCTGCATCAGTCATCGGTACGCCGTTTTCGAAACCTGGTTTGTTTAAGCTTGATGGACCTTCGAAAGGTGCGCTTGGTAACCAGCCCGAAGTGTGGTTATCCATAATGCCCTGGTGCCAGATCTGTGGTCCCATTTTACCCCCGGCCTGGTGCACACTTTTAATTACGTTCTCCCAGCCTGCTAAAGCTTCGGCACCGTAAAAATGTGGAATGTTAGGATCGGCCGAAGAAGACGGACGGTTAATTACGGTTCCTTCTGATAAAATTAAACCCACTTCACCAGCTGCTCTTTTTGCGTAATAGCTGGCAACATCGGCTGTTGGCACGCCACCTGGAGAAAATGACCGCGTCATTGGGGCCATTACTATTCTGTTTTTGATATTTAATGTTTTAAGGCTAAAGGGCCTAAATAAACTATCTGTGTTCATATGTTTCTAAATTATAATTCGGTATTGATGATTTCGCTTAATTTTTCTAAGCCTTCTTTATTGCGTTTGTAATAAGTCCATTGGCCTAAGCGCGTTGAACTGATTAAATCGGCACGCTGTAAAATAGAGAGGTATTCGGAGATGGTACTTTGTGATAAACCACTTTTAAGCTGAATCTGCCCAACGCAAACGCCAACATTTTCAAAATCGGCATTGGGCTGTTCCGGAAAATGTAGCTCAGGCGCTTTTAACCAGCCTAAAATCTGTAAACGTGTTTTGTTCGAAAGAGCTTTGAATATTTCTACCTGATCCATGGCACAAATGTATATCGACTTTTCCCGATATGCCAATTAAAAAAACAAAGTTTACAATTGTGTGTAAAACTGGGAGATGGGTAAAAAATGAATTAAGGTACAAGCTGAAAGAGTCTTTGTTACATATTACATAGTTGCGTCATCTCGACTGGAGTGCAATCCCGAACTTTCGGGAGAGAGATCTTTGAAGCAAATTATTTAAATAAAATTTAAAAGATTTCTCCTCCGAAGGAGTTCCTTTGGAACACTGCGGTTGAAATGAAGATCTGGTGAGAATTTCGAAGTTGTTATTTGTGAACGACTAATTCTAAGATTCTTCGCTTTGCTCAGAATGACAAAGATATATTCAAGGGAAAAAACGACCAAAAAAGAACGGGGATAAATCATACCGACCTATCCCCGTCATCTAAATTAACGCTCTCATATATATAAACAACCAAAAAGGTGATTTATTATATTTGATGTAAAATATTTTTTTATTTTTTTGCTGAAGGCTTTTTTACTGCTGCTTTTGCTTTCTTTTCAGCTACTGGAGTCTCTTCAATCGCTTCCACCTTTTTCTTTGCAGGTGCTTTGGTTTTTTTAACTTCTACGGGAGTTTCTTCAATTGCTTCAGCTTTCTTTTTAGCAGGTGCTTTTGCTTTTTTAACCTCGGCATGCACTTCTTCAGCTACAACTTCTTTCTTCTTAGCCGGAGCCTTCGCTTTTTTAACTTCGGTAACCGGTGCTTCAACAACAGGCTCTTCTTTAAGCGCTACTGCTTTCGGAGCATGGTCTTGTTGTAGATAGTTTGCCAGGATCTGTCGTAAATATACCTCTGGTTTAGGCATATTTATGATGGTTCCGGGTTCTTTATCCTGAGATTGTTTAATGTAAGCCGATTTAATTTTGCCCCAATCTTTAGAGTAAAGTCTGATAAACATCTCTACAAATTGTTCGTCTGTATATTTTTTAGGCAACCTACCCAGCACTGCCTGAATTTTTTCTTCTTTTTTATGTAATACCGCCATCGATTTTATTTTGTACAAAGATAGCCGAATTTTATCATTATCAGTTTTTTGCTTTTTTTGGCAAATGGATGACCTGGCAGATCAAATTTGGCGGTCTAAATTGGGGTCGCCATTGCTGCTTCAACCGATTCACTTCTTCTGTTTTTAACCAGGCGTTCGCGATGTTTTAATCCCCAATCCCTTAATTCATCAATTACTCTTTCAAGCGATTCACTATAAGGGGTAAGCTCGTAAGTTACGGTAACCGGAGTGGTAGAAAATACCCTCCTGACTACAAATTCATTTAATTCTAAATCTTTAAGTTCTTTCGATAATATTTTGGGCGTAATTTCTCCAAGTGATTTTTGGATCTCATTAAAACGCAGTGGTCCTTCTTGCAAAGAAATAATCAGCGGAAGTTTCCACTTACCATTTAACACATAGAGCGCATCCTTTACCGCATTTAAACTTGCTGTACAGGTTTCTAGATTACGGTGTTCTTTTCTTGGTCCCATAATACAAAGGTATAAGCTTTCATAAAGGATACCACTATCCTTTGGGATACTAGTATCTTTTGGATAGTAAAACTACATAAGTTTGCATCAAAAAAATAATATGAAAACAAAAACAATCAAAATTATTTACTGGGTATCAACCGCTTTAGTTTCGTTAATGATGACTTTCTCAGCCTATTCGTATCTTACTAATGAAACCATTAAACAGGCTTTTCATCATCTTGGCTTTCCTGATTATTTCAGGGTAGAATTAGCCATTGCCAAAATTTTAGGCGCTGTTCTATTACTATTACCAATAAAAGGACAATGGAAAGAATGGGCATACGCTGGTTTCGCATTTACATTTGTTTCGGCATTTATTGCACATACGGCTTCAGGCGATCCGATCAATAATCGCGTTGGTCCGGTTGTATTTTTAATCGTGTTATTGCTATCGTATTTTAGTTATCACAAAGCGAAGGTAGAATCTAATTAAATTGAAACGCTCATAAATTTCATCGTTTATGAAACGATTTAGTTTTAAAGAGGTACTATTCTTTTCTTTTTGCGGCAAAAAAGATAATGCATGATGAGCTTTTTAACAAAGTAAATTGAGCCTTGAAGCAAAACTTTACCTTGATTATCAACCTACCTTTGATTCTATAAAATTTAGAAAAATGAAAAAAGTATGGTTTATAACAGGTAGCTCCCGTGGATTGGGACGTGACCTAACAGCACAAGTATTGGTAAAAGGCGATTTAGTTGCGGCAACAGCAAGAAATACAGCAGCTTTAAAAGATCTTGTAGGACAATATCCTGATCAGATTTTTCCGATCACTTTAGACGTTACAGATTACGACCAGGTGTATTTGGCAGTAGAATCGGCTGTAGCCCATTTTGGTAAAATAGATGTTTTGGTTAACAATGCCGGTTTTGGAATTGTTGGTGCTGCCGAAGCTTTTACTGAAGAACAGGTGCGCGATCAGTTGGAAACAAATTTATATGCACCGATCGAAATTACGAGAGCTGTATTGCCATTTATGCGCAAGCAACGTTCGGGTAGAATCCTTCAGATCAGCTCGATAGGCGGGCGGGTAGGTAATGCCGGGATAAGCATTTACCAGGCTGCAAAGTTTGGGTTGAGCGGTTTTAGTGAAGCCCTCGCAAAAGAAGTAGTGGATTTAGGGATTTTTGTAACCTGTGTAGAACCCGGTGGTTTTCGTACCGATTGGGCTGGTGCCTCAATGTCATATGCACCTCACGTTGAAGGGTATGAATCTACCGTAGAAAAGCGCTCAGATTTTTTCCAAAGTGGTAACTTTATACCGATGGGCGACCCGCAAAAAGCAGCGAAAGCCATGTTGGCACTGGTAGAAAATCCTGAACCACCAGTACACCTGGTATTTGGAAGTGAAGCCATTGGAATGCTTAAACATGCTGATGCTGCCAGAACTGCCGAAATGGAGAAATGGATGGATGTAAGTTTATCAACAGATCATGATGAGGCAGAGAATTTTTTGGCAACTGATCTTGGTAAATCTTTTACAAAGAAATAATTGGTTGCATCGTCATTTCTAGCGGAGTGCAGTGCAATCGAGAAATTTATTAAAGATCCATCCATATTTGGCGGTACGTCATTCCCAACCCGATAGCTATCGGGTTGATTGGGAATCTTAATGCCATTACCAAAGCTTATTTGCATTAAGATCCCCGTCTGCACGGGGATGACGATGTCTCGCCATAAATCCATAAATTTGATTAAGATGTCAAATCAAGAGAAACGTCCTAAGATCCTATATTCCTGCTATGCGCAAAAAAGTAGTGAGGGCGAACAGTTTATTCCCAATCATTCTGTGGGGCTGGTTATTGCCGGAACTTCTGAAATTTTTATCGGAGGAGAGAAATTTGTTTTTTCGGATGGCGATTTTCGTTTTTTCAGGCGGAATCAATTGGCCCGTTATACCAAATACCCACCGGCAGGAGGAGAGTTTAAATCGATTAGCATTAACATCGACCAGGATATTCTGCATAGCATCAGCAATGAATATGATCTGCATATGCAAAAGCCAAATCAAGATATTAAAGGTCTGGCGTTAGAAGCCAATGGCCTTTTGAAGAATTATATCGATTCGATATGGCCATATTTAGACGGAAATAATGCGTTTAATCAGGCTTTAATCGATTTAAAAGTTAAAGAAGCGGTAATGATTTTATTGCAGACTAACCCGGTATTAAAAGATGTGCTTTTCGATTTTTCGGAACCTGGAAAAATTGATCTGGAAGCCTACATGAATGCCAATTATAAGTTCAATGTAGATATTAACCGTTTTGCTTATTTAACGGGCAGGAGCTTGGCCACATTTAAAAGGGATTTTGAGAAGATTTTTAACCTTTCTCCCAACCGCTGGCTGCAGAAAAAGCGCTTGGATGATGCCTATTATCTCTTAACCGAAAAAGGCTGGAAATCATCGGATGTGTACCTCGAAGTTGGTTTTAAAGACCTGTCACATTTCTCTTTCGCCTTTAAAAAAGCTTACGGCATGGCGCCATCAAGGATAGGTATTTAATTGATGCTGCTTTCAAAATATAAAAGAGGTTGTATCTAAAGGTGATTTCACTTCAGATGCTGTCATGTTGTCCAAAGGACTCCTACGGAGAGCTTGTCGAAACACCCTTAAGGAGTAATTTCAAAGGTCCTTCGACAGGCTCAGGATGACAAATCTATATTTATGATACAACCTCTTTAAAATTTCAATTTCGTTATTACACCTTTTTTGGAGGAAGATCAAAGGCTATTGCCTCATGCTCAAAATGGCCGTTATGTGCACCATCGCAAAAAGGCTTGTTTTTTGATAAACCACAACGGCAGATCGAAAGTACTTCTCTGCCCTGTAAGCCATAAATATTCCCGTTTCTATCTACAATTTCGAAATCGCCCTCAATTTTAACAGAGCCGTTATTGTTAATGGTAAGTTTTGTTTTAGACATGTATGTGTTAGTTTAGTGCAAAACTAAAGCATTGAAATGGTAATTTCTGAACGGTTTTCTATTTAGAAACATTCTCTTCTTGGTCTAAGCCTCTTTTTTGATGACGTAGGCAATCATGTCTGTCCTGATCTCGAAACCCAATTTATGATAAAGTTTAATGGCCCCTTCATTATCATTTCGAACGTGCAGAAAGGGTATTTCCGAACGGAGCAATATTCGTTTAATCTGTTCTTGTAAAATCTTAAAAGCATAACCTTTGCCTAAGTGATCAGGATGCGTACAAACCGCACTTACTTCACGGTAAGGGCTGGGATAGAATCGGTGTCCGGCCATAGCTGCCAATTTCCCATCAACAAATATGCCTGTGTAATTACTCAGATTGATGGTTTTTGCTAGAAAAGGCCCTGGTTTAGTTAACTCCACAAGATCGATCATTTCTGCAACATGTTCCAGATCAAGGTCTGTTATCCCAGTTGCATCTACTGTTGGCATTTCCTTGCCGCGAAAAATAAATTGAAACATATCGATATGGGTTAGCAACTTCCACTGTGCAGGTATTTCGACAGGTGTTTTTGAGAAAAATACGAAAAGGCTCTCTGTAGGACTGATCTGATAAAGAGTGTTTAGATTCTCCTGCGAATTATCTTTTAAGCCTGCAAATGCGGTGATATCTTCGATATAATATCTTACTTCATCAAGGCCTTTTGCAATATGGCTATGTCCGGATGTTAAGGCATAATAAATTGGATTATCCAATACGTGTTCCATCCGGCAAAGATATTAAATGCTAAATCAGGAGGAGGTAATTTTATCTAAAGGAGTTAAATCTTGCCTCATAATTTCTTAGAAAATTCAGTCTATACTCGAACTAAATCTTTCATAAACAAATAATCATCTTCGGAAAGGCTGAGGTCTTTCGCGATTTTCGAAATTAGACTATATATCTTATTGTCAATTTCTATATCATACTCATACAACTGTGTTATAACTGTGTCGTAACAGAGGCCATATTCATGGTTAATTAAAAAATCATTTGTACTGTCTAGATCACGCTGAGGTAAACCCAGTATTTTAGCCCCCTCAATTAATGCCGCTAATTTCTTTTTCATATACCTACAGTTAATTTTTATGCAGATTAGCTTAAGACACTATTTATTTAAAAAAGTTTCTACCAGATGTGCGGTAATTTCAATTGTTTTGTCGCTTACAGCCGGATTAAGGTTTTCGCCGATCATAGCACCATGTACACCAGGTAAAATAACCAGTTGCGCATTTGCAATCAATCTCGACATTTTAACCACATGTTCTGGCTTGATCACATCTTTATCTGCTACCATTAAAAGCGTATCGGAAGTAATTCCTTTCAGATCATCATCGCTTAGGTCGGTAAAATCGAGCATGCGCTGTTTGTCCTTTTCGAACATCGTCTGCAATGCGTTTTGATCTGAGTTTACGGCTAAAAAAGCTGTTTTCAGTGGCTCCGGCATATGGTCGATGGTTGCATCGCCAAAGCCATTATAAAAGCCATCAATTAAGCCTTCCCGTTGGTAATTGGCCGAAATGACAATGATTTTATTCACCACAGCCGGATGGTGTGCTGCAATATGCAAGGTTGTTGTTCCGCCATTGCTGAATCCTAGAAAATTGGCTTTTGTTATTTTTAGCTGATTTAATAAAGTAGTTACATCCTTTGCATCCTGCTCAAAAGATTCTGCCTGGTCACGGTCGCTGGTACGTCCATGAGCCTGAAGCTCAAGAGCTATAATCCGACCTGATTTTGCCAAAAGCGGAATAAATTTACCGAATGTAGATTGAATGGTAGAACCGCCGCCATGTATCAATACTAGCGGAATTTCTCCATCCCCGTAAATTTCATAATACATGTTAATGCCATTTACCTTTTCATGGCCTGCTTTTTTATATGTTTCCATCGGTCTCGGTTTAAAATTTTGCTATACAAATCTAAATAAGCTATCGGAAAATAAGGTGCCGATAACAGACAAATTTAGGGTGGTTTGAGCCATCCGGAATATTACTTTTTAAGCTTTTTTATCTTTTTGATATAGGCGCCCAGAAATTGATCGATACCTGTTGCTGCATATCCTAATAACCTCGAGTTTTCGCCCAGCTCTGAAGAAACTATCGTTGTTTTTTCTCTAATTTGAGTCATGCAATAAGTGTTTATTGCCTGTTGCATGGGTAATGTGATATATTGTTTGGCCCCGGCGATTTTGCCGCTTAAAATAATCAGTTCAGGATTGAATAACTGGATCAGAACAGCTATTCCTTTGCCCATATGAGTGCCAACATTAGAGAGCAGCTGAATAGCGTATTGATCACCTTTATTTGCTGCCTTAATAATCAGGGCAGGCTCAATTCTTTCCAGTTCTTCGTTCGAGAGGTTAGTAAGCATAGAATTTTTGCCCAATAAAATACCTTCTTTTGCCATTTCCGACAGTGCGTTTCCAGATGCAACGGTTTCGAGGCAGCCGTGTTTTCCGCAGTAACAGAGTGCGCCATTCTCTACAAAAGGCATATGGCCCAGTTCGCCTGAGAAACCGCAGGTGCCTTGCCTCAATTTCCCGTCCATTATAATGCCTAAACCCACACCCCAATCCATCAACAATACGAGTACATTCTTTTTACCCTTAGCCATTCCATGCGTAAATTCTGCCATTGAAGAGCCATTCACATCATTTTGGATCACTACAGGTATGTTTAGCATTTTTTCAAATGCGGCTGTTAAAGGGATATTTTCATCATCGCTTAGGAAATAACTGTAATTTTCTCCCTTTTCTGCATCAATTAAGCCAGGCATACCAACACTACAGCCAATAAACTGCCTATGCTGAATGCCTGCCGATTTTAAAATATCTTCAAGGTGTGTATGTAAAATATTAAAAAAATCAGTCCTGCTTTTTGAAATAGGCACCGAAATGGTTTTAACATCCAGTACAAAATTATAATTGTTGTCAATAATGGCTATTTTGGTATGAAATAATTCAATGTCTATACAGAGAATCAAAATCTTTTTATCCTTTAAACGATAAAGATCGGGTTTTCGCCCCCCAATGGATAAACCATAGCCCTTCTTTTCTATCCAGCCTTCATCAATCAGGCCAAGCAGAAGCTTCAGAATACTCGGCGTACTCATTTCCATAATTTCACATAAAGTAGAAACTGAAGATGGCCCTAAATTAAAAAGGTATTTTATGAGCTTGTGCTTTTGGATCGACTGCTTATCGTTGGTGTCTGACGTTAAGTTATTTAATAGATTAAGATTCATGTTGTTAATTGCACTATTTCGATAAATATAAGTAACTTCTATTAAAAATTTATTAAAGTTTTTTTAATACGTAAAGAAATCAACGATGTTTTGTCTTTATAATAATTTCTTATTAACATTAACCTAGTAATTTTATTCTAACCAGATCGATAAATCCTATGCTCAAGCATTCTAATGCTTTTGGAACCAAACTATCATATAAGTTTTTACAACATCAAGAAACAAATGAAAACTAAAGAAGAACCACACAATGAACAAAACACCAGACGCGATTTTATCAAAAAATCTGCAATTGGCCTGGCAGCATTTACTATTGTGCCGAGGTATGTATTGGGCGGACAAGGATATCTTGCCCCAAGCGATAAATTAACCAAAGCCGTAATAGGTGTTGGCGGGATGGGTAGAGGCCATTTTGGCTACGAAGGTACCCAGGTAGTGGCCATATGTGATGTTGATCAGAACCACCTTAAACAAGCAGCATCAATGTTAGATAAAGGTGTAAAAACATTTAGTGATTATAGAGAACTGATACAATTACCTGAAGTAGATATTGTACATATTGCTACCCCTCCACACTGGCATGGTATCATGGCTGTAGATGCCGCAAATGCAGGTAAAGATATTTGGTGCGAAAAACCAATGACCCATACCATAGGCGAAGGCAAAAGGGTGGTAGAAGCAGTAAAACAGCATGGTAGAATGTTTAGGTTAAATACCTGGTTTAGATTTAAAGATACTTTTTACGGAATGGGCACTACTGTAAAACCGATCAAAAAATTGGTAGATAGTGGTATGCTGGGCTGGCCATTAAAAGTAACCGTAAGTAAACATACCGGCTACGACTGGAAATTTTATTGGGTGGGCAAAGATCATTTAGAACCTCAGCCCGTACCGCCAGAATTAGATTATAATGCATGGTTAGGCCCTGCACCATATAAGCCTTACAATGCACACCGTGTTCACCAAACTTTTAGAGGTTATTGGGATTATGATGGTGGTGGATTAAGTGATATGGGGCAACATTATATCGACCCGATTCAATACTTTTTAGGTAAGGATGATACCAACCCAATTTCTGTAGAGGTTGATGCACCACAACAACATACCGATGCAGTAGGCATTTGGCGCCGGATTACTTATACTTACGCCGATGGCTGCCAGATTATTTTAGATGGTGAAGGTAAAGATACCAATGTACCTTATATAGAAGGGCCAAAAGGTAAATTGTATCCGGGTTTTAAATCTGATATTCCTGATCTGGAACGTAAACTGGCACAATTCCCTGATCCTGATCCTGAGATTGTAGAATTTTCAGAATCGGTAAGAACAAGGAAAAAATTCGCTTTAAATGAAGAGAACGGACACCGTTCATGCAACATTGTAAATATTGGTTTGGCTGCCTTAAGATTGGGAAGATCGTTAAAGTTCGACCCGGTTAAGCAAGAATTCGTAGATGATGAGGCTGCTAACAGATTGATTAATCCGGTAATGCGTGCACCATTTTCTATATAAAACATTCCAAAAATACAAACCATCATGAACAAAAAAATATTATTGGTGCTGTTGACCATTGTAATGCTTACAAATGCATTATTTATGGTAAGGGCCCTGGCTCAAGATAAAAAAGACGAGAGAACAACCACCACACGTATTGCAGATTTATTGGCGCAGCTACCTGCTAGAAACGCTGCGCAACTGGAACGTAACATGAAAGAAGTGGCCGATTTAGGTGAAGAAGGTTACGTAGCCTTAATTAGTGGTTTAACCGCTTCTGAAAAAGGAAATAACGCCCTTATTGAGTATGCAGTAGGTGGTTTTACTGCTTATGCTACCAAAACCGGTCAACAGAACTTAAGAAGTATGGCCATCAGTGCCTATTGCAAAGCATTGGCTAAATTATCTGATAAACAGAATAAAGCATTTATCATCAGTCAGTTCGATTTAGTAGGGAATGATGCTGCGGTAGCCTGTTTAACAGATTACCTTGCTGACGAACAATTGGCTGATGAAGCATCGAGAGCACTGGCCAAAATTGGTACTTCCTCTGCTACAAATGCATTGGTTAGTGGTTTGAGTAAAGCAAATGGCAAAGCAAAAATTGCCATTGTTGAAGCATTGGGCCATACTGATGCTAAAACAGCAGCAACAGCTATTGCGCCATTGGCTACCGGAACGGATAAAGCATTGACCAAAGTAAGTTTGTATGCCCTGGCGAATATAGGCGATGCATCTGCTAAAGAAATTTTGGTAAAAGCTGCTGAACAGGCAGGTTATAAATACGACGAAACCAATGCGGTTGCAGCTTTATTGGTTTATGCCCAGAAAAACATAGCAACAGATAAAACCGGAGTAGAAACGATAGCCAAAACAATATTAGAAAAAGCAACGGCTGATGATCAGGTAAATGAACGTATTGCAGCCTTAAAATTACTTTCGGCAATACAAACCGATCAACAGGCCTTGTTAGCTGCCATGACCGATAAACAGTTCGAATTTCGTGCAGCCGCGGTTAAATTCGCTGCTGATGGCGTAAATGAAAACAACAGTGCAGCCTGGGTAAGCCAGTTAAAAAAGGTTGATGCCCCAACTCAGGTTTCTATTTTAGACATGCTGGGCAATAGTAAAGCAAAATCTGCACTACCGGCCGTACTCAAACTAATTAAAAGCGACGATGAGCAGGTAAAACTGGCTGCAATTAACACCGCTGTAAAACTTGGACAGGAAGAGATTATAGACGATCTGTTGAAGTTAATGGGCAAAGGAGATACAGCAGATATTGCGGGTATTTCTAATGGTATTTTAAGAATAAAAGGTGAAAATGTAGCCACTAAAGTTGGTGCTTATCTTCCAAAAGCCAAACCAGAAGTACAGGTTGCGTTAATTAATATTTTAGCTGCCCGCGCAGCAACAAGCCAAACAGAAGTTATTTATGCTGCATTAAACAGTAAAAAACCTGAAGTACGAAAAGCAGCATACCTTTCATTGCAACATATTGCCGTAGCAGAAAATAAAGCACAATTATTTGATCTTTTAAATAAAACCACCGATGCCGGCGAACTTACAGCTGTACAGGATGCCATTATTGCTTCGGTAAAAGGATCAACAGATAAAGCGGCACAAACCAATGCCATTCTTCAGCAAATGAGCAATACCCCGGCTGATAAGAAATTGTTGTTTTATAAGGTGCTGGGCAGTTTAGGTGGCCAGCAATCGTTAAAATCGGTGTCAGAAGCGTATGCCACAGGTGATGATGCCACCAAAAAAGCCGCAATTGAAGCACTTTCTTCATGGTCGGATGCGGGCTCAACGGATGCACTGATCAGCATTGCGCGTACCACCGCCAATCCAGACTTTTTGAACCAGGCGATTGTGGGTTACTTAACTTTAGTAAGAAATACAAAGTACCCAGCTGAGCAACGCTTACTATTGTTGCGCAATGCGATGGCAGTGGCTAAAACACCAGCACAACAACAGCAGATTCTTAAAGATACCGAACAGGCCAAATGTTTTAATGCGATTGTATTTGCTGGTCAGTATTTAGATAATGCTACTTTACAACAGGCTGCGGCAAACGCGGTGATGAATATTACCATGGCTGGAACGTACAATGGCGACATTGTAAAAGGCTTGTTAAATAAAACCATTGCCGTAATAACTGGAGGCGATGCCGGTTATCAGAAAGAAGGTATGCGGAAGTATATTTCTGAGATGAAAGCTGGTGAAGGTTTTGTTCAGGTTTTTAACGGCAAAGATTTATCTGGTTGGAAAGGGCTTGTGGCCGATCCGATCAAAAGATCAAAAATGGATGAAAAAACCTTAACTGAAGCGCAAACAAAAGCTGATGCCGAAGCAAAGGAAAGCTGGAAAGTAATCAACGGCGAACTACAGTTTCAAAGTCATGGCAATAACCTTGCTACTGTTAAAAAATATGGCGATTTTGAAATGCTGGTAGATTGGAAAATCATCGACGATAAAAAAGGAGAAGGCGACGCGGGTATTTACCTGCGCGGTACGCCACAGGTGCAGATCTGGGATCTTGCCCGCACAAAAGTTGGTGCTCAGGTAGGTTCTGGTGGTTTGTATAATAATCAGACTAACGAAAGTAAGCCGCTTAAAGTAGCCGATAACAAGTTAGATGAGTGGAATACATTCAGAATCTTAATGAAAGGCGACCGTGTTACCGTTTATCTGAACGGACAGTTGGTAACCGATAATGTGATTTTGGAAAATTATTGGAACAGAAGTTTGCCGATCTTTGCAGAAGAGCAGATCGAATTGCAGGCACATGGATCGCCGGTAGCCTACCGCGATATCTACATCAAAGAAATTCCTCGCCCAAAACCTTTTGAGCTAAGTGCACAAGAGAAAAAAGAAGGTTACAAAGTATTGTTCGATGGAACCAATATGCATAGCTGGACAGGTAATACTACCGATTATATTATCGAAGATGGAAACATCGCGATCCGGCCAAAACCAGGTAAAGGGTCAGGCGGTAACTTATTCACCAAAGAAGAATTCAGCGATTTTGTTTACCGTTTCGAATTTCAGTTAACCCCAGGCGCAAACAATGGTTTAGGAATCAGGGCTCCTTTAGAAGGTGATGCCGCTTATGCGGGTATGGAATTACAGATACTGGATAACGACGCGCCAATTTATAAAGACCTGAAAGTGTACCAGTACCATGGTTCGGTTTATGGTACTATCCCGGCCAAAAGAGGGTTTTTAAAGCCTACCGGAGAGTGGAACTATGAAGAAGTAATTGCCAATGGATCGAAGATCAAAGTAATTTTAAACGGCACCGTAATTTTAGATGGCGATATCGAACCATTTAAGAAAAACGGTACACCAGATCATAAAGAACACCCGGGTTTATTACGTGAAAGTGGACATATCGGTTTCTTAGGTCATGGTTCTCCTGTTCAGTTCCGCAACATCAGGATTAAAGATCTGAGCAAGAAAGCGCCAGCTCAAAAAGAAACTGACACAAAAGCCACAGGTAAAAAGAAATAAGTTAAATTTAGCATTATAACAGATTAATAATGATAGAAGATAAGGCAAATTCGAAAACTGAAAATTCGAGAAGAAACTTTATTAAAACAACAGCGCTTGCTGCCGCTGGATTTATGATTGTACCCCGCCATGTGTTGGGTGGGCCAGGATTTCTGGCGCCAAGCGATCGTTTGCAATTGGCCGGAATAGGTGCAGGTGGAAAAGGAGAGGGTGATATTGCCAGTATTGTTAGGGGAGGAAAAACAGATGTTGCCTTTTTATGCGATGTAGATGATAGAAGAGCGGCAAATTCTTTAAAAAATTTCCCAAAGGCAAAATATTACAAAGATTATCGTGAGTTATTGGATAAAGAAGGCAAAAACATTGATGCGGTAACGGTATCTACACCCGATCATACCCACGCGCAAATTGCCATGGCAGCCATGCAATTGGGCAAACATGTATATGTGCAAAAACCTTTAACGCACGATATTTACGAAGCCAGGATGTTAACCGAAGCAGCAAACCGCTATAAAGTGGTTACGCAGATGGGTAATCAAGGTGCTTCGGGCGATGGTGTAAGAAGACTTCAGGAATGGTACGATGCAGGCAGGATAGGTAAAGTTCATACGGTTTACTGTTGGACTAACAGACCAGTTTGGCCACAAGGAATTTCGTGGCCAAGCGGAAAAGCCGAAATACCGAAAGAACTCGATTGGGATTTGTGGTTAGGCAGTGCTCCATACAAAGAATATGTAAATAAACTGGTTCCCTTTAACTGGAGGGGATGGTGGGATTATGGTACTGGTGCCATTGGCGATATGGGCTGCCACTTGGTAGAACCTCCTTTTAGAGTGTTAGGTCTTGATACTCCAATAAGCGTAGAATGCAGCGTAGGCAGTGTATATGTTGATGAATTTAAGCGTGCTTATTTACCTGAAAGCTGTCCGCCATCAAGCCATGTAATTTTGACTTTCGCTAAAACGCAAAAAACCAAACACGAGGTTCAGGTGCATTGGATGGATGGGGGCATTAAGCCGGAACGTCCGGAAGAATTGGGACCTAATGAAAGTTTCGGCGATAATGGCGTGCTTTTTATTGGCACGAAAGGCAAAATGATCTGTGAAACCTATGGCAAAAATCCAAAATTATTGCCACTGTCGCGCAACGAATCAGATAGAACAAAAATCACTATTCCACGTATCGTTAATCAGGAAGAAGGTCATTATACGCAGTTTGCCGAAGCCGCCATTGCCGGTTATGGAAAAATGGAACTGAGTTCGCCATTTGAAATTGCCGGGCCACTTACCGAAACTTTATTGATTGCCAATCTGGCCATTAGGGGAACAGATGTACAACGCAGAGATGCAGCAGGTAAAATCAGTTATCCGGGCAGAGATATCAAAATGCTTTGGGACAAAGTAAACATGAAGGTGACCAATTTTGATGAAGTAAACCAATTTGTGAAACGCGAATACCGCAAAGGCTGGACGTTGGGCGTTTAATATTTATTGTTTAGGTGAAAAGCGGTTATTGTGTTGAACAGGTTTTTGAAGAGCCTTAATAAGTGCTGTTGCTTTTAACTTTTCAACCTTCAAACCTTTCAACTTTGACAACCATAATTGTATGTCGACAGAAAATAAGAATTTAAAAGTATTAGTGGTAGGTTGTGGCAATATGGGTGCTTCCCATGCCACAGCTTATCACACCTTACCCGGTTTTGAAATATGCGGATTGGTTTCTACGGGTAAAAGCAAAGAAAAACTTAATGAAAAATTAGGTGGACAATATGATTTGTATACTGATTTTTATGAGGCACTCGAAATAACCAAACCAGATGCCGTTTGCATTTCTACTTATCCCGATACACACGAAGCTTATGCCATAAAATCTTTCGAAAATGGTTGCCATGTGTTTATCGAAAAACCATTGGCCGATAGCGTAGAAGGCGCAATAAAGGTAGCCGAAGCCGCAAAAAAAGCCAATAAAAAGTTATTGGTGGGTTATATCCTCCGCTATCATCCTTCATGGGAAAAATTTACAGTGCTGGCCCAGGAAATGGGAAAACCTTTGGTGATGCGCATGAACCTGAACCAACAGAGCCATGGACCTAAATGGACAGTGCACCGTAACCTGATGAAAAGTTTAAGCCCTATTGTAGATTGCGCTGTGCATTATATTGATATTATGTGCCAAATGACCCGATCTAAGCCTGTACAGGTGAGTGCCATTGGCGCCAGGCTTACTGATGATATCCCCGAATGGAATTATAATTACGGACAATTGCAGATCCGTTTCGAAGATGGTTCTATCGGTTGGTACGAAGCTGGATGGGGTCCGATGGTGAGCGATAATGCTTTTTTTATTAAAGATGTTTTTGGCCCAAGGGGATCAGTATCTATCACGGCCAAAAAAGCAGGTGCAGCCGGAAACTCTGATAACATTGATGCGCATACCAAAACCGAATCGATTAAAATACATCATGCCGATTTAGACGCCAATGATGAATTCAGCAAAGCCGATGAGTGGGTAGACCTTACTGATGAGCCCGATCATCAAGGATTGTGCAACCGTGAGCAACGTTATTTCTTAAAAGCCATTACAGAAGATATCGATTTAACCGATGCCACTGAAGATGCTGTAAATAGCTTAAGGATTGCTTTTGCCTGCGATAAATCGGTAAAAACTGGTGAAATGATCCGCCTGGAATAAAATTCTTGCACTATTTCTACTTCTGCGATCGTCCTGCTGAACTTGTTTCAGCATCTTTCCTGCTATTAAAAGACCACGAATCTGAAAAAAATATCATTTGGGCACAAATGATATTTTTTTTCGTCATTTCGACTGGAACGCAGTGAAATACCTGTCCTTTCGGCCTATCGTGTGTCCGCATTTTTTGGAGTTTTGCTAGCCTACTTAATAGACCGTAGGTTTTACCCAAGAACGACTATCAATCCCAAGGGCCGGGGAATCAAAAAAACAGGAGCAGAATAGTAAAAATGCACTAACAAACCTTAGCGCCATGGGGTTGTGTATTCATAATCGTTTAGTTGTTGGGATACAGGTGCATACAAAGATAACCACGCAACGATTTGGAGATGGAGAGAAGAAATCCAGAATGATTTTGCAGCAAGAATGGCTTGGTGCAATACGGATTATAAAGCCGTCAATCACCCACCGATTGTAAAGCTCAATACGCCTGAACAGCTCACGGTAATCCAGCGAGACATTTAGTCTTGACGGCAGTGAATCCCATGACCCTGATGGAGATGCGCTGAGTTTTCAGTGGTTTCATAATTAGCGAACAAAACAATTTTATTCCTTCTAAAATACCTACTATTGGGTATGCGAAATCCAAATTAAAGTATTTATCTTTAATAAGACGTCACAAGTCTATCAGATACTACGTTCTTAACCCTCACAAATTCTCGAAATGAAAATTCTAATTTATCTCTCTCTGATTTTTTTGACTATTCCTGCGTTTAGTCAAAAAAACTCTCCTGTAGTTGGCAATGCCGCGCTTCTGGTTGACTTACTTAAAAAAAATTACAACGCGTTAGATCCGGAAACCAAACAGGAAGAAATTGTTAGAGATAGAAGTTTAGTTATTTCTATATTTAAATCTTATCTCACGGATGATCAAAGAAGTAGTTTTATTCACAAAATTTCTTCGGACGAATATTCTACGAGCACGAAGAATGTAGTAAAGATTAAAGATACCCTCAATGGCGAAAAGAAACAGTTAGCATCGTTTGTTGCTGCTACCTCAATAACCATAGAAAAAAATGGTATTAAAGAGCCTGTCTTTCCAATTGTAACAACATCTCTCTCTATTGAAAAGCATCAAAAAAAATATTATAAATTAAAAGACTCAATTGATTGTGCAGAATTATGGGCCCTTTGCGACATCTATCAAACTCCGAATGTTTTCTTGAGTGATAACATAGCTTTATTTATAACAAAATATAATAATGCGGTAAACGGTGCCCCTGATGTTTACGCAGTAAGCAATTACAATTCATCCTTACAAAAAAGCATTCCTTTTCTTGGTGGGAGCATGGGCTTTGAAACCTATATTGACGGGCTGGCCCGTTTCTTGGCTGAGCGGATTAAAGATGAATTAACGGTGTACGCAATGGAAAATATTAAAACCTGGATGGAAAACCCCAGTGCGAATGACCCGCTTGCCGAATTCAAAGTGATTTTACCAAGAACAACTGCTTTTATTAAAAATTTTAGTGCCGACCGTTTAACCAGTTTTCCTAACGAAATTAAGCAATATATAGAAGATGATCTGAATCATATCCTGGCCAATGCTGTAAACCTTAAATATACACCGAGAACTGCCAGGCTAATAAATGATTACCCAAATTTAGAATTTGCTTTCGATGCGTTAAAAATCATTCCTGAACTATCTAACATTAAATATCCAATAGACTATTTCAAACTATTGGAAAGCAGCGAAACCTTGAAAAAATGGAAAAAAGAAGAGCCTTATTGGAAACATAATCTTGTGAATGCTATCGAAATGACAAATATGCTCGCTTATAGCATGATTGTGATTGAAAATGATGAACCGAAGTTTGCGGGTAGTAGTTTCCTCGAAAGTTATGCCAGTGAAACCAGCTTTTATCAGTTGTATACTGGTTTTTTATATCAGCAAGACCTCAAGTATTACAATATTTCCTTTAAAAAAGACAAAGATGCTACAAGTTACTATCTGTCTGAATGCATGCAGAACATCGTAAACAAGGTAGTTACAGCTCAAAACTATAAGGAGCAAATTCAATCCATGTTATCCGAAATTGCCACAAGGGGAGATAAAGTATATACCACAGCCCTGGAAATTAGGCAAGCAAAAAAAATGGGTAAAAAAATCGGAGCAGATACGGTTTTCCATTTTGTAAACAGCATTATCAGCCTATCCGATCAGGTACTAACATCAGGTTCTGATTTTGCAAAAAGCCTGATGGCTCAAAATTCTGGTCTTGCTGGCAGTATAATGTTGTCTCTTAAAGATGCAAAAACATACCTGATTATGGCCAGCTCGGCAAATGACATTATTTACAATCTTCAGAAAAAACAATATGCTACGGCATTAACGAAATCGTTGCAAATGACTGCTGAAATTGCACCTTCAACTCAGCTATCTACCATTCCCTTAACACTCACCCGTTTAGCCTCTATTAAGCCCAACGAAAATATCAAAAGCTGGCATATTTTGTTTAAAACCCTAAGCATGGATAAAAATGGAGATGTTAAATCTAAAATTGGAAAATCTGCGACTCACCTCGCTGCAGAAGTAAGTGATATGAGATATTTTTATCTGGCAAATTACAAAAACAAAGTAAATGCTAATTTAAACAACAAACTTGAAGCATTAAGAAACTTGCTTTTAAACGCTCAAACCATCGATCAGAAAACACTTAATGTCATTAATGATGAAGATTTTAAGAAGCTGCTGATCTCTTATTACTCAAATACAGCAATTGATTTGGCTGCGGAAGAGCTGAGCAAAGAAATTGTGAGGTATGAAATCAATGGTAACATCATCTTTAAAGACTTTGATACGGCTCGTTTTAGAACGCTAATTTCAAAGTATACAATTCAGATTTACACCAATTACGTAGCGGATGGAAACCAGGAGGAGAAAGATAAAACACTACTTGATCTAAAAGGAGAGTTACATATACTCATAGCCGATTTAGTGCAGAAATTACCACAAAGAACAGATGTAACCATTAATCCAAAAGTGATTTCGATGATTAATTTCGTTAATGGTATGGCAACTGCCGAGGATGCGGTAGGGGTTGAAAAGGCAATAAAAGCCTTCGCTCTGCCTACAGGGAGCTATTCCATCAAACGTAAATCTCAATTTAATCTTTCTTTAAATAGTTATCCGGGCATATTGCCTGCGCTTGAGGTAACCTGGAAAAATAAAGTTGCTTATGGCGCTCCTTCTCTTGGGTTTACTGCACCAGTAGGATTGAGTTTTACCTGGGGATACAAGGAAAAGGAAAGTTCAAACGGATTTTTTATACCAATAATTGATATAGGCGCATTAACAAGGTTAAGACTCGACGATAAAAGTACCACCAAATCATTGCCCGATTTCAAGTTCAATAATATCTTTTCTCCAGGGATCTATTTTGTTCACGGATTCAGAAAAAGTCCGCTAACGCTTTACATAGGTGGGCAGTATGGCCCTGATATGAAAGAGGTAACTGCCGATAGCCAGAATATTGAGGTGACAAAAAACTATGAATCGGTAAGGATGGGAATAGGGCTGGTATTGGATATTCCACTACTCAACTTCCACACCAAATCAAGATTGTAAGCCATGAGATTTTGGGGTCTTTGTTTATTGATATTGTTTTTGTCCTCATGTTTTGCCAGAAAGGTACCACGGTCTGTAACGTTTCGTGAGCTTGAGCCTATAGCAGACAAGGCCATAGTGCTTTTACCTGAAGCAACAGTGTCTGCCCTTAAAGTTGTACCCGTAGAGCTGGCCAACAATATTGCGATCGCTCCAATGGAAGTTGTGACCAATCAGCTTGTGTTAAAACAAAAAGTTGTAAAGCAACAAGGTCAAAAACAAGTGAAGCAGAAAAAAGCTGTCAACCAGAAATCCATGATGTTTAGTAATATAAAAAGCAATCTTGAGCTCAAAAAACCACTACTCTCTGGCCCGTCACAATTTGATAGCAGGATTGAACCTAGCATTTTAAATGTCAAAATTCCATGGCAGAAAAAAATTCATGATAATGTTTTATCCATTGGTATAGTTATAGAAAAAGATAAAATACATGCAATTTCCGATACAAGTTTTCAAATAGAAGCTGGCATAACACTTCAATCCAGATACAAATTGTGTGTAGATGAGCCTTTCGCAGATCAGCCTGTTATTGGTGTTGGCACTGCATTTATTATAGGTAAGCGTACTATGGTAACAGCAGGGCATGTTTTTACAGAACCGCTTGAAAATTATATAATAGTTTTTGGTTTCGAGATGTTAAAGGAAAAAGGAAAATTTAATACAATTATCGCTAAGAACAATATTTATTACCCTAAAAAGATTAGTCATAAAGACGGAGATCTCGATCTCATGGTTTTTGAAGTAACAGAAGAGATTACCAGATCAGCACTATCCATTTCTCCCATTGTAAACCATGCGATAGATACCGAAATTTATATGATTGGGTACCCATCAGGTTTGCCCGCAAAAGTAGCTTTAAATGCCGAAATACAGGAGAATAGCCATCCTCAATTTTTTTATACTTCATTGGATGCCTTTCAAGGCAACTCAGGTTCGCCGGTATTCAATATGGCAACCAACGATGTAATCGGCGTACTGGTTTCTGGAGAGGTCGATTACATCTGGAATGGTACATGTAATAAGTCCTCTCTATGCCAATTCCCTTATTGTAAGGGCGAAAAAGTGATGAAAATTTCAGCGTTGGCAGATTATATAAATCCTTGAATGTGCTAATAGATTAAACTCCCTAAAAGCAAAAATCCCGCTCTACCCAATGTAAAGCGGGATCGTAGCCCGTAGGGGAATCGAACCCCTGTTTCCAGAATGAAAATCTGGCGTCCTCACCCCTAGACGAACGGGCCATTAAATATCAGAGTGTCTTTCAACTCTTTGGTAGCGGGGACACGACTCGAACGTGCGACCTTCGGGTTATGAGCCCGACGAGCTACCAACTGCTCCACCCCGCACTCTATATCTTCAAATATTTATCCGTTTGAAGGAGTGCAAAGGTAAGAGTTTTTTTGATACCTGCAAAACCATTTGCAGATTTTTTGATAATATTTTTGATTGATCATTTAGCCTTAAAACCATTACTTGTTGGCGTTAGCAAATTTTGATTTGATAATGAGAGGGTTGCGTGAATTAAGTAAGGCTCTAGCGTTGTTTTATATAGTAAGTTTGGGTAATTAAATTTTGCTTCTTTTCCTATTATAAGCCAATAAGAATTATTTCTTGCCCTGTGCTAGCTTGATTTCAATATATGACGTTAATTTATTTTGAAATCTATTTTTATACATATCTATTAGGTGTAGGTAAATCGTCGCTATGTTCTGTTAAATCATATCAATTATCTAAAGATTTATCGATATTTAATGACCGTTACAGGTATTAGTTTTATGAGTATTACCGAAGAATTTATATCAACACATCGCCTTGTTGGCAAAATCCCCGAATTAAAGGATCGTGACGAAATTATTTCCATACTGAAAAAAGAAAAATATAATATAACAAAGGAGACGACCTCAGAGATTTGCTTTGTTTTACCATCATCAGCATATTCGAGTAGATATAAAAATAGAATCAGGGAAGGCTCAATTGTATACGATCATCTATCGGGAGATTTCGAATTTAGCTACATTGATAAGAATTCTCTTTTTGGTTTTTTATCCCCTGCTATTTTCGTAATCTTATGTGTGTATAATTTTGGATGGCTAGGTTTTGTATTGCCCATATTGCTAATTACCGGTGTATCGCGCTTCAGTTTCTTGTTTTATAAAAACGTAATAGGAAGGGAATTTATCAGTGATTTAAAATTAAAGCCCGATTATCCCTAGCGAGTAGGTTTGAAGGAGGTAAGAGCCCTGCTTGGCTTTTCAATAAGGATTACGTTATCTCTAAATTTCACTTTAAATGATTTAAAGACCTTGACAGGACTAATTTTCTTTAAGTTGATAAATTTTCTGATTGCTAGCCTTGAATGTGTTGATAAAATCACTAACCGTAATGTTTGGATTGAAGTCTGTATCTGAAGAGAGCAACAACATACCAACATCATAGCCTATCACAGTTACAGAAACTCGGTCGCCGGTAATTTTATCCTTGCTGGCAAACCTGGTCAAAGTTGGTATAGCTACTTTATTATTTCTGATGTATGCGCGGTATTCTTTAATGGTTTTTGTTGCATCATCTTTATGCGTATATCTGATGTAGGGAATAGTGGTTGTATCAGCAGGATTCATTGGAGGAAAAGTTGCTGTAATATGTTTATTGTCGAGGAAGCTTAGGCTAGCCTTTTCTGCGTGCACTAATTCTGTTTGATAGCTTTCCCCGGCAGCATCTTTATTCGTCATAATCCTTGATGTGGCACTGTTGATGTCTGTAGAAAGTAATGTCGATTTATCGCTGCTAACAATTGAACTGCCCGCCTCGGTTGATAATCCAATAATGGTTAAGAGGTATTTTATTGTCAATGCATTACTGCTTTTTACGGTTAGGATACCGCCATTACTGATTATACTGATGTTAAAATTACTGGTTGTCATACCTGGTGGAACATCAAAAACTATCATTGTTGTTGTTACGGTTTTTGGCTTTAGGCTGATGCCATTTTCGAACGTAATAGTAACCTGGCTAGGGTCGGTTCCAAAATTATTTCCTGTGATGGTTATCGTTTGGCCTATCGTTGCCTCAGTCGGAGCAAAACTATTAATTACAGGTGATTTAGGTGTAAGATCATTGTCTTTGTTAGAACATGAACTGCCGAATAAAAATATAATGAAAGTAATACAATTGAAGAAATAAGAGCGTTTGGTTTTCATAAAAGAGTTTAACTGTTGGCTAAGATAATTATTTTGCTATATGGAAAATGGAATTGCTCCAAAAAAAAAGCTGCTGATTTGTAATGAATAATTGTATTTAAAAGTACATAAAAGCAAAAATCCCGCTCTACTTATCGTAAAGCGGGATCGTAGCCCGTAGGGGAATCGAACCCCTGTTTCCAGAATGAAAATCTGGCGTCCTCACCCCTAGACGAACGGGCCATTTTCAGTATTTTAATTTCCAGTTTACAATTTGCAATTAAAACTGCCAATTGTGAACTACCAACTGAATTGGTAGCGGGGACACGACTCGAACGTGCGACCTTCGGGTTATGAGCCCGACGAGCTACCAACTGCTCCACCCCGCACTCTATACAACTCGTTTTTTCTTTGAATTAAATCCTTAACTCTGTTTCCGAATTGGAATGCAAAGATATAATTCGTTTCTTTGTGCTGCAAATTTTTTTTTAAAAATATTTTAATGGCGCATAAAGCAGGTTTTGTTAGTATAATAGGTAAACCAAATGTAGGTAAATCTACCCTCATGAATGTGCTTGTAGGCGAGCGACTTAGCATTATAACTCCTAAGGCACAAACCACAAGACACCGCATTTTAGGGATCGTAAATGAAGAAGAATATCAGATCGTTTTCTCTGATACGCCGGGTATAATTAAGCCAAAATACAGTTTACAGGAGAGTATGATGAGCTTTGTTAACGGATCTTTGACCGATGCCGACGTACTTTTATTCGTAACCGACATCAACGAAGAGCATGATGAGGAAGACGTTCTGGAGAAAATTCTGAACCGTAATATCCCTACAATTGTACTCATTAATAAGATAGACAAAGCATTACAGGAGCAGGTTGATGAGAAGATTGCCTACTGGCAGGAGAAGCTAAATCCGGTTGCTATTTATGCAATTTCGGCTTTGCATAAACACAATGTCGACGGATTATTGGACCGCGTGCTCGAAATGTTGCCAGAGCATCCGCCATATTACGACAAAGAAGATTTAACCGATCGCTCGGAACGTTTCTTTGTTTCGGAGATTATCCGCGAAAAAATTTTCCTTAATTATCAGAAAGAAATTCCTTACAGCACCGAGGTAATTGTGAAGAGTTTTAAAGAAGAGGAAATGAAAAACGGTAAAGGTGCATTGATCAGGATTACTGCAGAAATTGTAGTCGAACGCGATTCGCAAAAAAACATTTTAATTGGTACAGGTGGAAGCATGTTGAAAAAGGTGGGTACCGAAGCACGTTTAGAGATCGAGAAATTTTTAGACAGCAAGGTTTTCTTAGAGATGTTTGTGAAGGTAATCCCCGACTGGAGAAGTAAAAAGAATTATTTAAAAAGCTTCGGTTACGATAATTAATTTCGATTTTTAGGATATGAAGAAAAATTTAACGTTTCTCTTGCTGCTGATCAGTACAGCGGTTTTTGCTCAGGAATCAAACAATGGTAAAAAATTGTGGGCAAAATCTATCCTGAACGAAAAAGCACCAGACCTGGTTGTTGAAAAATGGATTTCAAAACAGCCCGATACCAAAGGGAAATTTGTGTTGATCGATTTTTGGGCAACCTGGTGCGGACCATGCAGGGCATATATCCCAACATTAAACGATATCCAGAAGAAATTTGCCGATAAAATTGTAATTATTGGTGTCTCTGATGAAACAGCTGAAAAAGTAGAAGCTTTTAATAATCCTAAAATCAACTATTTTGAAGCCATAGATACTAAAGGAACGGTAAAAGACTCACTTCAGGTTAAAGGTATTCCACATGCTATTCTCATCGATCCGAAAGGAATTGTTAGGTGGGAGGGCTTTCCTTTATTGCAGGGAAATCAATTAACAGAAGAGGTAATAAAAGGACTTTTAGAAAAGTATAAAAATTAATATTAATGGAGGTTACGAAAATTAACCTTACCTTTGCAGCCCGAAATAAATCGGTTAGTAGTTGATAGTCAATGGCTGATAGCCAAATAGTTTGAGCAGCTTGCCTAAACATCACGACCATTAACTATAAGCCATTAACTATCAAAAGAACACCATGAGTAATATTATAGCCATCGTAGGCAGGCCAAACGTAGGCAAGAGCACCCTTTTTAATAGACTAACAGAAAGCCGTAAGGCGATTGTAGATGACATCAGCGGGGTAACCCGCGATAGGCACTATGGAGTGGGTGAGTGGACAGACAGACAATTTACAGTAATTGATACTGGTGGTTATGTGGCCAACTCAGAAGATGTTTACGAAGCCGCCATCCGCGAACAGGTAATGATCGCCATCGAAGAAGCCAGTGTATTAATCTTTATGGTGGATGTAACCACGGGCATCACCGATTTAGATGATGATATTGCCCAGGTACTGCGCAGAAGTAATAAGCCCGTTTATGTTTGTGCGAATAAAGTAGACAATACCGCTTTATATAACGAAATCCATACTTTTTATGGTTTCGGATTAGGTGAGGTATATGCATTGTCATCAATGACGGGTTCTGGAACAGGAGAGTTGTTGGATGAGATTGTTAAAAATTTCGAAGATATTCCGGAAGAAGAAAATCAATTGCCTAAAATTACCATTGCAGGTCGCCCGAATGTGGGCAAGTCTTCTCTGGTTAATGCATTAATTGGTAAAGAACGTAATATTGTTACTGCAAATGCAGGTACAACCCGCGATTCGATCAAAATTCATTATAACCAGTTCGGTCATGAGTTTATGCTGATCGATACTGCCGGATTACGTAAAAAAACCAAGGTTAAAGAAAACCTAGAGTTTTATTCGGTAATGCGTACCATTAAAGCTTTAGAAGAAGCTGATGTTGTGGTATTAATGATCGATGCCGTAGAAGGAATCGAAAGTCAGGATATCAATATCTTCCACCTGGCCGAGAAGAACAAAAAAGGGATCGTAATTTTGGTTAACAAATGGGATCTGATCGAAAAGAATACACAAACGATGAAAGCTTTCGAAGAGCAGATTCATGAGCGTATCCGCCCGTTTACCGATGTGCCAATTGTATTTACTTCGGTATTAAACAAGCAACGTATTTTTAAAGCAATTGAAGCAGCTTTAGAAGTTTATAAAAACCGTAGCAAGAAAATCCCTACATCTAAATTAAACGATGTGATGTTGCCGCTGATTGAGAAATTCCCACCACCGGCATTAAAAGGAAAACACATTAAGATTAAATACATCACACAGATTAATGCTACTTCGCCAATGTTTGCCTTTTTCTGCAACTTGCCACAATACATTAAAGATCCATATAAACGTTTCATCGAGAATAAATTGAGAGAAAACTTCGATTTTTCTGGTGCACCGATCCAGATTTATTTCAGACAGAAATAGGTTTGAGTTTGAAGGTTTAAAGGTGGAGGGCGTAAGGTCGATATGCCTAAAAAACCAATCTTATTTAAAACAGGGCTTGCATTCCAAAGAGAAAGCAGCCCTGTTTTTGTTTTGCTCCAGCGTCATTTCGACTGGAGCACAGTCCCGAACCTTCGGGAGAGAAATCTTAAAACTATGTTTATTGGACATTTTAAAGATTTCTCCTCCAAAGGAGTTCCTTTGGAACGCTACGGTCGAAATGACGATCCTCCTTGTCAGTGGTCAGAAAATACCCTTACCTTTGCTTCATGCAATTACAAGTACAAAATAGCCTGGCAGCTGACATCGATACCATTTTCGAATTTTATGATATGGCTATTGCCCACCAAAAGAAAGTATTTAATAAACATTGGCAAGGCTTTAGCAGAGAAATGGTGCAAACCGAAATTGATGAAAACCGCCAATATAAAATTCTTGTAGATGGCGTGGTGGCCTGTGTATTTGCCGTTACGTTTAACGATCAGTTAATTTGGGGAGAACGGGATCATGATGCGATTTATATCCACAGGATTGTAACCCATCCCGAATTTAGAGGCTATTCTTTTGTGAAGGAAATTATCAAATGGGCTAAGGATTACGGTGCAAAGAACGACATTAAATTTATCAGAATGGACACCTGGGCAGATAATGAAAAATTACTCGAATATTATACAGGCTGTGGCTTTGACTATGTTGGGGTAGTAAGTATGGAAAAAACTGACGGGCTACCGAAACACTATGAAGGAATCAGTTTAAGTT
This sequence comes from Pedobacter ginsenosidimutans, assembly GCF_001442625.1. Classification (GTDB taxonomy): domain Bacteria; phylum Bacteroidota; class Bacteroidia; order Sphingobacteriales; family Sphingobacteriaceae; genus Pedobacter; species Pedobacter ginsenosidimutans. The sequence continues at coordinate 437,604 of NZ_LMZQ01000003.1, read as the reverse complement.
TGTTTGAGATCGTATTGTAAATTATAAAACGGTCGTCATGTTGAACTCGTTTTATTGGTAGTATTTATGGTTTTTAAAGGCCTAATAGCTACTTCGTGGTCAGCATTTTTTTAGTATCGTCCTCGTTTGCAACGAGGATGAATGAAATACACATTTGTAATGTGTTTAAATCACTTAAGCCGATGCAATCGGCATACTCGTACGTCCTCGTTGCAAACGAGGACGATGGATTAAATCATTTCAATTCAATTTTCCAGCTTAACATATCATCAACTTCTCCAATATGGATAAAGTTGTTTTTTTCTAAAATTGAATACGAGGCGACATTGTCTTTTGTGGTCGCGGCAAAAACAGATCTCACTTTTGGCTGTTCCTTAGCCCATTCTATTAAGCGGCCAACGGCTTCCGTCATAAAGCCCTTACCTCTAAATTCCTCGTAAGTACCATAACCGATTTCGATTTCGCCATTTGGATCAGGCTCACCAACAAAACAGATATCGCCTACCATTTTATGATCGGGTTTAGATATGATTGTCCATAAGGTATGGTACAGGTAATCTTTATCCTTATCGAAAACGTTAGGTAAAATCGTTTGTTCCAAAGCGTCGTGAAGCGAAAGAGAAATGTTTTTTTTGGTTGGTAAAAGGCCAAACTCTTGTTCTAAAGAATGATCATCTTTAATGTATTTTAAAAGCTGATCGTGTGTTAATGGTTTTAAAATGAGGCGTTCTGTTTCTATCATGCTTGAGTTTGTTAGATAGGCTAATATAAAGCTTTGGGTTTTGAATAATCAAAATTTTAGAACAAGCTTTTGTTAAAAAAAATGTCTTAAAAATGTCGAGCGCAATTAATAAACCTTTATTACCTGTCCTGTTACAATGCCCAGCACACTTTTCTCGTAAGCTTTAACTACTTTCTCCATGGTAACCGGAATTTCGCCAGGAAAAGAATCGAAATAAGCAGGCGAATCTTCAACCACGTTGGGGCTGATGGCGTTTATACGAACCCCATTTTCGAGTTCTGGAGCAGCAGCGAGAACAAAAGAATTTAAACCTCCGTTTACTGTGCTTAGTGCGGCACCAGCAGCTACAGGATGATCAGCCAATATACCCGAAGTTAAGGTAAATGACCCACCTTTATTAATGTAATGCTGACCGATAAGCACGAGGTTAACCTGACCCAATAGTTTGTCTAGTAAGCCGCTCTTAAATACTTCACCCGTCATCTGACTTACAGGCGCAAAAGGGCCTTTTCCGCTGGTACTGATCAGAGCATCGAACGGCCCAATCTGCTTAAACATGGCTTTAATCGATGCTTCATTGGTAATATCTACCTGAACATCACCTTTGGTATTTCCTACGCGGATGATCTCATGTTTTTGCGCAAAAGCTTCAGCCACTTTTTTGCCCAATGTGCCTGTCGCGCCTACAATTATTATTTTCATATAAATATGTTTAACGTGGATACCAGATTAGTGTCGTTATTAAACATCGGGGTCATTAAAATGTTTGTATCGCGTCAATCCTGCAACACAATTTCTGCTTTTAGGTCGGTAATCAAAAGATCGATATGCGCTTGCGTTACGTTGGGCATGCAGATGATATGCGAATTTCCCTGCTCTGCAGCCAGCTGCCATTTTTTACAGATTGTTGCAGATGGGGTAGGGAAGTTTACGGTTATAGCATTCATGTTTCGCCATGCAGCAATACCCAGCGCTTTAAGTTTTTGTTCGGTATAAGCTGCGGTTGCTAAACTGTGCATGGCCCTGGTTTTTAAACCTGTTATACCCAAACGTTTAATGGTGTACCATAAAAATAAGGGGCTATGGCCATTTCTAGATCCGGTAATGGTGGTATCAACACTTCCGATGTAAGCCACCGAACGGGCAATCCGATCACGGTTCGATTTTTTGGCAATCACCACACCGCAAGGCATCGGCGAGCCAAAAAACTTGTGACCGCTAATGGCGATGCTGTCTGCGCCATCTTCAAAGTCGAATGCTGGTCTGGGTTCAATCAATGCACTGTAGGTGCCAGAAAGTGCAGCATCGGCATGGATATAATAATGTTGGATAGCCAGTTTTTTTAAGATGCTTTTAATTTTGGCCACATCGTCACGGGCCTCGGTCATGGTGGTGCCAATATTAGCCATAATGATAACAGGCATGTGACGGTTCATCCTAATGGTGTGTTCAAGGTCTTCGTAATCGATTTCTCCATTTTCCTGGGTGCGGATAACGATATTCGACATATTGAGTAAGTGCAGGTTTTTTTGCACACTATAATGTGTAGCTTCAGAGTAATAAACCATTCCTTTTGGATGTAATTCGCGGGCAAGGTATAAACCATAAAGATTTCCTTCTGAGCCACCATTGGTTACATAACCCCACCAGTTATCTGCAGGCGCACGGAATAGTTCAGCAAAAAACTGAACTACTTCTTTTTCGAGTTCACGCGAGCCTACGGCATAGGTCGAAGTAACGAAAGGATCACCCAGGTTGTTCATCGGGTATTTTAAAAAATCAGAAAGTGCCTGATAATCGAAGTCTTTTGAAACGGGGTAACCTAAAAATAAATCGGTCTGTTTCTTAACGTTCTCTAATAGATCATTTAATACCTGTTGATCTTTTTCATGTAATTTGCCCGCTTCCATAAAGATATGATTTGCGGACAAAATTAATAAAACAAAATATAGTATTATGTTTTGTTCTTGATTAAGAGTATTATTTTGTATTTGTGTAATTACTCGAAATTAAAATTCAATTAAAGCTGTGCATTTATCGCCCATGAAATATAAAATATGGCTATTGAAGGTTAAGTAGCGCTTGTCTTACAGCATTGTCGGTTTGGTTTGCTGCCTTATAATAGCCTACATCGCCCAGATAATAACGGCAAAGCAAAGCTTTTAAATCATTCAAGATCACATTTTTCGAATTATACAATTGAAAACGATCTATCGTTACATTTTTGCGTTGAAGATAACCGATAAAGTCTTTAAAGTCGTTATCATTTATGGTAAAGATATTGATATTCTGCTCTACAAAACTCGCGCTATACTTATTGGTAAGTACATTAAATACATAATCAGAAAGCACTTTTTTGCTCACTAAATTGCTGTAAAACTTATTGTAGCCACTCGTATCTAATTTTACAAATACATCGGGCTGGATACCGCCCAAAGGTTTATTTTTTTTTGTTGGTTGGATATTTACACCTTCTGTTTTCTCAATAGAATCCTGAAATGAGGTCCGGTCTCCGGTGAGCTCTCCATCCATCATGCGTTCGTCTAATTCGTGTTTGTAAGCGTCGTAACCTTTTTTATACGATTTTTGGATACTACGACCAGATGGTGTGTAATATCTCGCGATGGTTAAGTTCAATGCAGAGCCGTCGCCAAAAGCAAATTGCTCTTGTACCAAGCCTTTGCCAAAAGAACGGCGGCCAACAATAATTCCGCGCCCCAGATCCTGGATGGCTCCAGCTACAATTTCGCTGGCCGAAGCGGTATTTTCATTAATCAGGACAGCCAGTTTGCCATTTTGAAAAGCACCAGTGCCCGTAGAAAAATAATCGGTGCGTGGTTCATGTTTACCCTGCGTATATACTATAAGTTTGTTCTCGCCCAAAAACTGATCGGCCAGTCCTGTAGCAGCAGTAAAATAGCCGCCTCCATTGTCGCGCAAATCAAGAATCAGTTTTTTCATGCCTCTTGCTTTCAGGTTATTGGCTGCAGCAGAGAAGTCGTTATCGGTATTGGCACCAAATTTACTGATCCGCACATAACCGGTTTCGTTATTGATCATATAAGCGGCATCAATACTGCTGATATTTACTTTGCCTCGCGTAACCATAATGCGGTTACTTTGCGGTGCTCCTGGATGTAAAAGTACCACGCTAACACCCGTTCCTGATCTACCTTTAAATCGGCCGGTAAGTTGGTCTTTTGGTAAGTTTCTTCCACTTACAACTGCCGTATCGATACTTAGGATTTTATCGCCCAGTTTTATCCCGGCCTGGTAAGCAGGGCCGTCTTTAACCACGCCGGTAACCATCATGGTATCGTTAAGCATATAATATTCTATGCCCACACCCTCAAAGTTCCCTTCCAGGTTATCGGTCATATCCTGTGCATCGGTTGGCGGCAGGTAAACACTATGTGGATCAAGTTGGTGTAAAACGCTATCTATGGGTAAGTTTTGAAGCGAATCGGTATTGATGTCATCAACATAATTACCATTGATGATGTGTAAGATCTCATTTAATTTCTCATCGCTGTTGTTGGCGAGTTGAGGACTCTTTTTAACGCCAAAGCCTTGATCTTTAATGAATTTTATGCCCAAAAACATACCCACTATTAAAATTACAGAATAGCTTGCAGCGATCAGTACGTTATTTCGAGTGTTTTTTTTCATCAGCGTTACTGCAAATTTATGAAAATTAGCGAGTTGATATATTTTTTAACTGCATTTTCATGTCTTTTGTTTATAATATTTAACATTAATTAATGCAATGGAGCGATAGGTTGAAATTTATGACAGATATTTTTGGGTTTTTAGGGTAGTTTTTAGAAAGAATTTACCGAATTTTATCAAAATTAAATTTATGAATAGAGTTACCGAGCAAGAATCTAACTATAACCACATCGATCAGATGTCGGTGTTAGAAGTTTTGCAGGGCATTAATAACGAAGATAAAACTGTAGCATTTGCAGTTGAAAAATGTTTGCCTCAGATCGAAAAATTAACATCGGCAGTGGCCGATCGAATGAAAAAAGGTGGTCGTCTTTTTTATATAGGTGCAGGTACAAGTGGTCGTTTAGGTGTAGTAGACGCATCAGAATGCCCGCCTACCTACGGTGTTCCTTTTGATTGGGTTGTTGGAATTATTGCCGGCGGAGATACGGCCATTAGAAGAGCGGTAGAATTTGCTGAAGATGACGCCGAACAAGCCTGGAAAGATCTTCAGGAATTTGAAATTAACGAGAAAGATTGTTTGGTTGGCCTGGCAGCGTCAGGTACTACGCCATATGTAATCGGCGGATTAAACACGGCACGTAAGCATGGTATTTTAACAGGTTGCATCGTTTGTAATACCGGCGGACCTATTGCTGCAGAATCGGATTTTCCGGTTGAAGTGGTGGTTGGCCCTGAGTTTGTAACCGGCTCTACCCGCATGAAATCTGGTACGGCGCAAAAAATGGTGTTAAATATGTTAAGCACCACAGTTATGGTTCAGTTGGGGCGTGTAGTTGGCAATAAAATGGTCGATATGCAGTTAACCAATCATAAACTTGTAGACCGCGGTACACAAATGGTGGCCGATGAACTAAATATAGGTTACGATGAAGCAGCTGAGTTGTTAACCCGTTATGGAAGTGTACGTAAAGCAGTTGAAGCAGGACACTAAGAAATGAGAGAAGGATAGAATGATGTAATGTAGAAATGACCTTAACATTCACTCATTCAAAATTCACTCATTCAATAATTAAAGTATATGCACGAAATTGAGCCTTATTACCAGTGGAGAGATGATTATATTTCGGCAGAAGATGAGCGTTCGCCGTTTTACAATACCGAATATTCAGAACTTTACTTCGATAAGCAGATTTACAATTTTTTACTGCACCCGCAATGGGACGAGTTTGGTTCGAATACCTTATACATGAAGGTGTTATACGCCGATTATGATCGCAGTTATGCCGTTATAGAATTTATAGGCGAGTGGAACGATGCCATTAACAACGACATTATGCTGCTGAAACGTGATATTTTAGAACTGATGATGGATGAAGGCATTAATAAATTTATCCTGATCGGTGAAAATATACTGAATTTTCATGCCTCTGATGACAGTTATTACGAAGAGTGGTTTCAGGAAGTAGAAGATGGCTGGATTGTTGGAGTTAATTTTCAGGAACACGTAATCACCGAGTTTCGCGATAATAACATCGATTATTACATTAACTTTGGTGGTGCTTTTGACAATTTGCCATGGCGTACCTTAAAACCTTTACAGTTCTTTAAAAAAGTTGAAGAACTGCTGACAAAAAGATTAAACTAAATATTTATTTTTATATAGTTAAATACACGAAATTTAAAATGGAACAACAAAATTATCAATATCAGGACAACAGTGTTTTTGTACAGGAAAAAACTGTTTCTAAAAAATTCTTTGCAAACGTTTTCTTATGGATGTTCGTGGCATTGAGTTTATCAACAGTGGCTGCTTTTTTATTTGGCACCAATACTGAATTAATGCAATATCTCCGCGTTATAAATCCTGAAACAGGAAAAGTAAGCAATACTATTTTTGGATACATTGCAATGTTTGCGCCACTTGGCTTAGTTTTATTAATGGGATTCGGATTAAGTAGATTGTCATATAGTGCTTTAGTTGGTGTTTTTGTTCTATATTCAGTTTTAACTGGTATAAGCTTAAGCTTTATTTTACTTGCCTATACTGCTGGTTCAGTAGTGAGCTGTTTTGCAGGAGCTGCCGGAATATTTGGAATTATGGCATTTATGGGCTACACAACCAATATCGATCTAAGTAAATTTGGACCGATTTTAATGGTTGGGGTAATTGGTTTAGTGATTGCCAGTGTAATTAATATGTTTGTTCAAAGTGAACAGTTCAGTTTGTTTATGGCATTTATTGGTATTGCCATATTTACAGCATTAACAGCTTATGATGTACAAAAAATTAAAAGAATTGGCGAAGGGATCGAAGCTAGCGGCGAACAGGTTCTTCAGATTGAATCTAAAAAAATGGCTATTGTAGCAGCATTGTCTTTATACCTGGATTTCTTAAATATCTTCCTTTTCTTACTTCGTATTTTCGGAAGCAGAAAGTAGTCATTAACAGAACAATATTCTTAAGGCCGTGCAGAATTGCATGGCCTTTGTAATTTTATTTGGTTGCGAAGCGATAAATTTTGGAATTGATGTAGCTTTGTTGCATTTTTGTATGCTTATTAAGAAAGACGGAGGGATTAGACCCAACGAAGTCTTAGCAACCTGTAACCATACAAGGTGCTAAATTCTATTCTGCAAATAGCAGAAACAGATAAGTTTAGGATTACGATTCACGTACCAACTTTTTAAATAAGCTTTTTTTGAGATTTGAGATGGGAGACATGAGATTTGAGCGATAAGTTGTGCTTAATAATTCTCATATCACATATCTCAGTTCTCATATCTAACAACAAGAATGAGCATAAGAGAAGAATTAGAAAAACGTATTTTGGTGATTGATGGTGCAATGGGTACCATGATTCAGCGATATACCTTAACCGAAGAAGATTTTAGAGGGGAGCGATTTAAAAACCATCCCTGTGATGTAAAAGGCAATAATGATTTGCTCAACATCACACGTCCGGATATTATAAAAACAATACACCTGGAGTACCTGGCGTCTGGTGCCGATATTATCGAAACCAACACGTTCAGTACACAGCGCATTTCCATGGCCGATTACCAGATGGAAGACCTTTCTTACGAAATGAGTTTTGAAGGTGCACGGGTGGCAAAAGAAGCTGTAAACGAGTTCATGGCCGCAAATCCAGACCGTAAATGTTTTGTTGCCGGTGCTATTGGCCCAACCAACCGTACCCTTTCCATGTCGCCGAATGTAAACGATCCTGGTTTTAGGGCGGTTTATTTTGATGAACTGGAAGCGGCTTATTATGAGCAGGTACGTGGTTTGGTTGATGGTGGTTCTGATGTGTTATTAATCGAAACCATTTTCGATACTTTAAATGCTAAAGTGGCTATTGTGGCCATTAAAAAATACGAAGAGGTAATTGGCCGTAAACTGGAGATCATGATTTCCGGTACCATTACCGATGCCTCCGGAAGAACACTTTCAGGTCAAACTGCCGAAGCTTTCTTGAATTCCGTAATGCATGCAAAACCATTAAGTATCGGTTTTAACTGTGCTTTGGGTGCTAAAGAAATGCGTCCGCATATTGAGGAACTCGCCGCAAAAGCAGGTTGTTATGTTTCGGCTTATCCGAATGCAGGTTTACCAAACGAGTTTGGTGCTTACGATGAACAGCCACATGAAACCGCACATTTGGTTGACGATTTTATTGCCTCTGGTTTTGTGAATATTGTGGGCGGCTGTTGTGGTACCACGCCAGAGCATATTGGTTGTATTGCCAAAAATGCGAGAAAAGCTGAACCCCGGAAAATACCGGTTCTTGAACCTTACATGCGTTTAAGCGGGCTGGAACCCGTAACCATCACTCCGGAAAGTATTTTTGTAAATATTGGTGAAAGGACGAATATCACCGGATCCCCTAAATTCTCTAAATTGATTTTGGGTGGCGATTATGAAGCTGCACTGGCCGTTGCCCTGCAACAGGTTGAAGGCGGTGCGCAGGTAATTGATGTGAACATGGATGAAGGGATGTTGGATTCGGAAGCGGCGATGACCAAATTCTTAAACCTCATTGCCTCTGAACCGGATATTGCCAAATTGCCAATCATGGTCGATTCATCTAAATGGTCGGTTATTGAAAATGGCTTAAAATGTTTGCAGGGAAAAGGAATCGTAAACTCTATTTCTTTAAAAGAAGGGGAGGAGAAGTTCCGCGAAAGTGCACGCAAAATTATGCAATACGGTGCTGCGGTAGTAGTAATGGCTTTTGATGAGCAGGGACAGGCCGATAATTACGAACGCAGGAAAGAAATCTGTAAAAGAAGTTACGATATTCTGGTACACGAAATTGGTTTCCCGCCAGAGGATATTATTTTCGATCCGAACATTTTAACTGTTGCAACCGGATTAGAAGAACATAATAATTATGCTGTCGATTTTATAAATGCCACCCGTTGGATCAAAGAAAACTTACCTCATGCCAAAGTAAGCGGAGGGGTTTCTAACATTTCTTTCTCTTTCAGGGGGAATAATACGGTTCGCGAGGCGATGCACTCTGCATTTCTTTATCATGCCATTCAGGCAGGTTTAGACATGGGGATCGTAAATGCAGGGATGTTAGAGGTTTATCAGGAAATTCCACCCGAATTGTTAGAAAGGGTAGAAGATGTACTTTTAAACCGAAGAGACGATGCTACGGAGCGTTTGGTAGAATATGCCGATACCGTAAAATCGAAAGGTAAAGAGGTGGTTAAAGATGAAGAGTGGAGAAAAGGTTCTGTTGAAGAGCGGTTATCGCATTCTTTAGTAAAGGGAATTGTAGAGTACCTGGATGATGATGTGGAAGAAGCCAGACAAAAATATGCCCGCCCGATTCAGGTAATCGAAGGTCCATTGATGGACGGGATGAACATTGTGGGTGATTTATTCGGTGCCGGAAAAATGTTCCTGCCCCAGGTGGTTAAATCAGCAAGGGTAATGAAAAAAGCTGTAGCCTATTTATTGCCATTTATCGAACAGGAGAAGCTGGATAATCCCGATCAGGATCAAAATTCATCTGCCGGAAGAGTTTTAATGGCCACCGTAAAAGGCGACGTACATGATATTGGAAAAAATATTGTGGGCGTAGTATTGGCTTGTAATAACTTCGAAATTGTTGATATGGGCGTGATGGTTCCTGCGCAGGAAATCATCAAAAAAGCCAAAGAAATAAAAGCCGATATTATTGGTTTAAGTGGATTGATTACGCCATCATTGGATGAAATGGTCCACTTTGCCAAAGAAATGGAACGCGAAGGTTTTACCATTCCCTTAATTATTGGTGGGGCTACTACTTCAAGAATCCATGCGGCAGTAAAAGTAGCACCAAATTATTCTGGGCCTGCTATCCACGTGTTAGATGCTTCCAGAAGTGTTACGGTTTGCAGTACTTTAATGAATCCGGATACGAGAGACGAATATATAGCAGGCATCAGGGCAGAATATGACAAAGCCCGCGAAGCGCATTTAAACAAACGATCGGATAAACGGTTTAAAACTTTAGAGGAAGCCCGTGCAAATAAATTTAAGATCGATTTTCAACCTAACCTGCCTGTTCCTGAATTTACAGGTACAAGGGTTTTCGATAATTATCCCTTAGAAGAATTGGTTCCCTATATCGATTGGACGCCGTTTTTCCATACCTGGGAGCTCCGTGGCAGTTATCCTAAAATTTTCGATGATAAAAATGTAGGCGACGAGGCGAAAAAACTTTTTGATGATGCACAGACTTTATTAAAACGCATCCTCGATGAAAAACTGTTAACAGCAAGGGCCGTAATCGGTTTCTGGCCAGCAAATGCCGTAGGAGACGATATTCAGTTGACAGTTACCAGTGATCAGTTGTCAAATGACTCCGAACTGAAAACTGAGAACTCCAAACTGGTAACTATTCACACCCTCCGCCAGCAGGCCGAAAAAGTAGATGGGCAGCCTTATTATGCTTTGTCTGATTTCATTGCGCCGAAAGAAAGTGGTATTCAGGATTATTTTGGTGGTTTTGCCGTAACCGCAGGTATAGGGATTGATGAGCTGGTGAATGAGTTCGAATCCAATTACGATGATTACAACAGCATCATGGCCAAAGCACTGGCCGATCGTTTAGCTGAAGCCTTTGCCGAGCGCATGCACGAACGTGTGCGTAAAGAATACTGGGGTTATGCACAGGATGAAAACTTGAGCAACCAGGAATTGATTAAGGAAGAATACGCAGGTATCCGTCCAGCGCCAGGTTATCCTGCCTGTCCGGAACATACCGAAAAAGGAACTTTATTCCAATTACTTGATGCGGAGAATAAAATAGGATTGCACTTAACTGAAAGTTATGCCATGTACCCAACAGCAGCAGTAAGCGGCTTTTATTTCGCGCATCCCGATTCGAGGTATTTTGGATTAGGAAAAATTACCAAAGATCAGATTGAAGATTATGCCATCAGAAAGAATATGCCGATTGAAGAAGTAGAGCGGTGGCTAAGTCCAAATTTAGCTTATTAACCCCAGCTTCTACAGGGCAGGGAATTGTATACAAATTAAAATTTAAAGTCCCGATTATTAGGGATTAGGCGTATGAAGATTACAGACCATATAAAAAACGCGAAGGGTAAAACCTTGTTCTCTTTTGAATTATTGCCGCCTATTAAAGGGCAAAGTATACAATGGATTTATGATGCAATAGAGCCATTGCTAGAGTTTAATCCGCCTTTTATTGATGTAACTTCGCTCCGCGAGGATTATATTTATAAAGAACAGGCCAATGGTTTGCTACAAAAGGTATCTTATCGCAAGCGTCCGGGAACCATTGCCATTTGTGCGGCCATTATCCATAAATATAAGGTTGATGCCGTTCCGCATCTCATTTGCGGTGGATTCACCAAAGAAGAAACCGAAAATGCATTGATCGATTTACAGTTTTTGGGTATCGATAACGTTTTAGCTTTGCGTGGCGATGCCCGTAAGGCAGATGGGAATTTCGTGCCAACTCCTGGCGGCCACTGTTATGCTACAGATTTAATCGAGCACATCAAGAACCATAACGAAGGTAAATTTCTCCACGAAGATGTAGAAACCTTTAAAAGTGATTTCTGTATCGGCGTGGCTGGCTATCCGGAAAAACACTTCGAAGCGCCTAACATGAATACCGATTTCAAATACCTGAAAAAGAAGGTTGAAGCAGGGGCAGAGTTTATTGTTACGCAGATGTTTTTCGATAACCAGAAGTATTTCGACTTTGTAAAGAAATGCAGGGAAAACGATATTAATATTCCAATTATACCAGGTTTGAAACCTATAAGTACCTTATCGCAGTTAAATGTGCTGCCTAAAATATTTCACATCGATTTGCCAGATGAGTTAACGGATGCGCTATCGCACGCTAAAAATAATAACGAGGCAAAAGAAATTGGTACTGAAGCCATGATTAAACAATGTAAAGAACTGATTGATTTTGGCGCCCCTGTATTACACTTTTACACCATGGGCCGCCCAGAACAGACCAAAAAGATTGCGAAAGCTATATTTTAAAGAAAGAGCCGTCACTCTGAATTTATTTCAGAGTCTTAATTTAAAGATGCTGACCACGAAGTAGCTATTAGGCATTTAAAATAAATTCAGCATGACGCTAAATTGAAAATAATCATGAATAATTTAAATACCGACCAACAAAACCTTGATGCCATCTTAACCGAGGTTAAACAACAGGGAATAGATTATTTAAATCATATTCATGAACGGCCAACAGCCAGTAACAGAGAGGTAAAACTCATTCGTGATTTAAGCGGGCAAGGATCTGGCTCCATTGAAGCCTTAAAGCAATTTAATCAACGTTTCGAACCTATTATGGTGGCTTCATCTGGGCCAAGGTACTGGGGCTTTGTAACCGGTGGTACCACACCGGCTGCTATTGCAGGGGATTGGCTATCGACTATCTACGATCAAAACACGCAAAGTGCAAAAGGTAACGGCGACGTTTCGGCCATCATCGAACTCGAAACCATCCAGTTATTGCTTTCGTTGCTTAATCTGCCCGAAGATTTTTTCGGTGGTTTTGTAACTGGAGCAACCTTATCTAATTTTACTTGCCTAGCTGTTGCCAGGCAATGGATTGGCAAACAATCTGGTAAAGATTTCGCCAGAGAAGGTATATCAGGTACTGTAAAAGTGCTGTCGGCTACGCCACATTCATCAGCCATCAAATCCTTATCGATGTTAGGCTTGGGAAGTGGCAATTTTATTCAGGTAAACGTAATGCAGGGTAATCGCGAAGCATTGGATATTGCCGACCTCGAACTGAAAATACAAGCCTTAAATGGCGAACCTTTCATTCTGATTTCCAGCGCCGGAACAGTAAATACGGTTGATTTTGATGATTTTGAATCCATTAGTACCTTAAAAGAAAAATATAATTTCTGGTGGCATATCGATGCAGCCTTTGGTGGCTTTGCCGCTTGTTCGCCAAAATATAATCATTTGGTTAAAGGATGGGAGCATGCCGATAGCATTACGGTAGATTGCCACAAATGGCTAAACGTACCTTACGAGAGCGCGGTGTTTTTGGTGAAAGAAAAACATCAATTGTTGCAGGTAGAAACTTTTCAAAATTCTAATGCGGCTTATTTGGGCAATCCTATGGAAAATTTCAGTTATTTAAATTTCTTGCCAGAAAATTCCCGCCGTTTAAAGGCTTTGCCTGCTTGGTTTACCTTAACTAGCTATGGAAAACAAGGTTATCAGGAAATTGTAGAAAGTAACGTTGAAGTGGCTTTACAGTTTGCCGGTTTCATTAATGAAAATCCAAATTTCGAGTTGTTGGCACCAGTACGTTTAAATACCGTTTGTTTTTCCTTGACAGATGAGAGTTTAGTTGCAACATTCCTGAATAAGTTAAACGCGGGCGGAAAAGTTTTTATGACTCCCACATTTTATAACGGGAGGAAAGGGATACGAGCTGCTTTTGTAAACTGGCGGACCTCAGCCGCTGATATTGAGCTGGCTACGGCAGTTATGTTAGAAATTCTTACAGAACTTTAACCTTAAAATTATTGTTTTAATGTTATAGCGTTTATCTTTGTGACGATGAAATTCGATGGCCTTAAATATGTATTGATTGCCTGCATTGCAATTGCTCTTTTTTTAAAAGTGAGCCATGCGGTTTCATATTTAAGTTATCCTACTGATAATGTTGAAGTTTTATCTACAAATGATGACGCAACAGAGAAGGAAGAAAAGAAAGTAGAAACCGAATATGCGGTGCAGCAGATCGTGTTTCATGGAGCGTTATATTTTCCACTTCAAACTTCAAAAAAGGTGCTCATTCCTGATCATTCTCTTCAGCTGGCTTACTTTCCAGAGGTTTTAACACCTCCACCTTCCGTATAAGCATATCATTTTATGTTTAAACCCCGTTTCGCAAAGACGGAACCAATTCCCTATTTTAATAATTACAAAATAATATATATGAAACGAGCAATTTCATTTGCAGTGCTGTTAATCGCTGCCTCTTTAAAAATCAGTGCACAAGAAGTTGTACAGAACAATGTTAAACCAGTAGAAAATGCACTAAATCAGGTTACTAAGTTGCAGCCCGTAAGTTTTAATTATGATAAAACCTGGGCCGAAAAACTGAAATTATCGACAAAACCACAGTATGGCTTTGTAGGAACTGATGCTAAAACTGCTTTTCCTGAAATAATTTCTGTACAGGCAAAAAATTATGCATCAGGTAAAAACGCATTTAAAAATGCTACTATTACCAAGGTAGATTACGAGAGTTTAGTCCCGCTTTTGGTCGCCAGTATAAAAGAGCAACAAGAGCAAATAGAACAATTAAGGGCAGAAGTAAACAGTTTAAAATCCAGAAATACAAAGTAGTTTTTTAGTTTTATAGTTGATTCAGGTCGGAGTAATATTCCGGCCTTTTTTATTTTTATAAATAAAATGATCCTACGCAACGCTTAAATTTTTATTTTTATATAATTAACCAAATATAAATCTACAATTAAAAACAATTATTATGAAAAAGCTTATTCAATTATTCCTGTTTTGTACAGTGCTGGCTGTATTACCTTTGCAAAATACTAAGGCTGAAAATAATGCTAGTAAATTTTTTAGCATTGGTTTAAATTTAAGTAATGGAACTGGTGATAACGGATCTATTTACCTATATGGACCTACTCCTGTTAGTGCTTATTTTGGCCCAAGTGGAGGTTCATATGGTCCGTTGACGGCCGGCACCTATACTATTAATATTTATACTGCAGCCCCAGGTTCACGCACTTTTAGATTTAATGGACAAGCGATTACCACCAGCACTGGGAGCGCGACATTTAATAATGTTAGCATTACTTCTACAGCTTTCGCTTCTGTTAATTAAATAAATATTTTCAGGTTGGTCCGGATTTATAGTCCGGACCTTTGTGTTGTTTGACTTTTTTTGGTTAAGGATTACAAATCCCGACTAACTTCAGGTATTAATCTTATAGACCCGTCATTCTCGCGCAGACGGGAATCTTAATGCTTATTAATTGCATTAGGATGAGGGTATTTCATAATTAGTAATTCACTTCGAATTTGTCACGTTGAGCCTGTCGAAATGCCTTGTAAGACATTTAAAAAAGGTCCTTCGACAAGCTCAGGATGACATCTCTATTAGGATACAGCCTCATGACGAACTTTCGAAATAGAAATATATTTTACTTATTACCCTCTAAGCAAATAACTTTTAAACCCTTCAAAATCCACACCTAACTGATCAGCATGTTTTGGTTTGCTTTCTAAAGCTTTTACCTGTTCAGGGATTTCGATTTTAGCTGCGATATCTGCAGGGAAAATATCAGGGAATTTACAGGCATGTGCGGTAGATAAGAAAACAGCAGCACTTTCGTCTGCAGGATTTTCGTTCCTGTATTTTTCAACCGCTAAATAGGCAATCGCAGTATGCGGACAGGCTACATAATTTAACTTGCTGTCAATTTCTTTGATGCCTTCTAATGTTTCATCATCAGTAAAACGATAAGAAGTAACCACTTTTTTTATGGCTTCTACATCCTGATTAAACAGATCCATAATGCGTACCCAATTGCTTGGTGCCCCTACATCCATCGCGTTCGAGTAGGTTTGTGTAGATGGTTTCGTTTCATATACACCACTTTCTAAAAAGCGTGGAACGGTATCGTTAACATTGGTAGCTGCTATAAATTGTTTAACAGGCAGCCCTAATTTATAGGCCAATAAACCTGCGCCAATATTTCCGAAATTTCCGCTTGGTACAGCAAATACCACATCTTTAAAACCTTGCTTTTTCAGTTGGGCGTAAGTATTGAAATAATAAAATGTTTGCGGAATTAATCTCGAAATGTTAATCGAATTGGCTGAAGTCAATCTAAATTTAGCATTCAGTTCATCATCAGCAAAGGCCTGTTTCACCAAAGCCTGGCAGTCATCAAAAGTACCTTTAACTTCAACGGCTCTAATATTTTCGCCATTGGTGGTTAACTGTAGTTCTTGTATTGGGCTCACTTTTCCTTCTGGGTAAAGAATAGTTACCCTGGTGTTCGGTACGCCTAAGAAACCTAAAGCTACTGCACCGCCGGTATCACCTGAAGTAGCGACCAGAACATCTAAAAGTTGTTCGCCGTCTTTTAAGAAATAAGCCATCACACGGCTCATAAAACGGGCGCCAAAATCTTTAAAGGCCAAAGATGGGCCATGGAAAAGTTCTAAAACAAAGGTTTTGTCATCTAGTTTTGCCGCTGGTGCTTCAAAATTAATGGCATCATCAATTAAAGCTTTTAAATCCTCGGCAGGGATCTCATCTCTTAATAAAGTAGAAGCTACCTTGTAAGCAATTTCAGGCAAGGAATATTTTTCGATATTCTGTATGAATTCGGAGTCAAGCTGTGGGATTTCAACAGGCATATATAAGCCTTTATCCTGCGGCATGCTGTTAAAAACGGCTTCTTTGAAAGAAACACGTAAATCTTTATTGTTGGTTGAATATAGTTTCATTTTTAATGAGGTTGGAGGGTTGAAAGGTTGAAGGTTGGAAGGTTTTGGATGCTTAGTCCTCCACCTTTAAACCCTCTACCTTCCAGCCTTACTTAAAGTACCCTAGGTCCTTCGGCGTTAACCGGAGATACAAAAGCTTTGCTGTTAATATTTATTTTATGTAAATGTTGTTGTTGTGATTTGGTTATTTTTCTGGCTGTTTCTTCATCTTGAGTTAATGCAAAAACAGATGGGCCCGAACCTGAAATTCCGAAACCGATTGCCCCATTTTCCATCGCTAATTTTCTCATTTCTTCAAAACCAGGAATCAAAATCGAACGTGTTGGTTCTACCAGAACGTCTTTCATGCTCCTTCCAATTAAATCAAAATCATTCATGAACAATCCGCTTACCAAACCTGCAACATTTCCCCACTGGGTAACCGCATCTTTTAATGCTACTTTACTGCGGATCATTTGGCGTGCATCTTTGGTAGGCACATCTACTTCTGGATAAACAATTGCCGCATACATGCCAGCTGGCGTAGGTAAAGAAATCACATCAAGCGGATCGTAACTTCTCACCAGTACAAAGCCACCCAATAGAGCAGGGGCAACGTTATCGGCATGGCCATAACCACAGGCAAGTTCTTCACCTTTCATGGCAAAAGGAACCAGCTCTTTAGTCGTTAATAAATCACCCATTAATTTGTTAATGGCAAACAAACCAGCTACTGTACTGGCCGAGCTTGAGCCCAATCCACTACCAATGGGCATTTTCTTGTGCAGTTCAATTTCTACACCAACATCCAAACGGTTTATATGCTTTAAATAATGTTGAACACTGGCACTTACGGTATTTTTGGCTGCATCTAAAGGCAAACGACCATCATCACCAGTAATTCTTTTGATCACCACACCAGGTGTATCGGTAAATCGCATTTCAACTTCATCGCCAGGTTCGTTTACAGCGAAACCCAGTACATCGAAACCGCAAACTACGTTTGCAACGGTTGCCGGAGCGAAAACTTTTATACTATTTTTCATTATTAATTGCCTTAACTATTTATTTAAAGTACCCACGTTAATGATATCCGCAAAAACTCCGGCAGCGGTAACTTCTGCACCTGCGCCTGGGCCTTTTACCACCAGTGGTCGGGTTTTGTAACGATCGGTTGTAAAAGAGATAATATTATCACTTCCCGATAACATATAAAAAGGATGACTGTCATCGACCATTTGCAGACTGATTTCTACATTTCCATTTTCAAGCTTACCGATGTAACGCAAAACTTTTCCATCGTTGGCTGCGGTATTCTTTAAATTTTCGAAGTAAGCCGCATTAGCCTGTAATTCAGAATAGAAATCTTCAACAGATGTAGCATTTAAGCAGGCTTCCGGCAAAATGTTGTCGATTTTTACATCACTGGCTTCTAACGGATAACCAGCATCACGGGCAAGGATCAGCATTTTACGCATAAAATCTTTTCCATTTAAATCATCCCGTGGATCTGGCTCGGTATAACCAAGTTCCTGGGCTTCCTTTACTGTTTCATAAAAACCGGCGTCACCTTTAAAATTATTGAAGATGTAAGAAATGGTTCCTGATAAAATCGCTTCAATCCGCGCTACCTTATCGCCGCTCATCATCAGCTCTCGTAATGTGCGGATAATCGGCAAACCTGCACCTACATTGGTTTCATAATAGAAATCAACACCAAATTTACGGGCAGTATCTTTAAATGATTTATACTGGGCATAATCTGCCGAGTTTCCTTTTTTATTGCAGGTTACTACCGAAATGCTGCTTTCGAATATGCCCTGATAAAATTCTATTGGCGATTCTGCAGCTGTGTTATCCACAAAAACGCAGTTTGGTAAGTTTAGCGCTTTCATTTTGGCAACAAAACCCGCTAAATTTGCCTGTTCACCATTTGTATTCAATTCCGTTTCCCAATTTTCTAACGAAAGGCCATCAGCGCTGAAAATCATTTTTCGTGTATTGCTGATGCCCGTTACCTTAACCTGCAGATCGTTATTGGCCGCTAAGAAAGGCATCTGTTCTTTCAGTTGGTTAAACAAGGTTTTGCCAATGTTTCCTGTGCCCAGGCAGAAAACGTTCAATGTTCTTTTCAGATCAGTAAAGAAAGCATCGTGCACTGCATTTACTGCTTTCGATAAATCGTCTTTGCTGATGATTACTGAAATGTTATATTCTGAAGATCCCTGAGCAATAGCTCTTACATTAATACCGTTGCGGCCTAAAGCGCTGAACAAACGTCCGCTCATACCTGGTGTACGTTTCATGTTTTCGCCAACAATGGCCAAAACTGAAAGGTTATTTTCAACTTCTGGCAGCTCTAGTTTTTTAGCATCTAACTCCAGTTCAAACTCTTTTTTGATTAAAGAAATGGCCTGTGAAGCATCCGTTGGTTTAACAGCGAAAGTAATGCTATGTTCTGATGAAGACTGGGTAATCAATACTACATTGATCTGTTCGCGCGAAAGCAATGAGAATAATCTTCCGCTAAAGCCTGCCTTACCTACCATACCACTACCAGTTAGGTTTATAATGCTGATATGATCGATAGAGGAAATTCCTTTTATGGGTAAACTTGATGTTTTAACATCGCTTTTGATATAAGTTCCTGCGAAATCAGGTTCGAAAGTGTTTTTAATCACAATCGGGATTTTCTTCATAAATGCAGGAATCATTGTTGGTGGATAGATCACTTTCGCCCCAAAATAACTCAGCTCCATAGCCTCGGTATAGCTAAGCTCAGGTAAAGAGAAAGCCTTTTTCACAATACGTGGATCAGCGGTCATCATGCCGTTTACATCGGTCCATATTTCTATCTCTTCAGCATTTAAGGCTGCGCCCCATACCGCTGCGGTATAATCAGAGCCGCCACGGCCTAAAGTTGTTACCCTGCCTGCTGCATTGCTCGCTATAAAACCAGTAACAAAAAGTACTTTGCCTTTATTTTCCTGGTAGAAATTATTGATCAGCATTTCAGTCAATTCGGTATCTACTTTCGCCTGACCGAAGTTGCTGTCGGTTTTAATCAGGTCAGAACCGTTAACATAAAGCGCATCGCCAAAATTTTGAGAAGCAATATGACTGATCATAAAAGTAGAGCAGCGTTCGCCATAACTCAAAATCTGATCTTTGGTCTGCAAGCTCAGTTCGCGCAGATTGGCCACAGCCTGTAACAGATCTTCCAATTCGTTAAAAAAGATCTTTAAGCGTGTAAACACGGGGTTTTGTGCAGCCGCAGGTAAAAGCGAGCGGATTACAGCAAAGTGTTTTGCTTCGATTTCTTTTAAGTGGGCATCGTAATCTTCTCCACGCTCAGCCATTTCGGCCATATCGGTAAGTAAATTGGTTACACCACTCATTGCCGATAATACAACTACCGGGCTGTTCTTCTGTTTTTCTTCGCCAACCAGGCGCAAGAGGGTTTTAATGTTCTCGGCCGAACCTACGGATGTGCCGCCGAATTTGAGTACTTTCATTAGTCTATATTGGTTTTAACTGTTTGATGCTGTGCGGATAATTCATGGTTGCTCGTACAGGTTTCATTCAGCATGGGTTTAAAAAAAAAGCGTCCCGACTTTCATCGGGACGCTTTCTGTGTTTTATGTTTTTTCAATTTACAACAAATTAGCCCCGCTGGTTTATACCGGTGGTAATAATAATCGTTGTAATAATCGAAGTGTTAAAATTCATATTGTCTTTGTGTACTTTGTACACCGTAAAGTAGGAGATTATTTTTTTAAAATGCAAATGTTTTTTGATTTTTATTTCGAAATTTCTATTAAAACGTTTAAGTGAATGAAATAGCTGTATTTTTTGAACCCGAAACCAAATCATTCCTATAAAGAAGAATATGCTTGGGGCGGGGTGGTTAATTAGTAATATGTAATCATTAGAAAAGATGCTTCAGTAATCCTTCGGCTACGGCAGCCCCGCTAACCGCTATAGTCCCGATGGTAGTGCTGTTTTGTTGTTGGTGAGATCAGGAGCTGCCGCTTTTATCAGGTTTAGTTAACTCGGGCTTATACTACTATTTAAGTTAGTTACCTTTCCAGCGTAAATCATTCCCCTCCTTTGGAGGGGTGCCCACAGGGCGGGGTGGTTATTACTATTTAATTTTATTTCCCTCAACACCTTATGGATTCCTGGTCATTCATGAATCCTATCATCAAAAGCCATGTCGAATTTAAGAACGCTTTTGCTTCTCACACTTTTAACCATTTTTTGTGGTCAAGCATTTTCACAGAATGCTAATAATATACGATGGGTATGTCGAGGGCCAATTGTGCCAACTTCACCGCTCTGGTTAATACACTATAAGAAGACAACCTATACTTTAGATAGCATATAGGCAAAACATGGCATCCTTAATCCCGATTACATAGAAAATGTTCAGGTTTTAAAGGATGCGGGGGCAACAGCAGTGTATGGCTTAAGAGGGGCTGCAGGAGTTATTATTATATCACTCAAGAAACGATATGCCAAAGTAGAAATTAAACGGCTAAAACCCTATCTCACAAAAATTTAGGGAAAGTATATGGACAGTATAAACGCTGGTTTCATTTTTATACTTAGTGTAATTTTTTAATTTTTTTTACCTTGTAAAAATGAGTGTAAATATCTGTAAATAAAATGTTTACATAATAGTGTATTTGCTACAATATGTAAAAAATTACGCTTCAAAACTAGTTTTTGTAGAAGATAAGTATTTACCTTTGCTGTACTAACTAACTTATTGTTATGAGCAAAAAGAAACTGCAAACGCCAGATTTAAGCTATTTAAATCTAGGTGGAAACATTGCTGTAAAGTACCAATTATCTCCAACGGAATTAATTGATGATGCCTTATTAAATAAAGAAGGTACGCTGGCTGCTTCAGGAGCGCTGGCGGTTGATACCGGAAAGTTTACCGGGCGTTCTCCTAAAGACCGTTTTATTGTATGCGACGAGGTAACTGAAGATCAGGTTTGGTGGGGCGATGTAAACATTAAAATTTCTCCAGAGAAATTCGATCAGCTGTTTTATAAGCTAACAAATTACCTTGAAGATAAGAAAATCTATGTGCGCGATTCTTCGGCCTGTGCCAATCCGGATTACGATATATCCATTCGGGTAATTACAGAAACTGCTTATCAGAATCTTTTTGCTCATCACTTGTTTATCCGCCCGGAAGAAGATCGTTTGGGTATCACACCAGAATGGACCATCATTGCTGCACCAGGTTTCTTGGCCGATCCGGCTATTGACGGAACCAGACAGGAAAATTTCTCCATTATCAATTTTACCAGGAAAATGATTTTGATCGGGGGAACTGGCTATACCGGCGAAATTAAAAAAGGAATTTTTTCTGTTTTAAACTTTATCCTGCCAGTATATAAGAATACGCTATCCATGCACTGTTCGGCCAATGTGGGTAAAAATGGCGATACCGCTATATTTTTCGGTTTGTCGGGGACGGGAAAAACCACCTTATCTGCCGATCCGGAAAGAGGACTGATAGGTGACGATGAGCATGGATGGGGTAAAGATTCTGTATTTAACTTCGAAGGCGGTTGCTATGCAAAATGTGTAGATTTAACCGAAGAGAAAGAGCCTCAGATCTTTAAGGCCATCAAATTTGGCTCATTGTTAGAGAATATTAATTTTTTTCCAGGTACGAAGGAGGTTGATTATAGCAATATTGCTAAAACGGAAAATACCCGCGTGGCTTATCCTATAGATTATATTGACAATGCCATTTTACCATCAATCGCAGCTGTTCCGAAAAATATCTTTTTCTTAACTGCAGATGCGTTTGGAGTATTGCCCCCAATTTCAAAATTAAATGTAGAGCAGGCCATGTTCCACTTTATGAGCGGATATACAGCCAAGGTTGCAGGAACAGAAACAGGGGTGACAGAGCCTCAGTTAACATTTTCGGCTTGCTTTGGTAAAGCCTTCTTGCCATTGCATCCATCTAGATATGCCGAACTATTGGGCGAGAAGATGGAAAAACACCAGGTAAACGTATGGTTGGTAAATACGGGTTGGAGCGGTGGAGCTTATGGTGTAGGTAAAAGGATGAAATTAAGTTATACCAGGGCGATGATTACTGCAGCCTTAAATGGAGATTTAGATCATAATAAATATAAGCAACACCACGTATTTAAATTGATGATGCCATTAAATTGTCCTGGGGTACCGGACGAAATTTTAGACCCCTCTAAAACATGGAGCAACCAGGAAGAATACTTTTTGAAAGCCTACGAACTGTCGGATGCCTTTACCGAGAATTTCAAGCAGTTCGAACTGACAAAAGTACCAAAAAGCAGACACGAAGCGTTAAAATTATGTTAAATGCACTTTAAAATGCATTTTTTGATCGAAAAATTTGCAATTCGATTTTTTTTTAGTTTTTATTGTGAAAGAATTGCCTCGGCTGGGGCAATTTTTTTGTTATACACCCTTGGTGATTTACCGAAACTAAATTCTAAGTAACGATTTAATTGCTTATTGATTTATTAATTTGTAATTTAAAATCAATTTATAAATTTGTTTTTCGCAACAATTTCGGATATGAAACGTTGAGTGTAGTACAAAAGAAAAAAACAGCTAAAAATTAAAAACAAGAACTAAAACTAAAATTTCAAAAAAAATGGCAAACGCACCAAAACCAACAACTGTTAAAAAAGAGAGCTCTTCTAGTGCTTCAAATGTATTTGCAACATTCGTTATTCCAATTTGTATTATCATTGGATTCTGTGTTTGGAGATTCGTATTCGGAGAAGGAAGTAACTTTATCGATGGTGACAGAGAGAAATTACCATTACCTGGTAACTATCTTGGAACAGCTTACAAAGGAGGTCCTATCGTAGCGATCTTAGTTGGATTACTATTAGTAGTAATTGTATTCTCTATCGAACGTTTCATCGTTATTGGTAAAGCAAGTGGAAAATCTAGCTTAGATACTTTCATTCGCAAAGTACAAGGTTTATTAAGCGCAGGTAACATCGAAGCTGCAAAAGCTGAGTGTGATAAACAAGAAGGTTCAGTTGCTAACGTAATTAAATCTGGCTTGAAAAAATACAGTGAAGTTGAAGCAGATACCAATATGGATGTTGAGCAATCAATCGTTGCAATCCAAAAAGAGGTTGAAGAAGCTACAGCTTTGGAAATGCCAATGTTAGAGCAAAACTTAACGGTAATTGCAACTTTGGTATCAATTGGTACATTGGTAGGTTTATTGGGTACAGTAACAGGTATGATCCGTGCATTCGCCGGTTTAGCAAACTCTGGAGCACCAGATCAGTCAGCATTAGCTGTAGGTATCTCTGAGGCATTGATCAACACTGCAACAGGTATCTTGGTTTCTACTGTGGCAATTATCATGTATAACGTATTAACTTCTAAAATCGACAAGTTAACTTACGCTATCGATGAGGCTGGTTTCAGCATCGTTCAAACATACGCTAGTTCGCATAAATAAGAATTTTGAAAAAATTTTTACCGGCTTTATGGAAAACCGGAAAAAAGATCATCATTATTAAAACTAGTAAAAAAATATTATGCCTAGAATTAAAGTTAAAAGAACAAGTACAGTAACAGATATGACCGCCATGTGTGATGTGGCATCGTTGTTACTTACTTTCTTCATCTTAACTGCTACAGCAAGGCAACCAGAACCACTAGCCGTTTCTACACCTTCATCTACGTATGAGTTTAAGGTACCGGTAGAAAACAATGCGATATTAACCATTGGGCAGGGTAAAGTTTTCTTCGAAGTAGCAGGGGTCAAAGTAAGAGCGAAAACATTAGAGCTAATGGGCGAACAGTACAAAATATCGTTCACTCCAGTAGAAATACAACGCTTTTCAGCGATAGGAAGTTTCGGTGTTCCGATCCAGAGTTTAAAATCTCTTATTGCCTTAAATGGGGCTGACCGTATGAAACCAGGGGTACAACCTGGCATACCTTCAGATTCGACTGACAATCAGTTAAATTCATGGGTATTAAATGCCCGTAAAGCAACTAAAGAGATTAATAATCAGGATATGCGTATCAGTATTAAAGGCGATGCAAAAGAAGAATATCCGGTAGTTAAAAAGATTATTGATGTACTTCAGAAACAAAGTGTAAACAAGTTTTTATTGGTTACCAACTCTGAAGCTAAAAAGAAATAAGAAATGGCAGAATTAAACACAGGCGGGAAGAAAGCCACCCCAAGGGTTGATATGACTCCGATGGTGGATCTAATGTTTCTTTTGGTAACATTCTTTATCTTAACAACAGTAATCTCTACGCCTCAAGCGATGGATATTGCAAAGCCAGATAAAAACGAAAAGTTACCTGAGAACAGATTGGAGCTGAAAGCAAGTAAAACAATGACTATTTTGTTGGGTAAAAGCAATAAGGTAGCATGGTACATGGGAGTAGCTGGCGAAAGCGCACCAACGATAGAATCTGGTTCACAAATCGAAGATGCTATTGTTAAAAATAGAAAAGCAGCTGATGCCTCAGGCGTTGCTGGAGACTTTGTTGTACTGGTAAAACCAACATCAGGTTCTACATTCCAAAACTTTGTAGATATGATGGATGAGTTGGAAATTCTTAAAGTTAAGGTTCGTCAGATCGATGATGATAACATCCTTGACAATGAGAAGCAGTTCATGAAAGAAAAAGGAATTTTATAATCAGTAAAACCAATAGTTATGTCGAAGTTAGATATATTCAGAAAAGAATGGCTTGAAGTGGTTTTTGCAGATAAAAACAAAACCTATGGTGCATATCAATTGCGTAAAAGCAATGGTGCCAACACCTCAAAAGCATTAATTATCGGCTCTATTATATTTATTGTGTTATTTTTCTCTCCTAAAATCTATAGCCTGATTCAAGGCTCAATGGATCATGAAGATGAGCAATTAAAAGCACAAGAAGTAATTTTAGCGCCACCACCACCAGTAGACCCTAAAACACCGCCACCACCACCGGTAGAGCCACCTCCACCAAAAGTTGACCAGGTGAAAATGCCACCTCCAATTGTAAAACCAGATATTGAGGTTCGTGATGAACCACCTACGGTTGAAAAGTTGAAGGAAGCAGATCCAGGGCAGAGAGATATTAAAGGTGATCCAACTGCAGAGATTAACATTGCTGAACCAGTTGGTGAGGGACCAAAAAGAGAAGCTGCTGTTGCGGTTGATGATAATAAAGTTTACGACTTTGTTAGTATCGAAAAACAACCAGAATTCCCTGGAGGTATCTCTAAGTTTTATGGATACTTAAGTAAAGCAATAAAGTACCCGCCAATGGCACAAGAGAACAACGTTCAGGGTAAAGTATTTTTATCTTTCGTTGTTGAAAAAGATGGTAAATTAACAGATATCACTGTTACCCGCGGTTTGGGTAGCGGAACTGATGAAGAAGCCATCCGTGTATTGAAAGCTAGTCCACGTTGGAACCCAGGTATCCAAAATGGTAAGCCGGTAAGGGTAAAATATAACATCAACGTTAACTTTACATTGAACTAATAGTAGATGTTAAATTTTGATATTTTTAAGCAAAAATCGCCTAAACAGCGGTTTTTGCTCATTTTAGGCCTTGTCATGTTCGTTTTTTATGTGGTATTGGGCTTTGCATTTATATTTTACGAACCAATTGCCCTGCGTTTAAGCACTATTCCACAATGGGGCCGCATCGCAATCGGTATTTTCTTAATTATTTATGCATTTGTAAGACTTTTAAGCCTTGGGAGGCGCGACTAATCAGCTCAATGAAAAATTTCCTTTTAATATTTTGTGTATTAGCTTTACTTGTATCCTGCAAACGTAAAAATAAAGCCGATGCAGTTAAAGAAACCAGAACAAGCGGTACCTTAAAAATATTGGTTGATGAAAGTGTTGGACCGATTGTTCAAGATCAGATCGATATTTTTAGTTTGGATTATCCGGACGCAAAATTTCAGACAACAGTAAAACCTGAAGAAAAATTATTGCCTGCCTTTCTTAATGATAGTGTAAGGGTAATTGTTTTACCAAGGTTATTAACCAAAGCAGAAGAAAAGTATTATAACCAGCGTAATATTAAAATCAACTCTTCTCGTTTTGCCATTGATGGTATTGCTTTAATTACCAATCAGGGCAATATCGATAGTACAATTAACGTTAAAGAGGTGATTGATATATTACAGGGGAAGAAATCAGATAAAAAATTGGTCTTTGATAACGCTTATTCAAGTACCTTTCAATATTTTAAAGAGTTGGCCCATATCAGCCAATTTCCAGCTACAGGTGTTTACTCTAAAAATTCTAGCAAAGAAGTAATTAAACTTATTGCAGAAGATAAAAATTTTATTGGTATTTTGGGCGTGAATTGGATCGCTAACAAAGATACAGAGATGAGTGAATACTTATCTCAGATAAAAGTGCTGGGCGTAAAGAATGTAAAAGGCAAGGTAGGAGACGATCAGTTCTATAAACCAACTCAAGAGAACTTAATCAACGGTGTTTATCCTTTCTTAAGAAATATAAATATTATAGATTGCGAGGGAAGAGATGGTTTAGGCACAGGATTTGCAACATGGTTAAGAAGTCAGAGGGGACAATTGATTGTACTTAAATCTGGACTTGGCCCGCATAAATTAATGCCAAGACAAATTAACCTGACTAAAGGAAATTAAATTAAAAATTATAAATTGAACCACGAAGTAAATCTAAAGAGACACTTCATTTTTATTAAATAAAAAACAGAATATCCGATGAAAATTTTAAAGAAAGCAATAACCTTAAATGTAGGTTTGGTGTTGATGGGTTCTGCAGTTTTTGCTCAAGATTTAAATGACGCGAAAAAAGCCATCGACGCGGAGCAGTATCAGAAAGCATCATCAATGCTTAAGTCATTGGTGAGCTCAAAAGCATCAGATGGTAATAACTATTACAATCTTGGTTTGGTTTACTTAAAAACCGGTTATATTGACTCGGCCAGAGCTGTATTTACCAAAGGTATTACCGCTGATCCAAAAAACAACTTAAACTTAATTGGTTTAGGTGAAGCAGATATGTTATCTAATAACCCAACTTCTGCTAAAACAAACTTCGACAAAGCTGTAGCTTTGGCGCCAAAAGATTACAAAACTTATTTGTATATCGGTAAAGCGTATTTAGCTCAGGATAAGCCTAGTGATGATGTATCTAAACCAGATTTTACTAATGCTTTGGCTAACATTACCAAAGCTGATGAATTAGATTCTAAAGATAAGGATGCAGAAGTTTTCTTGGCACAAGGTGATGCCTATGCATTACAGAAAAAAAATTCAGAGGCATTAGGCCCTTATATGCGTGTTGGTGATGTAGATCCAAATAACAGAAGAGCTAAAACGCAGATTGGTAAAATGTACAAAGAATCTAGGGCCTTTCCTGAAGGTGAAAAAGAGTTGCAAGATGTAATTGCTGCTGATGCAAACTATGGCCCTGCTTACCGCGAGTTAGGTGAGTTATACTTACAATGGAGTAGCTTTGGTGTTGATAAAGAAAAAGCAGCAAAAGCGATTGAGAATTATAAAAAATACATGGATTTAACGGATAAATCTTTAGAGTCTCAATTGCGTTATGCTCAATTCTTATTTTATGCTAAAGATTATAAAACATTAGAGCAAGTGGCTACTTCTTTACAAGTTCCTGCGAACGATCCTAAAGGTACTATCGTTTCAAGGATGAAAGGGTGGGCAGCTTATGAAAATGGAAACTATCCTCAGGCATTAACGAGCTTAACTGATTTTTTTGCAAAGGAAAAGGACAAAACAAAGATTTTAGGTAACGATTATCTTTATTTAGGTAAAGCACAATTGAAAGCTGGCCAAGATAGCTTAGGTGTTCTTAATATTATAGAGGCGGCTAAAATGGATTCTACTAACGCTGATGCTTTAGCTGAAGCTGGTTTAGCTTTGTATAAAGCCAAAAAATATGGTAAGGCTGCAGAGATTTATACATTAGCAATTAAGTACAATCCAAATGGTAAAGGCTCATTAACTAACTATTACTATGTAGGACAAACAAGATTCTTGGAAGGGTACTTTGCTCAAAAAGATAAAAAACCTTTAAATACAGCAGCATTGATTGAGGCCGATTCAGCATTGAGTCACTTAAATAAAGTTTCTCCAGAGTTTGCTTTGGGTTATTTTACAAGGGCGAGGATTGCTAATCTTTTAGAAGATAAGGCGAACCCAAAATATGCGTCTATTCCATATTTTGAAAAATACATTAGCCTAGTTAAACCTGAAGAACAAGCAACCAATAAAACAAACCTTGTAGAATCTTACGATTATCTAGGTGCTTATTATGCTGATAAAGATAAAGCAAAAGCTATAGATTATTTGAATAAAAGTATAGCGTTAGACCCGCAGGGTCCTTTTGCAGCAGCCAAGCTTAAAGAATTGCAGTCACCTGCAGCTGCTCCAAAAACAAAAGGTAAAGGCAAATAATTAAAAAGTTAAATAATTTAGAAAAGGCAGAGTTTGGTTACTCTGCCTTTTTCTTTTACTTTTGCATCACAAAATAAAAATTATGCAAGCGCAAAGTTCCTCTATAGATTTTTTACCAATTATATTTCAAGTAATTGTTGCTTTAGGTTTTGTGGTGACCACATTAGTTGCTACCCACTTTTTAGGTCCAAAACGTAAAACAAGCGATAAGTTAGAAACTTTTGAGGCCGGTATTAAATCAGTAGGTAATGCACGTCAGCCTTTCTCTATCAAATATTTTGTAGTAGCCATCTTATTTGTACTGTTTGATGTAGAGGTTATCTTTATGTATCCTTGGGCGGTTAATTTCCGTACATTACGGATGGACGGAATGATCGAAATGTTCATTTTCATGGGTACATTGTTGTTAGGCTTTATCTACGTAATCAAGAAAAAAGTCTTAGACTGGAATTAGGCAGTTATCAATTGGCCGTTAATAGTTCTCGGTTTATAAACTGTAAACTGAAAAATGCCAACTGAAACTGAATGTGTACCACTTACACTAACTCATAGCTGTTTTGGTTATTTAGAAAGGTTCTAAATCGAGTAAAGCTAGTTTGTTTGCCTTTAAAATATTGTAAATTTGTTGCTCATTCTGCAAAGGGATGAGCATTTTTTGTTTATAAACATGAGTGAAATTAATATAGTTGATGCGCCTCCAGGAATAGAAGGATCTGGCTTTTTTGCCACTTCTCTTGATAAAGTGATTGGTTTGGCCCGCTCAAATTCATTATGGCCTTTACCTTTTGCAACTTCTTGTTGTGGAATCGAGTTTATGGCAACCATGGGTTCTCACTACGATCTTGGTCGTTTCGGTGCCGAACGCTTAAGCTTTTCTCCCCGTCAGGCTGATGTTTTAATGGTTATGGGTACTATCGCTAAAAAGATGGCTCCGGTATTAAAACAGGTTTATATCCAAATGGCAGAGCCACGTTGGGTAATGGCTGTTGGTGCCTGCGCAAGTAGTGGTGGTATTTTCGATACTTATTCCGTATTGCAAGGTATTGATGAGGTTATTCCGGTTGATGTTTACGTTCCGGGTTGTCCGCCAAGACCTGAAGCCATTTTAGATGGTTTTCAGCGTATTCAGGATTTAGTGAAAAGCGAATCGGGTAGGAGAAGAAATTCTGATTATTACAAAGAACTTTTAGGTCAATACGGCATTAAATAATGGAAGAAACGACGCTAAATAATAATATTCTGGCAAAACTTAGCGATAAGTTTGGCGAAAAGGTAACAGGAGTTTCTGAACCTTATGGTTTGTTAACTTTTGCAACCACCAAAGATGTTATCATCAATGTATTATCGTTCCTTAAAAACGATTTAAGTTTTAATTTCTTAACCGATATTACAGCGGTTCATTATCCTGGCAAAGATCATGGTATTGCAGTGGTTTACCATTTGCACAACATGGTAGAGAAAGTTAGGATTAGGATTAAGGTTTTCATTTCAGAACAAAATCCAACTATTCCTACAGCAACAACCGTTTGGAAAGGTGCCAACTGGATGGAACGTGAAACTTATGATTTTTTTGGGGTTAAATTTGAAGGTCACCCTGATTTGCGCCGTATTTTAAATATGGACGATTTAGGTGTTCACCCGATGTTGAAACAATATCCATTGGAAGATCCGAACAGAGTAGATAAAAAAGACGAATTTTTTGGAAGGTAAACTATGAATCATAACCATCCGGTATTTACAGATAACGACCCGCAAAGTGAGCTGGTAACCCTAAACTTAGGTCCAACACACCCTGCAACACACGGCGTTTTTCAAAACGTTTTGCAATTAGATGGCGAACGTATTGTAAGCGGCGTTTCTACCATTGGGTATATCCACCGTGCTTTCGAAAAGATTGCGGAGCATCGCCCATTTTATCAAATTACACCACTTACCGACCGTTTAAACTACTGCTCGTCACCTATTAACAATATGGGTTGGCACATGACGGTTGAGAAGTTGTTAAATATTCAGATGCCGAAACGTGTAGATTATCTTCGGGTAATCATTATGGAGCTTTCGCGTATTGCCGATCACATCATCTGTAACACGATTATTGGTCAGGATACCGGCGCAACAACCACTTTCTTATACCTATTTCAGTTCCGTGAGCATATTTACGAAATCTTCGAAGAAGTTTGCGGTGCACGTTTAACCACAAATATTGGCCGTATTGGTGGGTTTGAAAGAGATTTCAATGATATCGCCTTTGCTAAAATCGATAAGTTTTTAAAAGAATTCCCTAAAGCGTTAAAAGAGTTCGAGAATCTGTTAACACGTAACCGTATTTTTATTGATAGAACGGCAGGTGTTGCAGAGGTTACTAAAGAAACTGCTTTAGAATACAGTTGGACTGGGCCGCTTTTGCGTGCTACCGGTGTAGATTACGATGTGCGTGTAAGCGATCCATATTCTTCATATCAGGATTTCGACTTTGAAGTTCCGGTAGGTACAAGCGGCGATATTTACGACAGGTATTTAGTGCGTAATGAAGAGATGTGGCAAAGTGTCCGCATCATCGAACAGGCACTTGTGAAATTAAAAACAGAGCCAAAAGGTATTTTCCATGCCGATGTTCCTGAATTTTACCTTCCTCCAAAACAAGAAGTTTACAACAATATGGAAGCATTGATTTATCACTTCAAAATTGTGATGGGTGAAATTGATGCGCCAAAAGCAGAAGTTTATCACGCTGTGGAAGGCGGAAATGGTGAATTAGGATTCTATCTGATTAATGATGGGGGCCGTACGCCGTACCGTTTACACTTCCGCAGACCAAGTTTTATAAACTACCAGATGTTTGCACCAATGAGCGAGGGCATGTTATTGTCTGATGCCATTATCAACATGAGTAGTATGAATATTATTGCAGGAGAATTAGATGCTTAAAGTAGAAGAACAAACACCTGTAGTGTTTTCATCAGAATTGCTGGCCAAATTTGATGATGTAAAAAGCCGTTATCCTGAAGGTAAGCACAAATCAGCTTTGTTGCCATTATTGCATTTGGTACAGGCCGAATACCTTTGGGTGAGTACACCAGCGATGGATAAGGTTGCCGAATATTTAAATATTCAGCCCATTGAAGTTTATGAAGTGGCAACATTTTATACCATGTACTTTTTAAAGCCACAAGGCAAGTATGCTTTGGAGGTTTGTCGTACCGGTCCTTGTTGCCTGGTTGGTGCCGAAAAAATATTAAGCCACTTGGAAAACAAGTTAGGTGTTAAAGAAGGTGAAGTTACTGCCGATGGTTTATTCAGCTTTAGAGGAGTTGAATGTTTAGCCGCATGTGGTTTTGGTCCGGTGTTACAAATTAGCCCAGAATATACTTTCTACGAAAACCTTACCGAAGCAAGTGTAGATAAATTGATTGAAGATTTGAAAAATAAGTCCTAAAGTCTAGAGTCTTAAGTCGAGAGTCGTTGTGACTTAAGACTACGGACTATGGACTGCAGACTATAGACTAATTAAAATGTCTCGAAAACTGTTACTTGAGCATATAAACGTACCGGGCATCAATACACTTGAAGTCTATCGCCAAAAAGGCGGGTACCGTGCTGTGGAAAAAGCCCTTAAAACTTTAACACCCGAAGAGATTGTTGAAGAAGTTAAGAAATCGGGCTTACGCGGTCGCGGAGGTGCGGGTTTCCCAACCGGGATGAAATGGAGCTTTTTGGCTAAACCAGAAGGTGTTGCACGTTATTTGGTGTGTAATGCTGATGAATCAGAGCCAGGAACTTTTAAAGACCGTTATTTGATGACTTATATTCCCCATGCATTAATTGAGGGAATGATTGTATCGAGTTTCGCATTAGGCGCTAAGGTTTCTTACATCTATGTACGTGGCGAGATGATGCCTCAGATCCGCATTTTAGAAAAAGCAATTGCTGAAGCTAAAGCAGCCGGATGGTTGGGTAAAAACATTTTAGGAACAGGTTACGATTTAGAATTATATGTTCAGCCAGGCGGCGGCGCTTACATTTGTGGTGAAGAAACTGCTTTGTTAGAATCGCTTGAAGGTAAAAGAGGTAATCCACGTATTAAACCACCATTTCCGGCAATTGCAGGTTTGTATGGTTGCCCTACAGTGGTTAACAATGTTGAATCGATTGCTGCAGTGGTGCCGATTATCAACGATGGTGGCGATGAATATGCAAAAATTGGTATCGGTAGAAGTACAGGTACAAAATTAATATCCGCATCAGGTAATCTAGTAAAACCAGGTGTTTACGAAATCGAATTGGGTTTACCAGTAGAAGAATTTATTTATTCTGACGAGTATTGTGGCGGTATTGCGAATGGTAAACGTTTAAAAGCGACAGTAGCAGGTGGATCATCTGTGCCTATTTTGCCTGCTAATTTAACTTTAAAATATGCTAACGGCGAACCTCGTTTAATGAGTTACGAATCTTTATCTGAGGGTGGATTTGCTACAGGAACCATGATGGGGTCAGGCGGTTTTATCGCTTTTGATGAAGATCAGTGTATTGTTCGTAATACCTGGAATTTTGCCCGTTTTTATCACCACGAAAGCTGTGGACAATGTTCACCTTGTCGTGAGGGTACCGGATGGATGGAAAAAGTGTTGCACAAAATCGAACACGGCCATGGTAAAATGGAAGATGTTGATTTATTGTGGGATATTCAGCGTAAAATTGAAGGAAATACAATCTGTCCGTTGGGTGATGCAGCAGCCTGGCCAGTAGCCAGTGCAATCCGTCACTTCAGAGATGAATTTGAATGGCACATTAAAGAACCGGTTAAAAGCCAGAGCCAAAATTACGGTATCGCAAATTATGCAACACCGATTGAAAAAGCTCCGGTAACGGAAGAGAAATAAAATATTTAAGGTATCACAGATTGTGATACTAAATTCTAAGGCCGCAAAATGCGACCTTAGAAAAATAACTTAACACAACGAGTATATGTAAATGAAAGAACCGATATCACCAGCAATCATCCCCAACGAAGTAATAGTTAATAAAATATATCTTTTTAGAGGAGTGAAGGTGATGTTAGATTCTGATTTAGCAGAACTCTTTGGCGTTGAGACTAAGAAGTTAAAACAACAAGTTAGAAGAAATATAGAGCGTTTTCCGGAGCACTTTATGTTCGAGCTAACAAAAGAAGAAAACGATGTCTTAAGGTCACAATTTGTGACCTTAAGACATGGACAACACTCAAAGTACCTTCCGTTTGCATTTAGCGAACATGGTATTTTGCAACTGTCGAACGTTTTGAAAAGCAGTAGGGCAGTAGAAGTAAGTATTAAAATTATTGATGTGTTTGTACAACTTAGAACGATGGTTTTAAGCAATACAGAAATAAGGCTAGAATTAGAAAAGATTAAAAAGAAAGTAGATAATCAGGATAAAAATATTGAAGTCATATTCAGGTATTTTGATGAGCTACTAGAACAGAAAGAAAAGCCAAGAAAAGAAATTGGTTATAAAATCTCGAAAGAGAAATAATAAATTGTAAAAAAGATTGCTTCGTACCTCACAATGACGGTAGAAGTAGAAAAATAAAAAGAATATCATTAACCATGAGTGAAAAAGTTAAGGTTACGATAGATGGGATAACAGTAGAGGTTGATAACGGAACAACCATTCTGAATGCTGCGAGGCAAATCGGAGGGGATATTGTTCCGCCAGCAATGTGCTATTATTCTAAATTACAAGGCAGTGGCGGTAAATGCCGTACCTGTATTGTAAAAGTGACTAAAGGTTCGGAGAAAGATCCTCGCCCAATGCCTAAGTTGGTGGCTTCTTGCCGTACAACCGTAATGGATGGGATGGAAGTGCTTAATATTACTTCTCCAGAAGTTTTGGAAGCACGCGCAGGTGTTGTAGAGATCTTATTGATTAACCATCCCTTAGATTGTCCTGTTTGCGATCAGGCAGGAGAGTGCGATTTGCAGAATTTGGGCTATGAGCATGGTTTGCAAAAAACACGTTATGAATTTGAACGCCGTACTTTCGAGCGTATAGATATAGGTGATAAAATCCAGTTGCACATGAATCGTTGTATTTTGTGCTACCGTTGTGTTTTTACAGCTGATCAGATTACAAACAAACGTGTTCATGGTATCTTAAACCGTGGCGATCACTCCGAAATTTCTACTTACATCACCCAGGCTGTTGATAACGATTTTTCAGGAAACGTAATCGATGTTTGCCCTGTAGGTGCTTTAACCGATAAAACTTTCCGTTTTAAAAACCGTGTTTGGTTTACTAAACCAGTTGATGCACACCGCGATTGTGATCACGAAAAATGCAACGGTAAAGTAACACTTTGGTATAAAGGAGCAGATGTTTTACGGGTTACCGCACGTAAAGACCAGTTTGGAGAAGTAGAAGAATTTATTTGCAATACTTGCCGCTTTGATAAAAAAGCAACTGCTGATTGGGTAATTGAACATCCAACGCACATTGATGATACTTCGGTAATTGCATCTAACCACTACGAAACATTAAAACCTTTGCATGTAATTCAGCCAAATGAGGCATTACAAGCTGCAAATGAAATTGAATTACATAAAACAGTTAAATACTAATGGATAGCGCTTTTGTTATAGAAAAATTTATCCTGGTAGCTGTAATTTTCGGCATCAGTTTAGTTATTGCCATGTATTCTACTTATGCAGAACGTAAGGTAGCTGCATATTTACAAGATCGTTTAGGTCCGGATAGAGCTGGCCCCTTTGGTATTTTACAACCATTGGCTGATGGCGTTAAAATGTTTATGAAAGAGGAAATTATTCCTACATCATCAAACAGATTTTTATTTATCGCTGGCCCTGGTTTGGCTTTGCTTTGTGCCTGTATTGGTACTGCCGTTATTCCATGGGGTAGCCCCGTTTTAATTGCGGGCAAAACTATTCCTTTACAGGTTTCAGATATCAATGTTGGTGTTTTATACATTTTCGGAGTCGTTTCTTTAGGTGTTTATGGTGTAATGATTGGTGGATGGGCCTCAAACAACAAATACTCTTTGTTAAGTGCTATCCGCGCAGCTTCGCAAAACATCAGTTATGAAATTGCAATGGGGTTATCAATTATCGCTTTGCTTTTAATGACGAATACCTTAAGCTTAAAAGAAATCGTTGATCAGCAACATGGCTGGAGATGGAATGTTTTATATCAGCCGCTAGGGTTTCTAATCTTTATGGTTTGTTCATTTGCAGAAACCAACCGTGCGCCATTCGATTTGCCTGAATGTGAAACTGAATTGATAGGTGGCTACCATACCGAATATTCGTCAATGAAATTAGGTTTTTACCTATTTGCTGAGTATATCAATATGTTCGTATCATCGGCAGTAATGGCGGCTTTATACTGGGGCGGTTATAATTACCCTGGTATGGATTCGATGGCGGTGTGGTTAGGTCCAACCTGGGCACCACTTTTTGGTACAGCAGTTTTCTTCGGTAAAATATGTGCTTTCATCTTTTTCTTCATGTGGGTACGTTGGACAATCCCTCGTTTCCGCTACGATCAATTGATGAATTTAGGTTGGAAAGGTTTAATACCTTTGGCTATTGCCAATATTATAATAACAGGTGTTGTGATTGCGATTATTGAGAAGTTTTAATTATGGAATCATTAAGTAATAAGAAAAAAGTACTGGAGCAAAAGCCATTGAGCTTTATGGAGCGGATGTACCTGCCAGCAATTGCTAAAGGTATGGGCATTACCATCAGTCACTTATTTAAAAAAGAGGCTACTATAAGATATCCTGAAGTAGAGCGCGAATTCTCTACCAACTTTAGGGGGATGCACTCACTAAAACGTGATGAGAATGGTAAAGAACGTTGTACCGCCTGCGGTTTGTGCGCTTTATCTTGTCCGGCTGAAGCCATTACCATGATTGCAGCTGAACGTAAACCTGAAGAGAAAGATTTATACCGCGAAGAAAAATATGCAGCAACTTACGAAATCAATATGTTGCGTTGTATTTTTTGTGGCTTATGTGAAGAAGCTTGTCCAAAAGAGGCAATTTACTTAGATGGACCGATTGTACCTGCTGATTATCTACGTAAAGATTTCATTTACGGAAAAGATAAGTTGGTAGAGGCACCATTGGAAATGAAAAAATAAAATGATGGTTCGCGAAGACAGGAACCATGGTAAATAATCTTAAGCCTCGGTTCGTGTCTTCGCGAAACGAAAAATAATTAATGGCTTGTGGAGACACAAACCATGGAACATAAATAAATAAACAATTAATGAGTACACAAGTATTCTATTTCGTAGCCACATTAAGTATCATCTTTTCGCTGATGGTGATTTTTGCAAAAAATCCGATCCACAGTGTATTGTACTTAATCCTTACCTTTTTTACCTTTACTGTTCACTATGTGCTATTAAACGCACAGTTTTTAGCAGTGGTAAACTTTATCGTTTACATGGGCGCCATCATGGTATTGTTCCTTTTTGTACTGATGCTGCTTAACCTGAATAAAGAAACCGAACCAAGTAAATCGCCGCTGATCAAAATCGTAGGTGTAATTGCAGGGGGGTGTTTGGTAGTAACTTTAATCGGTTCTTTAAAATCAGCAAGTATTACCAGCCCATTAATTTTAAAAAATCCGGGATTAGGATTGGTAGAAAACCTAGGCAAGGAGCTTTTTGGCCCATTCTTATTGCCATTTGAATTGTCATCTCTATTACTATTGGCAGCAATGGTTGGAGCCGTTTTATTATCTAAAAGAGATGAGGTAGAAGCATAATGGAAAATTTATTCACACAAGCAGCAGGCGTTCCGCTAAACCACTACATCTATTTAAGTGCCATTATTTTTTCTATCGGCGTTATAGGTGTACTTACCCGCAGAAATGCCATTGTAATTTTTATGTCGGTTGAGCTGATGCTAAATGCGGTTAACTTACTTTTAACAGCATTCTCGGTTCATAACAATGACCCATCAGGGCAGGTTTTCGTATTCTTCATTATGGCTTTGGCAGCTGCAGAGGTTGCAGTAGGCCTTGCAATTATTGTAATGGTTTACAGAAATACGAAATCAGTAGATATTAATGTTTTAAATCGCCTTAAGTGGTAAATATATAATAAGAATGACAATAGAACAATTGATTTGGTTGGTTCCGTTACTTCCTTTTTTAGGGTTTGTAATTAATGGACTAGGCAGAAACTCTTTATCTAAAGGACTTGTTGGTATCATCGGAAGCGGGGTAATCTTCGCCTCCTTTATCATTAGCGTAGTTATTTTCTTTAGTTTACAAGGCGACACACAAAAATCTCACGAAGTATTTTTATTCGATTGGATTAGCGCAGGTGCATTACACATTCCATTATCTTTTCTGGTTGATCCTCTAAGCTCAATCATGCTTTTGATCATTACTGGAATTGGTTTCCTGATCCATTTATATTCAACCAGCTATATGCACGGCGATGCAGGATTCGGTAAGTTTTTCTCTTATCTGAATTTGTTTGTATTCTTTATGCTTTTGTTGGTATTGGGCTCAAATTACATCGTTATGTTTATCGGTTGGGAGGGCGTAGGTTTATGTTCATATCTGTTAATCGGTTTCTGGTATACAAACAGTGCTTATGCCTCAGCAGCTAAAAAAGCTTTCGTAATGAACCGTATCGGTGATTTAGGCTTCTTGTTAGGTGTATTCTTAATCTTCACCACTTTTGGTAGTGTAGAATTTGCTAAAGTTTTCCCTCAGGCAGCGAATATGTTGCCGGGCAACGATACGCTGGTTTTAATCACCATTTTATTATTTATCGGTGCCTGCGGTAAATCGGCACAGTTGCCATTATTTACCTGGTTACCTGATGCAATGGCCGGACCAACACCAGTTTCGGCTTTGATCCACGCAGCTACCATGGTTACAGCTGGTATTTATATGATTGCACGTTCGAGCGTATTGTTCGATCTTGCACCGCTTACCCAGCACATTATTGCTGTTGTTGGTGCAGCTACAGCTTTAATTGCTGCAATTATTGCTTTAACACAGACTGATATTAAGAAGGTATTGGCTTATTCAACTGTATCGCAACTGGGGTATATGTTTTTAGGCTTAGGGGTTGGTGCTTATACAGGTTCATTTTTCCACGTATTAACCCACGCATTCTTCAAAGCACTATTATTCTTGGGCGCAGGCTCGGTAATCCACGCTATGCACCATGAGCAGGATATGCGCCATATGGGTGGATTGAGAAAGAAACTTCCGGTTACTTTCTTAACGATGCTGATCGGTACCATTGCTATTGCTGGTTTACCACCATTCTCTGGTTTCTTCTCGAAAGACGAAATTTTAGCACACGCTTTCCAGGCTAGTCCGATACTTTGGGGAATTGGGGTTTTAACCGCATTCTTAACGGCATTCTATATGTTCCGAATGATGTTCTTGACTTTCTCAGGAAAATACCGTGGAACACATCACGAGGAAAGCCATTTACACGAATCGCCAACTGCAATGACTTTCCCTTTAATCATTTTAGCTGTTCTTGCAGCAATTGGCGGAGTAATTAATCTTCCTCATGTTTTTGGTGGAAACGAATGGTTGGCGCATTGGTTATCGGGAGCAGGTGTTGCACAGCATGAGTTGGAATTAAGCCACTCAACTGAATATTCGTTAATGGGTGTTTCGGTAGCAGCAGCTGTGATAGCTTTATTATATGCTTACACCAGATATGTAAAAGGGGCACGCGTTCCCGTTGCTGATGAAGCACCGCGTTCTGCTTTAGCAAAATTATCCTACAATAAATTCTACCTCGATGAGATTTATGATTTCCTGATCACTAAACCATTAGATGCACTTTCGAAATTCTTTTATAGGATTATCGATAACAAATTTATCGATGGAATTGTGAACGGATTAGGATGGAGCACAAACGAAGCCAGTAAGGGTATTCGTTTACTACAAAGTGGAAACGTAGGTTTCTATATATTTATGATGGTATTTGGTATCATCGCATTACTTGCATATACATTTTATTACATATAAAAAGGGTTCAAAATTAAATAATGGAACAACTTTTACTACTTATATTTCTTCCGCTTGTAGGTGCAATTATTACTGCATTTGCTGGTAAGTCGGCTAAAATAGTTTCGACCGTATTTTCGGTTGTTTCTTTGGTTTTGGCTTTGGTTATCGCCGGTAATTTCATTCCAAATGCAAGTACCCAGTTTGAGGTTAATTTGCCATGGATTGCAGATTTAGGCATCAATTTCCACGCAGGTATCGATGGTATTAGCATGCTTGTGGTATTGCTAACCAATTTATTGGTGCCAATTATAATTTTATCGAGCTATAACCACGAGTATAAAAATCCAGCTGCATTTTATGCGTTGATTTTGTTTATGCAATGTGGCTTATTGTTGGTATTTACTGCATTAGATGCGTTCTTGTTTTATATCGGATGGGAAGCAGCACTAATTCCAATCTACTTTATCTGCGCCATCTGGGGAGGAAAAGACCGCATCCGTATCAACATGAAATTCTTCGTGTACACCATTGCAGGTTCATTATTTATGTTGATGGGTATTATTTACTTATATCTTCAAAACCCGGCACACAATTTTGATATTCAAGCCTTTTATGCTTTAAACTTAGATAGCGCACAACAGGGATGGATCTTCTGGGCTTTCTTTATTGCTTTTGCCATTAAGATGCCAGTTTTTCCTTTCCACACCTGGCAGCCAGATACGTATACAGCCGCTCCTACACAAGGTACAATGCTTTTATCAGGTATCATGTTAAAAATGGGTATCTATGGTGTAATTAGATGGTTGTTGCCAATTGTTCCGGCTGGCGTTCA
Organism: Pedobacter ginsenosidimutans; assembly: GCF_001442625.1. GTDB lineage: Bacteria > Bacteroidota > Bacteroidia > Sphingobacteriales > Sphingobacteriaceae > Pedobacter > Pedobacter ginsenosidimutans. Next base: position 396,888 of record NZ_LMZQ01000003.1, on the reverse strand, counting down.
CGATTGGGGTCAGATAGCTATCATTCTATCGATCATCGGTATCGTTTACGCTTCGCTGATTGCTTTTACACAAAAGGATGCTAAACGTTTAGTAGCTTATTCATCTATTGCTCACGTTGGATTAATATCAGCAGGTATCTTTGCCTTCAATCAGCAAGGTATGCAAGGTGCAATGGTACAAATGTTGAGTCATGGTATTAACGTAGTAGGTCTATTCTTTGTTTTAGATATCATCTTTTCTCGTGTTAAAACAAATAAAATTGAAGAGTTAGGTGGAATTGCGAAAGTAGCACCACAGTTAGCGCTTACTTTTCTGATCATTGTTTTAGGCACGGTAGCTTTGCCGGGAACAAACGGATTTATTGGTGAGTTTTTATTGCTAATAGGCGTTTATAACTACGGTATTTGGGCTGCAGCTATTGCAGGATTAACCATTATCTTTGGTGCAGTTTACATGTTACGTATGTACCAGAATGTAATGCTGGGTGAAACCAACAGCTTGACCATCACTTTTACCGATATTAAAGGAACTGAAAAATTGGTTCTTTATACAATTTGTGCATTGATTATTGTTTTGGGAGTTTATCCAAAGCCAATTTTGCACTTAACAGAGGCATCTGTACAACATTTATTAGAACAGGTAAATCAAAAATTAAACACAGTAAATTAAGCAATGAATATTATTATAACCATTAGTATAACAGCTTTTATAGTGCTTTATGCAGGTTTGTTTAAGGCAAATAAAGCATTACTACCACTTACCGTTGTTGGTTTACTTACTGCGCTAGGATTTACTTTTTGTGCATGGAATGGCAATGCTGTTCATTTCGGAATGATGCAGACAGATAACTTCGCCCTGGCATTTTCCGGTATCTGTATTATCGGTACCCTTTTGATCTTTTTATTAACACAGAACTATTTCCATGCCAAAAGCGATAACATCGCCGAATATTATACCCTGATTCTTTTCGCACTTGCCGGAATGATCATGATGGTATCGTATAAAAATATGGCCATGTTATTTGTAGGCTTGGAAATCATGTCGGTGAGTTTATACATTTTGGCCGGTATCCGTAAAAAGGATTTTGCCTCTAACGAAGCCTCTTTAAAGTATTTCCTAATGGGTGCTTTCTCAACTGGTTTCCTGTTATTTGGTATCACGTTAATTTATGGCGCTACTGGCTCATTCGATTTAGATAAAATACAAGCTTATCTGGTAAATAGCCAAACAATTTCTCCAATATTCTATCCGGGTGTTATCCTGATGATGATTGGTTTAAGCTTTAAGGTTGGTGCTGCTCCTTTTCATTTCTGGACACCAGATGTATACGAAGGTGCTCCTTCTTTAATTACCACTTTCATGAGTACTGTAGTTAAAACTGCAGGCTTTGCTGCTTTTTTAAGATTATTTGCGGGGGCACTTGCTCCACTTCACGATTTTTGGGTTGCACCACTCATGGTAATTGTTTGTTTAACCTTATTCATCGGAAACGTAACTGCGCTGTTCCAGAAGAACTTCAAACGCATGTTGGCATATTCGAGTATTTCGCACGCGGGTTACCTATTGTTTTCGCTTATTGTGTTAACCAAAAATTCTGAAAACAACGTATTGGTTTATGCCGCGGCTTACACCTTCGCATCAATTATCGCTTTTGCGGTATTAATATTGGTGAAACAAAAAACCGGCAGTGATAGCTTCGAAAGTTTCAATGGTTTAGCTAAACGTAATCCACTAATAGCACTATGCTTAACTGTAGCTATGCTTTCGTTAGCCGGTATTCCGCTAACAGCTGGTTTTATCGGGAAATATTTAATGTTTCTGAATGTGATGACAGAGTATAAGACTTTACTTGTTGCATTTGCGATTTTAAATGCGCTGGTTGGCTTTTATTATTATTTTAGGGTAATTGTGGCCATGTGGTTTAAAGATGGCGCAGAAACAGAACTCTCAGCCCCGGCACAGTACAAAGTTGTGTTACTGGTTTCTGTAGCAATTACATTAATTTTAGGTATTTATCCTGCAATTATTTTAAACCTGATATAGGTATGCTGTTGTTTAATAATTATTTGTAGTTTTACGAATAATTGAATATGCACGATTTTTGGAATAACCTGCATCAGCTACTTGATCCCGAGAAATTATTGAGGGAGGGTGGTTTCTATCTTGTCGTATTCGTTATCTATGCAGAAACAGGCCTGTTTTTTGGTTTTTTTCTTCCCGGAGATTATTTATTGTTTTTAGCGGGGATGTTTGTGGCAACAGGCAAGCTTGATGTGAACATTGCGGTGCTCTTGGCGGGCTTGTGTTTCGCCGCCATTTCTGGAAATTTTACCGGTTATTGGTTCGGACGTAAAACGGGGCCAGTATTGTACACCAGAAAAGACAGTTTCTTTTTTAAGAAGCGATATTTAAAAGCGGCAGAGGATTATTATCATAAACAAGGTGCCTTTGCTTTAATTATGGGCAGGTTTGTACCAATTGTTAGAACTTTTGCACCGATTTTTGCTGGAGTTGTAAAATTAGAGTTTAAAAAGTTTGCGTTATACAATATAGTTGGCGGCGTACTTTGGATCTGCTCCTTAACTTTGCTCGGTTATTTTTTGGGCAGAAGGTTTGAAAAAGAAATTAACGATTATTTATTATATATTATTATTGGCTTTATCCTTATTACAACTATACCATTATTAATTACCTTTGTAAAAAGTAAAGTAGTGAGTGGTCCTGAAGAGGATAAAACAGATTTAAATTAAAAATGGCAAAAGACGATCATCACGCATGGCATAGCGTATCTCCTGGACACAATGTTCCAGAAATTGTAAACGCAATTATTGAAATTCCAAAAGGATCAAAAGCAAAATACGAAATAGATAAAGAATCAGGTCTGATCAAGTTAGATAGGGTTCTTTTTTCATCAGTAATGTACCCGGCAAACTATGGTTTTATTCCGCAAACTTATTGCGATGATAAAGATCCATTAGATATTCTGGTGCTTTGCTCGGTAGATGTTTATCCAATGACATTGATCGAAGCGAAAGTGGTTGGTGTAATGCACATGGTAGATAACGGAGAGCAAGATGATAAAATTATCGCGGTTGCTGCTCACGATATGTCGGTAAACTACATCAACGATTTAGATGAATTGCCTCCGCACCAAATGAAAGAGATTGTTCGTTTCTTTCAGGATTATAAAGCATTAGAAGATAAAAATGTAACGATCGAACATTTACTTGGTGTTCGTTATGCGCATAAAGTAATTAAAGAAAGCATAGAACTTTATAACACAACATTTAGAGAATTGGCTTAATGGATTTACCCACGGTATGTTTGTTTTTAAATTTTGAGCTAAGTGCAATCCTGCCCACAAACGTAGTTTTGGTTGCTTTACAGGAACCCGATACCACTTCTGTAGGCTGGCGATTATTCTTTGCATTATTTTTGGTGTTACTTAACGGATTTTTTGTTGCGGCAGAGTTTGCAATTGTAAAAGTCCGGGCATCACAGATTGAAATTAAAGCAAAAACAGGCAGTCGTGTTGGCAAAATGGCCAAAGGGATTATTCATAATCTTGATGGATATTTGGCCGCCACACAGCTAGGTATAACGCTTGCATCGCTTGGCTTAGGTTGGGTAGGTGAAGGCGTTATGCATACCATTTTCAAAAATCTTTTCGATAGTTTGGAATGGGGATTGAGCGATGCTTCCATCCATACCGCATCTACAATTGTTGCCTTCTCGTTGATTACGATTATGCACATTGTATTTGGCGAATTGGCACCTAAATCATTTGCTATCCAACGACCGGTAGCAACAACTTTATTTGTCTCTGTACCATTACAGATATTTTATGTGGTATTTAAACCATTCATCTGGACATTAAATAGTCTTGCTGCGATTATCCTTAAGCCATTCGGAATCGACACTTCAAGCGGACATGAGTCGCTTCATAGTACCGAAGAACTTCAGTATTTATTAGATCAGGGTAAAGAAAGCGGCGCATTGGATAATAACGAACATGAGCTGATTAAAAACGTATTCGATTTTAATGAGCGAGTGGTGAAGAATATCATGGTACCCCGCACCAAGATTTCGGGTATTGAACTAACTTCTCCAAAAGAAGAAGTGATTGATACGATTATTAAGGAAGGCTATTCCCGTTTGCCGGTTTACGATGATATTATGGATAAAATTGTTGGGATTATCCATGCAAAAGATATTTTACCATTGGTTGCAGCGGGTAATCAGCATTGGACATTAAACGATATCATCAGAAAACCATATTTTGTTACAGAAACCAAAAAAATTAACGATCTGATGAGCGAACTGCAAAGTAACCGCATACAGATTGCTATTGTATTAGATGAGTTTGGCGGTACAGCTGGCATGGTTACCTTAGAAGATATTGTTGAAGAGCTTGTTGGGGAAATCCAGGATGAATACGATGAAGAAAAGCCACTGGTAGAAAAAGTATCTGATAATGAGTTTATCGTAAATGCATTCGCTACTGTATATGATGTAAATGAACATCTGCCTCACGATTTGCCAGAGGATGAAGATTTCGATACCATTGGAGGATTGGTTTCTCACGTTTTTGAACGTATCCCTGAGGTAGGGGAAAGCAACGAGTCATATGGTTATCTGTTTACTATCCTTAAAAAGACAGAGCAGAATATCGAAACAATCAAGTTAGAATTGGTGATCAATAAAGCAGATATGGTTGATAATCATTAATTTCAACTATGCATATTTTTTATACACCAGATATAACCCAAAATACTTACACACTTAACGAAGAGGAGAGTAAACATTGCGTCAGGGTGCTTCGCCTTACCATAGGCTCAATCGTTAACCTGGTTGATGGGAAAGGTGGTTTTTATACTGCTGAAATTACTTCCGATAATCCGAAAAAAGTTTCTTTATCCATTTTAAAAGTAGAAACGGAGTTTCATAAAAGAAACCATTACCTGCATATTGCCGTTGCGCCAACTAAAAATATCGACCGTATCGAATGGTTTTTAGAAAAAGCTACAGAGCTGGGTATTGATGAAATTACACCAATTATTACCGATCGATCGGAGCGTAGGATAGTTAAAGAAGACCGGCTCAATAAAGTAATTACTTCGGCTGTTAAGCAATCGATAAAAGCCTATCATCCAAAATTAAATGATGCCATTTCTTTGGATACTTTTTTAAAAGAACCTTTTGATGGCGATAAGTTAATTGCACATTGTATCGATAACGGAGAGAAACAATATATATCCAAACTTGTTGCTCCGCATCAAAAATATTTAATTCTTATTGGTCCTGAAGGAGATTTCACACCTGATGAAGTTAATTTAGCTTTGAACAAAGGCTTTAAAGCATTAACTTTAGGTGATAACAGATTACGCACAGAAACAGCTGCTTTATCTGTTTGTTTTGAAATCAATTACCTTAACCGATAATCAATTTGAAGTTTTCAGTTTTCAGTTTTCATTTTCCGAAATTCAAGTTTATTGCTTCTGGCGTAGGACTTTTAGCGCTCTGCCTTGTGCTTTGTGCTTTCAGCGCTTTACCACCAACTTATCGTATGGCCAAACTCAAATATAATGGTGGCGGCGATTGGTACGCAGATAGGACTGCTTTGCCCAATTTAATTGCCTACTGTAATGCCAATTTGAAGACTAATTTTTATGCCGAAGAAAGTATCGTAGAAGTAGGCTCGAAAGAAATATTCAATTATCCATTTGTTTATATGACCGGCCACGGAAACGTGGTTTTTAATGATCAGGAAATTAAAAACTTAAGGCAGTACCTTACAGGCGGTGGTTTTCTTCATATAGACGATAATTATGGGTTGGATAAATTTATCCGCCCGCAGATGAAAAAGGTATTTCCAGAACTGAGTTTTGTTGAACTGCCCGCTAACCATGCGCTTTATAATCAGAAATTTAAGTTTCCGGGCGGCTTGCCAAAAATCCACGAGCACGATAATAAAAGGCCTCAGGGGTTTGCGTTGATTTATAAAGGTAGAGTTGTGTGCTATTACACCTATGAATGCGATTTAGGGAACGGTTGGGAAGATTTTGGCACCTATCCTGAAGATACACAAGAAACGAGGACTAAGGCGCTTAAAATGGGTGCAAATTTGGTTCAGTATGCTTTAACTCAATAACAAATGTACAAAGTAAAAGTAAACGATCAGTTTTTATTCGAGGTCGAAAATAAGGAGTCATCTTTTTTGATAAACGGCGAACCCATTAAGTTCGATCTGAGTTCAATTGGGAATAATAGTACGCATGTTTTATACCAGAATAAATCTTTTAATACAGAGCTGGTTGAGCTGAATAAAGCAGATAAAACCTGTAAAATAAAGGTTAACGGTAATATTTATCAGATTAGCATCGAAGATCAGTTTGATGTTTTGTTAAAACAACTCGGCCTGGATAGTTTAACCGCTAATAAAGTTTCAGAAATTAAAGCACCGATGCCCGGTTTGGTGCTAAAGGTTTTGGTAGAAGAAAACGTTGAGGTAAGGAGAGGGGATAACCTATTGGTGCTGGAGGCTATGAAGATGGAAAATATCTTGAAATCATCAACCGATGGTGTGATCAAGAAAGTTTTAATTAAGCAGGGCGATAAGGTAGAGAAGAACCAGATCTTGATTCAGTTTAAGTAGATAGCACTTTTACCCATTAAAGAGTTAATATAGTGTCGTCACCCTGATCCGATAGCTATCGGATTTATTTCAGGGTCTTTTAGCATGAAAGATGCTGAAATAAATTCAGCATGATGATCGCCTCGTCAAATGAGCGAAATACAATACACATAAAAAAGTCCCGATTTAATGTCGGGACTTTTCTTTTTATTTACCTCTACTAACCCGGTAAGGTTTTTGAGGAGGGTTTTTAAAATTTCTTTTACCTGCCGTACTAATTTCTGGAGCGCCAAGCATAGTCATGGCACAACGGAAACCAACTTCTGCTGATGATTCATCTTGTTGCATAAAACGGCGTGTTGCTGGGTTTAACCAGTAAGCCATATCATTCCAGGAGCCACCTTTATAAACTCTGGATTTATCGTTTACAAGCGTTACACCTTCTTCATTTAACAAAGTGTTTTGTCTATCACGATAACCTCTTTGATCGGCCTGATAACTTGTTGATGCTACTGGAGATTGTGGATCAGTCGATTTTGAAATCGAATCAGAACGTTTTGCCTGTGCCTGTTTTTCTGCCCAGGTTTGTTTTCTTCCAGCGTAAGCATTTTCCTTAATCGGATTACCATATTTATCTAATGCAATTTTTCCGCTTTGAGAATCCTCTAGTTTTTTATTGGTGAAATAGTTGCCACGATAAGGGTTAAATGCATCTGCGTCACTAAATGTAGCCGTTCTGTATACATCATTAACCCACTCGTTAACGTTACCAGCCATGTTATATAAACCAAAATCGTTTGGTGTATATTGAATAACCGGAACAGTTAAATCTCCTTTATCATTTAATGAACCACCAACACCCATATAATCACCAGGTGCCCTTTTAAAGTTGGCCTGAATCATACCTCTGGTTTTCTTTTTGGCAGAACTCACACCTAAACCATTCCATGGATAGATTTTATTCTGATTGATGTTCTCGTATTCCGTATTGCCAATTAAACCTAAAGCAGCATATTCCCATTCAGCTTCCGTTGGTAAACGATAAGGTTGCATAATTACACCATCTTCTAATGTCGCAGTTCTTCTAGGCTGATTATTTTTGCCTCCAGATGCCGGGGCTGCTGTTCCTCCTGCAGTTGATGTTGCTGCACCAGATTTGGTATTGTAATCAATAGGTGCGTTTTTACCTTTATCATCATACTGATTGTTTAAATATGCATCAGTATTAAACGGTTTGTCTGGTTTTGGAGTCGCCGCTGCTGTAGTAGCAGCATTGCCTTTTCCATTACCGGCTAAAGTTTTATAATCTGTTAAAATTCCTTTTTCGCGTAAAATAAATTCGTTTGCCCTGGATGTTCTCCATTCGCAATAGCGGGAAGCTTGCTCCCAAGAAACACCTACTACAGGGTAATCACGATAAGCCGGGTGCCTTAAATAATTGTCTACGTAAGGTTCGTTATATGATAATGCCTGACGCCAAACCAAAGTGTCAGGAAGCTCATTGTAATAATATTCACGGTCTTCAGGGAAGTTATATCTGATCCAGTGTAAGTATTCTAACCAATCGGTATTCGATACTTCAGTTTCATCCATATAAAACGATGGAACAGTAACCTGTCTTTTATAATTGTAAATATTTGGCTCAACACCTGGTACTTCGATGGCACTACCACCAACAACTAAAACTCCACCTTCAATTGGAATTAAGCCCGGCCCCGGAGCTCTCTTGTATTGAGTAGCTACAGCAAAAGCACCAGATTGGTTGTTTTTGCTTTTCCTATCGGCATAAGGGATACCTGTTTTGCTAGAACTGTTTCCTCCTTTTGAGCTACAGCTCGTAAGTAGGGCAGCTAATGACAAACAAGTAAAAGAATATAGTAACAGTTTTTTCATATAGTTCGTTGGGAAAATCGTCCCTATAGGGATTCAACCGATAAAATTAAACAATTTTAAATGAATATATAAATAATGTGATAATAAAATATCGATTATATTTTTGAGTGATAACGTATTATTTTAAAGCGTATTGTGTCTACTTACTTTTTCAGTTAAATTTAGGTTAAATAATTATAAATAAGCAAGATAAAAAAGAAAGGGAGATGATTGAGAAGTAGTGTTAGTAAGCCATTAGCCCAATAGGTGAAATTACTTTTGTTACGGCTCAGGTCATCTCAATATTAATTTTTTTATGTTTTTAGTGACTACTTAAATACATATATATATAAAAGAGTATTGTTATAGTTTATAGAGATTGCAATAATTTAACCATATTTGATTTAAAGATTATTAAGTTGACAAATCGAACATAATTTTTTATATAAAAAGAAAATAGCTCAATTATGATGTTAAATGGTTATTAGTTATGTGTTTACGTTTTTTGTAGTCACACCCGTATGTAAAAATCGTAGGTTTAATTAGTAAATAATCATAGAATTCGTAATTTGGTGAAATATAAGTTTTGGTTTTACGTTACTGATATATTCTCCAGTTATTGCTAAATACCAAAATCTAAAATTACGTACCTTTAAAGGATGAATTTCAAGTACATCAGTAAACTTGCTTTTTCTGCACTCTCAATGGCCTTGGTGTTTGGTAAAACAAATGCTCAGGTAACCATAGGCAATACACAAACAAATGGTAGCGAGGCAAACAATATTGTAACAGCAGTTCCATTTCTGCTCATTACACCCGATGCCCGTGCTGGTGCAATGGGTGATGCTGGCGTGGCCGTTGCTGGTGATGTAAATTCAGCCAGTATAAACGCTTCCAAACTTGCATTTTTGGATAAACCTTACGGATTTTCTGTTTCTTATAGCCCATGGTTAAAAAGTTTAGTACCTGATATTAATCTTGCTTATTTAAGTGGCTTTTATAAATTGGATGATCGTAATACCATTGGTGCCTCATTAAGGTATTTTTCTTTAGGCTCTATTCAGCTTACTGATATCAATCAGCAGGATCTGGGTATTTCCAATCCGAATGAATTGGCGTTTGATGTTTCTTTTGCCCGTAATTTTGGTGAAGAATTTTCATTGGGAACATCATTAAGATATATTTATTCAAATTTAGCCTCAGGTCAATTTTCATCTTCAGGGCAGGTTCATAGCGGAAATGCAGTAGCTGTTGATGTGTCTGGATTATACAAAACAACAACAACAATGTTTGGCAGGCAAACTGTTCTTTCTGCAGGCGCTAATATTTCCAATATTGGAACAAAAATGAGCTATTCTGATGGTGGAGAAAATTTCTTTTTACCTACAAATTTTAAAATAGGAGGCGCGTCTACAATTACTGTAGACGATTTCAGCACCTTAACTTTTGCCCTTGACTTTAATAAGTTGCTGGTGCCTACGCAGCCAATATACGATTCGAACAATAACATTGTGAGTGGAAAAAATCCAAACCGTTCAGTACCTGCCGGAATTTTTGGTTCGTTTAGTGATGCTCCAGGCGGTTTTAGTGAAGAATTAAAGGAAGTTGGAATTTCAACAGGCTTAGAGTACTGGTATAACCAACAGTTTGCGGTTAGAGCAGGTTACAACTACCAGAGCCCAATGAAAGGCGATAGCCGTTACTTTACCCTGGGCCTTGGATTAAAATACAATGTTTTTAATATAGATTTCTCTTATTTAATTGCAAATGCACAAACAAGTCCACTTGCAAATACCTTACGTTTTGGTCTATTGTTTAACTTTGGCGACAAAAAGATTGTTAAAAAGTAATTTTAAGCTATCAGTTTATAATTAACCGATTAACATGTTTAACAATTAACCTAAATACCCATGAAAATTAGAGTAGGTTTCGGATTCGATGTACATCAGTTAAAAGATCAGCATCCTTTTGTTGTTGGTGGAGTTACATTAGACCATCATAAAGGTGCTTTTGGGCATTCGGATGCCGATGTTTTGCTTCACGCCATCTGCGATGCGCTTTTAGGAGCAGCCAACCTTCGTGATATTGGTTTCCATTTTAAGAACACAGATGATAGGTGGAAAGGCATCAGTAGCTTAATCCTGCTGAAGGAAACGGTTAAATTGCTGGCCGAAAAAGGATGGCAAATTGGCAATATAGATGCGATGCTTTGTTTAGAGGCGCCAAAAATTAACCCTCATATTCCTGCTATGCAGCAAAATATTGCTGAAGCTATTGGAATTTCTACCGAAGATATTTCGATAAAAGCCACTACAAATGAGCAAATGGGGTTCATTGGCAGGGAAGAAGGTGTTGTTTCTTATGCCGTTTGCCTGATAGAAAAGCCTTAATTCCTACTAAAATTTTCGGGCGGTTAAGTAAGAAATCGGTAGGCCTATGCAGAAAATCAGAATTACTGCATTTAAAATCGCCCGTTCGTAATGAAACGGTGCTGCAGGTATTTTGGTTAGTGGAACAATCAATAGGGTCATGATCGTCCAAACGATAATCCCATAAATTATTCCTGACAGGATAATATTCTTTCGCAAAACAGGTGTTTTTGTTGATGCGATAGTAAAAATCAGGGTAAAGCAAAAAGCAATAAAGTAGTGGAGTGCTAAACCTATAAGGGCTGTTTTAATACCTCCTGCAAAAGCTTCCGGCCCCATAATAGCACTGGCGATATACTGAAATACCCCCGTAAAATTCATCTTTCCTAAAAATATAACTGCCGCCAGTCCATCTAATGTTCCCGCAATAAGTGCAATCAATAAAACCTGTTTAAAGGAAAATATAGTTTGGTTAGATTTTTCCATAAACAATAATAATGTTTTTTTTAAATAGCTTGTTATTAATTGTTTATGTTTTTTTGGTTGTGTGTAATAATATTAATCTTGATTAAGAGCTGTCATATTGAGCCTGTCGAAATGCTTTACATTGCATTTTAGCCAGCGCTTCGACAGGCTACCTTGACCTTATTTTGCAATTACCTCCTAATAAGATATTTGTGCCACTATACATTTCCACCCAGCTAGGCCACAAGCACAGTATCCCCGTTCCACTTAAATCCGGCCTAACAAATTTTTCGGATTCTGCTGCCCCAGCCACACCACTGACTTCTAAAGAAAAATTTTCAGCCGGCATTTTTTGTTTCTTTTTGATGCCAAAAAGAAAGAGCCTTTCGGCGGCGGTGAGCCGAGACAAGAATGAGCCTCTGGGCAAAAAAGGATATGCGTCATTCATATTGAATTTTATATAATAAATTATCCTTCAGGATGACATCCATTGTTTATAACATAATCTCCACGGCAAGCATTACGCCAACTGCTCTTTAACGTTTCCTGTCCGCTTTAATGTTCCCCAGGTTTCCAGTTCACCTTTTATGGCTTTTCTGAATGAATGGAATAGAACAATATACATTAATTGCCGCCAGAAAAACCGCTGTGGAAATATATAAAGTAAATTCGTGTATTTTTCTTTTTCCATGCGGAAGGCGATTGCAGCAAAAATCATATCTACAACAATAAAGATAATATAATAGAAAAGTACCTGACCAAAACCGTTGTGCAGGCTTAAAATTCCTGAAAATCCGGTTAGGGTTAAATTATTTATAGCACTTAACGAAAATAGACCACTAATTAATGAGATGAACATAAAAAGATCGGCAAGTGGTGAAAATAGTGGCAAAATGATCTGATAGATCAAAATATTTGGCATTCCTACCATCCCAAAGTAACCGTATTTCTTGTTTAGCAGTGTTTTTCTGTTTTTCCAGAAACTTTGCATTACCCCAAAACTCCAGCGGAAACGTTGTTTGAGCAACATATTCACGGTTTCTGGTGCTTCGGTATAAGCAATTGCAGTATCACAGTTTTTTACGCGGTAACCTGCTTTCAAAATACGCATGGTTAAATCGCAGTCTTCGGCAAGTGTATCAATGGTAAATCCGCCGATCTCTAAAATTACATTTTTTCTGAAAGCACCTATTGCTCCAGGCACAACAGTAATTGTATTTAATAAGTCGAAAGCACGCCTATCCATATTCTGTGCAGTGATATATTCAATAGACTGCCATTTGGTAATGATATTGTTGGCATTCCCAACTTTTACAGTGCCAGCTACAGCGGCTATTTTATCGCTGTAGAAATAACGCATCAATTCGGTAACGGCATCATCTTTTAGCTGTGTATCGGCATCTATACAGACCACAAATTCTGAAGTTGCTTTTGATATACCATAATTTAATGCAGATGCTTTGCCTCCATTTGCTTTACGAAAAACCTTTACCTGAGGATGGTTGCCAAAGTGTTCGTTAATGATTTCGAAGGTTTTATCTTTCGAACCATCATCAACAAAAATCAGTTCAAAATCTGGGTAGGTGGTTTTTAAAAGACTATTAATGGTTTGTACAGCAGTAACTTCTTCATTGTAAGCCGGAATGATAATACTCACTTTTTTTGAAGGATTTACTATCAATTTGCTGACATTCTGTTTCGCTCTTTTTCGCTGTCTGATGGCTAAATAGGCGATAAATATGGTCCTTAAGATAGCAAGTACAATTGCAACAGAAAATACGATGTTTAAAATCATGTTTCCATAGTAAAAGAAATTGATGAAAAAGTAATCGCCAGAGCCAGAAAAACCACTATTTGCCATAGATTTTACAGCTGGCATGAGTTCTGATCTTTTTTTGCCCATTAAATCGCCAACCGTGGTAAAGGTATATCCTTTGGCTTTGAAGAATTTTATAATCCGGGGCAGGGCTGCAATGGTAGCTTCACGGTTTCCACCTGCATCGTGTAATAAAAGAATATTACCGTTGTCTTGTTGTTTCACTACTTCGTTAAAAATCTGATCGGCAGTTTTGCCTGGTTGCCAATCTTCAGGATCTATATATTCCCCGATATTAATGTAATTTTCTTTACGGCTTTGTGCAACAGGTAGGATTTCGGAAATATTTTGGGGTTCGGCATCTGCATTAAATGGTGCACGGAACAGGATTGTGCTGTGGCCAGTAACTGCCTCTATTAAGCGACGGGTAGCATTTAACTCGAATTTTACTCGTCGTGGGCCAATGGCCGACATATCAGGATGGAAGAAAGTATGGTTTCCAATTTCATAACCATCATTATATTCCTGTCTTAGCAGCTCCATATTCTGTTCAGCCATAATCCCAACTACGAAGAAACAGCCTGGTACTTTTTCCCGTTTCAAAATATTTAACACTTGTGGTGTATAAACCGGGTCAGGCCCATCATCAAAGGTTAAAGCGATTTTCTTATCGGCCTCTCCAAACCTTTTAATTACATATTGCTCCGGAAGTCTGATATACTTTTGATCGGCAATAGAAAAGTTATCTTTGTTTAAAGTGAACTTTACACTACCAGGTGTAGGGGTAGAAATCAGGTCCAGAATTTCACCATCGCCTAAGTATGAGATTCCACCCATATTTAATGAAGCAATTTTGCGTAAATCGAAGGGTTTTTTCTTTAATGTATCCAAACTAAGGTCATTAGAAATAAACGACCATAAACGCTTGTCTTCCGAGCCTAAACGCCATAAGGCTACCCCAGCAATATCCCAATCATCAGCCTTGCGGATTAAATTAAAATAGGTTGCCGCATCAGTAAAATAAACTTCATGTTTAATTCCACTGCCATCATTGTAAGTGTAGTTTAAATTAGCAGAAGCAGGGTTGTAGTTTATTTTGCTTTTATAATTAACAGCCATGGTCATCGCCTGTTCGTACGTAACCGGTTGCCCAATGCTATTTTTTGGCCAATCGTAACCGTAGCAGGCCAATGCAAGGATTACTTTGCTGGCATCAACTTTACTGCAAATATCATCCAGCTTTTCTTCTACCCATTCCTGATGGGAAATATCACCTGCGTTACTTTGTTCGGTATGTTGATCATAAGCCATTAATACGAGGTAATCATTATATTTTTGAAGAATTTCTGGCTTATAATCGTCGTTTTCGGGTGAAATATCCTGAGAAACAATCAGTTTTTCGGCGTGAAACTGAGTGTATAGATTTTTCATAAAAGCGTTAAAACTATCGTTATTTTGGAGGTTGAGCTCTTCAAAATCTATGTTTATTCCACTATAACCATATTTTTTGGTAATCGCTATAAGATCGTAGATCAATTTTTGTTGAGCAGATTGATCGGTTAATAATCTTCTTACTGCTGCACCATCCCAATGATCTTTATTGTAATTTGAAACCACCGCAATAGCCGATTTTTTACCAGTATGTATTACTTTTAATGCCGCAGTATCTACTTTATCTACAATAGAATCACCATTTAAAAAGAACGATTCTGTGGCCACCATATCCAAATGGCTGATGTTGCGTTTTAAATCTGATATTGATGATTCTTTACTTGCTGCCCAGCTTACGTAAAAGGCCATGTTGATGCGCTTGCTGTTACCACGATGGCTTAAAATGCGGTATTCACGATCTCTTTTGATCTTTTGCAGCTTAGATTTTTCGATGGTGAAATCCTTATACTGTTGCGATTTTTTTAACTTCTCTAATTGTTTTTGTGTTAATGGTGTATTTGTGTTGATAAAAGGCAAATTGGGTGCCTGTACTGAAGACAATGTGTACACCACGCAGATGATTGCGATAATGAAGACTAAAAAAAACGTACGGCTTACCCATGTAAATGTATGCCAGCGTCTTTTGGTCTCAGTTTGAAATATTTGTTTTCCGGACATTTTTCTGTTCTGATTTATTAATCAAATGTCACTAACGAATATGAAGATTGTATGAATGATAAATAGGAATGATTGAGACGACTGATGGATAGCCTGGTTTAAGGTGTTGATTTTTATTTACCTGTTTATCAGTTGGATAAGCGGTTTTGCGGGCCTTTACATCGCTAAGGATTTATGGTAGTTAAGGTTTTCTTGAATAAATTGAAACGCGGCAAGAGGAAAACGAAAGAAGCATTGTCATCCTGAGCCTGTCGAAGGACAAATGTTTTTTGTTTTCGACTATTAAAGGTCTTCGACAGGCTCAGACTGACAACATTTATGCTTACTTAATGATATGAGGTTATCCTGCAAAATGTATCTACAAAAAAGCCAGCATTTTTTAAAATTTGCTGGCTTTTTTAGCTATTTAATATGATGGATGGACGATTTTCTGTTTACTCTTCTAAATAACCAAATCTACCCTGGTTATAATCTTCAATGGCCTGATGGATTTCTGCCTGGGTGTTCATTAAAAACGGACCATATTGAACAATTGGTTCATCTATTGGTTCTCCACTTAAAACCAAAATCACGCTGTTTTCTAGTGCTTCGATCTTAATCTCTTCACCTTCGTTTTTGAAGTGCAAGAAATTATCTGCTGCCGCAGTCTCCGATCCGTTTACTTTAATCGAACCCTCAATCACCAGAAATCCTGTATTAAAATGCTCAGGAAAGTTAAAAGTAGCTTCACTGCCTTTATTTAGCCTGGCATTATAGAGTTCTATAGGGGTAAAGGTATTTGCATTGCCTTTTATGCCTTGATAATTGCCTGCTATAATTTCGATTTTTCCTCCATTTTCGGGAAGATCAAAATGAGCCATATCGGCCTGTTTAATTGCCTGATAACCAGGTTTACCCATTTTATCTTTGGATGGCAGGTTAACCCAAAGCTGAACCATTTGAAATGGACCACCAGTTAAACTGTATTGCGCTTCGTGATATTCTTTATGTAGTATACCACTTGCAGCAGTCATCCATTGTACATCGCCCGGGTAAATCACCCCGCTGTTTCCAGCGCTATCGTGATGGGCAACCGCACCATGATAGGCAATAGTTACCGTTTCGAAGCCACGATGTGGGTGAACACCAACGCCCCTGGGTTCTTTCCTGGCAGAAAATTCGATCTTTGAGCCGTAATCCATTAAGAAAAACGGACTCATATTGATTTTATATCCACTTGGGAAAAAATTGTGTACCCTAAAGCCATCGCCAACCATATGTGGCGCTGGCGCTTTTAGTACTTTTTCTATTTGTTTTGTTTCCATGATTGGAACCTTTCTGTTATGCGTTTTGCATTTGGCGGATAATCCACGCTTATCGCCAAACGCTTATCACTTATACACTTTTTACAAACTGTAATTCGCCTAAAATGCGAACTTCTTCACTTACCATTACACCACCGGTTTCTAGTGCAGCGTTCCAGGTTAAACCGAATTCAGAGCGGTTAATTTTTCCACTTAAAGTAAATCCTGCTTTGGTATTTCCCCATGGATCGGTAGCAATACCGCCAAATTCTGCAGTTAATTTAACTGGTTTGGTTTCGCCTTTAATGGTTAAATCGCCTTTAACTATATAATCGCTGCCATCTTTTTCTACTGAATTAGATTTAAATTCGATGTGTGCAAATTTTTCAGCATCGAAAAAATCGCCACTTTTTAAATGGTTATCGCGGTCAGTATTTCCGGTATCAATTGAATCAATATCACCTTTGAAAGAAATTTCTGCATTTTCAAATTCATCACCTTCGGATGATAACTCTGCTGAGAAAGATTTTAAACTACCAGTTACAGTAGTAATCATTAAGTGTTTTACTTTAAATTGTAATTCGCTGTGGGTTGGATCTAATGTCCATTTTGTAGTTGCCATATCTTTTGTTTTTGAGATGTTTAATATTTACAACACAAAAGTACAGCGCAGGTTTTTACTACAGATTGATGTATGGTAAGTAATGATAGATGAAATGATTGAGTTATTGAATGAGAGATTGATCGAATGTTGTAAGGTTGAAAAGTTCAAAGGTCAGATTTGACTAAGCCATTCACTCATTCAAAATTCACTCATTCAATCTATGGCCTGAAATGTTTATTGGCCAGTTCCTTTCTTACGCGGCTTAGCGATTCGGGAGTAATGCCCAGATATGAGGCAATCATCCATTGTGGTACGCGGAGGGTAAGGTTAGGGTAAAGTTTTATAAAATCGAGGTATCTTTCTTCAGCAGTTGCGCTTAATAACATATTGATCCTTTTCTGCATAAAGCGGATCGAATTGTTGAGCAGTTTAATTTGCATCGGTTGCAAACATGGTACTTGTCTGGCTGCTTCTTCCATGAAATTGTTGGGCATTAACACGGCTTCGGTTGCTTCGATGGCATCGATAAAAAATATTGACGGCTCATTATTCATGTTGTTGCGATCAGAAACCAGCCAGTTTTCGGGGGCGAACTGAAGGATATGTTCTTTGCCTTTGGCATCAATTGAGTATGCGCGTAATAAACCTTTGCCTACAAAATATCCGTGTTTAAAATTATCGCCCGTATATTGAACTATTTCGTTTTTCTCGAATTTTTTAACTTTTAAAACAGATGATATGCTTTCGAACTGCTCATCAGTTATCTCTATTTTTTCCTGTAAGTATTTTTGGAACTGATGAATCATAAAGGCGGAATGTTATTTTTTTACGGGCTTAATATCGGAAAAATCTACGCCACATTTACAATTACCACCACATCCATCTTTTTTTACCTGTAAAGATTTAAAAACCAAACGGCCAACATATACCAATGCTACCGCAAAAAGTAAAAAGACTAAAATCGTTTGAATATCCATACTACAAATATAAAGCGTTTTAGGAGGAAGGAGTTCAGTTAAATGTAAATATATTGCATGTTTTACCACAGAGGACATGAGTGTTGCACCGAGGGCATCGAGAGGATTTTTAATGCATTTTTTGCCACGGATTCACAGAAAACACGGGAAAATTATTTCTCTGTGTACCTCTGTGCCTTTTTCTTCGTGATCTCGGTGGTTAGTCTTCGAGTTCGCTCAGACTGACAAGGATACCTGTTTTGTGTTCTCTGAGCTTTGTCTTCGCGAGCTTTGCGGTTAAAAAAAGTTATTCTTCCATAAGACCTACAGTACCACCAACCCAATCGAAATCAGCGTTGTAGCGTACGCCAATCATTTTTCCTTTGCTTAACCTGGCCAGATTAATGCAGAGTTGAGGCTCACCACCATCAGGCCATAAGTACATCATCCTTACTTCTGCCTTTACCCCGCCATCTGGTGCCTGTACGGCCGGCTCGTAATTTACTTTTCTTTGTAAAATCCAGTTTTCGGGATCTTTTATATTGATAATGTCCCTTTCGCTTACATCGATAATTACGCCCATGCCTGCGAAAGAGAATAAAGGCTTAAGTACATAGTTTTCTAAATCTTCAGGGATAATCTTTATCTCGTTTAAAAAACGTGTATCGGGTACAAATTCGCTTTTCAAGAAAGGCATGGTGTATTTGCTGATGCGATAGAACCAGTTGGGGTGCGTTACCCATTCTACGTCCAGCTCCTCACGCGGATCGAAACTGTTTTTGAAAATCTCGGTGTTATTGGCTACCTCATCAAAAATCAGGCGGTTATAAATTCTTTTTAGCTGGATCTTTTCGCCATCTTCTTCATAAAAAAGCTGTTTACCTACTTTTTTAATGTCTTCCAGTGCTAAAATCTTAATGCCCAACATTTTTTGGGTAACAAAAAAATCGATAGCCGTTTTTTGGTTAGGCGCATCTACATCCATCAGGGCCACTTCTTCTGGTTGGTGGGAGCCAATAATGACTTCTTTAAGCAGCTTGATGTACGCTTCTTCGTTAAAGCCGTTTAAGAAATGATTCACAGCACCACCAATCTCAAAACTTGTCTGGAAAGTTTTGGCCAAATGATGCTGAAAGCCATATAAGGAAGGGAATCCCTGCATTTCGATTAGCATAGGTGTAAGTTCTCCGGCTTGATTTTTACAAATACCAAAATCGAAAGTTAAAAAATGAGGTTGCTCATTTTCATTGGGTACATTCCAGTTTACAGGAATTGATTTTTGCGTTAGTTCCTTAAAGTTAGGTTGCTTTATTAAGTTTATGATTTCTTCACCCGCTGCAATCAACTTTTCTTTTAACGCTTTAGGTACAAAAACTGGCGTTTCTGCCACGCGAAAAGGGATTGGTGGATAGCCATTTTGCAATTCGGTAAGGAAGTTTTGATACTTCTCTTCGGTAAACTGCTGGTTATATTTTTGGCGTTGCGAGGGTATCATGTATAATGTGCTGTTTAGATTTTACCAAGTAGTGCGTCTTTATGTAGTTCCGACAGTTTTAAATCCAAATCTGACATAAAAGTGCATTGAATTATTTTTACGATTTCATTTCTATTGATGGTGTTAGGAGTTCTTCTCACTTGCATATAATGGTCTCTTGTAATTTTCATAGTGAGTTCGCCAATCGAGATATATTCAATCTCCTGACGGAGCTTCATTGCTATCCAGTTAAAAATCAAACAAGTCAAAATCCCTGTCAAAGCAAATTTCCAGTTAAAGAAAAAAGCTACCAATGAGGTTATAAAACCACCAATAATTAAAAGTATTAGCCAAGTTTTCATGGTTAAAAAATTAACTGGTATACCTAATTCTTTTTGAAATGCTTTTATTTTCTTTCTACGGCCAATCCTAGGAAAAACTTCATCAAGGCGAGTCCTAGGGGTAATACTTCTTCCATCAATTTTTTGCGAAACAGCGATGGCACTGCGGATCTTATAAAAGGCTTGTTGAGAGGTACAACTTTCTTCATTCTGATAAGCAATATTGTCTTGGAAAACCTGGCAGATATCTCCAAATGTTTTTGTTTCTGAAAAAGCATCATATGCCAAATTCAGTTCTAAAGCTTTTGCTATGTAGCCTAATGTATCTTCTACATCCTGTAATTCGATATCTTGTAGCTTAGAGTCTTCTACCGCTTTCATGAGTGTTAGTTCTATGCCTCTTGTAAATCCCCAATTGCTTTTTGTAAGAAATTAGGTAAAATAACACTTTGCGTAAGCACAATCCTTGCCGGATCGTCTAAACTGTTTAACATATCCAGGTATTTTTGTTCCCCGTGCATATCAACTATTGCTTTTTTCTTTTCCTCCTGAAGCAAGTACATTTTCATGCCTACTGGGTCTGCCTCGGGGTGAAACTGTGTACCGATAATTTCATCAGAAAACCTAATCGACATCATACAACGTTCTAAATCGACATGTTTACGTTCTTTTTCGATGGCTAATAATTTAGCGCCTTTTTTCTCAAAAGCAGCAAAATCTGGCTCGATCACTTGCCAATCTCTGCTGTCTACCGAAAAGAACGGGTTGGTAATGCCATTAAAAATTTCGTCTTTTTCACCATCTTCAGTTAAGGTAATCGGGAAAATACCAAAAGCATTCGACCGTCTTTCGGTTACATTGCCCAATCCATATTTTCTACAGGCCAACTGGAAGGAATGGCAGATCAAAAAAGCATACTTTTTTCGTTCGTCGTTTTTATGGTTAAAAGCTTCTATCTGATCTAAGAGATTAAAGAAATCATTTTCCCATTGTTCTCCCTTACTTTCGATCGGACTACCTGGGCCACCACTGGAAATATAAGCATCATAACCGATGCCCGGTATTTCTCCTTTTTGCCTTAAATCAAAAATATCAAAGGTTAAATCGATATTGTTATCGTTTTTAAAACGGGATAAAATTTCCTGAATTCCCCGCATACCCTGATTAGGTGCGCCATTATTCATGTCAATAACGGCCACCTTTAAGCTACTTTTATCCATTATAAAATTACTTTGCGCCTATAAGTGTTTGAGTAGTAATGTAATCTACCACCGCCTCAAAGTTACCAGTTTGTTGGTAAACTGCCAACTGCCGGTCTGCGCCTGTGCCATGCTCCAATATTTTATGCACATAATTAATGTCATCACGACAGCCTAAATCATCCACCACATCATCAACAAAATCCAATAATTCTAAAATAAGGTTGCGGCAGTTTACTTCCATTTCTTTTCCGAAATCGATTAGGTTCCCATCAATTCCATAACGGGCAGCACGCCATTTATTTTCGTTAATTAGCGCTCTCGAATAACTAATGAACTCCATGTTCTGCAAACGCAGTTTGTACAGTTTGGCGCACAAAGCCTGAAATAATGCGGTAAAAGCCATCGTTTCATCAATCAGCATCGGGCAATCGCAAATGCGGAACTCAACGGTATCGAAAAACGGATGCACACGGATATCCCACCAAATTTTCTTCGCATTATCCATGCAATTGGTTTTGATGAGCAGTTTTACATAATTATCGTAATCCTCGATGCTATTAAAAATATCGGGGATACCTGTACGCGGAAATTTGTCGAAAATTTTTGTACGGAAAGATTTGTAACCCGTGTTTCGCGATTCCCAGAATGGAGAATTGGTAGATAAGGCAAAAACGTGTGGCAGGAAATACCTCACCTGGTTGGCAATATGAATGGCCAGCTCGCGAGACTGGAAGCCAACATGTACATGCAGGCCAAAAATGAGGTTAGAGCGAGCGGCTTCCTGCAATTCGTTCACAATTTCATTATAGCGGGGATGTTCTGTAATTAACTGTTTTTCCCAATGTGAGAAGGGGTGTGTACCAGCTGCTCCAATCCTTAAGCCTTGCTCTCCGGCGAGCTGAGATACGGTATAACGCAGTTGAGAAATCTCTTTACGTGCTTCGGTGGTCGTTTTACAAATGCCTGTTCCAACTTCTACCACTGCCTGGTGCATTTCTGCCTTAACCTGGTCTTTGTGGATCTTCTGTGCGGCTTCTACAATCTTTTGGTCGTGAGAAGTAAGCTCTCTGGTAACGGGATCAATTACCATATATTCTTCTTCTATGCCCAGCGTAAACTCGTTCATCCTTAGTATTGATTAAAATTTAAATCCCAATTATTTTTTTGCTGCAGCTTTTTTAGGTTTTGCTGGTGCTTTTTCTGCTGTTGCAGTTTTGGCCTTTTCTGTAGCAGTAACTTTCTTCGGCACGGATCCTTTAGCTGCCTTTGGTGCAGCCTTAGCAATTAATGGTTTACCACCAACTGACGATTTGATGTATTCGCCCCAGGTTAAATTATCTTGTCCGTCTTTTTGCGCTTTAGCCCTTTCAATAGCATAATTTGCCGTAGTTTCTACTACCCAATCAAAATTTTCCTGACCAACGCTTTTAATATCAGCATCAGGAGCAGGGTTACAGAAATCGATCGCAATAGGCACTCCATCACGCACAGCAAATTCTACCGTATTGAAATCGTATCCTAAATACTTACATAGTTTTAGGGTGTATTCTTCTACTGTTTTAAGCAGTTTTGCATCTGGCGATTTGCCTTCAGTGGCATAACGTAAGTGATGCGGATTACGCGGGTCGTACTGCATAATACGAACGTATTTGCCGCCAATGCAATAACATCTGAAATATTCTTCGAAAATAATTTCTTCCTGCAAAAGCATCACCAATTGCTGTGTGCCACTGTGTTTATCAAAAAAATCTTCTTTATCATGAAGTTTGTAAACATCTCTCCAGCCACCGCCATCATAGGGTTTCATATAGGCCGGAAAACCAGTGTATTCGAAAATGGCATCCCAATCTAATGGCATGGTTAAATTAGAGAAAGATTCTCCGATGGTTCCTGTAGGGTGCTCTCGTGATGGGATTAAGGCAGTTTTAGGTACGGGTACGCCAATCTGCTCAGCCAGCGCATTATTGAAAAACTTCTCGTCGGCACTCCACCAAAATGGGTTGTTAATTACAGCAGTTCCGGTAATGGCGGCATTTTTTAATGATGCGCGGTAGAATGGTACATCTTGCGAAATACGATCGATGATTACCGAATAACCTAATGGTACATTCTGAAATATTTTGTCGATTTTAACAGCTTCGGCAGTTATGCCCTTTTCTGCTTTTTGATTAATTCTTTCGATTACTGCTTCAGGAAAAGAGCGTTCCTGTCCAAATAAAATCCCTATTTTCTTCATTGGTAAGTATTGAGTTTAATTGTTTAACTGGTTAATCGGTTAATTGTTTGATAATTATATCCTAAATCGACTCGGGACTTAAGACTGCCGACTTTGGACTAAACTAAAGCTGTGCAATATAATCTGGAAACATTTCTCTCCAGATGGGCCAATCATGATCTGCATTTTGCCTGATATCAAGCCAGTGGTCGATGCCCTTTTTGTTTAAAATATTGGATAAACGCTCATTATCTGGCCTGCACATATCGCGGTCGGTTGTACCCAAAACAATTTTCATGTAATGCAGTTCGGGGTTACTGTTATTCAGCAGATAATCAACCGGATTGTTGAAATAAACATCATCATTATAAAAACCATCCAACTGACCAGAAATATCAAAAGCACCGCTCATACTGAACATATGGCTAACCAACCAGGGATGCCGAAAAGCAAAATTAGCAGCATGATAGCCTCCAAAACTACAGCCAGCGGTAATAATTTTGCTGTGCCCGGTTTCGTGCCTAGCCAGAGGGGCTACCTCTTCCAATAAATACTTGTCGTACCAGATATGGTTTTTAACCCTGTCGGCAGGATGAATACTTTTGTTGTACCAGCTTAACTTGTCAACGCCATCGGGGCAATAGATCTTAATTTTCCCCTCGTTGATAAAACCCTCAACAGAATCTATCAGTTTGAAATCCTTGTTTTCAAAATATCGACCCATGCTTGTCGGGAACAGTAGGATAGGGATACCACCGTGACCAAAGATGAGCATGTCGATTTCGCCACTTAAATTCGGGCTGTACCATTTCTTATGTTCTTCTTTAACCATAATAAAAATTGAATAATTTAAGGTATAAATTAAAATCTACAAAAAGAATAGTTTAAGCAGTAAAATGATGTAAATTAAATGCGTATTGTAAAAGTTAACCCATGATAATTAATAGTTTACAGAGATTTGTACCTTTGCACCCTAATTCTGAGGCGATAGCCATGTGATAGGGGATTTTGATTATGATGTACACAACAATTTTATCCGTAAAAGTTAATACCAGCAACTTTAAAATACCCTCAGCTTATTTAAAGCATGAGGTAGAAATAGATATTTATACACCTGAAGGTATTCTAGGGAATGAGAAAATAGAGCTTCTTTTATTAAATGATGGGCAGGATGTTGCCAAAATGGATTTTAACCGGATTTTGGAAGAAGCCCATCATGGCAAAAGAAACCACAGGTTAATTGTCGTGGCCATTAAAGCATCAGAAGACCGCCTTATGGAATATGGTGTTGCAGGTGCGCCCGATTTTAAAGGGCGCGGAGCGAAAGCCGATTTATATACCGATTTTGTGATCAAAGAGCTTTTGCCTTTTGTTAAAAAGAAAATTGCGATGCCGATAACTGGTAAAGTTGGTTTTGCGGGGTTTTCTTTGGGCGGCTTGTCTGCTTTTGATATTGCCTGGAATAATCCTTCTGCTTTTGATGCCATTGGTGTTTTTTCTGGAGCATTTTGGTGGAGAAAAAAAGATCTGACAGAAGGGTATACTGATGCAGATCGCATTATACATGCAAAGCTAGAAAGTACCTCTACCAGGCCCGATATGAAATTCTGGTTAATGACCGGAACTGAGGATGAGAAGGCTGATCGGAATAAAAATATGATCATCGATTCTATAGATGATACAATTGATGTTGTTAAAATACTCTTAGATAAAGGCTATAAACGGCCTGAAAATGTTTTTTACTACGAAAAAGTTGGTGGCAAACACGATGTTCCAACCTGGGAAAGTGTAATGCCTGCCTTTTTAGATTGGGCATTTGAGGTTTAGCTTATATCTTAGCCAAAAGCATATTCATTTTTAAGCTTAATTTCTTTGCACCAATTTCGTTAAGATGGTCAGCATCGTAAAAATCCTGCGCATGGAATGAGCTATCCTGTAAAAGGTTAAAATACTTGATTGTACTATGCGAGGTATTCAGTTTCTTTATGGTAGAAAGTGTGGTATTCAACTGTTTTTTGCTTAAATGCGAAACATAAGATTTATAAGCAGGACTGGTAAACAATATAACCTTAATATGTTTGTGCTCTGCAAAGGCGATAATTTCATCCAGTAAATGCAGGTTAGTTAAATATTGCAGATTATCTTTCGCCGTATGCCGTGCAGCGGCAGTTGCGCCACTTTTGACTAAATCTTTGTGGTTAATAGCCTTGTAGCTCGATCCCCAGCCCAAGTTACTACAACTAATGTCATTTTCGCCCTTTAGGTAGTGATTGTATAATCGACTCAAATTAATATCGAGTTTGTTGCTTAACATTTCAGTACTGTTGAATATTTTATGATCGGTATTGATATCATAATAAATGCGATAATTTTTTGCCCGCCATGCTTCAGGACTGTTCTCAAGACGGCCGTAAAACGAAAAGTAATCAACAGGAATAACGATATATTTTAAATGGGTCCATTGGTTGCTATATTTTTTTAAAATCTCCAGATCATAGTCGAAAGATTGTGAAATATAACTCGCATTAAAGCTCGATTTGATGTACTTCGGGTTAATACCATAATACACATGAGAGCTGCCCAGAAATAAAATGTTTACCTCTTTAGCGTGGTGATCGAGATAGTTTTTTTTATATCCGTAATCGTTTGGAATCCTTCTGATCAAAACTTCGAAAAGAACAGCCAAAAGCATAATTGGCAATATAAAAACGGCGATATATTTAATGAATTTTTTCATAGTTAAAATTGAAAGTAAATGAATTGCTGTTCGGCTCCTGCGAAAAAGAATATCACCAGAACAAGCCCGTAATAAATGCCCCATCTTACTGGTTTTGGCCACGAAAAGGCAAATTTGGCAATGGCATATTGCTCCATCCTGCCATTCCATTCTATTAAAAGAAACAAAGCGAGTAATAGAAATAGTTTAACTGGTAGTATTTGAGGAATACTGAAAAACGATTCTGAACCAATGGTTGATACGATATTGAATGCATGCTGTACCGAATTTGCCCTGAAAAATATCCAGGCGAAAACGGTTAAACCAAAGGTTAATATAATCGCTGCTAATTCTTTTATACTTGGAAATGTCTTTCCCTGTGCAACGGTATCCAGGTTCGATCGGTTAGTGTTAAAAACAATCGAGGGCATAATATACAAGGCATTTAGCAATCCCCAGATAATGAATGTCCAGTTAGCCCCGTGCCAAAAACCACTTACCAAAAAGATGATAAACGTGTTCCGTACTTTCATCCAGGTTCCACCTTTGCTCCCACCTAATGGGATATACAAATAATCCCTAAACCAGGTAGAGAGGGAAATATGCCACCTGCGCCAAAATTCGGCAATATCCCTGGAGAAATAGGGGTAGGCAAAGTTTCTTAACAGCTCTATCCCAAATAAACGCGCTGTACCTAAAGCGATATCAGAATAGCCAGAAAAATCGCCATAAATCTGAAAGGCAAAAAGAATGGCACCAAGCAATAATGTGCTTCCTGAGTATTCACCAGAATGATTGAAAATCATATTGGCATAATTGGCACATTGATCGGCAATGACGATTTTTTTAAACAAGCCCCATAAAATCTGTCGCAAACCGTCAATGGCTTTACTATAATCAAAAGACCTTGCCTTCTTGATCTGTGGAAGCAAATGTGTTGCCCGTTCTATCGGCCCGGCAACCAGTAGAGGAAAAAAACTCACAAATAAAGAATAATCGATAAAGTTCTTTTCTGCCGGTATACGGTTTTTATAAATATCGATTACGTACGACAGGCCATGAAAAGTGTAAAATGATATACCAACAGGTAAAATGACTTTTAATGTCCATGGGTTTACCTGAAGGCCAAAATTTGCAATAGCATCAGCGAAAGAATCGGCGAAGAAATTATAGTATTTAAATATGCCTAAAAAACCGAGATTAATAGAAATACTCAGCCAGAACCAAAATTTTTTAGTCCTGTTATTTTTGCTTTCCATCATTTTTAACCCGGTGAAATAATCCAGTAACGTGGAAAAAATGAGCAAGAACATAAATCGCCAATCCCAGCAGGCATAAAAGAAATAGCTTGCACCCAGCAATAATATATTTTGAGATCTTAAACGTTCTTTTCCCAGAACCCAATACAGTATAAAAACTATGGGCAGAAAAGCAGCAAAGCTAAAAGAGTTGAACAGCATAGCGTTAAGGTTAATACTTCGTTTAAGAATAAAATTAACGCTTTGTGCTGTCCGATTAATACGACAGGTAAATTTGTACGCAGAATTGCTTAAAGGTGTAAAATACCTGTATAGTTATTTCACGGTATTTTATCACTGGTATTTTAAAAAAATACCAGTGTCGAAAATGGTCCATAAACAGCTTCTTTGTCCACAAGCTTTAAGTGCTGCATTTGCCCAGGTATTACAGGTTTTAAAAATGCTGTAACTTCCCTTTGCTTCGTAAAAGGCGTCTCCAATATCATAATGGATGCTTGATTTAACATTGATCAAATGTCCGGTTTCGTCTTTTTTGAAACTATTTAAAATATAATCGATCAGTTGTCGATATTGCGCTTTGCTGATGATAATTTTCTTACAGCTCGCATCTTCCTGTATGTTTTTGTAATAGGTGGTGTGCATAGCAGATGTACTCAGTCCTGAGATTGCCCGTAAGCCGTTACTGAGTTTAAGGTCAGAAAATTCTGGTGTTTCGAGGTAGAATTTTTTATCGCCCCAGCCTATAGCCAGGTATTGATAAGTGCTATCGGCTTCAAGCGTATTTTGGTAACCGATTTCTTTTGTCCAGTTCATTTCTGCACTAACAGCCGGAACGATGATATCAGTGTGTACGCCGTTAGTCATTATATATATGGCAATTTCTTTAGCGTTTGAAGGATTGGCGTTTATGGTAATGCGTGAGCAACAAAAGGCGATTAGAAAATAAAGCCCAATCAATGTGATAAAAGCAATGCTGCCCCTGCCTGCATATTTTAAAAATCTTTTATTCATTTCGATCGGGTTATTTATTCTTAATACAGCATTTGAGTTTTTGGTAACCCATTAGGCTCCAGATATCGATTTTATTGATGGTGGTATCGAAAAACATGATTTTTTGAGATTATAACTTATCTCTACCTTCACTACATGATAAAAGGACTGTTTGAAACACATATTTATGTAGAAGATCTAGCCAGATCGATTGATTTTTACAGTAATACCCTGGGTTTAACACAATGCCACTACGAAGAAGAACGCAAAATTGCCTTTTTCTGGATCGGAAAACCACAGGAAGCCATGTTGGGGATCTGGGAAAAACCAAAAAGCGAGATTGATGTCAGGCATTTTGCCTTTCGTTGCGACCTGGAAGACGTACTGAACAAATCGATTAGTTTTCTCGAATCTAAAAACCTAATGCCCTATAACTTTCTTAAAAATGGAAACCACGAACCTATGGTTTTCGCCTGGATGCCAGCCCTGGCCATTTATTTTAATGATCCTGACGGGCATGTATTGGAATTTATTGCCATTTTAGAAGGAGAGGCCAGGTCCGAATTAGGCGTGACTTCTTACCAGGATTGGTTAAGCATATAATATAAATTTCATCCAGCTAATTTTGTTAGGGCTTCAGCTGCCGAACCTAAAAAATTGATGTGTTTGCCTTTATTACTTTCGTAAATAAAATCTTTGATGCTTTTGCTTTGATATGGGCTAAAATCGCCTATAATTGCGAGGCTTACCCGGTAATTTGAAAACTTTTGGAGAATTTCTCCTGCTATTCCGTTTTTCAGGTCGAAGAAAGCAGGTGTAATGTTCTGTTCGTGTATAATAATTTTATCAAAACCCTGGTAGTATAAGTTTCCCAATAAATCTAGCCCATCGGCTGCATTATTAATAATTATTTCTTCTGAAAGAACTTCGGCAAAATTGGTATTGTTTATGGTGTGTGATTCAATTTTCATTTGTTGATTTTAATGGGCAGATAAAAGTACGATATTCATTTCCTTGCTGCTAATATAAAAATTATGCTTTTAACAGGTAAATCTGGTTAAAATCTGTTTATCATGTTTTAGAATTTATAGCGATATTAGCTTTCAAAGTGAATTAACCTCCCTTAAATGATGCAAGAAATCGATATTGTTGCTTATGCGTTCGCCCAGTTTGCTAAAATGGATGCTGAAGCGTTCGAACCCTCAAAACCACACTGGAAAATAAAACAATATAAAAAAGGCGATTTCTATAACCAGCATAGAACGGTCTGTAAATTTTTAGGATTTATCATCGATGGCGTATTCCGTTCTTATGTTGTTGATGAGAAAAGCGGTGAAGAGAAAAATGTCTTTTTATATTCCAGCAATCAGTTTGTAGTTACCTTTAAAAGTTTTATTAACCAGCAACATTGCGATTACCACACGCAGGCCATGACCGACGCCATGGTAGTTTACATTCATATAGATGATTTATTGCAACTGTACCAGCAATCCCATCAATGGGAAACTTTCGGTAGGCTTTTGGCGCAGGAAGCATTTAATATTGCCATGGATAGGGCCGAGAGTTTTGTTTTTAAAACACCTGAACAACGTTATCTCGATCTGATCAAATATCACCCACAAATTTTTAATAATATTCCACTTTATCATATTTCTTCCTATTTGGGCATTCAGGGGCCATCATTAAGCCGGATAAGAAAAAGACTTACAGGTAAATAACGATTTTAACTTAGGTTAAAATTATTGCTGTTTTTAAGCTGGAGATTTGAGGTATCAAATTAAAACTAAAAACAACATGAAAACTTTAAAATCAAAAACAATCGTACTTGTACATGGCTTGTTTGTAAACAACAAAAGCTGGGCAGCCTGGAAAACTTTCTTCGAAGCCAAAGGTTACACCGTTTATACACCTGCAAATCCATCTCACGAAGGTGATCCAACAACTTTAAGAACCAACATTGATCCAAATTTAACCAAGGTGAATTTTGTAGATGTGGTTAACAACCTGATAAAATTTATCGATACTTTATCCGAAAAACCAATTTTGATCGGCCACTCATTGGGTGGCCTGACTGTTCAAAAATTAATGGATCTTGGTAAAGGTGAAGCAGGGGTAATGATTGATGGCGCTCCTCCAATGGGCATTATTCCATACGAATGGAGTTTTTGGAAATCTAATTTTACAGTTGTTAATCCGTTTAAAGGCAACTCTGTTTTTATGCCAACCAAATCGTGGTTTCATTACACCTTCGGTAATACTTTGCCCAGAGCCGAATCGGATAAAGTCTTTGAGGAATTTGTGGTACCAGAAAGTAGAGCAATTGCCTGGGGAACGTTAAAAAGTTATGCCAAAGTTGATTTTAAAAAAGCCCACCAACCTTTATTATTTATCGCGGGCGAAAAAGACCATATCATGCCAGCTACTTTAAACAAAAGAAATTTTCAAGCTTACAGAAATCCAGATAGCGTAACCGATTTTAAAATGTTTGAGGGAAGGGGACATTTCATCGCTGGTGAAAAAAATTGGGAAGAAGTAGCAACTTATATCTACAACTGGATTAAAAATTAAATTCGGGATAGGTTTGCTTAGGATTTTCTAACAATCCAACGAAAGGCAAGTGCATAATAAACTTGAAAAACATTGTGCTCACCTTTCTGTTTTAAATGAGATAATTACAACATTATCATCATATTAAATAGTGATAGATATAGTAGAAAATCCATTTCAAAACACTATCTTTGCGCCAAATTTGAGGCGCATTTTATGCAAAAGATTAGAAATATAGCTATTATAGCACACGTTGACCACGGCAAAACTACTTTGGTTGATAAGATTTTACATTCTTGTTCTATTTTTCGTGACAACGAACAAACAGGAGATTTGATATTGGACAACAACGATTTAGAGCGCGAGCGTGGTATCACGATTGTATCTAAAAACGTATCGGTTCAATACAAAGACGTAAAAATTAACATTATTGACACTCCTGGTCACGCGGATTTCGGCGGTGAGGTAGAGCGTGTTCTGAAAATGGCAGATGGTGTACTTTTACTTTGCGATGCTTTTGAAGGTGCAATGCCTCAAACGCGTTTCGTAACGCAAAAAGCTCTAGCCCTTGGTTTAAAACCAATTGTGGTAGTAAACAAAGTGGATAAAGAAAACTGTCGCCCAGAAGAGGTTTATGAGCAGATTTTCGAATTGTTCTTTAACCTTGAAGCAACTGAAGATCAATTGGATTTCCCTGTAATTTACGGTTCATCTAAACAAGGATGGATGAGTACCGACTGGAAAGTGCCAACTACTGATATTTTCGCTTTATTAGATGCGGTTGTGGCTAACATTCCACCTGCACCAATTAACGACGGTACTTTACAGATGCAGATCACTTCGTTAGATTATTCATCTTTCGTAGGTCGTATCGCAATCGGTCGTGTACACCGTGG
This sequence comes from Pedobacter ginsenosidimutans, assembly GCF_001442625.1. Classification (GTDB taxonomy): domain Bacteria; phylum Bacteroidota; class Bacteroidia; order Sphingobacteriales; family Sphingobacteriaceae; genus Pedobacter; species Pedobacter ginsenosidimutans. Next base: position 365,139 of record NZ_LMZQ01000003.1, on the reverse strand, counting down.
TACAATTAAAGAAAACCAACCGGTTACTTTAATCAAACGCGATGGTAAAATCGTAAAATCAAGAGTAAAAGAACTTTATACTTTCGAAGGTTTAGGTAAAATCCGTACTACAGAAGTAAGTTCAGGTGATATTTGTGCAGTTGTAGGTATTGATGGTTTTGATATTGGCGATACAATCGCTGATTTTGAGGCACCAGAACAATTACCGGTTATCAGCATTGATGAGCCAACGATGAACATGTTGTTTACCATTAACAACTCTCCATTTTTTGGTAAAGAAGGTAAATTAGTAACTTCTCAGCGTATTAAAGAACGTTTGTACAAAGAGATGGAGAAAAACTTAGCATTAAAAGTTGTTGAAACAGCTTCTCCTGATGCTTGGTTGGTTTATGGCCGTGGTATTCTCCATTTATCTGTATTAATTGAAACGATGCGTCGTGAAGGTTATGAGATTCAGGTAGGTCAGCCTCAGGTTATCATTAAAGAAATTGATGGTAAGAAACATGAGCCGATTGAAACTTTAATCGTTGATGTTCCGGGCGAAGTTTCTGGTAAAGTAATCGAATTGGTAACTCAACGTAAAGGTGAGTTGTTAATTATGGAGCCAAAAGGCGATTTACAGCACTTAGAATTCGAAATCCCTGCACGTGGTATCATTGGTTTACGTAACAACGTTTTAACTGCTACAGCAGGAGAGGCGATTATGGCACACCGTTTCAAAGCTTATGAGCCTTGGAAAGGTACAATCCCTGGTCGTTTAAATGGTGTATTGGTTTCAATGGAAAAAGGACAAACTACTGCTTATTCAATCGATAAGTTACAAGATAGAGGTCGTTTCTTTATTGATCCGGGAACTGATGTTTACGAAGGTCAGATTATGGGTGAGCACATCCGTGATAACGATTTAGTGGTAAACGTGGTAAAAGGTAAAGCATTAACCAATATGCGTGCCTCTGGTACTGATGATAATACCCGTATTGCACCGGCAATTAAATTCTCTTTAGAAGAGGCTATGGAATATATCCAGGCTGATGAGTATATCGAGGTTACACCGCAAAGCATGCGTTTACGTAAAATCTTCTTAACTGAACAAGAACGTAAAGTTAAAGGGAAGCAATTCGCTTAAAGCCTAAATCCCCTAATGGGGACTTAAAATATATATCACTAAAGCCTCGATGTAAATCGGGGCTTTTTTGCGTTTAAATAGTTTTCAGAATTGACAGCTTTAATCATAAATAGACCCTGAATTTGTCAATTGAAGGAATTAGATTCTTAGGTGGTGATAAAATAATAAGGAAAGCAGTTTCAGTACATTTTTTAATGTTAGTCCTTCTTTCCGCTAAATCCCCGATGAAGAATCGGGGGATACCGCTGCAATAAGGTTTAGAGTTGTTAGGGCTGTGCTCATAGGCATGGTTAAATTCATCTAATCTGTAGAGTTGACGGATTTAATGGCTGCTGGAACTTTCGGGTAAGTGGTTTTCGGCAAATTGAATTGTTAATCAAATACTTAGTTTTTTGTCAGCCATTTTTCATAAAACCTTTGGGAATAAAAAACTAACAATTTGATGGCAATTAATTTTGCGATCAGCCTTAATTTTGTGTTTTTGCAAGCAAACTAATCATCCCATATCATGATTAATAAAGGGTTATCCAAAATGGGTATATTTTTATTAAATATGCTCTCGCTGTTGCCGCTATTTATTTTATACAGATTGGCAGATGCTTTTTATGTGTTAATATTTTATGTTTTTGGCTACCGGAGGAAAGTGGTTAAAGAAAATCTGGTTAATGCATTCCCCGAGAAAAATACTGCCGAAATCAATGCCATAGAGAAACGTTTTTATAAATTTTTTTCTTCACTTTTTATTGAGGTGATTAAAATGAAAAGCATTTCTAAAAAAGAATTAAATAAAAGGGTAAAATTTAAAAATACCGATCTGGTAGAAGCTTATCTTAAAAATAACGAAAGTGTGCTTTTCTGTTCATCACATTATGGCAATTATGAATGGGTGTGTATGGCTATTGGTTTAAATTTTTCGGGCGAACATTTCCCGATTTATAAACCTTTAAGCAGCGAAGCTTTTGATAACTGGTTTTTGACTACGAGAAGCAAATTTGGCAACCATATGGTATCGATGCGTCAAACTTTAAGGGCTATTCAATCCAATAAGAATAAACCAACCATGTTTACCTTTGGTAGCGATCAGGCGCCTTCAAAAGATGAATCGAATTACTGGACGACCTTTTTAAATCAGGAGTCTTCCATCCAGCTAGGGGTTGAAAAAATAGCCAGAAAAACAAACCGCCCTGTCTTTTATCTGAAAATTAATTATCTAAAAAGAGGCTATTACGAAGTAGATTGTGTACCGATCTGTTTAAACCCAGCAGAAACTGCTGAGTTCGAAATCACCGAAATGCATACACACTTTTTAGAGGATATGATCAAAGAAGCACCTGCATATTGGTTATGGAGCCACCGCAGATGGAAATATAAACCTGAGCAAAAGATTTCAGAAATCATCAAAAAAGATCAGAACATAATGGATGCCATGGCTTAGGCTAATCCATTTGTCTAAATATGAAATCTAACATTTTCGTGGCATAATTTTTTAACGTGCTTTTTAAATTAGCACTTTAAAATTTCTGGTATGATTAAAAAGGGGATTTCCCATATGGGAGTATTTTTTTTAGGCGTATTATCTCTGCTTCCATTATCTGTTTTATACATTTTGGCCGATGGAGCTTATTTACTACTCTATTTTGTTTTCGGCTACCGACGTAAAGTTGTTCGTGAAAATTTATTAAATGCGCTTCCTGATAAAACATTAGAAGAGATTTTGGTTATCGAAAAACGCTTTTATCGGTACCTCGCTTCGCTGGTCTTCGAGATTATTAAAATGAGCAATATCTCAAAAAAAGAAATCGAAAGGCGTTTCGTATTTAAAAACAAAGAGCAGGTTCAGGAATATTTGGATCGGGGAGAAAGTGTATTGATCTGTTCAGCACATTATGGAAACTGGGAATGGGGTACCTTAGGTATCGGGCTCAATTTTTCTGCAGACCATTATCCTATTTATAAACCCTTAACCAATCCAGTTTTCGATACTTGGTTTAAAAAAGTACGAAGCAAATTCGGTAACAAATTAATTGCTATGCGACAAACCATGAGGGCTTTGCAGGCGAGTAAAAATAAACCGAGCATATTTAGTTTTGGGAATGACCAGGCACCCTCGAAAGACGAATCACATTATTGGACAAGTTTTATGCATCAGCCCAGCTCTGTTCAGTTAGGGATTGAAAAAATTGCAAAACGTACCAACCAGCCTATCTTTTATTTCAAAATCAATGTGCTTAAACGAGGCTTTTATGAGGTAAATTGTGTGCCTCTTTGTTTAAATCCGGCCAGGACCACTGAGTTCGAAATTACTGAAATGCACACCCGTTTTTTGGAAGAAATTATCAGGGCAAAACCCGAGTATTGGTTGTGGAGTCATAAAAGATGGAAATATAAGCCTAAACATCAACTTCTTTTTACTACAAATGAATTTCTAAAGCAGGCATAATTTCCTAAATATTTTATATTTGTTGGTATAACGCCTACCCATGAAAACTTTCAAAAAAATACTCTTAATTCTGATTTATTCATTTTTTTTATCGCTGTTTGCGCTATTTCTTTGGAAGCCCTACCTGTTAAGTGTGCTAAAAAATAGAACACCTGGTGCCGAAACATATAAAATTTTCCCTCAGGAAATTTCGCATAAAAGTGATTCTGCCTTTCATTTTATCAGATCGGCCAGGCAACGGAACGATTTAGATACACTTCATGTCCTGGATGGAAATAATCAATCTATTCCCTTGAAAGAGTATTTAAAAAATGGGCAGATCAATGTTTTTATCGTAATCAGGAATGATAGTATTCTGTACGAAAAATATGACAAGGGTTATCGTGATAGCACCCTAACCACCATGTTTTCTGGTGCCAAAAGCATAATTTCTATTATGATCGGGCAAGCATTAAATGATCATAGCATAAAAAATTTAAACGATAAGGTAACCGATTATATTCCTGAGTTGAAATCGAATCCTGCTTTTGAGGAGATCACATTAAAAAATCTTTTAGATATGAAATCAGGTCTGGAGTTTCAGGATGCTGTAGGTGGAATTGTTAAGGCATTTTTTTCTGATGAAGCCAAATATTATTATACGGATGATATGAAAGCCCAGTTGATGAAAGTTAAACTGGTAAATAAACCAGGCACGGTTTGGAAGTACAAAAGTATTGATCCGATTTTATTGGGCTGGGTTTTAAAAAAGGCAACGGGTAAATCAGTAGCGCAGTATTTCGAAGCTAATGTATGGAAACAGATCGGTACGCAATATAACGCCACCTGGGGATTAGATCAGGTTAACGGTTTAACAAACACTGCAAGTCGCTTTCAGGTTACGGCTATCGATTTTGCCAAAATTGGTCGATTATATTTAAATAAAGGTAAATACAATGGTAAACAGATCGTTCCAGAAAGCTGGGTAAATCAATCGATAAATATAGGTGCCGAAAAACCTGCATCTGCAAAAGGCTGGCAAAAATCAGCCCATCACTATCTTTGGTGGATTCCGCAGGAAGGTGATAACGGCGATTATGCTGCAGAAGGCATGCTCGGCCAAAGGTTGTACATTGATCCGAAAACAAATACCATTATTGTTCAGTTTGCCGATCATGGCGCAGGGAATTATCCCTATCGAAAAATCAGCAGGTATTTGAATGGATTGCCATTTAGTTATCCAAATCGTTAGTAACCACCGAGCACACTAAGGTTTCACAGAGACAAAAGAGAGAATGGATGATTTTCTTTCTTGTTGGCCACAAAGCATTTTTACTGGTTTAAACTATGCGCTGTTAGCTCTGTGACGTTCTCGGTGCGCTCTGTGGTTAATATTCATGGCAAAAAAAATAATATATTTTCTATAAAACTGTACATTGCCGCTGCATGGAAAACAACGATGTAAGAATTTCGAAAAAGAAACCGATTTTTCCGGTAACGCCTGCTTTGCAGAAATATTTACGCACTTACCAACGGGAAGCAAAATTACCCATCGGTTATAATGATTTAATGCAGTTTAACGAGGCTTTCCCTTTAATGGATAAGTTTGGTAAAGATTCGCTCTGGGAAGGCCCGATATATGCACAGGATTTAATTGAAACCTTGCATGATGGTTTAAAAGAAATTTATGCAAACCTAAAAGCATCGGGTAATTTGAGAATCGTTGAACACAAGTACATCGATAAAATAGAATATTGCACCTTCGGAAATACCCATCCATTTCGTATCCGCATTGTAAACCGTTTAAATGATGTTTACGATTATTTCTACATCAAAAAAGCCGATGCTTCGCGGATTTACGGTTTAGAAATGGAAGAAATCCTTTCGCCCAATCAGGTAAATTATCTTGTTGATGGCAATACCTTAGTGGAAGAACATATTGCGGGGATTCCGGGTGATGTTTTTACAAAAGGACAATTATATACACCTGAGTTTAATCCGACCAGGATTGCTAAAGAGTTTGTTAAGTTTAACGAACGCTGTTTAATTATGCTTTTGGGCGATATGCGCGCTTATAACTTTGTGGTACAGATTACACCTGATTTTGATGATATTCAGTTTCGCATCCGTGCAATAGATTTCGACCAACAGTTTTACGAAGGGAATTTAAAGGTTTATTTGCCCCAGTTTTTTAAAGAGAACTTGCCATATGTAAAAATGAGTATGGAGCAATTAACTGAGAAAACCGTACTGCAGTACCAACAAGAAGAACGTTCGTCTATTGTGCACCGTGTAAGAAGCGAACGGCACCGTCTAACCGATCTCCGTGATGTTTCTAATAAGGAAGAATTAACCACACCCGAAAATATAGCTTTGCTGAAACAGAGTATGAGCGATTATTTTAACGATGCGAATTATTTACGCTGTAAAACCATGACCGACATTATTGAATTGAACATCAAAAATATTATTAGGCAGGTTAAATTGTAAAGTGCTGTGGTGTCAGATGGTAACATCTGACGGCACGTAGAAAAGACAAAAAATAAAAACGGCTGACAAATTTGCCAACCGTTTTTGAGTGAATCTAGAAAGAGCGTCCAAAGTTTTTAGGCATGCTGCCCTTCGTGAACACCTTCGGCAAATTCCTCTACAATTTTATCATTAAAAGCAGGTAAATCCTTTGGTGTACGGCTCGTAACCAAACCCTGGTCTACAACTACTTCCTCGTCTGACCAAAGTGCGCCTGCATTGATCAGATCCTGTGAAATATTTTTTACCGAAGTCAGTTTTCGGCCCTGAACCACATCTGCGTTAATTAGGGTTTGAGGCCCGTGGCAGATTGCCGCAACAGGTTTCCCATCGGCAAAGAAAGATTTTACAAAGGCTATTGCATCTTCGTTAACACGTAACTGATCGGGATTAATTACACCACCTGGTAAAAGCAAACCGTTGTAATCTTCGGCATTTGCTTCCGAAATGGTTTTGTCTACATCAACTTCTATCGACCAATGATCATGGTCCCAGGCTTTTATTTTTCCGCTTTTTGAGGAGATAATGTGAACGGTTGCGCCCTCTTCTCTTAACCTTTTAACAGGTTCGGTTAATTCTACTTCTTCAAATCCGCTTTCTGTAAGTACAGCAATAGTGCGGTTACTTAATTGTCCCATAATCTTTAATTTTTAATAAGGTGATGTATTAAAAGACAGTTAGGGAAAATTATTGTTTTTAGAAATTTGAGATTATTAGAAAATCTCAATGGTTGTTTCCTTGTCAAGTTCTTGAAAATAGAATGCATCAAAAATCACTCTGCTTACAATGGTTTTGATAAAAATAGCATCTTTAAAATTATCCAAACCGTAAGTGAAAATTAATGAATCAGCGTGTTTTTCCTCTTTAAAACCGATTGATTTAAGTACAGCTATGGTGTTTTTATCTAAGATGCGCTGTTTTTTAAGCTTTTTTATATTGGTAACTGATAATAAAATTTCCTTATCCGTGCGTTTAAACAATATGGCCAATTTATTTTCTTTTTTCAAGTTGAAAATAAATCCTTCAATCTTCTGTTCTACCAAATCAAATATAGCATCATCAAACTCTTGCCCATCGTTAAAATAACCTGCTTTATAACTGTTTAGTTGATCTAATTTCCGATCAATCTGAGCAAGCATGTGGGTTCTGTGCTCATTAGATTCTTCAAACTCACTTTTTTCAACCAAAAAATCGATTGTCCTTTTTAATCGTTCTTTTTCTTGCGTATATGGATCAATTAGTGATTTGATCAGTGCAATCTGGTGCTGTATTCTGTTGAGATTTTTAGAATTTAAACGAATTGCTTTATAATCACCATCAATCCGATCTTCTTCGATTATAGACTCGATTAATTTTTTTTCCTGTTCATAGATAGAGAGTAGCGCGTTAATTTCTTCATTCATAAGCTAGTCGTTCGTTCTACGGTGCTTAACAAAATACAAAGCCAGGTTACCTGCAATGATAATATGATTAAAGATATTCGGTACTAAGCCATAATATTTGGTGAAGATTTTAAACCGTTCTTTTAAGCTCTCGCGGTGTTTTTTCTTACTCATGCCACCAACCAGATATTTGGCTACATAACGGTGAACATTAACAATATTAGATGCCTTTTTTGCCGCTTTGATGATCCAATCAATATCTGAACTGTACTTATAAGTTAAATCGTATGGCGTAATAATACTACGGCGGATATAAATGGCCTGGTGGCTAATGTTCATGCCGTATTTAAAGCTGGTCCAATCAAACTCTTCGGGAGCCTCGTGCCTTCTGCGGCCTAAATTTTCCCAGTTATCATTGTACATTTCCGTTTCTCCGTAATAAATATCGGCACCAGGGGCAGAGGTAAAAACATCTTCTACTGTTTGTTCATCATAAATCTCATCACCTGAGTTCATAAATAAAACATAATCGCCCGTCGCTAATGCTAAACCTTTGTTCATGGCATCATAAATACCTTTATCTGGTTCAGATACAATTTTTGTAATCTGATCTTTATAACGCTCAACAATCTGCAAAGTGCCATCCGTTGATGCACCGTCTATTACAATATATTCGATTTTTTTATAGGTCTGTTTAAGGATAGACTGAATAGTACGCTCGATATCGCGAACGTTATTGTACACAATGGTGATGACAGTTAGCTTTGGCAAGGGCTGGGTTTTTGGATTGGAGTAAATTTAATAAAGATTGTGCAAATTTTTCTCCCTCAAGGTGAAAATGAAATTGGGTAAACATTTTGCATCAAAACGCACTGTAGTCTATCTAAATTCCCTTGATTTCTGTGTTTTTGTGGCGCGCTTAATTTACTTCGGCTGTAAATCAATCAACGTTTCGTAAAGATGGATATGCTCCGCAGCGATTACTTCTTCCGAGAAATCTGTTAAAATACTTAATCTGGCTGCTTTTTGGATTTCTTCTTTATTTGGACGATGGTAGAGCCACTCGATACCATTTGCCAAATCTTCAGCATTCTGGTATTCAGCCAGGTAGCCATTCTGCATGTGTTTCACCATATCCGGAATCCCCCCCGTAGTAAAGGCAACAACAGGCGTAGCACATGACAAACTTTCCATTACTGTATTGGGTAGATTATCTTCGAGAGAAGGCGTAATAAAAACATCGGCCGCCGAATAACATTTTGCCAAATGATCGTCTTTATTAATGGTACCCAAAAATATAGTTTTAAAAGGAAATTCGGGCATTTCTGCATTTTCCTTATTACCGAAAATAACCAATTCAATATTTTCTTTTTGTATTCCAGCTCTGCGCGAAAGGATTTCTAAAGCTTCGATTAAATAAGGGGTTCCTTTATGTTTGTCGTTTTTTGAGGGCATAAATCCGCTCATCAATACAAATTTATCCGGATTGATTTTTAAGATTTTTTTCGCCTCCGATTTAACATAAGGTTTAAAAATTTTTGTTTCAATCGTATTCGGGATAACTGTAGCTTTCCTTGTGCCCAACAAGCTGCTGAACTTTACCGATGCAGCCATCCATTTACTTGGCGCAACAATGTGGAAATTCAATTCTGTATAAGCCTTTTGTTTACGCACCCAGGTTTTGTGCGAAATATCATTTTTTCCGCTGATTTTTAAAATCGGGCAATTACCGCATTGCTGGTGAAAATTTTCGCATCCATAACGCACATGGCATCCACCTGTAAAAGCATTGCTATCGTGAAAAGTCCATACAATTGGCTTTTCCAGTTCATCAAGCTGAGCTAAAAACTTAGGATTTAAGAAACCATGGTTTACCCAGTGTAAATGGATAATATCAGCATTTTTAACCTCGGGATGGTTAATTACCGAACGGCCAAACCATTGCAAACTGAATGGGGTTTTTACCGATTTACTCAACCATTTGGCAAAATACCTTTCTGATAAAATATTATAAATAGCTCTGGCTTTTTGAAAGGGTGATTTGCTAAAAGTATCAATCTTCGGGTTTTGCCCAAATTTATAGTAAACCAATACTTTCGAATCGATTCCACTTGCCTTTAAGGCATCACTTAAACGCAAACAGGCACGTCCTGCTCCGCCATTTCCATCGTAGGTATTTAGGTGTACTACTTTCAAATCAATCAAAAATACATTTTATTGTTTACGAATATAAAATCTGTTGTGTAATTTAAGGCATCAAAGCCAAACAAAATAAATCATGATCAAATCCCTGTTAAAATCACTTGCAACACTTGCATTTTTGTTGCCCATTTATACTTTTGCTCAAGGTCAAACCTACTTTGCGGCATACCCTGCTTTAACGCCCGATGCACAAACAATAGTATTCAGCTATGATGGTGATATCTGGAAAGTACCGGTAAAAGGAGGCGTAGCTTCGAGGATTACCGCCATGCCGGGAGAAGAAATTAATCCGAAAATATCTCCTGATGGGAAATGGATGGCTTTTTCATCCAATCAGTTTGGTAATTACGACGTGTACGTTATGCCTTTAACCGGTGGTGATATTAAACAATTAACTTTTAACGACGCTGCGGATGAAGTAGATAACTGGAGCTGGGATTCAAAAACAATTTATTTCACATCTGGTCGCTATAATTCTTTTTCGAGTTATAAAGTAAGTGTAAACGGTGGTACGGCTGTTCGTTTATTCGACAATTATTTCAATACTACGCACCACATCGCTGAGTCGCCAAGTGGTGAACTGTTTTTTAACGATACCTGGGAGAGTTACCGATTTGCAAACCGCAAACACTACAAAGGAGCCTACAATCCAGATATTCAATCGTACAACCCAAAGTCGAAAAGCTATAAACGTTATACCGATTATATCGGGAAAGATTTCTGGACCAGTGTTGATCAAAAAGGGAATGTCTTTTTTGTATCAGATGAGGGCAATGAGGAATACAATCTGTACACTTTTATTGGTGGCAAGAAAACAAGCCTGACTAATTTTGATACTTCCATTAAACGCCCCTTTGTTTCGGCCAATGGAACTACAGTTGTGTTTGAGAAGGATTATCAATTGTACACCTACGATGTAGCTTCGAAGAAAACCGAGAAAATCAATATCAGTACTTCGCGTAACCAAGTGTTGAGTAAAGAGCAGGAGTACGACGTTCGCGGAAATATTTCGGCTTTTGATGTTTCTACCGATGGAAAAAAAATGGCTTTTATTTCGCGTGGTGAAGTATTTGTAAGCGATGCAGACGGAAAATTTATCCGTAAGATTACCAATAGCGGCGAACGTGCTTTAGAATGCAAATGGCTGGCCGATAACAAAACGATTTTGTTCAGCCAAACGGCAAACGGCTATCAGAACTGGTTTACCATTACCGGCGACGGAAAAGGATCGGTAAAACAGCTTACAAAGGATAAAGCAAATGTACGCGATATTACCTTGAACAAAACCAAAACCATGGCGGTATACCTGAGCGGTAGAAATGAGCTCAAACTGATGGATCTTAAAACTTTCGACGCAAAGACATTGGTAACCGACGAGTTTTGGGCTTTGCAAAGCGCTGCGCCAAGCTTTTCACCTAATGATGAATATGTACTTTTCACTGTATACCGGAATTTCGAGCAGGATATTATGGTACATAACATTAAAGGTAATAAAACCATCAATTTAACTAATACAGGTGTTACCGAAACAGGTCCAGCGTGGTCGCCAGATGGCAAATACATTTTCTTTACCAGTGCCCGCACCAAGCCTTCTTACCCAACGGGAATGCAGAATGCGCACATTTACCGTATGGCGTTGAACAATTACGATGAGCCTTACCGTTCTGATAAGTTCGATGATCTGTTTAAAGAAACCAAGCCTGCACCAACTGATGTCAAACCAGCGGTACCTGATAAGAAAAATGATAAAAAAGCAAAAACAGATACAACTAAAAAGAAGACTGAGGTAAAACCTACACCAAAACCAGCAAATGTAATTACCATTAATACGCAGGATATTTTAGATCGCATAGAACTGGTTGGCCCTTCATTTGGTGGCCAGTACGGAACTGATGCTTTTGCAAAAGGCGATAAAACTTATGTTTTTTATTCATCTAACCACGAAGGTGGTGCCCCAGGACTTTACCGCACTACCATTGAGCCTTTTGAAGCCAATAAAACAGAAAAAGTTGCCGATGGAGGTGATTACTCAATAGTATCGACTGGTGATAAATTTTTCGTTTTATCAAGAGGTGCAATCAACAAATATACCTTGGAAGGGAACAAGCTTGACCGCGTAGACCACGGTTATAAATTTACCAGAAATCTGAATGCCGAGTTTAATCAGATGTTTTACGAAACCTGGGTAGGTTTGGATGAGAATTTTTACGACGAAAAATTCCACGGCGTAGATTGGGATAAAATGAGAACACGTTATGCCGCTTATCTGCCTTATGTGAACAACCGCAGCGACCTGAGGATTTTATTGAACGATATGCTGGGCGAACTAAATTCTTCGCACATGGGCTTTAACAGCGCGGGGGCAGAGGAACGCAAAAACCTTACTTACATCACCAACGAAACAGGAATCATCTTCGATAATGAAAATCCTTTAAAGGTTAAACGTATTGCGGCTAAAAGTAATGCCGCCCGTACTGGAACCAATATTTTGGCAGGAGATATTCTGACAGAAGTAAACGGTGTTAAGGTGGATGAAAAAATAGACCGCGATTATTATTTTAGTAAACCATCATTGGATAGAGAAATCACTTTGACCTTTAAGCGTAACGGAAAAGATGTTTTTGTAAACGTACATCCGGAAAGCTCGGGTAATTTGCGTGGAAATCTTTACGATGAGTGGATCACTCAAAACCATAAAAATGTTGATAAATGGAGCAACAACAGGGTTGCTTACTCTTACATGAAAAACATGGGTAGTGGCGAATTGGAAACTTTTTTGTTGGATATGGTTGCACAAGAAGAAAATAAGGAAGCCATTATCCTCGATCTGCGTTACAATACCGGAGGGAACGTACATGATGATGTGCTAAAATTCCTTTCTCAGCGCCCTTATTTACAATGGAAATACCGCGGCGGCAAAATGGCTCCTCAAAGTAATTTTGGCCCGGCAGCGAAGCCAATTGTATTGCTAATTAACGAACAATCTTTAAGTGATGCTGAAATGACGGCTGCAGGGTTTAAACAATTAAAATTGGGTAAGATTATCGGTACAGAAACCTACCGTTGGATTATTTTTACTTCTGCTAAAGGTTTGGTTGATGGCTCTTCTTACCGTTTACCATCGTGGGGCTGTTATACCATGGATGGCAAAAACATCGAAAAAGAAGGCGTTAAGCCAGATATCTTCGTGAAAAATACTTTTGAAGACCGTCTGGCAGATAAAGATCCTCAACTCGAAAAAGCAGTGGCAGAGATTTTGAAGGACCTTAAGTAGGGTTAATCGGAAGAAGCGTTAATCGGTTAGTGTTTAAATCGGTTAATTGTATATAGCATGGTGCTGTCTACAATTAACCAATTTCACAGTTTAAACAGTTAACCACTTTAACAATTAACCAAATTTTTCCGTTTCTTTGGGATTGGAATTATTTAAAACATGGCAAATTTATTAACCGACAGGGCTTTTTGGGTAAATTATTGGGAAAGTAAAAAAGGACTAGCGGTTCAGTTACCTTCAAACTATTTATTTCATCAGCAACTGGCCGATGTTATTCAGAGAGATAATGTTAAAACCGCTATAGAATTGGGTGGTTTTCCGGGTTATTATGCCGTATTCCTGAAAAAATATTTTCAGCTTGATGTTACCCTTCTCGATTACTTTGTTCATCCACCGGTTGTAAATGAGCTTTTAGAAAAGAACGGATTAACCGAAAAGGATATCCATATCATTGAAACTGATCTTTTTAATTACACGCCCGAAAAGCAGTACGATCTTGTACTAAGCTGCGGTTTAATCGAACATTTTAACGATACTGCCGATATTATTAACCGTCATATTGCCTTTGTAAAACCAGGCGGTACTTTATTTATCACCTTACCAAATTTTAAAGCAGTTAATGGCTGGTTCCAAAAGAATTTCGATAGAGAAAATTATGATAAACACAATATCGATAGCATGAACCCAGTGTTATTGAAATCCATCTGCGAACAGGCCGGACTTAAAGAAGTAAAATCGGGTTATTTTGGCCGTTTTAGTGTGTGGTTGGAAAATGAAAGTCAGAAATCGGCAGGCGTTCGCCTATTTAAGAAAGTAGTTTGGCTGACTGGAAAAGTATTTACAAAGATTATCCCATTCGAAAGCAAAAATCTATCACCTTATATTATCTTAGTAGCGAAAAAAATATAACGCGCTATGTCAATCAGTTGGGGGTACTCGCCTAAAATTGAAAAATATATTCCTTTGGCCGATTTTCCGGCAGATAAATATTTAATTGTTGCTAAGCAGGCCATCGAAAATCTCGGCTGGAGCCTTAGTCATGTATCTGAAAGCGGGTTAATTGCTTATACACCAATATCTTTCCAGTCCTATAGTGAAGAAATATCTATCCGTATCCATGGAAATTTCGCAGTGGTAAAGAGTGAGTGTGTAGGGATTCAAATGTTATTTAATGATTATGGAAAGAACGATTTAAACCTCGAAAAATTTTTTCACGAATTTGAATACGTAGAATTCAACCTGAAGGATGTTTGGGAAGAAAATCTGTATAAATTCCACCAATTTATAGCAACGCAGGACGATCGCTACTTCGAAAAAGCCCCTCTGGCAACTAAGAATAAGATCAAAAATATTTTCTTCCTGTTTTTTCCTCAAAAAGGCTATACAGCAACGCCAATTTTGGTGCTCATCAATATCTTTTATTATTTGGCATTTGTTCTTTTCTCGATAGTATACCTGAAGTATCAGTTTGTAAGAAATGGAAGCAGTTATGATACGGATTTTATAGAAGAGCTAAAAAAGATAGCGTTAAATTTTGGGGTTAACCAACGTAATTTAGTCCTTAGCGGCCAATATTGGCGCTTGATTACTTATCAGTTTATTCATGGATCGCCATCACATCTATTTTTTAATATGTATGCCCTGGTTTATCTGGGGTTAATGATCGAAAATAAGCTCGGCTGGAAAAAATGCCTCTTTATTTATTTGATGAGTGGGGCTTGCGGTGGCCTAGTGAGTTTGATCTTTCACCAGGAAGGGGTGATGATGGGCGCTTCAGGGGCTATAATGGGCTTATATGGAGCTTTTATCGCCTTATTAATTACTAAATCTTTTGAACGTAAAGCAACGAAAGCATTATTAGTGAGTACATTGGTTGTCTCATTACTGGTGCTCGTAAATGGCGCCTTTGGCAAAAGGGTAGATAATGCTGCACATATTGGGGGTTTTATTTCAGGCTTTATTTTTGCCTGGTTACTTACTTATAGATGGGGCAAAACTTTTGAAGTAAAAAGCTGGGCAAGATACGCAGTTGCTGTTCTATTATTCTTAATGTTTTTTAGTGGAATAATTTACTTTAATCCAAAGTATGACACTGAAGAGTATCGCAAGTTAAGCAATACTTTTAATGAGAATTTGCGATCACTGAACGGAATTATGAACTTAAAAATTTCTTTGCCAAAAGATGTTAAATTAACTTCTATCAAACAAGAAGGAATTATTCCTACCGAAAGGAATTTGGTCGTAATTAAACAAATGCAGGCTTTAAATTTAAAACCTGAGGATGTTAAAGAACGGAATGAAAAAATAAAACTCAGTAAAGTATCCTATCGGGCTGTAATGCTGATGTACAGAGATATTAAGGCTGATAGCACTTACCGGTACAGTAAACAAACTTCCACTGCATTAGGGAATGTATTTGAGATACTTTACAAATAGACTAAATTAATTTAAACAGCTTTTTTATATATCCCGATTTCACTTAACGTAATACAAACCGGAGATTTAGTAATGGTTATTTTTACTTTATTACTCGTAACCGGGCTGTCCAGTTTAATTAAACGTTTTGCACCAATGCTTGTGCCATCGTAAACTTTCTTCCAGGCATTGTTGTCAAATACCTCAATGGTGTAAGCTTCTATTCGCTGACCCAAGGGAATATACTCTTGTAGGCTAATGATATCAAAGGTTTTAGCTGTTTTTAAATCTACTTCTAAACTTGCCTGGTGAATATTATCCTGCGTGGCCCAGTAACTCTCCCTTTTACCATCAAGCAGGGTAGTAACATCATACTTTTTGCCTCTACTATTGCTCGTTTTAATTTGAGCATTTTTGGCCAGGTTATTCTCGAAAGTATGTTTAACCATGTCGCCAAAAGTTTTCAGTGCAGCAACATCATCCTCGTGAAGTTGTCCACGGGTATCGGGTGCTAAGCCCAGATCTAAACCTGCGCCACGGCCAACACTTTTTAAGTATAGATCGAACAGTGTTTCTGGGGTTTTAGGCTTTTCATTGGCATGGTAAAACCACCCTTTTCTTAAAGGAACATCGCATTCTGCTGGCATCCAGAATTTACCGTTTCGTATTCCTTCAGGACTTTGCGGATAATTTGCCTGGCCGGGAACAGCTTCATTTTTTCCGTCAGGTGCCATTGGTGTAAAGGTAGCCCAGGAGGTTGGCGCTGCATGACCATCTTCATTGCCCACCCAGCGGATATCCAAACCGATGTCGCTAAAAATATTGGCCATGGGCTGCATGTTGCGGGTAATGGCCCAGGTATTTTTCCAGTCGTAATAGGTAGTGTTATCTATCGAGCGTTTTTCTTTTGCACCACCATAATAGCCATCACCACCGTTTGCGCCATCGTGCCAGCTCATAAAAAGTTCGCCAAAATTGCTGTAAAGTTCTTTTAACTGGGCCTGGTAGATGGCCAGATATTTATCGGTACCATAAAGCGCATTATTCCTGTCCCATGGCGAGCAGTATACCCCAAACTTTAAACCGTTTTTGCGTACGGCCTGTTCCACCTCTTTAACTAAATTTCCTTTTCCTGCTCTGAAAGGACTTTTACTGATATTATAATCGGTCGTTTTGGTTGGCCATAAAGCAAATCCATCATGGTGTTTGGCTACCAAAATAATCCCTTTCAAACCACCAGCTTTAGCGGCTTTAATAATCTGATCGGCATTAAAATCTGTCGGGTTAAATGTTTTAGGATCCGCATCGCCAAAGCCCCATTCTTTGTTTTCGAATGTAGTTGGCGTAAAATGGATTAGGCCGTAAACTTCAATATCATGCCAGGCCAGTTGCCTTTTTGATGGTATTGCACCGTAAAGTTTAGGCGGTGTTTGGGCGTAAATTGCTGTTGTTAAGAATAGAAAAAGAATTAATATGGGCTTCATCATCATTATAGCTTAGATCTAACTAAAGTACAAAAAAATACCAGCTGAAGGAAAAGAGTTAATCAATATTTAACTTCTTGAAAATGTAAACACGAAATTATTTTTACATCTTGATCGTTACATGGATTCACCAAACATTTAATTTCAGTTTACGTTAATTAATTATGAGCGCTTTTATCCAGAATCCTCCCGATGGAGGTACAATATATACCGAAACGAACCTTAATCAGCTTTTTCCTGAGCCATTTAATGCAATAACAAGTTGCTTTTTTTTAGCTATTGCGGTGTATTGGACAATAAAAATTTGGGGAAATTTCAAACAGCATAGCTTTCTAACCATTGCCTTAGTTTTACTTTATATAGGCGGAATTGGAGGCACCACTTATCACGGATTGAGGCGTTGGCCGATTTTTATTATGATGGACTGGATGCCGATTATGCTCTTATGTCTTTCGGCCGGGGTTTACTTTCTTTCCAAACTAACCAGATGGTATTTTGCCGTTTTAATTGTAGCCGTTTATGCATTCTTTCAATTTTACGTGCGACGGCTCTTTAGCAATGGTGATTTCCAGATCTTCATCAACATCAATTATGCTTTTATGGCCGCACTGGTTTTATTTCCGGTATTTGGGTACCTGATTAAAACGGAATGGAAAAATGGTAAATGGGTTGGTTTTGCCTTAATCGCTTTCATATTCGCGCTAACTTTCCGAATTGCAGATAAGTGGGACGTATTTACAATTGGTACTCACTTTTTATGGCACACTTTCGGGGCCGTAGCTTCTTTCTGTATGCTGAATTATATTTATTTGGTTAATCTGAAAAAAGCCAGATCTTCATAAATATTTATTCCTAAAAGGTGTAAATTATTTACCTTAGTTAAATATATAACTATTGAAATGAAAAAAATATTGATTTTATCTGCCCTGATATTGGGCCTAAACTTTGTGTCTCATGCACAAAGTCTTTTAAGTAAAGTTGGAACCGCTGCAGCAGCAAGTACGGGTTTCGATGCGGCAAGCTTAGCCTCTGGTATTATTGGTAAACTTACTCCTGCCTTAAGTTTAACCCCGGCTCAAAAACCAACCGTAACTACAATTGTGAAAGATTTTTTGGTGCAGAAGGCAACCATTATGGCTACTCAAAAAACAGATCCTGCTGCTTATCAAAGCAAATTTGGTAAATTGTTTTCTGGATTGAAATCGAAACTGGGGACCGCTTTAACGGTTGCGCAGTTGGCCAAGTTTACTTCTTTAAAACCTGCTACACCAAGTGCAAGCAATGTGCTTTCTCAGTTATTTTATTAGATAGGAATGAAAGGTTGAGCCTACTGATTAATTGTTCAGCAAGCTCAACCTTGAGCTTATAATTTTGAATGAGCTTTACTGTAGTTCAGTTTCTTTTGTCCGCCTATGGCATATTCAATGCCTCCCCATAAATGGTTCTGGAATTTATCTTCTGTCCAGCCTTCTTTGGTATGGCCCATACAGGTATAGAAAGCCCTTCCGCCATCAAAATTGTGGTACCAGCTAAAAGGATGGGAATCGCCATTTTTACCGCCAGTATACGATTTTTCATCTAAGGTAATCAGCACTTTAATATCTTGATTGATATCCTTAAAGTTATATAACTCATCTTTTCTCATCCAAACTGAATCGGTAAAGAATTTGGTTGAAGGATGTTTTTTATCTTTAATGATAAATTTAGCTTCCTGTACGGCTGGGTGACTGATGAAATAAGCGCCGGCCAATTTACCGTACCAAGGCCAATCGTATTCAGTATCGGTTGCGGCATGGATGCCCACATAACCTCCACCTGCCTGGATATACCTTTCGAAGGCTACCTGTTGTTTATTGTCTAAAACATCGCCTGTTGTATTTAAAAAAATAACAGCGGCATATTTTTTAAGGTTATCTTCTGTAAACAGATCGGCATTTTCTGTAGTATCCACATCAAAATGATGCTCGGTGCCCAATTTTTGGATAACTTCTTTTCCAGTTTCAATAGAGTTGTGCCTAAAGCCTTTGGTTTTGGAAAAAACTAAAACTTTTGCCGATTTCTTAGCGGTTGTATAGCTTTGGAATAAAAAAACGGATACAATTAATAAACATAGGGACAGGTATTTTTTCATTTTTGCTGACTTGGTTAGTGATGGATATTGAGCTTTAAATTTAAGAAAGTTGTTTGATAATTTCTATACATCTTTCTTCAACCTGCCTGCAAACGGGGTTAAACAGGGCATTATCCCAATATGGGTCTGTAACTTCGTCGTTATCAAGAAAAAGTTTAACCTTTTTTCGCTCTTCCTCACTTTTAGCAAGGTTTTTAACATCAGCTAAATTATTCCGGTCCATAACCAAAATCAGATCGTATTTAGCAAACATGGAGTGGTTAAATTGTTGTGCCCGCTGTTTGCTTATATCGTAACCTAGCGCTTTCGCTGCCGAAATACTCCTGTGATCTGGGGCTTTGCCAATATGCCAATTGCCCGTTCCTGCCGAAGCAATTTCCCAGTTTAAATGCTGTTTGTCTGCCAGGTGGCGCATAATGCCTTCGGCCAGCGGCGAACGGCAGATGTTACCGAGACAGACCATTAAAATTTTCAATATTATTGTGCTTTAAAAGTATATACCACTTTGTAATAAATTACTCCGGGCGTATTTGCTATTGTATAAGTTAAGGTACTACCATTTACATTGCAAATAATCTCTGATTCGGGATTGCCGCCTAAAATTATCTGCTCGCCCGATCTTCTCCATTTTTTTTGATTGGGGCCATTTTCTGCCATATCACAAAGCGACCCGGTAGAGGATAGCTGGTAAGTTCCGTTAGTAAGAAAGGTTAGGGTGTAATTGTTAGATAGGCAGCCGTTATCACCTTTCAGTTTTTTATAATCGGTAATAAATTCCCCTTTTATATTTAAAGCCGGTGAAACAACCGCTGTTTCTAGTACCCATTTTTGTTTGGTAATGGGATCTTCTTCCTGATTTTTCTTTTTGCACGAAAGAGAAAAAAGCACCAGTGTGAGCAACATTAATTTTTTCATAGTTTTAGTTTTTTTACTTAAACGATGATGATCGGCTTAGTGCTACAAAGAAAAAAAATACCCAAACTATTGCTTTGGTATTTTTACTTAAATGGCTTTATCCGTAAATATCATTTAACATTTTAGCCAACCGAACACCACCTTTTAATAGCTGTTCGTTAAGGGTTTCAACCCAATCAAAATTGTAGCGGTAGCTTAATTTAGCATCTGGTTTGGTGGTATCGTAAATTTTGTTGCAAATGGTGTAGGATTCGTAAATACAATCTTTAAGGCCTGTGTTCTGCCAGTTGTAAAGTTGAACAGCCGAAGGGTGATTAATTGCTTTCGCATATTCTGTATAGCTTAACTGTTGATACTCGATAAGCTGTTCATCCCAAACCCTGTGGATGTTCGATTTTTCATTGAACCATAACACCGAAATTCGGTTACCACCCAAATCATCTTTACGGGCAACATGCATAGGTTGGCATAAATCGCCCGCCAGGTGAACCAACATGCGTAAAGCCAATTTCTTTTCGGCTGGGGTGCTACTTGCTTTTTTTAATACAGCAATTAGATCAGGTATTTTGTTGTAAAGATTAGGCGACTTTTCAGTTTCTAAAAAGTTGTAAACGCCATCTTTGTTTAGTCCTGCCGGAAGATTAACAAAATGCCAGTTATACATGTAATTGTAGGTAGAATCTGATTTGATAAAATCGCCCCAGTTGGCACTCATGGCCAAAGTTTCGTAACCTAAAATACCCTGAATAGCCTTGCGTGTTTTAGTTTTTAAGTAACTGTCGGCAATTTCGCCAACCACCCGGTGACCAATGGTACCCCAGGCATTTGCCTGAATTGGTAAATAGGCTAAAAAACCAAAAACTAGCGCAATGGTTAATTTCTTTTTAATTGATGTTAAAATCATTTTATAATTCTTTTTGTACGCAGGTAATTTTTTCTTTGAGGATTAATTTGATTTCGCGTTGGTCGCTTAAACTTTCTAACAATAATGTATCTGCAGATTTCTTTTTGATCAGGAAGTTCTTATCATATCGGCCAATGCGGTAACATCCCGATATTTTCTGTTTATAGTTAGCGTGTGTAAAGGTGGCGCCAACAAATAGGGTATCACCTTTAACTACGTAAACGCCTTTGGCATATTCTTTCCAAATGCCATTGTTGTAACAGGAATCTTCATAAAAATTTACTTTGCTGTGGGTAACCATATCAATATAAACAGAATCGCAGGTAAATTTGAAATGGTGCTGTGTGTAGTTGCTCAGTTTATTGCTAAAAGCGACGGAATCTTGATTCCAAACGCCTTGCATAAAATCTTCACCTTTGCCCTGTATATTAGGCCGCGGACTACAAGCTACATGTAAGATAGATAACGTAAAAAGGATGATGTAGAAAATCTTTAAACCCGGGTGCAGCTTGTTCATTATTATTAATCGATGCTTTTAGGAAACTGATCGTGTGTTGCAGTATTCTTTTTAATGGTATTGATAATCAGGATTAAAAAGCCGGCTGCAAAACAAATATTGGCTAGTGCACCGATAATACCGATTAAAGTATAATATTTTGAAATTTCAGTATAGGGGATATTCCTGCTACTAATCCATAGTGGCAATAGAATATAAAATAAGTGTATCAGTATACCAATTCCCGAGCCTATGGTCATTAAAATGGCTTCAACTACATTTTTTTTTGCTAAAAAATAGCAGCAGGTTCCAAATACAATGCATGGAGCTATAAAAGATAACGCGCTCATGAGTATAGAGAGTATAGAATTCATTTTGCCTATGTTTTAATTAACCGTATTGATTAGAACTGTAATTGTTGAAGCTAGCAAAGAGGTTGTAGCATAAAATACTTTCACTTGGATTTGTCACGTTGGGCCTGTCGAAACGCTTTATTATAAATTTATAGCGGGTCCTTCGACAGGCTCAGGATGACAAAGTTTATATTTTATAACATCTTTAAAAATTAATTATTTCAAACTGCCAACCATATCTTCCGGGCGTACCCATTCATCAAACTGTTCGTTGGTTAACAAGCCCAATTCTACAGCTGCAGCTTTTAAAGTTTTATTTTCTTTATGTGCTTTCTTCGCAATTTTAGCGGCATTTTCGTAACCCACATGCGGGTTTAAAGCCGTAACCAACATTAAAGAATTTTGTAAATGTTTCTCAATTTCCGGCAAGTTAGCGGTGATTCCTTCGGCACATTTATCGGTGAAAGAAACGCAGGCATCGCCAATTAAGCGGGCCGACTGTAATACATTAGCTGCAATAAGCGGTTTAAACACATTAAGTTCGAAATGGCCGCTCATCCCACCCACTGATACGGCAACATCGTTACCGATTACCTGTGCACAAACCATTGTTAAAGCTTCTGGTTGTGTAGGGTTAACTTTGCCTGGCATGATTGAAGATCCCGGTTCATTATCAGGAATTACGATTTCGCCAATACCACAACGTGGGCCAGAGCTTAACATTCTTACATCATTAGCTACTTTCATTAAAGCAACCGCAGTACGTTTTAAAGCGCCAGAAAGTTCTACCATTGCATCATGCGCTGCCAAGGCTTCAAATTTATTTGGAGCCGTAACAAATGGTAAACCTGTTAAATCAGCAATTTTTTTAGCCACTAAAACATCGTATCCTTTTGGTGTATTTAAGCCTGTGCCAACAGCCGTACCACCTAAAGCCAGTTCGGCAACCATAACCAAAGCATTTTTAATGGCTCTGATGCTGTTATCAATCTGTTGTACATAACCCGAAAATTCCTGTCCTAAGGTAAGTGGTGTAGCATCCATAAAGTGTGTACGCCCGGTTTTAACAATTGTACTGAATTCTTCAACTTTTTGAGCTAAAGTATTTCTTAGTTTCTCTAAACCTGGAATGGTATTTTCTACTGTAAGTTTATAGGCTGCAATGTGCATTGCAGTAGGGTAAGTATCGTTTGATGACTGTGATTTATTTACATCATCATTAGGGTGAAGTACTTTTTTATCGTCAGCTAATGAACCACCGTTAATTACATGAGCACGGTTTGCAATCACTTCGTTACCATTCATGTTGCTTTGCGTACCCGAACCGGTTTGCCAGATTACCAATGGGAATTGATCATCTAACTGTCCAGCAATAATTTCATCACATGCTTTAGCTATTAAATCGGCTTTTTCTGCTGATAATACACCAAGCTCGGTATTAGCAAGCGCAGCTGCTTTTTTCAGATATCCAAAAGCGTGGATAATTTCTTTTGGCATCGAACCTTCAGGCCCGATTTTGAAGTTATTGCGTGAGCGTTCGGTTTGGGCACCCCAGTATTTGTCGGCTGGTACCTGCACCTCGCCCATGGTATCGTGTTCTATTCTGAAACTCATTATATTTTTGATTTTTGTTGTCGCAAATTTAGGTTTTTTGCCTTTTAAAGCGTTGGATTTATGTAAGATATTTAGTGGATAACAAAATATTTCGCCGAAATGTCTGTATTCCTTTTTATTCTTCATCATTAATGTACAAACTTTTATCCTGACTAGCCACTTCTACCAATGAAATCATATTCATACCTTTACCGCAAATATGCAGGGATTAGTTATTAAATCTACAGGGAGCTGGTATAGTGTTTTGGCCGATAATGGCGAACGCTACGATTGCCGGATTGTAGGCAAATTCAGGATTAAAGGACTTAAAACCACCAACCCGATTGCGGTTGGCGACAGGGTGAAATTTGATCTGGAACGGGATAGCAACCAGGGTTTGATACACGAAATGCTGCCACGTAAAAACTATATCATCCGCAAATCGATCAACCTAAGTAAGCAGGCACAGATATTGGCTGCAAATTTAGATATGGCTATGCTGGTGGTTACGCTAGCTTCACCTCGTACATCTCTAGGTTTCATCGATCGTTTTTTGGTTACGGCCGAGGCTTACGATGTACCTGCGGTTTTGGTGTTTAATAAACTCGATCTGTTTAGTAAAGAGGGTTTAGAAATTCTTCAGGAGTTTAAAGATATATACGAGAATATCGGTTATGCCTGCTACGAAGTTTCGGCTTTAAAAGGCATTAACATTCCGGTCATTCAGGAATTGATTACCGATAAAATCACACTGATATCTGGTCACTCGGGTGTTGGGAAATCGAGTTTGATTAATGCATTATTACCCGATCGCGATTTAAGAACGGGGGAGGTTTCAGACTGGAGCGATAAAGGACAACATACCACCACTTTTGCCGAAATGTTCGAACTGCCACAGGGCGGCTTTATTGTCGATTCTCCCGGAATTAGAGAACTGGGCGTTATTGATATCGAAAAAGAAGAACTAGGCCATTTTTTTAGAGAAATCTTTAAAACTTCGCACGATTGTCGCTTTAACAACTGCAGGCATGTTAACGAACCCGGCTGTGCCGTTTTAGCAGCAGTAAACGATGGTGAAATTGCCGTTTCGAGGTATGAAAGTTACCTAAGCATTTATCACGGAAACGACACTCGTCATTAATTGAGTCAGGAGTCGGAAGTCTGGGGTCCGAAGATATAATCTGATTAAATGCATGGGACTAAACCTTTGCCAAAAAAATAAAGAAAATGAAATTTAAACTGGGAGATTTTGTGCGTTTTGTTGATGAAAAACGTGAAGGTTATGTAACTAAAATTATCGATAGCCAAACTTTGGGTGTTACCGATGAAGATGGTTTCGAGATACCTGTTGCGATGAGTAATTTAACTTCTGTACATGGTCATGGTGTAGTAGCCGAAGAGTTGGATGCCCCAAAACCCATCCAGGTAAATATCCCCAGCATTAACAAAATCGAAAACGGTATTTATATAGCTGTTGCTACCGATGATAAGGCGGGTAATGTGGTGCATTTTCACCTGCAGAACCATTCTCCAAATATTTTATTGGTAAGCTTAACCACCGAGCGGAAAGAGAAGTATGCAGGTGCTTTTCATGGGATAATCGAATCTTACGGCTCTACTTTAGTTTATTCTGCTTCCTTGGCCGATCTTGACCTTTGGCCAGAATTTAACTTTCAGGTTTTGGTATTTAGCAAAGCTGATGTGAAACCTATCGACCCTTTGGTAATCCGTAAGAAATTTAGGGCAAAAGATTTTAGCACCGAACAAAAAGAATTGCCTCAATTGAGAAATAAGGGCTGGTTAATCCGTTTGGATGATCTGGTTCCGGTAACCATCGATCCACAGAAATTAAAGGAAAGTTTTTTCAAATCTACTGAAGAGAAAAAAACGGTAGCAGCTCCTCAAAAAGAAATCGATCTGCATATCGAAAAGCTAAGAGATGATCATCATTTTTTAGAAGCGGATGAAATGCTGCAGATCCAGATCAATCATTTTCTAACCGCGATGGATGCTGCGGTTGTGCATCATTTCGATAAAATCGTTTTTATCCATGGTTCTGGTAATGGCACTTTGCGAGATAAAATCCATAAACTGATCAGTAAAAATCCACATGTAAAAACATACATGGATGCCAGAAAAGAAAAATTTGGCTATGGCGCCACGGAAGTAGTTTTTAAATAGAATGTCATCCTGAGCCTGTCGAAGGATAATCAGGTAATTTATCTTATTTAATCATTTGGGCGTTCCCTCTTCCATGATGAAAAATCAGGAAGAGGTCGAGCTTTTCAGGGCTGCGCTTCGCTGCGGTACCGATGAAGACCTGTGAAACAAGCAAGCATACAGTAACTAAATAAAAGCAGATGCTTAATCGGTACTGAACCCTTACAATCCCTAACGCAAAACCCAGCGTCAATAAAATATTATTGGTGTAAGATGTTAGCATCTTCAAAATCGATTTTTTACTGTGATCTTTTAAGATTTTAAACGAAGAAATCTTTTCATCCCATCCGTCATTCACTGCGTTCAGAATGACAAAAAACTAAAATCTAAATTCCAAAATCACCACAATCGCATTATTGCTCAGGGCCTCCAACTCTACCTGTTCACTATCCCAGAGCGCTAAACCATCTCTTGCGTGCATCAAGCGACCTTCAATTTCGAAAGCCCCATCAATAATAAAAGCATAAAACTGATGATTTGGGCTTTGCATTTTATAAACTGCTTCTTCGCGACCAGTAAAAATGCCTGCACTTAGCTTAAAAGGTAATTTGGGACTGGAAATAATTTCGAGCAGCTGGTTTTGGTTTTTTTCAAAATCGAAGTTGAAAAGCATTTCGCTTGCCCGCATTAAAAACATATCGGTTTTAATCCCAAACTGCATGTAATTAATCACATCGTTTTGGTAGGGGTTGCTGATTTCCAATACTTCGCCCTTACCCATGTTCAACACCTGTGCTTGCCCGGTTTCTAAAGCAAATTCTTTTCCGTTGGCAACAATATCAATTCCGCCGGTAATGGGCATAAATATCTGGAGCGAATCTTCTTTGCATAGAAAAAACGTAACCTTTCCGCCGGCAATCGATTCATCATTGCATAAAAATAAGTTGCCAAAAGGTGCTCTGTGTTCATTATAATATTTCTCGAAATTAAAGGTGCTGTATCTTCTAAGTACCGAAGTTTCTGTTAAACCCCGCTCATCGGCTAAAAATATTTTTCCAGGTGTGGGTTCCATCGTTAATCAATGTTTTTTATGGCGTGAATACTTACAAAAGGCTGGATCTGAAAAAGATTGGTGAAAACTTCATCTTCATTACTTTCTTTAAATTGCGATACCAAAAGCAAGTTGTCTATTGTATCGTGCCAAACCAGCGGTTTTGAGAAAAAATTGATGGCCACTTTATGCTTTTCAAGGTTGTTAATGTCCGAATTGATCAATTCGAACTTAAAGTTTTCAAAAGTCAGGAAACGTCTGCCTAAATTATCCAGTACATCAGGGATAATTCCATTTAACTGGCGCAAATAGCCAGTAATTGCTGCGCTGACCAGAAAATGTAATTTCTCTGCCTCTGGAACATTCAATACTATTTCGGCAAAAGTAGTAAATCGCTCTTCCTGATTATAAAACTGTGCCTGCATTTTGAACTCGGCAAAACTATCTTCATGCACAAACTTATCCCATGTGCTGATATTGGTTGCATCAATTATTTTTCGATAACATAGCGTAATTACTTTCCTCGACATGGCATAAAATTAAAAAAGACGCTAAGAAATCCTAACGTCTTTATGAAAATAAAACAATTATAAGGATTATGCTATGCTTTTACGTTCAATTTAAATGTAAGTTCGAAACCTGCGGTCAATGTTCCCGTTACGGTTGCAATTTCTACACCCGTTTTATCATCACTAAAAACATTGTCGGCATTATTATAGGTATAGCCCGTCATGCCCTTGCTATAACCGTTTACCAATGCTAATGAAGTGCCTGCACCTTCGGGGAAAGCAATTTGCGTTACATTTAATGATGTGCCAGCCGCATTATAAACATGTACGTGGATGTGTGTTGCACGGCCACTGTACCATCCAGGGAAGATTGTGGTAAAAGTTACCAGTCCATTCGCATCAGTGGTTTGCCTACCGCGTAAAAAATGGACCGATTGATAATTTGTGCTCTGCATACCTGTGCCGCCATACTCAGAATAATTTCCCTCTGCATCACAATGCCAGATATCTACTATTGCACCAGCCAAACCAGCGCAACTGTTATTCAGGTTGCCAATCGTAATTTTAGCTGTCATTTTGTAACCTGTACGTCCATCGGTAATATCACTGCGAACATATGAAGCAGGTACTTTTGTAGGGAATGGCCCTTCCGTTTCGGTAGGTGCTACGGTACAAGTTCCGTTTGTACTTGTAGTTGTTCCCGCTGTTCCTGAGTCTGATGAAGTTTCATCAGTAACGCTACTTTTTTTACATGCTTCAATTATTACAGGAGTAGAGATTGCTCCAATCATTAAGCTCCTGATGAAATTTTTTCTTTCCATGCTATTATCTTCTTGTTAGTTACTGATTCTAAAGTCGAAAGTTTCTATAAACCAGGCAAGTTTGTGTCGATAAGGAGAAGTTTTGTATCGGTCAGTTAAAATTTAGTTAAAAAGTGTTAAGAGAAAGATTAACTCTTTTTCCATTCATTTATAACATCAGCATAGCTATCACTAACCGGGAGTATTTCTCCGGTTATCAACTCTATTTTTCGGTTATGTATGGCTTTAATTTTTTGTATAGATACCACAAAACTCCGGTGTATGCGTTTGAAACGATCTGCAGGGAGTTTATCCATCATTTTTTTTAGCGGCATTAAGGTTAAAACCATCCTGCTGCCCTGCAGATGAATTTTGACATAATCCTCCAAACTTTCGACAAATAAAATATCAGGTAAATTAATTTTAATAAGCTTGTATTCTGAATGAACAAATATGCTTTCTACAAAATCTGTAGCTTGTTTATTATTTTGATAACTATAAAACTCTTTAGCTTTGTTTACCGCTTTTTTAAACCTCGGGTAATCTATTGGTTTGAGTAGGTAATCAATGGCTTCCAACTCAAATCCCTCGAAAGCAAAGTTTTTATAAGCCGTAGTAAAAATTAACATGGGTTTGTTTTTTAACGATTTGAATAAATCTATACCTGTAATATCGGGCATATTTATATCCAAAAAAAGAAGGTCTGTTTCATGATTGTTTAAATATTCTGAAGCTGCAATTGCATCTTCAAATACACTTCCAATTTCCAGGTTATCCGATGCTTCTACATAACTTTTTATCAGGGCTGCTGCTAGCGGTTCGTCATCAATAACTACACATTTTAAGGTTTTAGCCATTATAATTGAATCGTTAAATTAATTGTGAATAGGTTATTGCTGTTATCTACGCTTAAAATGTGCCTGTTTTTGTAAAGGTAGTTTAAACGCTGCTGTGTGTTTTTCAAACCAATACCACTTCGTTCGGTATTGATCTTATCGGGATATAAAGTATTTTGGCAAAATAAAATTAATGAATTTTGTCTGCTAAAAATTTTGATGATTAATTTGTTTCTG
Source organism: Pedobacter ginsenosidimutans (assembly GCF_001442625.1). Lineage (GTDB taxonomy): Bacteria > Bacteroidota > Bacteroidia > Sphingobacteriales > Sphingobacteriaceae > Pedobacter > Pedobacter ginsenosidimutans. The sequence goes on along the minus strand of NZ_LMZQ01000003.1, from coordinate 336,323 downwards.
TTATGATTACTGATGCCATATTTAAAAACATTTTCAATAAAGGCCATTAATATCAAAGGCGCAATTTTTTTATTTTCAAAGTCACCTTCAAGTTCAAATAATAAGGTTGTTTTTTGGGTTAGCCTTAATTTTTGTAAATCAATAAAATCGGTAACGCAATCCAGTTCCTGTTGTAAACTTACAAAATCATGTCTGGTCTCATCGGTTATATAGCGCATAATGTTGGATAACTTCATTATCGAGGGTGCTGTATTTGCATCTTTAATTACGGCAAGTGTATAGATGTTGTTGAGCGTATTAAATAAAAAGTGTGGATTGACCTGAGCTTTTAAAAAGGACAACTCCGCTTGCGCTTTTTCGGCCTCTGCACTCAATGCCCTTTGTGTAGTTAGACTTAATTGTTTATTTGTTTCCTTGGTAAAACTAATTATAATGGTTAGAAAAAAAAGAAAAACACTTGCCACATCAATTCGTGGGCCGGTCTTAGAACCTCTTTGGTGGCCGCCTGGAAATGGTTTGCCGTTAAATGGTGGAATTTGTTTCAGATCTGGAGGCATCGGAGGGCGGTAAAATGTGGCCGGTCGCTCAACAAATTTTCTGTTTTGAAAAATAAATTTATCAAAGGGCCTGAGTCCTAATATACCCGCCAAAATAACCATCAATCCAAATAAGTATAAAACATATCGTGATTTGCCATATAATTTTGGAAACAAGTAAAGGGCATGTGTAAAATAAATTGCAATAAAAATCAGGCAAAAAAGTAAATATTGTGCTAATCCCGAAGTCGTAAGGATATATTTAATGTTTTGATCTGAAACTAAAAGAAGCGGCAGACTTAACAGAAATATAGCAGCAATAACTTGAATAATTATTCTAAAGTTTAATTTCTTAAGCATAAACAAATTAACATATATCCACAAAATTTATTTAATGGGTATCGGTAATTTACGCTTTTGTATGGATGATTACATCGTTAGTCATTATGATGGAGTTATTTTTATATAAAAAAGCTTAGAGAATTGAGGTACACTTTTTGCGATGATGTAATTTCTTTTTATAAAAGATTAAAACTAGCTTTGCCGCTATTAATGAAACACCTGGTTACCATATCGCTTGTATTTTTTAGCTTAACACATTTGGCAAAAGCCGAACGCGTTGAAGGGCTGAGAATATTAAACGAATATTGTAATGAGCATAATATCAGCGTTAATTCAACGGGTAAAGAGTCGGTTCAACTTAATGAGGACCGTAATCCATACTTGTTATCGTATACCAAGCTGGCATTAATTGGGACCCAAGCCCCATTAAATGTTGCAAAATATGTAAGCGTAAATCAGGTAATTTCTGATTTAACAATCAGAAAAAAACCGAAGAATAATAGCCCCTAGCTTTCTTCCTTAAAAGATCTTTTATAAGATTTTGTGCCCCATTTGTAGCAATAACTGCCAAACTGACTTAAGAAAGACAATGGCTTGGTTGTTGTGACACACCATTTTTTAATAATAAATACGATTTAAAATATTATAATGTTAGGATTTTTAGCGAAGGTTTTCGGAAGTAAATCAGAAAGAGATATAAAGGCTATTCAGCCATTGGTTGTTAAAATTAATGAACACTACAGTAAACTATCTGCGCTTAGCAATGATGAGTTACGTGGTAAAACCATAGAATTTAAAGATAAGATTTCGGCTTTTTTAACCGAAATTGATGAGAAAATTTCAGCACTAAAAGCTGATGCAGAGAGCGAAGATTTAGATCTTCACCAAAAAACAGCGATTTATGACCAGGTTGATGCCTTAGGTAAAGAGCGCGATACAGAATTGGAGAAAGTACTTTTGGAAATCCTTCCTGAAGCTTTTGCTGTGATTAAAGAAACTTCTCGTCGTTTAAGTGAAAACGATTATTTAGAGGTTACCGCAACCCAGTTCGATAGAGATTATGCTGCAAGAAAAAACAATGTTAAAATTGTTGGCGATAAAGCACAATGGGCCAATAAATGGGATGCTGCAGGAACTGAAGTTGCCTGGAACATGGTACATTACGACGTACAGTTAATTGGTGGTATTGTATTGCACAGCGGTAAAATTGCCGAGATGGCTACCGGTGAGGGTAAAACTTTGGTAAGTACATTACCAGCTTATTTAAATGCATTGGCCGGACAAGGTGTTCACATCGTTACCGTGAATGATTACTTAGCCCGTCGTGATAGTGAGTGGAATGGCCCATTATTCGAATTCCATGGTTTAAGTGTAGATTGTATTGATAAACATGAGCCAAACTCTGAGGAGAGAAGAAAAGCTTATGCTGCAGATATTACCTATGGAACCAATAATGAGTTCGGTTTTGATTACCTGCGTGACAATATGTCGCAGACACCTGACCAGTTAGTACAGCGCAAGCAGCACTTTGCAATGGTGGATGAGGTCGATTCAGTTTTGATTGATGATGCCCGTACCCCTTTGATTATTTCAGGTCCGATTCCACGTGGCGATGAACATGAGTTTTATGAATTAAAACCACGTATCGAACGTTTGGTTAATGCACAAAAAGCTTATGTAACCCAGGCGTTAAACGAAGCGAAGAAATTAATCAACGCAGGCAACAGCGGAACTGAAGAAGGTGAAGGTGGTTTAGCCTTATTACGTGCATATCGTGGTTTGCCAAAAAACAAAGCTTTAATTAAGTTTTTAAGTGAAAGCGGTGTTCGTGGTTTGTTGTTGAAAACCGAAAACCACTATATGGCAGATCAATCTAAGAATATGCCTAAGGTAGATTCTGAATTGTATTTCTATATAGATGAGAAAAATAACCAGGTTGAATTAACTGAAAAAGGTATCGAACTGATTACCCAGTCAGGTGAAGATCCGAATTTCTTCGTATTGCCTGATGTGGGTACTGAAGTTGCAGATTTAGAGAAGTCTGATCTGCCTTTAGAAGAAAAGGTTGTTCAAAAAGATGCCTTAATGCGCGATTATTCTGTTAAAGCAGAACGCATCCACTCGGTTAACCAATTATTAAAGGCTTATACTTTATTTGAGATTGATGTGGAGTACATCATCGATGAAGGAAAGATTAAAATTGTTGATGAGCAAACCGGTCGTATTATGGATGGCCGTCGTTACTCTGATGGTTTACACCAGGCAATTGAGGCTAAAGAGAATGTAAAAGTTGAGGATGCTACCCAAACGTATGCAACCGTAACCTTGCAAAATTATTTCCGTATGTATCACAAACTTTGTGGTATGACGGGTACAGCAACAACAGAAGCTGGCGAGTTTTGGTCGATCTATAAATTAGATGTGGTAGAAATTCCAACCAACAGAAATATTTCTAGAAAAGATGAACAGGATTACGTTTATCGTACTGTTCGTGAAAAATACAACGCCGTTGCTGCCGAAATTCAATTCCTTGTTTTCCCGTATTCTCACTACGAAACAGAATACGAATTGGATAAAGAAGGAAATCCAAAACAAAAAGATGGCAAACCGGTAATCAAATACGATCCAACAGGTAGAGCTGTGCCTAAGCTTGATGCTAAAGGTGCATTAATTCCTGCGGTTAACCCGCAAACCGGACAATTAGAGCCGCAAGCTGGTCGCCCGGTATTGGTGGGTACAACATCAGTAGAGATTTCAGAGTTGTTAAGCCGTATGCTTAAACTCCGTGGAATTAAACACAATGTATTAAACGCGAAAATGCACCAGAAAGAGGCCGATATTGTTGCCGAAGCTGGTCAGGCAGGAACGGTAACCATTGCAACCAACATGGCTGGTCGTGGTACCGATATTAAATTGGGTGCAGGTGTTAAAGAAGCTGGCGGTTTAGCCATTGTAGGTACCGAGCGTCACGAGTCTCGTCGTGTAGATAGACAGTTACGTGGTCGTGCTGGTCGGCAGGGCGATCCGGGTTCATCTCAGTTCTTCGTTTCATTAGAAGATAACTTAATGCGGTTATTTGGTTCAGAGCGTATTTCTGGTATCATGGTACGTATGGGTATCGAAGATGGTGAAGTGATCCAACACTCAATGATTACGAAATCTATCGAACGTGCACAGAAAAAAGTAGAAGAGAATAACTTTGGTATCCGTAAACGTTTGTTAGAGTACGATGATGTGATGAACTCGCAACGTACCGTAATTTATGCTAAACGTAAAAATGCTTTATTTGGCGAGCGTTTAGATGTAGACATGAACAATATGGTTTTCGATGTTGCTGAGGATATCGTAAGCGAATATAAACAAGAAGGAAATTACGATGGTTTTAAACTGGAAGTAATCAAAAACTTCTCTTTAGATACGGCCATTACCGAAAAAGAATTTACTTCAACCAGCATTCCTCAGTTAACTGAAAGGTTATTCGACGAGGCTGAAGCATTTTACGCACGTAAATCGGAAGCCATTATCCAGCAATCATTACCAGTTTTAACCCAGGTTTATCAGGAACGTGGCGAACACATCGAACAGATTGTGGTTCCTTTTACGGATGGTATCCGCGGTATTCAGGTAGCGGTTGATTTGAAGAAAGCAATCGATAATAAAGGAAAAGAAGTAGTTCGTTCATTCGAAAAAACTATTGTTTTAGCTTTGATCGATGATAGCTGGAAAGAGCATTTACGCGAAATGGACGATTTAAAACAATCGGTACAAAACGCAGTTTACGAACAAAAAGATCCATTGGTGATTTATAAAATGGAAGCTTTTAACTTATTTAAAAACATGCTTAATGCTGTAAATAAAGAAGTAGTAAGTTTCTTATATAAAGGCGGTATCCCAGTTCAGCAAGAACCAGATCAGGTTAGAGAAGCACCAGCTCCGGTAAAACAACCGAAGTTGCAAACTACTAAACAAGAATTTGGAAGAGAAGAGCCAGGCATCGAGTTTGGCGATACACGTGAGCCCGTTCCACAACAGCCAATCCGTAAGGAAGCAACTGTTGGCAGAAACGAACCTTGCCCATGCGGTAGCGGTAAAAAATTCAAAAATTGCCACGGCGCTAATTTATAATCAAGGTATGTAATACTTTACCAAGCCTCAACATTTGTTGAGGCTTTTTTTATAACTAAATTTTTAATTCTCAAATTAACACTTATATTTAGGAACGATCAATTTGAAATTGGTAGGCAATTTCTTAATGACTAATAAACTTAAAAATGGAGTCCAGAAACCATAAAAAACGGGGCGGAACTGAAAAGCCATAAGAGTAAGAAAACACACACAACACACACACAAATGAAAAGAGTTTTTAACATTGCCGCTGTTTCAGCGACATTGCTGCTATCGAGCTGCGCCACCATTTTTACGGGAACCACCCAAACCGTTCAAATCAATTCAAATCCACCTGCGGCTACTATCGAAGTAGATGGAGTCAAAACAGGTGTTACACCAATGGCTGTGCCGCTAAAAAAGGGATTTACCGGACAAACCATCAGTTTGAAACTAGATGGTTATGAAACCAAAACATTTCAACCCCAATCCACATTTAATGCCGTATCTGTGGTAAATCTCTTGTTTATTCCAGGATTTATTGTTGATGCTGCTACAGGAGCGATGATGAAATACGATCCAAAAGTTTACGAATTTACACTTGAAACTAAGAAGGCGAATTAATTAATCGCTTAATGGTTATAATTCTAAAAGCCGGATTTCGAAAGGAATCTGGCTTTTTTTATTACTGTCATCACATAAATTGATCGTCATTTCGACTGAAGCATGCCGATTTTTCCTCGGCAGCGGAATGGAGAAATCTTTTCCGAGAAACTGATTTTCGGCCGTACTTTAGAAATCTTTGAATTAACCTTAGCCGATTACCTATTTTAAAAGATTTTGCTTCGCAGAGCCTCCGGGTTCTCGACTTCACTACGTTTCGCTCGAAATGACGAACCGAAAAAACTACCTAGATAATAACTATTTGTTTAACCCATAAAGAATGCCGATTTTTGCAACGATTTCGGCATTCTTGTTGTTAAGAAGAAATGAGATGATATTTTATTCATCTGTTCACTAAATGCCAGAGTTTTTTACACATGAAAATAATACTAACTTTTATATGCTGTTTGTTTCTTTTTACTGCTGCTTTTGCACAAAAAGGGGAGGTAACTGTTATAAAAGATCCCTTAATTGATAGTTTAATTGCCAAACGTTTGGCAGTTTATAAAACTTCTGGAGAGGTAAAACCGGGCAAACCCATTGTTTCGGCTTACGGTTACCGCGTACAGATTTTCTATGGATCAGACCGGCGCGAGGTTTTTAACGAACAGGCAAGGTTTAAAGGACTTTATCCTAAATATAATACCTACCTCGTTTATAAAGAACCCAATTATTATGTTCGGGTTGGCGACTTCCGTACACGGTTAGAAGCACAGCGCCTCATAAATGAACTCAGACCAAACTTCCCGACACTGTTTATTTTTAGGGAAAAAATTAATGCACCAAGTTTAGATACCACAACAACCAATGATCAAAAATAAAATCCAAGAACTAGCCGCAAACATTTTTAACGATGTAGTGGGCTATCGTCAACATATCCATGCCAATCCTGAATTATCTTTCAAAGAATTCGAAACTTCATTGTTCATCAAGGATAAATTAAAAAAATGGGGAATTGAATATACCGACTGTGCCAATACGGGTGTGGTAGGTTTAATTAAGGGTAACCAGCCATCTGACAAAGTAATTGCTTTACGAGCCGATATGGATGCATTACCTATTCACGAAGCAAACGACAAACCTTACCGTTCTAAAAACCATGGTGTAATGCATGCCTGCGGACACGATGTTCACACTTCTTCACTTTTAGGAACCGCTCATATCCTAAACCAAATGAAAGATGAATTCGGTGGAACGATTAAGTTAATCTTTCAGCCCGCAGAGGAGTTGTTGCCGGGCGGAGCGAGTATCATGATTAAAGAAGGTGTGTTGGAGAATCCAAAGCCTAACTACATAGTCGGCCAGCACGTTATGCCAATGATCGATGCAGGTAAGGTAGGATTCCGCTCTGGGATTTACATGGCCTCAACCGATGAACTGTATGTTACTGTAACTGGAAAAGGCGGTCATGGTGCACAACCTCATCAAAATATCGATCCGGTATTAATCGCCTCGCATATCATCGTTGCCTTACAGCAGATCGTTAGCCGTAACGCCGACCCTCGATTGCCATCCGTTTTATCTTTTGGTAAAGTAATTGCCAATGGTGCAACCAACATTATCCCGAATGAAGTAAAAATTGAAGGTACGTTTAGAACCTTAGATGAAAACTGGAGAGATGAAGCACATAAGCGCATGAAAAAAATGGCCGAGGGGATGGCCGAAAGCATGGGCGGAAGCTGTGATTTTGATATCCACAGAGGTTACCCATTTTTAATCAACGAAGAAAAACTAACGGCAAATGCAAGGGCTTTTGCCGAAGATTTTTTGGGTAAAGAGAATGTGGTAGATTTAGATATCTGGATGGCTGCTGAAGATTTTTCTTTCTACTCGCAGGTAACAGATGCCTGTTTTTATCGTTTAGGTACTGGTAATGCGGCAAAAGAAACACAGTATTCGGTACATACACCAAGATTTGATATTGATGAAGATGCCTTGAAAATATCAACAGGATTAATGGCCTATATTGCTTTAAAACAATTAGGGAATTAATGATAAGGTGGAGGATGTAAGATGGACGGAATTAATCTTTCTCCCGTTTTACATCTTTCATGATACATTATCCATTTTACCTTTTACATCTACCTTCCATGAAAAAAGTATTTTTGTTTTTATTGTTAATATCGCTCTTTTACACAGGTTTGGCTCAGGAAATCAACCGTTTTAATCCTGATACCATTAAAACCATTACGCTCGATTCTGCAGTAAATATCAAGGCCGAAAAGTTGAATGTGGAAACATTTATCAGAAAGGTAATGTACGATACTTCCTTTTATCAGTCGTTTAGGGATATGAAACGTTATACTTTCATTGCCGAAAACAGAATTTATAGTTACGATAAAAAGAACAAGGTTGATGGAAAAATTTACCGTAAAATCCGCCATAACAATAGCGGTCCTTATAAAATGGAGTATCTGGTAAAACAGGATACCGGAAAAATTTATAAGAAAAACGGCAAATACCAGCTTTATACCGTAGAAATGTTCGACTACATCTTTATGAATGCCTATAACACCGATTTTGTACCCAATGCACCCAAGCCTGACGGAAAGGGCGGAACAAACGAAAGTTATAAAGACAAGCTCAAAACATTGATTTTTAATCCAGGTAGGCCTGTAAAAGTTCCTTTTATTGGCAGTAAAACCGAAATATTTTCAGCCAATATGCGCCAGTATTATGATTATGGTTTCACTAGCGGTACCTATCTCGATTCTATTCCTGTATATCGTTTCAAGGTTTCAGTTAAGCCTGATTTAAGTAGCTGGACAAAAGATGGCATCATGATCAAAGAACTGGTTACCATTTTCGATAAACGGAATTTCAATATCCTGGGGCGTTATGTAGATATGAAATACAGCAACATGCTTTTCGATTTTGATGTGCAGATGAATATAGAAATGGGCTATTTCGGAGAGGATAAATTACCAACCAAAATTACCTATCAGGGTAACTGGGATTATCCTTTCAAAAAAGAAGAAAGAGCAAGTTTTTTAATCGTACACAAAGATTATAAACTCGAAAAGGGTAAATAAGGATTTGGGCTAAGTGGTCGATGACGATTGCATTGGGATAAAGAGTAAAAAATAATCAATATGAGTAAATATTAATCGAACTCAGGTTATTATCTTTAAACGATTATTTAAACCAATTAATATGCAACTCTTTTCTTCATTGAAATTTAAAATATCATTAGCTTTATCACTGTTTTTGGGCCTTCATGTACATGCACAGGTGCTCACTTCAAAACAGATCGATAGTGTTGTAGAAAAAACATTAACAACCTTTAATGTTCCCGGAATTGCAGTTTCTGTAATTAAAGATGGTAAAGTAATCCATTTAAAAGGTTATGGCGTAAGTTCTATCAAAACCAATAAAAAAGTTGATGAAAATACTCTTTTCGGTGTGGCATCAAATACAAAAGCATTCACGGCTGCTGCATTAGGTATGTTGGTTGATGAAAAGAAAATTACATGGGATACAAAAGTTACTGATGTAATTCCAGAGTTTAAAATGTACGATGCCTACGTAACCAGCGAATTTACCATACGCGATCTGCTCACGCATCGCAGTGGTTTAGGTTTGGGTGCTGGCGATTTAATGATCTGGCCAGATTCTTCAACCGTTGATAAAAAACAGTTGATCCATAACCTACGTTATTTAAAGCCAGTTTCCTCTTTCCGTACCAAATACGATTACGATAACCTGATGTATATTGTTGCGGGCGATGTGGTAGCAAGGGTTTCGGGAAGCACTTACGAAGATTTTATTGAAAGCAGGATCATTAAACCATTAGGTATGACCAAAACGGCAGCTTCCTGGTACCGCTTAAAAGATAAATCGAATGTAATTGATGGCCATGCACCTTACGAAGGTAAACTGCTTCCTGTAGGCTTAAGTTTTGGAGAGATCGCAAATGCTGCTGGTGGGATTTATTCGAATGTTACCGATATGAGCAAATGGGTAATGGCGATGATTAATGGTGGTAAGTATGGCGAGGCATTAGACAAGAAATTATTCAGCCCTGCTGTAGCAAGAGAACTTTGGACCCCGCAGACCATTATTGCAGGCGGCAATCCCGCCGCTTTTAGCAGCTATGGCTTAGGTTGGTTTTTGAGTAATGTAAATGGCAATTTTCAGGCTACGCATACTGGCGGTCTGTCAGGGATTGTAACACAGGTAACCATTCTTCCCGAAATGAAATTGGGTATTATTGTATTAACCAACCAGCAGTCTGGTGCTGCTTTTAATTCGATCACCAATTCGATTAAAGATGGTTATCTTGGTATTAAAGGACAGGACAGAATTAAAACCTATAACGATAACAGGCTCAGAAACGAAAAACAGGCTGATGAAATGGTAAGCAAAGTATGGAACGATATTGCGGCTCAGCAAAAACTGTCAGCCACAAAGCCAGATACTAAACATTATTATGGCACTTTCCGCGATGCCTGGTTTGGAGATGTGACCATTAGTGAGGTGAACGGTAAGATGCATTTTCAGGCTAAAAACGCTCCAAAATTAAAAGGAGATATGACTTACTACAAGGGAAATACCTTTATTGTAAAATGGTATGATAGAAGTTTAGATGCTGATGCTTTTGTTAATTTTAATTTAGATAACAATGCTTTGGCCGATGGTTTTAAAATAGAAGCGATTTCGCCGCTAACCGATTTTAGTTTCGATTTTCAGGACCTGGATTTTAAAAAGACCGATAAAAAATAACCTAACCAATTATACACAATGAAAACACTGTTAAAAACAAGTATTTTACTAAGCTTTTGCTTAATCGCATTAACATCAATGACATTTAAACCAAAACGCATTATCTTTTTCGGCGATTCGATTACCCAACAGGGTGTTTCTAAAAACGGATATGTAACCCTGATCAAAAAATCGCTCGATTCTACTAAATATGATGTAATCGGGGCCGGAATTGGCGGCAACAAAGTTTACGATTTATACCTGCGTTTAGAAGATGATGTGCTCAACAAGAAACCCGATTTAGTGGTGATTTATGTCGGCATTAATGATGTTTGGCATAAACAATCTTCTCATACCGGAACCGATTATGACAAATATTTAAAGTTTTACCAGGCTTTGATTAATAAAATTCAGGGTGTAGGTAGCAAAGTGGTATTGGTTACTCCATCGGTTGTTGGTGAGAAAAAAGATGGCACCAATGAGTTAGATACCGATTTGAATAAATATGCTGAAGGGATTAGGACATTGGCTGCAAAAAACAATCTCCCTATATGCGATTTAAGAAAGATTTTTGCAGAATATGAGGCGAAAAATAATCCGGAAGATAGAGAAAAAGGCATTTTAACCGTTGATAGGGTACACTTAAATGAAACAGGTAATAAATTGGTTGCCGATCAGTTATTGCCTTTGGTTAAGTAGTAGGCATTTTAACCGCAAAGTGCGCAAAGTATTTTCGCAAAGAACACAAAGAATTTTTTCTCTGTGTTCTTTGTGTTTTTTCTCTGTTATCTTTGTGGTTAAATAAGAAGAGGAAAGAGCTGTGCGTATATGATAAACCGCGAAACGATAGATAAGATAATGGATACCGCCCGCATTGAGGAGGTAGTTGGGGATTTTGTGCACTTAAAAAAACGCGGAACCAGTTTAATTGGTAATTGCCCGTTCCATGGCGAAAAAACACCTTCCTTTCACGTATCGGTAACTAAAGGCATTTACAAATGTTTTGGTTGTGGTAAAGGAGGTGATTCAGTGCGCTTCATTATGGATCATGAAAAATATTCATATCCGGAAGCGCTTAAATTTTTAGCCAATAAATACAATATAGAAGTTGAGGAAGCCGAACTAAGTCCTCAGGATGCTGAAGCACAAAGTGCCAAAGAAAGCCTTTACGTAGTTTCGCAGTACGCTGCTGCATTTTTTGTAAAACAGCTTTGGGAGACGGATGAGGGCAAGGGCATAGGCCTAAGTTATTTTAAAGAACGTGGCTTTAGGGAAGACATCCTTAAAAAATTTGAGGTGGGTTATTCTCCTGATGTATGGGATGCGATGACGCAAAGCGCGATTAATGCAGGTCATAAATTAGAATTTTTAGAAGCTACTGGATTATCGATCAAAAACGACAACGGTAAAATTTACGATCGCTTCCGTGGTCGGGTAATGTTTCCGATTCATAACTTTACTGGCAGAATTATTGGTTTTGGTGGCAGAACACTAAAAACGGATAAAAACGTTCCGAAATATGTTAATTCGCCTGAAAGTGAAATTTACCACAAGTCGAATGTACTTTATGGTTTGTTCCATGCCAAAAAAGCCATCCGCGATTTAGATAACTGTTACTTAGCAGAAGGCTACGCCGATGTACTTTCCGTTCATCAGGCTGGAATAGAAAACGTAGTAGCCTCATCAGGTACTTCGTTAACGGTAGAGCAGATTAAACTGATTGGGCGTTTTACCCAGAACATTACCATTTTATTTGATGGAGATGCTGCGGGTATTAAAGCCTCCCTCCGTGGTTTGGATATGATTTTGGAAGAAGGGCTGAACGTAAAAATCGTTTCCTTTCCCGATGGCCATGATCCCGATTCTTATATGCACCATGTTGGGGCAGGGGCTTTTAAAACCTATCTCGAGGAGAATAGGAAAGACTTTATTTTGTACAAAGCGAATGTGCTCCTTAAAGATGCGGGCAACGATCCGATCAAACGGGCAGGCATTATCCGCGATATTGTAGAGAGTATTGCCAAAATTCCTGACCCGATTAAAGCATCTGTTTTTATCCGCGAGTGTAGCAGTTTGCTCGAAATAGATGAGCATATCTTACTGAGTGAGTTAAATAAAATGCGCTCGGCAAAACTTAAAAAAAGCTTTGATAATAACCAGCGGGCAAATCCGTCATCAAGTCCAAAGCCATATTCTTCAGGTGCACCTGAGCCACTTGGCCCACCCGATGATTTATGGGATGACAGTGCAGGTCCAATGGGTTACGAACAACCCGTAGAAGAGAATGAGCATCAGGAAAAAGAAATTGTGCGCTTGTTATTGGCTTTCGGGCACGAATTTGTAAACTGGGATAAAATTGATGATATGTACATCGGTTCATTCATCATGCAGAACCTGAGCGATGTAGAATTTGATGATCCACTTTGCAAAAGAATTATCGATTATTATAAATCAGAAATCGACAATGGCCGGTTACCCACGTCGAACCACTTTGTTAAACATGAGGATAGAGATATTGCCGATCTGGCCATTACACTTTCAACCTCAGAATATGCTTTAAGTGAGAACTGGTTAAATAAACATCTTATCTATGTTAAAGATGAAACCATGAATTTAAAAGCGACTATTTTAGGTGGCATTTTTCATCTTAAAAAACGTAAAGTCGAAAAAATATTGATGAACCTGTTGAAAGAGATTAAAGAGGAAAAGAACGAGGATAACCAAATCATTTTAATGCAGCGTTATGGAGTGATTAAAGGCGTTGAGCGAGAGATTTCTAAGTTCCTGGGGTCTGTTATTGTTAAATAAATTACAGATGACAGGAGTGCTGTAGAGATGTCGTCATCTCGACTGAAGCGTAACAAAATGGAAAGATCTATCTAAACAGATTTCTCGACTGCGTTGCACTCCGCTCGAAATGACGGCTTTTCCAGAATGACAATCGACTAGTGAAAAATTCAATAATTAGATATGGCACTTCACAACGATTTAGGTAAAGCAGGCGAAAATATTGCAAGGCAATATCTGGAAGACCAGGGTTATGAGATTTTAGATGAAAACTGGACGCATGGTAAAGCCGAGGTAGATCTAATCGTTTATAAAAACGGGATCATGATTTTTGTCGAAGTTAAATCCCGGAGCTCGGTTGCTTTTGGCGAGCCGGAAGAATTTGTACACAAAGCCAAGCAAATACAGATGGAACTGGCCGCTAATGCTTATATTGAATTAATGAACCATCAAAATGATATCCGTTTTGATATTATTGCAATTACATTTACAAAAAATAAAAATTATAATTTAAACCATATTGAAGATGCGTTTTGGCCTGAAGATTAACCCCATCAAAAGTTTCATATTTATCGGAATCGCGCTTGCACTCGTAAGTTCTTGTAAAGATAGTTCTACCACAACTTACCGTAGTTTTCTTTCTCCAATGACAGGTCTTAATGTGCCGTCAGGAAATGAATTTGAGGTTAAAGTGCAGTTTGGCGCTGAGCAAAAAGTAGATTCTGTAGTTTATTTAATTGATACCATTAAAGTTGTTTCAAAAGCCGATACTTCGGCCATCAAGCTTAAAACTGAAGGTTTGAAATTGGGTAACCATCTGGTAACAGCCAAAATATTTGGCGCTGGAAAATCTGAAGATTTAACCTCCAATATTAATGTTTTAGCAGCTCAGGCGCCAACGGAATATACCTATAAGGTGATTAAAACCTTGCCTCACGATACCTCTTCTTATGTAGAGGGCTTAGAATATCATGATGGCTTTTTTTACGAAAGTGCTGGCGATTATGGTCATTCCAGTTTACGTAAAGTAGAACCTTCTACGGGGAAAATCCTTCAGAAAGCAGATTTAGATAAACAGTATTTTGGAGAAGGCATAACCGTAATCGGAAACAAAATTATTCAGTTAACTTACCGCGAAAAAGTTGGCTTTGTATATGATAAAGCTACCTTTAAAAAATTATCTGAATTTTCCTACACTACCGGCAGAGAAGGCTGGGGCCTGGCTTTTGATGGCGAGAAAGTATTGAATACCGATGGTTCAAATACGATCTTTTTTCTGGATAAAGATACCTATCAAAAAATTGGTTCGATTGATGTTTTTGATAATAAAGGATCCATCCAAAACCTGAATGAACTTGAAATTATCGACGGTAAAATTTATGCAAATGTATATACCACGAATGAAATCCTGATCATCAATTCAGAAACGGGTGCCGTTGAAAGTAAGATCGATTTATCCGGACTATTGCCAGCTGATTATTTTAAAACCGAAGATGAAAAGGCCAATAATGTGTTAAATGGCATTGCTTATGATAAAGCAACTAAAAGACTTTTTGTCGCCGGTAAAAAGTGGCCACATATTTTTCAGATCGAGTTGGTTAAAAAGTAGTTTAATTTATCGATATGTCACATTGAGCTTGTCGAAATGCCTTAATATTAATTTAGATAGGTCCTTCGACAGGCTCACGATGACAAACTTTTAATCTTGTTTCTTCGGCTCGTCTAAATAACCGTTAAAAATAATGGGTTGTTTATTCATACTGCTTGCCGTTAATGAGGCATAGCCATTGGTTGAGATATTAATGGTAAACCGATAGTTCTCTCTTTTTACATCCTTTGTATTAATCTGGATGGTGTACGTTCCTTTTTTATTCTTCGATTCTGTGTAAGTAAAATCTTTTGAAGTGAATTTAATCCCACCCTGGCTCGGATCCATAGGGGCAGAAAAAGATCTTCCATAATAAGGCAGGTAGGCCACTACGCTATCTTTGGTAACCCTCACATCGTATTGCGAACCTGTTAGGTTTATAGAAGAACCACCTAGTGCGCCAGGCATCATGCTGAACACTTTGTTAATATCATTGTTGGACATTGGCAGGGCGGTGTTGGCAACAAAAGTATAGTTCTTATCCGCTACAATTTTTACTGTAGTTTCTTTATTGGTTTGGGCAAATAATTGAACCCCAATCAAAAGAAAGGCAAGGCTCAATATTAAATTTAAACGTTTCATAATGTGTGTTTTAAATGTGTAACAATTTAAAGATGCACAGACTTGAAAGATTCCATAATAGTGCCAAAAAATGGAACGTGGCGTAAATTTAACGATTTTAGTTTTTATATAGTGGATTTACCTTTTCCGAATAACTCGATTTGTATAGCGGATTACTTTTCTCTGTTGAAGAAGCACCCATTGCTGTGAATTTATAGGTGCCTACAGGAAGGTTGTTGAGTTCAATTTCTCCATTTTCGTTCGTAATTAAAGTAATCAAATTGCCCCCGGGATTTTTGCCGCCTTTAACTATTATGCCGCCAATCGGTGAGCCCGCTACCCTCGATTTTGGATTGGTTGAAGGCACAGAAATGATAAACTTATAGTTTCCGGCACTTGCATTGTTAAATTCTATCTCACCATTTGAGTTGGTTATGAGGGTAATTGCATCACTTCCTGGGTTTTTACCTCCTTTTACCACAATGCCACCAATAGGTTGCCCAGTCACAAAACTTACTTCGCCAGTGGCTACATCTAATTTGCCTTTAATCGATTTCATGATGCAAGGGAAATGTGATTCAGGATAATTTAGCTTACAATAATCGCAGTAATGCCCCTCGGGAGCCTGAGCTCGTAATTGTTGCGTGTTGGTTTCTGTTGATGTTGCAGTTCTTTTTACTTGAGCCAGAACAGTAAATGAAATTGATAGCAGAAATACCGCTATAGCAGCTCCTTTTTTCATAAAATTTGATTAGAACTACAAAATTAATCAAAAAATATGGCTCTTGCTAGTTTTTAAAGGCTAGTGGGATAATGGCTGGTTATTTGACTATTTCCTTTTGGATGCTTTCGCAAAAGGATTGAAGGCCAGAGCAAGGTTAACCCAGAAATCGAGCTCATCATTTCGGCCTAAAACATCTTCTGATACCGAAATGTAGCCCTTCATTGGTCTACTGCCCATAACCATCTGATGCCATCCATCTTTATCTGATAAATTTTCTAAAGTATTGGGGGCGAGCCTCACCATCATGCTGTTCTTAGAAACACCAATACACATTTTGCCGTTCACCATAAAAATAAGTCCACTGAACATTTCTTTTTCCTCTACATCTTGTATATGCATTAAACGTTCGGCAACGCGAAGGGCAAGGGTTTCGTTGTATTTCATGATCTAAAGCTAGTGTACATCTTTGTTTGTCCCATATTTAATTCCAGCTGTGTAAAAATATTTTCTGATCAAGTCGTATTTTTCATTGCAAAATTGCCCGGTCTTCATTTTCTCCGAACTCTCCTTCCTATTATAGCACTCAAAACAGATCTCCATATATTCGGCTACTAAGCCATTTTCATCTAAGAATACAATTGCATTTCTAGGCTCATAGCACATATATCCTTCTGATTCAGCTATCAGTAACCCCTTGTAGCTTTTGGTAGAGGTGTAGCCAAAGTTATAGAGTACATCGGTAAGTTTATCCACCTCCAAAGCCGATAAAATCTTCTTTTCTTTTATCCTTGTTAAATCTAATTTTTGTTTTTTTTCCAGTAGTGTATGGTAAACTTCTTCCTCAACCGGGGTGTTGATCGGAGCTTTAGTGGTATCAGTATAAATGATCTCAGCCCTTAAATCTGGTGGTTCAAAAGAGATCAGCATAACAGTTCTATTTTGGTTAAAGGGGAAAAATTTTAATCTGTCTGCAGGTGAATATTTGTTCCGATAAATGCAAGCCATGCGCTTTTCTAAAACAGCATAATCCAGACCCGTAGCTGGAAAAAGCGGTGGCGGTAGTACTATGGCCTGCTTTTTCTTCTGAGCGAAACCCATAAGGCATAACAAACAAAAAATAAGGGTTAATCTAGTTCTATGCATTAAAATTGTTTATCCTTAAAATTAATGTTTATAAGATGTTGAACAAAATAATTTTCTTACTATCTCTATTTCAGTAAATTTGCAACATGTTGTTAAACTGCTATCAGGAAGAATTATTAGAGGCTGGGTGTGATGAAGCTGGAAGAGGTTGCCTCGCCGGGCCTGTTTTTGCAGCAGCGGTTATTTTGCCAAAAGGTTTTGTGTTAGAAGGTTTAAATGATTCCAAACAGCTATCTCATGATCAAAGGGCTTTACTAAGACCAATTATTGAGAAACAAGCTTTGGCCTGGGCAGTGGCTTCATGCGATCATGAAGAGATAGACCGGATCAACATTTTAAATGCTTCGTTTTTGGCTATGCACAGGGCAATCGAAAAATTACATACCCAACCACAATACTTGGTAATTGATGGAAACCGTTTCAAAACCTATCCGCAAATTCCACACAGCTGTATTGTTAAGGGCGATGGTAAGTATTTAAATATCGCTGCGGCTTCTATATTGGCCAAAACCCATCGTGATGAATATATGACCAATCTGCATGTCGATTTTCCGCATTATAATTGGCAGCAGAATAAAGGATACCCAACCATTGCGCACCGTAAGGCTGTAGTCGAAATCGGGTTATCACCTTTTCACCGAAAAACTTTTAATGTGAGCGACCCTCAGTTAGAACTGTTTTCAAAAAACGCCTAAAATTTCGTATTTTCACAACATTGTGAAAATTCTGTTGATTACTAAGCGGGTTCCCTTTCCGCCAAATAGTGGTTATCCCATTGTGGTTTATAACACCATAAAAGGCTTGCTGCAACTTGGCGCAGATATTACTTTGTTTAGCCTCAACCCCACAAAAGGAAGAATCGATATCGAAGATATCTACGATCCTATTTTTGAACAGATTAAATACCATACCTACGATTTAGATACCGATGTAAATGTATGGTCGGCTTTTTTTAATATTTTCACTAACGAATCGTACAACGTTTCCCGATACTATAGCGAAGATGCTGCGCGGCAGTTAGAAAACCTGCTACGCGAAAACGTGTTTGATATCATCCAATTCGAAGGTCTCTTTGTTGTTCCTTATCTGGATGTAGTTAAGGCAAACAGTAATGCCAAGCTCATCTATCGGGCACACAATATCGAATTTACCCTTTGGGAACGTCTTTCTCATTCAGAAAAATTTCTCATCCGCCGCAAGTATTTAGCTTTTTTAGCCCAGCGGCTCAAGGCATATGAAACCGATCAGATTAACCGTTTCCACCATATTTTTGCCATTAGCGAACCCGATCGGCAAAGTATATTAATGTTCGGCTGCGAAATTCCGATGTCGGTTTTTCCGGTTGCCATCGATTTGGAAAAATATAAAGTAGATAAAAGTAAAACCAGTTTTCCTACACTGTTTCATTTAGGTGCAATGGACTGGCGACCGAATCAGGAAGGACTAGAATGGTTTTTGGATGATATCTGGCCCGATATTGAAAAACTGAATAAAGATCTTCGTTTTTATATCGCAGGAAAAAACATGCAGAAACATTTCTTCGAATACGATTCAGAAAATCTGATTGTAGAGGGTGAGGTTTTTGATGCCGTAGAATTTATGAACTCTAAGGCAATTATGATTGTTCCTTTAATCTCTGGCACGGGAATGCGGGTAAAGATTATTGAAGGTATGGCTATGAAAAAATGCATCATTGCTACCACTACGGCTGCAGAGGGAATTAATTGCAGGCATGGCCATGATATTTTAATTGCCGATTCTGCAGATGAATTTTACCGGTCGATTTTACAGTGTATCATTAACCCTAAACGTTGGGTGGAAATAGGAGAGAACGCTCGCAAAACAGTCGAAAACGACCATGGCGTGCATTTAATCTCTAGCAAAATGCTGAAGATTTACGAAGAATTGGTGAGTGTATAATAGTCATGAACTTATCGGCTCAGACCCCTTTCTCTTACAAATTCATTAAAATATTTTTGTTCAATTTTCTCTTCAGCGGATAAATCTTCAAATTTGATATCAGACATACCGATCGGAGAATAAAATTTCCATATAGGGCGATGTTTGATGAACAACTCTTTATCCCCAAACTCATCGTGAACATAAACACCACAGAAAAATCTAAAAATAATAGAGATTCCAGCAAAGGAAATAAAAAATATGATTTTGCTTTTCATCGCTAAGAGTCTTCGGCTTAAACACAATGTTTGTTTATTCTATCTTTAGCATAATCTGCGCTAAATTCTAGTGCTTTATTCCAGTTATGGCAAGCAAGCTCTTTATTTTTTAAGTTAAGCATTGTGTTACCGAGATTATAATAAGCGCTTTGTTTATCTTCTGAATCTGTATGATCAAAAGAGAGGATTTTTTCATAATCAGCAATAGCACCTTGATAATCTCCATTTTCATCCTTTAATCCTCCTCTATTAAGCAGTGCGGCTGTAAAATCTGGAGCTATTGTGATTGCACTATTGTAATCTCCTAGTGCAGCTTTCCATCTATATAATTCATTTTTTACAATTGCTCTTGAGTAAAGAGAATCAACTTTCCTCGGGTTTATATTTAAAGTTAACGACCAATTGATAATCGAACCGCTTAAATCACCATTTTCATAACATACCAGCGCTTTGTCGAAATAAAAGCTTTCTTTTTCGCTTGATAGATCAGGAAAACTTTGCTCGTTAGGGTCGTACAAGCCACCATAAGCATCAAGTTTAGCGTCGAATTCGTAACCTCTTTTATACATATCGATTACCCAGTAAAGAAGGTTTTCTGAGGTAATTGGGATTTCATTAGTTTCTCCGCTAATTTCCGATAAGCCTTCATAACTGTTTATTTCTGATAGGGTGTATGGGTAATGCGATTTTATGAAATCACCTAGATTGATAAGGTTTTCCTTTTTGTCAGAAATAAAGGTAAAATCCATTTTAGTATAACTATTTTCCTTAACTCCACTTTTTAACATATTTGTGTGTACATCCCTTGCTCCTGTTACTTCGTTTTGGAAGTTGTCTGCAAAGTTTTTCCAGGTGAAATAACTATTACTTTTTTTCATACGCTTTTATTTATATCCAAGTGATTGGTGTGTAAATTATAACTATTTATTTGATATTAGTGTTAAGTTTTAATGAAAGTTAGTTGATGCTGTGTTATTTGAGGACAGATCTTTTAATAGATGCTGAAACAAGTTTAGCATGAAGGATGAATAGAAAAATCATCTAAAAACTCCTTAAATTAACCTCAAAATTTTGTCTTTTTCTTAGTACTTTTGCACCCCAAGAAGAATAACGAATAAAGCCGTCATAATTCATAGAATATCAGCTATACTGGCTTCATTATCATAAAAAATAAAATTTACGGATGAAAAACACCGCATTAACAGAAAAACACATCGCTTTAGGCGCTAAAATGGTTCCATTTGCAGGTTACAATATGCCTGTTACTTACGAAGGTATTAATGCAGAACATGCAACTGTTCGTAACGGCGTGGGTGTTTTTGATGTAAGCCATATGGGCGAATTTATTCTGAAAGGTGAAAACGCATTGGATCTTATTCAACGTGTAACCAGTAACGATGCATCTAAATTATACGATGGAAAAGTTCAGTACTCTTGTTTGCCAAACCAAGACGGTGGTATTGTAGATGATCTTTTGGTTTACAAAATAGATGATAAAACATATATGTTGGTAGTAAACGCTTCTAACATCGAAAAAGATTGGAACTGGATTCAACAATTCAATTCGAAAGGTGTGGAAATGCACAATATTTCGGATCAAACCTCTCTTTTAGCCATTCAAGGGCCAAAAGCAGCAGATGCTTTACAAACATTAACTGATGTTGATTTGGCATCAATGGAATATTATACTTTCGTTAAAGGTACCTTCGCTGGTGTTGATAATGTAGTTATTTCTGCAACAGGTTATACCGGCGCTGGTGGTTTCGAAATTTATTTCGAAAACCAATATGCCGATCAAATTTGGGATGCTATTTTTAAAGCAGGTGCGCCGTACAACATTCAGCCAATTGGCTTAGGTGCCCGCGATACTTTGCGTTTAGAAATGGGTTTTTGTTTATACGGAAATGATATTGATGATACGACTTCGCCAATTGAGGCCGGTTTAGGTTGGATTACTAAATTTTCTAAATCTTTTACCAATTCAGAGGCATTATTGGCGCAAAAAGAAGCCGGTATTCAAAAAAAATTGGTTGGTTTCGAAATGATCGATCGTGGTATTCCTCGCCATGATTATGAAATTGCTGATGCCGAAGGAAATATTATCGGTAAAGTAACTTCTGGTACACAGGCACCTTCTTTGCAAAAAGCAATAGGTATGGGCTACATTGCAAAAGATTTCACTAAAGAAGGAACTGAAGTTTTTATTTTAATCCGCAATACGCCAATTAAAGCTAAAGTGGTTAAGTTTCCTTTTTATAAATAGATAAAGTATTAAGTATCAAGTATCGAGATGGATTTGTCTTGATACTTGATACTCTAGTACTCGATACTCAACATATGTCAAAAAAAATAGAAGTTTGTTTAACTCCGGCCCTGATCGACTTGTACGATATAGAACAGAGTATTGTAGTCGTGATCGATATTTTAAGAGCCACATCATCTATTACTTACGGTATAGACAATGGTGCTGAAGCGATTATTCCCGTAGCTCAGGTAGAAGATTGTTTAAACTATCGTGATAGCGGATTTTTATTGGCGGCAGAACGAAATGGAGAGGTAGTTGCAGGCTATGATTTCGGTAACTCGCCATTCTCTTATACCCATGAAAAAGTAAACGGAAAAACGGTCGTTTTAACTACTACCAATGGAACCAAGGCCTTACATTTGGCACAGAAAAGAGCCTATCAGGTTGTAATTGGATCTTTTCTGAACCTAGATTCACTTTGCAGCTATTTGAAAAACCAGGATAAAAATGTGCTTTTGCTCTGCGCGGGTTGGAAAGATCAGTTTAATTTAGAAGACACCCTTTTTGCAGGTGCCGTAGTAAATAATCTCCGTCAAAATTTCGAACATTTTGATGATTCTAGCGTGGCGGCAGAAGATTTGTATGCCTTAGCTAAGGCAGATCTAAGAAAATATCTTCACAAATCATCACATAGCCATCGTTTGGCTCAGTTGAATATAGAAGAAGATGTTGTTTTCTGTTTGCAGTTAAATCTTTGCAAAACAATTCCGGTATTAGAAGGGGAGCGCTTGGTGGCTTTAAAAAACCTATAATATAGTCCTCGTTTATAACGAAGATTAGTGAGAACGACATTTCTAATGTGTTGCAATAATCTCTTATTGACGATAAATCGTCATTTTCCTCCATCCTCGTTACAAACGAGGACGATGTACCGTAGCCTTAAAAAATTAAAAGCTAAAATTTAAACCCAGCAATAGAGCATTTTTTCTGAAACTTGCGCCATTAAATTGAGTTTCCTCTGTTGATCGACTATTAAAATAGGCTTTATCTACACCAGAGTAAGTGTTGATATTATTGATCTTATAGTCAACTTCTACCCGTAAACTTTTGTTCAATGGTACTGCGAGATTGATATCGCCACTTAACGAAAAGGAATTTGCCTTATGTGTAAAGCTTACGGGTTTTGCAAAATCAGGAATTAAATTCCAGTTGGCTTTTGCCGAATAAGTATAAAAACCGCCTAAAACTGTAGCGCCTAGACTGAATTTCTGCATTTTAAGAACAAGCTCTGCGCCAAAATCGAATCCTTTATATCTTGCTACGTACGTAGAGTTTAAGCCTTTGCTATCAGGGTTATTTGCACTTTCTAACAGATGGAATTTTTGTTGATTATACGAAAGTCCAACAATTGGATTGATGTTAAAATCGCCAAATTTTAGCAGTTGGTAACTGAGCTGTAAATTGGCATCGTATAAATAACCTTTATTTGCGTTGAGGAGATCGAAATAAAAGGCACTTTGCCGGTTATCTTCTGCATAATCGGTATCCTCTGCCTCGCCCCGGGTTATGCTGCTGTATTGGTTAGCGGCTTTAATACTAAGTCGCTCGGTAATATTATATTTAATATCTAAGCCAAAACTAGGCCCTTTAAGGTTTTTCCAGATGAGTTCTGATAATACATTCGGGCTGGTTCCGGCTGCATTACCTGCAATAGACCAATCAAATCTTGATTGTTGAATACCTGCATAAGGCTTTACCTCCCATTTATGGAGATTATCTTGTGCAGATACAGTTTGGTAGAATAAAAAGAGTGTTAAGCAGGCTAAAAATGGTTTGATAAAGGAAATCCGCAAAGCGATCAGCATATCTGTTTTTATTTTATTAACAGCAAAATACACATAGTGGTTATTTAAAACCACTATGTGTAATAATTTATTTTCTAAAATGGATATACTGAAGCGATAAATGATTTGTCAGTAGGTGATAATACCGTATTCCATCCCACCTCGAAATCACCAATGGTTAATTCGTTTGGAACCGAATAGTGCATGATCGAATATTTATCATAAGCGCTATAATTGGTTTGGGTAGTACTGTATTTTGCAAATAAGTTATTGTCTACATCTGCCTGGCTCCAGTAATTTGGTGCAGCAGCATAATAGGCATAAACAGCAGGTTTATCCCAAGGAATAGCCACTAATGGATGTTGGTGCTCATGGATTAATCCTAATGCATGACCGAATTCGTGGATTACCACGCGGCTATATTCAGAATCTGCTGTAGTTGCAGTTAACCAGCCATAGTTCATAGTCGCACCGGTGCTAGGCGTTGATTTTCCTATGTACGACCAAGATCCATCTCCACTTACAAAACTTACCCTGATTTTGGCTGTATTATCGTTTGTTACAAAGTTGAATTTGATGTTGGCATATTGTTCCCATGCTTTCGCATATTGGATTACTTTAGCTCTGATGGCTGCGGTACTTCCGTTTAAACTTACTTTAATTGTAGTTCCCGGAGTCCATTTTGTTGACTTTAGAACGGCACCTCTTGGGGTAGTTCCATCTAAAGATCTTTCTGTACAGATCTGGATATTACCAAGCGGATTAACAGCTGATATTTCTGGTTTTTCTAAATCTGCCGTTTCAGTTGGTCTTTCTTTTTTACATGCGAATAATACTGTGGTTAGCGCCAGGGCCGTTAATAGGGTTTTATTTAATTTTAAGAATTTCATGTTTAGGTTTTTTTAGGTAAAAATTAATGATCTGTATTTGACTTGGGAATCAAGTTAGAAGATCGTAAAAACAGGAATTCTTCTTCTTTGAAAAAGAATAATCAGGTTGAAAAACATAGATAGACATTTAGGTTTAATTACCTCTGCATTTGCAAAGTATAATCCTAAAGTAAAATAATATTATATCAACACCAAGAGAATTGTAATATTTTTATTGCATAAGTGTATTTTTTACACTCATTTATTTGTTTAACATAAACTATTTTATTGTAGTTTAAATATTACGTTCGGTGAGAAATGGGCAAGTCAAGCCCAGTTGTTATTTTGTAATTAATTCAGAAATTGTTGGGCTGTTTTTAATCGTAATCAAGGCTTCTTCGTGTGCCAGCCAATAAATATCTTCTGCACGTTTCATGTCGAATGTACTAATAGCCCCTAAACCTTTTGGCTCGATTAATACATTACAGAATTTTGCTTTTCTTTCCATATCATGGTTAATAGACATTATACCAGCACGCCCCATTAAGTTGGTAATACCAGTAATTTTATCAACTGGTTTAAGGTGATTACAAGACGAGCCTATAATGAAATCGCAGTCATCCATTAAAGGTTCGACCGGGAAATTGTTTAAAATGCCACCATCCACATACATCTGGCCATCAATCATAATGGGTTTAAAAATACCAGGTATGCAGCTAGAGGCATGAATAGCCCTAATAAGCGGTCCTTTTGTAAAATAAACCAATCGGCCTTCGCTAAAATTTACAGCAGCAATGGTTAAAGGTATTTTTAGCTTCTCAATTGAATCTTCCGGAAAATATTCCTTTAAAATCAGAGAAGTGTTTTCGATATTGATTAAACCCAGAGAACCCACTGCAGGGCGTACGAAGCGCCACAGTTTCGTTTTAAGAAAAATATTTAAGCCTTCTTCCGGATCTATGCCAGCGGCAAAAAAGGCTCCGGCTATTGCTCCTGCACTTGTTCCGCTAATGTGGCTAAAGGTAATGCCCAAATTGCTAAAGGCTTTTAAAACGCCTAAATGTGCTATTCCCCTAATACCTCCGCCTGATAATACAATGCCAACTTTCATAGATTTAGTTTGGGATGATTACTTTAAAATTTCAACTGATCGATTTTATTGCTTAATTGTTGTATTGTTAAATTGTTTTGCCTGCGAACTTAACTGATAACTAAAAACCGCAAACTGATAAACTATCTCTGTTGTTTCGGTTTATACTTCGATTGATTTAAAATTCTCTGTGCATCGTTATCTGCCATTAATTTTTGTAAAGTAACATCAGGGTGTTCTTTCATATATTTTCTTACAATTTGCCAACCCATCCATACACCCAATTTTGGTGCCGAATCTCTATTTTCACCTAAACCCGGTGTAAAAGGCCCTTCGGATAAAAACACCTGGATTTTTTGATAGTCGGTTTCATACAGGTAATTGTTCTCCAAAAAATATGCCCAAATATCGCCTTCGAAATTTTGTGCCCAGTCTATTTGTTGTTTGGTATATCCAATTTTGGTAGAATCGCTTAAGTTTTCAGGCAAAACCTGATCTAAGAAATATAAAACCTTTCCCTGGAAGATCATTTTAGACAACAGGGTTCTATTGTCGTCAGGCTCTGCAAAAAGTTCTTCGTGGGCGTATGTTTCGGCTACACGGGGCACTATATATTCAGGTGTAAACCTTCTCGATAGGTATAAGGGCACACTTTGCACAATGGCCTTATAAAATTTGCTGTCTTTGCCCAAAAACATATCCAAACCAATACCCAAATAGTTATCGCCTACTGGCATTTGGTAAGCAAAACCTGAAGCAAAAGAGATAAATTTTGGAATCTTCGCTTTCGGGTAATAGTATTTAATGTATTTAAAAGTCTCGCTTAATCCTTCTTCCTGCACTTTTAAGTTTGGAAAAACACTATCAACTTCTTTGCTTAAATCGGTATAAGCCTGGTCGCGGTACAGGTTGGTCAACGATTCGGTGTTGGAATATTTGCTGTCTAAAATCCGGTGGATAAAATCGTCATAAAACACACCATATTTCGAACCAAGCTGTTTATCTACGTCAATAATGTTTTTGTTTTTTCCGGCAAATAGCTCGTTATCAAATCTTTCGATTTTAATGTTTACCTGTATATTGCTTACATCTGGCCTGTTGCTTTGCCTGCAGGAAATAAATGTGATGGCAAAAAGAAAAATTAGATAAATTTGCCAGTGTTTTACGTTATACATCATGTACAACAAATATATATAAACACCTATAGCATGAAAAGAATATCGACCATTTTAATTTTGTCTCTTTTGAGTATTGGCGCATGGGCGCAAAATTCTCCTTTAACCAATTACGGTTTTAGGTTAGGTTTAACCGCTACTCCGACTTTTGGTTGGATTAAGCCTGAGCAGGGAAAAACAGACGGAATAGCTTTGGGCTTTTCTTATGGCCTAATCGGTGATTTTAATTTTGCCCCGAATTATAGTTTTTCTACAGCGCTAACCATCACTTCGATAAATGGTAAAAGTACAGAGGCGAATGTTCTGCCTTATTATAGCGCCAGTAGTAGCACTGCACCGAAAGCTTACGATTTAAAATATAAATTACAATATGTAGACTTGCCTTTAACCATTAAACTAAAAACAGTTAAGGCTGACGGAAAACGTTGGTATGGTCAGTTTGGATTGTCTAATTCAATCAACATCAGTGCTAAACAAGATGCTGTAACAGGTGGAACGGTTGTTGGCGATAATTTAAATGTATCCGATAACATTAAACTTTATCGTGCGGGATTAATCATCGGTGGTGGTGGCGAATTTGATATTTCGGGCAATACCAGTATCGTAGCAGGTTTAACTTTTAATAACGGTTTCACTAATATTGTAACAGATAAAGCCAGAGATGTTAGAAATCATTATTTGGCCCTTAATTTCGGTGTATTCTTTTAATCGAGATATTTCCCTTGATACTTGATACTCATTACTTGATACTCACTCCTTGATACATTAAACATGAAAATAGCGCTAGCACAACTCAATTACCATATCGGAAACTTTGAGGCCAACACTAAAAAAATAACCGAAAATATTCAATTGGCGAAAGATAAAGGTGCAGATTTGGTTGTTTTTGCCGAGCTGGCTATTTGTGGCTATCCCCCAAGAGATTTTTTGGAGTTTGATGAGTTTATTGTATTGTGCGAAACTGCAGCTCAGGAGATTGCCAAGCATTGTACAGATATTGCCTGTATTGTAGGCCTACCTATTAAAAACGAAGTACTACAGGGAAAAGATCTGTTTAATGCAGCCTATTTTATCGAAGAAGGGAAAGTTAAGGCGGTGGTTAAAAAATCACTGCTGCCTACCTACGATGTGTTTGATGAGTATCGTTATTTCGAGCCTGCCACACAATTTAACTGTATCGATTTTAAGGGTAAAAAAATTGCCCTCACCATTTGCGAGGATCTGTGGAATATCAATGATAATCCATTATATGTTTCTAATCCAATGGATGAGCTGATTAAAGAGCAGCCTGATGTAATGATTAATATTGCAGCATCTCCTTTCTCTTACACCCATGATGATGAACGCATTAAAGTATTGGCGGATAATGCAAAAAAGTATAACCTGCCTGTATTTTATGTAAACCAGGTTGGTGCGCAGACTGAGATTATTTTTGATGGCGGTTCTTTGGTTTTCGATGCTGATGGAACCATGAAAGCAGAAATGAAATATTTTGAAGAGGATCTTCAGGTTTTTGATCTGGAAGAGGTTGAAAATGTGCGTAATAAATATCCCCAATCGGAAAGATTAACCGATGTTGAGCAGATTCACGATGCATTGATTCTAGGGATAAAGGATTATTTCAGGAAGTCTGGTTTCAGTAAAGCCGTTTTGGGCTTATCAGGTGGGATCGACTCCGCTGTGGTTTGCGCCTTGGCTTGTCGCGCGTTAGGTCCTGAAAATGTTATGGCCGTTTTAATGCCTTCTAAATTCTCTTCTGACCATTCCGTTCAAGATGCTTTAGATTTGGTTAACAATATTGGTTGTATGCACGAAATTGTGCCAATTAAAGAGGTTGCAGGAGCTTTCGATCATATACTGGCACCAGCTTTTAAGGGCCTGCCTTTTAACCTTGCAGAAGAAAATATCCAGGCCCGTATTCGTGGAATTATTAATATGGCCATGAGTAATAAGTTTGGCTATATTTTATTGAATACATCAAACAAAAGTGAGTGTGCTGTTGGTTATGGTACTTTATACGGTGATATGTGCGGTGCTATTGGGGTAATTGGCGATGTGTATAAAATGCAGGTTTTTGAGCTTGCGAGATACATTAATAAAGAAAGGGAAATTATTCCGATCAATACTATTGTTAAACCACCATCTGCAGAGTTAAGACCCGATCAAAAAGATTCTGATTCATTGCCTGAATATGAAATTCTTGATAAAATATTATATCAGCACATCGAAAAGAAACAGGGCTCGAAAGCCATTATTGCTCAAGGTTTTGATGAGGCACTGGTGCTGCGGATTCTGAAAATGGTTAATGTTGCCGAATTTAAGCGTTATCAAACACCACCTATTTTAAGGGTATCGCCAAAAGCATTTGGTATGGGCAGAAGAATGCCGATTGTAGGGAAATATATGGCTTAGATTGTTGAAAGGTTTAAAAGTTATTTTGATTGTTCAATTGTTGAGATTGTTAAATTGTGAATTGCCAATTGAAAACTTTTTACTTGTTGGTTAACTGGTTAATTGTTTAACCTGTGAATTGTAGACTGGTCGTCATCTCGACTGAAGCGCAGCGGAATGGAGGGATCTATCGGGACAGATTTCTCGACTACGTTGCACTCCGCTCGAAATGAAGATCTGTTACCGATCCGCCATCACATTTTACGCTAAAGTCGCATCAACGGTAATCGTTGTGTTTAATAATTTAGAGATTGGGCAGTTTTTTTCTGCATCTGCTACCAATTCATCAAATTTTTCTTGTGTTAAATCAGGAACAGAAGCGGTTAGCGTTAAGTGCGATTCTACAATTTCACCTTTAGATGGATCCAGGTTAATTTCGCATTTGGTTTCCAATTTATCAGCTATAAATCCTGCTTCAGTTAAGTTAGCTGATAATTTCATTGTAAAACAGCCTGCATGCGCAGCAGCAATTAATTCTTCAGGATTTGTGCCAACGCCTTCTGCGAAGCGAGAATTAAAAGAATATTGAGTATTATTTAAAGTGGTACTTTGTGTAGTGATGTTACCATTACCTTCTTTAATAGAACCTTGCCATACGGCTGTTGCATTTCTTTTCATGATTGGATTTTATTTTTAGATTGTTTAACACCTAAAGATAAAAATATGTTTGTTTAAAGGAGGCAATTCTTTGTTAAGAAATCCTCGTATTAAAATCATTTCAAAATATTGTTTAAAAAAAAAGAAGCTGCTTCAGAGAAACAGCTTCCATTGCATTACGATCTTTTTAGGTTATTTATCTGATTTTTAATTATAAAGGGTATAATACTGCGGTAGCCTGTTTATCCTTTGCTGATAAAACAGTCGCGCCACTTCCACATTGTCCACCGTTCATTAATGATAATGCGTCGGTTCCTCCAACCCCTGGAACATTAATGGTTGTAGATTGGTTAGTGTGTTTAAATGAAATGGTATGCCCAAATTCATGTGTTATGGTTCTTTGTCGCTGCGCGAAAGAATTGTTTTGGATCAGATTCTGGTTAATCCAAACCGTATTGCCAGCTTTACCGTTAGAAGTTGATAAATAAGCCTGTCCGCATGTAGAACTTCCAATTGTATTATCTACTTTAATTAGGATATCATAAATAGTACCTGTTGTAATCACAAATTTGATTTTAGAATTAGGTACTGTATTCCATTGGTTGATCGCAGAATTGATTTCGCTGATCATCCCATTTATAGAAGGGTCAACTTTAACGCGGATATTAGTGCTATTGGTTACAATATTTCCGTTGTAATACTGTTCGGTTATCGGCTTTCCATTATCGGCAGGAACTTCCATGTTTTTACTGAATACGATATCACCATCTGCAACGTAATTATCGCCATTTTCTACAATCTGTGCATCTGTAAATCCAAGATTTTTGATGTAAGCAAGAACTTTTTGGTTTTGAACGGTTTCGTTTTCCGGTTCAGTCGTGATCTCATTTTTCTTCGAGCACGAGATCACTACTACTGAGAGCAATGCAATCAGCACAGTTTTTGTTAATAGGTTTTTCATAGTTTAGGTTTTTGGTTTAGATCGTAATAAGCTGTAATTGAGCATTACATGAATAAATATAATACAAAAAATACAAATATGTATTTATAAAGCATATTTTTTTGTATTTTTAATTAGCTATCATTGATCTTGTTTTTGTCCTAATCTATTTGTTGTTTTAGCCTATTACTTCTAATCGACTGGAAAAGTAATATACCTACACCAATCATGATCGAAATGTCAGCAAAATTGAAAACACCTGTTTGGAAGAGGTAAAAATCCATATGCATAAAATCGGTAACCGATCCGTGTACAATCCGATCGTATAGGTTGCCAATTCCGCCACCTATCAGAAAACACAAAGCAATTTGCATACTCATTGGTAAATTGCGTTTGGCAAAGAGGAAATATAATCCGTAGCCCAAAAATAGTAATGGCAAGCCTGTTAGAATAATGAGTCTAAAAATATAGGGCATATTATCGCCTAGACTTAAAAATGCACCACTGTTTTCTACTTTGGTTAAGGTAAAGCGGTCTTTTATAATGCTGATATGTTCGTAATCGCTAATCTCGGTACGCACAATTTTTTTAGAAATCTGATCGCAGCCAAAATTTAATGTGAGCAGTAATAATAAAACAGACCACCTGAGGTTTTTAAACTGTTGCATGTTTTTATAATTAGAAGTTTACAGACGGGTTTTTATTTTTTTACCCATTTTCTATAAGGGATAATCAAGGCTAAGATAATTGCTAAAACACTCAACATTTTCGCAATAATGTCTCCGCTTTTTACATAAAAGGTAATCTCGTCGTTTAGGTTAATGTTGGCCTTTATTGCAGTTCTCGTCCACCATTTGGTGCTCTGCGTTACGTCGCCACGTTGATTGATGAAACAAGAAATGCCTGTATTTGCAGAACGGGCCACATCGCGGTGGGTTTCAATTGCCCTAAGTTTGGCGTACATCATGTGCTGGTCTTTACCTGAGGTATTTCCCCACCAGCCATCATTGGTGATAATAGCAATAAATTGTGCCCCATCTTTAACCGATTGAGCAACCCATTCGCCCCATAGGCTTTCATAACAAATTACGGGTGCCGCACCAATTCCACTCTGCGCATAAAGTACACCTGGTTTCTCCTGCCAGCCCCATCCACCAACAGCTCCACCAAGTTCAGCAAAAACACCGTCTAAAAATGAAAACACTTTAGGGAAAGGCATTTTTTCTACACCTGGTACTAATTTAGATTTATGGTAAAACTGAACATTTGCAGAGTTTTCTACTTGCATGGCCGTGTTAAAATTATCCCAATACTGGTTGCTTTGCGGATCGTACTTTGCTGAAAGTGTTTTTTTGGTCTGGTAGATTTTTATGCTTTCAATTCCAGTAATCAGTGTTCCGTTTTTGTATTTGCTTAAGAAACTTTGGAGGGCATAAAAATCAGGATTAGATCTGATCCGATCTTCGTCGGCACGGCTCGGTATTGCTGTTTCTGGCCAGATAAAATATTCTGTATTGCTTTGCCCAACCGAATCGGAAAGGTGTGTTAAAATTTTGAGCTGTTCAGAAACCGGTATACTTTCCAGTTTTTGATAAGGATCGATATTCGGTTGAACCACCACCACATTGCTTGGTGTCCCTTTCTGTTCGGAAGTAAAGTATTTGGTTAATGAAATGCCGATGGGAATAATCACTATTAAAGCCCAGATTCCGGCGGTTCTAAATCTTAAATAACCTGTTTGTGATTTAAATTTCTTGTAGGCTTCAAAAGCTAGGATATTACTCACTAAAATCCATAATGAACCTCCGTAAACGCCAGTATAATCATACCATTGCGCCAGCTGATGCATCCCTGCTAAACCATTACCTAAGGTCATCCAGGGGAAGGCTAAATCCCAGGTTTGCTGCAAATATTCTAAAGCGATATAAAAGGCAATTAAGCCCAGGTACGCAATCTTTTTATTTACGTATTTGCCCAATCGATAGTATAACCAAAAAGCAAAAGTCATTAAAAGCGCACCTAATCCATAAGGAATTAAAGAAACTGGAAGGGCTACTGCTGTACCATTATACGCACTTATAGCATTGTACACCCAATAAATTGATGCTGTATTCCAAACCAAAAATGTTAAGCCGGCAGTCAAGAAAATTCTTTTTCCTTGCTTTTTTTTAGCACTGTATGAAATGGAATCGAGTGCAATGAATAAAGGAACCAAACCAATCAGTAATAATGGTGTAGTAAAAGGCATTGGTGGCCAGGCTAGCCAAAGTAAAAATGCACTTAAGAGGGCGAGGAGGTAGGTTTGTTTAGATTTCATTACTAAGTGGTAAAATCGTCATGCTGAATTTATTTCAGCATCTTAAATGCTGTTTTATTATAAGGGCTTAAAGGAGCGGAGCAGTTATTCAAGTGTTAAGAATAAATCATCCCAGTTAGGATTTAATTCATTTATTAAGGTTATTTTCCATGACCTTTTCTAATTCTTTAATTGCTTTTCTCTTATTATGGCTTCTTCAATACTGTCAAATTGTTCAAAAAACACCAAAAGATTGCAATTATATCTTGCAGAAAATGAATTAGGATAATACTTATCTTTATGTTCTTTAATCCTGAAATACAATTCTGATGTTACGCCAATATAAAGAACTGTATGTTTAAAATTGCTTAATATATAAACGCATCCGCCTCTTTCCATCTTTTACATCAATTAAGACCCTGAAATAAATTCAGGGTGACGGCCTTTTACTTACAAACTATCTAAAATATTTGCTTTTTTAGCTTCGTATTCTTCCTGAGTAATGAGGTGTTTATCGTACAAAGTTTTAAGCTTGCGTAATTTTAATGTGGTTTCGTCTTCTGGCTCTTCTACAACTTCAGCTATTTGAATAACGGGTTGTACTGGCTCAGGAGTTGGTTCGTAAGCAGGAATTTCGGCAAGAGGTTGAGCATTTAAATTGATTGGGGAAGCCGTTGCACGGTTTTCTTCCAGTTTTTGCTGACGGAGCATTTCCTTATACTCATCCAATTGCTGGTTCGCAGCCTGATGTAATTTACGCGCCTGTACTTTCGGAATAAATTCGGTTACGATATTTTCGCCATGTTGTGGTACACAGATAAATTTAGAACCAAAAAACTCTTCTTTAAATGAAACCTCTTTAATGCTTTTCCACGAAATATCTTTGAAGTTCATGGTTAAACCTAAATTACCTGGCTCGCAATAAAAAATACGCTTATTCGAAATTGCTATACTATCTGGTAACAAGTTTACCGCTGGTTTTTTCTGTACAGCTAAATATAAAAGTTCTTCGCCTGCTGTTAAAAGGTCGTTTAATTTTCCAATAACTTTTTCAACCGCTTTTGGGTCTTGTTCGTCACTCAGAAATCTATCTATGCTAATCATAATATTTTTAAAATTGGTATGTTGTTTATTTTCTGATGCTAATCTTCAGCATCTTCATATTTGTTTTTGCTTTTAATGTTGGGTTTCCCCGCTATGCAAATTACAAATTCTCCTTTTAAAGTATTGTTTTCAAAATGTGATTTTATTTCTACCAAAGTTCCACGAACCGTTTCTTCGAACATCTTGGTGAGCTCTCTACTTACCGAGGCCTGCCTATCGGCACCCAAATACTGCGCAAACTCCTCTAAAGTTTTTAATAAACGATGCGGACTTTCATAAAGTATAATGGTGCGGTCTTCTTCAGCTAACTTTTTAAATTTTGTCTGCCTGCCTTTTTTAACCGGCAAAAAACCTTCAAAACAGAACGCATCTGCAGGTAGGCCTGAGTTAACCAAAGCAGGCACAAAAGCTGTTGCACCAGGTAAACATTCTACTGCAATATCATTTTTAATGGCTTCGCGTACCAGGAAAAAACCAGGATCGGAAATAGCCGGAGTTCCGGCATCAGATATTAGGGCAATTTTTTGTCCTTCGTTTAAAAACTTGATAATCTCGGAAGTGGCCTTATGTTCATTGTGCTGATGGTGCGAGAAAACTCTTTTATCTATACCAAAATGTTTCAGCATTGGGGCACTGGTACGGGTATCTTCGGCGAGGATTAAATCGCATTCTTTTAATATCCGGATTGCCCTAAAGGTCATATCCTCCAAATTGCCTATGGGCGTTGGTACGAGAAATAGTTTGCCATCCATATTTTTCTGTGTCCATCATTGCAAGAACTGGCTCCGATTTCTCGGAGAGGAACGATGAAGCAATCTTTTTGTTGGGAGATTGCCGCACTGCGTTCGCAATGACGACTTAATTATTATCTTTGCTTAAAAAATTAAATAATGCTGCAAGTTAACTATATCCGCGAAAATAGAGAGAAAGTTTTAGAACGTTTAAGTGTCCGTAATTTTAAACAGCCAGAACTGGTAGATGAAATCATTAAAATTGATGAGGACCGCCGTTCTACACAAACTTCCCTGGATAATATTTCTGCTGAAGCGAATGCAGCTGCCAAACAAATTGGCGATTTAATGCGTACTGGTAAAAAAGAAGAAGCCGAGGCGATTAAAGCACAAACGGCTTCTCATAAAGAAAATATCAAAAACCTGAGTGATAAATTAAATGAGTTGGAAGCCGCTCAACATAATTTAATTGTTCAATTGCCTAATTTGCCATATCATTTGGTAAAGCAAGGATCTACGGCGGAAGAAAACGAAGTTGTTCTAACGCATGGAGCGCCTGCTAAATTACCAAATAAGGCTTTGCCGCACTGGGAATTGGCTGCGAAATATGATATTATCGATTTCGAATTGGGTGTAAAAATTACTGGCGCTGGTTTTCCGGTTTATAAAGGAAAAGGAGCAAAGTTACAACGTGCCCTGATTAATTTCTTTTTAGATCATGCTACTGAAGCAGGTTATAAAGAAATGCAGGTACCTCATTTGGTTAATGCGGCCTCGGGTTTTGGCACCGGACAGTTACCAGATAAAGAAGGACAGATGTATCATTCAACTGTTGATGATTTATACTTAATCCCAACAGCCGAAGTTCCGGTAACCAATTTATACCGTGATGTAATTGTTAAAGAAGAAGATCTTCCAATTAAAAATACCGCTTATACGCCTTGTTTCCGTAGAGAAGCGGGCTCATATGGAGCACACGTACGTGGTTTAAACCGCTTACACCAGTTTGATAAGGTTGAAGTGGTGCAGATTACGCATCCTGATAAATCTTACGAAACCTTAGAAGATATGAGCCAATATGTTCAGTCTTTATTGAAGGAGCTGGGATTGCATTACCGCGTGTTGCGTTTATGCGGTGGTGATATGGGCTTTACTTCTGCCATGACTTATGACATGGAGGTGTGGAGTGCTGCACAAGAGCGTTGGTTAGAAGTTTCTTCTGTATCAAATTTCGAAACTTATCAGAGTAACCGTTTAAAATTACGCTTTAAAGGAAAAGAAGGGAAGGCACAACTGGCGCACTCATTAAATGGAAGCGCATTGGCATTACCGCGTATTGTGGCATCTATTTTAGAAAACTACCAGACCGAAAACGGAATTAAAATTCCGGAGGCTTTAGTGAAATATACTGGTTTTGATATTATTGATTAGTCTTAGATAAATCGTCATTGCGAGGTACGAAGCAATCTTAATGCGCTAGAACAATGATGAAGCATCAAATTAAGAATTTTATAAAGGGTGAGATTGCTTCGTCGTTCCTTCTCGCAATGACGATATTTCTCATAAAAAAAGCTTTGCATTGCTGCAAAGCTTTTTGTTTTTTATATAGATAGATGTAATGCGGTATTGATTACAAAATCAAGATCAACAATAAAATGATGATAATGATTGCACCAACTGAAAGGTAAACACCTCCAGAAACTGCACGGGCCTGGCCTTTTAATTCTCTTAACTCGCTACGTAAAGCTTTACGTTCTGCTCTTGTTAAGTTAGATTTGTCCATGTCTCTGATCTCTTCAACACGGGTTTTAATTCTTTCCAGTTTCACTGCTTGTTCTGCAGTTAATTCTGTTGGGTTTTTCGCAGGTTTATCAGCTGCCTGAGCTGAATTAAAACTAATGCCTAGAGAGAAAACCAAGGCTAACGTGTAGATGAATTTTTTCATAATATCTAATTTTTTAGTGTTCGACCTCTACGTAACAAAAAACCTACCAAAATGTTCTGGTAGGTTTTAAAAAGCATTGATTTAACCGTTAAAAATCTTATTTGATCTCGAAAATGGCATTTACTGTGAAATTCAGCTTAATTTTTTTGAAATCGATTTCGGGAGCGCCAGCGGCATCAGCCATTTCAGCTTTCATTGCATAATTTCTGTAAACAGGTTGTATTACATTGTCTCCACCATCTTGTATCTCAATTACACCACCTAATTTATCGCCTAAAGCCTCAACCATATAAGCTGCTTTCTCTTTTGCTGCCAATAAAGCTTTAATTTTAAGCTCTTTTTTTATGGTTTCAATTTTAGAATAATCGTAGCTTTCAATATTCGTATTGGCAATTCCTTTGGAATCTATCGACTCTAATATTGCATTAAACTTATTCAGATCGCTAACTTTTAAACGATATTGTTTACTGGCTAAGAAATCGGGATTTTTCTTTTTTTCTGTAGCATAATTCCAGCTGCTTAAATTGCTGATGGTTAAATTTTCTTTTGCAATGCCCGCTTTTTGTACCGCCGCAAATAATTGTTTCTCTAACTCGGTAATGTCTACTTTTTTCTTTCCGTTTAAGTATTCTTTAAGTGAAATACCGATATAAATAATATCTGGTGTTACTTCTGTTTCTGCGGTTCCGCTAACGTTAATTTTTCTACGTAAATCTACTTGTTGAGCCATCGCTGATGATAATCCTAAAAATGCAACCAGTGCAAGTGCTATTAACTTTTTCATAATTTATTTTCTTTGTGTGTACTGTAATGATGTAAGCCATGCACAAATTCCACACCGAGATTATCATTTTTTTTATTTTTTTGGAAATGAGCGTCAGTATTTCAAGGCAAAACCTGTCCCGCTATACACTTTAGCCCCGAAGAAAAATCGGGGGCTGCCGCTGCTATCGGGTTTATTAACAAAGGATTATGCTGCTATCAAGAAAAGATCTATCAAACCTTAGCAATTGCTACAGGAATAAGTTTTAACCTGAAAAATATTGTTCTTCTTATCGTACAAATATTCATTCAGGTATTTCATCCGTTCATAAAAGCTATTGTTTTAGCCACCTAAACCCGATAAAGCGGATAGCCCGGAATGAAAGCGCAGCAAAATGAGGAAAATAGCGGTGGCGGGACCGGATTGGGCCATGCACACTGAAACCTGATTTTCTAAAATAAATAGAAAGAGAGTAAAATTATGCGCAAGGTTTTATGCTTAAATAGACGGAATTATAAATGGTTATAAAACCTAGCGCAGCAGAGTTTTCTGCAGAATTTTAATCATGTTTTGCAATTAGGAATTGCAAAAAGAATTGAATTGTGGTTGTTAAACCTTTGATACTTTAACAGCAGTTGGTCCTTTTTGACCCATTTCTACTTCGAACGTAACTTTATCACCTTCTTTAATCTGGGTGATTAAACCGTTTGCGTGAACAAAAATACTGTCTTGTGTTTCAGTGTTTTTAATAAAACCGTAACCTTTACTGTCGTTAAAGAAAGTAACTGTTCCTTTTTTAACAGGATTTTCATCGATGATGTCCTCTTGTCTTGAAATACCGATCTGAATATCTTCTGTATTAATTACTTTCTTTTTCTTCGGATCTGGTGGAGTAGAAGAGATGTTTCCGTTTTCATCAACATAAGCCATCATATCTTCAAGCGCTAAACCTTTTTTTGCATTAGCCTGACGCTCTTCTTTTTTCTCTTGTTTGTCTTTTTGTTTTTTTAATCGTTTTTTTTCGTTCTCTTTTTTACTGTATGTTGCCTGAGATTTAGCCATATTTTATTTAATTGTTTTGTTTTGAAAGGTGAGTGGAATGGAGAATTATACAAAGATAACAATACTAAAGCATAAACACGATTTTATTCGGTTATGCTCTTGTCATTTGGGTTTGTGTAGTATAAAAATATTTGCCACGGAGGGCACAGAATGGTTTATCCTTTCATCGTCCTCGTTTGCAATGAGGATGGAAGGAAAAGGCGAATTTATCGCTATTGGATAGTTTAATGCATTACAAATGCGGATCTCAGTCATCCTCGTTATTCCAAAGGAATCACTTTGTGACAAACGAGGACGATTGGTGATATGAGTGCTTAAAACTTTAAGATGCTTTATTTACCCATTTATCTTTATCGATCTGATAAACGAAATTCCATTTTAGGGGCTCACCGTAATAGGCTACCTCTAATTCAGCGATTTTAAGGGCGCCTAATTTTTCTACCGCTTTTTGTGAACGGAAATTAGTAGCACCGATATGTAAAATTACTTTATCTACAAATTGAAAAGCATAATCAAACATTAAAGTTTTTAAAGCTTTATTATGCCCCTTGCCCCAAAACTCGCGGGCAATAAAAGTATAGCCAACGGCAACTGAATGGTCTGTTTCATTTAATTCGTAGTATCTGGAACTGCCCACAATTTTGTTGCTTTCTTTTTCATAAACGATAAAAGCACCCTTCGATTCTATAGCCCCTTTAAAGAAATTTTCGAAAACCGCTCTTTTATAACGGTCTTTGTTGGGGTGCTGCTCCCAAATCAAAGGATCGGAAGCTACTGCAAAAAGGGCTTCAAAATTTTCTTCTTTTAAAGGAACTAAGGTAATTAAATCGTTAGCTAATGTAGGCTGTAAATCGAAATTCATATAGGTTGGGTATAAAAACGGCTGGCTATAGGGCCAGCCGTTTTATTGTAATAGTATTATTTAGGCAAGGTAATAGATTTCTCCATTGCGTTGCACTTCAGTCGAAATGACGCTCTTATTAATCTACTAAACCTTCAATTTCTACCACTTCCTGGGCGTCTTTTTGATAATCAACGTTATCAATTTCGAAACCGAATAAGCTTAAGAAATCAGATCTGTAGCCTGGTAAATCACCTATTGCCGGTAAAGTTTCGGTTGTTGCTTCTTTCCAAAGTTCTGCAACTTTAGCCTGGATATCTTCACGCATTTCCCAATCGTCTATTCTGATTCTTCCTTTCTCATCAACAGGAACAGGGCTGCCGGTATATAAACGATCTGCATATAAACGTTGGATCTGCTCAATTGTACCCTCATGGATACCTTCTGCTTTCATTACTTTGTACAACAATGAAATATATAAAGGGATTACCGGGATAGCAGAACTTGCCTGTGTTACCAATGCTTTATTAACCGATACATAAGCTTTGCCATCAATATCTTTCAATTTATCACTGATTTTAAAAGCAGTTGCTTCTAAATCATCTTTGGCTCTGCCAATGGTTCCTTTGCGGTATACCGGCTCGGTTAAAGCTGGACCGATGTACGAATAAGCTACTGTAGTTGCACCTTCAGCAAGTAGATTCTCTGCTTTTAAGGCATCAATCCACATTGCCCAATCTTCGCCACCCATTACCGCAACGGTATTGGCAATATCTTCTTCGGTAGCAGGTTCTATAGAAATCTCTGTCACATTACCGGTGTGGAAATCGACAGTTTTATTGGTGTAAGTTCCACCGATAGGTTTTAAGGTAGAGCGGTGAAGCACTTCCGTATCAGGATGTTTCCTAACTGGTGATGCTAAGCTATAAATTACTAAATCAACCTGGCCAAGATCAGCTTTGATCAATTCAATCGTTTTTTCTTTAATTTCTTTAGAGAATGCGTCGCCATTAATGCTTTTTGCATATAAACCAGCAGCATGGGCTTCTTTTTCAAAAGCTGCACTATTGTACCAGCCTGGTGATGCAGTTTTGCCTTCAGAAGGTGCTTTTTCGAAAAATACGCCAATTGTAGAAGCGTCAGACCCATAAGCAGCAGCAATACGCGAAGCTAAACCGAAACCAGTTGATGCCCCAATTACCAATACTTTTTTAGGACCATCTATGGCTCCTTTAGATTTTACATATTCAATTTGATTCTTTACGTTTTGAGCGCAACCATCAGGGTGTGCGGTTAAACAGATAAAGCCCCTCATTCTAGGTTCGATAATCATTTTTGTTCTATTTACGTTTTGTAATGTTAAAATAAGCGCAATTTTTAAGGTATTGGAAATACCGTAATGCCCAAATCTTTAACGAAGATAAATTTTTAATTGTTTAACGTTAAATGAATTTTAAATAATAAGCTTTTACATTTGTTTAATTCGGTTTAGATCTAAATTCTATATTTAGAATATTATCTCTTTTCATATCTGTATCCAGGTAAACTATCCGTGTTTTATCGCCATAATAAATGCAGAGCACAGCTGTATTTGGTGGGACACTTCCTAAATTATCTGCTCGAAACAATAAAGTGTTTTTGCCTGGTTGCAATGTTAGATAAAACCGCTTGGATGTTTTTTTAACTGCAATTTTTTGATGGATCCATTCGTCATTAAGTTTTAAAGATACACTATCTCCATCTTCTACCTGGCCGTCCCAAATTTCAAGTTCTATCCGCTTGTTTTCAACTTGCATATTTGCAATAACATCGGTGTTTCTGTCTATGGTTTTTTCCGGAGCAATTTTTTTCTTTTGTATTTCTACAGGTTTATTGCCTATGGATTGATTAGCTGATAAGGTAGGTTTTGAATATGCCCTGTAAAACTTAGCCACTAGAAAAGTTGCAAAAGCGTTTGAGCGGTTTGAAAAATCAAAACTATACATGTTTTCGCTAGTTTTAACAATCAAATTTCCAGTATTAGGTGGCTTGCGACCATAATTATCTGCAAAAAGTGCAAGCGTATTCATTCCTGTATCTAAATGTAGCTTATGGCTAAATTTTTTCTCATCAATGGCATGTTTGTTTAAAATCATCCTGCCATTTTGAATCAGTGTTATGGTATCTGCATCTATAAGCTCTTCATCCTGTATGGCCAGGGTAACAACGCTATCTTTTGTGGTAATTGGATCGTAAATGCCATAATAAATATTATTTTTCCCGGTAGGAACCACTATCCGGGGAATATGAGGATCTGTCCATGGCGTTGAATTTGTTTTTATTAAGGTAATCTTTTCGCGATATAATAGATCCCTCATATTTACTTTTGAGCTTTCGTAAATTTCATCGCCCTCATCTAAACCGCGCATAAAAAGCCCAAAGTTATCGATCCACATCCGTTGCAAACTCAATTGTGCTTGTCCGGTTTTGGATTTACCCAGCGTAAGTACGCCATTTAGGTAGGGCATCCACTGTTTAATTTTGAAAGGGGTTTCTATTATCGGGTATTTATTTCGACCAATGCCCAGTTGTGTACTATTTTTTTGAACAAGCAAGAGCTCATAACTAAATATAAAATCACCATTTGTAATTTTTAAGTTGGCTGGATAAAGCATCTTTTCAGTTGCTTTGCCAATATTCAATTGCACATTAATTGGTAAAGCCGTGGGATAAGGACGATACTTAAAATTCCAGGTACCCGTAAAGTTCTGAGCCTTTGCTCCGGTCAAAATCATGAGTAACAAAATTCCCAAAAGAAAACGCATATGATTTTCAATGAATAAAACTTAAAGATAAGTGTATAACATCTTTTTTTGAGGATTAATTTAAAGTTAAATTATTTGCTTTGTCCATTTTCTATTAATTTAGCGCCACACAGATAAAACCGGTTTATCTCTTCTTATGAAAAAAATAGTATTGTCTGCCGTGGTGCTCATCATCATGGCTTCTGGAAAGCTTTATGCGCAAACCCAACATCAAAATTCGGGTTGGTTTATGTTTCTAAATAACACCAAATTTAATGATAAATGGGGTTTACAGTTCGATGTTCAACTGCGTTCGGCTGATGATTGGGGTTATTTGAGGAATACATTGGTGCGCCCGGCCTTACAATATTTTATTAACAATAAGCACAATGTAGCCTTAGGATATTTATGGCAGACAACGCAGTCACAATCGCTGGTTGCTGGTAATTCATTTGCACACGAACACCGAATATTTGAGCAATACATTTATAGTCACAAAATAAAGTCAGTTTTTGCCAGTCATAGGCTTAGGGTAGAACAACGTTTCATCGGTCGTACGGGTGAAGATGTATTTTCACAGCGTTTCCGCTATTTCTTCAGGCTGATTCAACCGTTACAAAAAGTTCAGCCCACGTTTACAAAAGGGCCATTTGTGGCTTTGCAGAACGAGGTATTTTTGAATATTCAGAATAAGGATAAAATTAACAATAGTGTTTTCGATCAGAACAGATTATATCTCGCTGCAGGTTACCGTTTTTCGAAACAGTTTGATCTGGAAGCTGGTTATATGAATCAGGCTACCCATGGTGTTTCGAACAATACGGTTAATAACATTATTCAGTTGGCTGTTTACACAAGGTTTTAATGTTTTAAAGTCATTTTTTGTACAACAACTCTTACAAAATGTTAAACCTGTTGTAAATGATTGGTCTTTTTGCTCAATTTGCCGCGTGAAAAGATTTACCATCCTATTTTTAGCACTCTTGTTTGGCAAGCGGATGCAGGCTCAAGAGATTCAGAAGTCTTCAACTGATCATACCCCAACCTCAAAAAGTTTATTTAATCCTGAGCATAAAAGGAATTTTTCGCGTAAAGGCGATTTCTTTTTTCACTGGGGATACAACAGCTCGTGGTATGGGAAGAGTGATATCAGGTTTCAAGGCCCGAACTACGATTTTACTTTAAAAGATGTAGTAGCACACGATAGACAGTCGAAATTGAGCTGGGATTATTTAAATCCCGGACTTATCACCGTACCGCAATACAATATCCGTGCAGGTTATTTTATCAAAGATAACTACAGTATCTCAATCGGTTGGGATCATATGAAATACGTAATGGACATCCCACAAACAGTGGCGATCACTGGTCACATCGGGCCAAATATTTCTCCAACCAATACACCTACAGGTAATTTGGCAGGCGATTATAACGGACAAAGCATTAATGTTAAAGAGAGCATGTTAACTTACGAGCATACTGATGGTTTTAATTATGCAAATATCGAAATTGAGCGTTATGATGATATTTGGGTGGCTCCGGGCGGCAATACTTCCTTAACCCTAGAAACCGGCTTGGGTGGAGGATTAATGGTGCCACGTTCAGATGTACGTTTGTTCGGACAGGGCAGAAACAACCACTTCAGTATTTCGGGTTATGGTGTTTCTGCAAAAATTGGACTTAAGTTTTATGTGTGGAAAAATGTTTACTTACAAAATACCACTAAGTTCGGCGCTACCAATTTAACCAATGTGCATACCACTGGCTGGGATGAATACGACAAGGCCAGTCAGAAGATTAACTACATCGAAAATATGTGGCTGATCGGGGTTCAGTTTTAAGATATAAGAGGAGGCTTAAGCCTCCTTTTTTGTTTTGGGGGCAATTTAAAATTGCCACGGAAACACTGAAGACACGGAGAGTATTAATATTTCTAGTTTATCATTCTGAGCGGCTGTCTTTTATTTTGGCTAAATACTGCATTACAGCATCTTCTGCCTTTTTGTTCTGCTTGATGTTTTCAGTATACAGATCAATTCTCAGGTTTTTATAAAGCGCTATCGCATTTTCTAACGCAGTAATCAAAGATGTCTTATTGTATTCGGCAATGGTACCTTTAAGTAAG
The DNA here is from genome assembly GCF_001442625.1 of Pedobacter ginsenosidimutans. Classification (GTDB taxonomy): domain Bacteria; phylum Bacteroidota; class Bacteroidia; order Sphingobacteriales; family Sphingobacteriaceae; genus Pedobacter; species Pedobacter ginsenosidimutans. The sequence continues at coordinate 292,076 of NZ_LMZQ01000003.1, read as the reverse complement.
TTAAAATCTTCGGCAGGGAGCTGCGATTCTACTTTACGCACACCCCGTGGTAGGTTTTTGTTTTTGATGTGCAAAAGCGGACCAAACACTACCATCCTTAAAAAGCCGAAAAAATCTAAGGCTTCCAGATACTCACCTCTGCCGATTTTTAAGAGGGCATAATGCATCCAGGTCCAAAAGCGGTCTTCAATCCATTGATAATCTGGGTAGGGAAATTTAGCTTCAGTTTGATCGAGGATTTGCTGTAATTGATTGTCTCTGTCGATTAATAGTATAGGATTTTCTACTCTTGAAGCAAATTCATCAAGGGTTAAAAACTTAATGTCAACATGTAGCAATGGCTTATCGTAAAGGCAGATCAATACCCGCGGTTCGCCAACATGCTCTCCTGTAAAGGCTGAAATTAAATTACCAAGAAGGCTGGCATATTGCAGCATTTTCGATTTATCTGTTGATCGTTTTTCTTTGGTAACCAAAATGAGATCAAGGTCTGAAAATTCGTCGATTTCGTTGCTGAGCCAGGAGCCACCTACGGCTAAACCGATAACAGATTCATCACTTTCTAATATTTTGGTTGCATTTTGGGCAAAGATTTGTTGTATCATGGGTAATTTAAATACTATTTTAATGCTGTTTTTCACTAAATATACTTTTAAGCCTAACCATTATATAGGCACAAATAAAGGCGGATGAAAAATCCAAAAACAGATTGAACGGTTTAAAACCAAAATTCCGATAGCAATCATCGCACTTTCCAGAAAAACTATCGTAAAAAGTAAACCATATTGATCAAAACCGTCAGATGCAGCCTCTAGTTTTAATGTTGCTAAAGTAGAAATAATCAATAATAGGACGGTTAGGTATATGACGGCTTTGGTTATTTTCATTAATGTATTTTATAAAAAGATTGCTTCACTCTTGCGCACAGTCCTATGCTTCTGTTCGCAATGACGATCTAGCATAGATTTCTTTTCGCTGGTCGCACAGCATCTGGCTACAGTTCGTCATCCAATAATCTTCGGTGGTAATTGATCTGCCCTAAGTGATAGGCTAAATGTGTGGTAAGGTGAACCAGGAAGAATTCGGTCGATGTTTTCTCCTGAAATACCAATGTTGGGTATTCGCTATTGAGCTGTTTTTCGGTTATTTTATCCAGCGTTTCGTTAACCACTATTATAGTTGCTTCAATTATGTTGATGAGCTCCTGTTTTGGAACATCTTTTAACGAAAACTCCAATTCGCGGTTGCGGATGTAATTGCTGCCGCCTAAAGTTGCACCAATATAAGTATTGAGGTTTCCGATTAAATGCAGGCAAAGGTTCCCAGCTGAGTTTGCAATGCTTTTATCTATAATCCATAAGTTCGCTTCGTTTTTATACGACCCGATTTCGGATTTTAGCCTGTTTAAATCACGGTTAAAAAGTGTTTTTAAGGTTTGGGTAAGCATATAGGGTAAGGAGGTATAAATGTTGATGACCTATTTAATTTTCTCTTTAAGTTTATCCTCAATATATTTAATAAGGTCGCTATTCTTACTTTCTTTTGCTGCAGTAAGCACTGTGTTGCCAGTGCCATCATTTGCATTAATGTCGGCTCCGTTATTTAGTAATAAATCTACCATGTCTTGATTCCCTTTTGCTGCAGCATACATCAAGGCTGTGGTATTAAAGCCATCCTTCCAGTTTACATCTAATTTATATTCGAGTAAAAGCTTTACGATATCGATGTTTTTATTATTTACTGCAGATATCAGCATACTCACTTTCATCCATGCCCCAACTGATTTAATATAACTGGCCTTGGCTCCATTTTTCAAAAGAGCGGCGGTCTTTTCTGTATTATTTTTTGTGATTGCAAAATATAATTCGTCGTTTTTATTTTGTGCAGATGCTAGGAAAAAAATAGAAAAGACAGCGAAGAGTGTTAGTAATGCTTTTTTCATAAGCGTGTTTTTTTATGATTAGTAAATTTTTGTGATTCTTAATCTGACGTTACATTTACCACAATTCTTTCGGGCCCCACAAGTGAAAATTGTTTCTCACATTTCCATTTTGAGCCAGTTTTTAATCCTTCAAGTGTGTTTCCGTCAACTATAATATCGCCAAATTCATAGGCATAGTAAGCATATGTCCATAATAAATTTGCGACTTCATTTTCATCTGCTGCAGAGAATCGAATTTGAAAATCTGGTAATCCAATGGTGTGAAGACCTACGGTATCCATCAGCAATTCTTTGTGGCCTGTATCGGTGCCCGCATTGTATAACCGTACATTACAAAGTACATATAATGTTTGTATTTTATCGGTATCCCAAATGTTAATGATATCGGTAGGGTTTAAAATTTTTTGTCCTGGAGCTGAATAAATGGCATTTGGTTGAGTTACCTTGATCACTGCAACTAAGAAATCCATAAATACATTTAAGCGTTCTTTATAGGGTAATGTTCTCGACATTAAATCAGTTATCAATATTTCGTAAGTGCAGTTTTTTGCAGTTTGATTGGCTTCAGCCCAATGCCAGTTTTGTTGAAAAGCGGCATCTGGAAGTTCTACCTCAGATTTGCCCTGATCAGGTATCATTATAGTACACTGTGCCGGAATTGTTGCATCAGCAAATTGAATGGGGTGATCGGAGAATGAAAAAATGAAACTGTTTTCTGAGAAAGAATGCTCAACATTTTCAAAATGTTTTTTTACCTCGGTTAATATCTGATTGCTATCGAAGTTGGGTTTATCAAGGAATAAAAGCTTGGTGGTAAGCAGTTCCGGGAAATTCTCCAATGGATCATTTTCTGCTATCTGTTCATTTTCTTCTACAATGTTTTTCTTTTTAAATATGTCGAATAAACCCATGCTTGTACGTTTCTTAATAGCTAATATTGTTGTTATAAAGTGGTTTAAATATACAAATGAATACAACCTAACACCACATTAAATTAGAATTTCTTTAGTTAACGGTTAGGTTTTCTTTGCTGGCCTGAGTGCGTAAACCCAATAAAATGGAAAGCCCGGATGCCCGATCCTTTAACGATGAATCAACACTAAATTAGCATCGGGTTGAGGACTTGAAGTGATAGCGGGACTGACAGTTGATACTAGGAATGATCTACTTTTCATAAAATAAAGGATGTTAAAGCACATTGTCCGACCGAGGATCTTTTGCAGAAAAGATGAAGCTGTATCATAAGTTGTGATTCCATTCGAACTTGTCACGTTGAGCTTCCCGAAGAATCAGGACAAGTAGTCGAAACGCTTTGAGGAGCATTTAAACAGGTCCTTCGACAAGCTCAGGATGACAATCTATATTTATGATACAACCTCTTGACGATCGCATTGGGAAATAGAGCTAAAAAATGAGCTCCAATTCCATAAAAAAAACACCTACAATTTCTTGCAGGTGTTTCTCTATTAAAACGAGTTTAATTTATACCTTTCTTACACCACCTGAGCCAACAACAGTTTTATCGACACTTGGATTGCCTGAATAATTTACGCTTCCTGATCCGCTGATTACCGCTCTAATGCTTTCGCTTACGGCGATGTTTACGGTTCCTGAACCACTGATGGTACTGGTTAAAGTTTTTGTAGAAAAAGATTTACCGGCAAAGGTACCTGAGCTGCTGATTACCACTTTAGCATGATCTGCGCTGCCTGTAATGTTTATTGCACCAGAACCGCTAATTACACCATTGTAGTTGTCTACATCAGCGGTTGCTTTAATGCTTCCCGAACCGCTTACAGTTGTGGTTAAGCTGCCTGTGCTGATTTTTCCGTTAACGCTTAAGCTGCCATCACCACTTACGGTTAAGCTGGCCAACTCTTTTGCTGTTACGTAAGCCGTGATTTTTTTTCCTTCGTATTTTCTGGTCCAGCTTGTAATACTGGTTTGCGGGCGGATAACCAAAACGTTGCCTTTTACTTCGGTAACAATTGAGGCCAATGCATCAGCATCGCCTTCTAAACGGCAGCTTTCGCTATTGCCCAAAGTTACAATTACGTTTATTGGGCCTGCTGCAGCAACTCCGTTGAAGTTTTTTACCTCTCTGTCGTCGCTATTATTTTTTGAAATGTTGTGGCTGATCTGATTTTTTGCAATTACATTAATACTAGAGGTTAATGTTAGGGATGCCAATAATATTGCAAATATTTTTTTCATGGGTATAGATTTTATTTTTTTAGATAAATAATGAGCTTTTTCTTATAAGACGATGGTTTTGTTGAAAAGTTGCATAAGATGAAATTTAATTCTCTTTATCAGTGGTATTCGGCCATGCTCAAAAATGAAGCTGTATCATGAAGGTAGTTTCTCTTCCGATTTTGTCATGTTGAGCCTGTCGAAACACATAAAAGCGTATTTAACTAAGTCCTTCGACAAGCTCAGGATGACAAATTCTATATTTATGATATAGCTGCTGGGATTTAATTACCCTTTTTTGTATTGATGTAAAACAACGGATCGTGTTTAAAGTTATCTGCATTTATGCTGGCATCTACTTTAATTGTTTTCCAATTGTTTGTAGGTTTAATCAAGGTGTAAGCACCTGTTTTTAATGTTACGCGCACAGGCATATCAAAACCTTTAACATCGGTTGTCCAGCGATAAGATAAAGTGCCGTTGTTGATTTTATATTCTAACACAGGGATTTTGGTAAAACGTAAATACTGATCGAAAATTTTATCCAGTTTAAGCCCGCTTTGTTTGGCTATATAATTTTCGATCTGAGCAGTGGTTACCGTTTGATGGTAAAATGTTTTGCTTAGGCCGCGAAGAATCTGTCTGAACTTTTCATCGTTATTAATCAACTGGCGGATGGTACTAATCAAATTTGCACCTTTTGGATACATATCGCCTGAACCTTCTTTATTTACACCATAAGGGCCAATAACCGGAATATCGTTTTGGATAATTTTCTGTAATCCGATTACATACTCGTTTGCTGCCGCTTTGTTCTCGGTACATTCGGTAAACAATACCTCCGAATAATTGGTGAAACCTTCGTGAATCCACATATCGGCAATATCTTTCGAGGTGATGTTATTGCCAAACCATTCGTGGCCGCTCTCATGGATGGTGATGAAATCCCATTTTAAACCATGTCCGGTACCGCTTAAATCTTTGCCTAAATAACCTGGTTTAAATTGATTGCCATAAGCTACTGCGCTTTGGTGTTCCATACCTAAATGTGGTGCCTGAACCAATTTGTATCCGTCTTTGTACCATGGGTAAGGACCAAACCAATATTCGAAACATTTTAACATGGGTTTAACGTCGGCATCCCAATGTGGGCGGGCTTTGGCGCTATCGGTTTGCAGCGCCCAGTAATCGATGCTGAGTTTTCCGTTTTCACCATCATAACTATCTTGCCAGTGGGCATATTTGCCAATGTAAAAGGTTACATCGTAATTGTTGATGGGATTAGCGACAAACCAATTGTATTGTTTATAACCATCGGGTTTATCTACAGTATTTCTCAGTCTTCCATTAGATATTTCCTGTAAAGTTTTAGGAACACTAATGCTGATTAACATACTATCTACCTCGTCGCTCTGGTGATCTTTATTCGGCCACCACACACTTGCACCTAAACCCTGGCAGGCCACAGAAACAAAAGGATTGCCGGCTTCATCTTTTTTGAAGATAAAACCGCCATCCCAGGGTGGTGTTTTGGCTACAGTAGGATTACCAGAATAGAAAACAGTAAATTTATCTTTGCTTCCTTTTTTTACAGCTTTAGGGAAGGTTACAAAAACCGCATTGTATTCTCGGGTAAAAGGTAAATCGGCACCCTTATATACCACTTTATCAACTTTTAAATTATCAAAAAGATCGAACTGTAATTTGGTAAAATCCTGTGTGGCGGTAAAAGCAAATTCATTGCTGCCGCTAACAGATTTTTGATCGATATCGATCTTCACATCCAGGTGGTAATAATTGATATCGTAACAGGTACGTAGCGGGGTAAGTGTTCCGCGGAGGCTATCGGCCCTTGAATTTACCTGGTTTTTGCCGAGCATTTGTGCTTGTAAAGTTGAAATGCTGAGGGCAGTGGTAAGAATGAATAGTAATTTTTTCATTTGTTTTGGTTTGTTGATCGTTTAAAACGATTGGTAATTGCACGCTCGTTAGAAACGAGCGAGAGCTTATCAAATTATTTTATCACATCAACTTCGATAAAACTATCGTTAAATACAGTTTGCGTAGCTTTAATATAATCGGCTTCGGTTGCTTTATATGGGTTTTCTACAAATTTTTGTGGATTACGTGCAAATAAAGGGAATGCTGTGCTCTGCACCTGGATCATAATCCGGTGTCCTTTTTTGAAGGTGTGTAGTACATCCTGTAGCTGAAAGTTCACATCCGTTTTCTGGTTGGCTACCAAGGCCTCAGGTTTTTCGAAACTATTGCGGAAGCGGGCAGGCATAACTTCCGAACGTACCATTTGCCAGTAATTGCTCAAAATGATATTCTTGTTTGACATATACGGGTTGTTAGGTTCATCGGCAGGGTAAACATCGATCAGTTTTACGATAAAATCTGCATCGGTACCTGTGGTTGCAATTTTAAGGTGCGACATAATTTCGCCTCCCAAAGTAATATCGTTATCCAATACATCGGTTTGATACACCAACACATCTGGTCTTCTGCCTGCAAAACGTTGGTCTTCGCTCATATAATTGTGTGGCGTAAAACCCAATGTTGTGGTTAAATCTTCGGTATATGGAACAGGCTTTAATGGATCGCTGATGTAGTTTACTGAGCCAGCGGCACCAGGCGCAGTCATGCTGAGCTTGCCATCGGCACCCAAGTATAATTTTTGTTTAGTCGTCTTTTCTGTTGGCCATTTGGCAAAAGTTTCCCATTGTTTTTTACCGGTATCGAACATGTAGGCTTCAGGCAGACCAGAGTTTTTATCGCCATTGCCTTTTAAAAAGTGATTAAAGAATTTAGCTTCAATTTCTTTCTGATAGAATGTTGCAATGCTATCACCGAAATACACATTACTATGCATGGTATGACCGGTTTCGCGACTCCATCTTCCATGCCCAAATGGTCCCATCACAATCGTATTGTAAGCATTAGGGTTTTTCTTTTCGATGGTTTTATAAATGTTTAGCGGGCCTGATAAATCTTCAGCATCGTACCATCCACCAACTACCATTACCGCAGGTTTAATGGTGTTATAGTGTTTTAATAAGCCACGTTTTTGCCAAAACTCATCATAGTTTGGGTGGTTAACGGTTTCTTGCCAGAAGAAATTATCCTTGTAATATTTGTCTGCATTGCTTAAAGGGCCTAAATCTAAAGCAAACTGATAACCATCTTTTGTTTTTGGAAGGATTAACTGGTTGTTGTACCAGGCTTTAGAGGTTGTATCGGTTTTCTGCACGCCAAATACCGGAAAAGTCATGAAATAACTTTGCAAAAATGATCCGTTGTGGTGGAAATCATCAAAAAAGAAATCTGAAATTGGCGCTTGTGGCGATGAGGCTTTTAAAGCAGGGTGATTGCTTAAAATTCCTGCAGCGGTGTAAAAGCCTGGGTAAGAAATTCCCCATTGGCCAACTTTACCATTGTTATTGGCTACATTTTTAACCAACCAATCGATGGTATCATAAGTGTCTGATCCCTCATCAACATCTTTTTTGGTCTTTTTATTGTCGATTACCGGGGTCATATTGGTCCAGGTGCCTTCGCTTTTCCAGCGACCGCGCACATCCTGATACACCATAATATAGCCCTCTTTCATCATCAATTCTGACGGGCCTAATTTTGCAGGAAATTTATCTTCACCATAGGGGGCAATGCTATAGCAGGTGCGTTGCATGATCATTGGGTATTTTTTATCCTTGGCTGCATCTTTAGGTGTGTAGATGGCGGTAAAAAGTTTAGTTCCATCGCGCATTGGGATATAAACTTCTTTTTTGGTGTAATTGGCTTTTGGATATCCTGCATCGCTTTGTGCAAAAGCAGAAGAGGCTGAGAGCAGGATGATGATCAGTTTTAGGTATTTCATTTTGAATAAATAAGTTAGTAAAGCGGGTATTTTAATAGGCTTTCGGTTCGTGAAGACACGAACCAAGGCAATGGGTATATTCAGGTTGTTTTGTGAATCGTTAAAAACGATTTGCAATTACACGCTCGTTAGAAACGGGCGTGGCATAGTTTTCAGCCTTATTTCAACACCGAAACAGTAATAAATGAGCTGTTGTGCACATCATGATAAATTTTATGTGTTGCTTTCTGAAAATCCTGTGGCTCGGCCAGATAAATATCCATAAATTTCTGCGGATTGCGATCGGCTAAAGGGAACCATGAGTTTTGAATCTGGATCATAATTTTATGGCCTTTTTTAAAGGTATGCGCCACATCGGGCAAAGGGTAATTTACTTTTGTGATGGCACCTGGAACAAAAGGCTCAGGTTTTTCGAAACTGTTGCGGTATTTTCCACGCATAATTTCTCCGCGCACCAGCATTTCGTAACCACCCATAATCAGGTTTTTAGGGTTTGGTTCTGGATTTGGTGCATCTTCTGGATAAACATCAATCAGTTTAACTACATAATCGGCATCTGTTCCAGTAGTCGAAACCACCAGGTTGGCCAAAACAGAACCGGTTAAGGTAATATCTTGTGTTAAAGCATCAGTTTGATAAGTTTTTACATCCGGACGGCGGGCAGCAAAACGCTGATCATCGATCATGTACTCACGGGTACGTTTGGCCTGAATGCCATCCTGGTAAGGTACAGGATTATTCGGATCGCTCACATATTCATCCCAGCTATCGGTTCTGCCCACTTTTTCGAAGCTGAGCTTTCCATTAGGTTGTAAATAAAGGTTTTTGTTTTCTACCTCTTGTGGTGGCCATGTTTTGAACTTTTTCCATTCGTTACTTCCCGTTACAAAAATATTCGCTTCTGCTGCATTAAAATCGCCTTCACCTTTTAAATAATGTTTAAAGAAAGGCAGTTCGTATTGCTCCTGGTAGTCGATACTGGTGGTTTTGCCGAAAGAGATATCGCCAAAATAAGAACCATCACTACGTACCCAGCCGCCATGGAACCAGGGGCCTGCAACCAGGATATTATTGGCGCCAGGATTCTGTTTCTCAATTGCTTTGTAGGTGTCAAAAGTTCCATAGGCATCTTCGGCATCGAAAAAGCCGCCCACCACCATCACTGCGGGTTTTACATTGGTTAAATGCGGCGTAATTAAACGTGCTTTCCAGAAGGTATCCAGATTCGGGTGTTTAAATAAATCGTTCCAGAATTTAATGCTGTCTGCAAAGTATCTGTCTTTTAAGTTTTTAACCGATCCTGCTTCTAAATAAAAGCGATAATTGTCTTGGATAGGAAACTGAAAACCTTTAGGTCCTTTATCTGGTGTTATCGGTTTAGGTCTAGGTACACCAAAATTTCCCATAAAGCTGAAAGCATCCATTAAAAATAATGTACCGCGGTGGTGAAAATCATCACCCATAAACCAATCGGTAACTGGCGCCTGAGGTGAGACAGCTTTTAGTGCAGGATGTGCATTTGGCAATGAAGTAGTAGAATAAAAACCAGGGTACGAAATGCCATAAATGCCTGCATTACCATTGTTGCCTTTCACGTTTTTAACTAACCAATCGATAGTGTCGTAGGTATCTGTACTTTCATCAATAGCTGTTTTAGATTTTTTTCCAACCAGTTGAGGGCGGATATCGGCAAAAGTGCCCTCACTCATCCATCGGCCCCTCACATCCTGATATACAAAAATGAATCCCTCACGCATCATCGCCGGAAAATTCCCCAAACTCAGCTTATATTTATCTTCGCCATAAGGCGCAACGGTATAGGGCGTGCGGTTAATTAAAAATGGATATTTTTTGGTTTGATTTTTGGGTATATAAATGGAAGTGAAGAGTTTAACCCCGTCGCGCATGGGGATCTGGCGTTCTATTTTGGTGTAGTTTTCTCTAACATATGCCGAATCGGTTTGCTGGGCTATTAATTCATTAGAAATAAACAGACAAAATAAAAGGCTGAAAATTCTTGTAAGGTTCATTTAAGCTAGTTTTTAGGAATAAAATTTAAATATAGGTGATTAGTGATTGATTAGAAAAAATAGCCCGTAAAAGGTTTGTTAGCAAAGATGTAATGGTGTAAAATGATAGATATGTAATGTATTTTGCCATTAAAACCTTCCCTTCGTCATTATTTTATCAAAATTTAGTTAAATATTGTTAAGGGATAATCTTTTAGGAATTTTCACCGTCATATATATAATCGACATAAACACAAAATAATGAATAGGTTATTAAATAAAGGATTGGTTGTTTTCGCTGCAGCAGCGATGATTGCAACCTTGAGTATTGAAAGCGTTTCTGCACAGCGGCCAAGTAGGAGTGGAGGTTCTTTCGGAGGTGGTAGATCTGGTTCGATAAGCCCATCTAGAGGCGGTGGTTCTATTTCCAGACAACCATCCATGCATGCGCCAGGTAGAGGTAGTTATGTACCGGGTAACGGCGGTCGGCCACTAAGACCTAATTACAGTTATAACAGACCAGGTTATCGCCCAGGTTTAGGATATGGTAGGCCAGGTTATGGTTATCGCCCGGGCTATGGAAGGCCTTATTACAGGCCGTATTATAGCTATTATAATTTTTACAGACCGTTTTTAGGTTTCAGGATTGGTGTATTGCCTTATGGCTATTATCCGTTCTGGTATGGTCCTACCCAGTTTTATTATTCTGGTGGATTGTTCTATCAGCAAAACAACAGTCAATACGAAGTGGTAACCCCACCAGTTGGTGCTGAAGTTCCGAATTTACCATCGGATGCAAATCAGGTAACCATTAATGGGGTTGATTATTACGAATACAAAGGTGTTTATTATACCCAAAAAGAAAATGCTGATGGTAAAACTGTATATGTTGTGGCCGGAAAAGACGGTATTTTAAACACAACTGATGGTCCGGTTGATACGCATAATATAGGCGATATTATAAATCAACTGCCAGAAGGTTGCAGAGAAGTAACCATTAAAAACGAAAAGTATTTTGTTTCGCCCGATGATGTTTATTATGAAGAAATAGTAGATGGAACAAATATTACTTACCGCGTAATTGGTAAGTTGTTTTAATCTTAGTTTTAGCAGTGTCAGATGGTAACATCTGACACCACTTATAATTCTAATAGATGTGCAGTTGGCTGTTACCATCCGACAGTATTGTTTAATATCTGTAAGAAAGAGGTCTATCTTCTTAATGTTCTCAATCTCTTAATGATGGACTTTTTGCAGCAAAAATTCTATATTTTTACGTCCTAAACATTTCGATTTGAAACCTGTATCGCAGCTCTTCTTTGTTTATTCAGTTCTTGGTATTGTGCTCTCATCTTGTTCTGCAACTAAGTATGCTGCGGTTAAGCAAAATGAAACCAATATTTCATCAGTAAAGTTTCTGGATGAATACATTATGCCCTTAAATCCAATTTTCCAAAATACGGTTGTTGGTGGTTTATCGGGGATTGATTACGATGTAAAGCAAAACGAGTATTACATGATCAGTGATGATCCATCACAGCATAGTCCGGCGAGGATTTATACTGCACAGATTGATATTAAAGAAAATAAGATCGATACCGTTCGGGTAACTGGTGTTACTTATATCTTACAGGAAAATGGAAAACCATACCCTAAATACGGAAGTGATAAAACTGTAAAGCCTGATGGCGAATCGGTTCGTTATAATCCCTTAACCAAACAATTACTTTGGAGCAGTGAGGGAGAAAGGTTGTTTAAGGATGGTGATACTACGATAGTTCAGCCCAGCTTAACCTTTATTTCTACAGATGGAAAGTTTCTGGATACCATCCCAATGCCTAAGGGCTTTCATTTTACAAAGACCGAAAGCGGGCCACGCAAAAATGCTTTGTTTGAAGGTTTAACTTATGCCGATCAGTACAAAACATTGTATGCCAGTTTAGAAGAACCACTTTATCAGGATGGACCTCAGGCTGCTTTTGAATATAATAAAGCCTTAACACGGATTTTAAAGTTTGATGTAGCTGCAAAAAAAAATATTGCCCAGTATGCTTATAATCTGGGTGCAATGCCAGTTAAGCCTACCGTTGAAAACGATTGGAATGTAAATGGAATTTCTGAAATACTAGCCATTAATAATGATACGCTTTTGGTAATGGAAAGGGCCTGGGCAAAAGGGCACGATGATCATACCTTTTTGAAACTTTATTTGGTTGATTTACGGGGTGCTGAAAATGAAATCAATAATAGCTCCTTTGTACAAAATCCACCAAAGCCATTAACCAAAAAATTGCTTTTCGATTTTGATTCCTTAAACCAGCATATCGATAATTTTGAAGGCATAACCTTTGGGCCAAAATTGCCAAACGGACATCAATCGTTAATTTTTTGTGTAGATAATAATTTCGGTAAATCTCAGGTACAACAATTTTTCTTATTTGAGATCATTCCCTAAGAATCGTTCCTGTTAAAAATTTATAATGAGTAAAATAAAAGCATTACTGTTTGATTTAGATGGTACATTAATTGATTCTGAGAAGTTTCATTTCGATTGTTGGAATAAGTTTTTGTCTGAATACGAAGTTGCGCTGGATTTTAAGGATTGGTTAACAAATTACGCTGGAATCCCTTTGCCTAAGAATGCAAAAACTATAATAGACAGGTATAAAATTGAAGAAGAGTTAGAAGGTTTTATCAGTAGAAGAGAAAAGATAACTTTTGATGGCTTTAGAACAACTGATATTCAGTTGATGCCCTTTGCATTAGAATTTATCAAGTTTGCTTACGAAAAAGGGCTTACTCTGGCTGTGGTTACGGCTAGTCCTAAAATTGATGTTGAAGCCGTTTTTGAGCGGAACGGTCTGGCTAAGTATTTCAGTTTGTTTATTACCCGAACAGATGTAAGTAAATCTAAGCCTGATCCCGAAAGTTATAATCTTTGTGTTGAGCGATTGGGTTTTGAAAAAAATGAGTGCCTTGTTTTTGAAGATACTTTAAATGGGGTTAAATCTGCGTTGGCTGCGGGCATTACCTGTTACGCCATTCAGAGTAATGTACGGGCACATCAAAAATTAAAAATAGCCGACGAATTGTTCCTCAGCTTTGCAAATGCCAGAGAATTTATGCTGCAAAAGGAATTGATTTAGTTCTTGAAAATTAACTAGCTTAGTATAAAGCAATAGAACTTTGTATGGTTAAAAAAGGATTATGGATTTTATTTGCAACCTTCGCATTGTTGATTGGGCTCTACCCAATGATTTACTTTTTAATGGATAGGAAATTTGGATTGTTAAATTCAAAGTCGGTTGAATTGTTGACCAATACTTTCTGGAACATTGGTTTTTATGTGCATATCATTTTCGGAGGAATCGCTTTATTTATCGGTTGGACGCAGTTTAGTCCGAAAATAAGAAATAGGCGCATGGCACTTCACCGAAAACTAGGTAAAGTTTATGTGATCGCTGTATTGCTCAGTGCATTAGCGGGTATTTATATTGGCTTTTTTGCAACAGGAGGATGGGTTTCTTCCACTGGATTTATTTGTTTAGGCATCATTTGGTTTTACACTACTTTAAGGGCTTATTTACACATCAAACGCACAGAAATTGAAAAGCATCAAAAAATGATGGTTTATAGTTATGCGGCTTGTTTTGCTGCTGTAACATTGAGGATTTGGCTACCTATTTTGACAATGGTTTATAACGATTTTTCAAAGGCTTACCTGGTTGTTGCCTGGTTATGCTGGATTCCGAATTTAATTGTTGCCTATTTAATCATCAGAAAAACGGCTAATCAATAAGTTATTTTGACCCTCCATCCTCTGTAATAATTTAGTTTATGATGTCAGCCCAGGAAATTTTAGCTAGTGTCGGGTCATTTTCACCTTATGACCTGCTTCTTTTTGAGGAAAAGACGGTGCGAAAAATATTTAGCAAAAATGATATGCTCTTGCAGCCAGGTGAAATCTGTCAATCTGTTTATTTCATTTTATCGGGATCATTTTTTCAATTTCAGGATAACGATTTAACAGAAACGATTATCGATCTGCACCTGCCAAAAGAATGGATGTACAATCACCCAAGCTTGATTGAACAAAAGCCATCAGGCACCACCATTAAAGCATTTGAGGATGCTGAAGTTATTGAATTGAGTTTAAGTAACCTGCATGGTCTGATTGCCGGGTCGCAGTCTTTCTTAAACCTGGGAAGAATTTTTGACCAAGCTAATCACCGGACTTACCTTTTCGACAATGCATTAAGTCCTGCGCAAAAATATAATTACATCAAAAATGTCAAGCCGCTAATTGTACAGGTTTTTCCAGTCAAAATGATTGCTTCATACCTTAAGATTGCCCCTGAAACATTGAGTAGGGTAAGGGCAAATCATTGAATTTCCTGATTTGGATCAAGTGCAGCTTTTCGGAAAAATACCGATTTTTGAAATAAAAAAAATATGTTAACAGATATCAATCCAAAACTTCCCATGCGTGATAAAGCAATCACCAGAGATTTTTATGTGAATAAATTAGGTTTTAAAGATATTGGAAGTGCAGATTTTAAAGATTACCTGATGGTACAAAAGGATCAGGTCCAGATTCACTTTTTTCTGTTTGAAACACTTGATCCGAAAGAAAATTACGGCCAGGTTTATATCCGTACAAACGATATTGATGGGCTGTACAAATCTATGCTCGAAACTAAACAAAGCATTCATCCCAACGGAAGCTTACAAACAAAACCATGGGGGCAGAAAGAGTTTGCAATGCTTGATCCAGACAGTAATTTACTCACTTTTGGGCAAGAGATTTAAGAGGGGTTCATTGGTCAATGGTTGATAGTTTATGGCTCATTGCTAAGCGCTGATTGTTTAATAGAGTAGGCTACGCCAAACTCCCAGCTCCAAACTAAATTAGCAACTGTTCGGTAGCGATATTGATCAATTCGATAGAATTTTTAACATCTAATTTTTGCATCATATTACGGCGGTGCGTTTCTACTGTTAGCGGACTTAGAAAAAGCTCATCCGCTATGCCGGCGGTCGTTTTTCCCTGTGCAATTAATTGAAGGATCTGTTTTTCGCGTTTGGTGAATTTTGGCCGCCCTTTTAAGTCATTTACAGAAGGTTTGGCAATAATCTCTATAACTTCTCTGCTAAAGGCCAGTTCTCCTCTAAGCGCAGTTTCTATGCCGTTTTTTAGCTCCTCTACAGAAGCATTTTTTAAAATGTAACCACTTGCCCCATTTTGCAAAATCTGCATGATGATACTTCTTTCGGTATGGTTGCTAATGGCAATAACGACCGTTTTTGGCGATAACTTTTTAACTTGTGCGCATAATTCAATACCATTACCATCAGGTAACATAATATCGAGCAGTATAATATCGATTTCGTTGTTGTTTAAAAAGGAAATTAATGCGCTACCTGACTGAAAACTGCCTACTACATACATATTTTCAAGGTTGTTGATTAAGGAAACAATTCCTTGTATAACAATCGGATGGTCATCAACAACAGCTAATTTAATGATATTACTCATAACTGATGGGGATTTCTATATTTATAGTTGTACCATTGCCAGGATGCGAGTCGATTTCGAAAGTGCCTTTAAGGTAGGCTATTCTATTTTTAATGTTTTCTATTCCTAATCCTTTTTTATAGGTTGAGGTATTAAAGCCAATTCCATCATCTTCAACCGTAATATAAAATCGGTTTTTATTTTCGCTGCACTGTAAAACTACTTCCGATGCCTGAGCATGTTTTAGTGTATTGGTGAGTATTTCCTGTACAATCCTGTAAATGATTATCTGTTCTTCAAGTGCAATATGTTTAGAGATATTCAGTGCTTGAAAATCGATATGCATATGCTTGCTCATCGCCGATTCTGCCAGGTCTTTTAATGCCGTTTCCAATCCGAATTTTAATAACGTTTGTGGCATCATATTCCGGGCAATGTGCCTTAATTCGGTAACTGAATTATCCAGCTGATTAACGATTCTCTGTAGTTCTACATCATGCAATTGCATTTCCCTGTGTTTTGCCCAGTTGGATAAATTAATTTTTAAACCCGATAACATTCCACCCAAGCCATCATGTAAATCCTGTGCTACCCTGTTCCTTTCTTTTTCTTCAGCATTGAGCATGGCTTTGCTAATTTCCAATTGCTGTTTTTGTTGTAGCTCAGCCACTTTCTGTTTATAATTTATTGTTCTTTGCTCTGCAAGCTTTTTATAGCCTCTAAAGTAAAAGTATAAAAGAATTACACTGATTAAAAGAAAAAAAGATGCTGCGATTAATAGCAAATTTGTTTTTTTATTGTTCTTAATGATTAATGCATTTTGTTTCTTTTCTGTATTTAAACTGGCTATTTTTTTCTGGTTCTCTGCATTTTTATATTTAATTTCTAGTGCATTAATATCTTCTTTTAGTTTACTTTCATTTAGGCTGTCGCTTAATGCTTTGCTCTTTTTTATCCAATTGTAAGCCTCTTTAATGTCGCCGTTAGCATAGCTTACTTCTGCAAGCGCTTCGGTCATTTTGACCTTATTTGTTGCTAATGTATTTATTTCTGGCTGATCGATAATTTGAAGTAATGTTTTTTTAGCCAGGGCAAAATTTTTCTGTTTAAAAAGGATTCTGTATTTCTCAAATATTACTTCCTGCAAAGAATAATTGTCGTTCAGCTTTTCGGCCAGTTTAATGGCTTTATCTGCATCTAAAAGAGCAAGGGGATATTGTTTGGTGTTAATAAAATAGCGCGTAGTGCTTTTGTAATAGTCGAGCCAAAATATTGCCATCGGGTAGCCTGTAACAACATGGTCTGATTTATCCAAAATTGTTTTGGCAAGGTCGAGATGTTTTTTGGTGAGTTGATGGTTTTTTAAGTGGTAATAGTTTCCTGCTGTGGTTAGGTATGCATTAACCAGCAGGTAATATTTATTAGGAGATGTGTCTTTTAATGCATTTAGGCCTTGTTGCAGGTATGGTGTTGCTTTTTCGTATTGGCCAAGGTTTGTAAATACCGTTCCGATCGAGAGGTATTCGGTGCCTAAAAGCTCTTTGTCTCCAGCTTTTTTAGAAAGTGGTAAAACACGGTTGATCAATATATTAATCGTTGCTTTCAGATCATCTTTATGCTGTTGAATTAAGGCGTAGTTATGCCATACCATCGACCTTAACCGATAAACGCCCTTTGTATTAAACTTGCTCAATAACGAATCGGCATGGATAAGTAGTTTTTCAGCCTTTGCATAATTCCGGTCCTGGTAGATCAAAGCTTCGTACCAATATGATCTGGCCACAAGCAAAGGATACTTTGTGCTCCAGGTTCTTGCCTTTTTCAAATACAATACTGCTTTGGTACTATCATGATCTACCCAGAAATCAGTTAGTTTAAAACCCACCTCCGCTTTAACACTATCGCGCGAGCTTCCATTTAAGATGCGATTTAGGCTATCCGTATATTGTTGGTCGGCCGTTTGCAGCTGCGCTAGGCTATTCAGCGAATAGAAAATCAGTAATGCCAGAAAGATGATATAATTTCTCATTAAACTAAAAATGCACGCTTTATTTCTTAACCAGAAATTAAACTAGTAATATACCTGAAATCAGGTAGAAAAAAATGGTACTATCTGGTTATTGTAAAGCAAAATGTTCATTTGTTAATTTGTAGTTCTATTTTTTAAATCTAATTATGAAAAACATCAAAATTAAAACATTTGTACTTTCTTTTTTTGCCTTAGTGTTGTTTACAGGTTTAATGTCGTGTAAAAAAGATGAGGGCGAGTCGCCATCAAAATCTTCACACAAGGTAGTTTTTAAACTCGAAGCATCGGCAGGAAGCAACATTAGTACTGTAGTTTACGGCTACGATTCGCAGATTACCACCGCAACGAGCCTTAGTGGAACTACCTGGACAAGTCAGGAAATTACGGTGCCAGCAGGAACCATTTCTATAAACATTGCTGCAAATGCCATAGGTGCCAACGCAAATTCTACGCTCAAAGCACAGATTTATGTAGATGGAGAGTTAAAAAGAGAAGGCACATCTAGCGGTGCAATTTTAAGCGCATCAGCATCTTGGGGGTTATAGTTGGTTCATTAATTCACTGGTCATTAGTCTATTGATAATGGCCTTTGGGGTTCATTAGTCCATTAGGTTTGTTTGAGTTAGATCAAAACATTTTATAGTCTTAAAGTAAAATGTTTTTATACGCTCATCAACCTATGGACTTTTGAACTTTTGCAGCATTACCCTATTAGGCCTCAATATCGAACCATAAGCTAGCGCCATAAGCCAATAACTTATAAACCAATGACTAATAAAGCGATTTCTATTCCCTAATCGACTTTCAGCTTTCCGCCTTTTTCCCTACATTTGGCTAATCAAAATTCTCAAAAAATTATGCAATACGATGTCGTTGTTATCGGTTCAGGGCCGGGCGGTTATGTAGGCGCAATCCGTTGTGCTCAGTTAGGTTTAAAAACTGCAGTTGTTGAAAAATATAAAACTTTTGGAGGTACTTGCTTAAATGTAGGTTGTATTCCATCTAAGGCTTTATTAGATTCTTCAGAGCATTTTCACAACGCTGCTCACACCTTCACTACCCATGGTATCAACTTAAAAGATTTAAAGGTTGATATGAAACAAATGATCGCCCGTAAAGACGATGTTGTTGCCCAAAATACAGCTGGTATCACTTATTTGTTCAAGAAAAATAAAATCGATTCTTTCGAAGGTGTTGGCTCTTTTGTAGATAAAAATACCATTCTGGTAACTAAAGCCGATGGTTCTACAGAAACCTTAACTGCTAAAAACGTAATCATTGCTACAGGTTCTAAACCAACAGCTTTACCATTTTTGCCAATCGATAAAAAACGCATTATTACCTCAACCGAGGCTTTAAATATTAAAGAAGTGCCAAAAACGATGGTGGTAATCGGTGGTGGTGTAATTGGTTTAGAGTTAGGTTCGGTATACGCCCGCTTAGGTACAAAAGTATCTGTTGTTGAGTTTTTACCATCTATCATCGGTACCATGGATGCTGGTTTGGGTAAAGAACTTCAACGTGTGTTAAAGAAAACTTTAGGCATGGAGTTTTACATGGGCCACAAAGTTACTGGGGCCACCACTAAAGGTAAAACGGTAACCGTTACGGCTGATACTCCTAAAGGCGAATCAATTTCTTTAGAGGCAGATTATTGTATTGTTGCTGTTGGTCGTACGGCTTATAGCGAAGGTTTAGGTTTAGATAAAATCGGTATTACTGTTGAAGAAAGAGGAAAAAAAATCCCGGTTAACGAGCATTTAGAAACTTCGGTTAAAGGTGTTTATGCTATTGGTGATGTAATTACTGGCGCCATGTTGGCACATAAAGCAGAAGATGAAGGCACTTATGTTGCCGAAACAATTGCTGGTCAGAAACCACATATCAATTATAACTTAATCCCTGGCGTGGTTTATACCTGGCCGGAAGTTGCTTCTGTAGGTTTAACCGAAGAGCAGTTAAAAGAAAAAGGCATAAAATATAAAGCAGGCTCATTTCCTTTCAAAGCCAGTGGACGTGCAAAGGCGAGTATGGATACCGATGGTTTCATTAAAGTTTTGGCTGATGCTGCTACTGATGAAGTTTTAGGTGTACACATGATTGGCCCGCGTGCAGCGGATATGATTGCAGAAGCAGTTATCGCAATGGAATTTCGTGCATCTGCAGAAGATATTGCACGTACCTGCCATGCGCATCCAACTTATACTGAAGCGTTAAAAGAAGCTGCGCTTGCCGCAACTGATAATAGAGCGATACATATTTAATTATTAAGCTGTCATACTGAACTTGGTTCAGTATCTGTTTTTAAAATGATTAGCAATCCCGGTATTTGTGCCGGGATTTTTTGTTTTAGCGCTTCTACCGTCATTTCGAGCGGACCCGATAGCTATCGGGTGCAGCGAAGTCGAGAACCCGAAGGCTCAGCGGAGCTAAATCTGTATAGATAGATCTCTCCTCCGAAGGAGTTCCTTTGGAACATTCCACTGCGTTCCAGTCGAGATGACGACGGGTTTCGCTTTATTCTTTCTCCTTTACTCTTTTTGCTTTGGTCTTTATATTTTCTTAATAAAATGATAACAAATAGCGCCTAAAATTAGCATTATGTGCGGCTATTTTTGCGATTCAGATATTAAAAAACCATGAACTGTAAAAAACTATTTGGTGCAATCCTTATTGCTTCATTGGCATTTACTGCCTGCAAGAAAGATCCAACTGATGATCCGATTGTAGATCCTCCGATGGAAGCTATCGTTCCTGAAAAAATCGACAGCTTTAAAGAAACTGCTTCCATTGATTTAGGTGGAGAATTTGCTTCAGAAATTTCAGCTTACGATCCCTTGACCAAGCAATTGTTTGTGGTAAGTAACGATGGCGGAACCAAGGTTGATGTAGTTGATATGAGTAAATATCCAACCGTTACAAAATTGAAAACCTTATTATACCCCAATAACGCTGGTATCAATAGCGTGGCAGTAAGTAATGGTTTATTAGCAATCGCTTTAGATGGCGCAGATAAGCAGGGAAATGGTGATGTAGTGATATTAAAAACATCTACTTTAGAAGAAGTAAAAAAAATTACCGTAGGTGCCATGCCCGATATGGTAACTTTCAGTCCTGATGGAAACTATATTTTATCGGCTAACGAAGGTGAACCAAACCTTGCATATACTGTTGATCCTAAAGGAACCATTTCGATTATTAACATCAAAGACAACTATTCTGTAAAAACATTAGATTTCGCTGCTTTTGAATCACAAAAAGTAACTTTGCTTGCGGGTGGATTCAGAATTTATGGTTTAAATGCGAGTTTTACACAAGATATCGAACCAGAATATATTGCAGTAAGCGCTGATTCTAAAAAAGCATACATTACCTTGCAGGAGAACAATGGTGTTGCCGAAGTAGATATCGTTGGCGGAAGCATTACCAAAATCAATCCCTTAGGCACTAGAGATATCAGTCTGGCCGACAATGCTTTTGATGTAAGCGATAAAGACAATAAAAAAGTCTTAAGTACATGGCCAATCAAGGCTTTTTATCTGCCAGATGCAATCTCATATTTTACGGCTGGTGGTACTGCCTATTTAGCCTTGGCCAATGAAGGCGATACCAGACAAGATTATACACCAAAAGATGCAAAAGAAGAGGTGCGTGTAAAAGATCTTGTATTAGACCTGGTTAAATTTCCTAATGCAGCAACGCTACAGTTAGATGCTAATTTAGGTAGGCTTACGGTAACAAATACCGCTGGTTATACCATGGTTGGTACCAATAAAGTGTATCAGGAATTGTACTCCACAGGTGGAAGATCTGTTAGTATTATTAACGCAAATACAGGAGCTTTGGTAGCCAACATTGGTAAAGATTTAGAGCAACATGTAATTGATGCAGGTAAATATGATGATGACCGGTCTGATAATAAAGGCGTAGAGGTGGAAAGTGTAACCGTTGCGCAGGTAAATGGCCAAACCTTGGCTTTTATTGGCATGGAACGTGCAGATATGATTGCTGTTTATGATGTAACTATACCAGCCTCACCAAAATTTGTTCAACTATTCTCTACAGGCGATGCTCCTGAAGGTTTACTGTTTGTTAAACCAAAAGATAGCCCCAATGGAAGAAGTTTGTTAATTGTGTCAAACGAGGCAGATGGTACCGTTCGGTTCTATCAGCCCGATAAAATATAGTCTTTCTATCCCTTTATTAATTATTATGTTTTAGCCCCGATGTAAAATCGGGGTTTTTGTTTTTCTCTTGTTGTCATTTCGACTGAAGCCCGCCGGTTTTTCATCGGTGGCGAAATCTACGAAAGGCGATACATCAATCTTCTTTAGAAGATCTCTCTCCCGAAAGTTCGGGACTGCGCTACAGTCGAGATGACAATTAACGCATGAATGTATACTTTTATTTTTTCAAGATTAAGCCCTATATTGCAAACAAAATAAAACTTTAGGGGTGCCTTCAAATAAGTTGGCTGAGAACATACCCATTTTGAGGTTAAAGGTAGAAGGTAAAAAGGTAGAGGGTAATGTCCTTCAGCCTTAAAACCCTCCAACCATCAACCTCAAATGAACCTGATCCGGATAATGCCGGCGTAGGAAATTAGTTTGTCTGCTATAATTGCATAAATGCATACTGCATTTGAAGACTCCTGAAGTTGTACAACAAAAATGAAGTCTTTAGCAATGAATTATATTAATGTATTAACAATAGCCGGCTCAGATAGTGGAGGCGGTGCGGGCATCCAGGCCGATTTAAAAACCTTTTCTGCCTTGGGCTGTTTTGGTACATCGGTAATCACAGCTGTAACAGCGCAGAATACAATGGGGGTGCGGTCTGTGCATGGCATTCCAGCAGAAATGATTAAAGATCAGTTACAGGCAGTATTAGAGGATATAGTGCCCGTTGCTATTAAAATCGGAATGATTAATCGTGCAGAAGTGGTGCAGGTAATCGAAAATGAATTAAAAACTTATAGTCAATATGTCCCCGTGATTTTAGATCCTGTTATGGTAGCCACCAGTGGCGATCGGTTAATCGAACCTGATACCGTAACCCAGTTAGTTGGAAAACTATTTCCCTTGGTAACATTGGTTACCCCAAATATAGACGAGGCCATTATCCTTTCGGGGCAGGAGGTTCATAACCTTGATGATATGATTGCTGCAGGTAGAAAAATCATCAAGAAGGGTGCAAAAGCCGTTTTAATAAAAGGAGGACATTTAATCGGCCCAATCATTTACGATGTTTTTATTTCTGGAAACGATGTTCCTGTTATATTGGAAAGTGCCTTTATTGCTTCTAAAAATCTACATGGAACGGGTTGTACGCTTTCATCCGCTATAGCCGCTGAAATGGCCAAGGGTAACACTTTACTTATCGCAATTAAAAATGCCAAAAACTACATCAGTCAGGCCTTACAAACTGGTAGCGAGGTAAAAACTGGCAGGGGTAATGGCCCGTTAAACCACTTTTTCGAACCTTTAAAATTAATTATCCAATGAAATGGAGCGCACAGGCCTGGGAAAGGGTACAACCCATTTATGCCAAGATTTTAGCAATGCCATTTAATACCGAATTAAGTAGTGGCACGCTGCCTATAGAAAAATTTATCTTTTATTTGGCACAAGATGCCTATTACCTTTTGGAGTTTGGCAGAACCTTAAGCACCATTAGTAGCCGTATGCAAGATGCAGATTTGGTGATGGCTTTTGCCGGGTTTTCTACAGGTGCGATTTTTGCCGAGCGTAGTTTGCATGAAAGTTATTTTGTAGAATTTGGCCTAGCTAACGAAGTGCAGCCCACTCCATCTACACTTTTGTATACCAATTATATCCTTAGTCAGGCTGCATATGCCAATGTAGAAATTGCAGTAGCAGCTGTTTTACCATGTTTCTGGATTTATAAAGCCGTTGGTGATCATATTTTCGCGCAACAAGATGGCGACCAGAATCCTTACAAAAGGTGGATCGATATGTATGCAGGTGTTGAGTTTGCTGTTGCGGTAGAAAAAGCGATTGATATTACCGATCAACTGGCATCGCAAGCTAATGCCTCAACTCAACAAAAAATGCTAGCTGCTTTCGAAATGGCAACACGTTTAGAATGGATGTTTTGGGATAGCGCATATGAACTGGAAAAATGGAAAATCTAAGATTTTAACCCCATAAGGTGTAAATATTTTGATAAAATGTTAAAAACTTGTCGGTATTTCCAATAGATTTAAAGAACTTTGTAGTTCAATCTATAATTTAAAACATCATTTTGGAAGAAAGCACGCAAGGACAGGAAATTTTAAGTAAACAAGAAGATAAACCTGTATTAGCGCAAAGCTCTCCGAAACAAGTACGATTTGCCATATCTGCCTTTTACTTTATGCAAGGGGTCTGTTTTGCAAGTTGGGCCAGTAGGATTCCAACTTTTAAAGCTTCAATGGGTTTAAACGATGCAGAATTAGGCTCCATTCTTTTTGCTTTACCTGCAGGACAGATTATCACGATGTTTTTTTCAGCAAAATTGACCACTCATTTCGGTAGTAAAAAAATGCTTGTGGCAACTGCACCGCTTTATGCAATAGCATTAACTTTTTTAGCATTGGCTACTACTGGTTGGCAATTAGCAGCTTTTTTGGTTTTATTTGGCATCACGGGTAATCTTTGTAACATCGCCTTAAATACACAGGGCGTTGCGGGCGAAAACTATTATGGCAAGCCTATTATGAGTTCTTTTCATGGAGCCTGGAGTATCGGGAATTTAACAGGGGCATTAATAGCGCTCGGTTTGGTTAACCTTAAACTAGGCATGTATACCCATTTTTGGATTGTTGCACTGATATCCTTAAGCAATGTTACACTTAACTGGAAAAAGTTGCTGAGCTATAATAAACCAGATGCTGTAGTAGAGAAAACAAAGTTCTTTACTATGCCGCAAGGCATTTTAGTATTATTGGGTGTTATCGCATTTTGCAGTATGGCGACCGAAGGAACAATGTTCGATTGGAGTGCTATTTATTTCGAAGATGTTGTGAAATTACCTCATAATAAGGCAATTATTGGTTATGCATCGTTTATGTTTATGATGGCAAGCGGAAGGTTTTTAGGGGTGTTTTTAATCGGTAAATTCGGGCGGAAAAACCTCCTGCAGATCAGCGGAGCCATTATATCGATAGGTATGGCGCTTGCGGTAATATTTCCAAACTTAATTGTCGCTATTTTTGGTTTTATGCTTATTGGCCTGGGTGTTTCGAGTATCGTACCAATGGTATACAGCATAGCTGGTAACAATAAAAAAGTGCCTGCTGGTAAAGCGATAACCATGGTTTCGAGTATCGGTTATTTCGCATTTCTGTTTGGCCCGCCATTAATAGGCTATGTTTCGCAACTATCAAGCCTGCGTTATTCTTTCGGAATAATTTCTGTTTTTGGTTTGCTGATTACTTTCCTGATCACAAAAATAAAAGCGATAAATTAAACTGTGATGGGCTTAAAGATTTGAATTGATCAACAGAGTGGCATAGCAAGGCTTTCATTTTTAAATAAAAATGTATTTATCATTTGGAGCGCAGCGCCTGTACATTGAAGAAAGTTCCTTCCCGTTTTATGCTTATACGCTTCGCTGCCTCGTACCTCGTTGCTGCAGGGTAACGCTTCAACCGGGGCTAAAGGGTCAGGGCAGTTTTTTATTTGTCGGGTTGCAAGGTGCACCAACCTTTGTTCCTAAACCCGATTGCAATGAAAAGCCCATAGCGTAGCGAGGACTTGTAATGGAAAGCGGGACTGTTGCCCTCCAAGAACCGCAGGCCAATCATTTCCTAATTTTAAAACCATTATTTCATTTGGAGTGCGCTACCTGTACATAAATATCAAAATTTAGTAAGGATAGCTATGAAAACGCTTAGTAACCTACTCTTTCTTCACCAATCCATGTTCTTTTAGGGCTGCGATGGCTAGTTCGATTAACCTTAGATTTTCGTCCTGATGCCCATGCTGCACTTCTACATTGATATACGGAATTTTATTTTGCATGGCATAAACCGATAGAGAGCCATCATTAGAAACAAATTTAGATTGAAGAATTACATTCACATTGGCCTTTTTTAAGCTGCTGAACAGCCTTGGCTCGGTTACGTAAACAAGATCGTCGCCATCCATCTGGAAGTTGATGTAAACCGAATCGGCGGTGCTGGCTAAATCGTAACCCGGCAAATAAGAGGAAATACCAAAGCCACCATCGGCATTGTTATGTAGTGTTAAAAAATAACCTGTGGCTTTTGGATCGTAAAAATCGACAATTTGTTTGCCCGCATTAAGTATTGTTTTTTCAACTTCGTTGGAGCTGAAAAGATCTTTTTTTAATCTTGTATTTACACCTACTTCGGTATAAATGGCATTGGGGTCTATACGATATTGATCATCCATATAGGTGAAATAATAATCTCTTACACCACCGTATTGACTGTCGATGAGCTCGCCGCCGCTCCAGCGGATATAATCAAAGCCTGCTTTTACACCAGTATCTTCATTGTCATGTACAACTAAAAATTTAATACCATTAGGTTTATAGCTGTACTTTACCAGCGTGATATCTAAGTTGTAAACCTTAACGGAGCTCGAATCTGTCGTCATCGCCGGAAAAACAGGAGGGTGTTGAGCTTTTACTAAGAGGGTAGTGCAGATCAGAAATAGGCTAAAAATGATTTTAAACATAATGCCTAATATACAATGTTGCTGCATAATTTGTTTGAAGACAACATTGTATAATTATCTGGGCATCAAAATTTCTAAGTATCGGCGGTGAAAATAAAATGGTTCGCGGGACACGAACCACGGTGTGAGGAATTATCCGTGCGCGAAAGTTTTGACATTTCATTTATCGAAATCGATTGGATGCCTCTTTTCGGATAAATTTTCCGTGTTTTCTGTGCTTCCGTGGCTAAAAACAAAATCCACAAAAAAGCCCCGATTTGGGGTCGGGGCTAAATTGATTGTTAATCTGGATGTTTATTAATGTCCGTGATCTAAATCGTATTCGTTCACATCTTTATGATCGTATGGTTCTACCATTAACTCATCGATTGTTTTTCCTTTTTTGTTGAAACCAAGACGTTCTAACATTCTATCGAATATTAAGTATACCACTGGCACCACAATTAATGTTAAGAATAACGAACTGGTTAATCCACCTACAATAACCCAGGCCAAACCATTTTTCCATTCGGCACCTGCACCGCTTGCCAATGCAATTGGAAGCATACCGAATACCATGGCGATGGTTGTCATCAAGATTGGTCGTAAACGTGCGTGGTTGGCCAAAACAAGCGCTTCTTTAGTCTCTTTACCTTCAGCCTTTAAGTGGTTGGTAAAATCGACGAGGATAATCGCGTTTTTCGCTACCAGACCCATCAACATAATCAAACCTAAAATGGTGAAGATACCGATAGAGTTGTTGGTTAAAGCCAGTGCTAACAATGCCCCGATTACCGCTAAAGGCAGCGAGAACATTACCACCAATGGATAGATAAAACTATCATAAAGCGCAACCATAATCAGGTAAACCAAAATGATCGAAGCCAATAAGGCGATACCTAAAGTACCAAAACCTTCGCTCTGATTTTCCTGATCACCCGCCCAGCTGTAACTTACGCCAATTGGGGCTTTAAGTTTGCCATTTTTTTGCAACTCTTCCAGTTTCGCCTGAAATTCAGCAACCACGGTTCCTGTTGGTCTACCGATTGATTGTGCTTTAACTGATACCGAAGTAGATTTGTTTAAACGCTCTAACTGACTCGGACCCGAACCTTCTGTAATGGTTGCAAACTGTGATAACTTGATCTGTTTACCATCGCTGTTTACAAAAATCAGGTTACGTACGTCGTCAATGTTCTGGCGGTTGAAGTTTTGATACTGGATATTGATATCATACTCGTACTCACCTTTACGGTATTTGCCATCGGTATTGCCCGCAAACGCTGTTTGCATCGTTGAGCCTACAGTTTGTAAAGTTAAGCCAACTGCAGACATCTTATCGCGGTCTACCTGAACGTTAATCTCAGGAGTTCCCTTTTCTACCGATAATTTAATTTCTGTAGCACCAGGGATAGCGGCAAGCACTTTTTGAGCACCTTCAGCATACTTCAAAGCACTATCTAAATCAGAACCCATTACCACCAATTGGATCGGCGCGTTTTCTGCAATACCCAAAATACTGATCGGAACGGTTTTAACTTTTGCTCCAATTAATTCTTTAGCCAGTGCGCGGCTCATTTTCGTTGCGAAAATATCCGAAGAAACACCTTCACGTTGATCGCGTTCAACAAGCTTAACATTAATCTCCGATTTATAGGCTGTAGCCTGTGTACCACCAAAATCACCGGTAGATTGCCCAACTGTAGTAATTAACTGTGTAATTTCTGGTTGTTTATCTAAGAAAGCTTCAGCTTTTTGTGTTAAAAAGTTAGTTTGCTCTAAAGAAGCATCTTTTGGTAACTCTAACTGCACCAGGAACTCACCCTTATCTGATTTAGGGAAGAATTCCGATCCGATAAAACCACCAACTAGTAAACCGCACGAACTTAAGAACATCACCACAACCATAACTAATGTTAGAGCTTTGTGGTTTAATGACCATGTTAAAATGCTGGTAATCCAAAGGGTAAATTTCTTTAATTGTTTTTCGAACCAAAGAATGAAACGCCCAAATAGGTTTTTGCCTTCAATACGTTCTAACTTACCAAAACGAGAGAAGATAAGTGGTACAATGGTAAATGAAGCTACTAACGAAAGTAACGTTGCAATAATTACCACAATACAGAACTGACGTAAGATGTTCGATACCAAGCCTGTACTTACCGCGATCGGGAAGAACACTACCACAATTACGAAAGTAATAGATACTACGGTAAAACCAATTTCTCTTGTTGCATCAGATGCTGCTCTTACCTTGTTTTTACCCATCTCCATATGTCGCTGGATATTTTCCAGTACCACAATCGCATCATCTACCAGGATACCTACCACGAGCGATAGGCCTAATAACGACATTAAGTTTAAGGTAAAACCGAATAAGCTGATCCCGATAAAGGTAGCGATTAACGAAACCGGAATCGATACCATTACAATTAACGCGTTACGTAAACTGTGCAAGAAGAAAAGCATTACGAAAGCCACCAGGATAACCGCCAGGATTAAATCGTGGATTACCGCATCGGCCGATTCTAAGGTAAAGATCGAACTATCGTTAACAATTCTGATGTCTAATTTATTTGCTGCGTATTCAGTTTTTAATTTGGCAATAATGGCATGTACACCTTTACTTACTTCTACCGCATTTGCATCACTTTGTTTAATGATCTGGATGGCAATAGATGCTTTACGATCGATACGTGCCAGTTTTTCAGTTTCTTTTTGCGAATCCTGAACGTCGGCAACGTCACCTAAACGGATCTGTGCCCCATCTTTAGTAGTGGTTAAAACCAGGTTTCTCAACTCTTCCATACTTCTGTATTTACCCGATAAACGGATCAATACATCCTGGTTTTGGGTTTTAACACTTCCTGTAGGGAAATCTAAGTTAGAACTTAAAATTAATTGCTGCACCTGCGGAACTGAAAGGTTATAACCTTGTAGTTTATCAGCATTTAACGAAACCTGAATTTCGCGTTCCGAACCACCAACCAGGTTAACCTGAGCAATACCGCTCACCCTCGAAATTACCGGGGCAATACGTTTATCAATTAAATCGTAAAAGGTAATATCATCCATATTGGCTGATGCCGACATGGTAATTACCGGTAAATCATCCAAAGAGAATTTACTCAATGATGGTGTTTTTACATCCTCAGGCAAATCAGAAAGAATGGCATTTACCTTTCTTTGTGCATCATTTAAGGAAATATCGATGTTTGCTGCATCAGTTAAGGTGATGGTAACTGTAGATAAACTCTCAAACGATACAGAGTTGATTTTTTTGATGTTTTCCATCGATGATACCGCATCCTCGATCTTTTTGGTTACGGTGTTTTCAACCTCGTTTGGTGAAGCACCAGGGTAGATGGTCGAAATAGATACTACGTTGTTAGAGAATTTTGGAAGTAATTCATAACCCAACGAAAAGTAACTTAATAGCCCAAGCAGGGTAAGTGCGGTAAACACCACAATAACCAGCGAAGGCCTTTTTATAGATATATCTGTTATCTTCATTTTAATTATTTATTGCAATTGAGTAAATATTGTCCCTTCACTTCGACTTCGCTCAGTGCAAGCTGGCTCAGGATGACAAACTGTAGACTGATAACTGCCAATCGGACTATTTTACAATACTCACCTGAGTACCTTCGGTTAAGTTAATCTGCCCGCTGGTGATTACAGTTTCACCTTCTTTTAAGCCATCAAGGATTTCAACATTGTCTCCTAAAATACGGCCAGCTACCACATTACGGGTTTTAGCAGTATTGTTAGATTTATCCAACACAAAAACCTGGTTACTGCTCACACTACCTACAAATGAAGTGCGCGGAATAAGGATGCTTGGCGCCTGTTTAGGGAACTTGAATATTGCAGTTCCGTACATACCCGCTTTTAAAGTGTTTTTGTGACTGTTCTCTACTTCAATTTCAATTGGGAAGTTTAAGGTTGCATCAGCTTTAGCAGCGATGAAGGTTACTTTTCCAGAGAAATTATCAGTTGGGAAAACAGAAGATTTAATGTCGATCTGATCGCCGATTTTAAGGTTGGCTACCTGCGATTCGTTCACATTAACTTTCAGTTTTAATTTAGAAACATCAACCAGTTCGAACATCTGTGTACCTTGAGTATTTACAAATGCACCTACTTCAATGTATCTTTTGTTTACGATACCGTTGATTGGTGATTTAATATTTGCATCACTTAATTTACGTTGCGAAGCCTGTAAACGCAGTTTAGCATTTCTTGTTGCCAGTTTAGCCTGATCTAACTGTTGTTGCGTAACACCGCCAGTTGAGAATGAGCTTTGGTATCTGGCCTCATCTCTTACTGCATTCTGGTAGTTAGCTTCGGCAGTTTCTCTGTCTGTATTGATAATTTCAGCATCAACACGGGCTAAAACCTGGCCTTTGCTTACGCGGTCACCCTCATCAACATAAATAGCTGTAACACGACCTGCATTTTCTGATAAGAAGTTAAGTTCTTGTTTAGGGATAAAGTTTCCGTTTGCACTGAAATCTAAATTCACAGCTTTTCTCTCTACCTGAGCAACCCGAACGGCAACAGCGCCACCACCTTTAGCAATGAAAGCAGTTTTTTCTTCGTTCTTCTTTTTATTGTTGCTTAAAACATAAGCTATTGCACCAAGGGCAACAACAACTACGATAATTATGGTAATTACTCTTTTCATTTCTATTGTACTAGCGATTTAATATTCCCGTTTGATTTGATTAATTGTATTTCGGCTATTTTATAATTCAATAAAGCCTGTGTATAGCTGTTCTGTGCCTCAGTAAGTGCATTTTCTGTATCCAGAAGATCGGTTAAAGAAGCTAAGCCATTGTTATAATTGTTTTGTGTGCTTTTGTAAATTTCCTGCGCTAAATCTGCGTTTTTACGTTGCGATTTAATGGTGTTGATGTTGTTGCGCAATTGGATTTTTGCGTTCTCATAAGCCAGGTTTAACGAGTTTACAGATTCTTTTCTGCTCTCTCTTGCTTTCTTAATATCAACATCTGCCTGGCGGATTTTTGAACGTGTTAAAAAACCATTAAAAATTGGCACTTTTAAAGTCAGACCAACTGCCGATGCGCCATATCCGATTGCAGCGGCATTAGATTTTAGGAAATCGAAACCATCACTTTGACTCGAGTAGGTATAATTACCCGTTAAAGCCAATGATGGATAATATTCGGCAACGTATGCCTTTCTTTGCAGTGATAAAAGTTTATCCTGGTTATCCAAAAGTTTAACCTCTGTTCTGTTTGCCAGATCGATAGAGTCTGTAAATACAGGTAAAGTAGTTACCTCTGTTAATTCGGTAAATGGTAAGCTGATCGGCGTAGAAACCGGCATACCCATCGAAAATTTTAACTGATTCTCTAATTGGGTAATGGCATTGATCACCTGCTCGCGTTGTGTATTCAGGTTAGTTAGGTTTACATTGATCCTGTCAACATCGATTTTTCTGGCTAAACCATTTTTAAACTGGTTTGAAACAATTTTTTCTACAATTTTAACATTTTTAATATTGGTATCAATTACGTTTAACTGCTGTCTGTTTA
Organism: Pedobacter ginsenosidimutans; assembly: GCF_001442625.1. Taxonomy (GTDB): domain Bacteria; phylum Bacteroidota; class Bacteroidia; order Sphingobacteriales; family Sphingobacteriaceae; genus Pedobacter; species Pedobacter ginsenosidimutans. Next base: position 260,263 of record NZ_LMZQ01000003.1, on the reverse strand, counting down.
CCAAAACCTGGTAGTAATTGTTGGCCACCAGCTCGATAATCTGCTCTTCTGTTAATTTTGAAGTAAGGTTGTAATATTCCTCACTCGATCTAGCAGCCTGTAAGCCAGTAAAAACCTGTTGGTTGAATAATTGTTGCGAAAGCTGAACACCTGCAGTCGAATTCCAGTTCTGGCCTAATTTGATCGCCTGCGTTTGTCCGCCGAAATTAGCAACCAGTTGGCCGATAATAGGATTATAAGTTAAACCAACATTTCCTGTAATTTGAGGTAAGGCCTGCGCCCTAACTTCCTCCACCTTGTATCTTCCGCCTTCAATATCCAGTTTCGAGTTTCGAATCTTGGTGTTGTTTTGGAGCGCGTAGGTTAGCGCATCTTTTAAGGTAACTTGCTGCTGTGCAAGCACCAGCTGCGGTAAAACCGAGCCGATTAGCAGTATGAGCATTAACCTTACCATTTTTACTCTAAGCATAATGTATTGTTTTTTTGTTTTTGGGTTCTTATCTATTTAAGTTTTCTTAATGGTGTAAAGGCGGTTTTAGTCCTTTTGTGCCACTGTATTTAGTCTGTGCACCTTAAACCCCTTACAAATATGGTAGTGAGGTTCTTTTGCTTCAGCGTCATTCTATTAAATGCTTTTTTATCAGGGAAAAGATCTTTGCCTGTTTCCATAATGCACATGGTACAAAGGCCCATCAAACTTTCCAGATAAAGTTCCGCAACGTGGGCAGTGTCATCGTGCTCTATTTCTCCTTTTGTTTTTGCCTGACTAAAAATTTCTGCAAAGAATTCTTTCTCGGAGCCTTTAAGGGCCTGTAATTTGCCTTTTATCACATCATCGTTTAACAGGTCAGGAATACCTTCCGTAATCCTTAACATGTAATATTTTTGGAAAAAAGTATTCCTCACTTCTATGGTGCTAAAAAGGATGTCTTCCAAAGGCTGATCTGGATTGTATTTCTTTTTGATCAACTCAAAGAAGTCGTTAAATACCCTTTCTATTACTCCAATAATTAAATGCTTCTTATCCGGGAAATAATAATAAAGCGATGGTTTGGAAACGGAAAGATCTTCTGCTATATCGTTCATTGTGGTTTTACCAATACCAAAATGGATAAAACGTTTTATAGCGCCATCAATAATTTGCTCTCTCTTTTTATCGGCTACAATCATTTTACTTTTCTACTTTCTGACTTTTTTAATATTTTAGTCAAAAATAGTGCTAAAAAATGATTAGTCATGAAAGGTTTGTTGAAAAGCGCATTAAGCTTACAATATTATGACATAATTTTGTTTCTCGCGCTGTTTATATATCTTTACAAACCAATCGTTTAGAAGATTTGTCAGCATTAATGAACATATTTATTGTATTGTTTACCATTATAGCAATGGAGTGTTTGTCGTGGTTTATACACAAGTATTTATTCCATGGGCCACTATGGTTTTTGCATAAAAGCCACCATCAAAAAGCAAAATCATTTTTCGAATGGAATGATCTGTTTGCCGCGTTATTTGCTGCCCTGTCTCTGTATTTAATGTATATCGATCGCCATAATTTTGGTTATAGATTTTTTATCGGATTAGGTATTACCTTATATGGCATGATCTATTTCGTAGTGCATGATTGGTTTGTGCACCAGCGGTTTAAAACTTTTAAAAGCAACAACACCTATTTGCAGGCGGTACGGAAGGCGCATAAGATCCATCATAAAAATAGGGGCAAAAAAGAAGGCAAGGCTTTTGGGTTATTATTTGTAAGGAAAACGGTATTAAAAAACTAAATTACATGATATGAAAAATTATTACCTATTTATTCTTTTCGGAATTATTTGCTTAGCCTTATATTCATGCCATAAAAAAACAGATAAAGACCGTGCTATTGCGCTTGTAGAAGCTAAATACGAAAACAGTAATCAGGATTTGGATTTTGACGGTTCAAAATTAGATAGCCTTTACAATATTTCGCCAAAAGCTTATACCGACAGCATCAAAAAGGGAAATGAGTTAGATGATACTTTAGCTGCCTTAGAGAGTCAGATAGAACACTTGAGTCAGGCGGAGTCGGATAGTGTAGGGTTGATCAGTGCAAAACTCACCAAAGAAAGATACCGTTTGTTGGAACTGGCCAAAACCAAACCCACTTTCGTTGGCTGGAAACTTTCGAGAGTCAAATCAGAAGATGGAAAGTCTAAAGAGTTGAGTTTCAAATTCAATAGGGGAATTACGAAGGTTGTAGAATAAATATTAACTTCAATAATGTACTGACCTAATTTTAATCGTCTCTCATGAAAATATGTTTCGCTTTAATTTTTGCAATGCTAAGTCTAAAGGGCTTTGCTCAAAATAATGCTTCAAGATTTAATCTATCAGGCAAAACCGATTTAAAAGATGGAGAAAAAATTATACTTGAATATCGTGGGAATAAAGATTCTGCATTTGTAAAGGACGGTTCCTTTAAGTTTAGTGGTTATTTAAGTGAACCTAGTTTGGCTAGTTTTAAACATGGAAAAACCAATATAATGGAGGGGCCTCAGTCTGTTCGTTTATTTTTAGAACCTGGTAACCTGAAGTTAAACATACTTAGCGGCAAGTTTTTTAAAGCAGAATTGCTAGGATCGCTAACTCAAACTGACTGGGATAAGATTAGACTTAAAAAGGCATATGACGAGGTACTTGATAAAATTGATGATTTAAATAAGGCGATTAAGGAAAGGGGCAGCTTTGATTCGCTGAAAGCTAATCTTAGTCTAAATTATGCAGAAAGATCAAGGCTATTTAAAGTGGCAGAAAAAAATAGTTTAGCTTTTATCAGAAACAATCCAAATTCTTACTTAAGCCCATATTTGTTAAGTTCTTTAAGCAGATCTTTACCTAAAGATTCTGTTCAGTTTTATTATCGGAGTTTTTCAGGGCCAGTGTTAAATAGCGCATGGGGAAGGTTCATTTATAAAGAACTAGATCATGAAGAAACAAGTAAAATAGGGCAACCAGCTCCCGGTTTTTCTGCAAAGCTAGCCAATGGAAAAATGATCAGCCTTGCCGAATTTAAGTCTAAAAAATATGTACTCCTGGATTTTTGGGGAACCTGGTGTGTGCATTGTAGGGCCCTGAGTCCTGATTTGATCGAAATGTATAAAAAATATAAAAGCAAAGGGCTTGAAATCGTAAGTATTGCAACAGATCATGATCGTAAACTTTGGCAAAAAGCAATTGTGGATGACCGTACTGGCTTATGGAAGCATATTTTACTTATGGATGCAAGCAAAAGCACCAAGGGTGACGATTTAGTCATACAATACAATATTCCGGCTTATCCAACATTCATTTTAATAGATAAAGAAGGTAAAATAGCGGGCCGTTATGATGGTGAGGGTAATGATTTTCACATTAATCTAAAAAATAAACTGGCCAAAATTTTTGAATAGTCAGGTATACAACCAATCAATTATTAATATAAAGTCTTTTTATTTTACTTTTGCAGCATAACCCAGAATCAATATGCTTCAAATCCAGGAAAATATTTCGTTAAAACCATATAATTCGTTTGGTATCGATGTTAGGGCAAGCTACTTTGCCGAGATATTTTCTGAAGCAGATTTAGCCAGGCTATTTAAAAACGAGATCGTAAAATCTCAAAAGCTCTTGGTTATAGGTGGGGGAAGTAATGTGTTATTTACTCAGGATTATAAGGGATTAGTTGTTAAAATCAGCATCAAAGGCATCAAATCCGAAATGATTGATGATAAAGTGTTGGTAACAGCCGGTGCTGGTGAAGTATGGAACGATTTTGTGAACTACTGTGTTGGGCATCATTTTGCAGGTGTAGAAAATTTAAGCCTGATCCCTGGTACGGTGGGTGCATCGCCAATACAGAATATTGGTGCTTATGGGGTAGAGCTCAAAGATGTTTTCGAAAGCTGTAGCGCTTTTGAGATCAAAACCGGAAAAATCAAAACCTTTGCTTATGATGATTGCCACTTCGGTTACCGCGAAAGTATTTTCAAAGGTGAGTTGAAGGGCCAGTACATTATTACATCCGTTACTTTCCGTTTATCGACGGAAGCGAAAATTAATACCTCCTATGGTGCCATTGAAACCGAGTTGCTGAACAGAGGGATCGAAAACCCGGATATTGCCGATGTTTCTGCCGCTGTATCACATATCCGCGTAAGCAAACTGCCCGATCCGTCTACTATTGGTAACGCAGGTAGTTTCTTTAAAAATCCGGTGATCGAAAAATATGAATTTGCTGATATTGTGGCGAAACACCCCGATGTAGTACACTATCCTACAGCTGATGATAAAATTAAATTGGCCGCCGGATGGTTAATTGAACAATGTGGCTGGAAGGGTAAAGTGCTTGGCCAAACAGGTACCTGGAAAAACCAGGCTTTGGTTTTAGTTAACCACGGACATGCGACTGGCACAGAAGTGTATAATTTTTCTGAACAGATTATAGACAGTGTAAAGTCTACTTTTGGAGTCACTTTAGAAAGAGAAGTAAATATTCTGTGACGAAAGCCTGCCTTTATGTAGTTGCACGCTTTTAACACCATGCCAGAAAATTTTGGTACTAAGTTTGTTTAGGTTTATGCGAACGAACAATAATTCATTTGTTTTTTTTATCTACCTAAAGCTAAATATCATGACAAAATTTGAATTCAATCATCTGGTTAATCATCACTCGGTATCGCTTAGATCTTATGCTTTAAATTTTACTAAAGACGCAGAAGACGCAAATGATTTGGTTCAGGATACCATGCTGAAAGCGATCACTTATTACAATAAGTTTAAAGAAGGTACGAATTTAAAAGGTTGGTTGTTTACCATCATGAAAAATACTTTCATTAACAACTATCGCCGATTGGTGAAAACAAATACTTTAATTACCCAGAGCGAAGATATTTCTTCTGCAAATCTTTCATATAGTGCAACTAAAAATCAGGCAGAGAGTAAATTTGTCTTGGGTGATATTGATAAAGCCCTTTCGCAATTACCTGAAGAGTATTATGTGCCTTTTATCCGTTATTTTGAAGGATATAAGTATCACGAAATTGCAGATATGTTAGCTATTCCGATTGGAACAGTAAAAACGCGTATCCACGTAGCGAGAGGTATTCTTAAAAAATATTTAAAAACCTATTCTAAAGAAATTGCAACATCAGAAGTGATGTAAGCGTTAATTGGATTATTCTCAAATTCCCGTTGAAGAACATTTTAACCAAAAGCTCTGGTATATTTACCAGAGCTTTTTTTATTTATAGTTGTCGAAATTAATATCGGTTAAGTACTTGGAGGCAATGAATAAGGTTGAGTTTTCTACTTTTGAGGCAATTGGAAACCAGAAGTGCTGTAAAAAGCAAAAGGCCTGAAAATTCAGGCCTTTTTGCTTATCATATATTTGGTTAGTTGATTCTTATTTTTTCTTTCAACAATTCGCCTTCTCTCTTATTTCGAAACAAATGCAAACCCCGAACGATTATGTGTTTTGAAGCTTTATTGCAGTGTTTTTGTTTTGTGGTTATAAAGATAAGGGAAATTTTAAATTTGTCAAGCTTTTTTTAACTTTTTTTTTATTTCTTTTGCTACCACTTGCCCAGAGATGATTGCAGGCGGTACACCAGGCCCTGGAACGGTTAATTGTCCGGTATATAAAAAATTTGTTACCTTACTTTTCATCTTTGGTTTTAAAAATGCCGTCTGTTTCAAAGTGTTTGCTAATCCATACGCATTTCCTTTAAAGGCATGGTAATCTGCTACAAAATCGTTCATGGCATAACTGCGCTTAAACAAAATATTTTCGCCAATATCGTTTCCGGTTAAATCTTTAAAGCGTTCGATCAATAAATTAAAGTATTCTTCCCTTTTACTTTCGCTATCTGCTAAATCGGGGGCAAGTGGAATTAAAAAGAAAAGGTTCTCGCAACCCTCCGGTGCTACGGTTGGATCGGTAATCGAAGGACAGCATGCATAAAATAGAGGTTTTGATGGCCATTGTGGATTGGTATAGATTTCTTCAGCATGTTGATCGAAATCCTCATCAAAGAATAAGTTGTGGTGTAATACATTGTCTAGTTTTTTATTTAGACCGATATAAAACAAAAGACAGGAAGGAGCCATGGTTCTTTTGTCCCAATACTTTTTACTGTAATTGCGGTAAGGTTTATCAAAAAGATGCTGATCAATATGGTGATAATCGGCATTGCCCACCACAAAATCGCTTTTAAAACTGCCTTTATTGGTAATTACTGCCTCTGCAATATTATTTTTAACTTCTATTTTGGTTACCTCGGTATCGAAAATAAATTTTACACCCTCACTTTCGGCTATTTGTTGCATAGCAGTCACAATCTTGTGCATGCCGCCCATTGGGTACCAGGTGCCTAAAACGAGATCGGCATAGTTCATCAAGCTGTATAAAGCAGGCGTGTTTTGAGGCGTAGCGCCTAAAAATAAAACCGGGAATTCTAAAAGTTTCCTCAAACGCTCATTCTTGAATAACTGGTAAACATGTTTCCGCATATTGCCTAAAAGCTGCAATTTGATTCCGCTAACAGCCAATCTGGGGTCGAAATATTCCATTACACTGTGCGAGGGCTTAAAAACATATTCGTTCATGCCCACATTGTATTTATATTTGGCCTGATCAAGAAAATGTTTTAGGTTTTTACTGCTTCCTGGCTCTAGCTTTTCAAATAAAGCATATAAATCATCTAATGTTGCAGGAACATCAATAGTGTCCTGTTTACCAAAATAAATGCGGTAAGAAGGACTTAATCTTTTAAGCTCATAAAAATCGGAAGCGGTTTTATTAAAGATCTTGTAATAGTTTTCAAAAACATCCGGCATCCAATACCAGCTGGGGCCCATGTCGAAAACGAAACCGTCTTTTTGCCAGGTTCTGGCCCTGCCACCGGCCATTTCATTTTTTTCGATCACCGTAACATCGCAACCATCTTTAGCCAATAAAGCTGCAGCAGCCAAACCTGCAAAGCCAGCACCAATAATGGTAACCCTGGGTTTTTTCTCCATGGTGTAAATAAAGGAATTTTATTGCGTTTTGTTTTTGTTTTTTGTCATTCTGTTTGGTTGTCATTCTGAACGTAGTGAAGAATCTTTCTTTGTATTGGAGGTAGTCTTTATAGGAGCTTGGTTTGATCGGAGGTTTGGGTTTTATATTCTATCGATTGGAGATCCTTCGCTATACTCAGGATGACACTATGGCGCCAAGATCAACAAAAGATTTATTCTTCAACAATCATATCATTAAGAAAATCCCAATTTTTGTTTTCAAATTCAATTAACGCATTCTTTTTTGCTCTTGTCCAGCCTTTTATTTCTTTTTCGCGTTCAATAGCATATTCAATGTGTTCAAACCGCTCAAAATAAACCATTCTGAACGCAGTGAAGAATCTGTTATTTGTTAACACTGGTTGAAATAAATCAACGGCTTTGAGGTAGTGGTTTAGGTTCAGTATTTCATCGGTTAGAGATCCTTCGTTGCACTCAGGATGACAGTGGGAGCAAATGCGCTTAGCTTTTCTTACCTTTGCCCAAACTCATGATTAAATTACGAATTATATTTTTTCTGCTATTTGCAGCAAGCCATATTACTTACGCCCAGTTATCTACCCAGGAAATTGCGATATTAAAAACGAATATGGTTAAAGCGGTAGAAAACCCGAAGCTAACCGATTCGTTGTTTACCAAACTGAACAAACTCCCCAATAAAACTGCGTTAATTACGGGTTACACCGGAACGTTGGAGGCGCTTAAGGCCAAGCACTCATGGAATCCATATAATAAGATCAAGTATGTAAGCCGATCGCTCAAAACCATGCAAAAAGCAATTGATATGGATAAGGAAAATATGGAAATCCGTTTTATGCGGTTTTCGATTGAATTTTATACACCTTCCTTCCTCGGATTCAGTAAAGATTTAGCTCAGGATAAAAAAGAGATCGTTAAACATTATCGGAATGAAAATTTTGGTCTTGCCGATCGCGAATTGATTAAAAACGTAGCTAAATTTATGATCGACAGTAAAAAATGTACGCCAGCAGAAGTTAAAGTTTTGACAAAACACCTCTAGGATGAATTATACCTATCTACTTATCAATCTTGCCGTAATCTTCTTCCCCTTAGTTTTATCATTCGATAAAAAGGTTCATTTTTTTAGCAAATGGAAGTTTGTACTGCCTTCGATATTAATTACAGGTCTGGTATTTTTAATTTGGGATGTCCTGTTTACCAAACTTAACGTATGGTCTTTTAATCCCGATTACCTTATTGGGATAAATCTTTTGGGGCTACCATTAGAAGAGATTTTATTCTTTTTAACGGTTCCTTACGCCTGTGTGTTTATTTACGAATGTTTGAATGCCTACTTTCCCAAAAATGATCTGCAAAAATATAGCCTGGCACTAAGTAATTTGTTTTTAGGGCTTTGTGTGGCTATTTTATTTTTTGGTTATAACAGGTGGTACACACTGATCAATTTTGGCTTTTTATTTATGGTGCTGGCTTATGTAGAGTATGTAAATGTCGCGTTCAGGTTTATGTACAAGTTCTACAGGGCTTATCTGGTTTCACTTATTCCTTTTTATATCGTTAATGGATTTTTAACTTCTATACCTGTGGTGATGTATAATGACAAGCAAAACCTTGGTTTTAGAGTAGGTACTATCCCTTTCGAAGATCATTTTTATTTAATGGGCTTGTTGTTGATGAATATTTACCTGTACGAAGTTTTTAAAAGCAAGGGTGGTAAAAGCCAGGCCTAAAATAAAATTGTTTATTTTTTTGGAAACGAATGTTCAGTAGCTCTTGGCAGGGTTCAGTCCCGCTTTCCATTACAAGTCCTCGCTGCGCTTTGGGCTTTTCATTGCAATCGGGTTTAAGAACAGGGGTTTGTGCACCATGCAGCCGTACAAATGAAATACTACTGTGGCCATCTAGCCCCGGTTGAAGCATTACCCTGCAGCAACGAGGTACGAGGCAGCGAAGCGTAAAAGTGGAAAACGGGTTGAAACTTGGTGTTCTGTAGCGACCTTGGGCTTCAAAAGAATAACTAATCAACCATATAAGGCATTGAAGAAAATGTAAGCTTATATGGCACTTATATTTCTCATATGGTAAAAACCTTTTTGTTTATCACCAGATTTATAAATAGCGTTTTTGAACCCGCAACTCCTAAAATAAATTACGCTTATAACCTCAGCATATTGTCGTCTATTCCGCTCAGACTGACAATGGCGCCTTTAAAAGATGTCACCCTGAGCATAGTCGAATGACAATCTTTTTTAATTATCTTCAACCCGAAATTAATTAAATGGATTTACCCAGCTATACCAAACAGCAACTCGCTTTACGCAACGGACAGGATAAACCTCAAATATGGGTGGCTTATAAAGGTTTGATCTACGATATGACCGATAGCAGGCTGTGGCGGAACGGTAAACATTATGAACACTGGGCCGGACAGGATTTAACAGACGAACTGCCTGATGCACCCCATACTGAAGCTGTTTTTGAGAAATTTATACCGATAGCCATATTGGCTGCACCAAATTGATTTTGGCAACGTCGATTATTCGGTGTAAAGATTTATACGGCGCGATTAATATTAAGATATGTCATGTTGAGCCTGTCGAAACAACTGTGTTAAGTCCTTCGACAAGCTCAGGATGACAAATTAATTTATTTTAAACTTCTATCGTAAACGCACTTAAGCTTACAAATTCCTGAATTCTTGCTGCAACTTCTTCATCGGTTAAATTTAATAACCTTTCTGTCCCAAATTTCTCTACGCAGAAAGAAGCCAGTGCAGAGCCATAAATGATCGCGTTTTTCATGTTATTGAAGTTAATTGTACCCACTTTAGCCAAATAACCGATAAAGCCTCCTGCGAAAGTATCGCCGGCACCAGTTGGATCAAATACTTCTGCCAAAGGCAAAGCCGGAGCTGAGAAAATCTGATCTTCATGGAATAACAATGCACCATGTTCACCTTTTTTAATGATCAAATATTTTGGCCCCATGGCAAGGATTTTTTTAGCAGCTTTAACCAGCGAGTATTCGCCCGATAACTGACGCGCTTCGGCATCATTAATCGTTAATACATCTACCATTTTAATGGTTTCCAATAAATCATCCATCATAATGTCCATCCAGAAGTTCATGGTGTCCATTACGATTAATTTCGGACGGTTTTTAAGGCGTTTAATTACCGTTTGCTGCACCTGTGGGGTTAGGTTTCCTAACATCAGGTATTCGCAGTCTTGATAGCTCTCTGGAATAATCGGGTCGAAATTTTCCAGTACATTCAGTTCCGTAATTAAAGTATCGCGGCTGTTCATGTCGTTATGGTATTTTCCTGACCAGAAAAATGATTTTTCACCTGCTTTAATCTGTAGTCCTTCGGTATCAATACCGTGTGTGGTGAAGGTGTTAATGTCTGATTGATGAAAATCATCACCCACCACTGCTACGATTTTTGCTTTATTATAAAAGTAGGAAGCCGCTAAACTTGCGTAAGTTGCTGCTCCACCTACAATTTTATCTGTTTTTCCGAAAGGAGTTTCAATAGCATCAAAAGCTACAGTACCTATGATTATCAGGCTCATATCTATGTGTTAATTTTTTTTTAAAATTTTTCACTGCAAATATTGCATAAATAATTTAAAAGCCCTAATATTGCATTCCCAAAACGAACAAGGGTATGTGTGCTGTATAGTGCAAAGAACCTCGTTTTAGGAAACGACCAGTACTCCTTCTTAGCTCAGCTGGTTAGAGTCCCGATGCGTCGGGATTAATCAGAGGGTAAGAAAAGATCAAAGGATTTTGATCGATATTAATGAAAACACAACCAGAATAAATAAATATTCCTTCTTAGCTCAGCTGGTTAGAGCATCTGACTGTTAATCAGAGGGTCGCTGGTTCGAGCCCAGCAGAGGGAGCAATTTCAAAGAATAAGCCTTACCATGTCTGGTAGGGCTTTCTTGTTTTAATGTTTTTTATGTTTTACTTATATATTTTATATTCCAGTTCTTCTGATAAGTATTATGTTGGCTACACAGAAGATGCCGAAAAACGACTATATGAGCATAATAATAGCGAAAGAACAACCTATACTTCAAAACACCGTCCATGGATTTTGAAGAAATCTATTGCTTTAGGAAAGAACCGTGGTTTCGCTATGAAGGTTGAGAAAACGGTTAAAAAAACAAAGAGCCGATTAATAATTGAAAAAATTGTTTTAGAAATTAATGATTTGAGTGAATTAGCTCAGCTGGTTAGAGTCCCGATACATCGGGATTAATCAGAGGGTCGCTGGTTCGAGCCCAGCAGAGGGAGCAGATTTGAAAGCCTTACAACAATGTTGTAAGGCTTTTTTGCTTACACTCCTGCTGGGTGAGAAGTTTATCCTGAGCGCAGACGAAGGGGGGCCAGCAGAGGGAGCAAAACCCGCAGCGAATTTGTGGGTTTTTTGCATTTAGCGGGTAGGTGAAATTTATGCTGAAATGTTTAAAGCCTTTGGTTAATTGTTATATTTTAATTTCAGTTTTAAATACCACCGTAGCGTTGCCTTTTATCTTAATTAGCGATGGTAGACCATTTTCAATTCCGACACTAACGCTTATCATTCCGAGCCTGTTTATCTTTTCTCCTTGTTTACCATTGAATTCGAAGAGGTTATCCTTAAAATCGACGATTTTATTTTGTATAAGATATCCGCCTAAAGGTCCATTTGCATTACCAGTAACCGGATCTTCATTTATTCCGATCGCAGGGGCAAACATTCTTCCATATGTTAATACGTCATCATCATCCGAGTCAAATGTGAATACAAAATAACCATTACAATTAATCTGTTTACTTAGACCGATCAAACTATTGTAATCAGGGGTAAGATTGTTCAGCTTTTCTCTGCTTTTTATCCCGATCATCACTTTTGAATGTCCTGTAGAAGCAATCTGGACCGGGCATCTTTCATCAATATCATTATAATGAAGTCCTAGCGCTGATAATATTTGTTGAGTGGTAGCGGGATCGAATATCGGGCTGAGTTCAAATTTACCTTGGGTCATTATAATTTGGTAATCCTCATTTTTTTTGACGATCTCAAAAGGCAGCGTGCCAACCTTAGTTTTGTATCTCAAAATACAAGCGTCTAAATTATATTCAATAGCTTTTGCGTACATCGCGGCAATTGTAGCGTGGCCACAAATAGGAACTTCCGATGTTGGTGTAAAATACCTGATTAAGCCATCAGAATCATTGTCGTCGGGAGAAAAAAGAAAGGCTGTTTCAGAATTATTTAATTCTTTGGCAATCTGTTGCATTTGAGCATCAGTGAGCCCGTCGGCATTCACAACTACACCCGCCGGATTTCCACTAAATCTCTCTTTTGTAAAAGCATCTATCTGGTATATTTTATACGTTTTCATCGGTCGTTTCAGGTTTGTTAAGGGGCTATTCTCTCTTTTTACTTACTGATCAAATATATTCAATTTTACAAGCAGGATCCTGATGCTTTAATAGATATAACGGATGAAACCAAACTTATGACGATATGTTGAAGAAAGCCTTATAAAAAAACTTTCATAAAAATTTGCGTAGTTAAATGACTACATTTATATTTGTAGTCAAATAGCTACATAATGAATTTAAGAAGAGATGTATTTCAGGCCATTGCCGACCCTACAAGAAGGGCTATACTATTGTTGGTGGCCTCGCAGTCTATGACGGCTGGTGCAATAGCTACCAATTTCGACACCGCAAGGCCAACTGTTTCAAAACACCTGCAGATCCTTACTGAGTGCGAATTGTTAGAACAAAAACAAAACGGCAGAGAAATTCATTACCACACTAACGCAAAAAAAATGAAAGAAATTGCTGATTTTATTGAGCCGTTCCGCAAAATGTGGGACGACAGGTTTAATAAACTGGAAGATATCATGAAAAACTATAAACCAAGCAAATAGCATAATATGGAGCAGAAAACAAAAATTGATGCCGAAAATGGCAAACAGGAAATGATCATTACCAGAGAATTTGATCTACCTGTAGAATTGCTTTTTAAGGCTTATGTTGAGCCTGAAATTATAGCGCAATGGATGGGGACAAAAGTACTGAAGCTTGAAAACAAAAAGTACGGCAGTTACCAGTTCGAAACTGCTGATGCTAAAGGGAACGTAGCATTTGTAGCCACCGGAGTGATACACGAGTTTTTGCCTGATGAAAAAATAACGCGGACATTCGAAATGGAGCATACACCTTTTGGTGTTCAGCTTGAGTTTTTAAAGTTTGATAAACTAACCGACGATCGTAGTAAACTTACTATGCATGTAGTTTATAAATCAGTAGCATTAAGGGATCAAATACTTGCCTTGCCCTTTGCTCAGGGTGTTAATATGGCGCATAACCGTTTGCAAAACATTGTAAATCAATTAAAATAACAGATTATGACAAAGAGAAACAAAATTATCTATTGGATTGCCACCGTTTGGCTGTCATTAGGCATGTTGTCAACAGGAATAGTACAGTTGATAAAAATGAAAGAAGAAGTGGCATTGTTTACGCAATTGGGTTATCCACTTTATTTTCTGACTATATTGGGGATTTGGAAAATTTTAGGTGTGGTTGCGGTGTTAATTCCTAAATTTACTTTATTGAAAGAATGGGCTTATGCAGGTTTTTTCTTTGCGATGTCTGGTGCTGTTTTTTCGCACATTGCAATTGGCGATACCAGTACTTCTGCATACTTCGGACCAATATTGCTACTTGTGTTAACTGTAATTTCGTGGTATTTTAGGCCTGCGGATAGAAAAGAGGCTGTATCACATTTGTAAATCAATCGAATTTGTCACGTTGAGCCTGTCGAAACGCCTTGTAAGACATTTAAAATGGTCCTTCGACAAGCTCAGGATGACAATTCTATATTTATGATGCAAACACTGAAACCATAAGGAAAGAACAGGGCAAAGGAATAAACAAATTCGACTGATATGAAAACGAATCCAAAAGTTGATTTTTATTTTAATAAAGCGAAAAAGTGGCAGGAAGAACTGCTGCTGCTGCGGGCAATTGCCTTAGATTGCGGACTTTCCGAAGAATTAAAATGGGGAGTGCCTTGTTATACCTTACACAACAGCAACATCGTTTTAATACATGATTTTAAAGAATACTGCGCATTTTTATTTTTTAAAGGCGTTTTATTAAATGATGCCGCAGGGATTTTGATCCAGCAAACGAAGAATGTACAAGTGGGCAGGCAGGCACGCTTTACCAATGCACTCGAAATAGTGGAACTGAAGCCAATTTTGAAGACTTATATTTATGAAGCCATTGAGGTAGAAAAAGCTGGTTTGAAAGTAGATTTGAAAAAAACAGCAGAGTATACCATTCCAGATGAATTTCAGCATAAATTAGATCACATTCCAGATTTAAAAGCGGCATTCGAAGCATTAACGCCTGGCCGTCAAAGAGCTTATCTGCTTCATTTTGCGGCGCCCAAGCAAGCTAAAACCCGTGAGGCAAGAGTAGAGAAATTTATGCCACAGATATTAAATGGCAAAGGATTGAATGACTAATCGTTCCCTATTTCGTGGTGTCGGATGTTATCACTATTGGTTTGTCATCCTGTCCAAAGGACTCCTGTGTAGAGCGTAGTCGAAGGATCTTTTAATGTAGTGTAAAGGCATTGTGCTTCAGGTAGATATTAGTGTTTTTTGAAATTAGGAAATGAGCGGTTTGTGGTTCTTGGAGGCCCTCGGTCCGGCTTTTCGCTTTACTCCGTTACACCTCGTGTTCGCTGCATCCGATAGCCATCGGATCCGGTTTAGGAGCAAGGGTTTGTGCGCCCTGCAATCCTCAAAATGAAAAGCTGTCTTAGCTATTTAGCCCAGGTGAAGCGTTACCCTGCAGTAACGAGGTATTCCGAACTTTCGGGAAAGCGTAAAAGTGGAAAACGGGAAGAAACTTAGTGCTTTATACTGATGTTGCGCTTCAAATGGATTTGGTATTTCCTGAAATCAGGAAAGGATCGTTGATTGAAGATGTGAAAGAATTTTTAACCAATGTATAAAACTTATGAGTAAAATAAATAACAATAAAAAAGAGTTGTCGGCAGTGCAGACAGAAGAACTCCTTCATATATTAAAAGCCCGTTTCGAGAAGAATATGAATCGGCATAAAGGACTGGAATGGGCTAAGGTACAGGCGAAGTTGGAAGCAAATGCTGAAAAACTATGGGTGCTTGACGAAATGGAGGTAACTGGTGGCGAACCCGATGTTGTTGATTATGATAAAAAAACAGGCGAATATATTTTTTACGATTGTTCGGCAGAAAGCCCTAAAGGCCGTAGAAGTATTTGCTATGATTTGGAAGGACTGGAATCGAGAAAAGAGCATCAGCCCGAAAATAATGCCATTGATATGGCTGCTGCTATGGGTGTAGAGCTCTTAACAGAAGAACAGTACCGCTTTTTGCAGCAACTCGGAAAATTCGATACCAAAACATCGAGTTGGATTGTTACTCCTCCCGAAATCAGAAAATTAGGTGGTGCCCTTTTCGGTGATCGCCGCTACGATCATGTGTTCGTGTATCACAATGGCGCACAATCGTATTATGCCGCAAGAGCATTTCGTGGTTTGTTAAAAGTTTAAGCTGATGATTACAATAATTTTTGATAACAAAAGAAACGGAGGCCAGGTCGTTTAGCCAGGCTAATTTCACCACTAAACTGATAGCCGAGTTTCGGGAAAAGCGCCTGGGTGGCCATATTTTCGCTATTGGTATCCACCCTTAAGATGGAAATACCCGAAGCTTTTGCTACCGCCTCGGCCTGGTTCATTAAAGCCCTGGCAATACCCATGCCCTGGCAGTCTGGGTCTACTGCTAAACGATGCGTAACAATTGCCTTTTCGTTAATATCCCAACCTGCATCGGCATACTCGGGATCTTGATCTGTGGTAATTGCAGAAACACCAACAAGCTTGTCTTCTAGTTCAGTCACCCATAGCTGGCCGATAATAATATCATTGGCAAATACCTCGGGGTTAGGGTAATCATCTCCCCACTGGAAATTTCCTGCGGCACGCATTAATGGTACAACCTTGCTTACTAAATTCATTATCTTCGGAATATCTGCGGCTACGGCTAATCTAATCGTCATGTTGCAAAGATAATGAATGAGTTCATTAGTTCATTTGTCATTCATTTATTGGTTAGCATGGTGCAGAAACTTGTGTAACGGTTAACTGGTTAATTTTTAAATTGGTTAATTGACTCCAAGCACACGACTCCAAGCTCCCAACTCAAAAGATTAATCAACGCTAAACGCGTGGCTCCAAACGCATGACCGTTTAATCGACTTTGGACTTCCGACTAATGACTTTGGACTAACCCAAACTTCATCAAATCTTCATCTTTCGTTTTCATCTTTGGTTTTCTATTCTTCATTATATTCCGGCCTGAAATATTGGTTGTTAAGGAATTGTTTTCTTATTGTATTGTTCTGATTTTCATACTGTTAACGTAATGTTAAACTTAATTTATTGTTAATATTTAATTAACATTAGGACTGTTGTTTTGCATAAAAATAAAACAACAGAAAATGAAATCACGTATACTATCCCTAGTAAGTATTCTGCTGCTCTTAGTCACATTTGCTCAGGCACAGGTTACAACATCTAGTATTAATGGAAAGATTAAGGATAATAAAGGTATCATCCCAGGGGCAACCATTGTAATGATGCACGTTCCAACAGGTACTGTATCTAAGGGTTCGTCAAACGAGAACGGACTTTACCGTATCGGCAACTTAAACCCAGGCGGGCCATACAAAATTACCGTAACCTTTGTGGGTTATAGTCCGGTGGTAAAAGAGAATATTTATTTAACCTTAGGTTCGGATGTAAGGCTCGATCTTGATCTTCAGGAGCAGGGTAATCAATTGGCCGAAGTAAGTGTTAAAGGCCAAAAAGGCGGAACAAAATCTGGTGCAGGTACAAGTATTGGCGAAGGTCAGATCAAAACTTTGCCAACCATGAACCGCAGCTTGCAGGATGTAACAAGGGTTACTCCTCAAGGCAGCAAGGATAATACTTTTGGCGGTACCAACTTTAGGTATAACAACGTAACTATTGATGGTGCGATTAATAACGATGCCATTGGTTTTAGTCCTTCATTAGGTGGTCAGAGTGGAAGCTCGGGCATGCCGGGAAGCAGTACACGTACCAACCCGGTTTCACTTGATGCGATCCAGGATGTTACGGTTTTACTTTCTCCATATGATGTTAAAGTGGGTAACTTTTTAGGTGGCAGCATTAATGCCGTTACACGTGGTGGTACCAATGAGGTTGTAGGATCGGTTTATGGTTATGGCCGTAACGCTTCACTGATCGGTAGAAACAAAATTGGCGATAACAGCAAAGAACCGTCTGCTTTTCACGATTATCAAACCGGTTTCCGCGTA
Organism: Pedobacter ginsenosidimutans; assembly: GCF_001442625.1. Taxonomy (GTDB): domain Bacteria; phylum Bacteroidota; class Bacteroidia; order Sphingobacteriales; family Sphingobacteriaceae; genus Pedobacter; species Pedobacter ginsenosidimutans. Next base: position 242,786 of record NZ_LMZQ01000003.1, on the reverse strand, counting down.
GGTTTTCCGATCATTAAAGATAAATTGTTCTTCTTCACCAATGAGGAGATTACCCGCCGTCAGGATCCGGTAATTTTAGGAGCAGGATCGTCTGACATGAAATTGCTTACCTTAACTGAGGCACAGCAGATTTCTGATCGCATGAAAAATGTATATGGTGTAGATGCTGGTTCGTTTGGCGATTACAACATCTATTCGCAGTCTAACAAGTTCTTTAACCGCTTAGATTGGAACATCAGTGAAAGTACCCAGTTAACCATCAGAAATAATACCATCATTTCGAAAGCGACAAACTTAGAAAGAGATCAGTCTAATTTCAGGTTTGGCGGTATCGATTTTAAACAGAACAACAATCAAACCTCTACAGTTGCAGATCTGAAAACCCGTTTTGGCAATTCAGCTACCAACAATTTAATTGTAGGTTATTCTACCGTTCACGATTATCGTGATCCACTTTCTAATCCGGCATTACCGCAGATCGAGATTGCTTCTAACGGGGGAACATTGTTTTTAGGTACTGACCGTGAGGCAAGTATCTTCAACATGAAGCAAAATACTTTCGAATTTACCGATAACTATACTTATAGCTCGGGTATCCATACTTTTACCGTTGGTACGCACAACGAGTTTTACAATATCAACTATGGTTTCGTAAACTCATGGAACGGCCGCGTGGCTTATAGCAGTGTTGCCGATTTCCTGGCTAATCAGCCAAATAGGGTGCGTACCAGCTACAACTATGATGATAACAGCCGTGATAACATCATTGCAAACCCAACTGCAGAATTTAATGTGAACATGTACAGTGTGTATGGTCAGGACGAAATCCGTATTGGCGATCGTTTTAAATTAACACCGGGTTTGCGTTTTGATATGGCAAACTTGCCTGATATGCCATCATTGAGTTCAAAAACAACAAACTCTCCGGTTGATCCTAACTATGGTACAACTTATACTTATACGCAGCCATCATCAATTACCGGAAAATTCCTGAACAAAATACAGATTTCTCCACGTGTTGGTTTTAACTTCGATGTATTAGGTAACCAAAGTTTGGTTATGCGTGGCGGTACCGGTTTATTTACCAGCCGTGTTCCTTTTGCATGGATAGGTTATGCTTATTACAATAACGGAGTTAACTACGGTGCTTTTGATAAATCGTATGTTTATACAAATGCTGATCCTAGCAAAATCGTGAAACCGGTTGCGGGTTCCGATCCGATTAAAGATGCTTTAACCGGTAATGGCGAAGCAGGTTATGTAACTAACCAGGGCATAAATGTTAAAGATGCAAGTGGCGCTACGCAGGTAGATTTGGTTGATAATAACTTTAAAATGCCAAAAGCATGGAGAAGTAATTTGGCTTTCGATTATAAAACTGATGACCAGTGGAAATTTACATTGGAAGGAATTTTTAGCCAGGTGATCAAAGATGTGCAGTTTCAACAGATCAACTATGTAGATAATCCAAAATACATGGTTTACGATACACAGAAACAGATGCCGATTTATTCAGGTACTAAAATTAATCCTTTATATACCAATGCTTACCTTTTATCAAATACAGATAAAGGATACAAATACAGTTTAACAGCACAGGTAAGTAAATCGCTTCCTATGGGCTTAGATATGATGGTGGCTTATACCTATGGAAGATCGAAAGATATTGCCAATGGCATCCGTAATTCAATGGAATCTAACTGGCAGTTAAACCAGGCCCTTAGTCCAAATAACCCAGGCTTGGCTTATTCTAATTTCGATATCCGCAACAGGATTATCTCTACAATCAATTATAGGTTAGATTGGGCTAAAAACGGTAAGTATGTATCTAACTTCTCCTTATTCTTCAGCGGTCAATCGGGTTCGCCATATTCATTGGGTTTAGTAAATACCAGGATCAATGGAACTGGTCAAACTGTAAGTCTGATGTATATTCCGGCTGTAGGAGAAACTGCCAAGTTCTTTGCAAGTACACCTGATGGTATTGCGCAGGCTGCTGCATTTGATAACTACATTAACGGAGATAAATACTTAAGTACCCGCCGTGGTGATTTTACAGAACGTAACGGTGCACGTACTCCTTGGAATGTTCAGGCTGATTTCCGTTTCTCTCAGGATATTCAGGTGGCAAAAGGAAAACACCCGCATGTACTTACTTTAACTTACGATATTATCAACCTGACCAATTTGGTAAATAAAGACTGGGGAATTCAGTATTTCTCTCCTAATACCTATAACTCTATGGCCAGTGTGGGTATTAAAGTACAAACTGCAGGTACACCAACAACATATCCGGTATATACTTTTGCACAGAAAGATGTAACCTCTTATTCAAAAGATTTCTTTGCCTCACGTTACCAGATGCAATTGGGATTGCGATATAGTTTCTAATCTTTTTTAAATATATAAATGAAGCGGTCTGGCCAGTATGGTTAGGCCGTTTTTCTGTGTGGCGTCACCCTGAATTTATTTCAGGTCTTATTTGAAATAAAAAGATGCTGAAACAAGTTCAGCATGAGGTTAACTTTATAAGTAAAAGCAATACCAATTAAACCTTTCTTATCCTTCCTCCGTCAAAATAAAACACACAGCATAAAGCTCGATTTATTTTTTTACTTAAAAGGTTAGGTTATGAAAAGGATTGTAAATGCATTGCTCTTATTGGTTATGGCGGTTAATTTTAGTGCATGCGTGGTAAGCGCACGTGCACCAAGGGCACACTGGGTACGTGGGCATTATAATATTGGCCCTCATGGCGGTCGGTATTGGGTACCCGGACATTACCGTTAAATTTTTGTTATCGCCGCCTTTTATGGCGGCGATTTGTTTTTATAAGGATGTTAAAAAATGTAATTTGGTAACTTATGCGATTGTTGATTTCGATTGTAGGAATAAAATAATACATTAGCGTTATTAACACGATTTTAGCATATGCAAGAAGAAATTCTTTTACAGATTAGCCTTAAAATTAAAGAAAGACGTAAAGAGCTGGGTATTACCGTTCAGGAACTTGCAAATAAAGCAGAGGTAAGTAAAGGGCTGATCTCTCAAATCGAAAATAGCCGTACCATTCCGTCTTTAATGGTATTAATGGATATTATTAAAAGTCTGCAGATAGATCTGAACAGTTTTTTTAAGGATATCAATTTTCATAAAAAAGATGCCCCCGTTCTGGTGAAACGAAAAGATCAGTATCAGAAGTTCGAAAAAGAACAGGCCACAGGTTTTAACTACTCGCGTATTTTAACCAAGAACATTAAATTTTCTACTGCCGATTTTGTGCTGCTCGAGCTCGAGGTGAATGCGCATCGCCCAATGGTGAAAACCGAAGCTTTTGAGTTTAAATACATGATAGAAGGTAAAGTAGAGTACCAGTTTTCGAAAAAGAAAATTATACTCGAAAAAGGAGACTCAATGCTTTTCGATGGAAGGCTTTCACATACCCCGGTTAATGTTGGCGATAGCAAAGCGCTAATGCTGGTAATTTATTTTTTTGAGTAACATTCTGTTAAACAAAGTTTATTAATACTTAACAAATATTTATCTTCATCTTTATAAACCAATCTTAGGTTTGGTAACAGAAAAACATGAATATGAAAAGATTTTTGAAAAGTACTTTAGTGTTACTTTGTTTATGTGTATTTGCACAGGCGCAATCTAAAAAAATTAAACACGTAATTTTAATCGGTTGCGATGGTTTTGGTGGCTACGCTTTGCCAGAGGCGAATATGCCTCATCTTAAGGCATTAATGGCCAACGGCTCGTGGACTACACAGGCACGCTGTGTATTGCCATCTTCCAGTGCTGTAAACTGGGCTTCCCTGTTAATGGGTGCTGGGCCAACTGAACATGGTTATACCGAATGGGACAGTAAAGTGCCCGAAATTCCATCTATCACCAAAACATCTTATGGTTTGTTCCCGGGGATATTTAGTGTAATCAGAGATCAAAAAAAACAGGCTAAAACAGCTATTGTGTATAGCTGGAGCGGTATTGGTTATTTATTTGAGAAACAAGCAGTAAATATCATCGTTAGCGGAAATGACAAAGATGATTTTTGCACTGATACCACTGTTGCGATTATCAAAAAAGAAAAACCTTATTTTACCTTCCTGCATTTAGACGAACCTGATGGTACGGGGCATTCAATCGGTCACCGTACACCTGCTTATTATAAACAACTGGAATTGGTAGATCAGCGGATCGGTAAGATTCTAAAAGCAGTTAACGATGCAGGCATAGCCGATGAAACTGTTATCCTAGTTACTGCCGATCACGGTGGTAAAGGTAAAGGCCATGGTGGTAAATCGCTCGATGAAGTGCAGATCCCGTGGATTATCTCTGGCCCCGGTATTCGTAAAAACCACGAAATAAAAGATGTAATTATTACCTACGATACGGCCGCAACACTGGCCTGGTTAATGAGGTTACAACAACCGCAAAGTTGGAGAGGAAGGCCGGTATTAGAGGCTTTTACGAAATAAAATACAAGCCTTACACAGTAAAAACTTAACAATTTGATAATTTTGAAATTGTTTACTAATAATAAACAATGTTTACTATTGTGTTTTTAAATAAAACACACATGTCAATCAAATTTGTGGTGTTCGGTATGATAAACAACATAAGCAGATATTAGGATGAGTTTACTTCATCTTGCCCGTAAAAAAGCACTTAATTGGCCTTATTGGTTAATTACAATGCTTGGTGGTATAGCAGCATTTGGTTGTTACACCAGTATGTATGCCTTTCGTAAAGCTTTTGCCTCTGCTACTTTTGAACACCAGGAATTTCTGCATATCGATTATAAAGTCTGGTTGGTTATTGCACAAATGGTAGGTTACACTTTAAGTAAGTTTTATGGTATCCGTTTTATTTCCGAATCGGGGAAAAGTAACCGGGCACGGAGCATCATTTTTCTGATTCTTTTTTCCTGGTTTGCCCTGCTCGGATTTGCTTTGGTACCTGCTCCTTACAATATTGTATTTCTTTTCCTCAATGGTTTCCCTTTGGGCATGATCTGGGGTTTGGTATTCAGCTATTTGGAAGGAAGGAAAACAACCGAATTTATGGGTGCATTAATGTCGATCAGTTTAATATTTGCCTCAGGTTTTGTTAAAACTGTAGCCAGAACGCTGATGTCGTTTGCTTCGGTAAGCGATTATTGGATGCCTTTTCTTACCGGATTGGTTTTTCTGCTTCCGCTTTTCCTGTTTGTTTTTTGCCTGGAAGTTATTCCGCCGCCTTCAAAAGAAGATCAGGAGTTACGTACCAAGCGGGTGCCGATGGATGCAAAACAGCGCAGAAAGTTTATCACCACATTTTTGCCGGGTATTATCTTAACCATTATCATTTACGTATTGCTTACCTGTATCCGTGATATGCGCGATAATTTCGAAGTAGAAATCTGGAATGGCTTAGGTATTCATAACAACCATATCTACACGCAGATTGATACCCTGATTTCGGTTGTGGTATTGGTGATGATGGGGCTTTTGATCCTGATTAAAGATAATCTCAAAGCTTTTACTGTGATTCACATCATGATTATTTCGGGCTGTTTGCTAATTGGCGTAAGTACATTCTTTTTTGATAAGCGCTACATTGGACCTGTTAGCTGGATGGCTTTACTGGGTATGGGACTGTATATGGCCTACATTCCCTATAACGCCATTTTCTTTGAACGGATGATTGCCAATTTTCACTATAAAAGCAACATTGGTTTTATTATGTATGTGGCCGATTCAATTGGCTACGTAGGTAGTTTTTCGATACTGCTGTTTCATGAGTTTGGCGAAACGAGTACCAGCTGGATGCACTTTTTTAAACAGTGTTTGTTCGCCATACCATTAATTGGTGGGGTGTGCAGTATACTTTCGTTGATCTATTTTAGAAGAAAAACGTTGGTTACAAATAAAAAGATGCAGGCAATGGGAAAAATGGTTTTAACAGGGGAATAAAGAGATAAGGGTAAAAAAGTTAGGTTGGGTCATAATGAGTAGCTTCGTCATTGCGAGGCACGAAGCAATCTTACAACGATCGCTACTAGCGCTCGGTTTAAGATTGCTTCGTCGGCTGAAAAAGCCTTCTCGCAATGACGACTTGGTTTGCAGATGAATAGAATAATAATATTAAATAACATTGGTGTCTGGATAAATTAAAAACGTTTGGCATCAACAAAAAATAAACAATGAATAAACATTTCGATCTTATTGTAATTGGTGGAGGGATTTTAGGAACATTCCATGCTTATCATGCTTTACTTTCGGGCAAATCGGTACTGCAGCTCGAAAAAGACAATTTTCCGGTAGGCGCTACTGTGCGCAATTTTGGTCAGGTGGTACCCTCGGGTATGGAAGCCGAATGGTTTGGATATGGGGTGGCTGGTTTAGATATTTACAAATCCATTCAGCAGGAGTTCGATATTTCCGTGCAGCAAAATGGCAGTGTGTACATCGCATCAGATAATGATGAGCAGGCCTTAATTCATGAGCTGAAAGCACATTACGATACCATCGGTTACGAAACCGAATTGCTTAGTCATGAGACGGTTTTAAAGAAATATCCTGTTATTAAATCTTCTTATGCCAAAGAAGCCATCTTTTTCCCTCAGGAAATTAGTGTAGCACCAGATCAAATGATCCACCGCCTGCACGAATATATGCAGACTAAGTTTGCACAATATACCCTTAAATACAACAGTCCGGTTACCGCCTGCGAAAGCAAAGGTACTGGTGTTAAAGTAGGTTTAAAAAATAATACCACGCTTTTTACGGCAGAGAAAGCCATTATCTGTAACGGTTATGAGTTTAAATTGCTTTATCCCGAACTGTTTAGCGAAAGCGGCATTGTGGTAAGTAAGCTGCAGATGATGCGCAGTATACCTATGCCAGAAGTAGCTTTAACAGGTAATATTTTAACAGGACTAACCACCAGGCGTTACGAGAGTTTTGAGCATTATTGCCCTTCTTTCAAAAGCATTAAAACGCCTGAGCATTATGAAGAGCTAAAAAAATGGGGTATCCATATCCTGTTCAAAAAAGCCGCAGATAATACGATCATTATTGGCGATTCGCATGTGTATGCCGATGTAAACCATTTCGACGATCTTGGTTTCGATTTAAGTCACCACATTAATGAACTCATGCTCGAAGAAGCAGCCCGGATAGTTGATTTCGATGTGCGAAAACTGCAAAGTACCTGGGCCGGATTTTATCCGCAGCACGCAACAAAACATATTGTAACTTACGATCTCGACGATCGCATCCACATCCGTACGGCTATTGGCGGTAAAGGAATGACTGCCAGTGCAGGTTATGCCGCAGAGAGCATTAAGAAAATATTTAGTTAACAAATACTAAACAGAAATAGGCGTTTTTGTTAACTAAAAGTTGGCATTAGGCTAACATGTACATCTTATCATTGCATCTATAAAACCTAAAAAAATTATAGATAAATGAAACATCTCTACAAGATGAAGATGTGCATGGTAGCTTTGCTGTTACTGTGCCTCACGCCTTATTTTACTTGGGCACAAACAAAAATAGCTGGTCTGGTTAAAGATGATGCGCAACAGCCGATCCCAGGCGTTAGCGTAATGGTAAAAGGGACCAAAAAAGCTACCTCTACCGATTTATCGGGTCGCTTTACCCTCGACGCCAAAACAGGCGAAACACTTGTTTTTAGTTCGATCGGATTTCTGTCGCAAGAAGTTCAGGTTACGGGCGCAAACCTGACCGTAACTTTAAAAACAGACTCGAAAAATTTAAACGAGGTAGTGGTTACCGCCCTCGGTATCCGTAAAGAAAAAAGAAACCTGGGTTATGCCATTCAGGAAGTAAAAGGTGCCGATCTGGTAAAAGCCAGAGAAGCTAATCCGGTAAACGGATTGGTGGGTAAGGTTGCCGGTTTAACTGTTGGTGTATCTTCAGAGCTTTTGGGCCGTTCGTCGCTTTACCTTCGCGGTAACGATGTTAATTTGGTAGTGGTTGATGGGGTGCCGATCAATTCAGATACCTGGAACATCAATCCCGACGATATCGATACTTATACCGTGCTTAAAGGCCCCGCAGCAGCGGCACTTTATGGTTATCAGGCTTATAATGGTGCATTATTGATCACCACTAAAAAAGGTAAACTGAGCGACAAAGGTTTTACTGTAGAACTAAATTCGAGCACGCAGTTTAATAAAGGATTTATCGCTTTGCCGAAAAGTCAGGACGAGTACGGGCCAGGTGAGCACAGTGCTTATGCTTTTGGTGATGGAAAAGGTGGTGGTTTAAATGATGGTGATTATGATATCTGGGGACCAAAATTCGACGGTCAATTGATTCCTCAATATGATAGTCCGATTGTGAACGGCGTGCGCCAGGGTACGCCATGGGTAGCCCGTGGAAAGGACAACTTAAAACGTTTTATCCAAACCGGATTACTTTCGGCAAACAACATTGCCTTATCTTCTGCAACAGACAAGTATAATTTAAGGGTTTCTATATCCAATAATTATCAAAAAGGAATTATACCGAACACACAATTAAATATCAACAATTTTAATGTAAGTGGTTCGTATAACATCAGTCCGAAATTAAGAGCTGAAGCCTACATCAATTATAGTCGCCAGTTTTCTGATAATATACCTGATGTGAACTATGGCCCGAACAGCGTAATTTATAACATGACGCTTTGGGGCGGTGCCGATTGGAATATCGACGACATGAAAAACTACTGGCAGCCGGGTAAAGAAGGAATCCAGTCTATTTACGCCGAATACCAGCGTTACCACAATCCTTATTTTTTATCTTATGAGTGGTTGCGCGGACATAAAAAGAACGATATTAACGGTTATGCCTCTTTAAACTACAATGTAACCAAAGGATTGGATGTATTGTTAAAAACGCAGATTTCGACCTACGACCAGTTAAGGACCGAGAAAATGCCGTTTTCTGCTCACCCATACGGACGTGAAGAAGGTTTGGGCGATTATAGGGAAGACCGCCGTAGCATGTTCGAAAACAATACCCAGTTGATATTAAAATTTAACAAAAACGTTGGCGATTTATTCGAAATCAGTGCTTTTGGTGGAGGTAACGCCCGTAACTTCAGTTACAATTCGAGCTTTACCACAACCGATTATTTAAACGTTCCGGAAGTGTATAACTTCTCTAACTCTAAAAACCCTGTAAAGGCATTCAACTTTAATTCTAAAATGTTGGTGTTAAGTGCTTTTTACTCAGTTGATTTAAGCTTTAAAAAGTATTTAAACATCAATACTACTGGTCGTGTAGATAAAAACTCTGCGCTTTCGCCGCGTAATAATTCAGCGTTCTATCCTTCGGTTTCGTTAAGTTCGGTAGTTTCCGATTATGTAAAAATGCCTGCTTTTATTTCATTTGCAAAAGTAAGGGCATCGTATGCAAACGTTAAAGACCCAGGTTTGGGCACACAGGAATTTATCGGTGCAACACCACTGCAAACTTATCCAATTGGTTATGGTGCAGAATATACTTCGTCATACGGTGGTCCTGGTTACGGTCTTTCTTCGCCATACAGCATCAGGCCAACCTACAATAACCAAACAGGTGCCTATTATACCAACAACCTTATCGATCTGAACGCGGTAAAAGCACAGAGCAGAACCAATTACGAAGGTGGTATCGATCTGAAGTTCCTTAAAAACAGGTTAGGTTTCGAAGCTACTTATTTCAGGTATATTGATGGGCCGAAAATTATCAGACAAAATATCTCAGCAGCAACAGGTTACCAAACTAATACCATCAACGGCCGTAAAACACAGAATAGTGGTGTGGAGTTAAGCTTATCGGGCGCACCAATCGTGACCGACAAATTTGGCTGGGATGTTATGATCAACTGGTCTACCTACAAACAGATTTACAAAGAACTTGCTCCGGGCGAAACATCGGTTGATCAATTCTTTAAAACCGGCGACCGTATTGATAATATTTATGGTTCTGTATTAGCTAAAACCCCAGGTGGACAGGTGATCCATACTTCAAGTGGTACACCGATTTCTTTACCAGTTAGCCAGCTGCTAGGCCATGCCGATCCAAACTGGGTATGGAGTATTGGCAATAAATTCAGGTATGAGAATTTCTCTTTCAGCTTCCAGTTAGATGGCAAAGTGGGTGGAGTAATGCAAGATTATGTGAGGTTAAAATCGTTCCAGGGCGGTCGTCAGATCGAAACCATTCAGGGTAAAATGGGCGAAGCCAGATACCAGGATTACCTGCGTGTAAACGATCCAACTTATAAAGGTACATGGGTAGGCGATGGCGTGGTGATTGCCAATGGCGGTAAACTTAACTTCGATCCTGTTACTGGTGTAATTACCAATTATGGCGACCTAACTTTTGCACCAAACACAACTCCGCAATTGTTGCAGGATTATCTGGGCGTTTTTTATGGCGCCAAAGAGAACACCATGATGAGCCGCACCTATGCCAAATTGCGTGAAGTAACTTTTGGCTACCAATTGCCTAAAAAATTACTGGAGCGCACTTTTATCAAATCGGCCAATATTTCGGTAGTAGGACGTAACCTGTTGTACTTTATCAATTCTACCTATAACGATGTTGATGTAGATCAGTATTCGGGCAGGGAAGGTACTTCTACGCTGCAAACACCAACTACCAGAAGTGTAGGCTTTAACCTTAATGTTACTTTTTAATCGCTATAACATGAAATCAATATATAAAATCCTATTCCTCTTCATCATCGTTGCTGTTTGTGGCGGATGTAAGAAAGAATTTGAAGAAAATTTTAAAAATCCAAACCAGGCCGAAACCGTTCCGCCAAACTTATTATTGAACGGTATTTTGTTCGATATGTACGAAGCACCTTTTTCGGGCTCAGAAAGGTGGAACCAGTACACTGCGGCCAATTATTTCTATTACGCAACCAATAACTACGATTGGACAGGTGCTTCGTTAGATTACACGACTTTAAAAAATGTGGTAAAAATGGAAGAGGAAGCCAACCGTTTAGGCGGTGCGGTAGCTAAGCCTTACCTGGCACTGGCTAAATTCTTTAAAGCGTATTATTTTGTGAAAATGAGTTTGAAAGTGGGCGATTTACCAATGACTGACGCCTTAAAAGGTTTCGCCAACTTAACCCCGAAGTACGATAACCAAAAAGATATTTTTAAACAATCGTTAACCTGGTTAGAAGAATCGAACAACGATTTATCGGCTTTAATTGTTGCAGGCAACAAGGAATTAAAAGGCGATATCTACCTTAAAAATGACCTGGCAGCCTGGCAAAAGGTGGTAAATACCTTTAGATTACGGACTTTGATCAATTTGAGCACAAAAGCGGATGATGCCGACTTGCAGGTAAAACAACAATTTGCTGCGGTATTGGGCAACCCAACAAAATATCCGGTTATGGAGAGTATGGCCGATAACCTGCAGTTTGTGTACAACGAGAGTTTTAACAAGTATCCGAATAATAAAGATAATTTTGGTAATGATGCCCTGCGTTATAACATGGCGGGTACGTATTTAAATACGCTTTCGAGCCTTAAAGATCCTCGGGCTTACATGGTAGCTGAGCCGGCAAGGGGAATAGCAGAAGCCAATGGTTACGCCATTACCGATTACCGCAATTTTATTGGCGCACCTACAGGTGAAGATCAAGGGGTGATGTTGGATAAGGTGCAGAAGGGGCTGTATTCGCTGATTGGCCGTTATCGCTATTATAGTGGTTATACAGCAGAAAATACTTTTATCATTGCTTATCCTGAGCTTTGTTTTATCAAAGCAGAGGGCATTAACCGCGGTTGGGCTACTGGCGATGCCGAAAGCTGGTATAAAAAAGGGATTCAGGCTTCTATTAGTTTCTATGGTATTAAAGATGGTGTTAATGTGGTCACCTTCTTAAAAAAGGACGGGAAGCTGGGCGAATTTGAAAACTTTAATGTTAATTTCTCTTTCGAAAGCGATTATTACTCGCAGGCTGCGGTTAAATATGCCGGTAATACAGCCGATGGTTTAAAGCAGATCCTGACGCAGAAATACCTGGCTTATTTCCGTAATTCGGGTTTCGAAGCTTACTATCAGTACCGCCGAACAGGTGTGCCAACTTTCGATATCGGTCCGGGCGTAGGCAATAGTAACAGGATTCCTAAGCGTTTTCAGTACCCTAATATTGAAAGAACAACCAATGGCGAAAACCTAAAACAGGCTTTACTTCGCCAATATAACGGAATTGATGATATTAATCTGGCGCCGTGGATTGTTAAACCATAATTGTTAATGGTCTGATATTCAGTTTGAAATTTGCAAAACGATCCTCTGCCGTAAAGGGAGGATCGTTTTCTTAAATAATAATTAAATTAATTTTTGCATAAATAGTTTAAAAGCGCTAATATTGCACTCCCAAAACGAACAAGGGTATTAACTGCAAAGTACAAATAAGCCTCGTTTTAGGGAATGACCAGTACTCCTTCTTAGCTCAGCTGGTTAGAGCATCTGACTGTTAATCAGAGGGTCGCTGGTTCGAGCCCAGCAGAGGGAGCCAAAACCCGCAACGAAAGTTGTGGGTTTTTTGCGTTTGGGGCTGAGCGAGAAGTTTATCCTGATTTCACATGGAGGAGCCCAAAGAATTCATATTTTGTGCAAAAATTATTAAGTATATTCCCTATTAATTAGCTTGTAAATAACTTTTAAGACTTGGTTGATTTAAAAAATAATATTATGAAATATTTAATTCTGATTTTATGTTTTTTAAGCTTGCACGTGAAGAAAGATAAAAATGCCGCAACTTTTTTTCAGTGTCAAAGCTATTATGATCAGTCTCTAAAACGTAATGTGTTTACAAGTGTTGATGAAATGCCCCTTTGTCCAGGGGGTATACGTAAGCTTTCCTCATTTTTTGATAAGGTTAAATATGAGGAAAGTTATAACCACAGCGGTTGGCAACATAAAGTAGACCTTACATTCATAATCGATGAAAAAGGTTGCGTAATAAATGCGGGCATAGATAAGAAGAAAATAGAAGAATATTCGAAGTTAGATTTGGAGTACATTCGCGCAGCGCGAAAAATGCCTAAATGGAAACCAGCCAAGTGTAATGGGAAAGTAGTACCCTTTAAATTCAGCACTACTTTTAGGATAACTCCACAATAGGACAGATTATTCATAATGATTAATTTAAAGACGGTATGAAAAAGAATTATTCGCCCTGATTATGAACTATATTCCCATATTTTTTCATAAAAGCAAGAACAGATCAATATCAGGTTAACCACATTTCAAATAAACTCTAGCAAATAAAGGGCAAACACGAAAAATCCGTCGCTTGCCCTTTTTATTAACGTTAAATATAATTATCCCTGGTGCTCCGGCATGCCATTCGGATCCATCCATACATATTCCCAATGGTGGCCATCGAGATCGTCGAAACTATGTTGGTACATAAAGCCATAATCGGTAGCCGGATTCGGTATTGTGGCACCGGCAGCTACAGCTTTATCTACCATTTCGTTAACGGCATCTTTACTATCGGCCGATAAGGCAATGGAGGTTTCTATTGCCTTGTGGGCATCGATGATTTCTTTTTGGGTAAAAGTCTGGAAAAAAGGTTTGGTAAGCAGCATTACATAAATGGTATCGCTGATGATCATGCAGGTTGCTTTCTCGTCGGTAAATTGCGGGTTAAAAGTATAACCGAGCTTGGTGAAAAACTCCACCGACTTATTAAGGTCGTTAACAGCCAGGTTCACAAAAATTTGAGTTGCCATATTGTTTTCTAATTTAGTTTACTCAAAGGTATAGCAAAGCTATTTAGGTATTAATGTGCAAAAACGACAAGTTAAGGGGTTAAACGCGACTTATGTGAATTCTTTTTATCTTTAGTTCCGGTTTCCGATGGTCACTACTAAATACAAGCCTTAAACCACCAAATCTATTATCGCTTATGAAACGAATATTACTCATTGTAACAGTCTTGCTTCCCTTTTCTGTTTTAGCTCAAAAGAACTTACCAATTGTTAAGGCCGGAGTTGGTCAGGCAAAATTCTATGAAGCGTACAAGGCATCATCGAACTGGTACATTAATCCCAAGATAAAATTAGATGTATTTACAACTGGTAAAATAACCAAATCAATAAACATAAAATTCAAAACGGATATAGATTCTATTGTGTTTAGAATAGGGCCTGGGGAGCAAAAAGAATTTATTGTTTTGTTAAACGGCAAAGATTCCTGCCGCACCAAGATTGTGTGTCCTATGCTAAAAAACTTCAGCAAAATATCGCCCGAAGTGCACGATTCAATTCCTTTTTTTGTGAATAAATACAATACGAACTTTTTACCGGTGGTTTTCAACAAAACTGATTCGCTTTTATTGAACTTCGATTCAGGCGCTACCGAAGTAGATCTTACTACCGCTGCACTTAAGCAAAAAGTTAAATCTAAGCCCAAGCTTTATAACACGGATTATGATATCAAAATTGGGAGTCAGACCTATAAAAGCAAAATTTATGATATCGAATTGGCGGGCAATGAAACCGATGGACTGCTGGGATGGGACATATTCGACGGCATGATTGTAGCGTTGGATTATGATCAGAATAAAATGATGGTGCATTCTACCATGCCCAAGCAGATTTTACAGGATAAACAATACACCAGGTTTAAGATTACTTATATCAAAAACAAACCCTTTATAGAAAGTGAAATTTCGCAAAGCGGAACCAAAAATAAAAGCCTGTTTTTCTTCGATTTAGGTTATCAGCGTACCGCTATGCTTGATAACGATTTGCTGCGGGAAATGCACTTTCCAACCGGGAAGATGGAAGTGATCAAAAAGGTAATTATGCATGGTACAAGAGGTAATGAAGTCCCGGTAACCACAGTAAAACTGCAAAGTTTGAAGATTGGCAATTTTGAATTGAAGAATGTTCCAGCTCAGGTTATGGAGCAAAATAAACCCATGCCAGGGGCTAACGTTCATTATCTGGGAACCGATATTCTGAAAAGGTTCAATACAGTTTTTGATTTTCAAAATGATGTGATCTATTTAAAGCCAAACCATCTCTATAATGTTGCTTATGCAGACCAAAAGATTTAATATCTCCATTTTAACCACAGAGATCACGGAGTGAAGTCATCAAGAACACAGCGCTAGGTCGTCCTCGCCTGGAGTGCAATCCCGAATTTTCGGGAGAGAGATCTTTAAAGTGTGGCTTTTACGTCAATCATCTCTTGCATTATCCATTTTTAACCGCAAAGATCACAAAGTGAAGGCGCAAAGAACGCAGCATTTGATCGTCATCCCGACTGAAGTGCAATCCCGAATTTTCGGGAGTGAGATCTATCCTTTTATGCCCATCTTCATTTTAATCACCCATCCTTTACCTACACTATCCAGTTGGTTTTTTAGTATGTGGCGATAGCGATGAGATTCTTAAGTGATTTGAAATTAAGAAAAAGAATCAAGATCGATTTGGGTTGCCGTTTCAGCATAAATCAATCGGCTGGGCTGAGATCATAATCTACGTTAGAGCGGAAAAAATGTTCTATAATGCTTTTTTGATCATAGCTTAAATGTCGGATTTTTACAACAAATAGTCTATTTATTTCAAGAATTGAGCGTATGAGTTACCTATTTTTGATTAAAACCAAATATAAGGAAGATGAAAAAAATAGTATTAGTTGGCCTTATGGCGTGTTCCCTGGGTTTAAACCTCAAGGCACAACAAAAAACAGATAATGTAGGGCATGGGATTTTTAAACCTACCGATGAATCCTTAAAGCAGTATAAATATCCAGACTGGTTCAGAGATGCCAAGTTTGGAATCTGGTCGCATTGGGGCCCTCAGGCAGTTCCCAGACAGGGTGATTGGTATGCGAAGAACATGTATGTTCAGGGCAGTGCGCAGAATAAGTACCACGTGGCAACTTATGGTACACCATCTAAATTTGGATACAAAGATATTATCGCTTTATGGAAAGCAGAGAAATGGAACCCTGAGCAGTTGATGGCCTTATATAAAAAGGCCGGTGCCAAATATTTTGTAACCATGGGCTCGCATCATGATAATTTCTTTCTATGGAACTCCAAAATCCATAAATGGAATTCGGTAAATATGGGGCCACAAAAAGATGTAGTGGGTTTATGGCAAAAAGCGGCTAAAAAAGAAGGACTCCGTTTTGGCGTTTCCGAGCATCTTGCGGCCAGTTTTAACTGGTTTCAGCCAAGTCATGGCGCAGACAAAACTGGGCAATTTGCAGGCATTGCCTATGATGGGCGCGATCCGAAATATGCTGATCTTTATCATCTGCCTGCTGATTCGGCCGATATGAAAGAGTGGCTGACCAATAATCCGGGTTGGCATAAACAATGGTTGGAAAATGTTACCGAACTAGTCGACAATTATCATCCTGACCTGCTTTATTCGGATAGTAAACTTCCTTTTGAAGATATAGGGCGTACAATGGTTGCGCACTATTACAATGAGGATATGGCCAAAAATAAAGGCAAACTTGAGGCAGTATATACACCAAAAGAGCCATCTGAAGGTAAATGGGCACAAGATGTAGAACGCGGAGTATTAGATTCGATCAGCCCATTTCCGTGGCAAACCGATACTTCGATAGGAGATTGGTATTACAGAACCGGGCAGAAATACAAAAGTGCAAATGAAATTGCCCAGCTTTTGATCGATATTGTAAGTAAAAACGGAAATCTTTTGATCAATGTTGTACAGACTCCAGAGGGAGACCTGGAGCCGGATGTTGTTAAAATTGTTACAGAAATTGGCGACTGGACCAAATTGAATGGAGAAGGTATTTATGCATCGCGGCCATGGAAAGTATATGGAGAAGGGCCTTCTACCATAAAATCAAACCAGAAAAAGGGCCACTTTGGTGGCTTAACCGATTCGGGTGAATATCAATCTACCGATATTAGGTATACCACAAAAGAGGGCAATCTTTTTGCTTTCTGTTTGAATGTGCCAAATGAAAGCATCAGGATGACCTTGCTCGGGCGCAAATCGAAATACCTGGAGAAGCCCATTGCTTCGGTTACGATGCTGGGCGGTAAAAGTAAATTAAAGTGGGTGCAGGAAGATGATGCACTTGTAATTACCAAACCCGCAGATTATCCGGCCTGGTTGGTAACTGGTTTCAAAATAGAATTCAAAAAATAGGAAGAACTGCTCGCATTTTAAAGTAAATGAAAAGATATTGCCTTGCGCTGGATCTCGTTGATGATCCCAAACTCATTGCGGAGTATGAAGCTTATCACCTTAGTGGTTGGCCTGAAATTAAGCGGAGTATTATCCAATCGGGGGTTTTGGAAATGGAAATCTACCGCATTTCGAACCGTTTGTTCATGATCATGGAAACTGAAGATGATTTCAGTTTTGAAAAAAAAGCAGCTATGGATGTTGCTAACCCTAAGGTGAAAGAGTGGGAAGAACTGATGTGGAAATATCAGCAGGCATTACCCCTGGCAAAGCCTGGAGAAAAGTGGCAGCTGATGAAAAATATATTTAAGTTAAACGAAAGTGGGATATGAAAAAACCGAACGGGCACATGCACACTGAACAGATAGACCTCCAGCTCCCCGCTGTTGTTTTTGGAACAAGTAGTTTGGGCAATCTTTATCAGGCCATTGATTATTCTGTAAAGTTGGCTATTGTAGAGGCTTGTGTAAAATCGGCCAAGCCAGTTGCATTCTTTGATACCGCTGGTAAATATGGGGCTGGCCTCGCGCTTGAATCGTTAGGGAAATGCCTTGCTGATTTAAATGTTGATAAAGAAAATGTGGTGATCAGTAATAAGCTTGGCTGGTATAGAACAGAACTTTTGTCTCCTGAGCCAACATTTGAACCTGGTATTTGGAAAAATATCGGATATGATGCCGTACAGATGATCAGTTATGAGGGGATAATGAAATGTTTTGAACAGGGTAATCATTTGTTGGGTGATTATCATGCCCAAATGGTTTCTGTACATGATCCGGACGAATATCTGTTGGCAGCTGATAACAGATCGGATTACGAGGAAAGGTATCAGCACATTATCGAAGCCTATAGAGCATTGGGCGAGCTAAAGTCAGCGGGTTTGGTATCTTCTATTGGGGTAGGGGCAAAAGACTGGAAAGTAATCGAGCTGATCACAAAAGATGTGGCGCTGGACTGGGTAATGATTGCCAACAGTTTAACCTTAAAATCACATCCTAAATCGTTGGTGGCTTTTGTAAAACAACTAAATCAAAAGAACATACAGGTAATTAATTCGGCTGTGTTTAACGGAGGGTTTTTAACAGGGGGCGATTTTTTCAATTATCAGCAGGTTGATCCTGATACGGTATCGGGAAAAGCATTACTCGATTGGAGGAACGAATTTTTTAAAGTTTGTGATGAGTTTAATGTGCTACCGGCTGAAGCCTGTTTTAATTTCTCTTTGCAGTTTCCTGGGGTGAAAAGCATTGCCTTGAATACCACAAGACCTGAGAAAGTTTCCACCAACGTTGCTCTAGCTGAAAAAGAGCTGCCCTTAGCCTTTTGGACTGAAATGCAGCACCGTGGATTAATCGAAACGGAATCATTTAATTACAGTATCTAGGTAATATAAATCTTAGGTTTTACTTAAAACCAAAAAGGAGAATGGTTTTCGAACATTCTCCTTTTGTATTTTCTGTTAATCAATGAATTGAATCTGTTGTACCAGATATGCCTTTCCAAACTTCTGCGGATCGTGTACCACTGTCGCTTTAATAGCCTTCCATTTTGGTCGTTGTCCTTTTTGCCAGTTTGCACGGATTTCCTGCACATTTAGCCATATTTCTTCAAGTTCGTTTTGAACCGTGCTATTTGCATAAGTGAGTTGTAGCTTATCAGGAATCATATAATAATCGTTTCCTGTTTTGCTTAGCCGGATACTTGGTCCACCAACAACGTAGTCGGTAATGAGTTGTACTGTGAAAGACTCGCTTCCTTTATACTGCTCTTTGCTAATTATCTTTTCGAAAATAAAATAGTATTCAGGCCCGTCTTGAAGTGGCTCTTTATCGCGGTTGAATCTGGCTTTAACACGGTAAGAATAACCAGGTTCTCTTTGATCAAAACCCCATAGCGAAGCACCAGCATCTACATTGCCTGGCAACTTTAAAAGCACATCATTATCTGCGGCATAACGAGGGCTTACCAGCAGTTCAACTTCCTGTCCGTTTTTTAAGTTCAGCGGACCATATCTTTCTGATTTTTTACAAGAAACAAGTGCAAAGGCTACAAAAAGAAAAAGTATGTTTTTCATAGGTGAGGGGTTTTTAGATTAATAGTTCCTAATAAAACGTAAAAACATCCATAAGCGCTACAACAGATTGATAATCTTTCGGGTTATTGTTAAATATTCAAACTGATAATTTAGCTAAACCTTAAAATGTGCTAATAGTCCCGTGTTTTGTATAAATCGCTTTTAGCACGCTACAATACCTTTGTTATCAATATTTAACAAAGAAAAAAATGTCGAAAATAATTTTAATTACTGGTGCCTCACGTGGCTTTGGTAAAATCTGGGCAAAAGCCCTTTTAGAACGTGGCGATAAAGTAGCTGCAACTGCAAGAAATACAGCAGATTTAAATGATTTGGTAGAAGCTTATGGCGATGCTGTGTTTCCGCTTCAATTGGATGTAAACGATAGAGATGCCTGTTTTTCCGTAGTTGAAAAAGTTAAGCAGCACTTTGGCCGCATTGATGTATTGATTAATAATGCGGGATTTGGTTTGTTTGGTGCGATAGAAGAAACTACCGAGCAACAGGCACGTGCACAAATGGAAACCAATTTTTTTGGACTGCTATGGGTAACACAAGCAATTGTTCCGGTAATGCGCGAACAACAAGCCGGGCACATTATCCAGGTATCGAGCTTCCTGGGTTTGGTAAGTTTACCCGTGCTGGGTTTGTATAATGCCTCGAAATATGCGGTTAACGGCCTAAGTGAAACGCTAGCACAGGAAGTAAAAGGTTTTGGCATTAATGTAAGTTTAATCGAACCAAATGGTTTTTCTACCGATTGGTCGGGTGCTTCAGCTATCCAAACAGCGCCGCTAGAAGCATATGCTCCAGTTAAAAAAGCATTTTTTGATGCTTCAACACCCGATAGTTGGGGCAAACCAGAAGCAACGGTACCCGCTGTATTGGCATTGATCGATAGTCCTAAACCTCCTTTACACTTTTTGTTGGGTAAAGTGGCTCTCCCAGGTGTTAAACAGGTTTATGCAGAACGTTTGGCCGAATTTGATGAATGGGCTAAAGTAGCGGTCAATGCACACGGTCATTAATAAATCATTTAAAACCTTTAACTACAGGCTGTACAGGGTAATTGTGTAGCTTGTGGTTAATTACCGTTCAAAGGGATGAAACACTATAAGAATTTGGCCGAATTACATAGAGAAAATGCATTTCCGCCACCGGAGAATCCATTGTTTAGCATTTACAAATGTGACCACATGTGTACCATGGGCGACCGCGAATTTACAAGCGATTTTTATATGATCGGTTTTAAAAAGATTATTGCCGGACACATCCTTTATGGACGAACAAAATACGACCACGAGAGTGGCTCTATGATGTTCTTTAAACCCAATCAGGTAATCGAAATGAAAAACCTGGAGCTGGATGAAGATGGCTTTTTGATTTTTATCCACGAAGATTTTTTGAATGGACATATGTTGCATGATACCATCAAAAAATACCACTACTTCGATTACGAAACCAATGAAGCGCTACATCTTTCGCCCAGTGAAGAAAGCACGGTATGGGAGCTGTATCATAAAATTGAAACCGAATACCGAAACAACCAGGATGAATATAGTCGCGAATTGATTTTGGCCAATGTAGATACTTTGCTTAAATACAGTCAACGTTTTTACAAAAGGCAATTTCTTAACCGCACAGTAATTTCAGGCAAAACAGTAACCAGGTTTAATGAAGAAATAAATAAATATGTTGCTAATGGATTATTGGCTAGTAAAGGTTTGCCATCAGTGCATGATATGGCAGCACGGTTAAACATTTCGGCAGGTTATTTAACAGATGTTTTAAAACAGGAAAGCGGAAAAACAGCATTAGAACATATCCATATTTACCTGATATCTGAAGCAAAAAACCGTTTAATCGGTGAAGATAGGTCGGTTTCGGAGATTGCTTATGCATTGGGATTTGAGAACCTTTCTTATTTCTCGCGTTTATTTAAAAAAGAGGTTGGTATTAGTCCGAATACATTTAAAAAGCAGTTGCTTAATTAACGTTTTAACCGCAAAGGACGCTAAGAGGGGGCGCAGAGATCACAAAGTTAGGCGTATTGTTGGTCAGGATTTCCAATCCAGACCCAAGTCCTACGGATTTGCAATGCGTTTTAATTATTTATTTGTCCCGCCGATTTCGCTAATCAGCGCAGAATTTTCGATCTCTTAACCACCAAGGCACGAAGCGCACAAAGGAATGTTTTTCTTTCGCGCAATAGACTTCGGACGTCGGACTCCCAAGTTCTGACTAATCGATCATCCATCCTTTAACCACCAATACACGAAGAGCACAAGGTATATTTATTTCTCTCGCGCGATAGACTTCAAACTTCGGACCTCAGACTCCGGACTCCTGACTAGAAACCACTCATCCCCCAAAACCCTACGCTCCTGTACTTTATCTTTTTTCTTAAAATTAGTTTTCGTTGCTTTGTTTGGAACAGAAAAATTTTGGAAAAGAAACCTTATATATCGCTTTATTGGAAATGTCAGCTAATTGGTTGGTCTGTGGCTGCTTTGTATTGGACATTTCAAGGTTGGTCTGCAGCTGGTAGTTTCAGAATCGATATGGCTGTTGTACAGTTTGTTTCGGATGTGGTGATGTATATTTTGATTACCCATTTGTATCGTAATTTTGCAAATAAAAACCACTGGCAAGACCTGGCGCTTCAGAAACTGATCTGGCGGATGTTGATTGTTATTCCAGTAATGGGTATTTTTTATACCATAGTTACCATTAGTAAATTGTACCTGGTGAGATTACTGTTTCTAAGCCATCCGCCACAGTCGTTTGCTGATTTTTTTAGTTTAAATGCAGCCGGTATTTTTGTTGCGGGTATCCGCTTAATGGCCATATGGCTTTTAGCCTACCACCTTTACCACTACGCAAAAAGAGAAATGCGGTTATCGATAGAAAATGCCAGATTGGAGCTTAGCTTTAAACAATCGCAGCTGGATAATCTTTCTGCTCAGTTAAATCCTCATTTTTTGTTCAATGCACTCAATAACATAAAATCTTTGGTATATACCCGGCCTAATGATGCAGGTAGGGCAATCGACCTGCTAAGCGAACTGTTGCGCAGTGGATTGTATAAAGGCAGTGCCATGCTCATTAGGTTAAATGAAGAAATAGACCTGGTGAGAGATTACCTGGAGCTAGAGGGTTTGAGGATGGAAGAAAGATTACAATACGATTTGGATATCGATATTTCGCTCTCTGGGCTGATGGTGCCACGCCTGTGCATTCAAACATTGGTAGAAAATGCGGTAAAACATGGAGTTGCATTAGAAAAACAGGGTGGAAAGATTGAAGTAATAATTAACGAGCAGAATGGATTGGTAAGCATCTGTGTTTTAAACCCTGGCAAGTTGGAACAGGATAAAAAGGTGGCGGGTATAGGGCTTCGGAACCTGAAAGAACGGCTCGATCTCAGTTACCAGCATCATGCATCCTTCAGCCTGTATAAAGTGGAGCAAAAGGTTTGTGCCGAAATTAAAATCCCAATCAGATGAGAAATATTAGGACACTGATTATTGACGATGAACGTGGAGCAAGGCAGGAACTGGCCAGGATGTTAAAAAGCTATCCACAAGTTACGATATTAGGTGAGGCTGCCAATGCTGATGAAGCCGAACAGCTTATCGGACTTTTAAAACCCGACCTGATTTTTTTGGATATACAGATGCCTGGCCGTTCGGGTTTCGACCTGTTGGAGAATTTGGTACATGTGCCACAGGTGATTTTTGTAACCGCTTTCGACAGCTATGCGGTGCAGGCTTTTGAAGTAAGCGCCATGGATTACCTGATGAAGCCGGTACGGGAAGAACGCTTTAAAAATGCAATGGATAAAGCCATAGAAAAGATTGGTACGAATGATGGCGCGGCTGTTTTTGTAAAGGACAGGAGCAAACACCACCTCATTAAATGGAAAGATGTACACCTGATCGAGTCTGTAGAGAATTACGCACGGCTCTTTTTCGGGCAAGAGCAGGTGTTGCTCAAAACGTCGTTAAACAAACTCGAAGAAAACCCCGATTGTGAAAGATTTTTTAGGGCCAGCAGAAGTATATTATTTAATCTCGACTACATCAGTTCGGTAAAAAAAGATGATGAAGGGATGTTTGTAGAACTTAAAACGGGAAATTTAATCAGAATATCAGAACGGCAGGCTGTTAAATTAAGGAGCCTCATTAAAACATAAATTATAATTTTTTGATCATGAAAATAAACTTAGTAAAACTGGGTATGGCTGTGCTATGCCTCGTAATGGGCATGAAAACCTTTGCACAGCAAAAGTTAACCTTACCCGATACCACTAATTATATCATCAACGATAGCGTGATGATTAAAACAAAATACGGCATTACTTTATCTGCTGTAGTGGTGAGGAAAAAAGGTGTGCAGCAGAAATTGCCTGCCGCATTGTTTTATTTTATCTACTCCAATACCGATAAAAGTCTGATAGAAGCCAAATACGCTGCTGATCATGGCTACGTAGGCATTGTGGCCGATGTCAGGGGAAAGCGGCTCAGTCCCGATCGGCCCGAACCTTATGAGCATGAAGCACAGGATGTAAATGCGGTTATCGATTGGATCGTTAGCCAGCCATGGAGTAATGGTAGCGTGGGCATGTATGGAGGGAGTTATTCTGGTTTTGCGCAATGGGCAGCGGCCAAATACCTGCATCCGGCGCTTAAAACCATTGTACCCTATGTAGCTGCAATTCCAGGGCTTGGCTTACCCATGGAAAATAATGTTTTTTTAGCAGCCAATTATCAATGGGCATTTTACATCACCAACAACAAATACACCGATGATGCTGTGAATAACGATAATGCCCGTTGGCGCAGGATGCGGAATAACTGGTGGGAAAGTGGGGCCGCTTACAATAAGATCGACAGCATTGATGGCACACCAAATCCATTGTTGCAGAAGTGGCTTAGTCACCCCGATTACGATGCCTACTGGCAGTCGATGGTGCCCTACAGTAACGATTTTAAACACATCAATATTCCAGTGCTCAGCATTACCGGCTATTACGATGATGGGCAGGTTTCGGCATTGGAATACCTCCGCGAACATTACAAGTATAATCCATCAGCCGAACATTATTTAATTATAGGCCCTTATGATCATTTTGGATCGCAGATAGGTGGAGTAGCCAGGCTGAGAGATTATCAGGTAGACTCAATAGCACTGATCAATACCCGCGAAATCACTTTCCAATGGCTCGATTATATTCTTAAAGGCGGAAAGAAACCTGCATTGTTAAAAGATAAGATCAATTATGAGGTAATGGGCGCAAATAAATGGAAACATGCTGTTTCATTGGCAAAAATGGAGGATTACCATATCCGCTTTTATTTGGACAGCACTGCAAACGGAATGCGGCTGTCGGAGCAAAAGCCAGCTAAAGAAGTTTTTATGCATCAGCAGGTTGATCTGGCAGACAGAACCACATTCTACAATGATTATTACCCTGATCCGATCATCAAAAAAGAAATCGACAGATCCAATGGACTGTTTTTTATCACGAAGCCATTTAATCAAGCCATTTCAGTAGCAGGTGCGCTAGAGGGACAGCTTAAAGCCATCATAAACAAAAAGGATATGGATATAGGCCTGGTCTTGTATGAAGTTACCACATCGGGTGAATATTTTCAGCTTTCTTATTATTTAGGAAGAGCAAGCTATGCACACGACATGAGCAAAAGGAAATTACTTAAGCCTGGCAAATTAGAAACCATACCTTTTTATAGGTCGAGGGTATTCAGTAGGCAGCTTAAAAAAGGTAGCAGGTTACTTTTAGTGCTCAATATTGATAAAAATCCTTTTGCGCAGATCAATTATGGAACGGGTAAGGATGTGAGTAAAGAAACTGTAAAAGATGCAGGGGGTCCGCTTAAGATTAAATGGTCGACAGAGAGTTTTATCGAATTAGGTTTTTCGGAAGATGTTAAAATTTTGTTTTAAATAAAATTACCGCTCATTGGAGGCTGTATCATATTTGTAATTCCATTCGAATTTGTCACGTTGTCCACAGGAGTCCTTTGGACAGGATGACAATTCTATATTTATGATACAGTCCCCTAAGTACTTGGGATTTGCAATCCATTTATAAATATTTATTTGTACCGCAGATTTCACTAATCAGCGCAGAATCGAGTCCATTATCCATTTTTACATTTTTCGTCTTTTGGATTTAGCACTTTCCTGCATTACCTTACTCACGTGGCTTTCATCAACAAGGCCGAATTCTACGGCAATTTGTTTCAATCCAAATCTTCCACTTTCTATTCGCTGTTGAATTAAATGCTGACGATAATTGTGGATATACTGGCGTAAGGTTATGCCTGTATTTCTTTTAAAATAGGGGCCTATATAGTCTTCTGAAAGATTAAAATGTGTTGCCATTACATTCGCCTTTAAATTTTTAGGCTGGTAAATATATTTGTGCAGGTAACAGAAAATGGCTTGAATGTCTTTTGATCGTTGTGCACTGCTTTTAATTTCGGGCATATTGCGTTGCATAATAGTGGAAAGCACTAAGATCTGCGTCCAGATTACAGCTTCATTTTGCAACATGTTTATATTGAGCGATAAGATAAGTGCAATGATGTTTTCAACAATCAACTGATCGTTTGCCATAAAGTTAAAACCTAGAAAATGTGTTTCACGGCTTTTGATCAGGTATTCCAGGTATTGCAAGCCCCTTGGGTTAACCTCTTTTTGATGGATGTATATATCAGTAAACTTGATGTAAATGAAATGTGTTTTTTCATCAATTTCGAAACGATGATCATCATCCGGACCAATTAAGAAGAGATTCCCTCTTTCGTAAACAATTGGGATTTCGTTAATGATATGATGGCCAGACCCATTTTTAATGTATATCAGTTCGTAATGATTGTGCCGGTGTACAGGGTGTTGCCATTTGCTTACTTCAAATTCTGAAATAACAATTGGTTGAAATTGGACGTATCGCTTAATCATAGATTTATACAAATCTATCATACTATTTTACAAAAACATATCTCTGGTTTGTCAGGATCTTTACTTTACATGAATCAATTTAAATCAAAAGAGATGAATAACAGTAAAACAGCATTGGTTGTGGGTGCAAATGGTGTAATTGGCAGTAAATTAATCAGCCATTTAGAAAATCTTGGCGATTGGGATATTATCGGTTTATCGCGTCGGGGTGGGCTCGATACAGGTAAAACCAGGTACATTTCTGTAAACCTGCTCGACCCAGAAGACAGTAAGAAACAATTGAGTCCTTTAACTATGGTAACACATATTTTTTATGCCGCGTATCAAGATAAACCTACATGGGCGGAGCTTGTTGCACCTAATTTGGCGATGCTTGTAAACGTGGTTAATGCCATTGAAGGTATTGCAAAAGACTTACAGCACATCAGTTTAATGCAAGGTTATAAAGTATACGGGGCGCACTACGGTCCTTTTAAAACACCAGCAAAAGAAAGCGACGGTGGACATATGCCTCCAGAATTTAATGTAGATCAGCAACAGTTTCTCGAGGCACAGCAAAAAGGTAAAAAATGGAATTGGTCTGCGCTTCGGCCATCTGTAGTTGCGGGTACTGCATTGGGCAATCCGATGAATTTGGTTTCTGTAATTGCAGTTTATGCATCCATATCGAAAGAACTGGGTTTGCCTTTGCGTTTTCCGGGCAAATTAGGGGCTTATGATAAGCTTTTAGATATTACTGATGCTGGATTATTGGCAAAGGCAACAGTATGGGCGGCTACCAGCCCGGCATGTGCCAATCAAGCTTTTAATATAACCAATGGTGATTTGGTCCGCTGGAATGATCTTTGGCCTAAAATTGCAGCTTATTTTAAAATGGATGCTGCACCTCCACTTCAAATGCCTTTGCAAACTGTAATGGCCGATAAATCGGCTTTGTGGACACAGATGCAAGAAAAACATAACCTAGCCAAACACAGTTATGAAGAAGTATCTTCATGGGCCTTTGGCGACTTTGTTTTTTCCTGGGATTACGATTTCTTCTCGGATGGTACCAAAGCAAGGCGATTGGGCTTCCATGAGTATGTCGATACTGAAAAAATGTTTTTTGATCTGTTTGACGAACTTAAACGCAAAAAAGTTATCCCGAATTAGTTTTCAGATCTGGAATTATTATTAATCAGGATTTGTAACCCATTTATAAATATTATTTGCCTGCTCATGCTGACTTATTCAGCCTCCATTTTTATTATAGAATTAATGTTCCAATAAAATTGGATATTTGCAGCTGCTAATAATTTAACTGATGAAGCCCTACCTGCAACTTTTCGATTTTTCTAAGAAAATAAATTATAAAACTGAAATTCTTGCGGGTTTAACGGTGGCCATGACGATGATCCCCGAATCGTTATCATTTGCTATTCTTGCAGGTTTCCCTCCTTTAACAGGTTTATACGCTGCTTTTATTATGGGGCTGGTTACAGCTATTTTAGGTGGCAGGCCAGGTTTGGTTTCTGGTGGGGCAGGCGCAACAGTGATTGTGCTCATCGCCTTAATGAAAACCCAGGGTATAGAATATGTTTTTGCGGCAGTGGCTTTAGCAGGTTTAATCCAGATTATAGTGGGGTTGTTTAGGCTTGGGAAGTTTGTCAGGCTGGTTCCGCAGCCCGTAATGTTCGGCTTTGTTAACGGTTTGGCAGTTATTATTTTCATGTCGCAGCTGGAACAGTTCAAAACCCTTGTTAATGGCAGAGTAGAATGGTTGAGCGGCACTCCTTTATATATCATGTTGGCTTTGGTATTACTCACCGTTGCAATAGTGATCATTCTCCCTAAAATAACCAAAGCCATCCCATCCTCACTGGTGGCTATTATTGTGGTTTTTCTTATCGTTTTATGTTTTGGAATTGATACTAAACTGGTTAAGGATATTGCTTCCGTAAATGGAGGTTTTCCTCCATTTCATATTCCTAAGGTACCGTTGAATCTGGATATGCTGAAGATCATTTTTCCCTATTCGCTCATTATGGCAGGTGTGGGCTTAACAGAGGGCCTGCTTACCTTGAATCTGGTTGATGAAATTACAGAAACCAAAGGGGATAGGAACAGGGAGAGTATTGCTCAAGGAATTGCCAATATTGCAAATGGCTTTTTTACGGGTATGGGTGGCTGCCCAATGATTGCCCAAACACTGGTTAACCTTTCTGCTGGTGCCAGGGCAAGATTATCGGGCATTATTGCTGCCTTAACTATATTGGTTATTATTTTGGTAGGCGCTCCTGTAATCGATCGTGTACCCATGGCGGCTTTGGTTGGTGTAATGATGATGGTAGCCATTGGCACCTTTGAATGGATGAGCTTTAAAGTGATTAATAAAATGCCTTCACAGGATATTATCATTGGGATTCTGGTGGCTGTAATTACAGTTTGGCTGCATAACCTGGCACTTGCGGTATTAATAGGTGTAATTATTTCGGCACTTGTTTTCGCCTGGGAAAGTTCTAAACGGATACGTGCCAGTAAACATATCGATGCCAGTGGCGTAAAGACTTACGAAGTATTCGGTCCCTTGTTTTTTGGATCGATTGCTAATTTTAATGAACTGTTTGACGTGGCTAGTGATCCTCAGCATATCATCATTGATTTTAAGCATAGCCGTGTTTTTGATATGTCGGGCATTGATGCGCTGAATAAACTAACCGAACGTTACCGTTCGGCTGATAAAAAACTCCAATTAAAGCACCTGAGCAACGACTGTAAGCGCTTGCTGAAAAATGCAGATCAGATTATAACAGTAAATATTATAGAAGATCCTACCTATCGGGTTGCCACCGAAAAATAAATTGATTTTAACTTTCTGTTTTATGGTGTAGAATACTATTGTACTGAAGCTAATCTTATAGGATATAATACGGTAATGGCTATCCTCATCGCTAAACTATTATTGTCGGTTTAATTCTCCACTGCACTATCCATATTTCATGTTTTTACTAAAACGTTTAAGTAATTTAAGAAAATAGCAACATAAAATTGTTCGATTTATTGTTATTGCAGGCTAAAAATATCCTTATAGGCTGTTTTATAGGATGTTAATTTTTTAAGATATTCTGATAATATTTACTTTTTTACCTGTCTGGTTGACAATTATTTTAATAGAATTAAATATTATTGTGATGTTTTATAAAAATTTCATAAAAATGACAATTTGTTATTAAAACGTTTTAGTATAATATATATTTGAGTTAACCAAATACTAAATTTTATGAGAACCCCTAACTATTACTACCGAAGCACCTGTCTCTTTAAACTAGAACATAACTTGCCGTTTCCGAAAAAATAAGTTTTAGAAATCATTTTTTTACCAATTAAAGATCCATTAAACTATGCGATACTTATGGGCGTGCCTTGTCTTTTTTGCCGCGTTTACATTAAACGTTTTACCTGTTTTTTCTGCGGGCAAAAAAAATCATAAAGGCCTAACAACCAATCTTTTTGTTCTGCAGGATACAACTAAAATTAAGTATGTATCGCCAAAAGACTCTTTGAGGAAAGACAGTTTAGAACAAATTAAACTCAAAACAATTTACCGTAAATTGTCGGGAGGTGTACAGAAAGATGTTAAAGATCTGTCACTGTTTCCTGCCATTTCCTTACAGCAAAGTTTGAAAGGAAATTATGCGGGCTTATACGTACAAGAACCATCAGGCGAACCTGGCTCTGTTCAGAATATGATTATCAGGGGTGCTACTACGCCACTGCTTTCAAAGAAGGATGTATATGCCGTACAGCCATTGGTGGTACTGGATGGAATCCCGTTAATCGGAGAGCATCCTTTTGCCTTCGATATTCAACAGTACGATTTTAACAGAATCGGCCCAGCCACAAATCTCCTTGCCGGAATTGATCTCAATAACATTGCATCCGTAGAGGTATTGAGCGATTTGGCAGGATCATCTATTTATGGCCCCAGGGGAGTAAACGGTGTTATCGTGTTAACCTCAAAAGCGGCTTCGGGCAATTCGAGGAGTATTAGCTTTAATTCATATATCGGTATGGTGCAAAAACCAACGGTTAATACCATTAATGGTAAATATGAAAATGAATTCAGGCAAAGGTTCTATGATATTTATACCACCAATGGCAGGTATTCTGATGATGAAGAATATCCTGTTTATTTAAGCGATTCGCTTAATAATGTATACAGTGGTAAATCAAACTGGACCGATTTATACTATAAAAATGCACTGATATACGGTGTAAATTTTGGCTTAACCGGCGGGTCGGATCGTGCGAATTTTAGATTTTCGTTGGGTAATGCCAAAAGCCAGAGTGTTGCCGATGGTACAGGCTTAGACCGTTACAGCGCCATGTTCAACATCAACATGCGCCCGGTTAAGTGGTTGCTTTTCTCAGCCATGATTAACGGTAACCGTTTAAACCGCGATAGGAACAGAACACTTAGGGATAGGTTTGCACAGATTAATTACTTTCCCGATCTAAGTGCTCCACCTGCACCCAATAAAGATTATTATGGCACTTATTTAAAAGAATACAGCAAAGGTTTTGATGATAATAAAACTAACCTGATCCAGGGTTATGCCAAATTGGTGGCTACACTGGGCAAGGTTAAATTATCATCGGCTTTTAATGTAGATTATAATGAAGGTTACCGGGATATATTTTATGCCAGAACCTTGTTGCAGGGCAATAGCTATGCCTCAAACTATTATGGTTTTAACCAACGGTTAATGATTGATAATAAAGCAGCTTACGATTTCAAGCTTAATACCGCACACGATTTCCATGTAGAGTTAGGCCAATCGATGATGTGGGATATTTATAAGTATAACTATGCTTATGCGTATAAAGGTGCTAATGATTATATCAAAATTAACTTATTGGATTCTGATCCAAAATTACCAAATGGCGATGATAATCCTAATTATCTGGTGCCAAAAGCATTTCCCAGAGAACTTACCTATCGCTTTTTAGATAAAACGGAAGATAACCTGTTATCATTTTATGGTAAAGTAAACTACTCGTATAATGATAAGTACTTCTTATCCGGAACATTACGTTTAGATGGATCATCTAACGCACAGCCAACCAAACGCTGGTTTTATTCTCCGGTAATTTCAGGGGCATGGAATGTTAAAAACGAATTACTAAAAGATACCAGATTAGTTGATGATTTAGTTTTAAGGGCAAGCGTTGGCCGTTTAGGCAGAACATTTACCTACGATAATTATGCTCAGGGGCCGCAGTATACTGCATCAGTTGGTTATACTGGAAATTTAACCGTGCCAGGATACAATGCCTTCGGTGTGTTAACCAGACCCTATTCGTTCGGCTGGGTGGGTTATGGCGTGCCATGGGCTTATTCAGATCAGTTAAATGTCGGAACTGATGTCGCCATGTTAAAAAACCGCCTGCATGTTTCAGTCGATTTTTACACCAAGGCCGATAAAAACCAGTTGATTGGCATTCCATCGTATGCAGAGTATGGTTACAAACAATCAATAGAAAGCGGCATGGATGTGAGCAATACAGGCGTCGATTTATCCATACACGCATTGGTAATGGCCAAAAATAAATTCTCGTGGAATTCTTCATTGAATTTTAACCATAATAGCAACACCTTAAAAGCATTGCCAAGAGGCTTAAATCAAATTATAATCGGAAACAGGTTATTAAGAGTTGGCGAACCTGTAGATCAATATTGGTTGTTGGAAAATGAAGGCATTTATACTTCTACTGCACAAGTTCCGGTAGTAAATGGTCAGCCGTTAAAGTATAACGGACAGGCATTAAAAGCCGGTGATCCGAGATGGAAAGACCAAAATGGTGATAATGTAATCGACGAAAAAGACAAAGTACTAAAAGGGCATTCATTACCAACACTTTCTGGTGGTTTTGATAACGCTTTTACCTATGGCAACTGGAGTTTGAGCACCAATTTATATTTCAATCTGGGCAGAAAGCTGATTAATCAGGAAATGGCCAGTCGCTTCGATTTTGTTAACCGCGAAGGTAATACCGATGTAAGCTCGGTGAAAGAAATTACTTTTTGGGAGAAACGTGGCGATTATAGCAAATATCCGCTATACAATCCATGGAGCACCATTATTCCTTACCGTGTAGATCAGGATCTTTTCCTGGAAAACGCCTCGTTCTTGAAATTGAGATCAGTATCTGTAGGCTATGAACTTGGTAATCTGCTGAAAAAGAGAAACATAAAGATCAATAAATTCTTCGTTTACGGCGCGGTAAGCAATGTATTTGTCATCACGCCGTACACCGGGCAAGATCCGGAACTGGTAAGCTATGATGGCGTAGATACCGGCTACGGACAACCGATACCAAGAACATACACTTTAGGAGTTAAAATGGAATTATAATATGGAAATAGCTACTAAAAATACATCAATAACCATGAAAAATATATTATACGCATTTCTGCTTGCTGTGGTGGCTTTAACCAGCTGCAACAAAGCATTGGAAACCGACTCGAGCAGGGTAGTGGGCGAAAAAAATATGTGGAATACGGTAGAGGATGCCCGTGCCGGAATTCTGGGGGTTTATGCCTTAACCAGAGCTGCACTTTCTGATAACAACAGCCACTGGATTTATGGCGATGTAAGACCAGGCGAATTTACAAGCCCGAAAAGACAGGATTTAAAAGCGGTGATCAGCAATAATTTAAATGCATCTTATCCTGTAGTAGAATCGCTTTCTGATTGGACCAGGTTTTATGCCATTGTAAATGGTGCCAATGTTTTTCTGGAAAATATCGCACATGTTAAAGCAACCGATAAACGCTACTCGGATAACAACATGACAGTAGATATTGCCCAAGCCAGGTTTTTAAGGGCTTTTGCTTATTTCTACATGGTGCGCATCTGGGGTGATGTTCCTTTTATTATATCTTCAAACGAAGGTGTTTTCGAAAATAAAGCCAGAGAAAAACAGGCCAAGGTTTTAGCCTGGGTAGAATCGGAAGTATTAAGGGCTGCGGCCGATCTGCCATTTATTTATAGTGGAAACGATATTCAGCAACCAGGCGATTATTATAACGAAGGCGGAGGAAGGTGGGGAGGCGCTTTAGCGACTAAAGTTACGGCTTACGCAGTGCTTTCGCACGTTGCTGCCTGGAATGCAGATTATGCTAGCGTTGCCAAATACAGCAAATTTGTTGAAGATAATTATGGCAGAAGCGGAGGAGGTTATACCTCAACAACTGATTTAAGCAATTCAAACGGGTTTTTCTACAATAAAAATAACCGGCAAATGTTTGGCTTTAATTCAGATTATGGTCATATCGATGGTTCATCAACTGGGCATATTGAAGAATTAACCCTTGCAGAGCCCATCATTACCAAATCGGTTCCTGATATCTATCTGCCAAAAGATTCGATCTTAAAATATTTCAATTTACCGAAAGATGAAAGATTCTCTATCGATACGTTGGGCCAATCGAAATTCGACAGGTATTTCACCAATTTAAATGGTAAATATCCAATTTTCAGTAAAATCAAGGTTATTCAGGGTGGCGGTACCGATCCAAACTTCAGGTATTTTACCAGTGCATTAATCTTTACCCGGTTAGAAGATATTGTACTGTTAAGGGCCGAAGCGCTATCTGTTTTGGGCGATCAACAGGGTGCTATATTGGAATTAGTGCAGGTAATGGGCAGAAGGGTTACCCCGGGTACTACCCTTTCTTTTAACCTGAGTAGCGACGATATTATCAAAATGATATTCGAAGAAAGACACCGCGAACTATTGGGAGAAGGGCATAGGTGGTACGACTTAATCAGATACAATAAAATTAAGCAGAACGATGCCAAATTTATGAACCTGATCAATTCGGGTGGGATCTACTGGCCAATATCGCGCAGGTTGATCTCTCAAAACAGTTTATTAACTCAGAATCCTTATTGGCGCTAAATAATATTGATATGAAAAATTTTATAAAATATATTGGTGTGCTAACAATACTCTTGTTATTCACCGTCATTTATTCGGCTTGTAAAAAGAATGGTGGCTACTACGATGTAGAAGATAGCGCAGTAGCCTATAACGGAAGCATTTACGAATATTTAAAAAGTAAGCCAGGGGTATACGACTCACTAATTGTGGCGGTTGATAGAATGGGCTTGAAGAAAACCCTTACCGATAGCAATGTAACGCTTTTTGCGGTAACCAATCCTAGTTTTCAGCTGGCCTTGAGGAACTTAAATACTTTAAGGAAACAGTCGGACAAAGACCCCCTGTTTTTATCAAACATTGATGGAATACAGTTGGATACCATGGTATCTTATTATATTATCAGGGGCGTAAAACCTTCTGATTCTTTAAAACTGCAGGATGGACTTAATTTAACCAGTGTTAAAGTAGCCTATCCCATGCACGCCAAATCGGTGAGGGGTTCTGCCTCGGGCGAGGTGGGTGCCGGTCCGGAAGTGATTCAGTTTAGCAATACCAAAAAGAGCAAATTTGTCAGAAACTGGTCTACAAGTACTACTGCCTCAAATAACATCAAAACCAAAAATGGTATTGTGCATGTAATCAGTCCTGATCATATTTTCGGTTTCGATGGCTTTGTTACCCGCTTAACTTTTATCCCACCCCCACCAAACTTAATGGTTACTGTGGGTGGTACTTTCTCTGCCAACCGTGAAAACGGCGGAGGACCAACCAGTGGCGAAAACTCTAAAAAAGTGATCGATGGAGACGACCACACCAAGTTTTTATGTGATCTGCAAGGATTTTTAACCATGCAGTTTAAACTGAAAACGCCAGAAGTATCGTCAGTTTACACCTTAACCTCAGCAAACGATGAGAATGGAAGAGATCCGAAAGCCTGGACATACGAAGGCTCGCAGGATGGTGTTAACTGGACCGAGTTACATCGGGTAAGCAACTTCTTTTTTGAAGAAAGGTATCAGCAAAAAGTTTTCAGATGTACCAATACCACTGCGTACCTCTACTACCGTATAAATATTACTGAGTTAAGAAGCGGGGGTACTTTCCAGCTTGCAGAATGGACTATAAACAAATCGAAATAGGGTGATGGGACATAGAAAAAATAAAATAACGAAACTTATGAAGTCAATCGTAAAAATAGAAATGGTTGTGGTTTTGTTTGCATTGATCGCTTTTAGCGGATGCAAAAAACTGTACAACCTGCCAGAAGAAAAAGATTACCTGAGTAATAATATAAACTACACCAACAAAGTATTTGAACCGATTATTGGCAGAACCAATCTAATGGGAGGTTTTAATGGCGATAATTCTACGCAACCGATCACCTTCGAAATTGTGAATGCACGTTTTGGCGATGGTAAACCGGTTACCGATATTTTTCAGAAAGTGCCTACTTACGTATTTACCGCTCCATATACAGGCTTAGAAAAAAGCCTGGCAGAAATAGAGGCTAAAAGAAAGATAGAAATGCACGCTTTGTTTGAGGTACGTTCGTCGGGAGAGTTTATACTTTGGGGTTCATCTACCAATCAATTAATCAAACCAAGGCCAAGTGACAGTACAAACTTTTCTCAGGATACCCGCTTTTTTGATGTGAAGATTAAAAATACCGGTGGGGAGCGTTTGATCAGAGACCTGCAGATCAGACCTTTTAGGGAAAGACCTTACGAACCTTCTAACGATTTTAATGCTTACACCGGTTTGCCTGCTCCCGATCCTAAATTTCCTTTCGATAAAAAGCTAAGAGATTATATCCGCCCATACTTAAACAATGTGGTTGGAGCCACAACAAATAAAAACCTGATCAGTAACAACGATCAGAAAGATGTAGTGGTATACATCCGTCAGTTTAAGGGTGGGAATGGACATTCACTGCGCATTAAAGCATTAAATAAAGATTCGGTTGAAATTAATCCGGCTGCCTTTAACGAAACCGTTTGGGACAAAATGATACATGGTTTTAACATGCAGAAAACTGATAAGTATGTTCAGTATGATGTAGCCTATCCAATTCCATTGGTAGAAATCCAAACGTTTTACGCACCAGGAGGTTCGAGAGCGAAAGCGCAGTTGAGTTACTCGAGAGGCTCTTTTGGTGGGGGCCGCATCATTGCCAATTTCGGGGTCGATTTTGCCATTTACCAGGCTGGAGATTGGGAAATTGTATTCCACTTCAAAACAGAAAATCCAAAGTTTATCAGCGAATAAGCAATATTTAAAGCTAATATTATGAAAAGAAATATACTTTTTTATACATTACTTGTAGTGTGTATAATGATTGGCACCAGTGCTTTTTCGCAAGAGAAATTTAACCTTGTGAATGGTACCGTTGTTGATAAAGAAACAAAACAAGGCGTTCCGGGTGTATCTATTATTTTAGAAAGCACCAATAAAGGTTTAACCCAAACCAATGGTAGCGGAAAATTTTCGGTTAACGTACCCGAGGGGTCTACTTTAATATTCAAATTTATTGGTTACAATACGCAGCGTGTAAAAATTACCAACCAGAATAACATCACCGTAACCATTTCTGAAGACCGCAAAGAGCTGGATCAGATTGTTATTGTAGCCTACCAAAAAAGGTCTAAGCAAACCACTACCGGTTCGTCGGTTTTAATTCAGGCCAAAGAGGTTCAGGATATTCCGGTTTCTAACGTAGAGCAACTTTTACAGGGTAAAGTGCCGGGATTAAACATTCAGAACAATACCGGTGCACCAGGTTTTAGGGGCTCGGTACAGGTTCGTGGATTATCCAGTTTAAGCATCTCTGGCAGTGGTAACGAATCATTTTTACAGCCAACCTCGCCGTTATATATTATTGATGGTGTTCCATTGGATGCAGATAAAGCTGCAGAGTTTGGTTTCCAGAGCCAAGGGCCTGGTGTGAGTCCGCTTTCATTAATTCCTCAGGAAGATATCGAAGACATCCAGATTTTAAAAGATGCCCAGGCAACTTCCATGTATGGCTCGAGAGGTGCCTATGGGGTAATTATCATCACCACCAAAAGAGGTAACTCTAAAGTTCCAAGAATTAGGTATGTATCCAATTTCTTTGTTAAAACCCCGCCAAAACTTCGCGAAACTTTGGGTGGTAACTCAGAAAGATCATTAAAAATCCAGCAGATTATTTTAAATGCTTCAAACGTTGATGATATCAGGAGAATTTCTAATACTTCGTTCCTTGCCGATAGTTTAAATGCTTACTGGAACAACTCTACCGATTGGCAGGATGTATTTTTCCAGAATACCTACAATCAGAGTCATAACCTGGCTTTAGATGGTGGCGATCCTAGATTTAACTACAAGGCCAACCTAGGTTATTATACCGAAAAAGGGGTAATCAAGAATACGGGCTATAACCGTTACAACCTGAATATGAATATGGAGTTTAAGCCAAACGATAAATTTAGATTTTTTGGTTTTATTAACGGCTCCGTAGGAAAGCAGAATAAAGGAAATGGTGTTGGTTTATTACAATCAGGTGTTGCCGGAAATGGACAGGTATCTACCTTATTGCCTCCGCCATCTTTCTATCAGGCATCGGGAGGGGTTTTATCGGCATTACAAACATTGAACGATAATAACTCCAGAAATTTAAGAACTAACGTAGAAGCACGTTACGAGTTTATTCCTGGTTTGGCTGTATCTTCTACTTTAAGTTACGATTATACTTCCGATACCGAATCTACTTTTACGCCTGCAGCGGCAAACGGCCAGTTTGCTAAAGTATACGATTATGTTGGAAGAAATTTCCAGTTGTATAATAGAAATGGTATTACTTATGCCAAAAGTTTTGGCGAAAAACATAATCTTTTTGTTAACACCTTTAATGAAATTTATAAACAGGGCGCCCAGGCTGGTATTACACGCCAGGAAAGAACACCTAACGATCAGTTACAGGGGCCATTGGGGTACGATGCTTATTACTCGCGTGGTGGAGGCGTATTGTCTAATTATAAAAACGCAACCATTGCATCGTTCGCAGGTTCAGTATCGTACGATTATGATAAAAAATACGTAGCTGAGTTTTCTTATCGTTTAGATGGTACCTCATCCAGCGGATTGGAAAATCCATATTCTAAAAACCCTTCAATTGGTTTAAGATGGAACTTTAACAAAGAGAACTGGCTGGCCGATATGAAATGGTTATCGTACGGTAGTTTGAGGTTAACCTGGGGACAAAATATTGTGCCAACGGGTAATCTCCAAAGTATTTATGGTATTTATAACCTGAACAACAATTTTAACAACAACCCAACCATCGGAATCGATTATAATATTATTCCAAATCCTAATTTAAAACCAACCACAACAAGTCAGTACAATTTAGGTTTCGATCTGGGGTTATTTAACGATAAAATCTCAGTAAACTTCGATACTTATTTTAAAAAGGTTGATAACTTATTGTTTGATAGACTTTTATCGAATACTACCGGGTTTAATAAATTGGCGAGTAACGATTTAGGTATTGCCAATTATGGATCGGAGATCATGATTACCGTGAGGCCGGTAGCGAGCAAAGATTTTGATATTTCGGTTTCGGTAAATGGTGCACTTAACCGCGATGTGCTGTTAAAACTTCCGGCAGAGTATAACGGACAGTTCATCAAATTTGATGGTTCTGGTTACCTGCAGCACAACGTTTACCGCGTAGGTAGAAACACATTGTCTAACTACTTAAGAATAAACCAGGGTGTTTATCAAACCGATGCCGATGTGCCAACCGATCCTGTAACGGGTAAGAGATATCAATCTAACGGACAGTTTTTCTTAGGTGGCGATCCGATTATGAAAGATGTAAACGGAGATTATATTTTAGATGGCCGTGATTATGAGGTTACCGGTAATTCGCAGCCTTTAATGACCGGTGGTTTATCTACCAATATCAGGTATAAAAAATGGGGCTTAAATGTTTATGCTACTTACACAGCCGACAGAACCATTTTAAATAATGCCCTGGCAGATAGGATAGCCATAATGCGCGATCCCTATTCACTAAAATCGGTTGTACCATTAAACGACCTTAATATCTGGACAAAACCTGGTGATATTGCAAAATACCCTTATCCGTACGATTACAAAAGATTTGATCAGATTCAGCCGCTAAGGGCCGATCAAACACTTTGGCAAGAAAGCGGAACTTATTTAAAAGTAAGTAACGTAACGCTTTCTTACATGTTCGATAAAAAGTTTATCGCACGTTTTGGAATGAGTAGTTTAAGAATTTATGCCTCTACAGATAACCTGATTACTTTTTCTAAGTACACCGGGCCAAACCCTGAAAACGTAACCACATTGGGTCGCGATATTTCTACAGGATACCCTGTTCCGCGTACTTATAACCTAGGCGTTCAGTTAGAACTTAATACAGGCAATTAATAGATATTATTATGAAAAAGTTTATCATTTATTCTTTGATTTTAGCAGCATCGTTTTCATTGCCTGCTTGTAAAAAGTTTCTGGATATACAACCTTTAGATAAGTTATCAGGAAATAACTTCTTCCAATCTAAAGAAGATGTAGAAGCAAATATTTACGATTTATCGCGTATTGTTTTCGGTAAGTTTAACGAAACACATTTTATAGGCGCAACGGGCGAGTACCGCTCTGGTGAAGTATTATACGAAAGCCAGTCTGATTTAGCCCCTGCCCGCGAGTTTGTCGAGATTTTAGGTAAAAACAACCTGTTGGGTTTATTGGCGGGTAATCGTCCATGGGATTTTTACAACTTCAACAGAATTACCGATTGGACCGATTATTACCGTGCCATACAAGGTGCCAACATTTTAATGGCGAAGCTTGATGAAGGTGTACCCGGACTTACCGATGTGCAGAAAAACCAGTATAAAGCCGAAGCTGCATTTATCCGTTCGCTAAGTTATTTTATCATGGTAAGGTTATATGGCGATGTAGTGTATTATACCGATGCATTCCATTCAACAGCTTTGCCGCGCGAAAACTTTGTTTCCGTATTAAACAAATGTATAGCTGATCTTAAAACCCATAAAAATCAGATTCCATGGACTTATACCGATCCATCTTTAAAAGGAGTTAGGGCCAGCCGAGGAAGCATTATTGCCTTAATTATGGAAATGAACATGTGGAATGCAGGTTTTGATGCGAACAATTCAAAAAAATACTACCAGGAGACTGCCGATTTAGGGCGCGAAATGATTGCCAGCGGTGCATACAGGTTATTGCCTATTACAGAATGGGCTACCGTAATTAAAGGAAGATCAGACGAGAGCTTATTCGAATTTTACCGCAGTATAAACTATGGCGATCAAAATACCAATACCGCACCGGTGGCCGATATGTTTTTGCATTACCCATACAAAAGACCAGAATATACCCACCGTGTAAGTTTTGCTTATTTCAGGGGTGAGTACATGCAGAAACTCTTTCAGGATGGTAGCGATAAGCGAATTACCAGCTGGTTTAACGAAGATATTTATGCCGATAACGGAAAATTTATGATGCTAAAATTTGCGCAGAATTCTTTCTCTACAGGTGAAGAAGATGCCAACCCTGATAACACATTTATGATTTTTAGGTACGGTGGCGAAATTTTACTGGCAGCTGAAGCACTTGCCGATTTAGGAGAGGATACCGAAGCCATTAAGCTGGTAAATATGGTAAGGGACAGAGCACAGGCATCAAAGTATGCTGGTGGCGGAGGCTCTACCCTAAAGGATTTTATTTTTTACGAAAGATCTAGAGAATTAATAGGCGAAGGGCACCATTATTTCGATTTGGTGCGCACCAAGAGGATTTTAAGCAGCCAATGGTCGTACAATGTACTTACCTCAGATAAATTTAGCCGTGGCGCATGGACCTGGCCAATAAGCGGGAATGCCTTAAATAACAATCCATTTATGCGGTTAAACGATTATTGGGTTAATGGTGGTAATTAATTTTAAATAGAAATTATACAAGATATGAAAAAGCTAATTATTGCATGTGCAGCACTTTTACTTGTTTTAAATGCCTGTAAGCGTGATGAGTATTATATAGATGGTGGCAAGGCGAAGGCAGAGTTTGATGGGAATATGATGCAGTACCTGCAGGCCAAAAAAGTTCCTTTTGATACCGTTGCCCAAATTGTAAAACTGGCCGGCATGGAGCAGCAGTTCAGTTCGGAGAATTTCACCTTTTTTGCTTTTGATGATGATGTAGTGCGGAAAACGATCGGCAATATTCACACCAACGAAAGAGATAGAAAACCAAAGTTCGAATCCTTAAATCAATTGCTTTATGAATCGGGTAGAGATACGGTAAAAACCCTCGATCAGATCAGTCCGGCCATTTGGCGGAAATACCTGCAACGTTATATGTTTAAAGGTGTAAACATGTTAAAAGATTATCCGCAGATCGATCTTGATCTGAGAAGTATTTATCCCGGAGCCCTGCACTACGATTACAACAACGATGTAGCCAATATTGGCGTAGTTTTTTACGATGCCAACGGAATTAAATATATCGGTTACAGGCAGCTTGTGCTCTCTTACATCCCCGACGTATCAAAACCGAACGATAACTGGTACCCAAGTTATGTCGCATCATCTGATATTAAACCAACCAACGGAATGGTGCACTCGTTAAGATATCAGGGTGCATACCTGGGGTTCAATTTATATGAGTTTTTTAATGATGTATATAACACTGGTTTAACACCAAGTAATAAATAATTAGCCTGTTATAATTTTAAAAGAATAAAATCATGAAAAAAATAAAATACATGCTAATCGTGTTTTTTCTATGCTCCTTAGTTATACAGGGGTGTAAGAAAGAAGAAGAATTAGGCGAAGATCCATATGCAGATGGTAAGGCGCCACTGGGCATAACCATTAGCCAAACTTTATTGCCTGTTCCATCAGAAGGTATTGTAGGTACTACAGTAACCATACAGGCCAAAGGCTTAATGCCCTTTAAAGATAAGTTAACCTTTATGTTTAACGGCGAAAAAGCAGAAGTGCTTAGCGTTACCGAATCTACTATTGTGGTTAAGGTACCCGAAGCCGGAAGTACAGGGATCACCTCGATTGCTATTGGCGATCAGCTGATTTTAGGCCCACAGTTTATTGTGTCGGGCCTGATCAAAAACGATATCACTTTTAAGGCAACGGCAGGAACAAACGGCTATGTAAACCAGTTTTACGAAATGCTTGATGGAAGGGCGATTGTACTTGGCAGCTTTAACAATTACAATAATAATGGATTCATCACACCGAATAATAGAATTGTAAGAACTTCTTTAGATGGCGATTACGACCGTACTTTTAGAACAGGTAGGGGCGCTAATGGCTCACTATCTAGGGTAATTGAAATTGGCGGACGTTTTATCATCGCCGGTGGATTTAGCGGCTATAACCAGCGTACAGAAAACATTAGTAACATTACCAGTTTATATCCTAATGGTGCTATCGATACCATTAAAATCCAAACCAAGCGCAAACCAACCTTAACCGATACGGTTACCCAAAAATGGTTTCCTAAATTTAATGGCGGTACCAACGAATACATTAACCGCATTTACCCACATCAGGGCAAAATTTTAGCAACAGGTAATTTTAGGTATTACGTAAAAAGAACTTACGATAAAGACAATTATGATTTTTCCAGAGATACCGTAATTCTGGATAGTACCGAAATCCGTCAGATTTTAAGGTTCAATTTAGATGGTTCTTTAGATAAAACCTATCGTTTTAATACTGCAACCAATAAAGGTAATGTAAGTGCAAATGGCCCTATTGATACCTATATGCATACCGATGCAGCCAACCTCGAAAAATTAATGGTATTTGGAAACTTCAGCACCTTTGATGATCAGCCTGCTGTACGTATTTTAAGGTTAAATGCCGATGGCACTAAAGATCCAAGCTTTAACCCGGGCAGTGGGGTAGATAATGGAATAACATCACTTACCTACAATGCTACCACCAGAAAATACCTGATTACAGGAGCATTTACAAAATACAACGGTAAACCTGTATACGGGATGGCACTAATTAATGAAGATGGCAGTCTGGATGAGTCTTTCACTGCTAAATTCTTCGAAGGCGGTTACCCTTATTTTGCCCGCCAGATTTCGAATGGATTGATTGTAGTAAGTGGTGGTTTTAAAAAGTACAACAACATTACCAGAAATGGTTTTATGGTGCTTACCCCGGCAGGACTGCTAGCGCCTGGCTATAATGCAACCGGACCATTTTCGGGCGGCCTTTCTGATGTGATTGAAACAAAATCTGCTGATGGCAAAAAAGCACTTTTATTAATCGGAGGTTTCAACCGCTTTGATAACCAGCCTTTTTACAACATCGTTAGGGTAACTATTGAATAATAACCAGAAGCCAATTAAATATAAATTAAGATGAGCAT
Organism: Pedobacter ginsenosidimutans; assembly: GCF_001442625.1. Lineage (GTDB taxonomy): Bacteria > Bacteroidota > Bacteroidia > Sphingobacteriales > Sphingobacteriaceae > Pedobacter > Pedobacter ginsenosidimutans. Next base: position 199,155 of record NZ_LMZQ01000003.1, on the reverse strand, counting down.
GACGAAAAAATATAAATTACTGCTTGGTTTAATGGCCACCGTAGTTACAACAGCCATATTTTCCTGCAATAAAGATTTCGATAGAAAACTTACAGATAAAGACGGTACCGATACCACAAAGGTAAGATACGGAAGCCGTAAGATTTTATACCTGGTGGTTGATGGTGCAAGAGGGCAATCGGTAGCAGCAGCCAATATTCCAAATATTACGGCGCTTTTACCACACTCAGTTTACAGTTGGGTGGGATTAAATGAACCCGAAGCTACACAGAATGCCAGTAACTGGGCAAGCATGTTAACCGGTGTAAAAAAAGCGAAACACCTGGTAAATGATGATAACCTAACCAATAACAACCTGCAGAATTACCCTGTAATTTTTAAAAGGATTAAAGAGAGCAGGCCACAGACCAAAATTGTGGCACATACCTCATCTACAGTTTTTAAATCGCTAACAACAGGTGCAGATATCAGCACTTTGGCCACCAGCGATGACCAGGTTAAAGCTTCGGTAATTAACGATTTAAATACCGATACCGCTTCGGTAATTTTAGGCCACTTTACCGATGTAGATAAAGCCGGTGCACAATATGGTTACGATAATTCATTCCCGAACTATAAATCGGCAATAGAAAAATTCGATACCGGAGTGGGGGAGATTATGGCTGCATTAAAGAAACGCTCTAATTATATTAACGAGGATTGGCTGGTTATTATCGCTTCGAGCGATGGTGGCGCATTTACCCTCCCGCCCAATACCGACGATCAAACCATTTTTAGTAAACCGGCAAACAATGCTTTTGTTATTTACTATAGTGCTGCTTATAACAAACGGATCCTGGTAAAGCCATTTACAGGTAACAGGTACCTGGGCAAAACTGTTAAAATGACCGGTACCCAAATTAGGGCTGAAGTGGCTGGCGAAGATGCAGGCGTTTACAATATAGACGATACTACCAAGATGACCATTGAGCTTAAAGTTAAAAAGAACAGAGAGCAGATCTCATACCCTAGTATTTTAGGTAAAAGAAACGAATGGTCTAGTGGCCACCCTAGCGTGGGTTGGGTTATTTATTTAGAAGACCGTTACTGGTACTTCGAATGGAGAGGTACAAAAGATGGCGATTACCGTCAATGCAGGGGCGCCGATATTGTTCAGGGCAGATGGGAAAACCTGTCAGTTAAATTAGAACAGCGTGGTAACCAAAGGTTTATCAGAACTTATACCAACGGGACATTTAACAACGAGCTAGAAATCACCGGATCTGGTTCCTTAGCCAATTCCAATGCATTGAAACTGGGTTATTTAAATGGTCAGGGGCACGGAGAGCCAGATTATTATGTAACCGATATCCGTTTCTTTAAACTAGCTGTTCCAGATGGTGTAATCGGACAATACTCTTGCGAAACATCCATCGATCAGAGCCACCCTTCTTACAATTTCCTGGTAGGTTACTGGCCAGCTACCGACGGCAATGGCGATAAGATGATCGATCTTTCTTCCCAGGCCCGCGATTTTAAATTGCAGGGACCATACGTTTGGGAAAATTTCAACGATTTAATCTGTCCGCCTTCAACCAGTTCCTTAGCGCTCCTGGTTCCGCAAACAACCGACATACCAGCGCAAATGGTTAACTGGTTAAAAATCGCCAATAACCAGCAATGGGCACTTGATGGCAGGGTTTGGTTAGACCAATAAACAGGAATATTGATAATTTAAATATCGAAAATGAAAAAAATTATATACACAGTATTAATGGGTTTAACAATCATGATTGTTGCCTGTTCTTGTAAAGAATCTCAAATAGACGATTTGGATCTACCGCCTGCGGCAAGCAGAAGTATTACCGGCGAAGGAATTGTTGTGGGCAATGTATCAATAGATAATCAGTTTGTTAAAGTTCCCTTCAAAATTTCGCTCTCAGGAGCTGCGGAAGAAGCTTTTCAGGTGGGTTTAACCTTAAATAACGATACGGTAACACAGCTAATTACTAATGGTGGTTTAACCAATGCTGTACTCATGCCATCAGCGGCCGTAGAGTATCCTAACGTAATTAATGTATCGTACGGAACAGACAATGCCGAAGGAATAGCCATCGTTCGCCGGTCGGTATTAGAACGGTATTTTGGTAAGAAAGTGGTTTTTGCCTTAAAACTTTCTGCGCCGGGTAAAGGTAATAAAATTGCCAATGGCAAATCGAATATCCTGGTCATCATCAATACCGAAGAATTGTTAAAATCTACCGACATCCATTTTTTAAATTTTCAGGGCGGGGGTATTTATAACGTAACTCAGGGGCCTAATTATCAGGTAGGACCTGCCGGGGTTACCATTCCCCTCATTATCAGTCTGGATAATGCACCTTCTACGGCCTTTAACGTAAAAATTAAGGATAACATAGATACCATTGCAACTTTATTGTCAGCAGGAACACTCACTAATGTGATCCACCTGGCTGCTAAAGATTTTACCATCGATACCTTGGTGAGATTTAATACAGGCGCAACAAGTGCTGTAGTGAGGTTATCTATTCCATGGCCTGTGTTCGATGCAAATATTGTGGCCAATAAGAAATTCGCCTTTGCCTTAAGCCTAAGCGATAATACCAATCATGTTATCCATCCTACAAAAGGAAAAGTAATCGTGGTGATTGATCCCAATGTAAACTTAGATAACAATTCGCCAATTATTGGAAATGGTACAGGTTTGATTGCCAAATATTATACCAATACACAGTTATCACCAGACGACGGCCGTGAGCCTTTTGCCACGCGGGTAGATGGCACAATCGAATTCTCGGGCGATGGTTGGCCAGATAATGTAAAAAATACCGCTGGTACTTCTTTAAGCAGGGATAATTTCGCTACCAAATGGGTTGGCGAGTTCCTGGCACCGGTAAGGGGCGACTATATTTTCTATCAGACCCGTTGGGATGATGGATCGAGATTATTTATTAATGGAAAAGCCATTATCGACGATTATACCACACAGTGGGATAAACCAGAGCGAAAAGCAACCATTCGTTTAGAACGTGGTATCAGATATAAAATTGAAGCACATCATCGCGAAAATGTTGGCGGACAACAGGCATATCTCGAGTATGAAGTTCCATCGGCAGGTATAACAGGTAAACGTGCAGTACCAAGAACACAATTATTTCCAACTCCTTAAACTTGAATAGATATGAAAAGTAACATGAAAAGATTATTGGGTATATGTTCACTTTTACTACTAATTGTGGTGTTAACAGTGAAATGTAAAAAAGACAAAGTCGAAGAGGTTGTTCCAGAAGTGGAAGAACCAAAGCCTACAGCTGGGTTTACCTTTATAAAACCCGATACATTGAAATTTTTAGAGTACCAGTTTACCGGAAACTCCACAAATTATAAAAATTTATTGTGGCAGTTTGGCGATGATAGCACTTCTGTTGAGGTAAACCCAAAACATACTTACCGTTTCCCCGGAAAATATAAAGTAACCTTAACTACGAGGAATGGCCAGGGGTACACTGCAGCAAAAGAAGTGATGCTTAGTGTGGTCGATCCGACCATAAATTACTCCATTTGCGGCGAAAACTACATGAAAACCATTGGGGGTATATTTTCGGTTAACCTTGAAGCAGGTGCGGGACCAGATTCTGGCGAAGGTTCCAAAAAACTGGTCGATCAGGATATAAATACGAAATTCTTACAGGCAGGTTTTGATGGTACCCAAAAATGTACCTTCGAACTAAAGACTCCACAGGTAGTAGGCGCTTACACCCTAACTTCGGGTAATGATGCGGCAGACCGCGATCCGAGATTCTGGATTTTGCAAGGCTCGTTGGATGGGATCCAGTATACCGACTTGCATACGGTAACCGTTTGTCCGTGGGCGAACGAGAATAGTGGTATAAGCAGAAAACAGACTAAACTTTTTCACTTCGACAACTACATTGCTTATAAATTTTACCGCCTTTACATTAAATCGAACAGAGGAAGCCGTGTGTTTCAATTGGCCGAGTGGACAATAAACAAAAAACAGCCTTAGTTTATATAGTTATGCACAGTTTGAAAGATACATGGAGCTTAAAAACTTCATGTATTTTTTTGAGGATTGATTTTAAATGTCACTTGGACAATTAAAAAATTGGGTTCTCTTGCAAAAATTAAATTATATTTTATACATTAGTAAAACGTTTAACTAAACGTTAAAGCTAACCACAATATAAATCAGATTTCAATACACACACAAATTATGAACAAAATCTACACATTAAAATTTTTAGGCATACTGGGCTGCATGTTTGTAAGCGGCTTGCTAAAAGCACAAGAGCGAAAGGCACCAGCTTATCCCTTAATTACGCACAATACCTATTTTAGTATTTGGTCTAACACGGATAAATTAAACGAATCTGCTACCCAACATTGGACGGGTGCCGATCATTCTCTTTTAGGAATGATTAATGTAGATGGTGGTATATATCGTTTTTTAGGTAAAGAAACCGCTACCTACAAAACGCTTGTACCTGCTTCAGATGAAAAAGCTTACGAAGTAAAATATACTGAAACCGAACCTCAGGGGGATTGGAAAGCTGCAAACTACACGGCCAGCAGCTGGCAAACAGGTAATGCACCAATAGGAGATGATGCCAAAAATGTGAAAACATTGTGGAAATCGCACGATATATGGGTAAGAAGAACCTTTAACATAGCTAACCCGGCATCAATAAACGAACTGTTTTTAAAGATAAACCATGATGATAATATTGAGGTTTACCTAAATGGGAAGAAAATTTATACCAAAGAAGGCTGGACCAATAATTTCCAATACATTGCGTTAAGTAACAGCGATAAAAGCGCATTAAAAGCCGGATCGAATGTAATTGCCATCCACCTGATTAATACTGCTGGTGGCCGTTTTCTAGATTTTGGCCTGGTAGACCGCTTAAAAGATAATGCCGAAAAAGTACAGCTAGCAAGGCAAAAAAGTGTTGATATTAATGCCACACAAACCATTTATAACTTTACCTGCGGCAAGATTGATTTAAAATTAACTTTTACCTCTCCCTTGTTAATGAACGATTTAGGTTTATTTGCACGTCCGGTTTCTTACGTTTCCTATCAGGTAAAAGCAAATGACGGTAAAACCCACCAGGTAAAAGTATACCTCAGTGCATCGTCAAACATCGCAGTATATCGTCCTACGCAGGAAGTTACGGCAAGCAAATACAGCACGGCTAAATTATCAGTATTAAAAACGGGTACGGTAGAACAACCAGTTCTTCAAAAAGCAAGTGATGATATGCGGATTGATTGGGGATACTTTTATGTGGCTGCACCAAAAACAAGCAATGCCATCCAGTTTATAACGGCCGAAAAAGATGCTGCCGATGCTTTTAGAAAAGGCAATTCTGCTTCAACTGCTAAACAGGGCAAAATGCTCGCATTGAATACGGTTATCCCCTTTGGAACAGTAGGTAAAGCTGCAGTAGAAAAATATGTTGAACTAGGCTATGATGAAATTTATTCTGTTCAATACTTCAATAAAAATTTAAGGCCATGGTGGAATACCTCAGGTAAAGAAACCATCGAAGCACAACTAACCGCTGCGGCTGATGAGTACAAAAACGTGATTCAGAAGTGTGAGGCTTTTAACAAAACTTTGTATGCCGATGCCTTAAAGTCGGGTGGTAAAGAATATGCCGATTTATGTGTTTTAGGTTATCGCCAGAGCATTGCAGCACATACCTTGGTAAAGAGCCCGCAAGGTGAAATTTTATGGTTGTCTAAGGAAAACAACAGTGGTGGTTTTATCAATACCGTTGATGTCACTTATCCTTCGGCACCGTTGTACCTGATTTATAATCCTGAACTGTTACAGGGCATGCTGAACGGTATTTTTTATTTCAGCGAAAGCGGAAAATATCCTCACCCTTGGGCAGCTCACGATCTGGGAACCTATCCGTTAGCAAACGGACAAACTTATGGTGAGCCAATGCCTGTAGAAGAATCGGGTAACATGATTATTTTAACTGCAGCAATTGCCAAAGCGGAGGGAAATGCCAATTATGCCAAAGCGCATTGGAAAACCTTAACCACCTGGGTTGATTATTTAACCAAAGAAGGATTAGATCCTAAAACGCAGTTATGTACCGATGATTTTGCTGGTCACCTGGCCCGTAATGCCAACTTATCGGTAAAAGCGATTGTAGGTATTGCCTGTTATGCGCAGATGGCACAAACACTAGGTTATGATGATGTAGCCAAAAAATATAGGGCTATTGCCGAAAGTATGGTGCCAAAATGGATAGAAATGGCCGATGCCGGCGATCACTACGCCTTAACTTTTGATAATAAAAATACATGGAGCCAGAAGTATAATCTGGTTTGGGATAAGGTGTTAAAGTTAAACCTGTTTCCGCAAAAGATATACGAAACCGAAACCAGATATTATCTGACCAAGCAAAACAGATATGGTATTCCGTTGGATAGCAGAAAAGCCTACACTAAAAACGACTGGATTTTGTGGACCGCTACTTTTGCGCCAACACAAAAAGAATTCGAGGCTTTGGTTCATCCGGTTTACAAGCATGCTATCGAAACCGAATCGAGAGTGCCTTTGAACGATTTTTATGATTCGAATACCGGTATCCGCGATAATTTTAAAGCCCGGAGTGTAGTGGGCGGTTTTTACATGAAAATGCTTGCCGATAAGTTAGCTGGCAAATAAAATCTTTCCCTTAAAATTAACAATTAAAGGCTCTGCATCTAGTTGCAGGGCCTTTTTTGTGTTTGATAAGAGCGCGATCGTCATGCTGAATTTATTTCAGCATCTTTCCCGCTATAAAGACCCTGAAATGAATTCAGGGTGACGGCACGAATGGAAAAATGCATAAACTTAATGTAGTGTTGGCCACAGCAATCTATTCCTTAGTCTGTGTTCTCACAAACCGAATAAACAGCTTATGTATACAAGCAAAGAAAGATATTTAGCGTCTTATAGAATTAGGAAATGATCGGCTTGTGGTTCTTGGAGGCCGTTGGTCCCGCTTTACGCTTTACTCCGTTGCACTACGTGTTCGCTCTATCCGATAGCTATCGGATCTGGTTTAGGAACAAGGGTTTCTGCACCTAGCAACCCCGAAAATGAAATACTGTTTTAGCCCAATAGCCCCGGTTGCAGCGTTACCCTGCAGCCACGAGGAACGAGGCAGCGAAGCGTATAAGCGTAAAACGGGAAGAAACTTATTGATTTGTAATAGCCTTGCGCTCCAAAAAAATTGGCTTTTAAATTAAGAAAAGGTAGACATAGCATTTGTTGTAAGATTACTTATTCTCATCGCCATGACCATAATCTTATCAAAACTCAAATTCCAATTGGTTGCTTTCTGGCTTTTCTATTTCAACATCATCATAAAACCGCGATAAGGTAATGCCTAAAAGCCTCACCTGCGTTGTGCCGATAGCTGCCTCTTCCAAAAGTTTAATCGCTTCAGCATAAATTACTTCGGATTTGTTTATCGGTGTAGCAAAAGAACGGCTGCGCGTAATGAGTTTAAAATCGGCAAACTTGATTTTTAGGGTTACCGTTTTTCCGCTCAGCTGATATTTTTCCAAACGTTTGGCTACGGTTTCACTGATCTGTTTTAGGAGATCGTGCATCACCGAATCTTCATTGGTATCCTCCGAAAAGGTATCTTCTGCACCAACTGATTTGGTTTCGCGATGCGACTGAACGGGGCGTTCATCAATGCCACGAACAATTTTATAATAAAACTTTCCCGATTTCCCGAATTGGGCAACAAGCTGGACTTCAGTCAATTTTTTTAAATCTGCACCTGTATTAATCTGCATGGCCTTCATTTTGGCGCCCGTAACTTTGCCTACCCCAAAGAACTTTTCTACCGGGAGTTTTTCCATAAAAGCTTCGATCTTCGATGGTCCAATAAAAGTTAAACCATCCGGTTTGTTCATATCCGAAGCTACTTTGGCCACAAATTTATTGATCGATACGCCTGCCGAAGCCGTTAAGTTTAACTCATTTTTAATGGCATCTTTAATCGATTGTGCAATGTCAATAGCCGATCCAATCCCGAGTTTGTCTTCTGTTACATCAAGGTAAGCTTCATCCAATGAGAGGGGTTCTATAATATCAGTGTAGCGACTAAAAATTTCCCTAAGTGCTTTCGAAACCGCAGTATAGGCATCAAAACGAGGGTATACGAAAATGGCTGTCGGGCAAAGCTGGTAAGCTTTACTGCTCGACATTGCCGAACGGATTCCATATTGCCGGGCTTCGTAACTGGCTGTAGAAACCACCCCACGGCTATCGGGCTTGCCACCAACCACTAAAGGCTTCCCTCGGTATTCAGGGAAATCACGCTGCTCTACAGATGCATAAAAAGCATCCATATCGATATGAATTATTTTTCTTAAAACCGGTGGAGTTGAATCAGACATGCAATGATCTAAATTTCGCGATTTTTATCAGGATTATTGATCTAGATTTTTTTTCTTTACAAAATATGGAGAGAGCGATTCGTTTTTATAAAAATGCAAAGCACGAATGGTATGCCGATATACCGGAATGGGGTGGAGACATAGCCGATTTGCAAATGGTAGAAGGTGCCGATGAATTATTAAACTGGATAGCAGTTGCAGGGGATGAATGCAAATTACTGATGGCTGATGCGCCTATTGAAGATGCCGAAATTTTAGATCTTGTTTATGCGCGTGAAGAGAATCTGGGTGGTGGTGGCGATTATATGTTAGAAAAATTTAGGGGAGAATTTAAAAACCATAAACTTTGGCTTTGCCATGTAACGGAATTTGTTTTTAAGCAATTGCCTGAACGGATTTATTTTAGGGAAATTAAATAATTGGATTTTGAGCGAAGCTAAATTTATACCAGCAGATCTCTCTCCCGAAAGTTCGGTACTGCGCATCAGGCGAGATGACGATCGTTTCGGAAAGCCATACACCCTAACCTTACACCTTTAATTTAATCCAATAATACCTCTACCTTATTCAGTAAAGAATCCATCTCGAATGGCTTTTCCATAAAATCATTTGCACCCGCATCCAGCGCAGATTGTCTGATGTCTCTACTAGCCGAGATCATTAAAATAGGGATCTCCTTAAATTCAGGATCGTTTTTAAGCTGTTTACAGATATCTCTTCCATCATGACCGCTCATCCAAATATCGAGCAGAATCAAATCTGGCCTGTTTTTTACCGCATCTATTACTGCCCCGCCATCATATGTAAATTCAACATCATAACCCATCACTTCTAAAATCATCGTCACAGCATCAACAATTCCTTCATCATCATCGGCAATGAGTATTTTCTTATTTCCCATTTTGTAATTTTATTTCATATCGTTTTGTTTTGCAACTGGTAAATGAGAAGATGATTAAAAGCGTATAATTATTAAAGCGGTAAAGATGCTTTTTGTTTTAAAAAAAAGAATATTTATTTAAATAATTTTATGGAAAATATTGACTAATGTCAATTGATAAAGTATAGTTGTTTTATTTCCGCAACAATGAATTAAATGATAAATTATTTTACATGGCAGATATTCGTGCATTAATATTTTATATTTACAGCGTTTATTCAAATTAATTGGGTTTAATAGCCAAAAATGGATAGTATTAATATTAAGAAGTTAGCAGAAGCATTAAATTTATCTACTTCTACAATTTCGAGGGCTTTTAGGGATAATAGTGACATTAATGGTGCTACCAAAGCGCGTATTTTAGCCAAAGCAAAAGAATTAAACTATCAGCCTAACCACTACGCGAGTAATTTAAGGGAGCAAAAAAGTAAAACCATTGCCGTTATTGTACCCGAATTGGCCAATAATTATTTCTCACAGGCCATTCATGGTATTGAACGTTTAGCCAGAGAAAATGGTTACCATATTCTGATTTACGTAACGGATGATGATTATAATAAAGAAGTAACTTTTATCCGTCACCTACATAACGGTAGGGCCGATGGCATTATAATGTCGGTTTCCGGAGAAGCCAACGATCATAATTACCTCAATAAATTTGGTAGCAAAAGATTACCGTTGGTGTTTTTCGACCGGATTTATGAAGACATTGATACCCCCAGGGTAATTACAAATGATTATAACAGCAGTTTTCTGGCAACTGAACATTTAATAGAGCAGGGCTGCAGTAGAATTGCCTACCTGGTGGTAAATAAAAGTTTATCGATAGGTAAAACCCGTATGCAGGGTTATCTTGATGCACTGGCCAAACACCAGATTCCTTTCGAAGAAAACCTGATAGTAGATTGCAGTAACAGTTACGAAGAAAATAGCATTATTATTAAAGAGGCTTTAACGCAATTAAAACCAGATGGTATTTTTACCTCGGTAGAACGTTTGGCCTTCGCCACTTACTATGCTTGTTACGATCTCAATATCAATATTCCAAAAGATTTAAAGGTGATCAGTTTTTCCAGTTTGGAAATCGCTCCTTTGTTAAATCCCTCACTCACCACCATCACTCAACCCGCTACCGAAATAGGAGAGGAAGCGGCTAAATTATTATTTACTATTTTGGATGATCATGCCGATAAGAACCTGACAAATGAGGTGGTTTTGGAGTCTAAAATTATCAAGCGGAATTCGACCGGAAACGGGTAAAAAAGGCCCCTGAAAATGAGCTCATTTTTAGTCTGAAATTTTCAAAAAATTTCTTCACTTAGTGTAAAATACGCAGAATTCTGACTGATTTTCGGGAACGTTCCCGAAAAACGGTTGAATTTTGACTTAATTTTTTCGGGAACGTTCCCGAAAAAAGACATAAAAATAGCTTAGTGTAATAATTACACTTTAAATTAACATTTAACATTTATAATTTATTGATTATAAGATAATTATCAATTTAACAATTATTTAATGTAAATTTTTACCAGTGTCAAAAAGCTAATTTTTATGTTGATTTTCTGGCTGCAATTTTGGTCAGAAATATATTTTTTAAATAAATTTTGAAATATCATTAACAGCTGTAAATTAGGCCTATGTGTAAATCACTATAATATTTAACCAAATTTTTATACTTAAACGAGCTTCAAATATGAGAGTATTTTACCTGTTAAAACAGGGGCTTTTGGTGCTGTTAGTTTTTTCAGCATTAATGGTAAAAGCACAAACCGGATCGGTGTCTGGTAAAGTGCTTGATGAAACCGGCCTACCATTACCTGGTGCTTCTGTAGTTGTAAAAGGAACTACAAGAAGTACATCAACTGATGAGAACGGTAATTATAAACTAGCAGGTTTATCGAATGGTTCGATAACGCTATCTGCAAGTTTTATCGGTTATCAAACCCTTGATAAAGCCGTAAGCATTTCAGGAAATGCTACTGTTAATTTTCAATTGGCACCCGATGCACAAAAACTGAACGAGGTTGTGGTAATCGGTTACGGTACCGCAGAAAAGAAAAACCTAACCGGATCTATTACTACTGTAAATTCGAAAGATTTTCAAAAAGGAGCGATTACAACGCCTGAGCAATTAATTCAGGGTAAGGTAGCAGGGGTGAACATTATCTCTAATAGCGGCCAGCCTGGAGTAGGTAGCCAAATCCGTATCCGTGGCGGGGCATCATTAAATGCCAGTAACGATCCATTGGTTGTAATTGATGGAGTACCATTTAGCGGTAATACGATCGATAATGCGCCAAGTCCGTTGTCGCTGATCAATCCGAATGATATAGAAACTTTTACCGTACTGAAAGATGCTAACGCAACGGCTATTTATGGTTCAAGAGCATCGAATGGGGTAATTTTAATTACCACTAAAAAAGGTGGTTCTGGTGCGCCTGTAATAAACTTCAGCACCAATAACTCTATTGCAACGGTTGCGAGAAAGGTAGATGTACTTTCTGCCGATCAGGTTCGTGCTTATGTTAATGCAAACGGAAACGCAACGCAAAAAAGTTTGCTGGGCACAGCAAATACCGATTGGCAGGATGCCATTTATCAGAATGCATTTACCTCTGACAATAATCTGAGTATAGCGGGTTCATTCAAAGGAGTGCCTTACCGTGTTTCTGCAGGTTACTTAGATCAGGATGGTTTATTGATTACTGATAAACTAAAACGTGGAACAGGTTCAATTACCTTGTCGCCAAGATTGTTTAAAGATCATTTAAAGATCGATTTAAACTTAAAAGGATCGTTAACCGATTCACATTTCGCAAATGCTGGTGCAATTAACTCAGCCATTCAGTTCGATCCAACGCAGCCAATTTATGCAGACAATAAATACGGAAACTATTTCGAATGGACACAAGGTACTGGAAGTGCAATGGTTCCAAATCCAAATGCACCGCGTAACCCTGTTGCATTAATTAGGTTACAGGATAATAATGGTAATGCGGCACGGAGTGTAGGTAACGCTAAATTCGATTATTCATTTCACTTTTTACCTGAGTTACATGCGAACTTAAACCTTGGTTACGATGTATCTAAAGGTTATGGAAGCATTGTTGTGCCAACTTACGCTGCTCAATCAGCAGCAACAAGCGGCTCACTTTCCAGGGCTTTAAAAACAGAAGCTGATAAATTTTCTGAGTTCTATCTAAACTATGCACATACGGTAGAAAGCATTAAAAGTAGATTTGATGTAACTGCTGGTTACGGTTATTATGATATAGCAACCACTGGTTATAACTTTACCAATTACACAGGTTTAGGTACGCCAATCGTTATACCGGTTTTTCCATTTTCTGTAGAACGTAATAAAATGCTTTCTTACTATGGAAGATTTAACTATACACTGGCAGAGAAATATATCTTATCGGCCACGATGCGTGCCGATGCTTCTTCTAAATTTGCCGAAAACAACCGTTGGGGATATTTCCCTTCAGTAGGTTTTACCTGGAGAATTATCGGAGAAAATTTCCTTAAAGACAGCAAAGTGCTTTCTGATCTGAAATTGAGATTAAGTTATGGAGAAACTGGTAATAAGGATGGTGCTGATATTGGCAACTACAATTACATCGCTAAATATTACGCTAACAGCAATACAGGCCAATATCAGATTGGTAATACTTTTTATAATTATTATGCCCCAGCTGGATACGATCCTGATTTGAGATGGGAAACTACCACAACTTATAATGCAGGTTTAGATTATGGGTTTTTAGGTGGAAGGTTATATGGTAGCATTGATGTGTATTACAAAAAAACTGCCGATTTATTAAGTAAGATTACCATCCCTGTAGGAACAAACTTTAGCAATGAACTGGTTACCAATGTAGGTAATATGGATGTTAGAGGCGCAGAAGTAAGTTTAAATTTTACAGCTATCAAAACTGAAAATACCACTTGGGATTTTGGTGTAAACGCATCTTATAACAAAAGAAAAGTAACCAATTTAACCCTGAACCCAAACTCTGGGTTTAAAATTGATGCGGGTGATATTTCGGGAGGAACCGGAATTCACTTAAAATACAATGCGGTTAATCAGATTCCTCAATCGTATTTTGTGTACAAACAGGTTTACGATGCAAGCGGCAAACCACTTGAAGGTGTTTACCAGGATTTAAATGGTGATGGTACCATCACTACTGATGATCAGTATTTCTATAAATCGCCAGATCCTCAGTTTACTTTTGGTTTCAATACCTCGTTTACCTACAAAAAATGGAGCGTTAATACGGTTTTGAGAGCCAGTTTAGGCAATTACGTTTATGACAACGTGAGCTCGAACTTTGGTATCAAATCAAATTTATTGAGTTCGGTAGGTATCCTTAATAATGCCAGCAGCGATATATTGAATACTGGTTTTACCAATACACAGTACCTGAGCGATTACTACATCAAGAATGCATCCTTTCTGAAAATGGATAATTTAGGTTTGGCCTATAATATTGGCAAATTATCTAAAGATGGAACAGCAACGATGAGAATTTCGGCAAACTGCCAGAATGTTTTTGTTGTAACGAAATACAAAGGTCTTGATCCAGAATTAGCTACAGGTATCGATTATAACCTGTATCCACGACCAAGAACATACACGCTAGGTTTAAACGTTGGTTTTTAATAGAAGAAATACAATGAAAAACTCATTTAAAATAATATTGGCATCGGCGGTTTTAGTGCTATCACTAAACGCATGCAAAAAAGACGCATTAAATCTAACACCAACCAACGATGTAACAGCAGATATTGCTTATGCCACACCGGCAGGTTACAAACAACAATTGGTTAGGTTATATGCAAATTATGGATTAACAAGTCCATCTGGTTCAGATAACAGTGATGTTGGAGGCTTAAACTCTGGTTTCGCAGATTTTTTAAGGTTATTTTGGACTTCACAAGAATTAGTGACAGATGAGGCGGTATGTAATTGGGGCGATACAGGTATTCCTGAATTAGACAATGCTACCTGGTCTACCGATAACCAGTTTTTGAGAGGTTTATACTCACGCAGTATCTCGCAGATTACCCTGGTTAACGATTATTTACGCCAAAGCACTGCCGATAAACTGGCTTCACGTAATATTACCGGAGCTGATGCAACTAATGTTGCGCGTTATCGTGCAGAAGCCCGTTTCTTACGTGCCTACCAGTATTGGGTATTGTTAGATGCATTTGGAAATCCGCCATTTGTAACTGAAGCTGACGAAATCGGAAAGGTTAACCCTAAACAGATTCAGCGTGCAGCATTGTTTACTTATGTAGAATCAGAATTGAAAGCTATAGAAAGCGACCTGGCTGAACCTCGTGCCAACGAGTATGGCCGTGCAGACAAAGGGGCAGATTGGGCATTATTGGCCAGGTTATATTTAAATGCTCAGGTTTATACCGGTACTGCAAAATATACAGAAGCAATAACCTATTCGAGCAAAGTTATTGCAGCTAGTTATGCTTTAAACTCAAGTTATGCCAACCTGTTCAAAGCAGATAACAATATCGGAAACACCGAAAATATATTGACCATTAATTATGATGGTGTGAATGGAACCAATTACGGAGGTACTACTTTCCTGATCAATGCAGCAGTTTATGCATCGGCTGATGCTGCAGGTATGGTAGCAGGTGAGTATGGTGTGCCAAATGGTGGTTGGGCCGGTAACCGTACCCGTCAGAATTTACCAGCCTTATTTCCAAATACTACCGGATCTATTGATAAACGTGGTGTTTTTGTTGGCCCGAAAGCAACAATAGATGCCATTTCAGATCCTAATGATGGTTTAAAGGTGACCAAGTTTAGAAATGTAACATCAGGCGGTACAACTCCTGCATCATTAAACGGAACATTCAGCTCTTTAGATTTTGCCCTTTTCCGTTTGGCAGAGCAATATCTTATTTACGGAGAAGCCGTTGCCAGAGGAGGTTCAGGAGGTTCGGTAGCACAAGCTTTAACTTATGTGAATGCCCTACGTCAACGTGCCTATGGCAATACCAGCGGTAATCTTGTTGCGGCAGCTTTAACAACCGATTTTTATTTAGACGAAAGAGGTCGTGAGTTGTATTGGGAAGGTCACCGCCGTACCGATTTAATCCGTTATGGCAAATTTGCTGGGGCTACTTATTTATGGCCGTTTAAAGGTGGCGTAAAGGCTGGCACTAGTTTACCTGCTTACCGCAATCTATATCCGATTCCAAATGCCGATTTAATTGCAAATCCGAATCTGGTTCAAAACACTGGTTATTAATCTTCATCGCATATGAAATCAATATTATTTAAATCCTTAGCGGTATGCTGTTTAGCCGTATCGCTTTGGTCTTGCAAAAAAGACGAAACGCAGACGGTTTCGAATGTAAGCCCTGCAGGTACACTTACTGCCTCAGCAACTAGCTTAAGCTTGGTACAGGCAAACGGAACAAAGCCTGCATTAACCTTAACATTTCCTGCATCAACCGTTACAGGTTACACTGTACCAGTAACGTCAACCATTCAGTTTGATATTAAAGGAAAAAACTTTGCTTCGCCTAAAGAATATGTAGTGAGTACAACCTCATACTCGCCAACCGTAAACGATTTTAATACCATGATGTTAGCGCTTGGTGCAACCATCGGTACACCTGCACAGGTAGAAGTAAGGTTGAAATCAGGTGCTGCAGCAAACGCCATGACCTATTCAAATGTAATTACTTTAAGCGCAACCCCTTATTTAGCATCGGCATGGATTTATGTACCTGGTAATTATCAGGGCTGGAACCCTTCAACGGCCGATAGTTTGGTATCCTTAACCAGTAATGGCGTTTATACCGGAATTATCAAGTTTGATGGTAGCCCGTTCAAAATTACACCAGAAAAAAAATGGGATGTAGCTTATGGCGATGCAGGTGGCGGTACAATTAGTACCTCTGGCGGCGATATCAGTTCAGTATCTGCAGAGTTCAAACTATTAACCGTTGACTTAAATAAAAAAACCTATACCATTGCAAAAGCCGACTACTGGTCTGTTATAGGTAATGCAATTCCTGGCAGTAACTGGGCAGTAGATACCGATTTAAAATTTATTAATGATGGAAAAGGCACCTGGCAAGCGAAAATTGCTTTAACATCCGGTGCTTTTAAATTCAGATTAAACCACGATTGGACAACCAGTATTGGCAACAATGGCGCTGATATCATGGTAACCGATGCCGGAACCTATACTTTAACCTTAACCGTTAATGCTGATGGTAAAGCTGGATCATACACCATGGTTAAAAATTAATCATTAACTAAACTATTCCTGTAGAGATCGTTTGATCTCTGCAGGATTTTTAAAATCATTAAAAAGTTTTAGCATGATAAAATCGCTTACTTCAGCTACCTCTTCTTTCGTTATTCCTTCTCCCTTTAATGCTCAAACTAAAATCCACGCAAATGTGCCGGGATTAAAAAAAATATTCATTGTCCTGATTGTACTGTTTAGCAGTATCAATCTCTTTGCCCAAAAGCTAGAGCGTGTAGAACCCATGTTCTGGTACGTTGGGATGCATAATCCTAAATTACAGTTACTTGTGCATGGCGACAACATTGCCCATACTACAGTAGCCTTAACTTATCCAGGGGTTAAGCTCGTTAAGGTAAATAAAGTAGAAAATCCCAATTATCTATTTCTCGATTTAACACTTGCCCCTACCGTAAAATCCGGAAGTTTCCCGATTAATTTTTCTGTAAAGGGCAAAAAGATATTTAGTTACACTTACGAATTAAAAAACCGCAATAAAAGTGCGGACAGGATTCAGGGTGTAACCAACAAAGATTTTATTTATCTGCTTATGCCCGATCGTTTTTCGAACGGCGATAAAAGCAACGATGTGGTTCAGGGTTTAACTGAAACTGCATTAAACCGCGATAGCATGTACTATCGCCATGGGGGCGATATACAAGGTGTAATTAACCACCTCGATTACCTGAAAGATTTAGGTGTAACTACAGTTTGGATGACGCCAGAGGTAGAAAACGATATGCCACAAGCTTCATATCATGGCTACGCAGTAACCGATCATTATAAGATAGACCCACGGTATGGTACAAATGCACTTTACAAAAAATATGTAGAGATTGCCCATGCCAAAGGATTAAAAGTGATTAAAGATATTGTACACAACCATATTGGTACCCAGCACTGGTTTTATAAAGATTTACCAATGAAAAGCTGGTTAAACCAATGGCCAAAATATACGCAAACGAGTTATCGCGATCAGACCGTTATGGATGTACACGCCTCTGCGGCAGATCGTAAACAGATGTTAGATGGCTGGTTTGTACCTTCAATGCCCGATTTAAACCAGACCAATCCTTATGTGCAGAATTACCTGACCCAAAACCACATCTGGTGGATCGAATATGCTGGTATTGATGGTTTACGTTTGGATACTTACGGATATAATGACCCGGTTTATATGGCCGATTGGGCTTTAAAAGTTCAGGCAGAATTCCCGCACTTATCTGTTTTTGGAGAAACACTGGTAACTGCTGTGGCGAACCAGGCCTTTTTTACTGGTGGCAATACGGTTAACCGCGGTTTTGATACTCATTTGCAAGGCATTACCGATGCCACTTTAAAAGATGCAATTTACGAAGGAATAAACGGAAAAAACGGTTGGGTAGACGGAATTAACCGTTTGTATGCCACCTTAGCACACGATTTTCTTTATAAAAACCCAAATACCAACTGCATCTTTTTAGATAATCATGATATGAGCCGTTTCTATTCGATGGTTGGCGAAGATTTCGATAAATACAAAATGGGAATGAGTATTCTCTTAACCATGCGGGGTATTCCTGAAATGTATTATGGAACAGAAATTTTAATGAAAAACTTTTCCAATCCTGATGGATTGATCCGTTCTGATTTTCCTGGCGGCTGGGAAGGTGATAAAAAAGACAAATTTATTGCCGATGGTCGTACAGGCAAAGAAAATGAAGCTTTCAATTTTGTTAAAACATTAGCCAATTTCCGAAAAAACAGCGCAGCATTACAAACCGGTAAATTGATGCAGTTTGTACCGCAAGATGATATTTATGTTTATTTCCGTTACAACACCGAACCAAAAGGGACAATAATGGTTATTGTAAATAACACTGAAAAAGAAAAAACATTAAATACCGATCGCTTTGCCGAAAGAACAGCAGGAATTACATCCGCTAAAAACGTAATTACCGGCGAAAACATCGAATTCAAAAACATTAAAGTACCAGCTAAAACAACGTTGTTACTGGAATTAAATTAATTGCCATCGACTTCAGTCGAAGGCTAGAGATAAAAATATGCAAGATAATCATACAGAACCTTCTACCTTTAACCTTACGCCTTCCGCCTCAATAAAAGCCTGTCTTTTCGATCTCGATGGTGTACTGGTAGATACCGCAGTTTATCACTACAAAGCTTGGAAACGTTTGGCCAATACCATGGGTTTCGATTTTACAGAAGAGCAGAACGAACAGCTAAAAGGCGTAAGTCGGGTAGAAAGTTTAAATAAGATTCTTGCCTGGGGTGGAGTAGATAAAACCGATGCCGAAAAAGAAGAACTCGCTAGTTTGAAAAACAGCTGGTATGTAGATATGATTACTAAAATGACACCGGCCGAAGTTTTACCCGGAACGGTTGATTTCTTAACAGCGATTCACAAAGCCGGTTATAAACTGGCGTTAGGCTCGGCAAGTAAAAACTCGGGAATTATTTTAGAGAAAACAGACCTTGCTCATTTTTTCGATGAAATAGTGGATGGAAACATGGTCACCAAATCAAAACCAGATCCTGAAGTATTTTTAAAAGGAGCCGAACTTTTAGGTTTCGCACCTGATGAATGTGTGGTTTTTGAAGATGCTGTCGCTGGGGTAGAAGCTGCAAAAAGAGGCGGAATGAAAGCCATCGGTATCGGTGAAAAAAGCGTGCTTAGCCAGGCAGATGTGGTAGTAAGCGGATTAGACAAATTAACAGTTAAAGATTTAGAGAATTTATAGGTTTAAGGTGTAGGGTTTAAGGTTGAGGGTATGTCTCAAATCTCAAATCTCGCTACTCAATACTCAATTATGAAAAATTACATTAAAGCAGATGAGTGGAATATTATCGAAGAAGGCTTTGATCCACATTTAAATAAAATTTCGGAAAGTATTTTCAGCTTGGGTAATGGCCGTATGGGCCAGCGCGCCAATTTTGAAGAAACTTATACCGGAGAAACCCTACTTGGAAATTACGTTGCAGGTGTTTATTATCCAGATAAAACCCGTGTAGGATGGTGGAAAAACGGGTATCCGGAATATTTTGCGAAAGTATTAAACGCAGCAAACTGGGTAGGTATTGAAGTAAAACTAGATGATGAAATCCTTGATCTGGCAACTGCTGAGGTAAGCGATTTTAAACGTTTGTTGAATATGCATGCCGGATACCTGGAGCGTACGTTCACGGCAAAGTTAAAAAGCGGTAAAACCCTAAAAGTTAAATCAACCCGTTTTTGTAGCATAGCTGATGATGAAGTTGGCGCCATCCGATATAGCATTACGCCATTAGATTTTGATGGTAAATTAACATTAACGCCTTTTATTGATGGTGATGTTAAAAATCAGGATAGTAATTACGACGAAAAATTCTGGGATAAAATTGCAGATGAAATTTCTGGAACGGAAGCTTATATCAAACTAAGAACAAAGAAAACAGCATTTGAAGTTTGTACAGGGAGTAATATCGAATTGTATAAAAATGCGGAGAAATTAGACATTAATCCAGAGGCTGTCCGCAAAGAAAAATTTGTTGGACAAACTTTTTCTATTGAGGTAAAAGCTAACGAAGAAATCACTTTGGTTAAAATTGCGGCGAATTTATCTTCAGAAAATTACCCAAAGGAATCACTTTTAAAAGAAACAAAGTCGGTAATTGCCAACGCATCTGCTAAAGGATTCGATACCTTGTTAACAGAACAAACCGAAGCCTGGGCAAGCAAGTGGGAAGAAAGCGACATCATTATCGAAGGTGATGTTTCGGCTCAACAGGCCATTCGTTTCAATATTTTTCAGCTTTTTCAAACCTATACTGGTAAAGATGACCGATTGAATATTGGTCCGAAGGGTTTTACGGGCGAAAAATACGGTGGCTCAACCTATTGGGATACAGAGGCTTATTGTGTGCCGTTTTATCTGGCAACTGCTCCACAGGAAGTGAGCAAAAACCTGTTAATTTATCGCCATAAGCAATTGGGTAAAGCGATTGAAAATGCAGCAAAATTAGGTTTTAAAGACGGTGCAGCATTGTATCCTATGGTAACGATGAACGGTGAGGAATGCCATAACGAGTGGGAAATTACCTTCGAAGAAATCCACCGCAATGGCGCCATCGCTTTTGCCATTTTTAATTACATCCGCTATACCGGTGATGAAAGCTACCTGTCTGATTTTGGTTTAGAAGTGCTGATCGGCATTGCCCGTTTCTGGAAACAACGCGTTAACTGGAGCAATGATAAACAGCAATATGTAATGCTTGGCGTAACTGGTCCAAATGAATATGAGAACAATATAAACAACAACTGGTACACCAATATTTTGGCTACCTGGTGTATGAAATATGCAACCGAAGCTGCCGGAATCGTGAAAACGCAGCAGCCTGAAAAATACAACAGTCTGTTAAAAAGCTTAAATTTCGATCAAAAGGAATTTACCGATTGGGCAGATATCATCGAAAAAATGTATTATCCGCATGATGAAAAACTGGGTATTTTCTTGCAGCAGGATGGGTATTTGGATAAAGAACAAACTTTAGTGAAAGACCTTCCTGCCAGCGAACGGCCAATTAATCAAAAATGGAGCTGGGACAGGATTTTACGCTCTTGTTTTATTAAACAGGCCGATGTTTTACAGGGATTATATTTCTTTGAAGAGGACTACGATCTGGACACTTTGAAACGTAACTTCGATTTTTATGAGCCCCGTACCGTACACGAAAGTTCATTGTCGCCATGCGTACACAGTATTTTAGCCGCGAAATTAAATGACGAGGCACGTGCTTACGAATTCTACTTGCGTACCGCCCGTTTAGATCTCGATGATTATAATAATGATACCGAAGATGGTCTGCACATCACTTCGATGGCAGGAACCTGGATGAGTGTGGTTGAAGGTTTTGCCGGTATGCGTGTGCGTGATGGGAAATTGCAGTTTAATCCTTTCTTGCCGGGCAAATGGAAATCTTTTTCATTTACCATCGGCTTTAGAGGAACTACCTTAAAGATCAATATCACCGAAAGTGGCATCAGCATCAAAAATAATGCAGCCATTGATTTAGAAATCGGCATTAGAAACCAGCTTTATAAATTGGCTGGAAATACCGAAATTGAAGTAAATAACGCAGCGTTGGTATGAGAAAGGTAGAGGGGTTAAAGGTTGAAGGTAGAGGGTTTAAATCTCAATCTTACATAATTGGAAGAAACTTTTTAGCCCTATTTTTGTCCCCCTTGGGAGTGTCTATTCCGATTTTACATCGGAAGCGCAGGAGGAGGACCTGCATACTGTATGTTTTCTTTTTACTATTTTCAATGTCATCCTTTGCACAAAAACAACGTATAAAAATGAACGATAAACAGATCGTTATTTATCAGTTATTACCCCGCTTATTTGGGAATAAAAACAGTACAAATACTCCTTATGGAACCATCGAACAAAATGGTTCTGGTAAGTTTAATGATATTACCGATAAAGCTTTAGATGGTATAAAAGAACTCAGTGTAAATTATGTTTGGTATACAGGTGTACTTGCCCATGCGAGTTTAACCGATTATGCTGCCTTCGGAATTAAACCTGACGATGCAGATGTGGTAAAAGGAAGAGCAGGCTCGCCTTATGCCATCCGCGATTATTACGATGTAGATCCCGATCTGGCTGTTGATGTTAAAAACAGAATGAAGGAGTTTGAAGCCTTGGTGAAGAGAACACATGCTAAAAACTTAAAAGTGCTGATCGATTTTGTGCCCAATCACGTAGCCAGAAGTTATCATTCTTATGCAAAGCCAAAAAATGCGATCGATTTTGGTGCCCAGGATGATGTAACCAAAGCTTTTAGCACCAGGAACGATTTTTATTATACCCCTGGTCAGCCATTTGCAGCGCCAACAAGTGGAGCAAAGCAAACACCGATTTCCGTTTTACAGGATGGCAAGTTTAATGAAAACCCTGCAAAAGCTACCGGTAACAATGTGTTTTCTGCCCAGCCTAAATACGATGATTGGTACGAAACCATTAAGTTGAATTATGGCGTAGATTATCAGAACGGCGAAAAGCAATATTTCGATCCCATTCCGCCGGTTTGGCTAAAAATGCATGATATTTTAACCTATTGGACCAATAAAGGCGTTGATGGTTTCAGATGTGATATGGCCGAAATGGTGCCTATTGCTTTCTGGAACTGGGTAATTCCACAGGTTAAAAAAGTTAATCCTGATTTAATTTTTCTCGGAGAAGCCTACAATCCAAAAGTTTACAAACAATATTTAGACGAAGGTAAATTCGATTACCTGTATGATAAAGTGGGTTTGTACGATGGACTTAAAAAACTGATCAGAAATGAACCAACTGCAGATGTATCGGCTATTAAACACGTATGGCAGGTAGAAAGTGCTGGTTTTGGCAAACACATGTTGCGCTTTTTGGAAAACCACGATGAAGAACGCATTGCATCAGCAGGATTTGCAGGGAAAGCCGAACTCGCTTTACCTGCAATGGTTGTTTCGGCAACATTGGGCTCGGGTCCGGTGATGCTTTATTTTGGTCAGGAAGTTGGTGAACCAGGAAAAGGTCAGGAAGGATTTGGCGGCGACGACAACAGAACCACTATTTTCGATTATTGGGGTGTTCCAAACCACCAGAAATGGATGAATAATGGCGCTTTTGATGGTAAACAATTAGGTGAAAACGAGCAGAAATTACGTGCTTACTACCAACAGTTATTAAAAGTTACCTCAACCAGCGATGCTGTAATAAATGGTGAGATTTATGAGGTGCCTGTTACTGGCAACATGAATAACCGCATGTATGCTTTTATCCGTTATTCAGGTAAACAGCGTTTATTGGTCGTGGCTAATTTTGATCGGACACAAACCTTAACTGCCAATATCGAAATCCCTGATCAGATTTTAAAAGTTAAACATTCATCTCCGGTTACAGATCTGTTAACAGACAGGAAATTAAATATTCCGGCGGGAACAAGTATACCTGTAACCGTTACGCCTGTTAGCGCACAGGTAATCGAATTTTAAAATAATTAACCACAGAGACACAAAGTAAAAGCACTGAGAAACACAAAGTATATGAGACCTCGGTACACTCTGTGTACAACTCAGTGCCCTCGGTGGTAAAACACTAAACCAAATACAATGAGCTTAAAAACAGTATTCGAGAACCCAAAATTAACACTCGTACAGATCATCAACATGAGTGTTGGTTTTTTTGGCATTCAGTTTGGTTGGGATTTACAACGTGCAAACATGGGCCGTATTTACGAAAACCTGGGTGCCAATCCCGATCAGGTTCCGTTATTGTTTTTGGCCGCGCCCTTAACCGGCTTATTGGTGCAGCCGATTATTGGTTACCTGAGCGACCGTACCTGGCATCCAAAATGGGGCAGAAGAAGGCCATATTTTATGATCGGGGCCATTGTGAGTAGCATTGCTTTAATCTTTATGCCACACAGCAGTGTGCTGTGGATGGCAGCTGGTTTACTTTGGATTCTGGATGTTTTTGGAAACATTGCAATGGAACCTTTCCGTGCTTTTGTTACCGATAAATTGCCCGATAGTCAGGTTAACCGAGGTTTCATCATGCAGAGTATGATGATCGGTTTGGGTGGAAGTGTAGCATCAGCATTGCCATGGATTATGAACAATGTATTCCACTTAACCAATACCGCCGAACAGGGGAGTATTCCAGAAAACGTAAAATTCTCTTTTTATATTGGCGCTTTTTTCTTTTTCGCCGCTGTATTATGGACGGTTTTCACCACTAAAGAATACCCTCCGCAGGATGTAGATTTTAAAGAAAAAGTAAAAGAAAGCAATAAAGGTTTTGGGGGTGGTGCAAGGGAAATTTTTCATGCCTTAAGGAATATGCCAAAAAGGATGCAAATTGTTTCTTTGGTCCAGTTTTTTACCTGGCCAGGTTTGTTTTTAATGTGGTTTTATTATACTACGGCCGTTGCCGTGAATGTTTTCGGAGGTAAAGATGCGGCTGATCCGGTTTATGCGCATGGTGCAGATTTTGGAAGTTTAACACTTGCTTACTACAGCGTTATTACTTTTCTGTTCGCACTGGTGCTGCCAAAAATTGCAGATGCACTGGGGAGAAAAACCACACATGCTTTATGTTTAATTTGTGGAGCAATTGGCTTAATCAGTGTGGCCTGGGTGCACGATAAAAATATGCTGTATTTATGCATGACTGGTGTGGGTATTGCCTGGGCTAGTATTCTTTCTATGCCTTATGCTATGCTGAGTGGCTCTTTACCCAAAGATAAAATCGGGATCTATATGGGGATTTTCAATTTTTTTATTGTTTTGCCAGAAATTATTGCCTCGTTGGGCTTCGGCTGGCTCATGCGGAATGTATTAAATAACGATAGGCTTTTAGCAGTTCAATTGGGTGGAGGTTTAATGGTTCTGGCTGCTGTAATCTGTTATGTGTTTATCCGCGAACCAAAGAAAACAGACGAAGTTTTGGCTTCTAAACTTGGAGTAGAAGAAAATAGATCAGTTTAAAGTATTCCTACCAACAGAAAATAACCACAGAGTACATAGCGTAAATGCACAGAGGGCACAGAGTTGGTATGAGATATTATCTTCTCCGTGGAAAACTCAGTGTTCTCTGTGGTAAAACCAATAATAATCTAACCAGATGAAAAAAATAATTTATCTATTGCTATTGGCAATAACGCTTAATAGCGCCTGTAAAAAAGCATCTACAGATGTTAGCCTAGAACTAACGCCAACAAACCAAGCAGCAGCTTTACCTGCCGGAGCCAGAGATGGTGTGGTATTTATCAACAACGGAACATCGGCTATTGTAACGCTTTACGCATCAGGTAAAAAATCAGTTTCGCTAATTGGCGAGTTTAACGATTGGTCTACCACAACGCTAGCCATGAAAAATACGCCAGATGGGAATTATTGGTGGGTTCAGGTAGATAATTTAAACCCAAATACGGAATATGCCTATCAGTTTTATGTAGATGGAAACTTAAAAGTTGCCGATCCTTATTGCGAGAAAATACTCGATCCGGATAATGATAAATACATTACTGCAGCAACTTATCCAAATTTAAAAACCTATCCAATAGGTAAAACAACAGGAACTGTAAGTGTAATGCAAGCGAATCAGCCAACTTACGCCTGGAAAAACACCAGTTTTTCCCGTCCGGCAAAAGATAACCTGGTCATTTACGAATTGCTCGTCCGCGATTTTACCACCGATCATAATTATGCCTCAACATTGGCTAAACTTGATTATTTAATTGGTTTGGGCATAAACGCAATTGAGTTGATGCCGGTAAACGAATTCGAAGGTAATTTAAGCTGGGGCTACAATCCATCGTTTTATTTTGCGCCCGATAAATATTATGGGACTAAAACGGCGTTGCAGAATTTTATCGATGAATGTCACGGAAGGGGAATTGCTGTGATTTTAGATATGGTGCTGAATCATTCTTTCGGTCAATCGCCTATGGTGCAATTGTATTTTGATGGTGTTAAGCCAACCGCTTCGAGTCCATGGTTTAATGTTGATGCAAAACATCCATTTAATGTGGGTTATGATTTTAACCACGAAAGTTTGGCTACTAAAAAGTTCTCGAAAGATGTGATGAAATTTTGGATGCAGCAATATAAAATTGATGGTTTCCGTTTCGATCTGTCGAAAGGATTCACACAGAAATCTTCAACCGATGATGCACAGTTTAAGTTATATGATGCAAGCCGTGTGGCCATCTGGAAAGATTATAATGGCTATATCAAGAGTATAGATCCTAATTTCTATGTGATTTTGGAGCACTTTGCTGAGGAATCAGAAGAAAAAGTTTTGGCCGATGATGGTATGATGCTTTGGAACAACATGAATTACAACATGAACGAAGCAACCATGGGCTGGTTAGATAATTCTAATTTTCAGTGGGGTTTTTATGCCAATCACGGTTTTGCCAAATCAGAGAATTTGGTTAGCTATGGCGAAAGTCATGATGAGGAAAGGTTGAATTTTAAAAATTTCAGTTATGGCAATGCATCGGGTAATTATATGATTAAGGGGAATCTGGCAACATCATTAAAAAGGGAAGAATTAGTAGCTGCATTTTTATTTAGTATCCCAGGGCCGAAAATGATCTGGCAGTTTGGAGAACTGGGTTATGATATCAGTATCGATTTTAATGGAAGAACAGGCGAAAAGCCGATTAAATGGGATTATTATACCGACATGAATCGTAAAGCTTTGTACGATGCCTATGCTAAATTTATCAGATTGAAAAAGAATAACAGCATTTTTAACTCAGCGAACTCAACCTATAACCTTACTGGTGGAATCAAATACATTAAATTAACCGAAGGCACAAATGCGGTTATAGTGGTAGGGAATTTTGGTGTAGTGAGCCAGACGGCCAATATCGATTTTGGTTCATCAGGGACTTGGGTGGATGCAGTTGGAAACAGCGTTAACCTTTCAACCAGTGCTTATACGCAAATATTGGCCCCTGGTGAATATCATATTTTTAGTAAAACGGCTTTAAAGTAATATTCAAACCTATCAGGTTTTCGAAACCTGATGGGTTTTTTTAATCGATCAAATCTCCTTAGCCTCGGTTTGTGGCGACTCAAACCGAAACTTAGTAATAATCTTGTTGTTTTTAGTTAATATTGTGATAACAACTAACAATTTAATGGAGAACAAATTAGCGCATCACTTATTATGGGAACGGTTACGGGTTGGCGATAAAGATGCGTTTTTTGATCTCTACAAGGAGCTTTATTACCCGCTTGTAAATTTCGGGATCAGGGTTTGTGCCGATGCTGATACTGCTAGTGAAGCTACTGATCTTGTTTTTACCACCATTTGGGAGAAACACGAAAGCCTAACCCGTGTTGATAATGTTGAAGCCTATCTGCGTACCTTCCTTAAGCGCAAACTGCTCAGGATATTAGAAAGAAAGCGCAAAATTAACGATGCACTCTTTAATGCAGGAGCCGATGGCGATTGGATGGAAATGAGTTACGAAGAGTTTATTGTTAAGGTGCAAAGCGATGAACTGGTGCAGCATCAGCTCAAAAATGCTTTAGAAAAATTGACCTTCCGTCAAAAACAGTTAATCCATTTAAAGTTTTTTGAGGGACTAAGTTATGAACAGATTGCCGAACAGAGCAATCAGACCATTAAAACAGCCTATAACACCATTTACGATGCGCTTAAAATCCTAAGGAAAGAGTTTAATGCGTAAATCTCCGCATTTCGTCATCTCGATCCGATAGCTATCGGATGCAGCGCAGCGGAATAGAGAGAGCTTTTATTGCCACTTCAACTCATCTTAAATTTTCGAAAGCCTTCCATTCGCAATTTCAGCCAGCTTGATGGTTATTTTTTTATTTGGAAAACGAACATTTCTGTCTCCGTAGGTGCTGTAGTCCCGTTATGCACTCCAATCTTTTTATTGCAGATAAACGTTATAATTAAATACTTTTTAAGCAATAAAAAGGATTTTCGTTACTACCGGGTTTAGGAATAGAAGGCCTTGTGCTCCCAATACCGGTTCTGCACCCTGCAACCCCAAATAGTAAAACAGACTGCGCCACCTAAACCTGATAGAAGCGGGCATTGAACGCAGTGAGATAAAGCGGATAGCAGGACTATCACTCCCCATTGCTTCTGCAATTGCTTTTCCCAAAAAAAACTTGCAATTATTTAAGTAATAAAAATATCTGCCCTACCCTTTAGAACCTTTGAAAATACTATTCCTGCAAATTAAATTTCTTCGTTGTATTCTCATTCAGGGCATATATTCGGTCGTGTTAAAAAAAAGTTAAAATTTCCTTAGGAAAAAATAAAGCTTTTGGGCACTGATATATAAAAGGCAAATTAGAATGGTTGATAGAAGTAAATTCAATGCAGAAGATTTTCTTGTCGATAGTACCTTTCAGCAGTATTGCGCTGGAACCGATAAGCTTTGCATTGGATATTGGGAGAAGTACATTAATGCCCACCCCGAGCAGGCTGCGGTAATTGCAGAAGCAAAAAAACTTTATGTGATATTAAGCGGGAATAAACGCCCATTGAATAAACAGACAGAAAGTTTGAAGGAAAGTATGTTTCCAGAAGAAAAAGTAGTTAAACTGAAACGTTATTTGTGGCTTAAAATAGCAGCAGCATTGGTTTTAGTGCTTGGCTCAGTATTGGTTTATAACACCTACTTTAAGTATAACAATACAAAAAACGCTGTGCAGGAGGTTTATACTTTTACCACAAAAAGTGGTGAGCGTAAAAAAATTAAGCTTCAGGACGGAACCACAGTACTCTTAAACGCAAAAAGTTCTTTATCTGTAACCAAAGGTTTTAACGATCAGTTCAGGGAGGTTACCCTAACAGGCGAAGCTTTTTTTGATGTGGCTCATGATAAAAATAAGCCTTTTAAAGTGCATACAGCCGATTTTAACATCAATGTATTGGGTACTGCTTTTAATGTGAAAGCATACCCTGATGAAACAACTTCAGAAGCAACTTTAATCCGTGGCTTAATTACCATGGAAGCCGTAAATGGAAATGGCGGAACCATTACTTTAAAACCAAGCCAGAAAGTTACTTTTTATAAGAGCGTAGCGCCGCAGCAAAAAAGCAAATTGCTTAAGCCTGCAGCCTTACAGCCCGAAATTACCATTAACCATTACACAAAGATTAAAGATAGCACCATTGTAGAAACTGCCTGGACACAGAACCGGATCGAAATATACGATCAGGATTTTGATGAGATTAGGAATGTTTTAGAAAAATGGTACAACGTAGAAATCAGGTTTACAGATCCTTCAATAGAAAAATACCGCTTCACAGCTACAATAACAAACGAAAGTATCGAACAGGTTTTACAAGCTTTAAAAGACACCGAAAATAATTTTAAATATGAGATAAAAGGAAAACAGGTAACCATCTCGAAATAGAAAGAAAAAAGGACGGTGTTGGAGCACCGCCCTTAACAATTTCTCTTTTGATTAATTAATGGCAGTTTATGCGCAAACAGATTGCTGCCAAGAACTTTATGCAACCAAAAAAACAAAAATATGATTTATTATTACTTACTGCAAGGGCGCCCAAAATATAAAGCGCTTCTAAAATTCATTATGCTAATGAAACTAGCCTGTATTATGGTTTTCATTACCTGTCTTAATGTTTCGGCATCGGTTTTTTCTCAGGAAAAAATTTCTTTAGATGTTAAGAAAACAAAGCTAGCCAGGGTATTACAGATTATTGAGCAGCAAAGCAGTTACCATTTTGTTTACAGCTCTTCTTACGTTCCGGTAAATAAGGATGTAAGCATTACTGTAACCAATACTCTGGTTACTGATGTATTGGCAGCCATTTTAAACAGAACCAACCTGAAATATTCTGTTTCGGATGGTGGCCTGATCGTAATTAGCAAGAATAAAGAAGTCCCGATTTCGGGAACAGTTAAAGATGCCCTAGGAGGGGTTTTACCTGGCGCAAGTGTTAGGGTTAAAGGAACAGGCATTGGTACTTCTACCGATGTGAATGGTAAATTTGCTTTAAATGCGCCCGAAAATGCAATTCTGGTAGTTTCTTATGCTGGTTTTCAAACTAAAGAAATTGCCATCGGTTCGCAGACCAATATCGATATCGTACTATCCGAAGATACCAAACAACTTACCGATGTGGTGGTTACGGCTTTGGGTATCAAAAAAGAAAGAAGGGCCTTAGGTTATTCGGTTACGCAAGTTAGTGGTGAAACGCTAACCCAGGCAAGGGAAAATAATGTGGCCAACTCTTTGGTTGGTAAAGTGGCCGGCCTGGATATTAGTTCTACCTCTGGTGGTGCGGGAGCAGCAACCAGTGTAACCATCCGTGGTGTTTCTAGTTTAAGTCAAACTAATCAACCATTATATGTAATTAATGGAGTGCCTATGGAGAATAAACCAGTTGGTTTAAATAATCTCAATGGCAATGGTAACTCAGGTGGTCAATACGATAATGCTCCAGATTTAGGAGATGCTGTTGGGAACTTAAATCCTGATGATATTGAAAGTATTTCGGTGCTGAAAGGTGCAGCAGCATCGGCATTGTATGGCTATCGTGCAAAAGCAGGTGTAATTTTGATTACAACCAAAAGTG
This sequence comes from Pedobacter ginsenosidimutans, assembly GCF_001442625.1. Classification (GTDB taxonomy): domain Bacteria; phylum Bacteroidota; class Bacteroidia; order Sphingobacteriales; family Sphingobacteriaceae; genus Pedobacter; species Pedobacter ginsenosidimutans. The sequence goes on along the minus strand of NZ_LMZQ01000003.1, from coordinate 168,355 downwards.
GAAAGGGAAACAGCATAGAATTTAATAGTAATTATGTAACCGAACAGGTAATGGATAGAACCAACTGGCAATATGTTTATGGACAAGGTGCCAATGGTGTAAAACCTACTGATGCAGCTGCAGCTGCACAGGTTGGTGGTTCTAGCTGGGGAGCAAAATTAGATGGATCTAATGTAATCCAGTTTGATGGTGTTTCCAGACCTTATATCGCACAGAAAAACAACATCGAAGATTTTTACCGTACTGGAGGTACATGGTCTAACACTTTGGCATTGAACAAAAGTTTTGATGGCGGTACCATCCGCTTATCGGCTAACGATGTTCATAATAATTCGGTAGTTCCGAATTCAGGCTTAAACAGACAGTCTTTTAATTTTACAGGTACTTTTAGTCCGGTTAAACGCTTAACTATCGATGCCCGCATGAATTACATTTTAGAGCAGGCGAAAAACAGGCCCATGGTTTCAGACGGTGCAGGTAATGCCAATTATAATGTTGCTTTTTTACCAACAAGTGTAAGTGTAAATGATCTTAAGCCATGGAAAGATGCGAATGGTAATGAGATCCAATACAATAAAGGCAATGCTTATGCAACCAATCCTTGGTTCGCTGCAAACGAGTTTATAAACGATACCAAACGCGATCGTTTAATCAGTTCGTTTAGTGCTAAATATACTTTTGATGATGGGCTGTTTTTACAGGGGCGTGCCGGACGTGACGCTTATACCGACAGCTATAAAAACGTAGTGCCATCAGGTACCGCTTATTATGCACCCGGTAAAATTGTAGAACAGGCAACTAAGTTTGCGGATGTAAATGTAGATGTTTTAGTAGGTAAACCTTTTAAAATAGATGAAGATTTTGCTGTTACACCGAATGTAGGAGCTAGTTACCGTAGAACAAATGTTAATCAGACAACAAATAGTGGAGCAGATTTTGCCGTTTTCGGTGTTTATAATATTTTAAATGCCAAGAATAAATCTGTGGCCTATGTAGCATCTGTAGCTGAAACCCAGTCTGTATATGGTACTTTAGAACTTGCCTATAAAGACATTTTTTATTTAACAGGAAGTGGCCGTACCGATTGGTTCTCTACGTTAGCAACACCAGGTAAAGACAATAAATTGAGTGTATTTTACCCCTCGGTTAGTGGCTCATTTGTTTTCTCCGAACTTTGGAAACCATCTTTCTTAAGTTTTGGTAAAGTGAGGGCTGGTTACGCAGTTGTTGGTCAGGCAACAGATCCTTATCAAACTTTATTAACTTACAGCTTAAGGAGTGAAGTGTTAAATGGTTTGCCGCTAGGCACTATTTCTAATGTAAATATTCCAAATTCGGCATTAAAAGCATCAAAAGCAACCGAATTGGAAGTTGGTACCGAAATACGTTTTTTAGGAGATCGCTTGAACCTCGATCTTACCTGGTATAAAAAAACCTCTAAAGATGAAATCACCTTTGTTACTACATCGACATCAACTGGTTATAGTGGAGCTGTTTTAAATTCTGGTAAGATCGAAAACAAAGGTGTTGAACTATTGCTATCTGGACAGGTGTTAAAAAGTAAAGATTTTGTGTGGACATCATCTTTAAACGGATCTTACAACGATAATAAAGTAATTTCTCTTGCTGATGGTGTAACCTCAAACCTTATTGCAACCTCACGACCAGGTGTTGGCTTTTTACAGAACATCCCAGGCAAAGCAGCCTCCCAGGTAATGGCATATGATTATAAATATGATGCAGCAGGAAAAGTCATGCTTGGTGCAAACGGTGCACCTCAACGCGGCGATCTTGTTGCATATGGTTCTGCTTACAATAAATGGTTTGCCGGTTGGAACAACGAGTTTAATTATAAAGGTGCAACATTATCATTTTTGATTGATGGTAAATGGGGAGGAAAAGTATTCTCTGCTACTGATTATTATGGCTATGTATTTGGTTTACATCAAGCTACACTAGAAAATCGTGAGGCTTTGGGCAATACCGCAGCAACTTACTATCAGCTTTCTGCGGATAATGTTTCAAATAAATTTGTTCAGGATGCTAGTTTTATCAAGCTCAGACAGATGACCTTAGGTTATAACTTTCCAGCCAAAATGTTCAAGAACAAAATACATGGTTTAAATGTAAGTTTTGTCGGTCGAAATTTATTTATCCTGATGAAAAAGACGGATAACATCGACCCTGAGTCCAGTTACAATGCTACTTTTCCAGGGTTGGAACTAGGTGGTGTGCCGCCGGTTAGAACATTTGGCGTAAACCTTAGTGTAAAGCTTTAATTTTAAACAGACAGAACAATGAAAACTAACATATTAAAAAAATATAGCCTGTTACTTTGTATAGGCATGTTAATAATCTCTGGTTGCACCAAAGATTTCGAAGATATCAATACCAACCCTTCTGCATATGGAGCGGCTACTTTCGATCCTAATTTTACCTTAACTACCGCTCAGCTTACTTACACTGGAAGTACCGATTTCGCTTATGATACCTGGAGAGGGAATTTGATTTATTCATCTACTATGATGCAGGGGCTTTCTACGGTAGTAAGCTATTGGGCAGGAGATAAGTATCTGCTTAATGAAGGTTATACTGCCGCTTATTGGGGAGGTACAACTGTTGGTGCTTACGTAGAGCAGGTTAAACCTATTGTTGATATTGTTGAATTTACAAAAGGATCTTCTAAGTATAATAATGTACGCCAGGTTGCACGTTTATGGAAAGCTTTAATTTTTGAGCGTATTACAGATCTGTATGGTGATGTGCCTTATTCGGAAGCAGGACAAGGTTATTATACAGGTAATTTAGCACCTAAATATGATAAGCAACAGGCAATTTATACCGATTTATTAAAAGAGGTAGAAGAAGCAACTAATGCATTGGATGTTAATGGCGATAAGGTTACAGGAGATGCCATTTACAAAGGAGATATCAATAAATGGAAGAGATTCGGTAACACTTTATTATTACGCATAGCCATGCGTTTAACTAAAGTAGATGAAAATACAGCTAAAACCTATGCACAAAAAGTTATTGGTAAAACCATGACCAGTAATGATGATAATGCCTTCGTTAAACACGATGTAGCAGGCGCAAGGGTTACTCAGAACCGCAACAGCCAGGTATTGGCTGGCGACGGCGGACAAGAAAATTATTATGTGAAGTGGTCACAAAACTTTATTAACAAATTAAAATCAGCGAACGATCCACGTTTAGGAAAGGTTGCCGTCACAGGGCTTTTCCTTGATGAAAATACGAAGACACAAAATCCTAATTACAGCTCCGATCCAGTTGCTCAAAAAGGAATGCCCAATGGGAAAGATTTAAGTGGCATTGCTGGTAGGGATATTAGGCAAGATGCTTCTTATACAACTTTCCCTGCTTATTCATCACCTAACCCAGCAATGATTAAGAAAGATGGCGTCACTTTTATCCTAACCTATGCCGAAAGCGAATTATTATTGGCAGAAGCTGCACAAAGATGGGCAATTGGTGGATCGGCCGCTGCCCACTACGCTAATGGTTTATCTGCTGGTATCACTTTCTTATCTCAATACGACGCCAGTCTGGCAATATCAAGCACTGTAGCCGATGCCTATGCCATCGCCAATCCGTACATCGCAGCTAACGGTTTGGAAATGATTAATACCCAATATTGGTTACATACATGCACCATGTTGGATTTTTACGAAACATGGTCTAATTGGCGCAGGTCAGGATTTCCGGCTTTAACTCCTGTAGTTTATCCGGGAAATGCTACTAACGGAACTATTCCCCGTCGTTTCCCTTATCCAGTAGAGGAAGCAGCTAAAAATGGTGTTAACTACAAGGCCGCTTCCGCAGCTGTACCAGGTGGCGATAACCTTGCAGGTAGAGTTTGGTGGGATAAATAATTTATATCATCCCGGTTTTTTACCAGCCGACATTGCTTATGCAGTGTCGGCTTTTTTATTCCATTGTTTGTTATTGCATTTCATCAAACGTTTGCGCAAAACTTACTTGAGCGTATAAAGAAGTTTAGTTTATCTTTAACTCATAAGTGCATCATCTTCAGTATTAAAACTGTAATGTGCTGAACGGAATACGCTAACGCTAATTATAATAATTCATCATTTACATATGAAAAGCATTCTATTTACTCTTGGTTTCGTTATTGTCACTCAAGGCCTTTTATTCGGTCAAACCGACAGCACGGTTATTCAGTCAGTACCTAACATTAGAGAAATAAAGGCAGGCGACAAGAAAATTATTCTTCCTGAAAGTCCAAAGGGTTATTCCTTGGTATTCAAGGGAAGTAATCGCGAACCAATTGTAAATCCATCTGGCGATATTATCACGCCACTGGTTGCCACAAATGTCAACTTGTATTTCGAACTGATTAGTCAGGTAAGCGATTCGATAAAGTACGATATAGCTAAACAGGTTGTTGTACCTGGGAAGTTTTCAGATGCTGGTGTTAACCCACAACCTTTTGTAATCCCTGCTTTGCGCGAATGGCACGGTGGTAAAGGCGATTTCTCTTTGACTGCAACCAGCAGAATTGTTTTGAATACATCGAATGGGAAACAATTACAGCGCGCAGCAAATATTTTAAAACAAGAGCTGAAAGATCAGTTGGGTTTTAACCTGTTAATTGTGAAAGGTAAGGCTAAAAAAGGCGATATCTTTTTAACCTTAAGCGTAACAGATAAAAGCATTGGCGAAGAAGGATATTACTTTAATACAGAGGAGTATGTTACCATTAGTGCAGTAAAATACCAGGGATTATTCTGGGGAACCAGAACTTTGCTACAGTTACTGGAACAGAAAAATTCCATTCCAAAAGGGGTTGCGAGAGACTATCCAGCGTTTAAAGTACGTGGATTTGTGCTCGATGTTGGCCGTAAGTTCTTTAGCTTGCAGTTTTTGAGAGATTATGTGAAATTCATGTCTTACTACAAATTGAACGATTTTCAGATTCACCTAAATGACAATGGCTTTAAAAAATACTTCAATGATAATTGGGCCGATACCTATTCGGCTTTTCGCTTAGAAAATACAACCTACCCGGGGCTGACGGCAAAAGACGGTTCTTATACCAAAAAGGAATTTATGGCGCTGCAACAGTTAGCCGATAATTATGCTGTTCGTATTATTCCAGAAATTGATGCACCAGCACATGCACTGGCCTTTACTAAAGTAGTTCCCGAAATTGGCAGTAAAGCGTATGGTATGGATCACCTCGATCTCCATAATCCACTTAGTTATACGGTTATGGAAAATGTATTTAAAGAATATATTTCTGGTAGTACACCAGTGTTTACGGGTAAAGCGGTTCACATTGGTACAGATGAATATGCTAAAAAAGATGCAGAAGTTTTTAGGGCTTTTACCGATCGCATGATTAAATATGTAGAGGGGTTTGGAAAAGATGTTAGGCTTTGGGGAGCGTTAACACATGCAAAAGGCACTACCCCTGTGAAAGTAGAAAACGTGGTAATGAATACCTGGTATAACGGTTATGCTAACCCTGTTGAAATGAAGAAACTGGGCTATAAGCAAATTAGCACGCCTGATGGATGGCTGTATATTGTACCTGCAGCAGGATACTATTACGATTACCTGAATATTAAAAATCTTTATAATAAATGGACCCCTTCAATGATCGGAAATGTTCAGTTTACACCTGGCGATCCTACTATATTAGGTGGCTCTTTTGCCGTGTGGAATGATATTGTAGGCAACGGAATTACAGAAAAAGATGTACACGACAGAGTATTCCCAGCCATGCAGGTATTAGCACAAAAGATGTGGGGCGGAAATAATACAACTTTAACGTTCGATGATTTTAACGTTTTGAGCAAAAAGATAGGAGAAGGCCCATCATTAAACATCAGTGGAAAGTTATCTAAAAATGATGCACCATTTACAGCCCGGTTTAATTTTGATAAAAAGGACAAACAAATCAAAACTACTGTCGCAACTTATACTGAAGGATATTTAAAGAATGCTTTATCGTTTTCAGGAAAAGATAGTTATGCCAGGTTACCGTACACTGAAATAGGATATAATTATACTGTCTCTTTTTGGGTAAACCCTGCCAGTAACAACTCGGATGGTGCAGTACTATTCAAATCTCCCAATGCAACTGTAAAATTAAAACAGACGGGTACAGGTAAACTTGGGTTTTCGAGGGAAGGTTATGATATTGATTTTGGATATGCTCTGCCTGAAAACAGCTGGACACACGTGGTCATAACCGGAACCAACAAAGGCACCAGTCTTTATGTAAATGGTAAACTCGAAAAACGATTGTACGATAACTGGATCACGTTTACAGATAAAGACAAAACGAAAGTACGTAAATCGGAAACTTTGTTTTTCCCGCTTCAAACAGTTGGTGGATTTAAAGGAAAGTTAGATGAATTACAAGTTTGGAATAAGGTATTATCAGATGAAGAAATTCTGGCCTTAAAATGATAAAAGAAATTAAACAATAACCCGTCTCGATTAAATTAGTTTTTGCCAGCCGACATCGCAATATGCTTGTCGGCTTTTTTGTTCCCCACATTTTGGATAACATTTTAAGCAAACGTTTGTGCTGTGCCAGTTTGCGACTTTGTTTTCTTATGCTTAAAGTAGATTTAAGCTATCATATTAAACAGGCTTAGCTATTTGATTTGGTTATTTTTTGTGATTTGGTATTGTCTTGTTAATCAAACGTTTGCGCGTTGATTCGGAGAAATATCTCCTCAATAAAGCACTATATTTAATTCACAGGCTACTGTAACCTCACCTGTAATATAAGGGTTATCCACTTTTACTACCGCGTAAGATTGTAGTTGTATTTCTGGTGCTATACACAAATGATTTTTAATTAATATTTTAAAATTTAACCTATTTAAACCAAAGAAAATGAAAAAAACAATTGCTTTACTCGTAGCTTCTTTAGCTTTTACCGTTTGTCTGTTCAGTAGTTTTACGCCCGAAAAAGTAGCCCTTGCTCCAAAAAAGGTCATGCGTCGGGGTGTAGTTACAGTTACTAAAAATTTTACCACCAGTAATGGCCTGGCTGCTGTGGCAACACTTCAGTATACCACCGGGCAGGTTTATTCGAGCATTACAGTAAGTATAGAAGGAGAGGGCAACGTTCCGCTAACCTCGGTATCGCATTCCTCAGGCCCAATTTATGCCGATGCTTTTGAAGGTTATAAGGCGGGATCGTATTACGAATATTTTGTAGATGTATTGGTAACTGGAAACCCGACTATTGGTTGGCAAATTTCAGATACAAGCGCCGAAGCCGTTGTAATTTAAGTTTTACGCTAAATAAAGAGTCTACTGCTTTAATGCAGCAGTTTTTTGCAGAACCAGCATTGCCAAAAGCAATGTTGGTTTTTTTATGGTAACATTTCTAATGCGCTTTTTGAATAACGCTACAATAGTTTGATATTTAGAAACCAAACCAAAACAATGAAATTCAGATTTATACTCGTTACATTTTTAAGCATGGGCATTTTTGCATATGCACAACAAGAACCAAGAAAAAACCAATCTAAAGAAACCGTAACCACTACCCAGGTTACCGTTAAAGACGAACCTAAATCTTCAGCAAACGAAAGGACCATTAAGGTAGAAAGTTCTGTTGTTACCAATCACACTGTAAATATCGATGGCAAATCCGTTCCATATAAGGCTACAACAGGTACACTGCCCGTTTGGGATGAAGACGGAAAACCAATTGCAGGTTTGTTTTATACTTATTACGAACGCAGTGATGTGCAAAATCGCGATAAACGGCCTTTAGTAATCTCTTTTAACGGCGGCCCGGGCTCAGCTTCAGTTTGGATGCACATCGCGTATACGGGGCCTGTAGTTTTGAATATTGATGATGAAGGTTATCCGGTGCAGCCTTATGGTTATAAAGAAAATCCATATTCTATTTTAGATGTTGCCGATATTATTTACGTCGATCCGGTTAATACTGGCTATTCGAGAGCGGTGAGTAAAGATATTCCAACCAATAAGTTCTTTGGGGTACGTGCCGATATCAAATACCTGGCCGAGTGGATCAATACTTTTGTGACCCGCAATAACCGATGGGCCTCTCCAAAATTTTTAATTGGCGAGAGTTATGGTACCACACGCGTTTCGGGCTTGGCTTTAGAGCTGCAGAACAGTCAATGGATGTATTTAAATGGCGTGGTTTTGGTTTCACCAACAGAACTTGGTATTGAGCGTAGTGGTCCTGTTGATGCGGCTTTGCGTTTACCCTATTTTGCAGCTACAGCCTGGTACCATAAAGCCCTGTCTGCCGATTTACAAGGTAAAGATTTAACGGCTATGCTTCCTGAAGTTGAAAATTTTACCATTAATGAATTAATCCCTGCTATTTCACAGGGCGGGATGTTGAGTGCCGATAAAAAGAAAGCCATTGCCACAAAAATGGCCCGTTACTCTGGACTTTCTGAAAAAGTGATATTAGATTACAACCTCAATGTACCTACTGATTTCTTTTGGAAAGAACTGCTGAGAGATAAAGGTTTTACTGTAGGCAGGTTAGATTCGCGCTATCGTGGTATCGATAAAATGAGTGCTGGCGAAGGACCCGATTATAATGCAGAGCTAACCTCTTGGTTGCATTCATTTACACCTGCCATCAATATGTATATCCGCAACGAGCTGAATTATAAAACCGATTTGAAATACAATATGTTCGGCTCTGTTTACCCATGGGATAAAACAGGTGATCAAACCGGCGATAACCTTCGTCAGGCCATGGCACAGAATCCCTATCTGCATTTGTTGGTGCAATCGGGTTATTACGACGGGGCCTGCGATTATTTCAATGCGAAATACAGCATGTGGCAATTAGATGCTGCGGGTAAACTGCAAGACCGTATGAGCTGGGAAGGTTATCGTAGCGGGCATATGATGTATTTACGTAAAGACGATCTGAAAACGGCAAATAACCATATCCGTGAGTTTATCAAAAAAGCATTACCAAAAGCAGGTGAGGCCGCTAAGTTTTAGTTCTTTTGGTCGTCATTTCGACTGAAGCGCAGCGAAATGGAGAAAACCCCTCGCCAAGGTTCGTGTCTTCACGAACCTCTTTTTAGGCAGCGGATCGGAAACTTGGCATAGTTGCAGGAACAGGTGTAATCTAAACCTGACAGCCGTGGTAGCCCCAGATTTTTTTCATCTGGGCTAAAGCAAATGGCAGGACTGTTTTAACCGAAGCACCACTGTAATTGCTTTCCAAATGATATTATTTTTCCAGGACCAACAGAATTCTAGCAAATGGTATAAATGCTTGTAAAAATTCGGAGCGCAGTTGCAGTGTAATAATTATCGTTCGTCCTGCTTTCCATTACAATCAGGGCTAGGTAGGTTAGGGCGGTGGCACGGAAACCCGGCATAGCTGCAGAAGCCATAATAATATAAACCTGATCGTACGGATGCCACCCTTCGTGGCAGGAGGGAGAGCAGGACGGAACCAAACCAAAGTGCCAATGCAATTGCTTTCCAAATCATAATTTTAGATTCTATAGACTGCAAATTCTTTGCACATAGCTCCTGGTTTGCCAACTTTTGGAAACAATTTATCCCCTCAAAAAAGCAAACAAAAAACTGTTCACTGCAAACTAAAAATAATTACTTATTTTTGTGGTTCAATTATGCAGCAAATAAAAACATCATTCGATTTTGAAAAACCTATTGCCGATTTAGTTCAGCAGATAGAAAAGGTTAAGCAAGTTGCCGAAAAAACTAAGGTAGATATGTCTGCCACTTTAGACGAGCTTGATGGTAAATTAGATGAAACTACCAATAACTTATATAAAAATTTAACTGGTTGGAACAAGGTTCAGATGAGCCGTCATCCTGATCGCCCGCAAACCCTCGATTATATCAATATGATCTGCGATGATTTTATTGAGATGCATGGCGATAGAACCGTTAAAGATGATAAGGCGATTATTGGCGGTTTTGCTACCATAAATGGTCAAACTGTAATGGTTATTGGTCACCAGAAAGGTAAAAACACCAAAGAGCGTCAGTTTCGCAATTTTGGTATGGCCAACCCTGAAGGTTACCGTAAAGCTTTGCGTTTAATGCGTTTGGCTGAAAAATTTAATAAACCGGTTGTTTCTTTTATCGATACTATGGGTGCTTACCCTGGTTTAGAGGCAGAAGAACGTGGACAAGGTGAGGCTATTGCGAGAAATTTATTGGAAATGTCTATTCTCCGCGTGCCAATTATCTGCATAGTTGTAGGTGAAGGTGCATCAGGAGGAGCCTTAGGTATTGGTATTGGCGATAAAGTTTACATGTTAGAACATACCTGGTACTCGGTAATCTCTCCTGAATCCTGCTCATCTATTTTATGGAGAAGCTGGGATTTTAAAGAGAAAGCTGCTGAATGCTTAAAATTAACTTCTGATGATATGTTTGGCAACAAACTAATCGATGGTATTATTCCGGAGCCACTTGGAGGTGCACATCAGGATCCCGAGTTAATGGGCCGAACTTTAAAAGATTATATCGTTAAAGATTTAGCTGCTTTAGGTAAACTAAAAACCGATAAACTGATCGAACAAAGAATTGAAAAATTCTGTGCGATGGGTGTTGTAAACGAATAATCATTAACTAAAATAAATTTGAATCCTGTTTGGCAATGCTAAACGGGATTTTTTTGTGGATAAATCCGAAGGGTTTATTACGGATCGTACCTAGACTTCTCGTCATCTCGACTGAAGCGCAGCGAATGGAGAGATCTATCTTGATAGATTTCTCGGCTGCGTTGCACTCCGCTCGAAATGACGACCTATTTAAACCTATCAGGTTTTTAAAACCTGATAGGTTTGGTCAACAAAAAAAGCAGCTACAAATTAATGCAGCTGCTTTGTAAGCTATTTTTAGATCCGTTTACTGTTGTGGTCCCTGTTGTGGGAAAAACATCGATAAACGCCCTTCTAAACTGTTGAATGTTTTCTGCAGCTTATCACTTAATTTATCCTGACCGGCAGCTTTACTCGTTTTAATCATTCTGTCCAGGTAGTATAATCCTGTTTGAATGTTCTGCGATCCAGTTAAACCTTTTGATTGTGAAATATCAGCCAGGTAGTTTAATTCCTTGTTGATATAATCGCCTGATTTGTCTAAAATATCATTAGCTCGGGCAGTTTCCCCTAGTTTATATAAGTTTTCAGCCATGTAAAATTTCACAACAACCGTACGGATGCCGAAGAATTTATCAGGCATTACTGCAAAATATTTATCAACTACTTTTTTGGCCTCAGCAGTTTTACCTTCTTTAATTAAGCTGCTGGTTAAGCTACTGAAGAGATTGGTGAAAATGAAAGTATCATCTGATGACTGTGGATCTAAATATTTAGCGGTTTTCATATTACCCCACTTAAATTTAGTCATCACATTATTGTACAATACAGGCGTATTTAATTGCTCTGGTCTATCCTCAGATGCTGTCGTATCAGCTTTAAGTGGCAATAAACGCATAGCTAAACCTTCGCTGTATAAATACTTATCTAAGCCATTATATTGTTCAGAAGGCACTGTAGAAGCGAAATAAATCGGACGTTTCCAGTTGTTATGTGCAAGGATATCAAACATGGCCAAAGTTCCTTTAGTAACATAACCTTTGTTAAATTTCCAATCCATTGTGGTGGTGATTTTTGAAGCATCAGCTGCAGGCACCGTTCCTGTACTGATTACTTGCTGTGGATCTACCGTAATTTTGAGGTTTTTAGTTGGCAGGAAGTTAGATTTTGATCCATCCTGCATAGGTACTTTGTCGCTTTCATCGTTTGATAGCAGCAAATCAACTATGTTTTTAAGCTCAACACTACCTGCAATTTTGTAATCATCGTATGGCATTACATCCCTTTCTCCCTGTACATATTGCTCAGGTTTCATCGAAATTGGTAATGGGGCCGATTCATTTTGTTTTTGTCTTAAACCGTTAATGTACCAATCCGTATCAAACAAGCTTAAGTTTACAATACGAACATCCGGACGAACATTTTCTACCTCCTGGATATACCAAAGTGGGTAGGTATCATTATCGCCGTAAGTAAATAAGATGGCATTTGGCGCACAGGATTGTAAATAATCTAAAGCAATATCATGCGGAACCATTTTTGTAGAGCGGTCATGGTCATCCCATCCCTGCTCGGCCATAATTACCGGTGCAGCCAATAATCCAATCACCGTGGCACCAATAGCACCGGCAGTTGGCGTTAGTTTTTTAAACAACCACTCTTTAATGGCGAGCGCCCCGAGCCCAATCCATATCGCAAAGGCATAGAACGATCCTACGTAAGCGTAATCCCTTTCGCGGGGCTCTAATGGTTTTTGATTTAAGTATAATACAATGGCAATACCCGTAAAGAAGAATAATAATGCAACAACTCCGGCATCTTTTTGGTTACGTTTGAAATGCCAAAGTGCACCAATAATGCCTAAAATTAATGGTAAAAAGAAGAAACGGTTATATGCTTTGTTATCAACAGTTGATGGTGGTAAATGACTTTGGTCGCCTTGACGCAATGCATCTATTGGTTTAATACCGCTAATCCACGAGCCCTCAAATCCGCTACCCTGACCCTGCTCATCATTCTGACGGCCAGCAAAATTCCACATGAAATAACGCATATACATATAGCCAATCTGGTAGCTGAACAAGAAACCAACATTATCTACCAAAGTAGGATTTTTAGCATCATCTAAGCGCATCCATTCTTTATAAAAAGCCGCATGTTTAGGGTCATCGCTATACATACGTGGCAATAAAGTATTGTTGTTATACTCGTAATCGGTTTTTTTACCCGCTACCTCATATTTGTCTTTTCCTTTTCTCCAGATGGTTTTACCATTCTCCGTAACACCTACTCTTTCAGAATTATAATTAGGACCGTAACCCAATGGCCTGTCGCCATATTGCTCACGGTTTAAGTAGCTTAAGAAAGAGAAAGCATCTTTCGGTGCACTGTTATTTAAATTCGGATCTGCCTTAGCCCTGATGATAATCATGGAGAATGATGCATAACCGAAAATGATTAATACGGTAGAAATTAAACCTAAGTTTAATAATTTCTTTTGGTGTTTGATAGAATAACGGATTCCCCAAACCAGGGCGCCGATTAATAAAATAGCGAAGAATAAAACGCCTGTTCCAAAACCCAGACCTAATGTGTTAACAAAGAATAAATCGAAATAAGCACCGAATGAAACCAGGTATTGGATAATACCATATTGGATTACCGCTAAGATTAAAATACCAACAATAAGGGTTTTAATAATTCCCGATGTTGTTGCTTTATCCGTTCTTTTGAAATAATAAATAAAAGCAAGTGCTGGGATGGTTAGCAGGTTTAACAAGTGGATGCCAATTGATAAACCCATAATATAGGCAATAAACAATAACCAACGATCAGCACGTGGCTCATCGGCATGTGCTTCCCATTTAAGGATAGCCCAGAATACAATCGCTGTAAATAACGATGATTGTGCGTAAACTTCTGATTCTACTGCCGAAAACCAAAAACTATCAGAGAAAGTATAAGCCAAAGCACCAACGGCACCTGCACCCATAATGCTGATCAATTTACCGGTTGTTAGCTCTTCACCAGCTTTTAATATAGTTTTTTTAGCCAATGCGGTGATGGTCCAAAATAAGAATAAGATAGTTGCCCCGCTCGATACAGCCGAACCAACGTTCATCCAGTAAGCGATTTTGGTTAAATCTCCTGCAGCAAAAATAGAGAAGAAACGTTGGATCATTAAGAACAAAGGCGCACCAGGTTGGTGAACAACCTGCATTCTAAATGCCGATGCGATAAATTCACCACAATCCCAAAAACTGGCAGAAGGCTCTAAGGTTAAAACGTAAGTTAGTGTAGCAATTAAAAAGCAGATCCAGCCTACTATATTATTAACTTTTGAATAATTCATTGGTTTGTTTAATGATATTAAAAATTGTTTTCACATAAAAATGCTGCCGAAATTAACTATTCTAGTCGATAAAACAGGTAAATTTTTGGATTGATTTAACAATTTTTAACGGCTTAAGGCCTTTAACATAAAGGATTTTAATTTATCGGAGAAGCAAAAACCCATAAACAGAAAAGTAAAATCTGCCTATGGGTTAAAATTTAGAATGTTTTTTGCTTAACCCGCTGCAAATGGGGTAAACCTTACAATCAGATCGTTGTATTTTTTTTCAAGGCTTTTGCTTAGCTCGTCCTGTTTAAAAACCTCGGTTAATTTTACCATTTGTCCTAAATAGCCCAGGTAGAAACGCACATCCTGCTCAGATGATAGCTGGTTTTTGCTTTCCGAAACATCAGCCAGGTGGGTGAGTTCTTTGCCTACATAATCGGCCGTTTTTTTGATCATTGCATTTGCGCGGTTTAAATCATTTAAACGATAAAGGTTTTCAGTGAAATAATAAGTGCTCATTACCTGACGCATACTGTAAAATTTAGCAGGAATTACCTCAAAATATTTATTAGCCACTTTTTTGCTTTCGGTAATTTTACCTTCGTTTATCAAGCCGGTTAATAAACCGTTAAACATATTCGAGAACATGGTTACATCATCAGCAGATTGCCTATCTAAATGGTTGGCGTATTTAATATTGCCAAAACCATAAACATTCATCATATTGTTGTACATCGGTTTCAGGTTTACGCGGTCAAAATCTTGTGTAATTGCCGTATCTGGTTTCAAAGGCAATAACCTTTTATTCAATCCCTCCACATAAAGGTATTTGTTTAACCCAACGTATTGCTCATCTGGCATTGCCCCAGTAAAATAAATCGGTCGTTCCCAATTATTGTGTGCCAAAATATCAAACAAGGCCAATGTCCCTTTCGTAACATAATTTTGGTTAAAAGTCCACTCCATACTGCTTGCAATTTTACCTGCATCTTCTTTGGGTACGGTTCCGGTATCCAAAACCTGTTGTGGATTTACTGCCAGTTTAAGGTTTTTGGTCGGTAACACATTGTATTTAGAACCATCCGTCATGGTTACTTTATCTTCGTCATGATCGGATAGGAGCACGTCTAAAATTTCCTGTAACTCAATATGCTGGGCGATTTTATAATCCTGATAATACGTAATATCGCGTGTACCCGCAACATATTGATTGCGCTTAATCGTTAAAGGAAGCGGTGCGGATTGATTTTGCTTTCTTTTCATTCCGTCTATGTACCAATCGGCGGTGAATAAACTTAGGTTTACCACACGCACATCCGGACGGATGTTTTCTACTTCCTGCGCGTACCAAACGGGATAGGTATCATTATCGCCATAAGTAAACAAAATGGCATTGGGAGCGCACGATTTTAGGTAATTGACAGACATATCTCTGGCAACATGGCTATCAGAACGGTCGTGATCGTCCCATCCCTGATTGGCCATAATAATCGGCGCACCGAATAAGGCAATAATCGAAGCAAAAATACTGGCCCGTGTAGGCGTAAGTTTTTGGAAAATAAAATCCTTTAAACCAAATACGCCTAAACCTATCCAGATCGCAAAGGCATAAAAAGAACCCACATAGGCATAATCCCTTTCACGCGGTTCAATCGGAACTGAGTTCAGATAAACTACTATGGCAATGCCAGTGAAAACAAATAATAAACCGATAATACCTGCGTCTTTTTGGTTCCGTTTAAAGTGCCAAACCGCACCGATCAAACCGATAATCAGCGGCAAAAAGAAAAACCTATTGTACGCTTTGTTTTCTACAATGGATGGCGGAAGGTTTTTCTGATCACCCAGTCTGATCGCATCCAAAGGTTTAATGCCACTGAGCCAATTGCCATCTTTCCCACCAAACTGCCCATCTTCATTGTCCTGCCTGCCTACAAAATTCCACATAAAATAGCGCATGTACATTTGTCCGGTCTGGAAAGAGAACATATATTTTAGGTTGTCCATCAAGGTAGGTTTATGCTCATCATCAAAACCCATGTAACTTTTGTAAAACCTAATGTGCTCGGGCTTATCACTGTACATGCGTGGAGCTAAAGTTTTATCACCAAAAACATAATCAGATTTTGTTCCTGCTGATTCATATTTTGTTTCTCCTTTTCTGTAAAGTTTTCCGCTTTCCTTAATGTCGATCTTTTCCGAATTGTAATTTTCGCCATATAACAAAGGCCTGTCTCCGTATTGCGAACGGTTTACATAACTCAGAAAATTAAAAGCATTCTCCGGATCGGTATTGTTTAAATTTGGTTTGGCCTGTGCTCTGATAATGAGTAAGGCGAAAGAACTGTATCCAAATAGAAGCAAAACGGTAAACAACATGGCTAGGTTTAAAGCCCTTTTATTTGTGAGGATAGAATAACGGATGCCGTAAACCAGGCCCCCAATCACTAAAACGGCAAAAAATAATACACCCGTTCCAAAATCCAGGCCCATTGTATTCACAAAAAAGTAATCGAAATTTGCAGCAAAAGATATCATGTACTGAATAATGCCGAACTGTACCACTGCCAATACAGCGATTGAAATAAGAAATACTTTTAACACGCTTTGCCAATTGGGCGAGGGATTCTTTTTAAAATAATAAACAAATATTAAAGCAGGGATGGTAAGCAGGTTTAAGATGTGTACACCGATAGAAATCCCCATAATGTAAGCCACAAAAAGTAACCATCGGTCTGATTTTGGTTCGTCAGCCTGCGATTCCCATTTTAATATGCCCCAAAATACAATAGCACTACAAAGCGACGACATGGCATAAACCTCTGCCTCTACAGCCGAAAACCAAAAGCTATCAGAAAAGGCATAAGCCAATGCCCCAACAAAACCCGCACCTATAATCCCAATAATTTTTTGGTTAGTGATTTCTTCCCCTTTTTTAATTACCGTTTTCCTGGCCAGTGCGGTAATGGTCCAGAACAAAAAGAGGATGGTACCTGCACTTGCCAGAGCCGAAGCCACATTCATAAAATAAGCTACTTTGGTTTTATCGCCAAAAGCGAGTACCGAAAACAATCTTTGGATCATGGAAACTATTGGAGCGCCCGGTTGGTGAACTACCTCCATTCGGAAAGCCGAAGAAATAAATTCGCCACAATCCCAGAAACTTACAGATTGATCTAAAGTTAAGATATAGGTGAGCGCGGCAACGATAAAACAGAGCCAGCCTCCAATGGTGTTGATCCTTGAGTAATTCATAGTTTAATTTTAGTCTTTGATAATAAATGATTTAAGTGGTTCGTAGTAAAAAAAGTCGCATAAAAAAAGAAAATGTTGCACGCTATATGATGATTTTTTTATCTTTGCATCGCAAACAGGAACAGCGGGAAAGAAATTAAAAATATTTTAAAATCACTCTTGCATATTTAAAATAAGGTTCCTACATTTGCATTCCCTTTCGAGGAGAATATCCTTGAGAAGTTTTTGTCCGATAGTATAAGGGTAGTACAACGGTTTTTGGTACCGTTTGTCTTGGTTCGAATCCAGGTCGGACAACTAAAATTTAATGTCGGATCATGTTTTAAATAGACATGATCCGATTTTTTTTAACCGTAAACTACACGAACCCATGCCATTGCAGTTTAACCCGGTAAAGCTTTTTTCCGGAACAGGTTCTAAGGGATTATCACTTAAGATTGCCGAACATTACGGCAAGCCACTTGGTAGCGTAACCATTCACAAATTCAGTGATGGAGAGTTTCAGCCTTCTTTTGATGAGTCAATCCGTGGTAGTGATGTTTTTCTAATCCAGTCTACTTATCAGCCCAGCGATAATTTAATGGAACTTTTGCTAATGGTTGATGCTGCTAAAAGAGCATCAGCACATTATATTACGGCAGTTGTTCCCTATTATGGTTTGGCCCGTCAGGATAGAAAAGATAAACCTCGTGTAGCAATCGGTGCCAAATTGGTAGCTAACTTATTAAAATCAGCAGGTATCCACCGCATCATGACGATGGATTTGCATGCTGCACAGATACAGGGTTTCTTCGATATCCCGGTTGATCACTTAGATGGATCGGTAATCTTTGTGCCTTATATCAAAAGCTTAGGCTTAAAAAACTTAACTATCGCATCGCCAGATATGGGCGGTTCGTACAGGGCACGTACTTTTGCCAAGTTTTTTAATGCTGAAGTAATTATTTGCGATAAACGCCGTAAACGCGCCAACGAAATCGAATCGATGTCGATTATTGGTGATGTGACCGGACAGGATGTCGTATTGATCGATGATATTTGCGATACTGCCGGAACCTTATCAAAAGCTGCGGCTTTGATTATGGAAAACGGAGCAGCAAGTGTTAGGGCGGTTTGTACACACGCTGTATTATCGGGCAAAGCAATAGAAACGGTAGAAAATTCGGTATTAACCGAGTTAATCGTTACGGACACCATTCCATTAAAACAGGAAAGTCCAAAAATTAGGGTGCTAAGCACAGCCAGTTTATTTGCAAGGGCAATTGCCAATGTAAACGAGCATGGTTCGATTAGTGATCTGTTTAGAGTATAAATAAGGTTGAAGGTAGGGGGTTAAAGGCTTAAGGTCTTAATACTCGATACTTAATACTGACTACTAATAAATAAGGTTGAAGGTAGAGGGTTAAAGGCTTAAGGTCTTGATACTCGATACTTAATACTTGATACTAATAATTAAATAAAAATAAAATGAAAACAATCGCAATTAGCGGTTCTCCAAGAGAGAACGTAGGGAAACGCGATGCCAAGGAACTTCGTTACGAAGGTAAGGTTCCGGCGGTATTGTATGGTGGAAAAGAGCAACAACACTTTGCTGTAGTTATTGCCGACTTAAGAGATGTTATTTATACCCCGGATGTAAACTTTGTGGAGATTGATGTTAACGGTACTAAAACTAAAGCTATCGTAAAAGACACTCAGTTTCACCCACTTACCGACGTATTAATGCACATCGATTTTCTTCAGTTATTCGATGAGAAAGAAATCGTTATGGAGATTCCGGTTAAATTAACAGGAACATCTCCAGGTGTTAAAATGGGGGGTAAATTAATCCAGAAATTGCGTAAACTACGTGTTAAAGCATTACCAGCCAATATGCCACAAAACGTAGAAGTAAGCTTAGAGAAATTAGAAGTAGGTAGTTTATTCCGTGTTCGTGACCTTAAAGGTGATAAATATGTAATTACTAACACTCCTGAAGATACTATCGTTTCTGTTGCAATGTCTAGAGCATTAAAACAAGCAGAAACTGAAGCTGCTAAAGGTAAAAAATAATCAGGATTCTTAGGATCTCTTGATTTCAAGATGAAGCGTTTCGATTTAATTCGGAACGCTTTTTTTATTTACATCAAAGTTAGTCCGCTAACCGCCTAACGCTAACCACTCCGCTATTCATTAAGAAACTGATTGAAAATGAATGAATTAAATTCGTGGTATGGGCTCCCGACTTCGGACTCCTGACTTCGGACTTTTTCATCTTCACCTTCAACCCTCTGCCTTCCTGCCCTCAACCTTTTTATTATCTTTGCTCCATGAAATATCTTATAGTTGGCTTAGGGAATATCGGACCAGATTATGCACATACCAGACATAACATTGGTTTTGATATCGCCGATGAACTGGTTAAAAATTTAGATGGAAGTTTTGAGAATATCCGTTTGGCATATTATTCGGAGGTAAGCTTTAAAGGGCGTAAACTCCATGTAATTAAACCAACTACTTTTATGAACCTAAGTGGTAAAGCCGTAAACTATTGGATGAAGGAGTTAAAAATAGCACCAGAAAATGTTTTGGTGATTGTTGATGACCTTGCATTGCCTCTCGGTAAACTGAGGTTAAAGCTACAGGGCTCTAGCGCTGGCCATAATGGCTTAAAAAGCATCGAAGAGGTTTGCGGCGGACAAAACTATGCACGCTTGCGCTTCGGTATTGGTAACGATTATCCAAAAGGCCGACAGGTAGATTTTGTTTTGGGTTTGTTTGATAAGAATGAGCAATTAGAACTCCCTGCGTTGATTGATAAAAGCGTAGAGCTGATTAAAAGTTATGTAACCGTTGGGCCTGCCCACACCATGACGGCTTTTAATAAGTAGTTGGTTAGCTGTCCATGCTGTCATCCTGAGTGCAGCGAAGGATCTTTTATGACGAAGGAATCCCCTAGAGAGATAAAACAAATTTAACCTTATATGTTCCTCATTGCCTTATGTGGTAATAAATGGCAAGGTTCCGTTGCACTTCAATGATACTAATGGAATTTGTCTACGAGGGTGTAGCGGAAGAAAGGATAATTTGGAAAGCAATTGCAGAGGCTCTTTTTATTGTTCGTCCTGCTTTTCATTGCAAGTCCTCACCCGATAAAGGATCGGGTTCCGGGCTTTCCATTTCAATCAGGTTTAAAGGGCAAGGTCTTTGCTTCTATTAGAGGTTGAATAGCATATTTTATATAGATTTCTTTTCGAGTCATGGTCTGTGTGCTCACAGACTCTCTGATCCGGCGAATCATGTAGGGCCGGCTTCCTTTTTCTGCACCATGCAACTTGAAATAGTACTGCTGGCCGCGCCACCTAAACCCGATTGCAGCGAACACGAAGTGCAACGGAGTAAAGTGTAAAGCGGGGCTGTCTCATCCGAAAAATAGCTGTCCCTGATTTCCAAAAAAGAAAATCAACAAGTCTTTTATTCTATTTGGTGAGTTAAGATATTAGATTGGTCGTCATACGGCCGTAGTGGAGGAATCTAGCGACTGCTCTTCATAGATCTCTCCGTTGCGCTGCGCTTCAGTCGAGATGACGAAAAGATACTAAACAAAAAAAGATCATCTTTCGATGATCTTTTCATAAATATGTTTAGTTAATGATTATTTAACTTTTTCTTGAGCTCTTGCAATGTAAGCATCAATTAATTGCGCTTCTGCACTCTCAGGGTATTGTGTTTTTACTTTAGTATAAGCATCAACAGCACCTTTAAAATCATTTTGGCTTTCGTTAACCAATCCTAATTTCTTTAAAAACATTGGTGAGGTAAATTTACTTGCTTTATCTGCCGCTTTTTTATAGTAAGTAGCCGCTTGTTTAAAGTCTTTTAATTCGCTGTAAGCATCGCCTAGTAAACCTAAAGCCAATGGATCCGCAACTGGGCTACCAGTAGCGCTATATTTGCTTAATGCCTCTATCGCTTGTTTATATTCGCCTTTACGTAAGTAAATACCACCCAAGTAAAGGTTAGCTAAGTTTGCCGATTTTGTGTTATCGTATTCTTTAGCAATCTGCTCTAAGCCCGGGTAACCACCTTCACCTTTAACAGCTCTGTTCGATAATGAATCTACACCAACAAATTGTTCTGCTTTGTACATTTTGCTAGCGGCTTCTTCAGCACGACCTTTTAAATACACGCCTTGATACCAAAGATATATTAAAACTAATAAAACTACAGCACCTGCAATAAACAGTAAGCTCTTATTATTCTCTTGTAAAAATGAACCTTTTTTAGTTGGTTGAATTGTCTGGTTATCTGTTGTAGACATGTTTGTTTAAAAAATTTAAGATTGCAAAAATACATTTTTCAATCAAAGTATCAATCTTTATTTTGAAGTATTTGATTAAACATTAGTTATTTAGGCGTGCAGATTGTAAAATCGTTATGATAATTAGCGTAACAAGCTAATCAGTGTGTTAAACCAGGTTTGGTTGTCGCTAAAAATACCAGTGTGGTTAATCACCAGGTATACCGTTTGGCTTTCGGAGCGGCTCACCGTAGATCTAATTCTGATGGGCTGCCAGAATGCGCCGAAGTTTTTTGCCGATGAAGCTGGGAATAAATCGTCGAAGCCCATGTAAACTTCTTCTATATGCGATAATGGAAGTTCCAAATGTTCATCTCCGGTAATAAAAAGACCATTCGAGGCCAATAAGATATTGCCTTCGTGATTGTGAATTGGCTTTAAAAACGAAAATAAGCCTGCGATTTTTTTTATCCAGCCCGAACTTTTCTCATTGGTCAGTTCATGATCGTAAGACCATAGAACATTCCCTTCTAACATTTTTTGTGCAACCATCTAATTTTCCTTGCTATGAAAGTACAATTTTTTTAAGTGTTATTAACGTTTATTTTAAACAATGGATGTTAAGAGGCTAAAAAACGGTAAATTTGTGACATATTTATGTGGTTAAAAAATATTACCCTTCTAAATTTCAAGAACTATACCGATGCAGATCTCCATTTCTCGGAAACGGTAAACGTTTTTACGGGTAATAATGGCTCTGGTAAAACGAACATGCTCGATGCTATTCACTACCTCTGTCTATGTAAAAGTTACTTTAATCCCATCGATAGCCAGCAGATCAAAACCAATGAAGAGGTCTTTATGATCCAGGGCGATTTTGATCGTAACGAAAAAAACGAAAAAATTTCCTGCGGGGTAAAACGCAACCAAAAAAAACAGTTCAAACGCAATAAAAAAGAATACGAGAAATTGGCTGATCATGTTGGTCTTTTTCCTGTAGTGATGGTTTCGCCTTATGATGTAAACCTGATTATGGAAGGTAGTGAGGAGCGGAGAAAGTTTATAGATAATGTTATTTCGCAAACAGACGCACATTATCTGGATCAGCTGATTACCTATAACCGCATTCTGTTAAACCGTAATGCTTTGCTAAAGCAGATCGCCATTACCAGAAAGTATGACCCTACGCTGCTCGAAATTTTGGATGAGCAATTGATTATGGCCGGAAATAAAATATTCACTATCCGTAAGGCGTTTATGGATGAGTTTATTCCGCTGTTTAATCAATATTATACCTATCTTACCGAAAACAGGGAAATTGTAGAGCTGAATTATCAATCGCAATTGAATGAGGCTACTTTCGAAGAGCTGTTAAAGAAATCGGTAGAGAAAGACCGTGTGCTGGAGCGTACCACAACTGGTATTCATAAAGATGAACTGGCTTTTGTGATCAGTGGAATGCCTTTAAAGAAGTTTGGCTCCCAAGGTCAGCAGAAATCTTTTTTAATAGCCCTAAAAATTGCCCAATACGCTTATCTCGCTAAAAACAAGGGATTCAAACCTTTGCTTTTGCTGGATGATATTTTTGATAAGCTGGATGATAACCGCGTTCAAAAATTAATGCAAATGGTTTCCCACCATGATTTTGGACAGATATTTATTACAGATACAGGAAGAGAAAGAGTAAAATCAATTTTTGAAAAAATAGAAGTTGATGTAACTTTGTTCGAAGTAGATAACGGAACTATACAAAATGCGTAAACCTAATGATGTTACAGTAAAGGATGCCATCAGCAAAATGCTGGATGTATACCGTTTGCGTCGTAAATTCGACGAAACTTCAATCTTGTCCATCTGGCCGGAGATTATGGGTACCGCCATAGCCAACAGGACAAAGCAGATCTATATCCACGATAAAAAACTGTTTTTGCGCATCGAATCTTCGGTAATCAAAAATGAACTGGTTATGGTACGCCAGGGCATTATCCAAAAACTGAATGAACACGCCGGTAGTGTGGTAATTACCGATATGATCTTTTTATAGGTATAAAGAAGCTGTAGAATTAATATAAAATTGTCATCCTGAGGGATATTTTTTTATAAAAATAACTATACATGACAACGTATTTTTATTGCAGCGATAGGCTGTGAGGGGGCGTCATTCCCACTTGATTGGGAATCGTAATGCAAGTGCTTTAAGATTCCCGCCTGAGCGGGAAAGACGATCACGCCATTAAAAACCTGTCAATGAGAGCTTGTCAAAGGCCCCGTTTAAATTTAGTTTCAAACGTTTCGACAACCTGTCCCGATTCATCGGGAGGCTCTCTGTAGGAGTACTTTAGACAACGTGACAGGTTGAAAAATTAGCCCCTTCCGCCAAATATCTTCGATAAAATCCAGATCAGCAGTGCAACCACTACTACAACTACAATTACGCCCACCCAAACGCCGGCTTTAAATATACCTTCTACTAGTTCACAACTGCTTAAGGTAGTGCATAAAAATGCAATCAGTACTAAAGGGAATGCTCTTTTCATATTCATGTTAATTTGTAATAGCTAACATTGAATACTGAAGAAAGTTTTTGTAAATGACTTATTTGCCTGGAATCGTCCTGGTCGAGGCGTTAGATGTTACCATCTTTCACAATAGCCAAATTTACTTTTGTGTGGTGTCAGATGTTACCATCTGACATGGTATTCAACATGCTTTTTGAAGGAACTATTTCAATGTCTGTTCAAAAAAAAACAGCCGGATGGTAACATCTGGCTGCACATTTATCTTTAAAAAATCGTCATTTAATTTCATTAACATTCGGATGGTAACATCCGACTGCACGAATATAAATTTTATTTCCCGTTCACTTTTAACAATTCAACCTCGAAGATTAAAGTGCTGTAAGGAGGGATATCCTGTCCTGCACCACGTGCTCCGTAAGCTAAATCATATGGAATAAAAAATTTGTATTTAGAGCCAGCAGGCATTAACTGTACACCCTCTGTCCATCCTTTAATTACCTGATTTAAAGGGAATGAGATCGGCTCACCTCTGTCGTATGAGCTATCAAATTGCTTTCCGTTCAATAATGTCCCTTTATAGTGAACCAGTACCGAATCGGTAGCCAGTGGTTTAACGCCAGTACCAGCAGTTAAAACTTCGTATTGTAAACCGCTTGCAGTTGTTTGTACACCTGCACGTTTTTTGTTCTGTTCTAAGAAATCTTGTCCTTCTTTCATAATTGGTGCATATTTAATTTTATTTGCTGCTTCTTCAGCTTTGTTTTTTACTGATGATGCCTTGGCTAAAGCCTCATTAATACATTGTTGTGCCTGCTGTTGAGTTAAAATAACCTTGCCACCTGTAAATGCATCTTTTAAGCCTTTTAACAATACTTCGTAATTTAGGGTAGAAAGGCCGGTTGTTTTTAGGCCCGCGCCGATAGAAGTGCCGAAAGCATAACTGGTAGAATCTAAAGTAGATTTTAAACCCGCTGTAAGGGTTGATGTTTTACTTGCGGCTGTAGTTGGTTTTTTGGCAACAGGTTTCTTTGCTGCTGTTTTGGTTTGTGCATAAGATGCTGCAGCGATACCGGATAGACATACCGCTAAAAAAATTCTCTTCATTGATTATTTTATGTGTAATTAATTCCAACAGGTTTAAAATGGTGGATTATATTTTAAGGCCGAAAGATACAAAATAGATAAAACAATAAAACCCCGAATGTTCGGGGTTTTATTGTAAATTTCTTGTGTTTCGAACTAGAAACGTTCGTCTGCTTTGAAGAAGAAGTTGCCTTCAATTTCTGCATTCTCATCAGAATCTGAACCGTGAACAGCATTAGCATCGATTGATTTTGCATATTTCTGACGGATTGTACCTTCTGCAGCCTCAGCTGGGTTAGTAGCACCAATCAATTTTCTGAAATCTTCAATTGCGTTGTCTTTTTCTAAAATAGCCGCAACAATGGGTCCTGAAGACATAAAGCTTACTAAATCTTTGTAAAAAGGACGCTCAGCGTGAACAGCATAGAACTGACCAGCAGTTTCGTCTGTAAGTTTAGTATATTTTAATGCGATGATTTTGAAACCAGCATTAGTAATGTCGTTAATGATTGATCCGATATGGCCGTTTGCTACTGCATCAGGCTTGATCATGGTAAAAGTTCTGTTAGTGCTCATTGTGCTTTTGATATCAAATTTTTTGCAAAAATACGTTTTAATTGATGAATAATCAATAAACATTGTTTTTCGGTCGCGAATCGAGGTTAGTAATGGATAATTAGGCTTAAAATGGCTAACTGAGCTTTTTTTATGCTGTATAATCCTGTTAATCTCCATCTCTTTTAAAACTATGATCCTACTAATCCTAAAATCCTTTAATCCTAATCTAAATTTACTTAGCTTTGCAGCGCAAAAAATATATGCTTACACTAACTGAATTAAAAACATTATTGGCTACGCCACAACGAATTGTGATCACTACGCATCACAAACCCGATGGCGATGCGATGGGTTCATCTCTGGGGTTATATGGATATTTAATTCAAAAAGGCCATCATGTTAAGGTAATCACACCAACAGATTATCCTACTTTTCTTCATTGGATGCCAAATAATGGCGATGTAATTATTTTTACAGAAGAGCAAGAAAAGGCGGCCAAGTTAGTGGATGAAGCTTCGCTCATATTTTGCCTTGATTTTAATACCCTAAGCCGGATTAATGAACTAGGCGAATTGGTTAGAGCAGCTGGAGCAAAAAAAATCATGATCGATCACCACCTCGAACCTGAAGATTTTGATGATTACCGCCACTGGGATATTAACGCCTGTGCTGCTGCGCAATTGGTTTACGATTTTATTGTTAATCAATTGGAGGATAAAGCTGGCATCAATAAAGATGTTGCAGCCTGTTTGTACACCGGTATCATGACAGATTCTGGATCTTTCCGTTTTCCATCAGCTACAGCCGATGTATACCGTATTGCAGCTGATCTGATAGATCTTGGTGCAGAGCATTGGAAAATCCATCAACTGGTATACGATAACGCGAGCGAAAACCGTTTGCGCTTTTTGGGTTATTGTCTGTCTAACAAGTTAGAAGTTATAAGAGAATACAATACCGCCATTATTTCGGTTACAAAAGAAGAACTGGCACAATATCATAGCGCAACCGGTGATACGGAGGGGGTGGTAAACTATGCCTTATCGATTAATGGCATCCGTTTAGCTGCGTTAATTATTGAACGTCCAGATAAAGTTAAATTATCTGTTAGGTCTACAGGCGATTTTCCGGCCAACGAAATCTGTAAAAAGTATTTTAATGGTGGCGGGCATAGAAATGCAGCAGGTGGCGCAGCAGAAAAGCCTTTGGCAGAGGTAGTGAACGAATTTAAAACGATATTAGCAGAATATAAAGAACAACTGATTGCTTAAATACAAGAAATAAAACAATAAAAACTTAAAAAAGTCAAATTAAATAAATGAAAAAGGGAATTATTATTCTAGCAGCAGCCACCCTAGGTTTAGCGGCATGTAACAAAGAGAAAAAGGGAGCCGGTGGGTTATTGTATACCATTCACCACTCGGCAGGTAACGAGAAAATCAAGGAAGGCGATATCGTTAAAATGAATTTTATCCAGAAAAACGATAAAGATTCAGTTTTATCAAGCACTTTCGATAGCGAAACTCCTGCAGTATTTCCTGCACAGAAAAAAATGTATGCTGGTGATATGAACGATGTTTTAACATTGTTTGGAGAAGGCGATAGCGCTACTTTTAAAGTAAACTTAGATACTATGGCACTTCATAGTAAACAACCTAAGCCAGAGCAGTTTAAAAATGATAAATACATCACTTTTACAGTAAAAATCGAAAAAGTATTCAAGAAAAAAGCTGGCGAAGCTGATTCTACTTTTAACAAAAGGGCACAGGAGTTTTTCCAGGCCGATTACAAAGCTACTTCAGAAAAAAAGAAAGCTGCTGAACCTGCTAAGCTTAAAGCGTATTTAGATGATACTAAATTAGAAACCAAAACTACTGCAAGTGGATTACACTACATTATAGAAAAACCAGGTAGTGCAGAAAAACCAGCTTTAGGCGATACCGTATTAATTGATTATACTGGTAGAGTAACCAAAAAAGGTAAAGATGGTAAATACAAAATCTTCGATACAAGTGATGAGAAATTGGCTAAAGCAGAAAACGAATTTAAACCTGGTAAACCTTACGGTCCTCAAAAAATGCCAGTTGGCGGTACAATCCCAGGATTTACTGAAGCTTTACAGTTAATTGGTAAAGGTGGTAAAATTAAAGTGATTATCCCTTCTAACTTGGGTTATGGCGAGCAAGGTGCACCTCAGGTAGGCATCATGCCTTTCAGTCCAATTGCTTTCGATTTAGAAATCAAAGATATTATCAAAGGAAAACCAGCTGCAGCAGCTCCAGTTCAAATGCCTGCTCCGGTAGTTAAAAAATAATTTCTTAAAAATATTTTAAAATCCTGCTTATTATTTAAGCAGGATTTTTTTTGTCTGTCATTTTTTAATACTGAGCCAAGAAATAAAACGTTTCAAAGATTTATAAAAACTTATTATAACCTATCTTTGTAGTGATCTAATAAAATAGTAGGCATTTTGAAAAAAAGATATACCGACTGTTTTTTAATAAATAAAATTTAAATGAGGAACGGAATTATTATTCTCTTGGCGGCGGCATTAGGCCTGTCTGCCTGTAACAAATTCGAAAAGGGTGAAGGAGATATGACTTACAAGATCTATAAAAGTGAAGGTAAGCCGAAAATTCAGGATGGCGATTATGTAAAGTTAAACGGTGTTCAAACGGTAGAAACCAATACCAATCCCGATTCGGTAATGGTAAATACTTACGATAATGAGCGTCCTGCTTTCTTTGCCATTAGCAAATCGATGTTTAAAGGTGATTTAGCCTCAGGATTGAAACTGCTTGGTGAAGGAGACAGTGCTGTTTTTAAACTGAACCTGGATTCGATGGAGAAATATTCGGGACAGCCTAAACCAAAGGGACTAAAATCGAATATTGCTTCTTTTACCATTAAAATTGAGAAGGTATTGCATAAAGGGAAAGATGCAGATTCTATTTTCGAAGCGAAGAAACGACTTTTCTTTGAGTCTGAGTATAAAGCGCTAAATGAAAAGAATAAAGTGGTAGAGCCTGCCAAAATCGCAAAATACGTTGCAGAGAATGATTTAAAGGTAACTACTGCGCCATCTGGACTGCAATATGTAATTTCTGCTCCAGGTAATTCTGAAAGAGCAAGTTTAACCGATACGGTACTAATGGACTACACAGGCCAGTTTACCAATAAAAAATCGAACGGTACATTAAATGTTTTCGATACTTCGAATGCTAAAATCGCAAAAGAAGCTGGGATTTTCTCAGAAAGCGTACAATATGTGCCGCGTAGTTTACCTTTAGGGCAATTGCCTCAAGGCGTTATTCAGGGTATCCAACTTATTGGTGTGGGCGGTAAGATCAAAATGATTTTGCCATCTAGATTGGGCTTTGGCGAGAACGGTGGTGGGCCAATTAATCCATTTACACCATTGGTGTTTGATGTAGAACTGAAAGGTATTATTAAACCAAATGTGGCAATACCACTAGGCAAATAAAATATTTACCATAATATAAAAGCGCAAGGATCAGTAGATTTCAATACTGGCTTTGCGCTTTTTTGTATTAAGAAATTGATAATTATAGTAGCAAAATAAAATTTTTGTTTAAATTAGATTAACAAAACAATCTAACCATCCTTATTATCACTATGTGCTCAAGCAGTATTATTATGTTTCTGGGCCTGAAATTGATGCTGTTTAGCATATTTATCACTCTGTTTATAAAGGATGGATATTGCAGACATGTAATGGCTTCTTATCGTTACCCAACATGCAATAGAAATAAGTATAGTATTCTCCAATGGCTTCACTCACCCGTTATGCAAAAGCAGGGGGCTAGTTTATTGGAATATGTCAAAAAAAAAATGCAACCTACCTTAGTTAAAAACATAAAATTTAAAGCTTTTGATAGAATATTGGGTAGGTTTTGAATAGAGATTAAACCTTTGTTTAAAAATCTCTTCAAAGTGTTTTGCCTGACTTTCTGGTGAAAATGGTTAACGTTTTAAAACTAAACTTTATGGAGAAGATCAAGGTCTTTTTAATTCACGATTATGATGCATTAATGGATAGTATTGAATCTATTCTAAATGATTCAGAAAGTATTGTTGTTGTTGGTAAGGCTAATTCTGCTGCACTTGCCGAACAATTGATCAGAACTAAAACGCCAGATATTGTGGTTGCCGATGTTAGTGTTTGCGAAAAGGTTGGAGCTGATTTAACTAAATTGATTAAAAGAGAATTCCCAAAAATTAAAGTTATTGTACTTTCTATGCAGGATGATTTTATCAATATTTCGAAAATGATCAAGTCTGGCGCAACTGGTTATCTTTTAAAAAATGTAAAGTTTCATGAACTGCATAAAGCAATTACTAAGGTTATGCTTGGAGAAACCTATATACAAAATTCCATTACGGCTAAATTTATTAATGGTTATCAACGTGAAAACCATACGGAAGAAGTGAATATTTTATCACCCCGCGAAGTAGAAATTATTAGGTTGATCGCCAAAGAATACACTTCTGCAGATATTGGCAGGATGTTATTTATTTCGGAGCATACAGTAGAAACCCATCGTAAAAATATATGGCGTAAAACTGGCGTTAAATCAATTGTTGGTTTGCTGAATTTTGCGCACGAGCATCAGCTGATTTAATGAAGGCCTTATGATCTTTAAAGTTACACGGTCTTTTTTGACTTTTAATAACTATGGATCTGCAAACTATTAGAGGAACTGAAACGATAGATCATTATAAAAATTAAATCCAATCTTTAAAGGGCGTAACTGTTAAATTGGAATTATAATATTTTTCTTCTTCGGTAACTTCTCTGCTTACCCAATCTGGCAAGTCAAATATTTCATCTTCACTGTCAAGTTCAATTTCGGCAACAATCAGACCTTTATTATCGCCTAGAAATACGTCTACTTCCCAAAGCTTACCGCCAAACGGAATTTCGTAACGGGTTTTCGAAAGCTCAGATAAAGAGAAATTATCCAATAATTCTGTGGCCTCGGTAACTGGAATCTCATATTCGTATTCCATCCGTGTGGCACCTATTGTTTGACCTTTTATGGTTAAAAAGCCTTTGGTTTCTGTTGCCCTTACACGTATGGTTTTATCTTTATCAGTAAGCAGATAGCCTTGCCTAAAAAGTTTTCCCTCTGGTTTGCTCAGGTTAGCCCACTGCTGATGATCGATTAAAAATTTCCGTTCTATTTCTTTTCCCATGCTGATCTTTATTATCTCGCCCTTTTCTGTAAATCAGCAATAGGCATACTGATTAATCTTCCAATCGGTTGTTTGCCACGATAAGTAATTACACGTAGCATACTGGCATCTTTTGGTACCTGTAATGCGGCTGTATATTTCGGATAAAAACGATCGGGAGTAGAGTTGTCGAAGCTGTAATAGATATCCAAACCATCTATTTCTGGAGTTAATTCGATCATTAACTGTTTATCAGCACTACGCTTTACCGTAAAAATCGGATCGTAAATAGCAGGCGAGTATTTAATCTCAGCGAAATCTAATCGTTTGAAATGCTGTTGTGTACGATCAACGAAATTTGTCCAGTTTTTCTTTTCAATCGGACTCCAGATCGATTCTGAAATGGCAAATGCACGTGGCCAAACCATATATTCTACCTGGCGGAAAGTAAATACCTGTTCTGTCCAAAGGTTAGCCTGTGCGCCAATCACATATTGTGCATTTACGCCCGCTGGAATAGGGTTAAACTGATAGGCTTTATTTAACCTTAACGAGGCATAAACTTTTGGTTCGGTAATCTGATCCGCCTGCATATAATCCAGATATGCAAAATCAGTCGGACTCATTACCACATTGTGTTTTTCGTTCGCTGCCTGGATACCATATTTCATTCCTCTCCAGCTCATTACGGCTGCTGTTGGCGATACACCACCTTCAAGAATTTCGTCCCAGCCCATAAATTTTTTGCCTTTAGAAATTACGATCTGTTCTACACGTTTTTCAAAATAAGCCTGAACCTGAGGAATGGTTTTTAAACCTTCGCGAAGCATTAGGGCTTTAACCTGGTCATTCTTTTCCCAGAAATTATGAGGGGCTTCGTCGCCACCCATGTGGATATACTCGAAAGGAAAAAGTTTAGCTACCTGGGTAAGTACCGAATCTAAGAACACATAAACTTTTTCGTTTGCCGGGCAAAGCGTATTATCAACCAAAGCTGTTGGAGGTGCACCACGGCTCCAGTCCATTATTTTTTCGCCTGAGCGCACTTTATAATTAACTGCATCGGGTGTGCAGGATAATTCAGGGTAAGAAGCGATAATAGCTAAACTATGCCCCGGAACATCAATTTCTGGTAATATGTTTACAAAACGTTCTTGTGCATACTGAACAAGTTCTTTAATATCTTCTTGTGTATAAAAGCCGCCATAAGTACGGGGCTCATCTGCCGTTGGTGGCGTAAAATCGCCAAAAGTCCCGGTTTTTTTAACACTCCAGGCACCAACTTCGGTTAATTTAGGCAAGCCTTTAATTTCGATTCTCCAGCCTTCATCATCAGCAAGGTGTAAATGCAGGAGGTTAAATTTATAACGCACCATATCATCAATAAACTGCTTTACCTCCTGTTTGGTGAAAAAGTGACGGGCTACATCGAACATTAAACCTCTCCACCCTAATTTCGGATAATCTACCACATCAACACAAGGTGCTTTCCATTTAATGCCGTTTACCTGTTCTTTACTTTCTATTTCGGCCGGGAAAAGCTGAAGCAATGACTGAACGCCATAAAAAATCCCTGCAGGCTGGTTAGCTGTAATTACCACCTGGGTGGGATTAACATTTAGTCTGTAGCCTTCTTTACCGAGTTGGGTATCTTCTTGCGTATTTAAAATCAGTTTAATGGTTGGGTGACTTGAATTACTCACTGTGTTTACAAATTTCCCTGTAGCAGTAGTAATCCGGTCAGAAAGGTAAGCGATAGATTGTTTTAATTCTCCACTCTTAACAGTCTGGATGGTTACATTTTCTGGCAAGGTAAAAGTACCTGCCTTTTTCATTAATGATACAGGTTCGGGGATGATGGCAATTGGTGTTTGTGCAACTGCGCTTTCAGTATCACCTATTTCAGTTTCTGTAACAATAGATTGAGCGAAGGTATTGGCTGCAAAAAAACAGCAGGAGATAATCAGGAATAATTTTTTCATTAAAATAATTAAAGCGGGTTAACCGAATAAGTATAATCCGCAATTTATTAAAAAAGATTTTAATAGGAGGTATTTGTGCGGAAGGAAATGTACAAGAAGCAAAGCGCGGAGCACATAACGTTTGGTTTGGATAAAAATCGTGATTGAATTTATGCCACAATTAGAGGTTTGTCAGCCCGAGCGGAGTCGAAGACTTAATGGCAAAATCTGTCTACTCGAGATACTTCATTTCATTACCAATGACGGATTTTAAAAAGATCGTCGTCATTGCGAGGAGGAACGACGAAGCAATCTTTCATTGTAGTGATTCTTGCCATAAAGATTGCTTCGTCGGCTGAAAAAGCCTTCTCGCAATGACGATTCCTCGTAAACTACAAAAACCTTTTCAACCATTCCCTGGCTTTCTCATCATCCGTAAATGATTTAATTGGGATAGGAGGGGTTTGAAACTTAAACAGGATCTTCATAATCAATTGGGCCAAACCGGGTTTCGAAACCATCGCCATAGCCGTATAAATTTGAGGCAATTGCTCCGTAGAAAACTTTCGTGTTTCTTTGTCTGGAACAGGAGAGTTTTTTAAGTAAATTAACAATGGAACTTTCTTATTCCCCGTAATTTTCTTCACCAGTTCAACATTGGCCGAAATATTTTCTACCGTACGTAAAATGCTTTTACTGTAAGAAATGAGTATTCCATCATCTGTTAACAAATAATCGGCAATTTCGCCTTCAATAAGTTGTTTGTCGCTATCGTTTTCCATTTATTATCCCCTTAAATGATACCCTTTTGGTTTGGTAAAGGCCCTTAATCCCTGATGTGATAGGGTAGCGCCAATACCCGAATATTTTCTTCCGCTCCAGGGCAGTGCTGCACTCACTCTGTCGCAGCAATTCCAATAACCCGAACCCGAGTCAAGCTGAGATAGTATTTTTTCAGCCCTTACCTGATCGGCTGTATAAACCGATGCCGTTAAGCCATAGTCTGTATCTTTCATCATGTTTAAGGCCTCTGCATCGTCTTTCACCTTCATAATTCCGATAATCGGTCCGAAACTTTCTTCTTGCATCACCAGCATATCGTTGGTAACATCGGTTAGCACTGTTGGTTCAAAATAATAGCCCTTTCCCGCAATGGCCTTTCCACCCGTTAATAGTGTTGCACCTTTACTTAAGGCATCCTTAATTTGATTTTCCAATACCAAAATCTGCTCTTTCCGTGTTAAGGCACCAATATATACACCATCGCTTGTGGGTTGGCCTGTTTTCCAGCTTTTAACCTCAGTAACGAATACATTTAAATAGTTATCGTAGTTTTTCTCGTGTACATAAATGCGCTCGACTGAACAACAACTTTGTCCGTTATTATAAAAAGCACCATCAGCCGTACCAATAGCAGCAGAAGTAACATCGGCTACATCGTCGGCAATGTACAAGGGATCTTTTCCGCCTAATTCCAATTGACATGGAACCATTTTCGATGCTACTTTTTCGTAGATGAATTTCCCAGTTTTATAAGAGCCGGTAAAGAAATAACCATTAAAATCAATTTCTAATAATGCTGCTCCCGTTTCTTTCGCGCCAATAGCGATATGGAAGATATCATCAGGTACACCTGCTTTTTTTAACATTTTTTCAATCTCAATTCCTGTTAAGGTCGAATACTCCGATGGTTTGTACATTACAGCATTGCCACTCAGTAAGGCCGGAATAAAAACATTCACACCCACCAAATAAGGGTAATTCCAGGCTGAGATATTACAAACTACACCCAGCGGTTCGTATTTAATAATTTCCTTAAGTCCTGGTTCATCCGTCATTATTTCATCGGCCAGGTATTTTTCGGCATTGGCCAACATCCATTTGATGCGGGCTCTTGCACCATTAATTTCGTTGCGCGATTGTTGGAGCGGCTTGCCTACTTCGCTGGTTAATACCAATGCCAATTCTTCTATGCCAGTTTCTAGTAAATCACTAAACCGAGCAATAACCGAAATCCTTTCGCTAAGGGTTTTGTTGGCCCATTGTGGCTGAGCTTTTTTTAAAGTATCAAATTTGATTTGAAGCGTAGATGAGTTATCTTCCGCTAAACTGGTTATAATTTCTGCTGTTGCTGGGTTGATGATCTGCATCTTTCCTATTGATTATTGCCACGGAAACACAGAAATCACGGAAAATAATTGTTACTCCGTGCTAGCCATTGTCTCCGAGTGATTATTTATTGTGGTTAACGATTGAATTTATAAATGCACTATGTATATTTTTACTAAAAGGACCCTGTTGGTCTTTTAAGCGTTCAGGGTGCCATTGTACAAATAACAAAAAGGATTTGCCTTCTGGTTCCATTCGCTCCATGGCCTCTGTAACACCATCGGGAGAGATTGCACTTACCACCAGACCTTTTCCTGTTTTATCGGTGCTTTGGTGATGGTTACTGTTTACTAAGCCTTTATCCGTATTCACAATCTGGTTCAGCCACGAGGAAGGATTGATAATGATTTCGTGATATCGGTCTGATTTATCGTGCATTTTTGAATGATCGAATTTTCCCCAGGTTGGGATATCAGGGATCAAAGTTCCGCCAAAAAATACATTGCCCACCTGCATGCCCCTACAAATGCCTAGCACAGGGACAGAATTGGCTTCAGTATAGGTTAAAACCTTAAATTCAAACTCGTCACGGTTTTCATCAATATCATCATCATAACAGTAAGGATAATATTCAGGTTGATTATAAAAACGGGGGTGAACATCTTCACCTCCGGTTAAAACAATGCCGTTACATTTTTTGATGTCTTCGAAATTGTTGAGCTTGTATCCTAGCTGGATTACCTCCACACTTTTGTTGTAGGATAAAACCCAATCGCGATAGATGTCGAATTTGCTACAGTCGGTAACACCAATTATTATTTTATCAGACATATTAATTAATTCCACTGATTTATCTTTTTTCCTTCGGTTGATTACACCGATTTTTAGATTACACTGATTTTAATGGTTTAGTAATCCTAAAATCCCGTAATCTTTTAATCCTATTTTAAAGTGCATTTAAGTACAATTGTTTAAAATCTTCTCTGCTTACCGGTTTAGGATTGTTTGGATGTGCAAAATCTGCAAAGGCTAAATCGGCAAGTGTTTCTATATGTTCATTTTTAACGCCAATATCACTCAATTTATGCGGAATATTCACTTTCGTGTTTAAATCGAACAGATATTTTACAACAGCTTCACCATTTTCGTCTTTGAGATCCAACGTACGGGCAATTTTTTTAAAACGATCTTCAAAACCAGCAATATTAAACTGCATACCATAAGGAATATTCACTGCATTAGCCAATCCGTGATGGGTATCTAACAAAGAAGAAAGCGGATGTGCCAGCGAGTGTACTACACCCAAACCTTTTTGAAAGGCAATGGCACCCATCATCGAAGCCATTAACATTTTACTGCGGCTCTCTAAATCGGGATTGTTGGTTGCCCGTTCCAAAGCATCCTTGATCAATGAAATACCCTCCAGCGCAATCCCATCGCACATTGGGTGGAAATTTTTGGCCAAATAAGCTTCCATATTATGTGTCAATGCGTCCATGCCTGTCGCAGCGGTGATAAATGGGGGTAAATCCATGGTAAGTTCAGGATCTGCAAATACGATCTGCGCCATTAATTTTGGCGAGAACAGGATTTTTTTCTGGTGGGTTTCATCGTCGGCAATAATTGCGCTGCGGCCTACCTCGCTTCCGGTGCCGGATGTGGTTGGAATGGTAATAAAATGCGGAACATCGTTCGTTACGTAGATATCGCCGCCGATTAAATCATCATATTTGAATAAATCGTCGCGGTGATTAACACGGAGTACAATTGCACGGGCAACATCTAAAGCTGCACCACCGCCAATACCAATTATACTGTCGCGGTTGGTAGCATCCCAAGCATCAGTACCTTTGTAAACATCACTTTTTACCGGGTTTTTATGAATGTCGCTAAAAACCTCGACTGCAATACCCTTTGCCTTTAAATCTTCAACGATGGTTTTAAAAAAGGGAAGTTGCGCGATAGTGGGGTCGGTTACAATTAATGGCGCCTTTAAATTGTTCTTGCTTAAGTAGGCGGGCAACTCTTTTACTGCGCCAGCGCCAAAACGGATAGTTGTAGGGAAATTAAACTGATGGATTTTATCAAATATCATGACAATTGTTTTTGTTACCTTTTGTTTTTTTCAAGTTCGTGTTGTGCTGTCACATCTATCCAGCAAAAGATTCTGAATCAAGTTCAGAATGACGGCTATTAATGTTCAGAATGAAGATTCTACTAAATAATTTCTAAATATCTTTTGAGCTCCCAATCGGTTACTACTTTAGCAAATTGCTTGCATTCCCATTCGCGGGTCATCGTAAAATGATCAACGAAATCTCCGCCCAATAATGCTGCGGCCAGATCAGAATTTTTCATTTTTTGCGTCGCTTCAAACAAATTACGCGATAGTGTGCCGTTCGATAAATCGGTATATCCGTTTCCTTTGGTGGCTGGCTGTTCGAGTTTTAATTTATTCTTAACACCGTACATACCTGCAGCCAAACAGGCCGAAAGTGCTAAATAAGGATTGGTATCTGAACCTACTATCCGGGTTTCTAAGCGTGATGCCTTTTTGCTTCCTGGTAAAGCACGTAATGCAGTTGTACGGTTATCAATTCCCCATGTTACCGTAGTTGGTGCCCATGCACCTTCAACTAAACGTTTGTAACTGTTTATAGTAGGGGCAATCATAGGTAAAAGGTATGGAAGGCAGTGCAACTGACCAGCGATATAACTTTTCATTATTTCGCTCATATTATCTGCATCTTTTTCATCGTAGAACAAATTGATCTTTTTGTCCGCATCCCAGAGGCTTTGATGCACATGGCCACTACATCCCGGTAAGTTTTCGCTTATTTTCGCCATAAATGTAGCGAGGATACCGTGTTTATAGGCGATTTCTTTTACGGCTGTTTTAAATAATATGGCCTGGTCGGCAGCTTGCAAGGCAGGCGCATACTTAATGGCTGCTTCGTAAACTCCCGGCCCGGTTTCGGTATGCAAACCTTCAATCGGGATATCGAATTTGTTCAGCAGTTCGAACAGATCGCTCATAAACTCATTCCGGTAGGTACTCCTCAAAATAGAATAACCAAACATGCCCGGGCTTAACGGTTTTAAATTAGCGAAGCCTTTCTCCTGGATTGTCTCTGGTGTTTCCGAAAAATTGAACCATTCAAATTCCTGTGCAAAGAGCGGCGAAAATCCTTCACTTTCGCATTCTGCAATTACTTTCTTTAGCAACTGCCTCGGACAGACATAATTTGCCTGGTCCTGATCGTCAATAAAATCGCCCAAAAAGAAAGGTACGTCATTTTCCCAGGGGATTTTCCGGAACGTGGTCAGATCGATTTTAACCTGTGCATCGGGGTAGCCAGTATGCCAGCCTGTATATTTTCCGTTTTCGTAAGCCAAATCACCTGCATCCCAGCCAAAGGTAACATCACAGAAACCCAATCGGCCTTCAACCAGGGAGGCGAATTTTTCGGCAGCTACATATTTCCCCCTTAAAATACCGTCGATATCGGCAACCGCTAATTTTACTTTTCCAGAGGGATGATTTTTAACGTAATCCAGAATTTCTTTGCTCGTACTCATTAATCTGCCTTTTTAAATATTTTATATAGAAGAAATATGCCTAAAACAATACCCGAATAAATTAAACCCAATTTAAGATTATAAATCAGCATTGCGATGAAAGAAACGCAGGAAATAATTAAGGCAATAATGGGAAATAAAGGATAAACCGGGGTTTTGAAAGGCCGAACCATTTCGGGATTCTTTTTCCGCAGCACCATTACCGAAATCATCGAAATGATGTATAAAGTTAGTGCACCAAATACAGAAATGATAATAATTTCGGCCGTTTTACCCGATAAAAGTGCGATGATACCAATCATCATATTGCCTATTAACGCATTTGCGGGTGTTTGAAATTTAGGTGAAATTTTTCCAAGAATAGCTGGGATACTTTTTACACGACCCATCTCGTAAGTGGAGCGACCAGCCGCTAAAACCAATCCATGAAAAGAGGCTACCAGGCCAAATAATCCAACCGTGATGAGTAAATGATACATCAGGTGATTATCCCCTGTAATCATCGAAAGGGCAAGTGGTAAAGGCGAATCAGAGGTTTCGCCCGATTTTCCGTTTTTATATACAATGGCTTCCCAACCGCCAATACCAATGGTAGAGATAAAAACAAGCACACATAAAACAACCAATGTAAATATGCCCCAGCCAAAACCCTTGCTGATATCGCGTTGTGGGTTCTTGGTTTCTTCGGCTACATTTGCAACGCCTTCAATGCCCAGGAAAAACCAGATGGCAAAAGGGATAGCTGCAAAAACACCGCTCCAGCCATTTGGAAAGTTATTGTGCACCAGGTTTTCTACATGAAATTTAGGCAATGTAATTCCAGAGAACAACAGCAATTCTCCGACTGCTAGAACAGTAATAATTACTTCGAACGAAGCGGCAGCTTTTACGCCATAAACATTTAGGGCGGTAAAGACAAAGTAAACTGCAATTGCACTGGTAAGAATGGGTACCTGTGGGAAGAAGGCATTAAAATAAGCACCAATGGCAAATGCAATAGCCGGGGGTGCAAATATAAATTCGACCATTTGAGCAATACCGGCAATAAAACCGATGTTTTTGCCCAGTGCTGTATTGGCATAATCGAAAACACCACCGGCCTTTGGTATAGCACAGGCCAGTTCGGCATAGCTAAAACTAAAGGTAACATACATCACCATAATGGCAACCGTAGCGATGGCCATACCCAGTGTACCACCTTTTTCGAGGCCTAAGTTCCAGCCGAAATACATTCCCGAAATCACATATCCAACGCCAAGTCCCCACAGCATAAAAGGGGTAAGTGTTTTTTTTAAGCTATCTTTTTGTTCCATTGGCAGGATTTACAAGATTGAAATAGGTTTATATTATTTGCTCGAAAATGATAAACTATTAGCCTCGGTATCTGGTGTTTAAAGTAGTAATTATTTTTTAGTTAAGGAGACAATATATCGTTTTTGGTTAAAAATAAAAAACCAATGCCTGAGCATTGGTTTCAATAAAATTCGTTAAGAATAAGCTGTTTTGGCTATTCCGAATCACGGTTTTTATTCACGATCTGGCTGTCTCTCGTATTTTTCTGCACCGTAATGGCGCCAAACAGCGAGAGTAAAAAGGCAAAGGCATAAAATCCTTTTTCGCTGGGTAGCAAAGTAGCATTCCACAAACCGATTACCAATAAAGTGATGGTTAATAGTGTAGAAAACCAACTGATACCGTAATAAATTTCAGTAACCGGAATTCCTTCCAATTTATCGCGAACAGCTTTTTGTAAAGAAATTACGGCAAAAAGGCCAAACATCAATACGGTAAAATAATATCCTTTTTCATTGAGAAGCATATCAGAACGCCACAAGCCTACAATAAAGCCGATCATTCCGATACCTAATGCAATCCAGGCAGCTGCCACGAAAGCATTCGATGGTTTTTGATTCATTGTTTTGAGATTTAATTTAATTCAATAGACAACGCTAAAGATTGGCAAAAGGTATAAAAATTAAAAGACAGTACCTTAAATTATTTTGTAAGACTGGCACCTTGGGTATAAAAATCAAACAAAACCCTACTCTTTTGTATTGTACCTGTATAATCTTATCTTAGTTATATGCGAACATTGCTTACTTCTGCCCAAATGCGTAGTGCCGATCAGTTTACAATTGCTAATAAACCCATTGCTTCTATAGATCTGATGGAAAAAGCTGCGAGGGCCTTTGTTCAAACTTTTTTAAGGGATGAGTTCGACACCAATAAAAGCGTGGCTATATTCTGCGGAAAGGGAAATAATGGAGGAGACGGACTGGCCATTGCCCATTTGCTTATTGCAAACGGATACGAGAATATAAAAGTTTATATCATCAACTTCAGTAAAAAACAAAGCGACGATTTTGCCATTAACCTACAGCGGATTGAAGAAACGAGATGCAAGAAAACGATCATCAATCAGGTTTCTGACTTAAAGAATCTGAAAGCCGATTTAATTATCGACGCTATTTTAGGCTCTGGTTTAAATAAACCTTTAAGCGGAGAATTTGAAGCGCTGGTTCAGGTCATTAACAAGTTGAATAAAAAAGTATATGCGGTTGATGTACCTACCGGTTTTTTTGCGGAAGGTAAGTTGCCTAAAGATTACAAGGGGATAAAAGCCCATAAAACAATTTGTTTCCAACGACCGAAGATTAACTTTTTCTTCCCCGAGTCGGTCATGGCGACCGAAAAATATGAGGTGGTAGATATTGATCTGGATGAGGCTTTTATCCAGAAACAAGAGGCTGATTTTTATTTGGTGGAAGAAAGTGATATTGAAAAGATCCTTCAGCCACGAAAATTGTTCAGCCATAAAGGTACTTACGGCCACGCACTGATTATTGCGGGAAATACCAATACAATGGGTGCGGCTTTACTGTCTTCGATGGCCTGCTTACACACGGGAGCAGGATTAACTACGACCTGTATTCCACAGAGTGGGTTAATCGCGTTAAATACCGCTTTACCAGAAGTAATGGCCCTACCGAGAGATGAATACACGAGGATAGAGAACCCACAGAAATATCAGGCAATTGCTATTGGTCCAGGTTTAGGTGCCGATGCTGAAAATGAAAAACTGCTCGAAAGCTTAATCATGGCCAACCAAGCGATGATCATCGATGCAGATGCGTTAAACATTCTGGGAGAAAGGCCCGATCTAATCGATAAACTTGCCGCAAATGCCATTATCACCCCACACATGAAAGAGTTCGATCGCTTATTCGGTGAGCATGACAGCTGGTGGGACCGGGTGCAAACGGCAACAGAACAAGCCCAAAAACTTAAGATCGTTATCGTGCTTAAAAACCAGTATACTTTTATCTGCCTGCCAACAGGTAGGGTGTTTATCAATCCTACAGGTAATCCGGCAATGGCGCAAGGGGGGATGGGCGATATTCTTACTGGCATTATTGCAGGCTTTGTAGCACAGAAATATACCGCAACAGATGCCGTTATTTTGGCTTGTTACATTCATGGAAAAGCGGGCGATCATTTAGCGCACGAACACTTTGTAGTTACCGCCTCGCAGGTTATGGAAAGGATATCAAAAGAAATTAAAGTGCTCATATCCAATTAGTTTGTTTGTTGTGCGTAGTTAGCCACAATTGTGGAAAAAAATCGGCATTAATCTACTATTCTTCTAGTTATAATTTATAGTTTAAGGGAATATTTAAAATAACAGATATCTTAAAAACGGAAAAAAAATTATTATGGCACAAAAAGAGTACACGCTGAATGAATTAATTCAGGAATCGGCAGAGAATCCAAATGAAAACGATTTTTTCGAATTAGAGAAACCTGCCATGCTGGAGGTAAATCTAAAAAATCAAAAAATATTGGCAAAAGCAGGTTCGATGGTTGCTTACATCGGAAATATAGATTTTAAAAGAGAAGGACTATTGAGCAAAGGTTTGGGCGGTTTGTTAAAGAAAGCCATATCTGGCGAGGGTACTTCGTTGATGCACGCCACCGGAACGGGTAAGCTGTATCTGGCAGATGAGGGCAAAAAAGTAAAGATCATTAAACTCCAAAACGAAGCGGTTTTTGTAAACGGTAATGATGTATTGGCTTTAGAAGAGAATATTAAAAACGAAATAAAAATGCTAAAAAGCATTGCAGGGATGATGAGCGGTGGTTTATTTCAGGTTAAATTATCGGGCAGTGGCTATATTGCTATTACCACACATGGCGAACCGATTTTATTAAGGGTTACCGGCAACCAGGCGGTGTATACCGATCCTAATGCTACAGTAGCCTGGTCTGAAAACTTAACGCCAAACATTAAAACCAATTTAACTTTCGGTTCTTTTATCGGAAGAGGAAGTGGCGAATCGTTCCAATTAGAATTTTTTGGCGAGGGATGGGTTTTGGTACAGCCTTACGAAGAGGTGAAGTACGCAGCGAAATCTTAATCATCATCTCGACCGCAGTGGAGGGATCTTTATCAATAAGTTTTCTCCCTGCATGCGTTATTCGGGCAACAAGTTATGCTCGATAGCGTATTCCCTTACACATTTATCTATTTTTTTGGAAAGCAATTGCAGCAGCATTTGGGTGTAGGATGGTCTGCCATTCGCTTTATCCCGACTTTACGTCGGGATGTTCGCTGCTGTCAGGTTTAAGTGGCACAGCTTGTTTTACTATTGAGGGTTGCAGGGCGCAAAACCATTGCCTGCAAAGGACAGTCGAAAGGTCAAAACCCACAGACCCATTGTTCCTAAACCCGGTAGTAACGGAAATCCTTTTTATTGCCTGAACGGAAAATTTATTTAAGCTTTTCGCATGTAGGCTAGAATTGCAATAAAAAGATTGGAGTGGATAACGGGGCTACAGTACCTGC
Organism: Pedobacter ginsenosidimutans; assembly: GCF_001442625.1. Classification (GTDB taxonomy): domain Bacteria; phylum Bacteroidota; class Bacteroidia; order Sphingobacteriales; family Sphingobacteriaceae; genus Pedobacter; species Pedobacter ginsenosidimutans. The sequence continues at coordinate 125,035 of NZ_LMZQ01000003.1, read as the reverse complement.
AGAGACTGGAACGCTCGTTTTCAGATTAGGCCTAAATAATACAGATAACTATTCATTTTTTTTGGAAAGCAATTGCAGCAGCATTTGGGTGTAGGATGGTCTGCCATTCGCTTTATCCAGACTTTACGTCGGGATGTTCGCTGCTGTCAGGTTTAAGCGGCGCGGCCATTCATCCTATCTAGGGCTGCAGGGCGCAAAACCATGGCCTTAAACGGCTATCCTCTTATTTGCAAGAGGCAATCGGTTTTGGTGCGGCCGTATGAGGAAGTAAAGTACGCGGCGAAATCCTAATATAGTAGCATCGTCATTCCCAATTTGATTGGGAATCGTAATGCAATAGGCTTTAAGATTACCGCCTGCGCGGGAATGACGGTGTACTGCTTGCAAAAAAAAACAAAAAATCCCAGCATTTCTCAATGTCGGGATTTAATATTTTGACTAAATAATTTCTACTTAAACACCACCCATTACGGTTAGTTTTTCCATTGTTGGGTTAACACTTCCACCCATAGGCTCTATAGTTACTGCAAAAGCCTGTGCTTCCTGAATGGCCTGCATTTTTACCAATGCCTCGTTATTGGTCGAATCCGTTTTGCCGAATACGCCTAAACTTACCGGTTTCCCGTTTACCAAAGCCCATAACTGATATTGATGTTCAGCATCAGTTTTTGGTAAATCCATGGCCACATAGTTGATCAGCACACTTTTATCTTTCTTGTTCCAGTAAACTTTCATTTTCGAATTCGGGCTAAAAGCCTGACCAGCCATTCTGATGGTTGCCCATTCTTTACTGTCGGCCATGGCAGCCATATTATCTAAACCCTGGTTTTCAAACTCTAACTTGCTTACTACGCCAGCAAATTTTTGTTTATCCAGGTTTAAACTCGCAATTTGGTCGTGTGCAGCATTTAGCTTGTTATACGTAATAAACAATGCTGCCGTACTTACTACCAATAAAGCTATACAAGCAACTAAGGCATAACGCAAAGTTCTTACTTTGGCATCACTTCCATCTAAACGTATAATTCTTGGCTCTTCAGTATAAATTGGTTCGGGTTGAGTATTCACATGCTCTTCAACTTCACTTAAGCCCAACTTTTCGAATAATTTTGTTTCTACATCTGCAGATGGTTCTACAGCATTTTGCATAGCATATTGCTCCATGGCTTGCTCAATGGCAGCTAATTCATCTCTTACCTCAGGATGTTGAGATGCCATTTCCTCAACCTGCAACGCTTCTTCAGGTGATAAATCACCTAAAACGTACAGCTCAAGTACTCCAGATTCGATATATGCTTTTAAATTTTCCACGCTCAATTAAAATTCCTTCTCAATTCAATAATAGCCAACCGGATCCGGGTTTTCACCGTACCTAATGGCAGATCTAACTTTTCTGCGGCTTCCACATGGGTGAAACCCTTGTAATAAACTAAATCAAGAACTGCTTGTAAATCCGGTTTAAGGTTATCTACAAGTTGCTTAACTCCAAGAATATCAGGATTAAACGTTACCTTGTTTTGTTCATCAACGAAACTTACGTTATTTTCTATATCTTGGTTTTTGAGTGAATTCTTAAAGTCTTTAGAACGTAGTTTGTCGATTGATAAATTGCGGGCAATGTTCATCATCCACGTAAACAAACGTCCTTTGGTATTGTCATAGTGTGCAGCAGACTGCCAGATTTTTACAAAAGTTTCTTGTAGTACATCTTCGGCAAGCTCTGTGTGGGTGATAATGCGCGAAATAACGCCATAAAGCGCTGACGAATACATGCTGTACAATGTTTTTAGAACCGCCGGATCTTTCGATTGCAGTGCTTGAACAAGTTCTGGCTCAGTTAGGGTTAATTTTTTTAATGCAGTCACTATTGGTTACTAAGATACAATACAGAACAGTAAAAGCAAAAAAATGTTTTGTAAATGCACTCCGCCAAGGAGTACGGTTGTAAATATTTTAAATCCCTAATTATATAAGTGAATTATGCAATTCCTTCAATTGGAAAAAGGTGTTTTTCTGCATGATAAGATGAACGCACTAACGGACCGCTTTCTACATACTTTAAGCCTTTTGCTAAACCAGCTTCTTTATACATCGCGAAAGTATCCGGATGGATCCAATCTATCACAGGGTGGTGGTTACGTGTAGGTTGTAAGTATTGGCCTAAAGTTAAGATATGCACGCCATTGGCAACTAAGTCGTCCATAGCTTCGAAAATATCTTCTTCTGTTTCGCCCAATCCAAGCATAATGCCTGTTTTAGTTCTTAAACCAAACTCAGAAATTCTTTTTAAAGCTTCTAAACTCCTGTCGTATTTAGCCTGGATACGCACTTGTTTGGTTAAGCGTTTAACTGTTTCCATATTGTGCGAAACCACTTCTGGTCTTTCTTCTAATACGCGGTATAAATTATCCCACTGACCTTTGAAATCGGGGATTAGGGTTTCTAAAGTGGTAATTGGACTTTCTCTGCGAATAGCCTGTAGGGTTTCTGCCCAGATGATTGAGCCGCCATCTTTTAAATCATCGCGATCTACCGAAGTAATCACACAATGTTTAACGCCCATTAATCTTACCGAATCGGCAATGCGGTTAGGCTCATCAACGTCAACAGCCAAAGGTCGGCCAGTGGCCACGGCACAGAAAGAACAGCTACGGGTACAGATATTGCCCAAAATCATGAAGGTTGCCGTGCCTGCACCCCAACATTCGCCCATATTAGGACAATTTCCACTTTCGCAGATGGTATGGAGCTTGTGCGTGTCTACTAAACTGCGAACTTGTGCATATTCTTTACCAACGGGTAATTTTACACGTAACCAATCTGGTTTACGTTTTACTTCAGTTACAGCAGGTACTACCGGTAAATCAATCATGGTACAAAGTTAATGAATAGGATTGAAATGTTACAATGCTGAAATGTTTGAAGGTTGTAATAATTGGGGAGTTGGTTAATCGTTCGAATTGGTTAACTGGTTATTCATTGGTTGGCTAACTTGCGAAGTCTGGTCGGGCAGGGGCGGAGCTAGACTTCGCAAGTTTAGCAAGGACCTGCCTGTGGTATAAGATATTTCTATCTGACATTATTGAAAAAATTAAACCGCATTCATTTCGAATGCAATCTGTCGTTTATTCTCCTTAAAGCCAATCTGCTCATAAAACCGGTGACTTTCGGCGCGTTTGATGTTACATCTTACTTTTAGTTTTTTTACCTGATGCTTTTTCGCCCAAAGGTTTACTTGCTCAATTAACTGCTTCCCGATTTTTAGGTTTCGGTAATTTTCATCCACAATTAAGCCTCCAATTTCGACAAATGGATCGGATTCTATCCTTAAGGTGTAAAAACCATGAATCCAGCCTAATACTTTGTCATCAATTAAAGCAACAAATGCGCAGTTTTCATTACTTTTATTTATGCGTTTAATCCTGGCTGATGTTTCCTTGATGTTACTTTCGTAACCAAGTTGTGTAGAAAGTGTGGCTACGCTTTCGGCATCTTTTTCCGAAATTTCTCTGATCTGAACCATTTATTGATGTTTGATAGGTAAATCTAAGCTAACTAATAAAATTTTGTTTTAAAAGTCAGATGGTAACAACTGACAGCACACCGCGTGCCAGGGCAACTTGCGAAGTCTCACAAGGCCATAGGCTGGGCAGACTTCGCAAGTTTAGCGCAGGTTTCACGCCAAAAGCACAGAAATAACCAGGCTAAACCCTATTGAAGCGGCAGCCTGAGCCCCTTTGGCGAAGCTACAGCGGAAAGAGGGGCTGCCCTAACCGATGAGCAGCAATTACCTTTTCAAATGTTAAAGAAAAATCATAAGCGGGGCAACGGACAACATTCCATCATTAAATCATTTTAACTTTCTAACTTAATATTACATTTGCAATATGAATACTGGCTTACAGCTTTATAATACGCTTTCGCGCAAAAAAGAACTTTTTCAACCCTTAAATGCACCTAATGTTGGGATGTATGTTTGCGGTCCTACTGTTTATAGTGATGTGCACTTGGGCAATTGCCGCACGTTTATTTCTTTCGATTTAATTTTCAGGTATCTTAAATATGCTGGTTATAAGGTGCGTTATGTGCGTAACATTACAGACGCTGGCCACTTAGAAGGTGATAGGGACGAGGGGGATGATAAGTTTGCAAAACGTGCAAAATTAGAGCAGCTTGAGCCAATGGAAATTGTGCAGAAGTACACTTTAGGTTTCCATGATGTATTGCGCATGTTCAACACGCTGCCACCAAGTATTGAACCTACAGCCACAGGCCACATTATCGAGCAGATCGAAATGATCAAGGTAATTATTGCCAATGGCTACGGTTATGAGGTTGATGGCAATGTGTACTTTGATGTAGAAAAATATAGCAAGGAATATAATTATACGATTTTAACCAACCGCAATCTGGAAGATATGCTGAACAATACCCGCGAGCTGGGTGGACAGGATGAGAAACGTGGAAGGTTAGATTTTGCGCTTTGGATAAAAGCAAAACCAGAAACCCTGATGCAATGGCAATCGCCTTGGGGCATGGGGTTTCCGGGCTGGCATATCGAATGTTCGGCAATGAGCGCGAAATATTTGGGTGCCGAATTTGATATTCACGGTGGTGGAATGGATTTGGCGGCAACGCACCATACCAACGAAATTGCACAATCTGAAGCTTGCAGTCATAAACAGCCTGCCCGTTATTGGATGCACACCAATATGCTTACGGTAAACGGTACGCGGATGTCTAAATCGGCCGGTAATGGATTTCTTCCTTTAGAGTTATTTACAGGCGATCATGCTTTATTGAAAAAAGGCTTCAGCCCGATGACGGTTAAGTTTTTCATGTTGCAGGCACACTACCGCAGTACATTGGATTTCTCGAATGAAGCTTTAGATGCCTCGGAAAAAGGATTCCGCCGCTTAATGGCTGCCATTGGTTTGTTAGATAAGTTAACGGTTTCTGAACAGAATGATTTCGATATCGATGCATTGAAAGAGAAATGCATCCACGCGATGAATGATGATTTTAACAGTCCGATTCTGATTGCCGAACTGTTTGAAGCGGTAAGGATTATCAATACCGTTTACGATGGTAAAGGTAAAATCTCTGCAGAAGCATTAGAAAAGTTAAAGCAACTGGTTAACGATTTCGTATTTGATATATTAGGACTGAAAGATGAAGATGCCGGAGGTAACGACTTAAATGGCGTTTTGGATATGGTGATTAACTTAAGGACTGAGGCGAAAGCGAATAAAGATTATGCCACTTCCGATCGTATCCGTATTGGCTTGCAAGAGTTGGGAATCCAGCTTAAAGACGGCAAAGAGGGAACCACCTGGAGTAAATCTTAATTAGTCTTGAGTCTGTAGTCTAAAGTCATAAGTCGATTTTAAGAATGAGAAAAATTGGTTTAGTAGGTGGCATTAGCTGGATATCGACAATAGATTATTATCGTTTTATAAATGAGGGCGTAAATGAGCGGTTGGGCGGATTAAATTTTGCTGAGTGTTTAATTTACTCCCTTAATTTTGGTGATGTACAGGATAAAACCTGGGAAGGATCGTTTGACCTTTTACTCGCTGCTTGCGAGAGTTTAAAGCGCAGTGGTGTAGAAGCCATTGTATTATGTGCCAATACCGCCCATCTTTTTGCCGATCAGCTTCAGGAAAAGATTGCATTACCGATTATCCATATCGGTACAGAAACCGCTAAAGCCATAAATGCTGCAGGAATTAAAAAGGTAGCTTTATTGGGAACTGTGTTTACCATGGAAAAGGAATTTTATATCAAAAAGCTCGAAGACCATGGATTAAACGTATTGGTGCCATCAAAAAAAGAAACTCGCGATTACATCCAGTTTACACTTAAAGAAGAACTGGGTAGAGGATTAATTTTGGCAGAAACCAGGGCGCAATATATCAAAATGATTAATGATCTAATCGCCGATGGTGCAGAAGGGATAATTCTGGGTTGTACAGAAATCCCAATGTTGATTAGTCAGACTGACTTTGATGTTCCGGTATTTGACACCACTAAAATTCATTGCAAGGCAATTGTGGATTTTATTCTTTCGTAGACAACACTTTATTATACTATCCCCTGTCATTCATAAGAAGAGTTAGCTATTAGGAAATAAATCCTATGCATTTGAATTATCGGGGAATCTGTCCCCCTTTGAAGGGGGCAGGGGGATGAAGAAGATCACATTTAATTTTAAAGATGAATAAAACAGCAAATTGTTTGCTATATTCATTTTTCGACTTTTTACTTCTAAGAAAAGATTTAAAACGCAATGGATAACAACAGCTACAATTCTAAATTAAAAACTTATGCTAGAGGCCATCGAAATGATAGTACAAAAGCAGAGATAAGAATGTGGTGTGAATTGTTGAGGAATAAAAAAATGCTGGGATATTCTTTCTTAAGACAGCGACCGATCGCAAATTATATTGCAGATTTTTTCTCAAAAGATTTAAAATTGGTTATCGAGGTTGATGGACTTTCACATGAATGGGAAGGTCAATTTGAAAAAGATAAAGCTCGTGAACTTATTCTGAATGCATTGGGTTTTCATGTCCTGAGGTTTAGTGATGATGAGGTAATGAACGATATCGAGAATGTGGATAGAACAATGCAGCATTTTATTGCAGAATGGGAGCAAGATCATCCCCGGATCCTTTGAATTGAAAGATTTTTTGCAGGGTCATCCCCCTGCCCCTTCAAAGGGGGAATGGACTATTCTCTAGCAATTAATTTGTCAGGGGGCAAGAGGGATGAGAGATAATCACACTACTTTAAATAATTTTCCGTTAAATTAAACAATGAATAAAAAACTTTTAATATTGCCTTTATTCGCATTAATCGCATTTCAGGCATGTCAGAATAAAACAAACCAAAATGCCGATGAAAATGGAGAAAAGCCTCTGCGTTTAGTTTCTCCAGATTTTAATGCCGATAGTGCTTATGCCTACACCAAGGCTCAGGTAGATTTTGGGCCACGGATTCCTGGAACTGAGGCGCACCAAAAATGTGCAGATTATTTGGTGGCAAAATTAAAGTCGTTCGGTGCTGTTGTAAGTATCCAGGGCGAGAAAACGCAAACTTATGATGGGAAAAGTTTTCAGCTGAAAAATATTGTTGCTGCTTTTAATCCAGATAAAAAAAAGAGAGTTTTAATTACGGCACACTGGGATGCCCGCCCGTTTTCTGACCAGGATACCGACCCTGCAAATCATGCGAAAGCTTTTGATGCTGCAAATGATGGGGCGAGCGGAGTGGCGGTGATTTTGGAAATGGCACGTCAGATTCAGCAGAAACAGCCAGATGTTGGAGTGGATTTTGTGTTGTGGGATTTAGAAGATTATGGCAAGGCTAATGATGAAACACCCGATGAAACTACGTGGTGTTTAGGCTCTCAATACTGGGCTAAAAAAGCAACGGCAACAGGATATAAAGCTTTATACGGCATTAACCTTGATATGGTTGGTGGTGGTAGCGCACAGTTTACACAGGATGAAATCTCACGTCAGGCTGCTCCAAACGTAGTAAATCAGGTTTGGGATATTGGAAATGAGATTGGTTATGCTTCTTACTTTACGAAAATTCCGAGCGGAAAATTAGTTGATGATCATTTTTGGATGAACAAAGCAGGTGTTCCTTCTATCGATATCATCCATTACAATGATAACAGTGGTTTTTATATCAATTGGCACACGCAATTGGATAACTTGGCCAATATTGATAAAAATACGTTGAAGGCCACCGGGCAAACTGTTTTAGAAACCATTTATAGAGAAAAATAGGTGGCCTTAATGTGTAATTGTTAATTACTTTTAAGACCATACACCAAAGAAAATTTTATATTCGCCAAACAATATTATATTATTAATAATGAAACAATTATTTTCAACTGCAATAGCTTCGCTTTTAGCCCTAGGTGCTTTTGCCCAAAAAAGTGACGGAACAACCAAATCTTTAGTAAATGCTGAGAAGGATTTTGCTAAGTCAATTGCCAAAAATGGAGATAAAGAAGCTTTTATAGACTATTCATCAACTAGTACTTTAGTGTTCAGACCAAACCCGGTTAATGCCAAAACTTTTTACGCGGCTAAGGCAAATGCTGAAAATGATGTAACATGGACTCCAAACCTGGCAAAAGTATCACGTAGTGGCGATTTAGGTTTTACTACAGGGCCATATGAAGTTGGTACTTCAGATAAAAAATACGGTCAATACTTATCAATCTGGAAACCAGAAAATGGCAGATGGAAATTAGCTATTGATTTAGGAACGGAAAGCAATAAACCTTTGGCTAAAGTTACGCCACAGTTTATTGAACCTAAAGATCATGTTGCACCAAAGTTCTTAAATGAAAAAGAAATTAAGGCTGGGAAAGAAATTATCTTAACCACCGAGAAAACATTAAATACTTTGTTAAAAACTCATGGAATTGCAGCATTTGGAGGTTTTTTAACCAACGATGCCCGTTTGCTTTTCCCAGGTAACGAAGCCATTGATGGAAAAGGAAAAATTATTGCTTTTTATAATGGAATGATCAGCAAAATTAACTTAAAAACAACAGGCGTAGATAAAGCAATCGGTAGTGATTTGGCTTATACCTATGGTGTTGCCACTATCGATTACAAAGCTGATTTGCGTGAAAGTTTTAACTATGTTTTCGTTTATGAAAAGGGAGCTGATGCAAGCTGGAACTTAATTGTACAGGCTTTTGTACCAGCAGAAAGATAAATAACAAATGTGAATTAAAGAGGGCTCTCCATAAAAAGAAGCCCTTTTTTTATGCTTGCAGTTATGGTCTGATCTAGCCCTGATCCGATAGCTATCGGATGGAGTGGCATCTTGAAGCTTAGCGAAAAGATATAACGGAAAGCAGGCACAAACATTAAATAGAAGCACGGTTTTTGCGCTCCAAAATTATTACCACCAATAAAATTATTCATTTTACGTTTAAAATTCATGCATAAAAAATTCCTTCTGCTCTCAACTCTAATTTTATTGTTTTTTCATGTTTCTGCCCAAAAAAAGAAATTCGATGTGCAGGGTAAAGCTGGTGCACGCGGGATTATGCCCGAAAATACCATTGAAGGCATGTTAAAAGCTATCGATTTAGGCGTTACCACCTTAGAGATGGATGCTGTGATTTCGAAAGATAAACAAGTGGTGCTTTCGCAAGAGCCTTACTTTAACAACGAGATTTCTTTACAGCCCAACGGTAAGCCGATTACACTAAAAGACCAAAAGAATTATAACATTTACAAGATGGACTATGAGGAGATTAAAAAGTTTGATGTAGGCAGCAAAGTCCATAACCGCTTTCCTGGACAGATGAAGTTTAAAGCTTACAAACCGCTGCTTTCTGAAACAATAGATGCGGTTGAGGCTTATGTTAAAGAACACAAACTCGCAAAACCTGTATATAGCATCGAAACGAAAACGATTAAAAAAGGTGATAATGAATTTCATCCGGAGCCTGCAGAATTTGTAGAGTTGATTATGGATGTAATTAATTCGAAAAAACTTGCCAAAAGAGTGATTATTGAATCTTTTGATATGCGTACGCTGCAATACCTCCACGAGAAATATCCCAAAATACAAACCTCATTATTGATTGATGAAAAAGAGCCTTTTGAAGATTATATTGAGAAATTAGGTTTTAAACCGACTATTTATAGCCCTTACTCGGTTTTGGTTGGTAAGGGTTTGGTAGACCGTTGTCACGAAATGGGTATTAAAATTATCCCTTGGACGGTTAATACGGTAAAGGAAGTAAATTATTTTATGAGCCTCGGAGTAGACGGCATCATTACCGATTTTCCGAACATCATGGGGCAACTTAAATAGTAAGAAATAAGGGGATACAAAAAAAGCGTTCAGATTTAAAATCGGAACGCTTTTTTTATGCTTTTATAACTCGAAAATCCTAGTGGTGTGCTTCTGGTTTTTCGTGCGCTGCTTCAGTTTTTTCATGATGAGCAGGTGCTTCTTCGTGGTTAAAGATTGGTCTGGTGAAATAAACAACCAATAATAAAACCAGAATCCATGCCGTTAATGGTAAAGCCCAAATGCCTTTTGTTTGCTGAACCGGTGCGTGTGAATCGTGAGCTGACATATCGAATATTTTTGATTTAAAGATTTATGCTTTGTAATTGTGCGGTAAAGATAGTAACAAAATTAAAATAACAAGGGCAATTCGGTGAATTGTATTTTAAGATTAACGGCTAGTTAAAAAGGATAAAAGGCAGCGCCCTTTATCCCTGTAAATCGTAAATCATTGCTTTTGTGCTGTTCATTTTGCTCTTAATACGGTTTTGGTGCTCCCGTAAAGTGCTTTGCTCATCCTGAATGGCATTAAACAGTTCGGCTTTTTTGAAATAGTTTGCCGCTTCTGTAAAATTTTGCTGTTGCTCAGCATGCAGCCCCAAACATTCGTAAATGTGTGCTTCGCAAACACCAGGCACAAGCAAAGCCTTTTCTGCAACCTGTTTCACCAATTTGTGCATTTTAAGTGTAATCACAAGTTCCAGATAGGGTTTATAAACCTCGGGGAAATCATGATCCAGCTCAATGCAGCGTTTGTAATAATAACCCGCGGTTTTATAATCTTTAAAATGGTTCTGATAAATATCGCCCAACTGAAAATAAGCTCTTGCATAATCAGGGTCGAAAACAATAATTTCGTTAAAATACTGAAGTGCTTTGGGTAATTCGCCCCAGTGCAACTCTTCAATGGCCTGTAGATACTTTTCTTCTACAGTGGTATAAATGTCCATAACGGATATAATTAATTTTGATAAGCGGTTAAATGCCGATCAAATGCGTAATAAATTGATTTTAAATGTGGGTTTTGTTTGTTGAAACTTAAAACCGCGCTAAGGGTTGGGAAGGAAATTTAAGTCAATACCCAAGCCCTTTATGCCACAAGACGGGCTAAAGCTTAATTGTTGGATATGTAGTTGACATAGCATTTCTGTAAATTTTGATGCAAAGATATTTATTTTCAGCGAATTGCAAATTTTAAAATAAAATTTTCTAATGGATTACGTGTGCGAGATAAATGATGCAATAACTCAATAAACAAAATGCACTATTATAATTTAACGAATGGAACAGATTTTCTAAACGTTGCTGGGTATCGATAATTTTAGCCGCTATAAACCAAAAAAATAATGAAATGCCGATGTCTAAAAAGTCGAAATGACCATTGGTAATGTGGAGTAATTGAAACAGTTCGAGTACTACAACGAATAAAAGTGGAATGAAAACACAATTGATGCGTTTTTTGAAAAGATCAAAATAAAATTCCTTTGAGGTTAAGGTGATGCAGAAAACCCATAAACCCTCAGGAAGTGAATAGATCAGGTACTCATTTAGTGGCAAGCTTGCTGTGACAGTCTGTTTTAAGCTTTGGTAGGTTTTGAAGGAGATCAGCTGAATGATAATTTGGTTTACCAAGGTTTTATCAGTCCTGTAAAATACATATATGAACAGGCTGATTATCAGGGCAAATAAAATATACCAATAGTGCTTTTTCAAGGTTTGGTGAAAATTAGAATTTTAAAATAAGAGAATGGTTTTAAAGCAATTTCTTTTTCAAGTTCAAACTGATTAATCGCTTTAATATTCTCTATGTAAAATAAAGATTTTAAATGGAACCATCCAGAACAAAAATTAAATAGCCGATCCAAGTATTTTAGCCAATTATTTGGTGTAAAGTGATTTAGAATTAAGAGTTTTCCACCTGGTTTCAAAACATGGTGGCATTGCATGAGTAATTTTTCAGGCTGATCTGCAACCGCAATTATATGCGATAATACCACATAGTCGAAACTATTTTCTGCAAACTCGAGTTGTTCGCCATTCATTTGGAATAACTCAATTTCGCCGATTGAATTCTTTTTAGCCGCATTGAGCATTGATGTAGAAATTTCTATCCCGGTAATTTTGTGGCTTTTATAAAGTGGGAAATGAGATCCATTACCAACACCGATTTCGAGCAGGTTTCCATAGGGCAATTGATTAATCTCATCGAAAAATTTTTTCTTTTGCGGTTTAAGAAAAATATCGACCAGTGGATATAAAAATGAAAACCGGTTATAGAAATTGGTTTGAGCGCTCAATTTTTTAGTTTTAAGAATTAAATTGAATTAAAGCATTTTTAATCTGCCGCCTATGCCTTAAAATATGAACGATGGCATGCTCTAACATTTGTTCTACATCGTATTGCTGTCCCCACCTTGTGTTTATCTTTTTCGATTGATCGAACTCTTCCATGGTGATGTCGGGATTTCTGGTGAAAAAGTCCTCGTTATATTTAAGTGCTTCCCGGAGTCTTGAGATATAAGGTGTGATGTGATCAAACTGCAGTCGTTCTGGTCTTGTTGTTTGCAATCCAATAGAATTTTCGATATACACCGCATAACTGAACATCGAAGCGGTTACATGCGTTAAGATAGTTTGAATGGAAATGCAATCTGGATTTGAACTTTCTGGCTCAATGGTTTTAATCAGTTGATGCGGACTAATTGGTTCGATTACCGCAATAAGTTCATCAATTGCCTTTTTATATTCATCCATCAGTGCGGCTATAGCACCGGTAAGTTTATTGGCACCCATCATAAAACAAATATAATTGTTTGGGATGAATTTTGTGTTGCGAGGCTCTTTGTCGGTCTGGATTTGCAATCCGGATCTTTTGTATTTATAATCCACTAATAAAAGGATTGAAAATCCTGACTAACAAAGTTTAAGTTAACAGATCGATTATTCCAATGTAGAGTGGTAAAGGAATCATTGCGGTAATCACAATGAATTCATTTTTAGATTGTCCTATATTTACCAAAGTAAGAACTAGAAATGTTATGAAATAGATGCATGATAGAAACATTATGGAAATAAACATACCAAAATCAGGCATCCCGCATCTTGGGGTAGAGCTAGTTGGTAAACTATGAAAAAACATAAAACAAAACACCCAGCTTCTGATATAAAAGCAAAGAAATATTAAAGAAATAATTCTCCTTCTAACAAATGCGAACACTGTTTTTATGAACTGCATGTTTATCCTTAATACATGTAGTATAGAAAGGTAACCTAAACATTTTATTAGACAGGATTTGCAATAGCGGATAACAAATCGTCAGTCAAAATGGGAGGAAATTAAAGCTTTATCATTACACTACCTGAGGCAAGATCATGAATGGCTCTTCTCTGTAGGTTTGAATTGATGGTTAAAAAGGAGATCCAACCCAAAGACAGTTTTATTGGGTACCGGAGAATAGCTTGTCCGATATTGATTTTCTGGTGAATGTTCTCATTTTTCCTTACTCTGATTCCTTTAATGTAATTACCGATGGTGCAGCCAAATGTCATGAAAAGTGGTTCATAAATCACAAAAAGAAATGCAAATAATAAGATTCGTACCCACTCCGGAACGTTGTTAAAACCGTCAAGTATATTAGAGAAAACCACCATAAGAATGATGATGATTATAGTATCGATAAATGTAGATTGTAATCTTTCTACCAGACTTGGGTATTTTTCTTCCATTTTGAGTGCGATAATTTATTTTAGGATATTAAGTTAAAAATAATAATATTTTTCGTTAGTCTGAATTTGCAATCTACAATATAAGGATTAAAATCCCAGCTAACTAAGTTGTTCTAACTCGAGCCGTAAATTTGATTTTGCCTGGCTTTCAAATTTGTGATAAAAATAATCTGTTTTAAAAATCCGTTCCATTTTTATGAAATGTTCCAGAACCTTTTTTCGTCCTGGATTATAAATGAGATCTGGATAAACTGAATATTCTTTTCTTACGTTTTGCGAATAAGTAGTATAGTTTTCTAAGCTTTGGCCTAATATAGAAAGATCTGCATCAGTAAAATAATTTGTATCTGATTCAGGATAAGCAAGGTGTTTTTTAGTGGCTATTATTTGAGTTTTGCAGTTATTGATAATGTAATTGGGAACTGAAATCTGCGTCATTCTCTTCTGGGCGAGTTCGGCGCTTTTCTCTTCATTGTCCGATTTTAAAGCGTTATAAATAATGTCATGATAGAACATTGTAAATAGAATACTTTCCCAACTTTCAATGTTAACTTTTACTTCAGTAAGCTGTGTCAACAAGTTATCAAGATGTGAAAGTGTATGATAATATCTTTTTTTATGAGTGTAGCTTTTCTCAATCTCAGCCCAAAATTCGGCTATTATAAGGTTGCTAGCCGTATAATTTGTTAAGAGATTAGTGAATGTTTCTTTTAGCACGACGTTTTGCGAATAGATCGACACAAGATACAGATTGGAGTTGACTTTTCCTGTTGTATTGTGGCTTTGTAATCCACTAATAAAAGTTAAAAGTTCTGGCTCATCAGACGGGATTGCAAATCCTGACTAGCTAAATGCTACTACAATAAATCTTTAATGATTTTCTCTATTGATAAGCCCTCTGCCTCTGCACGGTAGTTACGCACAATACGGTGACGTAAAATAGGCTCAGCAACAGCTTTAACATCTTCAATATCTGGCGAGTATTTTCCCGTTACGGCGGCATGGCATTTTGCGCCTAACACTAAAAACTGCGAGGCACGGGGACCAGCACCCCAGCTGATGTATTTATTAACTGCATCGGTAGCAAACTCGCTATTAGGGCGGGTTTTAGCAGCAAGTTTTACAGCATATTCCAAAACATTATCGGTAATGGGAATATCGCGGATTAGTTTCTGGAAATATTGAATATCATCTGCATGGATAATTTTCTGCAGTTGAACGGTTTTATTGCTGGTCGTGTTTTTTACGATGTTCAACTCATCTGCAAAGGCAGGATAATTTAACTGAATATTGAACATGAAACGATCTAACTGAGCTTCGGGTAGGGGGTAAGTTCCTTCCTGCTCAATAGGGTTTTGTGTGGCCAAAACGAAAAATGGTTTTGGTAAAATATGAGTTTGCCCGGCTGCGGTAACCGATTTCTCCTGCATGGCTTCTAGTAAGGCGGCCTGAGTTTTTGGTGGAGTACGGTTAATCTCATCAGCGAGGATAATATTAGAAAAAACAGGCCCTTTTATAAATTTAAAGTGCCTGTCTTCTCCTAAAATCTCTGCGCCAATAATATCGCTTGGCATTAAATCGGGTGTAAACTGGATACGGTTAAAATCGAGGTCTAAAACAGAAGCTACCGTTTGTACAAGTAAAGTTTTAGCTAATCCTGGTACGCCAACCAACAGACAATGTCCGTTACTAAAAATGGCGATTAAAACAGATTTAATGATGTCATCTTGTCCAACTACTACTTTGCTTATTTCGGCTTTAATGTTGTTGAAAGATTGATGAAGTGCATCAACAGCTTCTACTTCGTTCTTATACTGCATTGGTGTTATTTTGCGGCTGTGGTTTTAGTCCAGATTTTTAATTCATCACAGGTATTAAATTCATCGTCGATTTTGATGTAAGTGCTTTCGCGACGTTTTTCAAACCATTCGCTTAAAGTACGATTAATTTTATCACTTTGCGCCGCATCTCTGATTTTTGGAAAATCTTGAACTAAGTTTGCTTTGTGCGGTGGAATTTTAGATTTTAAATATAAAATGCGGTACCCTTGTTTTCCATCAGCTGCAGTAAATAAATCTGGCTTAGAAATACCGCCAATTTTCATGCTATCGATTACCAAAAACACCGAAGGGTCTAATTTATCAACAGGGATAAAGGTACTTCTTGCCTGAACGTTTTCGGCATTAAGCATCATACCACCATTATATTTACTCTCTTTATTATCTGAATAAAGGTTTGCCGCCGCCGCGAAACTTAACTTTTTACCGATAATATTGTTGTAAATGCTATCTGCATGCAATTTTAAACGGGTTAAACTTTCTGGTGTAGTTTTAGGCATAATTAAAATATGTCTAACGTGTACTTGCTCGCCTCTACGCTCTAAAACCTGTAAAAAGTGGAAACCATAATCTGTTTCGAATACAGGTGAAATTTCTCCAGCTTTCAGTTTAAATGCCCAGGCAGTAAACTCTTTAACCATGGTATTCCTGTCGATAAAACCGTAATCACCACCATCGGCAGCAGAACCTGGATCTTCAGAATAGGTTTTAGCTAACACACCCATATCTTCGCCACTTTTAACCCTTAAACGAAGGGCTTCAATTTTATCGCGGAATTTTTGTTTTTCAGCTCTTGTTAACTGCGGGTTTAAAATCACCTCACCAACTTCTACCTCTGTATTAAATTCGGGGATGCTATCACCTAAAGATTTGAAATATTTTTCAACCTCCATTGGCGTAACATTAATGTTTTCGGTGATTTTTTGTTGCATTTTCTGTGCAATCAACTCATCTTTTACTGATGGTCTGATCTCATCTTTATACTGCAGAACAGATTTGTTTAGGAACTGCTCTAAACGCTCCTGGCCACCTGCACGTTGCATACTATAACGCATACGCTTGTTCACCTCATCATCAACAGCACCGTCTTCAACCATTACCGAATCGATTTCGGCCTGTTGTTTAAGCAGCTTTTGGGTTAAGGTTTGTTGTAGGATTTTACATTTAATCTCGTTGTTAGGCTGGTTACCCTGATAAAGATATTGAGTGTATTGTTGGTTTAAATCTGATAGCAGGATAATATTATTTCCTACAACAGCAGCAACTTTATCTACAGTATGCTTTTGAGCGAAACTGTTTAAAAACAGGCAAATTAAAGCGGTTGCTACTAAAAAAACTTTCTTCATTCTATTTGTTATATTTTGCAAATTTAATACTTATGGTCAAAAAAAATCAGTTGGTTATAACTTGGCAAGTTTTTTTAGCTCGTTTTCGTTAATTTTGATCTGATATTTTTGTTTTAGGCTTTTTAGCCATTTTTCTTCTAAACTTAGTTGGTAATCGGCAATTACCTCTCCTCTAACTTCGCTTAAGGGTTTATTGTAATTTTGTTGGTTTTTTGTGTAAAATTCATTTATAGCCTGCTCGTCTTCCTGTGCTTTGTTCCATATTTTTTGTTCCGAAACATTGAACATTAAAACACCTTCGCGGTATTCATTCAATAAAAAATCGCGGTCTTTATTGCTGACCCCAACTTTTTTATGTGTGGTTAATGCATCTTCATAGGTTTTGATTTCCTCCTGGTAGCTTGTGTTTTTATCCAAGCCCATTTCACGGGCATCCAAAACTTTAAGTTTAAAATTTATGTACAAGTTTAAATAAGCTTGCAAAGTATCGTATGCAGCGCTGATGTTTCCATTGTGGCTTTTTTTGTATGCCCACATAAACTCTTTGGCACTTATTGATTTACCATTTACCACAGCCACGTTTTGTGCAAACGAAATGCTATAAATAAAGCTAAAAACAAATAGGCAATAAGCTTTCCTCACGCAGAGCACTCTATAAATTTTAAGGGATAAAAGTAACAATTAGCGACGCTATTATAAGATATTTAACTAATTTTAACAGAAATTATTATCCAACAAAAATACGAATGGAAAACCAGGTTACCAACAATGCGAATGCTTTACGTTTATTTTTTACTGAAGAGGTTTTTTTGGTAAAGGATGAAAGCGTAGAAATTCTGCCTTTACGTAATCCAGAGCCAGTTTTTGCTGTCGGAAATGTTTCCGATACTGAAGTGAAAGAACCAGTTTTAAAACCAGAAACAACACAAATTTCTGGGATTAATCCTACAAATGTACCTAAAGTTTATACGCAAGCTCCTGAAATTCCGCATATTGTGGCCGAACCATTGCCCGAAAAAACGTTTAAATTTTTAGGTGGAAATAAAAAATCAGTGCTGATTTTGGTTAACGATAATGAACATGATGTAAGTACTGAGCAGGGCAGAGAACTGTTGCGGAAAATTGTTAAAGCTGTAGATTTAGGTACACCTGATTTTGCTATTCTAAATTATTCGAATTATAAGGGAACTGATTTCGAGGAATTGCACCGGTTTTTTAAACCGGCCATTATGTTATCTTTTGGTGTAGAGATTGCCGACTTGAGGCTGAACCTTACCTGGCAGAATGAAATCATTGTTCACGAAACCACCAGGATTATCTTTGCTCCAAATCTCCATCATCTGGATAGCGATTTAACTGCTAAGAAAACGCTTTGGGGGCACCTTCAGAAAATTAAATAGCAGCTTCGCAAGCGTATCAAGTATTGAGAATAAGTATCAAGTGCGAGATATGGCATTTTAATTCGGCTCTTAAAACCTTAAACCCTACACCTTAAACCTTTTACCTTCCCTAAGATGAAAAAACTTGTATTTGCCACCAACAATCTACATAAAACCGAAGAAATACGTGCTGCACTTGAAGGTAAATATGAGGTGCTGAATCTGGAAGATATTGGTTGTTTCGTTGATATTCCTGAAACTGCAGATACCTTTGAAGGAAATGCTACCTTAAAAAGCAGCTACGTGGTCGAACATTTTGGTTTGGACTGTTTCGCAGATGATAGCGGTTTAGAGGTAGATGCTTTGAATAACGAACCAGGTGTTTATTCTGCCCGATATTCGGGAAGCAGGGATAGCTTAGAAAATATTGAACTGGTTTTAACTAAGCTTGAGGGGAGCCGCAACAGAAAAGCAAGGTTTAAAACAGTGATCTCATTAATGCAGGATGGTAAAAACCATATTTTTGAAGGTTTAATTGAAGGAACAATCAGGACAGGGTTATCAGGTTCAAAGGGTTTCGGTTATGACCCTATTTTCCAGCCAGATGGCTACAATATCACTTTTGCCGAAATGGATATGGCTGAAAAGAATAAAATTAGCCATAGGGCTATTGCACTAAAAAAGATGTTGGAATTTTTGAAGGGATAGGGGGTATAGGCTTTACCAGATTATTAAATTTTGATGGGTCTTCATTTCGACCGTGGTGTTCCGAAGGAACTCCTTTGGAGGGGAAATCTTTGAATTTTTCATCAAAAGATTTCTCCATTCCGCTGCGCTCCAGTCGAAATGACGATCATACTTATTACATTTTACCAACTACCTTTTTCAACTGAACAGAATCTTTTTTCACCTGTACGGAGTCCTTTTTGGGTAAAATGGGTTTAATGCCAAAATTGGCCGTGTCTGCTGGTTTAGCTTGTGGCAATTTCTTATCCACATTTAAGCTGTCTTTCCCCAATGTGATTTTCGGTTTAACAGCAGGTGCCGTTGTTGATGGTTTATTTACTGGGCCTGTGGTTTTAGTGCCAGCTACAGTTTTACCTGCAGCAGTTTTTGCCTTTACTTTGGGTTTAGGTTTTCCAGATGAGCCAATGGCATCTTTCTTTGATTTTGGGCGCTCGGTAGGTTTCCACGAAAATCCTTTTAATACATGATCTTTTGCAATCGTGTTTTCCGGATTCAAAGCTCCTTCTATTCCCTTGATATAAACAATTTCCTCAATTGCATTTTCCTTATCCTTAAAGATGAATTTTATCCTGCTGCTTAAGGTTTGATTCATTTCTTTATACACCTTTGTACTGTCATCCTGGGTATAATAAATACTTTCGGCATTGCCATCCACATAGAGGTTCTTAAATTTACCATCCTTAAAGAAACCAGTCATTAACCTTCCTTTTATTTGGTTAAACCTTAACGAATCTTTTGGTGTATTTACTAAAAATGCATTTCTAAATGCCTGTAAATTGTTTAGTTTTTTATTCTTGAACTGAACAAATATCGTATCGCCAACCTGTTGAGAACCTTCTGACCAGATAATCGGATTACTGTAGCAACGTAGCGTAGAATCGGCACTGGTGTAAAACAGACTGTCGGTTTTGGCCTGTATATTCGTTTTAAAAATCTTAACGCCATGGTAAGCCTTAATGATACGGGTTTGAACAGTATCAGCCGGGTTAAATTTGGCTGTATCAGTCTTTAATATTCCTGGCTTTAAGTTTCCTAGCGCTTTTGTTAAACTATCTTTGGCGCCAGATTTTGTTATCTTTTTTTGCAGGCTATCGATTTTTGTTTTTGAAATATCCTTTACAATTGGAGAGGCCTTATCGGCGATCTTTTTTTGCAAACTATCGCTTTTTGTTTTCGATAAATCCTTTACTATCGAATTGGCTTTATCAGCCAGCTTTTTCAGGCTATCGGTTTTAAGTTTAGGCAGATTTTTGATAATGGAGTCAGCCTTTCCCTTTAACATATTGTTTTTTTGCAAGCTGTCTGGATTAAGCTTGGGCAGTCCTTTGCCAAGTGAGTCTACTTTCGATTTTAAGCTATCGATGCTTTTATCTTTGAGGTTAAGCTGTTCATCTGTTTCGGCATCGCCTTTGTTCTTTTTCTTTTTATCAGCCCTGCTATTTTTACGCTTATTTCTGTCTTCTTTTTGGGTAGATTCTGTTTCTGGTTTATATTTTGGCTCCCCTTTTTCTTTCTTTTCTCCGGTATCTTCATCATCTTCGCCAACCTGATTATCGGCTTTAATCGAAATTTTAGGGATTAGCTTTAAGGTTTTTTGTAGCACCATCTGCGTTTCTAAAGTATCTGCACCCATCCATAAACTATCAGGTCTTTTTTTATTCTTCACCATTATAGAATCTTCCGTGCCTATACCCAGATATGCATTTCGGGTAACCAATGTTCTTTGATCCAGTTTATAGTAATAGCCCAAATCGCCGAACATTTTCATCTTATCTTTTGTGTCAGAAAAAACAATGTTTTTTACTGCTTTACCAACCCCTTTCTTACCATAATAATATAAACTATCTCCTTTTAACGATCTGGTGCCTTGTGTATATAGGTTTTTCTTTCCAAAAAAAGCATCCTCAGTCATCGTATTATACTGACCATTTTCGGTGTAAAGATTATCGTCTTTTCCCTTGATATTGGTAGGGCCATAAAAGTAGGTCCATTTATCCTGGGTATTATAGCTCATTGTATCCGATTTTATAACCGATTGAGGCGTAACTACTACTACATCATATTTAAAGTAGGCTACGTTTCTTTCGCTAAAATAATAGCCGTTTTTACTCGTTAAGGTTACTTCTTTGTTTACAATTTTACCCCCACTGGTGTAAGTTCCTATTTTTGTAAGTGTATTATAATCTAAAATGTTGGTCGTCAAAATCGACGTGGGATCGATCATCTTCACATTTCCGGTTAAATGCGCATGTTTTTTATTCCCATCATACTCCAATTGATCTGAATAAATATCGGTGGTAAGCTGGTTGATGTGTACATTTTTAAAAGCTTCGAAATAGTTTCGTTCGCTATAAAACACGGCACTATCGCAGGTCAAAGTTGCGTTATCTTGTTGAAAAACAGGGTTTCGCAGGTAGCTGATTTTTTTCTTGGTATCGCCAGTTATCTTGGAAAATGAAACGATTTTAATCTTCGAAGCGGGTTGCTGACCGAATAAAAATACTGGACTGATTAAAAGAAATAAAAAGACAAATAGTTTTTGCACACTACAAAGTTAGTTTTTTGTTCCGAACGTTCGGAATACCAGTTAAAATTAAATATTTTTGGTGGATGTTACCCGTAAAACAATTTCAGGATTTTATTGAACAGCAACAGCTGTTTGTTCGGGCTAACAAGATCCTTTTGGCCGTAAGTGGGGGAAAAGATTCGGTATTAATGTTGCATTTGTTTAAAGCAATAGGCGTTGATATTGGTGTGGCACATTGTAATTTTAATTTAAGGGCTGATGAAGCACAACGTGATGAAAGTTTTGTTGCGCTACTGGCCAAAAATTTAGGATTACCTTTTTATGTAACGCATTTTGATACCAAAAAATATGCGGCCGAAAATAAAATTTCTACCCAGATGGCAGCGCGCGATCTGCGCTATAACTGGTTTGAAGAAATTAGGCGTAAAGAAGGCTACGATTATATAGCCCTGGCTCAACACCAGAACGATGCGGTAGAAACCGTACTCATTAACCTTACCCGTGGCACAGGCATAAGCGGATTGCATGGCATTTTACCTAAACGTGATTTACTGATCAGACCCTTGCTCTTTTTAAACCGACAGCAGATTGATGAAATTGTAAGGACTAATAACATCGATTTTGTAGAGGATAGCTCGAACGCAAGTACGAATTATACAAGGAATAAAATCAGACTACAGGTAGTACCGCATTTGCAGGAAATTAACCCTAACCTCGAAAAAACATTTGCCGAAAATATCTCGCGCTTTGCTGAATTGGAGACTTTTTTAAATATCCAGGTTCAAAAACTTGCAAATAGAATCCTAAATAAAAGAAGTGATGGCATTTATATCCCTTTGGAAGAGGTTTCGAAGTTAAACCCGCAAAAGCTCTTGCTTTACGAGTTACTTAAGACTTTTAATTTTGGCGAAAATGTTGTAGAGGAAATTTTAGACAGTTTAAGGGCTTTAAGTGGTACACATTTTTTTAGCGCCACACATCAGGCCATTATCAATAGACGTGATCTGGTTATTGTTGAGAAAAATACATCGGTTACATCCAATCAGTTTATCCACCCAACAACTGAAAACATTGCTTTTGCTAATGATGAAATTTCGTTGACGCTTACAGATGAAGTGAAATTCGAAATTAATTCGAATAAAGCGTTTGTAAATGCTGATAAATTAATTTTCCCTTTGGTGTTGAGGAACTGGCAAAATGGAGATAAATTTATTCCATTGGGTATGCGTAATCCCAAAAAAGTGAGCGATTATTTTATCGACGAGAAAGTTCCCCTACATTTGAAAAGCGTTACACCGATTTTGGTTAACGGCAATGGTGAAATTGTTTGGATTGCCGGTATGCGGCAGGATAACCGATATAAATTAACTACAGCAACAAAAAAAGTTGCTATATTCGAACTCAAAATTAAATAAGTGGAAAGCAAATACGCCTATATCGAAAAACAGTACATCGGACGTGATTATGTTCGTATTTTCATTAGGCTTATTATGGCTGCGTTCTGTTTTGCAGCCTATGTTTATGAGCGCGATCGTGACAATACGCAAGACTTGTTCCTTGTTGTAGGCTTTGGGATCATCGGTGTTTCTATGCTTTTGCTTTTCCTGATCCAGTACAAAATTGTAGTAGATAATGGCAGCATGATTTTGGATGGTCTTTGGACGACCAAACGTGTTAAGATAGACCTGAACAGTATTGTTGATGTTCGTAAGGCGACTTATAGCCGTTATTTTTTCAATAATCCGGTTTATAATCTGCACACAAAAGGTACGATCCGTTTTTATTCATCGGGTAAAGATGCAGTTGTTTTAACCGATCGCGATGGCTTGGAATATTTTATTGGTACCCAAAGGCCTAATGAACTTTTCCTTGTAATAAAAGAAGAAATGAGAAACCTAAAATAATTATTTAGGGAGAAATTTCCTCAATTTTCCTCATCTTACATTTTAGTGATTTCTATGTTACCTGTTATTAAAGGTTACATGAGGTTTTTTGATTTGGCATTTTAATTGAAAGTTTGCTGATATAAGGGAGGATGTTTTAGCCGCAGATTCGCAGATTAAATAAACTTATATTTATGGGAGATTCATATAGTGATATTGATTATCCTTTTCAGGAAGAATGTTATTTGTTAATTGGAATTATGATGGAAATACATCGTATTTTGGGGAAAGGATTTTCAGAAATTGTCTACAAAGATGCGCTAGAATTCGAACTTAGGAATAGAAATATCAATTACGAAAGAGAGAGAGAATTTTCTGTAAATTACAAAGGAACTATACTTAAACATAAATTTTATGCTGATTTTGTTGTCGATGATAAGGTTATTATCGAGGTGAAATCTAAATCTGAGTTGATAAATGAACATTATGCACAAGTTTTGAATTATCTGGCTATATCAAAACTAGGAATAGGTTTGTTAATTAATTTTAATGAGAAATCTTTGCAGTACAAAAGAATCATTAGAAGCTATTAAGCTTCAATTTTCGAATTGAAATTAATCTGCGAATCTGCGGCAATTGTTCTCGAAAAGCTATCTGTTTTTATTGCAATAAGCCGACACGCATTATAGATTAAAATCGGGTACATTTGCGATAACAACAATACATGTACAATGAAGATAGGAATTGTTTGCTACCCCACTTTTGGCGGTAGTGGAGTAGTTGCAACAGAACTTGGTAAAGCACTTGCTAACGAGGGACATCAGGTTCACTTTATTACTTATAGTCAGCCTGCCAGGCTCGATTTCTTTTCTGCCAACCTGTTTTATCACGAGGTTTCGGTAAGAGATTATCCACTTTTTGATTACGCTCCTTACGAATCGGCTCTGGCCAGCAAACTGGTAGATGTTGTCCGTTTTGAACAATTGGATGTATTACACGTTCATTATGCCATTCCACATGCTTCTGCAGCTTTTATGGCGAAACAGATTTTGGCAAGTTATGGCATTCATATTCCGGTGGTAACTACTTTGCATGGTACCGATATTACTTTGGTGGGTAAAGATCCAACTTATAAACCTGTGGTTACCTTTTCTATTAATCAAAGCGATGGTGTAACTACAGTATCGGAAGATTTAAAAGAAGATACTTATAATCACTTCGAGATTACAAAGGAAATTAAGGTAATCCCAAATTTTATAGATTTTTCGCGCTTCAGTTTACAGGCAAAAGGTCACTTCAAAAAAGCAATTGCACCAAATAACGAAAGGATTTTAATCCACACCAGTAATTTCAGGAAAGTAAAACGTACGGCTGATGTGATTAGGATTTTCGAAAAAGTACAAGCGGTTATTCCATCAAAACTATTAATGGTAGGCGATGGACCTGAGCGTGCTTATGATGAGCAGCTTTGCAGATCGTTAAATATTTGTGAAAATGTAAGGTTTTTAGGTAAGCAGGATGCGGTAGAAGAAATCTTATCGGTTTCAGATCTTTTCTTAATGCCATCAGAATCTGAAAGCTTCGGTTTGGCTGCGTTAGAGGCAATGGCTTGTAAAGTGCCGGCAATTACTACAAACGCCGGTGGGCTGCCTGAGCTTAATGTTGACGGATTTTGTGGCTACATGAGCAATGTTGGGGATGTAGACGCGATGGCCGCTCATGCTATTGAAATATTAAAAGATGATGAAACTTTGAATCGTTTCAAAGAAAATGCTTTTGCAAGGGCACAAGATTTTGACCTGAAAAAGATCCTACCTGTTTATGTTAACTATTATAAGGAAGTAATCGAAAACTCATTACAGGCTAAATATTAACAAATTAAGGCTTACGTTATTTTAACCACAGATAGAAAGGATGCAAACAGATGAAATCCGTGTTTATCTGTGTGCATCTGTTGTTAAAAACTTAAGTAAGATACAGGAGAACTTGTTAGTTGATGATTCATATCAGCAATATTTAATAAAAGTAAACTTTCTCAAAATCAAATGATTATAAATCGTATCTTTGCGGCTTGAAACGGTTTTGCAGATAAAGATCCCTGAAATCATTTCGACAAAATTAAAAAAGAGGTTATCCCAAATGAAGAAAATAGTTGATTACAGAAAGCTTTTGAGCGTAGATAAAAATGCTGAGTTAAAAGAGCTTAAATCTGTGTACCGCACATTGATGAAAGATTGTCACCCTGATAAATTTCAGCAGGAAGAAGAGAAATTAGATGCAGAAGCTAGAAGTAAAGAAATTATCGAAGCTTACCATTTCCTGGTAAGTATTGCGCCAGAAACACGCGAACAGAATATCGAAACGTACACGCAAACTACAACATTATCGAATATTCAGGATTTCGAATACAAACAACAGGTTTTAAATATCCAGTTTTTTGATGGAAGTGCTTACGAATATTTCGATGTGCCAAAAGCAATTTACGTAAAATTGGTTAACGCCGATTCTCCGGGCCGTTTTGCCCGCAGACATATCTTTAATGAATTCCCCTATCGCAATGTAGCCAGAGTTGCAGAGCCCGCATAAAATTGCTAAATACAATATTTAGAATGGCCTCAATGCAAATTGGGGCCATTTTTTTTGTTTTTTCGGGTCGTCATACTGAACTTGTTTCAGTATCTATCAGGCTATAAGATCCTGAGTTAAACTCAGAATGACGATCGCTTGGTGAGTTCCACTGTATTGAGCTTGTTTCAGTGTCTATCACATTAAACTCAAATATTCAGACCACTTCAACTCCTTTGGCAATATTTTGTTGCTAAACTCTAAATGAATTACCCTTCTTTTTTTATTGTTGCTTGTTCTGCCCGAACTATGGAGCAGCAGTGGTTTCATAATCATCACACCGCCTCTTTCTACGTTGCAACTCATTTCTTTTTCTACATTCCAGTCGATTGTTTCGGGACGGTAAATGCCTTTACTGTGTGAATTGGCAATTACTTTTAATGCACCGTTCTCCTCGTTGGTATCGTCGAGATGAATGCGGACGGTGAAATTGCTTTCAAGTATATCAATCGGAGGCTGTACGGCAAACTGCTTGTGTTTGTTAGTATACGGACCAAATCCGGCTATTTCCACTTTCTGATTAACTGAAATTGTTAAATCCTGATGATAGGAAACAAACCAATTTGAAGTTTCGGGTTTGTCGAAATAGATCGATTTGACAAGAAAATAATCTTCACCAAAAACCCCTTTTACGATATGTTTGAGTTTGCCATTAAAAATAAGGTCGATTGTTTCTGGAACTTCTTTTAAAAATTGACGTATCGCAAAAAGATCGTCCGATTTTCTAAAGGTTTCTTTTGTCGAATCTGTCCTGTTAATCGCTGCGAGGATATCTTCAACTTCCTGGTCTGTAAATACATCATCTATCACCGAAAATCCTAATTCCTGAATTTCTTTTGACTTCACCGCTAAATCCATTACCTCAATTGTTCAGCATAGGTTTAAAGCGGTTGTCTTTGTTCCTTAAGTCCAAACCACCTTCATAAACAGATTTTAGATTAACCAAATAGAAACTCCAGCCGTTGTGACAACCTAAGCGAATGTTTCTTTTTGCATTGTCATCCAAGGGAATATTCTTTTGAGTCAACTCCACAATTACATATTCAAACTCTTCTTTGAGTTTAATGTCGACCAAACATTCGCCTGCAAAAGTAAATTGAAGTTCATCTTTGCCATTGGCTTCAGTTATGCTCCCTTTTTCAATATCATCATAGAGATACCAGATCCATTTGTATTTATCGCCTTTCAATACGTTTTGCGTTTTGTTGAGCAATACGCTGTTCTCATCAGAGAATTCCGCATCGCTTAAAAACCATTTTTCGATTTCGCTGGCTTTTGTCCAGGCATTATACATGTCTTCAAGTTTCGCTTTAACAGCAATCTTGATGGTGAATCTGGTCCAATCGAAGTTTTCCATTGGCTTAATTTTAGGTGATTAATTGAAAACCAAACAAACTGGCGCGCCAACATCAATGCGTTTGCCGCTATCGGTTAATTTACCAGTGGTTTTATTTCGGTTAAAAATAACGATGTTGTTGGTGTATTGGTGGCCGATCAATAAAAATTTTCCAGTCGGATCAATCGCGAAGTTTCTTGGTCCTTTACCCAGTGTGCTTACCGTTTCGATGAATTTTAATTTTCCCGTAGGCAGAATTGAAAAGGCAGAAATGCTATTGGCATCTCCGCGGTTGGTTTCGTAAAGGAATTTTCCATCAGCCGAAACATGGATGTCGGCACCATCAATTTTTCCGCTAAAATCTTTCGGCGTAGTACCAATTTCCTGGATTTTGGTTAAGCTTCCATTCGAATAAGCGAAAACGGTTATGCTGCCATTAAATTCGTGCGCTAAATAAGCAAATTTTCCATTCGGACTAAAAGTGATGTGCCTCGGGCCAGTGCCTGCAGTGGTTTTAATTACCGACTTAACGGTTAATATTTTTTCTTTTGAGGTAGGGTTATAGTTGTAAACATAAGTTTGATCTTCGCCCAGATCGTTAACAATTAAATACTTGTGATCTGGCGTAAATTTAACCATATGCACGTGTGCGCTTTCTTGTCTGCCTTTAGGGTCAATACTTTTTCCAGTATGCTTGATCGTTTGTAAAGCTTCGGTTAAGGCGCCATCAGCCTTGCGTGCGAATACCGCTAAACTGCCCCCGCTATAATTGGCTACAATTACATTTTTGGCATCAACGGTAATAAAACAAGGATCAGCACCGTGACTGTCAACTTTGTTTAAAAAAGTTAAATCGCCTGTTTTGGCATCATATTTAAATGCGCTTACCGTACTTGTTGCTCCGGTTTCATTAACCACGTATACAAATTTCTGATCCGGAGAAACAGCCAGATAACTTGGGTTAGCTGTATTTTTTGTGATGCTTTTTACCGTTGTGGCTGCAGTTGAAGTATTAAAGTTGTAAGTATAGATCCCTTCGCTTTTTCCCGGTGCGGTATAGGTGCCAACAATGAGGTTGTAATTGGTTTTTTGAGCGAAGCTAAGGGTCGAAAATATAGAAAGTATAAGCAATGAACTGAGTTTTTTCATGAAAATATGGTGTTGATTAACAAATATAAAGAAAGTTGGCCACGGAAGCCCAGAAAACATGGAACATGTTTCTTAATTATCGCCTGGGGACGATGGGAGGGGGCTCTGCGAACTTTGTGCTTTTCTCTGTGCACTTTGTGGTAAAAAATAGCAATACAAAAAAAGGCAACCATTGGTTGCCTTTTACATATTATTTTATCAGATGTTTAATCTGGATCAATTCATGATCTTCAAGATAGCGCCATCTACCACGAGGTAAATCTTTCTTGGTTAAATTGCCATATACAACACGGTCTAATTTTTCTACATTGTAACCCAGGTGTTCGAAAATACGACGAACAATTCTGTTTTTACCGCTGTGGATCTGGATGCCGATTTCTTTTTTGGTTCCACCCGCAACGTAAGAAATGTTATCCGGTTTAATCAATCCGTCTTCCAGCTCTAAACCAAAAGCAATTTTGTTTAAATCGCCTTGTGATAAAGCTTTATCCAACTCAATATTGTAAATTTTGGTGATACCGTTTTTAGGATGTGATAATTTATCTGCTAAATCACCATCGTTTGTCATCAACAACAAACCTGTTGTATTACGGTCTAAACGGCCAACTGGGTAAATACGCTCGCGGCTCGCTTTGTCAACCAATTGCATTACCGTACGGCGTTCTTGTGGATCGTCGGTAGTGGTGATGTAATCTTTTGGTTTGTTTAATAAAACGTAAACTTTTTTCTCGCGTTTCAATAGCTCGCCATTATAGCGTACTAAATCTTTTGCAGGGTCAACTTTATGCCCTAATTCTGTAATGGCTTCTCCGTTTACGGTAATAATGCCGGCAGCAATTAGCTCATCAGCTTTACGGCGAGAGCAGATACCTGCATTTGAAATATATCTGTTAAGGCGAATTAAGCCTTTATCTTCATTTGTTTTGCGGCCTTGGGCAATTACAGTGCGCTCAGGGCGGTTAAATTCTGTATCTCTTGGCTGGGCATTCTCGCGTTTTCTAAACGGACGGGTGTCGCCTTCCCTCGGTTCTCTGGGTTTTACATCTCTTGAACTTCCAGCACTTGGCTTGAAATCATCAGATTTGCCTCTTGATTTGTAATCTTTATAGCCGCCTTCTCTCGGTTTGAAATCTCTTGATCCACCATCTTTCGACTTAAAATCACGGTCGCCAGTTCTTGGTTTGTAATCTCTTGATCCGCCTTCTCTAGGTTTAAAGTCGCGGTCGCCAGTTCTCGGTTTAAAATCTCTCGAATCTCCATCCTTAGATCTGAAATCGCGTTCTCCTGTTCTTGGCTTATAATCTCTTGCACCACCTTCTCTTGGTTTAAAATCTCTATCTCCTGTTCTCGGTTTGTAGTCTCTTGATCCTCCTTCTCTTGATTTGAAGCTGCGGTCTTCTGATTTTGAGTTGTTATCTTTTGATTTAAACTCGCGGTCTCCAAATTTGAATCCCTTTGACTCTCCATCTTTCGATTTAAAATCACGGTCTCCTGTTCTTGGCCTGAAGTCTTTTTTGTCTCCGAAAGATTTTGATTTGAAATCTTTACCCTCTGAGCTTCTAGGTTTGAAGCCGTCTTTAGAATCGGATGATTTTTTGAATTTGCTGTCTTTGTCGTCTGATCTTCTTCTGTCAGACCCGGCTGAACTGCTTCTGCCTTCTGTTTTTCGACTGCCTGGTTTGGACTTGTCATCCCGACTGTTCCTGTTGTTTTTATTTATCATGATACGCTTTTAACCACATTAAAAATGCGGGTTGCAAATTTATGAAAAATTGATGAACATAACAATTTTAAGAGCGGAAAAATTAGATAAAAAAATAGCCTCCAAAATAGGAAAATTTGGATTAAAATCAAAATTTAAAATCCACGTTTAAAGCGCTTTAAGGGCTGATTTTGGGGGTTATTTTTGTAACTATTTGATAATGTGATCATTATTTTTTACCTTTGCCAACGTTTTTATATAAGTTCACCAAAAAAAGGAGGAAGATGTTAAAGAAACACATCGTACCATTTGCGGTAGTGGCAACACTATTTATCTTGGCAAAAGTGTTCGCTTACCAAATGCCCTTAGCACAAAAAAGTCTTTTAAAAGAAGAAAAATTAAACACTACAATACCCAAATCTGATAGCCTGGAAGTTGAAAATGCGGAAAAGCCGCTATCTTTAATGGCACAGTTAAATTTTGCAGAAGAAACCCTGCCATTAGGCGATAAAAAGGTAGAACGCAAAATGAAAAAAATCCTTGCAGCACACACTTACGGTAATACACAAACCAATAAATTGCATGCAAAAGCAGCAAAATGGTTTCCCGTA
This sequence comes from Pedobacter ginsenosidimutans, assembly GCF_001442625.1. GTDB lineage: Bacteria > Bacteroidota > Bacteroidia > Sphingobacteriales > Sphingobacteriaceae > Pedobacter > Pedobacter ginsenosidimutans. The sequence goes on along the minus strand of NZ_LMZQ01000003.1, from coordinate 94,329 downwards.
ATTGAGCCCATTCTCGCTGCGTACGGAATTCCTAACGATTTTAAGTATTTGGCATTAGTCGAATCTGGAATGGCAGAAGGAGTTTCTCCAAAAGGTGCAGCCGGAATCTGGCAGTTTATGCCTGGCACAGCCCGTACCTATGGATTAAGAGTAAACGGAAATGTTGATGAACGCTATAATCTGCGTAAATCGACCATCGCTGCCTGTAAATACATTAAAGAAATGTATAAAGGTTTAGAAAGCTGGACATTGGTAGCTGCGGCTTACAATGTTGGCGACGGACGCCTGCGCAAGCAGATCAATAATCAAAATCAGGATAATTACTACAAAATGAAGCTGAACCGCGAAACGGGTGGCTATGTTTATAAAGTGATTTCTATGAAACAGATTATGGAACACCCGAAACGTTACGGTTACGAAAAACCGAGAGTATTATTGGCCTACAACGCCGAATAATATAATAATTAAGATAAAGACAAGCATTTGGTAAGGCGTCCCGGTTGTAAATCGGGACGCTTTTTTTTGGAAAGTGATTACACGGATTGTTGGATTACACAGATTTGTTTTTTACTAAACGCTAACCCCTAAGCGTTTTTTTAGGAATTATTGATTGATACGAGAATTTTCTCCGCATCACGCTAACCGATGGCAGATAAACCAATGAACTTTATCGCCACGCAAAAACAGATTAACACGGAATAGTTTTACCATATAAGAAATAGAAGGTCATTTAAGTGCATGTGTGTCCAAATACATTGGTCATTATCATACGTTTTTCATTATTATCAAACACAAACTTGTCTGACCAATGTTTTCCCTAAACCCTAAACCCTAAACCCTAAACCCTAAACCCTAAACCCTAAACCCTAAATCATGCTAACTAATGACCAATGAACGATTGAACTAATAAATCAATTTCCTTTCTTTGTGTTATGTTCAAACTGCGCATCAATAAAATCATCAATCAACCTGGCGATAACATTACCTTTCAATTTGAGGAGGTGGATGAACAATATCCGAAGTATTTAGCTGGTCAGTTTATTTCATTGATTTTTCAGGGAAAACATAAGGAAATAAGGCGATCATATTCTTTTAACAGCTCGCCTGATGTAGATGAGCCTTTGGCGATTACAGTGAAAAGGGTAGAGAATGGAGAGATTTCGAGATTTTTACATCATAAAACTTCTGTAAACGATATTCTTTTAGCGCAAGAGCCTCAAGGGATGTTTAGCTATATTCCTGATGAAAATCTGGAGCGTGATCTTTTTCTATTCGCTGCGGGGGTGGGGATTACACCATTATTCTCAATTTTGAAAACGGCATTGGTACGTGAGAAAAAATCGTTGGTTACGCTGGTATATAGCAACCGGTCGATGGAAGATGCATTATTTTATGACGAGCTGAACGAATGGCAAAAGAAATATCCGGATAGATTAAAGATTGTTTGGGTTTTTAGCAATAGTAAAAACTTAATGACGGCCCGCTTAAACAAATTCTATATCGAAAAACTACTCAAGGAACATTTGCATTTTGATCGGAATGATGCGCTGTTTTACAGTTGTGGCCCGATAATTTATATGGATTTATGTCGGATCACCTTGCTGGGTATGGGTTTCGATATCAAACAGATTAAAAGAGAAACTTTTGTATTACCGGAAGATGAGGTGGATGAGGATGATGGTTCGGCAGAAAAAGCCGTCGATAAAAATACTTACTCGGTAATTTTAAATTTTAGAGGGGAAATTTATAACCTCGAAGTGCCCTGGCCAAAAAGAATTTTAGATGTTGCGTTGGAAAATAAGATCAAACTTCCGTATAGCTGCCGTGGAGGAGTATGCAGTACCTGCGTAGCCAATTGCACTAAAGGTGGAGTAAGAATGGATTATAACGAAGTACTTACCGATGATGAATTGGAAAGAGGCAGGGTTTTGGTGTGTACCGGGCACCCGACTGAGAATGGAACAACGATAGAGTGGTAGGTTAGTTCATTAGCCATTGGTTCATTGGTTAGCATGGTGCCCGCTTTGCGTCGTCATCTCGAGCGGAGAGCAGCGGAGTCGAGAGATCTTTTAAAGATGTTTATTAGGTTGCATTGGGTAAGGGGCTTAAAAGCTTTAAAAGTTCTCTAAAAATACAAAACCATTTTATCATTTACAGCGTTTGTGAAGTATGGCGAAAACTTTTTTTAGCCTTTTAATCTGTCTCTTCTGTTTACCTCTGATTTCCTACGAAATAGAAGTCGACATTATGACAATTAATCCTTAATCAAGATTGGTTTTGACTTTCATTTTGATAAAATTTTTAGCATTTTTGCGGATTGAAATTTTGTCTTTTTAAAGACTCGATTTTGCCTCCAACTTTAAATAAAATATGAGCAATAAATCTATCGACCTCGGCGAGCAAAAAGATGTAGAAGTATATGGTGCGAGGGTACATAATTTAAAGAATATAGATGTAAGTTTTCCGCGCAATCAGCTTGTTGTTATAACAGGTTTAAGTGGTAGCGGTAAATCATCACTGGCTTTTGATACCATTTATGCGGAAGGACAGCGCCGGTATATGGAAACATTTAGCGCTTACAGCCGCCAGTTTATGGGAGGGATGGAGCGCCCGGATGTAGATAAGGTTTCGGGACTGAGCCCGGTTATTGCCATTGAGCAAAAAACCACCAGCAAAAACCCGCGCTCTACCGTGGGTACCATTACTGAGATCTACGATTTTATGCGTTTGCTTTATGCACGTGTTGCCGATGCCTATTCGTACAATACTGGCGAGAAGATGGAGCGGATGAGTGAAGATCAGATCCTGCAGAATATCTTCAATAAATTTGATGGTGTTGCAGTAAATATTCTTGCACCTGTTGTTAAAGGTAGAAAGGGGCATTACCGCGAACTTTTTGAGCAGATCCGTAAACAGGGTTATGTAAAAGTTCGTGTGGATGGAGAAATAAGGGATATTTCTGCTAAAATGCAGGTAGACCGTTATAAAATTCACGATATCGAAGTGGTGATTGATCGCTTGATTATTGATGTAAAGGATAAAAAACGCCTTTTAGATTCGCTACAGATTGCGATGAAAATGGGTAAGGGAGTAATCAAAATCAGCGATAAAGATAATAACGTTGCACATTTTAGTAAGTTTTTAATGTGCCCAACCACGGGTATTTCTTACGATGAACCTCAACCGAACAGTTTTTCATTCAATTCTCCATATGGTGCCTGCGAGCGTTGCGATGGTTTAGGCTATATCTTTGTAGTGGATAAAGAATCGGTGATCCCGAATCCAAAACTGAGTATTTTAAATGGTGGTTTGGCTCCATTAGGCGAATATCGTGATATTTGGATGTTCCAGGTATTAAAAGCATTAGCCAAAAAATATAGTTTCTCACTTTCAACCCCGATCGAAAAGTTAAGCGATGAAGTAATAAACATCATCTTAAACGGTACGCCCGATCTGATCAAGGTTGAGGTAGAATACAATAAATGGAACGTTCAAAATTATAATATCACTTTTGATGGTATTATTAAAATGCTCGAAGAGCAGAATGAAAAGAGAAATGAATCTGCATCAGATGATATGGACGAATTCAGGAAACTGAAAACCTGTCCGGAGTGTCATGGTGCCCGTTTGAAAAAAGAAAGCCTACACTTTAAAGTTGATGGCAAAAATATTTTCGAACTGTCATCAATGGATATTTTCAACCTGAACATCTGGTTCGAAAAAGTAGATGAACGCCTTAGCGACCGTCAGAATATTATTGCAAAAGAAATTTTAAAAGAGATTAAAGCCAGGATCGGTTTCTTAACAGATGTTGGTTTAACCTATTTAACGCTAGATAGAACAGCCAGGACACTTTCTGGTGGCGAGGCGCAACGGATCCGTTTGGCTACACAGATCGGTTCGCAGTTGATGAATGTAATGTATATCCTCGATGAGCCAAGTATCGGTTTGCATCAACGCGATAACGAACGTTTGATCAATGCGCTGAAGAATCTCCGTGATCTCGGAAATACCGTTTTAGTGGTAGAGCATGATAAGGATATGATTCTGGAGGCCGATTGGGTAATTGATGTTGGCCCAGGAGCAGGTATTCACGGCGGAACGGTAGTTGCAGAAGGAACAGCTGCACAGATTCTGAAATCGAACACGCTAACTGCAGATTACCTCAACGGCAAAAAGAAAATTGAAACGCCAAAAACCCGCAGAAAGGGCAATGGGCATAAATTATCGATTGTTAAAGCCACCGGACATAATTTAAAAGAGGTTTCAGTAGATTTTCCTTTAGGTAAATTTATTGCCGTAACCGGAGTTTCGGGCAGTGGTAAATCGAGTTTGATTACAGAAACCTTATATCCGATTTTAAATCATCATTTCTTTAGGGCGAAAAAACAACCTTTGCCTTATGAGAAAATTAACGGATTAAAAGAAATAGATAAGGTGATTGAAATCGATCAGGCACCTATTGGCAGAACACCCCGTTCTAATCCATCTACTTATACCGGAGTTTTCTCCGATATCAGAAATTTATTTGTACAGTTGCCTGAGGCAAAAATTCGTGGCTACAAACCAGGCCGTTTCTCTTTTAATGTAAAAGGTGGTCGTTGCGAAACCTGTCAGGGCGCTGGTTTAAAGGTGATTGAAATGAATTTCTTGCCTGATGTACAGGTGCCTTGTGAAGAATGTGGCGGAAAAAGATATAACAGGGAAACCTTAGAAGTTCGTTTCCGCGGAAAATCGATCAGTGATGTGCTTGATATGAGTATCGAAGATGCTTGTAATTTCTTTGAAAATATCCCGATCATCTATAGGAAGATCAAAACATTGAAAGATGTTGGTTTAGGTTATATCACTTTGGGGCAATCGTCGGTTACTTTATCAGGTGGCGAGGCGCAGCGGGTTAAACTGGCTACAGAGCTTTCTAAAAAAGATACAGGGAAAACATTTTATATTTTAGATGAGCCTACCACCGGACTTCATTTCGAAGATATTAATGTGCTTTTAGGGGTATTGCAAGAGCTGGTTGATAAAGGAAATACGATTTTGGTAATCGAACATAATTTAGATGTAGTTAAAGTAGCCGATTGGGTAATCGATTTAGGTGAAGAAGGCGGTGCTGGTGGCGGAAGAATTTTATTCGAAGGCACACCAGAAGGTTTAATCCAGAATCCAATTAGTTTAACCGGAAAGTTTTTGAAAAAGGAAATGGCTTTAGAGTCCGAGTTCAGCAGTCTGAAGTTGGAGGTCAAAGCGTCTAAGAAGAAGAAATAGTCCGAGGTTGGAGGTTCACGCATCATTCGTCACCTGATCCGATAGCTATCGGATTTGTTTCAGGGTCTTTATGTACAAATAAATTTGTCATCCTGAGCCTGTCGAAGGACCTGCTTAAATTTGCGTTAAGTGTTTCGACAAGCTCAACATGACAAATTCGAGTTCAGATTAACCTTAGCAATACATTTATGAATTCATAACCTAACCTCTAACCCATTTTACATTATAAACATGCTTTTCACCGATACCCATACCCATTTATATTACGAGCAGGATGCTGAGAAACAAGCGCAGTTAATGGAGCGTTGTTTTGAGAATAACGTTAACCGTTTGTTTTTGCCAAATGTTGATGTAAAATCAATTGCTATGATTGATGATCTGGTGGCAAAATATCCGGCAAATTGTTTTGCAATGGCGGGTTTACACCCCTGCGATGTGAAGGAAGATTATCTTGCAAAATTGGACGAAATCTACAATAGCACTTCCGGTCGGAAAATTTATGCCATTGGCGAGATCGGGATAGATCTGTATTGGGATAAAACTACTTTGGCCATTCAACAAGATGCTTTTCGTAAACAGATCGGCTGGGCAAAAGATTTGGGTTTGCCGATTGTGATCCATTGTCGTGAAGCTTTTGATGAGGTTTTCGAGTTACTGGAAAGTGAAAGGGACGAAAAACTGCGCGGAATATTTCATTGTTTTACGGGTAATTTAGCGCATGCTAAACAGGCCATCGATTTAAATTTCTATTTAGGCATTGGTGGTGTGGTTACCTATAAAAAAGCTGGATTGGATCTGGTATTGTCAGAGATTCCTTTGGCTAATCTGGTTTTAGAAACAGATTCACCTTATTTGGCTCCAGTTCCTTTCCGTGGAAAACCCAATGAAAGCAGTTATTTAATTTATGTTGCCCAAAAACTGACTGATATTTATGGTGTTTCTATTGAAGAAATTGCAGATGTAACCACTGAGAATTCGAAGAAAATTTTCGGGGTTTAAACATCAATTTTTTGCTAGGCCGTCATGCTGAATTTATTTCAGCATCTTTCCTATCAGGATCCTGAAACAAATTACTAATGACAGATTCTGACGGAAGATCGTCTTTCCCGCGCAGGCGGGAATCTTATGCAATCTACAAACCCGACCAAGGCATTACGATTCCCAATCAAGTTGGGAATGACGATTGTATTGAATTTCTTGTATTGTAAAATAGTGATTTAAAATTTATCATTTTGGCAATTTACTAACGTTTTTTAGCTTTTTTGTTGCTAATTTAAAAATATTGTCTAATCATTTGTAAATTTTTAGTTTCTTTGCGGTGAGCAACCTTCACCAACCAAATGACCAAAATACTTATAATTTATACCGGTGGTACCATCGGTATGGTTAACGATCCTACAAATGGGATGTTAATTCCATTTGATTTCCAGCAGATAAAAGAAAACGTTCCTGAATTAAGCCGTTTAGATTACGATTTAGATGTGCATTCCTTCAATCCAGTATTGGATTCTTCAAACATGGATCCTGAAATATGGAAAACATTAGCCGAACTTGTTTATCATAAATACGATCAGTACGATGGTTTTGTGATCCTACACGGGTCTGATACTATGGCTTTTACAGCATCGGCATTGAGCTTCATGCTCGAAAATCTATCTAAACCTGTTGTTTTAACCGGTTCGCAACTGCCAATTGGCGAAATCAGGACGGATGCCAAAGAGAATTTAATTACCGCTCTAGAGATTGCAGCGACCAAAGAAGATGGAAAAGCACTTTTTCCAGAGGTTTGCATTTATTTTGATGCACAATTATTTAGAGGCAACCGCTCTATAAAATATAACAGTGAAAAGTTTGAAGCTTTCCGTTCGCCAAATTACCCGATACTTGCCGAAGCAGGCGTTCACTTGCAATTTCATCGAAACTATATCCTAAAAGCTACCGAAGGAGAATTAAAATTACACACCAATTTTAATTCTAATATCGGGGTGCTGAAATTATACCCTGGAATAACGCCACAGGCAGTTCAGGCAATAACAGATTCTAAGGTTGATGCCATTATTTTAGAGACTTTTGGCTCAGGCAATACCACAACTGCACAATGGTTTTTAGATAGTTTGCGTCAGGCTATTCTGAATGGAAAGATTATAATCGATATTTCTCAATGTAAAAAAGGATCGGTTCAACTAGGCCGCTACGAAACCAGCAGAGAATTGCTGAAAATGGGCATTTTAAGTGGTTACGATTTAACTTTCGAGGCTACGGTAACCAAATTAATGTTCGTTATGGGCTTAGGTTTGCCAATAGAAGAAAGCCGCAAATTAATGGAAGAATCACTAAGAGGTGAGTTGACTAAAGATTAGCGTTGGTTGGGATTTGTAATCCCGTCTACAGAACTAATGATTTGTAATTCTTTTAAGCTAATAAGGTCGAGATTGCAAATCTCGACCAACAAAAAGGTTTTAATAAGTAAAACTTCTGCAATTATGACCGACATCATTTCGGTTATAAGTATTTAGCGCTATTTTTGCTGTAATAGATCCGTCATGCTGAACTTGTTTCAGCATCTTTCTGGTAAGACCCTGAAATAAATTCAGGGTGACGTTGCGAAGAAATCATGAAAATAGAACAAATATATACAGGTTGCCTGGCAGAAGCCGCTTATTACATCGAAAGTAATGGCGAAGCTGCAATTATTGATCCGCTAAGAGAGGTTGGAACGTACTTAAAGAAAGCTGAAAAAGCAGGGGCAACCATTAAATATATTTTTGAAACGCATTTTCATGCCGATTTTGTTTCCGGACATGTAGATCTGGCAGAAAAATCTGGTGCCGAAATCATCTATGGCCCAACCGCTAAAACCGAGTTTAAATCGCACATAGCTAAAGATGGCGAGCAGTTTAAAATTGGAAACGTGACCATTACCGCTTTACATACTCCTGGGCATACTTTAGAATCGACTACCTATTTATTGACCGATGAAAACGGTAAAGATCATTGTATTTTTAGTGGTGATACTTTATTTATCGGTGATGTTGGTCGCCCGGATTTAGCACAGAAAGGTCATTTAACCATGGAAGACTTAGCCGGAATGCTTTACGATTCGTTAAATGAGAAAATAAAGCCGTTGGCTGATGATGTAATTGTTTATCCGGCACATGGTGCAGGTTCTGCCTGTGGCAAAAGTATGAGTAAAGAAACTTTCGATACTTTAGGGCATCAAAAGGAAGTAAATTACGCTTTGAAAGCCGAAACGAAAGAGCAGTTTATTGCCGAAGTGACGGATGGCATTATGCCGCCACCACAATATTTTGCTAAAAATGCTGCCATTAATAAAGGTGGTGTGGAAAGCATTGATGAGGTTTATGAGAAAGGATTAAACGCTTTGACACCTCAGCAGTTTGAAGATACGGCAAACCAAACAGGGGCTATTATGCTTGATACCCGCGATCCGCAGGTTTTTGCCAAAGGTTTTATTCCAAATTCAATCAACATAGGCCTTAACGGACAGTTTGCGCCCTGGGTTGGTGCTTTGATTACCGATTTACAGCAGCCAATTTTACTGATTACAGATCAAGGTAAAGAAGAAGAAACCATTACCCGTTTAACCCGCGTAGGATACGATAGTACCATTGGTTATTTAGATGGTGGTTTCGAAAGATGGACAGATGCTGGCAAGGAAATCGATACCATAGAATCTATTTCGGCTGAAGCTTTTGAACAGGCTGCATCCGATGGAGAAATTACAGCCCTTGATGTACGTAAACCAGGTGAATATGAATCAGAACATCTGGAATTTACACTGAGTCGCCCGTTAGATTTTATTAACGACTGGACTGGCGAAATCAATCCAAAATCTACCTATTATATTCACTGTGCAGGTGGCTACCGCTCGATGATTGCTGCTTCCATCTTAAAATCACGTGGAGTAGAAAATGTGATCGATGTTGCAGGCGGTTATGGTGCAATTAAAAATACCGGTTTAAAAAGAACCGATTTCGCCTGCCCAAGTAAAGCAATGAAAGTGTAATAATTAAAGGAAATCGTCATTTCGAGCGGAACGCAGTGTAGTCGAGAAATCTATATCAATAGATCTCTCTCCCGACTTAACATCGGGACGACGCTCCAGGCGAGATGACGACCACTCTTTAAGCGAAATAAAAACTGGATGTCTGACAATCAAAATCATTACGACGTATTAATCATAGGTGCCGGCCCAATAGGGATGGCTTGTGCAATTGAAGCTCAAAAAGCGAACTTAAGCTATGTAATTGTAGAGAAAGGCGCTTTGGTGAACAGTTTGTTTAACTATCCGGTGTTTATGACCTTCTTTTCTACTTCTCAAAAGTTAGAAATTGGAGGAGTTCCTTTCGTAACCATAAGTCCAAAACCTAACCGTAATGAAGCTGTTGAATATTACCGTCGTGTAGGCGAAAAATTTGATTTAAATATCCATCTTTTTGAAAGCGTAAAACAGGTTGTTAAAAATAATAGCGATATTTTCGAAATCAATACTTCTAAAACCGATTATACTGCGAAGAATGTAATTGTGGCTACTGGTTTTTATGATGTGCCTTTGTTGATGAATGTTCCGGGAGAGGATTTACCAAAAGTAACGCATTATTACAAAGATCCTCATTTATACGCCTTTCAAAATGTAGTGGTGGTTGGCGCCAATAACTCTGGTGTAGATGCTGCTTTAGAAACCTACCGAAAAGGTGCAAACGTAACCATGGTTGTTCGTAGTAGCGATCTTGGTCCTCATGTTAAATATTGGGTGCGTCCGGATATACAGAACAGGATTAAAGAAGGAGAAGTGAAAGCACTTTTCAATTCTGAACTGGTTGAAATAAGAGAAGGTGAAGTCGATATCAAAACACCAGAAGGGATAAAAACCATTCCAAACGATTTCGTTATCGCCATGACAGGTTATCAGCCAGATTTTAGTATGTTAAGAAAATTCGGCATCGAACTGCCCGAAACACTTTGCCCGGTTTATAACGAAGAAACCATGGAAACCAATGTAAAAGGTTTGTATTTGGCGGGTGTAGTTTGCGGTGGATTGGATACACACAAACTTTTTATCGAAAATTCTAGGGTGCACGCTGAAATGATTGTAAAAAATATTTTGAGTTAAATTTCTTGCGAAGTTTGGCCTGGGGATTAGCGATGGAATAACCTCGTAAGTCTCTCACCAAGTTAATTAACAGCGTTTGCAAAACCTTCCTTTACTGATAATCTGCTAATCCAGATTAAAGATTTATTCGGGTTAAATTCTATTTTATCTAATATTCCTCCACACCGTACAAACGAGCCAGCAAAATCACTAGGCTTTACCGGATGCTTAAAAACAATTTTTTCAAAACACAGAATATTGATACCCCGTTTGTAGCTGTGATAAAAGCACTTGCTGCCAGTTTTGGGTCTGAGAACTGAACACAGTTTAGCGAACCTTCTTTTTCTGTAATGGGATGAGAAGAGAAAATGATTTTCTGCCCCTTATACTTCATTAAGTTTTTCTCTATTTCTTTGTATGACATAGAATTTTCGGTTACCATACCTGCCGCAGATAGAATGTTAGCATATAATATAATTGCTCTAAAATCTGAAGTGTCCGTTTTTGAAGAAATTAACAACTTTTCGGATTGTTGATATGCATTTCTCCAATCTTCCTTTTCTAGCAAGGGAATTAATTTTTTAAAATCTTCATAGCTTAAGGTTTGGGCCTTGGTGCTTAAAAAGCATAGTGTTAAGATAATAATTGAGAAGCATATTTTCATTTTAGATGATGTTATTTAGTAAGTTCAAATGATATTTTCAATACATTCTTGATATAGTTATCAATAGCAGCCCCTACACTTGGTAAATCTTTCGAAGTAATATACGATCCCATTACGTGATTCCCTGCGTTTGGTATGGCTTGTTTTCTTTTTAAATTATTCGGCGTGCCCAGTTCATCGAACATTTTCAGCATAGCATCTACACGCACTACCGGATCCTGCTCGAGTTCATTTTTGTAGTAGTAGAGCATTAAAACAGGTTGTTTTACTTTTTGGAAAGTTGTTTTTACCATACTGCTCTCGATAAACTCTTCCAGTTCTACCAAAGATTCGAGGCGGTAATTGGTGTACCAGTATTTTTTATATTCGTCAGTGCGATCGTCTACTTTACGTTCATCGCCACCCACCACTTTTCTGGCTATCTGCAAACCCCAGGGGTTATTCAAAAGCCATGCATTTTTATCGTTAATGGCCACATTTGGCGATAACAATATCAAACTGTTAATTTCAGGATAGGTTGCCGCTAACTTTAAAGCTACTGTGCCTCCTGTAGAGGTGCCCACCAAAATTACCTTTTTTCCTAATTTTTTACCGATAGCATAAGCCTGTTTGCTGGTTTCCCAAAGGCGATCTGCGGTAAAATATTGCATGGGTGCAAGTGTATCAATGCCATGGTCGGCCAAACGCGCTAAATATAAATTGGCATTTAGTTCTTTTGCTAAATTTAGGTAAACGGGGTTTCCTTCTGTTTTTGATGCCGAAAAACCATGCAGGTAAACAATGGCATACTCGGTTTGCTTGTGGAGGGGATCTGCCCAGATAATTTCGGCTTCGTTACCTGGTTTTATTTTGTGCATCGATTCGATACTCGCCACATAACGGTCTAAGTCTTCCAGATCGGGAACCTGGGTAAGTTCTTTGTTGTAAACCGGTTTTTTGGGTTTTGGCCCCAATAAGTAGCCTGCAACAATTAATGCCGAAAGGCCAATAAGTACTTTGTAGCGTTTTTTCATCTTAGCTCAGCTAATATTGGTTTAAATGTAAAATTTGAAATTAAATAAAGCTAATATTTCTGAGGAATTAATTGTCGTATGGAGGGGTTTTTACCTTCACTAACCCATAATGTTAACCTGATCGCGCTAAATGGCCCACAGCCCGAAGCATGAGGGCGAGGACTATGGGCAATAGCAGGAGCAAAAGATATTAAAGATTAAGCTATTGCTTTTCAAATCCTTAATAATACGATTGTACATTACCTTTTTATGGGAAATTAGTTTAAGTTTGCAATCAAAATTTTTCGACTTAATGCCGGGAATCGAACAGATAAAAACACCTATTGCTGCTGATATTAAAGCGTTTGAAAAAACCTTTAAAGAATCTATGCATAGCGACGCACCGTTGCTGGATAGGATTACCCATTATATTGTAAAGCAGAAAGGCAAACAAATGCGGCCGATGTTCGTATTTTTTGCGGCTAAACTATGCGGTGGCATTACAGAATCAACCCATCGCGGAGCTGCTTTGGTAGAGCTTTTACATACGGCTACTTTGGTGCATGATGATGTGGTAGACAATGCTTACGAACGCCGCGGCTTTTTCTCTATCAATGCTTTATGGAAAAACAAGATTGCCGTTTTAGTTGGCGACTACCTGTTGGCTAAAGGATTGTTGCTTTCGGTAAACAATAACGAACACCGTTTGTTACAGATTGTATCGGAAGCGGTGAAACAGATGAGTGAGGGCGAGCTCTTGCAAGTAGAAAAGGTGCGGAGGATGGATATTTCGGAAGATTTATATTTTGATGTGATTCGACAGAAAACAGCTTCTTTAATTGCTTCTTGTTGCGCTGCGGGTGCTGCTTCGGCAGGTGCTGATGATGAAACGATAGAAAAAATGCGTCTGTTTGGCGAAAAAGTAGGGATTGCCTTTCAGATTAAAGACGATACCTTCGATTTCGGGACTGATGATGTAGGTAAACCTTTGGGTATTGATATTAAAGAGAAGAAAGTAACGCTACCTTTAATTTATGCGCTGAATAAAGCCGAAAAAACTGAACGTAAAAAAATAATTAACCTTGTGAAAAACCACCAGGACGATCCGGTTAAAATTCAGCAGATTATAGATTTCGTAAATGCCCACGAAGGTGTGTATTACGCGAACCAGAAAATGCTGGAGTACCAGAAGGAAGCATTTGATATTTTGCACAGTTTTGAGGCAGGCGAAGCACGAACTGGTTTAGAACAACTTGTACTGTACACCACTGAACGTAAAAAATAATGGGTAACGAATTACTTTTTAGCTTAGGTTTTCTTCTTTTTATTGCGTTGATTCTTGCTTTAGACCTTGGTCTATTTAGCCGGAAAGAGCATGTGGTGAGCTTAAAACAGGCTGGAGTAATGAGTTTGATTATGGTGGCTTTGGCTATCGGTTTTTACTTTATTCTGTTAACTGAAGGGCACCAGCTCCATGGAATAAAGGATTTTGCACACCTGCAAGAAATTGTAACGCGACACCAGCACCACATTAAATTAATCCCCAATGATTTTGAAGGAAGTTTAGCGATTTATAGACAAAACCTCGGCTTAGAATTTTTGACCGGTTATGTAATTGAGTATGCACTTTCGGTAGATAATATCTTTGTGATCGTACTCGTTTTCTCTGCTTTCGCCGTTGAAGAAAAATATTATCACCGTGTATTGTTCTGGGGTATTTTAGGTGCCATTATCATGCGTTTCATCTTCATTTTTGTTGGTGCAGCATTAATTGCAAAATTTGCCTGGATCCTCTATTTGTTTGGCGCTTTCCTTGTTTTTACCGGTGTAAAAATGTTCTTCAGCAAAGATGAAGATGATAAGATTGATCCGGAAAACCACCCTGTAGTAAAATGGGCTTCGAAAATATTTTCTATTCACCCAAAGTATGAGGGCAAAAAATTCTTCGTAAAAATTAACCATAAAACACTGGTAACACCTTTATTTTTGGTGCTGCTGATTGTTGAGTTTACCGATCTTTTATTCGCTGTAGATTCTATTCCGGCTATTTTTGCGGTAACAAAAGATCCTTACATTGTATTTTTCTCTAATATTTTTGCCATCATGGGTTTGCGTTCCATGTTCTTCCTGTTGGTGAATATCATCCATAAATTCCACTATTTAAAAACCGGATTAGCCGTATTATTGGCATTTATCGGGATAAAAATGTTAGGGCATACTTATCTGGAGAAATGGGGTTTCACTACAGAGCATTCTTTGATCGTGATTTTGAGTATCCTGGTGATCAGTATTGTGGCTTCGCTGGTGTTTCCTAAGAAAAAAGTGCATGTAAAGCCATAGTTTTATCATTCTGAGCACATCGAAGAATCTTTTTTATTGCGATAAGCCGAGAAGATTCGTGATTGCGAGAAGGCTTTTTCAGCCGACAAAGCAATCTTACAACGATCGCTAATAGCGTGTGAATTAAGATTATTCATTTTTGCAGTTGTTTTTAAAGGTATTCATGAGCTCACTTCGTCCGGTTAGCTTCGTGCCTCGCAATGACGACCATTTCCATGGAAAAAGCCATTATCTAAAGCAAAATATACGTTACAGCTAGTAATCTCTGGCTAAAATTTGTACTTTCAGCAGCTAAACTATTATTCCTAATGAAATATCTTTTCTCTGCAGCGCTTCTTTGTACCACTTTATTTGTAAATGCCCAGGATAAATTCGGTGATGTTTTTGCCAAGATCAATACCGATGTACAGCAGAATTCAAAAGCTTATCAAACACTTAAATATGAAACTGAAACCATTGGTCATCGTTTAACAGGCTCTACGAACGGCGCAAAAGCAGAGCAATATGCCTTCGATTTATTGAAATCTTATGGTTGTGAAGTGAAGTTTCAACCTTTCGAAGTAGAAAGCTGGGCAAGAAAAACAATCAGTGTAGAAATTGGGACCGATAAAAACAGTTTGACAAAAATGAAGGCTGTTACCTTAGCGCATTCGCCTGTTAGTGCAGACATTACTGGTGAGATAGTAGATGCAGGTAATGGATTGGAGGCAGATTATCAGGCCAATCCGGAGAAATTTAAAGGTAAAATTGCTTTAATTTACCTAGGCGTATTGCCAGGCTCTCCAGCTGGAACAAAGTCATTACACCGCTCAGAAAAGACGGCCATTGCCACAAAATATGGAGCAATTGGAGTGATTATTATCAATACCGTAAAAGATGGTGTACTTTTAACCGGGACAGCTTCGGTAACAGGTAAGTTGATCTCCATTCCCGCTATTTGTATTGGTTTAGAAGACGGTATAGCTTTAAAAGAAAAAATTAAATCACAGCCACAGGTAGCGCACATCGCTATGACTAATTTCTCGGGTATGATTAAGGCGAAAAATGTAATTGCTACTTTTAAAGGGACCGGGTTGCCTAAAGATAAAATTGTAGTGGGTGGACATTTAGATAGCTGGGATTTAGCAACCGGAGCGATAGACAATGGAATTGGTTCTTTTGCTATTATGGATATGGCACGTACTTTTAAAAAGCTGAATTTAAAAACCAAACGTACTGTAGAATTTGTACTGTTTATGGGCGAGGAGCAAGGTTTGTTGGGTTCTAAAGCATACATCGATCAGGCTAAGAAAGACAAAACCTTAAACCAGGTGAAGTTTATGTTAAACTACGACATGACGAACGATCCGAAGGGTTTTTCTACCTCAAGAGCGGAAATGAAAGATCTGTTTACGGCCTGGGGAGCTGATATTGTAAAAATTGATACTGGTTTTAAAAATCTGTTTAATGCTGGTGCAGGTTTGCATAGCGATCATCAACCTTTTATGTTAGAAGGTATTCCTACAGGCGGTGGTTTTGGTGGTAAACTGCCTAACAATTCTGGTCCATTTTATCATTCAGATGGCGATAGTTTTAAACTGGTTGATGAGCAGGAACTTAAAAATACAGTACGTTACAGCGCCATGTTAACTTACGCTTTAGCCAATACACCGAAAATTCCTGTTGGTGTTCAGGGAGAAGAAGAACTAAGGGCCTTCTTAGAATCGCAGAACCTAAAGGAGCCTTTGAGTATTGCCGGCGAGTGGAGGTGGAAGTAATATGGATATAGGAGCGAGTAAAGTCGTATTTGAAAAAATACCAAATGATTTTCGACCTATGTGGGGTAAGAATATCTTATCTCTATTCGATAAGTGTTTAATCTTTATACCAGCTGAAGTATTAACGCTTTATGAAATTATTGATGATAAACTTAGATGGAAAGAGGCACATAATCAGTTTTCAAAAATCAGAGAATTGAATTTAGAAAACAGGAATAAGGAGTATGAAGTTTACTTATTGTTAGCAGAGAACATAGCAAAAATCACATACAATGCTTCAAATGAACCTGCTCCATTTGATTGGGATAGTGGTTGGTATATACCGAATCTTGCTAAACAGGTTTCAGCTTTTTATCAGGATGCAGAACTTGACAGAAGGCTTAAAGAAAATATTTTACTCTCATTTTAGCTGGGGTTAGCGCAGAGAAAGTTAAAGCAACCAATAAAAAACTTTGTAAGCGAAGAATTGTCGGTCTAAGGTTGTTCTTTTACTAACGGGGTTAATGTCAGCCTGTCTTAACGATTCTTCTGGCTTTCTTTTAGAGTTTTCTTCTGGGAAGCCACTTATTCTGCTTTCGCCTAGTTTTATTGCCAATGGCGATAGAACAAAACTTAAACTATCCTTTCCTGCAATCCTTGTTAGCATAATTGCCGTTCTGTTTATTTGCCTGATTTTAACATTCTCATTTACAGCTATTGGTTTCCCGTTTTGATAAAAAATGCCGAAGGTTTCTATTGTTTTATAATCGTTATGTTTAAAAACATTAATGGTATATGCTGTATCAGGAATCTGATCTTTAAACTTTTTCTTTGCTGCTAATATCTTTTCTGCATTGGTTGGAATGTCATCCAGGTAGAAATCCGTCAGCTTAATGTTGTTGTAATTTCTTGCTGTTTTAAACATCCTACCAACAATATCAATTGGGGTATTGCCTTCATCAGCAATAAATAAAAAATAACTGATCAAAACCATTACAGTTATCCCAAGAGGTTGAAAATATTTTGTTTTAATCTTTTTCCTTGCCAGTATGTAATGGATAAGTGCAAATAAGAGTGAGATAACACCGATGATTGGGATTGTTAATAGTGCCCCTAAACTTGCACCCTCACCAGCCATGGGGAAACTTTGAAATAAAATAAAGTTTAGCACAAGTGCTACTGATGGATAAATAAACGCTTTCATTTAAATATTTTGTATGCGAATATAGTTTTTAATAGTATTCGTTGTACCGAACGGTTATATGGCTGTACAATGTAAGCCACTTAAATGTTACACATCTGTCTTTTAACTAGCATGAGCAATGAAGTATAGGTTAATTCGATGTTAATGCATTGTGATTTTTATTCCTGTAAGTGTTAAATCTGAGCTTAGTTTTTGACTATGTGGTTGTTAATCATATATTTGTTTTAGTCCCAAACAAAAAATCGGAGTAAAAATGAACAGAAAACGGAGCAAAACAACCGTAATTTTTGTAAATAAAAATCAAAGTTCAAGCAAGCCCATTCAAGTTCCAACAGGATACATTGTACATTGGAAAAAGTATATTTTAGGCATTTTAGGATTATTCTTAATACTGATATCCAGTATATTTTACCTGATCCGCAGTAATTCGAGTGTAGAATTAGCCAAGAGCAAACTCGAACTTGCACTTTTAAAAAGTAAAGACAAACTATCTGTAATCGATACTTCTTCCCTGAAAAAGCATTACCAATCAATTGATAAAAAACTACTCACCATCAATAAATACCTAAAAGCAAGAGGACTAAAACCGATTTTAACTGGTAACGAAGGCGGGGAGCAAAGCGATGATATTTTATCGGCTGAAGAAATCGGCGAATTTTACGACAACTACCTGAGTAAAATTGCCTATAACGTTGCCTATACGCCAATGGGTTACCCACATTTAGGTACAATTACATCCGGGTATGGGCATCGCGAAAATCCTTTCAGTGGTGAAAATGTGGAGACTCATAAGGGACTTGATATCAGGGCTAATTATGGCGATGTTGTTAAATGTACAGCAAATGGTAAAGTAGTTTTTGCAGGAAGGCGTGGTGGTTATGGCAATTGTATTGTGATTAAACACGGTAATGGCTTTGAGACCTACTACGGTCATCTTTCTAAAATTTTGGTAAAGGTAGATGAGGATGTTATTGCTGGCAACGACATTGGCAAAGCGGGCTCAACCGGTCGATCAACAGGGCCTCATTTACATTATGAAGTGCATAAAAATGGTAAAGTTATAAATCCAAGATCCTTTTTAACCTTATAAGAAACATGTTCAAGAAAAACAATCAGATTAAAGACTTAAATCAACAAGAAATTTCTACCCTAATTGGCCTCGGATTTACCATTACCGGAGAGCTAAAAGGGAAAGCAGTAGTGAGGATCGATGGAACTGTAATTGGTAATGTAAATGTTGAAGGCGGTGTTGTTTTAGGTGAAAAAGGAATGATTAAAGGTGACATTCAAACAGGCTCAGCCATTATTTATGGAACCGTTAACGGAAATGTAAAAGCCCAAAACCTGGAAATAAAAAAGACAGGCAGGGTTAATGGCGACATTAAAACAGAGGCCATTGAAATTGAACTGGGTGCACAATACAATGGAAAACTCGAAATGCACCAATCAGGTAAAACTGAAGATAAAGTAGCGGTGAAAGCCTAGGCCATCTGTTGGTTGGTGTCTCACCAACCAACATAATCCAACTCAGTATTAACCACTAATATAGCTTTCCAATTGAGAAATGGTCTGTTTTTGATCTGCAATGATAAACTTTACCACATCACCGATTGAAACCATTCCTTTTACTTCGTCGTTTTCTACAACTGGTAAATGACGGATGTGCTTGTCGGTCATTAGCTCCATGCAATAATCGATACTGTCGCTTAAATTAATGGTGATCGGACTGCTCGTCATTGCTTCTTTAATCAGGGTATCTTTTGATGATTTGCCTTGAAGGATGATTTTCCTGGCATAATCGCGTTCCGTAAAAATGCCATGTAGTCGATCGTTCTCCATGACTAGTACCGCGCTGATGTTCTTTTCTGTCATTACTTTTAAGGCATCTAAAACAGAAATATTTTCTGATACCGAGATAATTCGTACCTGTTTGGTATCTAACAAGTGTTTTACGCTTTTCATAAAACTTAATTTGGTTATAACAATTTAAGAAATAATTAGCTGTAAATCAAAGTTTTATTTCAGGTTGTTCATGGCTTTACAAACGGAGCACAGTTTTGTGTTTTCTAAACCTGACGGGAACGGCAGCCTCCGTCCCGATTTTACATCGGGATTCTATCGGAGCTATAGTGTATGGCAGAACCAAGCCAAACCTAAGCACTGCTGGTTTTGCTTTTCAAATTACATTTTATCCAACTAATAATAAATATTTATCAATCTTTAAGTGGTTTTGCATCTATAGTGGTCTGCAGAGAATCGTTGGACGAATTCTTGGCTGAAGCTAAAAGTCCAGTTGTAATTTTACCAACTGAGAGAGCTCTCGACATTAGACAGTAAGATCAGAATCTTAAAGCTATAAAATTAAAATTATGTAGGGATTTGAATCAAATATCTACATATTTGCAATATAGGTAAAAGTTGTAAAATACCATGCTGGAGAAAATAACCTAAAATTTGCTGACAATGGCTCTTACCATCCCCTTAACAATTCAATATTAGTAAGCCATACCGATAAGTGGCTTAAGTTTATTTAATACTCATGCCAAAAAAAATAAGTTCTTTTTTCTCTGATATTATTAAGCAATTAAAGCCGATCCATATCATCTTCTTTGGCGCTTTTATAGCTGCACTTGGTTCAATATTTCCCCCGTTTAAAATTAAGATGCCTTACGATAATGGGATACAGGAATTGAGCTTTAACCCTTTTACGTTGCTTGGGGCCTTCATGGTTGCCTTTGCAACCCTAGTGCAAAACTGGAAGTCTTCCATAAAAACAAATAGCATACTTGATAATACTATTTTGCAACTACAGAAGTTAGAAAGGTTAACAAAAAGGAATGAAGATATAACTGAACACTTGGATCAAGCTTCAAAAGATATAGTTGGTAACATCACTGGAGGTGATAGTTATGTCGTTATTCAGTTGGTGCAGAATTTGAATCCAAATGGCATTACGCTGGCTGTAATCAACCAAGGTAAGTATCCAATAAGAGAATTGCAGGCCAGAATCTTTAGGAACTCAGATTTTAATAGAGATAAAGAGAGAGGGCTAAACCCAGATATTCTTTCTCTATCATATAATTTAATGATAGAATTAGCAGTGTTAGCACCACAAATGTCGAAATTAGAAAATCGAAATTTGATATTGCAAGAAGGAATAACAACATGGAATATTTTTGTTACAAGTCTTGGATTAATGACTACTCAAAGGATGGTCATATTTAAGTCAGGATCATCAGTATCCTTTGCATGCAAAATCTCACATACTATTACAGATGGGGAATATCGAGAGGTTTACAGGGATATAAGTAAAAATTTTCCTGAAGAATATTTACATGAACTTGGATAAATTAATAAAGCAATTTGGGTTTTATAAATTCAATCTGCCTCAAAATCATTATCTCACTGAATCTATTCAATCGAATTTATCGCTTTGAAAACTTTTTAAATTTTATTTGTATTCTTCTATGCATTCTTGCTCGAGCCTATGAAGTATAGAAATTTAAGTGTGAAAATCTGGCCACTATTTTACAATCCGCAAACCACCTTGTACTTTTAATTATTTGGGTTTGACAAAGCTATGCCGTAACTTTGCATTTCATTTTAAAACAAATAATTATGTCATCAGTAGAGACTTCTTATATCCCTTACAAAGTTAAGGACATTTCACTGGCAGAATGGGGCCGTAAAGAAATCGAATTAGCCGAAGCAGAAATGCCAGGTTTAATGAGTTTACGTAAAGAATTCGGTCCAACACAACCATTAAAAGGTGCGCGCATTGCAGGTTGTCTGCACATGACCATCCAAACGGCTGTATTAATCGAAACATTAACTGCACTGGGTGCTGAAGTTACCTGGTCATCTTGCAATATTTTTTCTACACAAGATCACGCTGCGGCTGCAATTGCTGCTGCTGGTATTCAGGTTTATGCCTGGAAAGGCTTAAACGAAGAAGAATTCGATTGGTGTATTGAGCAAACTTTACACTTCGGTCCGGAACAACAACCATTAAACATGATTTTGGATGATGGTGGCGATTTAACCAATATGGTTTTTGATAAATATCCTGAGCTAATTACGGCGATTAAAGGTTTATCAGAAGAAACTACAACTGGTGTTCACCGTTTGTACGAAAGAATGAAAAACGGAACATTGCACTTACCTGCAATTAACGTTAACGATTCGGTTACCAAATCTAAATTCGATAACAAATACGGATGTCGTGAGTCATTGGTTGATGCGATCCGTCGTGCTACCGATGTAATGATGGCAGGTAAAGTGGCTGTTGTTTGTGGTTATGGCGATGTGGGTAAAGGTTCTGCAGAATCGTTAAGCTCGCAAGGTGTACGTGTTATTGTTACCGAAATTGACCCGATCTGTGCTTTACAGGCTGCAATGGAAGGTTATGAAGTTAAAAAATTAGCTACTGCAATTAAAGAAGCTGATATCGTGGTAACCACTACTGGTAACTGTGATATCGTTCGCGAACAACACTTCAGAGCATTAAAAGATAAAGCGATTGTTTGTAACATCGGTCACTTCGATAACGAAATTGATATGGCTTGGTTAAATGGCAATTATGGCGATACCAAAGTGGAGATTAAACCTCAGGTTGATAAATACACCATTGATGGTAAAGATGTAATCATCCTGGCCGAAGGTCGTTTGGTTAACTTAGGCTGTGCAACTGGTCACCCAAGTTTTGTAATGAGTAACTCATTTACCAACCAAACTTTAGCTCAATTAGAGCTTTGGACCAATACTGCAGCTTACGAAAACAAAGTTTATACTTTGCCTAAGCATTTAGATGAAAAAGTTGCCCGTTTACACTTAGAAAAAATCGGTGTAGAATTAGATGTTTTGGATCAACACCAGGCTGATTATATCGGCGTACCGGTAGAAGGTCCGTTCAAAGCAGATACATACAGGTATTAGTCCTTGGTCTTCAGTCGAGCGTCTGAAGTCGATATGATTTAAGAGGGATGTGCAATTTGCATATCCCTTTTTTTATTCCTCCGATTTATCGGAGGTGCCTGCAAGGCGGGGTGTTTCTAAAGTCTAGGCGAGTCTCCTGTTTTTTGAAAACGTTGGTTCCTGTTCTCTTCGGAGGTTTCAGTCCTGCTGTACACTTTATCCCGATGGAAGAATCGGGATGTTCGTTTCCATCAGGTTTATTTTACAAAGAATTGTGGTTCTTTTGCCCTTGAAAACTTACATTTGAAAAAAGAAAAGAGATGAAAAAGTTAATATTTGCTTTAATTCTTGGTGTATTTGCGTTTTCTGTAAATGCCCAAACTGCTCCTAAAAAAGCTGAAACGGCAAAAGTAATCACTAAACAAACAGTAGATATTGCTTGTGGCGAATGTCAGTTTAAAATGAAAGGTAAAGACTGCGAGTTAGCAGTAAAAATAGATGGTAAATCTTATTTTGTTGATGGAAAAGGTATTGATGATTTTGGCGATGCCCATGGCGAACATGGTTTTTGCAATGCCGTAAGCAAAGCAGAGGTTACCGGCGAAATCGTGAACAACCGCTTTAAGGCCAAAGAAATAAAGTTATTGCCAGCTAAGAAGTAGTTTTACCGCAAAGAACGCAAAGTTTTTCGCAAAGAGGTGCTAAGGCTGATTTAAAGCTATCTGAACCAAGCTTTGCGTGCTCTGCGCCTTCCCTCTGCATCCTTTGCGGTTAAAAAGCAGGTTATTCAAATTCCTTTTCCAATCCCTGTCTTAAATCGAAAAGCAGCCATTGTTTACTTTTTACATCGGCCTGTTTGGTTTTTAATAACTGGATGAAATCTTTCACGCCGATTTCTTCATTGCCGTTGCCATGAATCAAAACAATACTGCCCGCATTAGGCTGTTGTCCTTTTGCAAGCCAGGCGTCACTTCCTACAGGGATTAATCCGTAGGCCTCGATCTTTTCTACGATGGTCTTATCAGATACCAGGCCGGGGAAACGGAAAAATACAGATGGCGTTAAACCATTTTTGAGCATCAGTTTTTCATTCTCCAATACCTCCACATCTAAATTGGTTCCGGGTGCCAATAAAAAGTTTTCAGCTAAGGGTAACTTATTCACCTCGTGGTTGTAGGTATGGTTTACCCAGGTAATATTCAGTTCCTTTTTCTCTACCAGACTTTTCAGCCAGTTCAAATCATCCTGATGCTTTAACATCCATTTACCAGAAACAGAAACCGCGAGTGGCGCAGGCTGTTCTATCTTTTTAAATTCATCGAAAACAGACTGAAAAATAATCCTGTCTAAGGCCCTATGCGATGGACAAAGATCAATCGTTAAGGTAATCCCCTTTTCATTCGGAATGGCATGATCGATCCCCGCATTTTGAAGTTGCAAATCTTTAGCCGCAGCTGCCTCAATCGATTTGACATAAGCTGTATTTTTGAAAATCGCCAATACGTTTTGAAATTGTAAGCCGCTTAAAGCATACTTATTTGCCAAATCTGTTTTGGTTTCTAAGTTTTCTGGATTCACCAACAGCAAATACTTTTGATTATTTGCAGAAAAGCTTCTAACTGCAATCAGCTTTTCATTAGCGCGGACGGCTGTAGCAAAGTTCACCTTGTAACGTTTGATATCATCAAAATTCTGTGCAAAAACTTTAACACCAAAAAAGCAAATGGAAAAAATAACGAGGAGCAAAGATTTAGATAACTTCATAATTCCTTATTTAAAATCTTTCTAATTTAAGCCAAATCCATTATCTTTACAAACATCGCCATGAACAAAGAAAAAGTAAAATTATGGTTTAAGCGGGTGGGACTGGTTGGGTTTTTATTCTTCCTGATTAAAGGATTAATATGGCTTGTTGTGTTCTATTTTATTGGCAAAAACGTTACTTAAATGGTTCATTCGTTCAGTAGTCATTAGCTCATTAGTCCGCGCGAATTGTATAAAAATTTTGAACAGACCGTCATCCTGATCCGATAGCTATCGGATTTGTTTAAGGATCTATTTCGAAAGTATTTTACCTAAATGTAAAAAGCATGTTCGCAAGGAAATTCCAGACAAAAACAATCACTATTGCAAAGAATTTGGCTACATAAAAATTGGTGCCGTTTTTCCTTTGGTGGAACAGGTAAATGATAAAGGTGTTTAGCCCTAAACCGATTAAACTTACTACCAGAAATTTACTAAATTCTGTTCCCCAATGACTATTAGTGCTCTGAAATGTCCATACGCGGTTAATGAGGTAGTTATTGGTTACCGCCAAAGTAAAACCAATGGCATTAGAAATGTATTTGTTTATCTTGATTTTCTCCTTACACAACCAGGTGGCGCCGAAATCAATCGCCATTCCGAGGAAACCCGTTAATCCAAATTTTAAGATGCGGAAGAATAAATCCATGTTAATGTATTTTAACCAGATAAAAATGCTCTAAAACCTGAGGTCGCGTTTTCACGTTTAAAAATTTACCCGTCAGTTTCGTGGTATGAAAATATTCAAACGATTTTAGAATTTCAGCATGGTATTCGCTTTTTAGTTTTGCCAATTCCTGTTCTGGAATGTATATAACCAAGTCTTTTAGGTTCTTTGATTTGTCGAGATCACTATAATTATGCAGATATTTTACTTCTCCCGGGGCATAAAAATCAAAAGAGAATGCATCTATATAATTTAATACTGCAGGTTGAGCAGTAGGATAATTTTGCTTTAACCAATTACCTGCCTGCATACCTGATTGATATTTTAAAAGGGCCGGGTAGAAAAAAATGAAGAGGAATATCATTAATCCAACAGATAAAAATGCACTCCTCGCAATGATGGTTTCCAATAAAATGCCTTTAAATAGTAAGAAAGAGATGGCGAGAACAACAATCAGGATACCGATAATTAAATACGGGTTTTCGAACCCAAAGAAAAAGGCTAAGACAGAAAGTAAGGCAATAACCAAAATGAAAATGATATTCTGGATAAAAAAGAAGGTTTTTAAACCTTTGCTGCCAAGCTGCCTTAAGTACAGCGCTGTTATGATCGAAAACTGAGGAAAGATAATCAGGATATAATGCGGCAACTGAAATTTAGAAAGCGAAAAGATCAGAAAAGTAACTGCTGCACTTGCCCAGATTATAATGCTTTCGGGAGCTAAAGTAATTCTATTTTTTCTTTTAAACAGATTTACAACTGCCGTATAAAATAGTACAGACCAAGGAAGGAATGCCCAAAGAGTAGTGTGTAGAAAAAACGAAATATCCCCTTTACCTTTAATCGGCCCATTGTTAAAGAAACGCCCAAATTGACTGTCCCAAAAGAAAAATTTTAAACCCGAAACACCCGTCCTTTCAAAAACAATTTTTTCGGGATGCAGATCGAATTGCGTGTAAAGTGAATACAGCTCGGGTGTAATAAAAACAAAAATCAAAAGAATGGCGATATACCATTTAGGTTTTAAAAGCTGACGGTACTGTTTTGTTAGTAACCAGTAGATAATAAAACCGGCAAATACAGGGATCAGCACAAAAATTCCTTTGATCAATATTGCGCAGGCAGCAAAAAATGAGCCTGCTACAATGTGCCAAAAAGAATTTTGATGTGCTTTATAATAATGGTAAATAGATGCTAATGTAAAGGTTGCAATATAAATTTCGGCCCTAACATCAAAAGTAGAGGTGATGATATGCAAGGCACTTAGAAAAATCACCGCACTGATTAACCCGGTTTTTTCATCGTATATATCTTTAGCTAATTTGTATAAATACCACGCACCCAGTAAACCGAACAGAAATGATGGTAATTTATAGGCGAAGGATGAGATTCCGAAAATTTTAAAGGATGCTGCAGAAATCCAAAAAGTGAGGTGGGGTTTATCCAGCCAGTCGGCCCCGCGACCGTAAAGGTTAAACCAATCTTTAAACAGGATGATGTTTTTAGACATGGAGGCATACAATGCGCCATCGGGCTCCATCACGCCGCCAAAAAGTGCTGGTATACTCGCAATTGCAAGTAAAACGATCAGGAATTTATATAGTGTTGTATC
Source organism: Pedobacter ginsenosidimutans (assembly GCF_001442625.1). Classification (GTDB taxonomy): domain Bacteria; phylum Bacteroidota; class Bacteroidia; order Sphingobacteriales; family Sphingobacteriaceae; genus Pedobacter; species Pedobacter ginsenosidimutans. The sequence continues at coordinate 68,016 of NZ_LMZQ01000003.1, read as the reverse complement.
TTTTAAGTTCATTTACAAGAAGCAAATATGAGCAAAAAAAAGTCAAATTTTTTTAAGGTTTAAGATTAACAAGGGCAAAGCCTTATCTTTGCTTCATGACAAAGTTATCGGTTAATATCAATAAAATTGCTACACTCCGCAACAGTCGCGGAGGTAATAATCCTGATCTGGTTAAGGTTGCATTAGATTGCGAGCGTTTCGGCGCACAGGGAATTACTGTGCATCCACGCCCTGATGAACGCCATATCCGTTACCAGGATGTTTACGATTTAAAGGCTGTTATTGCGACAGAATTTAATATTGAAGGAAATTGCAAAGAAGATAAATTTGTTGATCTGGTATTGGCCAACAAACCTGCTCAGGTTACACTGGTGCCTGATGCCGAAGGTCAGATTACATCAAACCACGGTTGGGATACAATTAAACACAAAGACTACCTGAAAGAAATGGTTGCTGTTTTCCAAAAGGAAGGTATCCGCGTTTCTATTTTTGTAGATCCGGTTGTAGAGATGGTTGAGGGTGCGGTAGAAACCGGAACAGACCGGATTGAATTATATACCGAGGCTTATGCACATAATTATTTTGCCGACCGCGAAAAGGCAGTAGTGAGTTACATTGCTGCAGCACATCATGCCAACAAATTAGGTTTGGGAATTAACGCGGGGCATGATCTCGACTTACACAACTTACATTATTTTGCGCAGAGCATCCCTGGTTTATTAGAAGTTTCAATCGGTCATGCGCTAATTAGCGATGCACTTTATCTGGGGCTGGAAACCACCATTCAGAAATATTTACAACAATTGGCTTAGTTTTAACCGCAAAGACTGCAAAGAAAAGGGCGCAAAGAACGCAAAGTTAGGTGCATCGGTTTAATCAAGCGCTGCGCTTCTTTGCGAAAACCTTAGTGTCCTTTGCGGTTAAATATTGAATTTTATGTTAAAAGGAATTCTCCTTGTTTTTTTTGGTGCCTGCAGTTTTGGTATCCTCTCTACTTTTGTTAAACTGGCTTATCATGAAGGTTATACGCTGGGTGATGTTACAGGGGCTCAGGCTTTCTTTGGTGCCGTAATTTTATGGGTACTATTTTTCTTTCAAAGCAGAACAGCTGGTTATAAGGCTAAAGCGATTGTACCTAAAACCCCTTGGTGGAAAATGATAATCGCAGGAACATGCACGGGCTTGGTGAGTATTTTTTATTATCAGTGTGTAAAGTTGGTGCCCAATTCGGTGGCGATTATTTTGTTAATGCAGTTCATTTGGATGAGTATTTTAATGGAATACCTAATTTTTAAAAAGAAACCAACAGGTTTACAGCTTTTGGCAATTCTCTTGGTTTTGGGCGGAACAATTTTAGCAAGTGGGATGGCCGAAACAAGTATCGAAAGCATGGATCTTAAAGGGATAGGTTTCGGTTTATTGGCTGCAATTTGTTATGCCGGCTTTTTATTATTGAGTGGTAGAATTGGAAATGAATATGCTCCATTGCAAAAAAGTGCCTTGATGATTACCGGTGCCTGTATATTGATCTTCATTATTTTTCCGCCAACATTCTTATTTAACGGTGCTTTAAATGGTAGTTTATTAAAATGGGGATTAATTATCTCAGTTTTTGGTACGGTTATTCCTCCTTTATTTTACGCAGAAGGCGTGCCCAGAATTGGAACAGCCATAAGTTCGATATTAAGCGCTGCAGAATTGCCCGTTGCCGTAATGATGGCGGGTTTTGTGTTACAAGAGCAGGTATCGTTTTTAAGGTGGGTTGGCGTTGTAATAATTTTATCGGCGATGGTTTTGCCGAATCTTAAATATTTAAAGCGAGATTAATCTAGTTTTTTACCGCAAAGTACGCAGAGTGAAGACGCAGAGGGTGCAAAGCAGGGCTTTGGAATTTATTGTTGGCCTTGAATGCAACTTAGCGTTCTTAGCGCCTTTGTGGTTTAAGCCTTAAAGATTAATAAACTTCGCGTTCTTTGCGGTTAAACTAAAATTAAATATCTTTAAAAAGCATAAAGCATATACACATGAAAAAACTTACCATTTATATTTTATCCTTTATCATTGTCGGATTAACCGCATGTAAAACCAAAACTACCATCAATCAGGATGAGGCTGCTGAGGTAATTACCGATTATCTAAAAGCCAATCCCGAATATAAAACCGCCAGGTTTAATTTTGGGGAGATCAAATTCAACAGCACAAACGATATGTTCGAGCTTGGGAAATATAAATCCTTAGCGAGTAAAGGTCTGGTTTCATTAAGCTTAAAGGAAGCAAAGAAAAAATTCTTATCGAAAGATAGCAGCTACGTTTATCAGATCACTTTAACCGATAAGGCAAGTCCGTTGGTGTTGAAACAGGACGGTGACAAAGCCACTGTAAAAGTTGTAGAATATGTTTTATCAGACGAAAAACCTGTCGATTTTGCACAGGTAAATTCGAGCACCGCAAAAGTTACGGTATCACTTAAAATGACAACAACAGATTTCGAACCCTTTGATAAAGATGCCAATAAAAACAGCAACTTCATTACCAAAACCTATAAATTAAAGTTGAGTAAAGATGAGGGCTGGAAAGTGCAGAAGTAGATTTAAAGACTAAAGCTGAAAGACCAAAGATAAAAGCGTAATACCTATTGCGCCCTGCAGCCTCTGTTTGTTATAATGCCCGTCGTTTTTAAACCCTACAGCAGTGAAAATCCTTTTTGTTTACAGCAACCTTGAATAAGTTGATATGATCTCAAAAAGATTGTAGCAAATGGCGGGAACAAACTTGAATTTTAGTACAGCCATTGCTCTTCAAACCATATGATATGAAAAAATTAATTACGAATTCTTTTTCAATAGATAGGTTTTAAGCTTCTTAAAAAAATCTTCTTTTTTAGGCCTTTCCTTACCGTTATGGGTTAAATTGTTGTCGTAATGGTTTAGCAGTTCTGCAGCATAGTCTTTTTGAGGTTGACTACCCGACTTTAACAGTTCGATAAACCGAACGGCATTGTGATTTAGGGTGCTGTTAAATGAAACGGCATAATACTCGCTCCGTTCTGATGGATTTCTATTGTTGTTGATTTCCTCCGCGCCGTTTTCTGCAAAGTAATCGGCATGAAGAATCAAAGGATTTAATTTTTTCAACCTCCTGGTGCCTTTACGCTCATTCCGCCAGGGATGTTCTTTTTTATAGAGCTGGGCAAGTAGAAAATCTTTTTTCCAAAGCGTAATCTGGTGCGACATTAAATAATTTGAAGCTTCATTATCGATCTCCGCAATATTAAATCCTTCAATAAAATTAGTGGTTTCTTTAGTTTTATAAACACCAGAACTATGAAGTTTAACCTGTTGCCAATCGTTTTCAATTGCCTGTTCGAACAGTGCTGTAAAGAACTTAGGATTTACAGGTTTGCTTAACCACATATCTTCCTGGAAGTAGAGTACATATTCTTCGTCTATATTACCTAACAGCGTTACCAGGCGATCGGCCCATTCGCCTTTGCCCGATTTGATGTTGGTGAAGCCATTCACATCAGCGTTTTTTATTTCTGTAGCGAAATAATAATTGCAAGGTATTTTAAAATCCCAGTTTTCTGAGAAAGTGTAATCAAAACCTTTATAAAGAAATTCATAACTATCGCAGGCATGAACTAAAAGTGCGACGTTATTTTTAAATGTTGACATAAAAACGTGGGGTAGATGCTTTTCAAATTTATGCAAATGCTTTTTTTCTTTCCTTAGGTAGCTTCTATTTTACATTGGAGGTGTTTCTGGCCTCAGCCTAACAGACTACAAAAGATCGAAGTTGATGGGTTAAACAGATTTTAATTTCAGTACACGTCCCGCTTTCCAAATAATCGGTTATCCGTTTAAAAATGAACAAACGTTTGTCTTCTTGTTTGTGCACAAAATCTACCAATTTTGTCGCTTTTAAGTATGAATAAGACGCCTTTTTTACACTGATTGATAGTGAAATACAGCTTCGTTTTTGTTACCTTTGCACGCAAATTTATTATTCATACCGCATGAGCTTAAATATCCATTACAAGGAAGATTTTCAAAATCGTCATATTGCACCAAATGAGGCAGATACAGTCGAAATGTTGCAAGCTGTTGGCGTAAATTCTATTGATGAGCTGATTGAACAAACTGTTCCGACGGCAATCAGGTTAAAACAACCTTTAAACTTGCCTGCAGCGAAATCAGAAACTGAATATCTTGGTGCTTTAAAACAAACTTCATTGTTGAATAAAGTTTTTAAAAGCTTTATCGGACAGGGTTATTATGATACCATTACCCCGGGTGTAATTTTACGTAATGTATTCGAAAATCCAGGATGGTACACACAATATACACCATATCAGGCGGAAATTGCACAGGGTCGTTTGCAGGCTTTGTTAAATTTCCAAACGATGGTTATCGATTTAACCGGAATGGAGATTGCCAATGCATCTTTATTGGATGAAGGTACTGCTGCAGCTGAAGCGATGTTTATGCAATATAGCTTGCGTAAAAATCAGGCGGCTAAAAAGTTCTTCGTTTCGGAATTGCTTTTCCCTCAAACGATCGATATTTTAAAAACTAGAGCTAATCCTTACGGCATTGAACTGGTGATTGGAAGTCATTTAGATTTCGTAGCTAGTGAAGATTTCTTTGGCGCAATTGTTCAGTACCCGGCAGGGAACGGTGAAGTTTTCGACTACAAAGATTTTGCATCGGCATTGCACAATCAAAATATTAAATTAACGGTAGTTGCCGATATTTTAAGCTTAACCTTGTTAACGCCTCCGGGCGAGTGGGGAGCTGATGTGGTAGTTGGAACTACCCAGCGTTTGGGTATACCAATGGGTTTCGGTGGACCACATGCTGCATTTTTTGCAACTAAAGAAGAATATAAACGTAACATCCCGGGTCGTATTATCGGTGTAACCATCGATAGTCACGGCGATTATGCTTTACGTATGGCTTTGCAAACCCGCGAACAGCATATCCGTAGAGATAAAGCAACATCAAACATCTGTACTGCACAAGCATTGTTGGCCATTATGGCTGGTTTTTATGCAGCTTACCATGGTCCGAAAGGACTAAAGGCCATTGCAGAACGTACACACGGTCTGGCCATCAGCTTAGCTTCTACATTGAAAAGTTTAGGCTTTGAGCAGTTAAATTCTGCTTATTTCGATACGATCCGTTTCGATTTAGGCGATTTAAAAGGTGGTATCCATTCAGGATGTATTGATAACGAAATCAACTTAAATTATGTTGGTAACGTTGCAACTATTTCGTTTGATGAAACTAGTACTTTCGAAGATGTAGCTTTAATTGCTAAAATCTTTGCTAAAGTTAAAGCCATTGCTGCCGATCAGGTTGAGGTGGTAGAAAATGTAGAAACAGTTATCCCTGCGTCATTACAACGTACTTCAGCCTATCTAACACACCCAATCTTTAATTTGCACCATTCAGAACATGAAATGTTGCGTTATATCAAATCATTAGAAGCTAAAGATTTATCGCTTTGCCACTCAATGATTGCTTTGGGTAGCTGTACCATGAAATTAAATGCTACTGCCGAGATGATTCCTGTTACCTGGTCTCACTTTGGTCGCATCCACCCATTTGCACCTGCCGATCAGGTATTGGGTTATTATTCGGTTTTTAATGAACTGGATAAATGGTTAAGTGAAATTACCGGTTTTGCCGCAATGAGTTTACAGCCAAATGCTGGTGCCCAGGGCGAATATGCAGGTTTAATGGTTATCCGCGCTTATCACCACGATAGAGGCGATTTCCACCGTAATGTAGCGTTAATTCCTGCTTCGGCACACGGAACAAACCCTGCTTCTGCTGCAATGGCCGATATGAAAATTGTTGTGGTTAAATCTTTAGAGAATGGTAACATCGATGTTGAAGATTTAAAAGCGAAAGCAGAATTACACAAAGACAACTTATCGTGTTTGATGGTAACTTATCCATCTACTCACGGCGTGTTCGAAGAAAGTATTATCGAAATCTGCGAAACCATCCATGCTAATGGCGGACAGGTATATATGGATGGTGCAAACATGAACGCACAGGTTGGTTTAACAAGCCCGGCGAATATCGGGGCCGATGTTTGTCACTTAAACTTGCACAAAACTTTCTGTATCCCTCACGGTGGTGGTGGTCCTGGTATGGGTCCAATCGGTGTGGCAAAACACCTGGTTCCTTATCTTCCGGGGCATGCTGTGGTTGATATTGATAAAGGAAAATCAATTTCTGCAGTTTCATCTGCACCATGGGGTTCGGCTTCGATTTTGATTATCTCTCATGCTTATATCGCTATGATGGGCGCTGAAGGGTTAACCAATGCTACCAAATACGCTATTTTAAACGCAAACTACATGAAAGCGCGTTTAGAGCAACATTATCCAGTGCTTTATTCAGGTGCTCAGGGCCGTTGTGCACATGAGATGATTTTAGATTGCCGTTCGTTCAAAGCTTTCGGAATCGAAGTAACTGATATTGCAAAACGTTTAATGGATTATGGTTTCCACGCCCCAACAGTTTCGTTCCCGGTTGCGGGTACTTTAATGGTTGAGCCTACAGAATCGGAGCCTAAACACGAGTTAGACCGTTTCTGTGATGCCTTAATCGCGATTAAAAACGAAATTACCGCTGTAGAAAACGGCACTTTAGATAAAATAGATAACCCATTAAAGAATGCTCCACATACGGTTTCGGTAATTACCGCTAACGAATGGGATCATGCTTATAGCCGTCAAACAGCTGCGTTTCCGCTTCCTTATGTGTTAGAGCGCAAGTTCTGGCCATCAGTTGGTCGTGTTAACGATAGCCATGGCGATAGAGCGTTAATCTGTGCTTGTCCGCCGATTGAGAGTTATTTAGAAGAGATCGTTCCTTAGTAAGGTTTAAGCTATAAGGCCGAAGGTTTAAGGTTTTTGCAGGGTGCGTAAAGCATACAGCAGAAAATCTTAAACCTTTTTTTGTGATTGTTATGCTGAACTTTGTTGAAGTTAAGAAGAGATCTTTTATCGCGATATCGTCATTTCGAGCGGACCCGATAGCTATCGGGTGCAGCGAAGTCGAGAACCACGAAGTGCTCAGCGCAGCTAAATCTATCACAAGATAGATCTCTCCATTCCACTGCGTTTCAGTCGAGATGACGATTTTTCTTATGAATATATCAATGGAAGATGCAAAGCATTTTTTTGGAAATGAATGCCAGTTTTCCATCGGAGGCAGCAGTCCTGCCATTCGCTTCAATCTTTTTGAGAGTTCTGCTTTCGTTATCGTCATTGCGAGGAGGAACGACGCGGCAATCTTTTACTGTAAGTGCAAACAAAAAGGATTTTTGCTGTTGTCAGGTTTAGGAAGGAGTGGCTGGGGTGTAAACCAATTCAGCGATAGCTGTATTTAACTAAACGGGTGCGTTATTGTAAAAACGAAGTGCAATAATATAAAGTTTGGATGCATTAATATAAATCACAGGTGCCTTAATATAAATTGCGGGTGCGTTATTATAAAAACAAGGTGCGTTATTATAAAAAGCGGATGCATTAATATAAAAGCCAAACGCAGTAATATAAATAGCGGGCGCCTTATTTATAATTTAAAGATCAGCCGCTTTCGATCCCATTTCATCGGCTTCTTTTTCTAAACCTGCATTATCGTTAACAATCACCTTGGGTTTTAGTTGTGTTGTTGATTTAACCCTACCTTGTTTTTGCTGCACCACATGCCATGCTTCGTGCGGTAAATGTTTTTCCTGATCGGCAGCCAAATGAATATCAGTACCCTGAGCATAGGCTAATGCATTTAATTGTGCAGGTCGATCCGAATTCGTGTGCACTTTCACGCCATCCATTGAAATACCTGAAAGCGCTTCAATGCCTTTTTTTAAATTATCGGGTAGATTTTTCTTGGACATGATTTAGCTGCCGATTTCAATACCTTTTATAGATCAAGGGTTCTTCCTATTTGAATAAACCTTCAGAATTAACATTATAGCCTAAAACTTTAATCTGATCGTTTTCTGCAGTTAAAGTAACGGTTTCTTTTGCCTGAAATTTTGCCCTTTCTACAATATAATAGAGCACGTAACTCGCTGATGCATTCGAACCTCTGATCACTTTCGTTTCCCAGTGATCTAGTTTTTTGCTTTCTATTTCACCTAGCTTGTTGGCAGTTCCGGTTAAATAATCCTTTAATTTTTGTGCACTGGTTACTGCTTTAAATTGATTGCTAAGAAGAGGGCTTAGATTTTTCAAATCATTTTTCTCAACCAAAGTATAAAACTGATCCGCTACTTTCTCTGCATCTTTTTTATCTTCCTCGCGGTTTAAATAAGTGCTGTTGAAATTACAGCTGCTTGCAATTAGTAATAAGCTGAATAAATATAATGAAGCGTAAATTTTATTTTTCATGAGCATTTAATATTATTCTCTAAATATAGAAGATTATTTTTTCTATGAACAGTATAGAATAAAATTAAGCATGATAGGTAGGTAGTAAATATTTGCATTTTTTAGGCGATGCTAAGGAAACCCTCTGCCTTAGACCTTCAGCCTTCTACCTTTCTTTATTCACATAAAAAAGTAAACAAATTAAACCTTCCCCATAATTCTACAGTCAATAGAATGATTTTAAATAAATCCGATTATTTTTGAAAAAACTTAACATAGGTCAACAACAGTAAATCGGGAGTTAGTCTATATTTGTATCAAATTTTAAAAAACCAGAAAATGAAATTAAAAATTAGCTCAATTTTTTTATTAGTGGCAGTTGTAGCATTGTCAGCTTTTAAAAACCCAACTAAACCAGTAACTTATACTGTAGATGCAGCAAAATCGACCATTACTTGGGTTGGTAAAAAAGTAACAGGTTCTCACAACGGAACTGTAGCTTTACAATCAGGTACCTTAGCCGTTAACGGTAAAAGTGTAACTGGTGGTACATTTGTAATTGATATGGCTTCAATTAAAGATGCTGATGGAAGCGCTAAATTAGAAGGTCACTTAAAAGCAGACGATTTCTTCGGTACAGCTAAATTCCCAACTTCAACTTTCGTAATTACTAAAGTTGCTGGTTCAGGAGCAAACGTAACTGTAACAGGTAATTTAACCATCAAAGGCATCACTAAACCATTAAGTTTCCCTGCAACTGTAACTGTAAATGCAGATGGTACAGCTTCGGCTTTAGCAGGTAAAATCGTTGTTGACAGAACTAAATACGACATCAAATACGGTTCTAAATCATTCTTCGATAGCATTGGCGACAAAGCAATTGATGATAACTTCGAATTAGCTGTTAAATTGGTAGCTAAAAAATAATTATTTCCGTCTTTGAAAAATTAAAGCTCAGGCATTGGCCTGGGCTTTTTTTGTTTAACCGCAAAGAGCGTTAAGTTTTTACCACAGAGTGCATAGAGTTTTACACAGAGAACACAGAGACCCTATAGCTATAAGCACCCAACTTTGTGTCTTTCTCAGTGGTAAAAAAAGATTCTATTTTGTTTAACCGCAAAGAGGGCTAAGTTTGACGCGAAGGAGCGCTAAGTTTTTACCACCGAGTGCATTGAGTTTATACACAGGAACACAGCGTTATTAAGAATTCTAAATGCACACCCAGCTCTGTGAGCTTTGTGTCCTTTCTCTATGATCTTTGGGGTAAAAAGAAACAGCTCTGGGTACTTTGCGTTTACTCTTTGCGTGCTTTGCGGTAAAAAACGACTAGACTTATCTAATCCTAAATCCGCCTTCAACAACATCAACAAAGCCAGTGGCAGCGCTTTTGCCATGGTAGAACAAACATTCCCAATTTTCTTCGGCTGCTCTTTTGCCAAATTCCTTGCGTAATTCCATTGCCTTACGGCCATCGAAATCGTATTTGGCAATAAAATTTTTAACCAGTTCTTCAGGTTCAGGCAGTACATCGCCACCAAAAAATATCTTTTGTTTACCTTCTGTTAATAGGAAAACCTGGTGGTTGGGACAATGCGCACCTGTAAATTCGTAAGCAATGGTTTCATCCAATGCGCCATCGCCCTCTACAAATTTTAATTGTGCATTGCGTTGTACAAAATCGAAAATATCGGTGTGGTAAGAAGATGAAGTGCTGCTAAATGCTGTTTCCCACTCGCCACGGTTAATTACATATTCTGCATCGGGGAAACTTAATTCAACTTTATCGTTGCCTTGTTTGTGGATCATGCCCCCAGAATGGTCGTAGTGTAAATGCGACATTAACACCTTGGTTACATCAGTAGGGTCGAAACCAGCATTGCGAATATTCTTATGTAGAATCAGCTCGCCATGGTCATCACTAAAACCTAAGCCAGTATCAAAAAGTATCAGGTCGTTCTTCAACTCAATCAAAAATGGCTGAACGTTAACAAATAGTGATGCAGGCCTGTCTTTAAAATGATGTATGGCGGGGTCGAAAGGCACAAATTTCTTTGTAGCATCAACAGAATAGGTACCTTCGAATAGAGTGTGAACTTGCAAAATATAGATCTTTAATGTTTCTACAAAGGTAACAATCTAATCATTAGTATTTGTTTTGGTAAAAGCTTGGATACTTCCTTTTTTTGTAAAATATGATGCTTAAATTTCAGGCATGAATCTCCGAATCTTAATTTTTCTGCTGGCGTGTGGTTTTTCGATACAATTAAAAGCACAACAAAAACCAAACATAATTATTGTATTGGCTGATGATATGGGTTATGCTGATATATCGTGTTATGGAAGTCCGCTGATCAAAACACCATTTTTGGATGGAATGGCTGCGAAAGGAGTAAAAGCCACAAACTTTGTTACCACCTCGCCAACCTGTACACCATCAAGGGCATCTTTGCTTACCGGAAGATACTGTAGCAGGATGGATTTGCCTTGGCCGATTGGTCCGGGCGATAAACGTGGCATACCTGAAGATGAAATTACCATTGCACAGATGCTTAAACAATCAGGCTATGCTACCGCTTTGGTTGGTAAATGGCATTTGGGCGATCATGGTGTTTCACTGCCAAATAAAAAGGGATTTGATGAGTTCTATGGCCTTTTATATAGCCACGATTACAGAGCGCCTTATGTTAAAACCGATACGACAATCAAGATATTTAGGAATACCAAACCAGAGATCTATAAACCACACGATAGTATTTTAACGAGTTCTTACACCCGCGAATCGATCAAATTCATTAAACAAAGCGCTACAGCTAAGAAACCATTTTTTCTTTACCTGGCGCAAAATATGCCGCATTTGCCTATAGCTTTTGCAGCACAAAAAAGTAGAAAAACACCTTCTGCTGGTGGTGAACTTGGCGATGTGATTGAAGATATGGATGCCGGTTTAAGTGCAATCTGGAAGCAGGTGGTCGCTTCCGGACAGGCAGATAATACTATTTTTATCTTCACCAGTGATAATGGTCCGTGGATTAACGCACCACAGCGCATGTACGACGATGGTTTTACCAGGTTTTACCACGTGGGTTCGGCTGGGATTTTTAGAGGCTCGAAAGGGATTTCATACGAAGGTGGCCATCGCGTTCCTTTTATTGTGTACTGGAAAGGCCATACCCTTAGTAATACCCAATTAACCAGGCCCATTTCAAATCTGGATGTTTTTCCTACATTGGCTGAATGGACCAAAAGCAAATTACCTCAAAAGGTGTATGACGGGGAATCTATTTCTGCCCTGCTAACCAGTAAAAACAATACTAAACCTCACCGCCCGATTTATTACCACAATTATGTTTTAGAAGGCGTAAAAGATGGCGATTGGAAGTTGAGGATTACCAAAAAAGACACTAAAGAACTTAACGAACTTTACAATTTATCATGGGATCCGGCAGAGCGTGTAAATTTAATTGATGATGCAAAGTATGTCGATCAGAAAGCGCATTTGATGAAGCTTTATCAGGCATATCCCGGAAATTCGAAGTAAAGTTTAACTTTTTGTTTTTAAAGGTTTTGTTCGCCAACCCATTAGATATTGCCTCCATCATATCCAATTAAAATGTATATTTACTGTTCGGAGACAGAATAAATGGAAAAAAGATGGGTGCTGGCATCAGATTGCAATGATGCCACGATAACAAAAATAGCAGAACAACTTAATGTAGATCGCTCACTTGCACAAATACTCGTACAGCGGAATATTTGTGATTTCGATCAGGCCAAAGATTTTTTCAGGCCAGATCTTGACCATCTTCATGATCCTTTTTTAATGAAGGATATGGATGTTGCTATCGCCCGCATCGAAACCGCACTGTCCAATCATGAAAAAATACTGATTTATGGCGATTATGATGTAGATGGTACAACTTCGGTTGCACTGGCTTTCAGTTTTTTTTCGCAGCTTACTAAAAACATCGAATATTATATTCCCGATCGCTATCTGGAAGGTTACGGCATTTCTACTGCAGGGATTGACTATGCAAATGAAAATGGATTTTCTTTGATTATTGCCTTAGATTGCGGAATAAAATCTATCGATAAAATTGATTACGCTAACACTTTAGGTGTCGATTTCATTATCTGCGATCACCATTTGCCAGGAGATGAATTGCCGCGGGCTATCGCCGTTTTAGATCCTAAACGTGCTGATTGCGCATACCCTTTTAAAGAACTGGCCGGTTGCGGTATAGGCTTTAAACTTGCACAGGCATATGCGCAAAAACATCAGCTCCCTAAAGAAACTTATCTGCAATATTTAGATTTGGTAATGGTAAGCATAGCTGCCGATATTGTTCCTGTGGTTGGCGAAAATAGGATTTTAGCTTATTACGGCTTAAAAAAATTGAATTCCAATCCATGCGAAGGTTTACGTGCCCTAATGGAAGTTTCGGGCAAAACCGAAAACTATAGCATTACCGATGTGGTTTTTACCTTAGGTCCGCGGATTAATGCCGCAGGAAGGATAGACCATGCTAAACATGCAGTTGCCATGTTGCTTTGCCAGGTAGATGGAAACGCATTAGAGCAGAGTGAACTGATTAACCTTAAAAATACTGAGCGTAAAACCTACGATCAGGACATTACCCGAGAGGCTTTGGCTTTAATTGGCGAAAGCGATATCCTGATCAACAAAAAAACTACTGTTGTATTTAACGAAAACTGGCATAAAGGGGTAATCGGGATTGTGGCCTCGCGTTTAACTGAAAAATATTATCGCCCAACAATCGTATTAACAAAATCTAACGGACATGTAGCAGGTTCCTGCCGATCGGTAATTGGTTTCGATTTGTACGAAGCTTTAAGCGGTTGTGCCGATTTACTGGATCAATATGGCGGGCATAAATTTGCCGCAGGTTTAACCATGCAACAGCATAATGTAGATGCCTTTGCTGATAAGTTTGAAGAAATTGTATCGGCCAGTATTACAGATGAGTTGCTTACGCCGATGATCAGGATTGATGCCGAAATCGAGCTGGCGCAGATAGATGGTAAATTCTATCGCGTTTTATCACAGATGGGACCCTTCGGGCCAGAAAATATGGCGCCTATATTTGTTACCCATAACGTATATCTCGCACAACAAGCTATGGCGGTTGGCGCAAATCATTTAAAAATTAACATAAAACAACAAAATTCGCCTATTTTTGAAGGCATTGCATTCGGGTTGGCCGAATTTCAAAATCTTTTACAACCAAAGGTACCGTTTTCGGTTTGTTATACGTTAGAGGAAAACGTGTGGCGTGATAAGAAACGTTTGCAATTAAATATTAAAGGAATAAAAGTTAATTAACTATTTCCAAGGTGTCATCCTGAGCCCGTCGAAGGACATTTCGACAAGCTCAATGTGACAGACCAAGGATAGCATTCAATATATGATATTAAGAGCCGAAAATCTGGTTAAAAAATATAAACAGCGTACTGTTGTAAACAATGTTTCTTTTAATGTAAGCCAAGGGGAAATTGTTGGTCTTTTAGGCCCGAACGGTGCCGGAAAAACAACTTCCTTTTACATGATCGTTGGTTTAATTAAACCAAACGAAGGCCGTATCTTCCTGGAAGAAGAAGACATTACCGAAGATCCGATGTACCGCAGGGCGCAAAAAGGAATCGGTTATTTAGCCCAGGAAGCATCTGTTTTTAGAAAACTTACCGTCGAAGATAATATCCTGGCCATTTTGGAAATGAGCAAATTGACCAAGGAAGAACAGCGTGATAAACTCGAAGAACTGATCAATGAGTTTAGTTTACATAAAGTGCGTAAAAACCGTGGCGATTTATTATCAGGAGGTGAACGCCGCCGTACCGAAATTGCACGTGCTTTAGCCGCTAACCCTAATTTTATCTTATTGGATGAACCTTTTGCGGGGGTAGACCCAATTGCGGTAGAGGAAATCCAGAGTATTGTTGCTAAACTGAAACATAAAAATATAGGCATTTTAATTACCGATCATAACGTGCAGGAAACACTGTCGATTACCGATAGGGCGTATCTGCTTTTTGAAGGTAAAATTTTAGAACAGGGTGTTCCAGAGGTGTTGGCAGAGAACGAGATGGTAAGAAAAGTTTATCTTGGATCGAACTTCGTACTGAAACGTAAGAAATTTGATGTTTAATAACTTAATCACAAACAAAAGTATTTCTGCTAACAAACAAATTCTAATTTGGTGTGTTGCCTAATCGCGATGTTAAAACAAACTGCTATAAAATTATTTACGCTGTATAAAAATCTGTGCTTATCTGTGAAAATCTGTGGTAAAATGAAGCTCATTAATTTTAACATTTTAAAATGGCATTTGTAAATTCAATTTTTACCTGGTTAATGAAAAAGCGGATCCACCAGATCGAGCTTTTTATGAAATATCCGTACGATGTTCAGGAAGAATGGTTTCATAACTTGATTGATAGCGCCGAAAATACCGAATGGGGCAAACTGTACGATTATAAATCAATCTTAACCCCACAACAATATCAGGAACGTGTTCCGATTCAAAACTACGATACCTTAAAACCTTATATTGAGCGCATGCTTAATGGAGAACAAAATATTCTCTGGCCATCAGATATCAAGTGGTTTGCAAAATCATCGGGTACCACAAGTGATAGGAGTAAG
The DNA here is from genome assembly GCF_001442625.1 of Pedobacter ginsenosidimutans. Taxonomy (GTDB): domain Bacteria; phylum Bacteroidota; class Bacteroidia; order Sphingobacteriales; family Sphingobacteriaceae; genus Pedobacter; species Pedobacter ginsenosidimutans. Next base: position 52,963 of record NZ_LMZQ01000003.1, on the reverse strand, counting down.
TTTATTCCTGTTTCTCCAGAATCATTGGAAGAATGCCACTTTAAGGGAGGTAAGGATATGCTCTCCATCTATTGCAATAACCGTCCCGATAACCAGATGTTTACCGGGAAAGGATTGGTTTTAGGTGGAAGCCATCAGGTTAATCAGTTAAACGAAGATTGTTTTTATGGCGATTTATCCGCCGTGCTGATCAAAAATCTGCCCATCTGGGCCGAATATTACCGTACACCTGATATGTCTATCGCATTGATGGACAATTACGAAATCAAGATGGATAGAATGGCCGAGGCCACCATCAATGAAAATGTAACCAGTATTTCGGGTGTGCCCACATGGACTATTGTACTGGCCAAAAAGGTGCTCGAACTTACGGGAAAGCAGAATTTACTGGAAGTTTGGCCAAACCTCGAATTGTATATCCACGGGGCGGTAAACTTCGCACCTTATCGTGAACAGTTTAAACAGCTCATCCCATCCGCCGACATGTATTATCTGGAAACTTATAATGCCTCTGAAGGATTTTTTGGTATTCAGGATCAGGATAACTCAGAAGAAATGTTGCTGATGCTCGATTATGGTATTTTTTATGAATTTGTGCCAATGGAGAATATCTGTGAAGAAAATCCAAAGGCATTGATGCTGGGTGAAGTAGAACTGCATAAAAATTACGCCATTGTTATTTCTACAAATGGTGGCTTATGGCGTTATATGATCGGCGATACCATTCAATTTACCTCACTTTCTCCTTACCGCATTAAAATTACCGGACGTACCAAACATTTTATCAATGCCTTTGGTGAAGAAGTGATTATCGACAATGCAGAACAGGCTTTAACCAAAGCTTGCCAGGAAACCGGTGCCGAAATTAAAGATTATACCGCCGGACCAATTTACTTTAAAGATGAAAAGGCGGGTGGGCATGAATGGATTATCGAATTCGATAAACAACCCAATGATTTTGAAAAATTTGTCGATATCATGGATCAGACCTTGCGTGAGGTGAATTCTGATTATGATGCCAAACGTTTTAAGGATATGGCTTTAGCCCGTCCCAAAGTACATAATGCGCCCGCAAATACTTTCTATAATTGGTTAAAGGCAAAAGATAAACTGGGCGGACAGCATAAAGTACCACGTTTAGCCAATGAGCGTAAATATGTTGATGATATTTTGGAGATGATGAAATCTTCTTAAATTTAATAAATCTCATTTAGGCGTGTCAGTCTTAGGGATAATTTATTATATAAAAATCAATTTGAATGACAGATAGATAAAGAAGGTGAATGGGCTCGAAGTATCGCCATTTCGACCACAATGTTCCAAAGGAACTCCTTCGGAGGAGAAATCTTTCAAAGTTGATTAATTTGGTACATAGATCTCTCTATTTCGCTGTGCTACAGTCGAGATGACGACTATTCTATTGAAATCTGTCAATGTTAGCATGTCTAGAGCCTTTTAAGGCAATTTGCAAGCTCAGTTTGATATTTTTTATATTACTAATGTTACTCACAATGAAAAACATCCTCATCTTTTTTTATTTTTAGGATTATGAGTTACTCTTCAATAAAAAATAGATGAAAAGCTTTAGCTATAAACATGTGGCCTGGCTATTGTTTTTTGCCTATTTCTTTATGTTAATGATTCAGATTACTTTACGGTATATCCCAATGAGCAGTGAAGTTTCTTTTCTGCAGATTAAACAGACTGAAGTTTCAGGGATCAAAGCCTATCTTCCCATATTTTACATCCATGTTTATAGTGCCATATTTGTACTACTGGCTGGTTTTACACAGTTTAATCCTAAAATTTTAGCTAAATACCCCAAAATACATAAATGGTTGGGCTACTTGTATGCAGGCTTCGTATTGTTACTTGCCGCGCCTTCAGGTATTTTTATCGGCTGGTTTGCAAATGGGGGATTAATGGCTAAAACCTCATTTATTATTTTAGGCGTTTTGTGGTTCTGGTTTACCCTTAGGGCCATTCTGTTTATTTTAAAAAGAGAAATAATAGCACATAAAAAGTTTATGTACCGTAGTTTTGCTTTGGCAACCTCTGCGATAACTTTAAGGCTATGGAAAGTTATTTTAGTATATTTATTTCATCCAGCCCCAATGGATGTTTATCAGATTATTGCCTGGTTGGGCTGGATACCCAATTTGTTAATCGCCGAATGGTTGATCAAAAAGAAATTTATTTGACCTTAACATATATACCGATGAAAAAAATCTTATTATTCGCGCTCATTCCCTTTTTGATGCTATCATGCAGAGACACCAAAAAAACAAAAAAAGAAAAAGCAGCAGGCATTGCGCAGCAGGAAATCCACAAAGAACTTTATGGCTTTTGGGTAGGCGATTTTTACACAACCGATGAGTTGGAATACGAAGGAGATATGTCTGATGCTGTTAAAAAACTGAATATCAACATAAAAAAAATAACCAAAGATACCGTGATTGCACAAAGTGTGGTTTCTGGCAACAGCCGTCCGCTATTGGGTAAAATATCAGAAGATGGTGGCAAAATTACCTTCATTCTGGATGAGCCTGGGACGGATAAATACGATGGGAAATTTGAAATTACCCTTGTTGGCGACACCTTAATTGGTAAATGGAACGCTTATAAAAAGGAACTGAAATGGCCAGGAAAGGAATTTAAGTTGTTAAAAAAGGCTTTTGAATATAATGCCAGCCGTATGTTGCCAACCGAAATGGAATATGTAGATTGGAGCGATCACAAAATGGTAGAGCGGTTAGATACCCTTGAAGATGGAAGTATAGATTCGTTAGGAGCCAATACTTTTTATAGAAGCGCATCCGAACAGATTTTTAAATTAAATGCTTCTACTACTGTACTTAAAGAAGAAGATGTAAAGAATTTGAGAAAGCTTGATCTTCAGATTATCAAAAACACCATTTTCGCCAGACATGGTTATGCCTTTAAAAAACAGACTTTCAGAAATTTTTTCGATCCTGTAGAATGGTATGTTCCTGTTAAAAACAATGTTGATAACGATTTAACGGCTGTCGAGAACAAAAATATTAAACTATTGGATCGCTTTACCAAGTATGCCGAAGACAATTATGATGCTTTTGGCCGTTAATTTGTAATGTAGTTAACTATGAAATTGAATAGGGAGAAAATACTGGGTTTCTTTAAAAAATCGCAAAGCAAAGCTTCGGTAATATTAAGTGATAAGACCAAAGCCAGCAATACGATTAAAGATGCATTGGGAAAGGCAGTAAGCAATAAAGGTGATCTTGAAGGTGTTTGGTCAAAACTGGTGCTGTTGTTTGCCGTATCTAAAGATTATGTGAACGGCGATTATACCGAAATTCCTAAAAGATCGATCATTGCTATTTTGGGTGGCTTGGTTTACTTCTTGTCTCCGATAGATGTTATTCCTGATTTTGTGCCGGTTTTAGGTTTTGTTGATGATATTTATATTTTAAACCTGGTGTATAGGCAAGTGCTTAAAGATCTGGAGAAGTACAAAACATGGAAAGATGCACAGGTGAAATTTATTGGCAATATAGATGGCCCAACCGCAACGTAATTTTCTCGATTGGATAGGCGAGCATCTTTTTGCCTGTCCGTTTAGAGCCCATTTTGGATTCGATTGCCCAGGCTGTGGCTTTCAGCGTTCGGTTCTGGCTTTATTTCGGGGCGATTTAATCGCATCATTTAAGTTTTATCCCGCAACAATTCCACTCATTTTTGTTATAGTATTTACCATTGTTCACCTCAAGGTCGATTTTAAGTTCGGGGCGCAGCTGATAAAAATCGTTTTCGCAAGTGTTGCAGTAATTATTTTAATCAATTACATTTACAAAATATACACTCATCAATTGATCTAAATATAGCTATGTCAGAAGAACAGGAAACTCCTCAAGAAAATAAACCGATTGATCTTTCAAAAGATAAAAATCCAGAACCTGCACCATTTCAGCCATTAGGTAATGGTCCGGTTACCCCACCTCCATTTCAGCAACCGCCGCCATTTGGACAGTTTGGAGGAGGTTTTGGTCAGCAGAACCTGCCAAACGCTACAGCTTCGCTAGTATTGGGTATTTTAGCTATACCAGCATGTTGCTTTTATGGGATATTTGGATTGATTTTTGGCGTAATTGCTTGGGTATTAGGTGCAGGTGATATGAAAAAGTATCAGCTCAATCCAAGTTTGTACACTGAATCGTCGTACAAAAATGCTAAGGCAGGTAAGATATGCGGAATGATTGCGACGATTTTAAGTGCATTGATGGTGCTTATGTTTATACTCATTATTGTAGGTGTGGTTGCAAATCCACATATGTTTGAGAATTTCTTAAGAGATCTGAAATAAGCTGAATTTAATTTTACCTTAAAAATATAAATCGAATGGTGCATGCCATTCGATTTTCTTATTTTTGTAGGATTGAAATTGTAAATAAAAAACTAAGATAATGTATCCAGAATATTTAGTAGAGCCAATGCGTAAGGAATTAACTAACGTAGGTTTTCAAGAATTAAAAAACGCAGAAGACGTAGATCAAGCGATTAAAGGCGAAGGAACTGTGTTGGTAGTAGTAAATTCGGTTTGCGGTTGCGCAGCAGCAAATGCACGTCCGGCCGCCAGAGCAGCAGCAGCACACGAAAAACACCCTGATAAATTGGTAACTGTTTTTGCAGGAATGGAAAAAGAAGCGGTAGATCAGGCAAGAAATTACATGATGCCCTTCCCGCCATCTTCTCCGGCAATGGCGTTATTTAAAGATGGTAAATTGGTTCACATGATCGAACGTCACCAGATTGAAGGCCGTCCGGCACAAATGATCGCTGATAACCTGATCGGTGCTTTTGAACAATACTGCTAAGATTGATTAAACAGATTATTGGATTACAAGAGTAACCTGAATTTATAATGAAATGGTGAATGGAAACATTCACCATTTTGCGTTATTGTAATTTTTTGCCACGGAAACACAGAAAGCACGGAATATTCCCCTTCGATTCGTCATCCTGAGCGTAGTCGAAGGATCGTTTTCATAGGTGAGGGATTATTCATGATGTGTTTAAGATTTAAAAGGTATTCATGCTTGCAACGCAGGTCTTTACTGCGTTCAGAATGACATAGAAGTCCGAATCTGTGTAATCACTTTCAATCCCCAATCTGTGTTCCTAAAAATCCTTATTCAGCAATTTCTCCAACTCCCCAAACGAAACATTCATTCTTACCCTGCCTTGTTTGGCATACGATATTTCCCCGGTTTCTTCTGATATGATTACCGCAACGGCATCAGTTGTTTCAGAAACACCAATACCCGCACGGTGCCTTAACCCAAACTGTGAAGGTAACTGGTCGTTATCCGTTAAAGGCAAAATACAGCTCGCACTTTTAATTTTGTTTTCAGAAATAACCACGGCACCATCATGCAGTGGACTATTTTTCTGAAAGATACTTTCCAGCAAACGTTTCGATATTTTGGCGTCAACAAGTTCACAGCTATTGGCAAAAAACTGCTCATCGTAAAATTTAACAAATACCATTAATGCTCCTGTACGCGTTTTTTTCATGCTTTTACAGGCGTCGATAATCGGTTTTATACGGGTTAAATTATTCCTTTCAATTTCTTTTCTGCCAAATAAATATCCCCACCAGGCTTTATTTTTCTGTAAGAAGGCATTTTTACCGATCAGCAACAAAAAACGCCTGATCTCCGGGTGGAAAATTACAATCAATGCAATAATCCCCACACTCATAAATTTCTCTATGATGGCCGTGAGTAATTTCATATGCAAAGCATCAACAATATGATAAAATATTGCAATGATGAGCATCCCAACCAGCAGGTTAACAGCTAAGGTATTGCGGATTAGGGTATAAACGTAATAGATTAAAAGTGCTACGAGCACGATGTCTACCACGTCGGTAATGGTGAATTTTACGAAATCAAAATCTAATCCTTTCATCAATGGCAAGATAGTAAAACGGTTTTCAGTTTACAATACTAGGTTAACTGTTTAAATTGGTTATTAATGATCGTCACCCTGAACTTGTTTCAGGGTCTTTACCCAAAAATAGATGCTGACCACGGAGTAGCTACAAGACAATTGAAAAAATATTTCTACTTGTAAAACAAGTTCAGCAGGACGAATCTAAGTGGAGGCGTTATCCTGAATTCATTTCAGGATCTAATAACAAATAATTATCCAATGGTGATTTTCTTATAGCAGCAGCTTAACTCAGCATCCCAACTAACTTCACACATTCTACTGCTTCCTCAACATCATGTACCCTTAGAATACCCGCTCCTTTTTGTAGTGCAATGGTATTGAGTACGGAAGTTCCGTTCAGGGCCTCTGCTGCCGAAGTGCCAAGTGTTTTATAAATCATTCCTTTACGCGAGAAACCCACTAAAATAGGAAGTTTAAAAATTTTAAAAGCTTCCAATTGGTTAAGCAACTCATAATTATGTTCGATTGTTTTTCCAAATCCAAAACCAGGGTCAATAATTACGTCGTGAACATGAAGCGCTTTAAGCGCCGCAACTTTTTTCGCCAGGTAATCAATTACTTCCAATAACACATTGTCATAAACAGGGTTTTGCTGCATATTTTGGGGTGTACCCTTCATGTGCATCATCATATAAGGTACCTGTAGTTTGGCCACTGTTTCGAACATCTGTTCGTCCATGTCTCCGGCGGCAATATCATTAATGATGTGCGCGCCGGCAGAAATCGTTTCCTCTGCTACTTTCGCCCTGAAGGTATCGATAGAAATAATCGCTTCAGGAAATGCTTTTACTAAGCTTTCTACCACCGGCACCAAACGATCAACCTCTTCACTGGTAGAAATATCATTAGCCCCTGGTCTGGAAGAGTATCCGCCGATATCAATAAAGGTGGCACCTTCATGAAGGAATTGAGCAGCTTTGGTTAAAGCTTCGTCTATTGATTTTGTGCGGCTATTGCTGTAAAAAGAATCGGGGGTGATATTTAAAATACCCATTACTTTTGGGAAGCTTAAATCGATAAGCTTACCTTTAATGTTTAAGCTTTGTTTGGGCTCAAAAAAGTTTTTTTCTGCCATAATAAACCCTTTCGGGATTTGGGTTTCGCTTTAAAAATGTATCTTTAGCTTTTGTTTTTTCACGACAAAAATACACTAAAAACTAAATAATTATTGGCTTTGGCACAAACAAATACCTCTACCGAATTTGATGAAGTGATTGCAGTTTGCAGATCATTATTTTTAAAAAAAACTAAAGATTATGGCACTGCATGGCGGATTTTAAGACCAAGTTCGATAACCGATCAGATTTTTATCAAAGCACAACGCATCCGTACCCTCGAAGAAAAAAAAGTAAGTAAAGTGGGAGAGGGTGTGATATCTGAATACATCGGAATTGTAAACTATTGTATTATCGCCATGATGCAGCTCGAACTCACTGAAAGCGACCCGAATGAGATGCCTTATGCCGAAGTTGAAAAACGGTTTGAAGAAAAGGTAACAGAAACCAAAGATTTAATGTTTGCCAAAAACCACGATTATGGCGAGGCTTGGCGCGATATGCGCATTAGCTCGTTAACCGATCTGATTTTGATGAAAATTTTCAGGGTTAAACAGATAGAAGATAACGAAGGGCAAACCCTGGCATCGGAGGGTGTTAATGCAAATTATCAGGATATGTTGAACTATTCGGTTTTTGCACTGATCAAACTCGGTGTTAAGAAATAGCGTAACAGCCTTTAAAAAATAGATACATAAGATGCGAAACATACTTTTAAGATTCTCCAGGATTTTTGTCGGTGCTTTATTCATATTTTCAGGATTAATCAAAGCAAACGATCCACTTGGCTTTGGCTATAAACTACAGGAATATTTTGAAGTTTTTCACATGAATTTCCTGAGTGGAATGGCCACTGGTATCGCCATTTTACTTTGTACTTTAGAAATTGTTCTCGGTGCCTTATTGCTATTGGGTTTCTGGAGTAAAAAGGTAGCCTGGGGTTTATTGCTTCTCATTATCTTTTTTACCCTGCTAACATTTATATCTGCAGCGTTCAAAGTAGTTACCAGTTGTGGCTGTTTTGGCGATGCTATTCCGCTTACCCCATGGCAGTCGTTTAGTAAAGATCTGGTTCTTTTAGCGCTGATCATTGTTATTTTCTTAAACAAGAACCTGATACAGCCTTTATTCAAAAAAGAAACCATTCAAAGAAATATTGCCATTGCAGTAACAGCCATATCTTTAGGTTTTGGACTGTACACTTACAATGTTTTGCCGATCATCGATTTTCTGCCCTATAAAGTTGGTGCACATATTCCATCATTAATGGTTATCCCTCCTGGAGAAAAACCAGATGAATTTGAGATCATGTATCACTTAAAAAACAAGAAAACCAATGAAGAGAAAGATATGAGCGATAAAGCCTATCTTAAAACCGAAATCTGGAAAGACAATAACTGGGAAATTATTGGCGAACCCACAAAAAAATTGGTTAAAAAAGGTTTTGAACCTAAAATCAAAGACCTGAACATTACAGATGCTTCGGGTACCGATTATACCAAAGAACTGATCGAAAACCCTTATTATAATCTGATCTTTGTAGCTTACGATCTTCATGCTACAAACGAGGCCGCTATTGGTAAACTAAACGCTTTGGCTTTAAACGCTACACAGCAGTTTAATATCCGTACTGTATTGCTTACTTCCAATTCAGCTCAGGATGCACAGGCTTTTATCAAAAAGAACAACCTGTTTTCGGAGGTTTTTTATGCCGATGCCGTACCTTTAAAGAGTATGGTTAGGGCAAATCCTGGTGTCTTATTGATGAAGAATGGAGTGGTAATCAATAAATGGCATTTTCACAACGTACCCACTTTCGACCAACTCAGTCGAAAATATTTCGATAAATAAATATGATCGGATATGCACTAAAAAAACTGATGTATGGGCTGCTGGTAATGGGCGGTGTAATATTGGTTGTTTTTGTGCTGTTTAATATTTTGCCTGGCGACCCTGCACGGATGACGATGGGGCAAAGGGCCGATGTACAATCGCTCGAAGCCGTTCGTAAAGAGTTTGGCTTAGACCGATCCAAACCTGTTCAGTTCGTTTTATATATTAACGATTTATCTCCAATTAGCATTCTGGATAACGATAGTACCAATCAACAGAAATATCATTACGCGAAACTGATGGCCTTTGAGAAAAAGGCGCTGGTGATAAAATGGCCTTATCTCCGCAGTTCTTACCAGACCAAACGCGATGTAACAGCTATACTTTCAGAAACGGTACCGAATACTTTTATCCTGGCTTTAACAGCGATGATTTTTGCGACCATAATCGGTGTGTTTTTGGGTGTACTTTCAGCAGTTTATAAAGATTCGTGGATTGATAAATCGGCCAATGCCTTTGCTATTTTAGGTATATCAGCGCCTTCTTTTTTTGCAGGGATTATTATTGCCTGGCTGTTCGGCTTTGTACTGAGCAATTATACAGGCCTAAAAATGAGCGGCAGCTTATATTCTTACGATCCCTTTAATGGTGAAGTATTAACCTTAAGAAACCTATGGCTGCCAATGATTACCCTTGGTTTGAGACCTTTGGCTATTATTGTACAGTTAACCAGAAGCGCAATGCTGGATGTTTTGGCGCAGGATTATATCAGGACTGCAAGAGCCAAAGGCTTAAGTAGAAATGCCATAATTTATAAACACGCGTTAAAAAATGCGATGAATCCGGTAATTACGGCTATTTCGGGATGGTTTGCCTCTTTATTGGCGGGTTCTTTTTTTGTAGAATATATTTTTGGATACAATGGACTGGGAAGAACAACGGTAACCGCTTTAGAAATGTCTGATTTTCCTGTGGTGATGGGATCTATTCTTTTTATCGCTTTTGTATTTGTTGTCATCAATATTTTGGTTGATATTTTATATGCTTATGTTGACCCAAGAGTTAAATTAAGTTAGGTTATGCGCGAGGAAGAAATTATAAATTATACTGAGCTTGCCGATCAACGCATTATCGAAATATTTAAGCTTGCAACAGCCGAAATGCCTGATGCGGAGCGATTGTTTAGCCATGTACTTAATGCGCAGCATATATGGGCACAACGGATTTCAGGCAAGAAGCCACTTTATGGTGTTTGGGATATTCATCAAAAGGAAAACTTTGAGCGTATTGCCGCTGAAAATTTTAAGTTGATTAGGGCCGTATTGAAAGAAAGTCCTTTAGATAAAAAGATTTTGTACAGCAACACACAAGGTATTCAGTACGAGAACCGATTAGATGAAATTTTATTTCATTTATTTAATCATTCTACTTATCATCGCGGACAGGTTGTAACTTTATTGAAAAAAGAAGGTTTTACGCCACCTGTAACCGATTATATTATGTTAAAACGCGACCATTTACTTTAGGTCGGTTAAATAGAACACACATGAAGATTTTCCTTATCGGATATATGGGCTGCGGCAAAAGTACAAAAGCTAAACAGCTGGCACATCGTTTAGAATGCCCTGTGATTGATCTTGATGCCGAAATTGTTTCAAAAACAGGTAAAAGCATTGCTGAATATTTTGCCGAATTTGGAGAAAGTGGCTTTAGGGATTATGAAAGCGAAATGCTTAAAACCTTCGATTATCCAGAAACCTGTGTGGTAGCTACTGGAGGCGGATTGCCGTGTTTCTTCGATAACATGGAATGGATGAATGCAAATGGTGAAACGGTTTACCTGCAAATGGAGCCAGCGGCTTTGGTATCGCGCTTACATAACCGTCAAAAACGTCCGTTGATTAAAGATCTGGACGATGAACAACTTTTAGAATTTATCAAAATAAAACTTCAGGAACGTGATCCTTTTTATACCAAAGCTAAGTTAATTGTAGATGCATTTGATCTGGATGGCGAAAAGTTGGAAGAAGCCATTAAGAACAATCGATAGTCTGCAGTCATTATTCTCTAGTCTTTACTCGATTAATTAATAAGCAGATAGGTTTACCAATTAACCAATGGTTAATGAACTACTGAACTAATTTCATCATCTATTATTTTAGCCGATAACAATGCAAGTGGAATTCCTCCGCCCGGGTGTACACTGCCTCCACAGAAGTATAAATTTTTAACTTTCGAACTGAAATTGGAATGTCGTAAAAAAGCAGAAAACTGATTGTTGGAGCTGTTACCATACAGAGAACCTTGATAAGAACCGGTTTTGCTTTCAATGCTTCTGGGGTCTAAAATCTGCTCACAGATAATATCTTTTTCAATATTTCTGTTTAACAATCGACTGATCTTTTTAATAATATTTGCCCTGGCCTCTTTAATCAACACATCCCAGTTTTGACCGTTATTAGCCGGAACGTTTATCATTACAAACCAGTTTTCACTACCTGCAGGCGCATCTTCTCTAATGTGTTTGGCGCTGATGTTAATGTAAATGGTAGGGTCGCTGCTGATGGTTTTATCTTTCCATATGGCATTAAACTCTTTTTGGTAATCCTCAGCGAAAAAGATGTTGTGCAAGCCCATATCGCTGTAATTTCCATCCATGCCCCAGTAAAAGATCAGAGCAGAGCTACTCCGTTCCTGGTCTAATAGCTTTTTAGGTTGAGTTATGCCTTTAAGCAGGTTTTTATAAGTAAACCAGATGTCGAGGTTCGAAACAACAACGTTAGCTTTATAGGTTTTATCATTAACTTTTACGCCCAGTACTTCGGGTTTAGGCCCATTAGCATATATAATTTCTTCCACCTTTTGATTGTAATGAAATCTTATTCCTAACTCTTCTGCCAATTTTACCAGGGCAGTAACAATACAATACATCCCATTTTTTGGAAGAAAGGCTCCATAGTGATACTCGAAATGTGGAATTATATTCAATGTGGCCGGTGCCTGATAGGGATCGGAACCATTATAGGTGGCATAACGGTTAAAAAGCTGCGCTATTCTATCGTCCTTAAAGAACGATCGGTTTGCTTTTGCCTGTGTTCTAAAAGCATCAATCTGGCCAAAGCGGAATATAGATTTTAAGGTGTCCCAGTGCAGGTAGCTTTTAATTTTATGCAGACTTCTTTCTAAAAATACATGGTGTGTAACTTCATAAATGGTTTTGCTTTTGCCTAGGTAGCGTTCAATCTCTTTCGCGGTTGAAGTTGTTTTTTCTTCAATTTCCTTTGCAAATTTATCCAGGTCTGCACTCGCATTTAACCTTAAGCCATCCTCGTAAAAATAACGGCAAATTTCTTTTAGTTTAATATATCCAAAATAACCTTCAGGGTTTTTACCTGCCAGTTTAAAAAGCTCATCTACATATTGCGGCATGGTGAAGAGGCTTGGTCCGGCATCAAATCTGAAACCGTTCATTTTTATTTCTGCAAGTTTGCCCCCAGGTTTTGAATTAGCCTCAAAAACATCAACCTCATAACCCTTTACGGAAAGACGGATTGCCGATGCAATGCCCGCAATTCCGGCACCGATAACTATTGCTTTTGGTTTAGGCATCAATCTATTTCAACTCCTCTAAATATACCTTCGTTTGTTTTTCGATCTCGCTGGTGGCAAATTTGATGGCCGAACCAACTCTGGTGGTTTCGGATTTTACGGGCATTTTGTTTACCGTTGCCAAAGCATCTGTGTACCATTTGGCCCACACTTCAATAATGTGTTTCTCATCCGTTGCGGTTTTCCCTTTTGCAATTTCTTTTTTGCTCAGTTCAAATTCGGTTTTTAAGCGGTTCAATGCATCGGTTTTAACCTTCGAAACAGTGGTTATTGCAGTATTTTCGTCAGCAGAAATTAAAGTATAGGCCGCAGTTAAACCACTTATCCCAACATTTTTCATTTCGGTTGGCGAAACTTTGTCAATCCTGTCGTTATCCGTATGGTAGAACACATCGGTAAAGTGCCACATCAGTAATCCAGGGATTTTATTTTGCAAGAATGGTGTGTGGTCGCTGCCACCTTCGAACGGGTTATAATTAACTGTCCAGTTGGCAAATTTGCCCTGAGCTTTGCAGATATCAAAGATGAAATCGTTAAAATAATGTGGAAAAAGATCTTTTTCACTAACATCGCCTGCTCCCCATTCGGTATGTTTATCTGTTCCCCTTGTCCAAATGGCAGATGGATCAGGCATTTTTTCAATCAGGAATGAGCCGCCGGTTTTTTTAGTGTCCTCGCCAACCATATCCAAACTCATTCCCCACATAATGCCTTTAGCGCGGGTGGTATCTTCGGTAATATATCTTCTTGTTGATACAATTTCGTCGCCCCATAAAAAAGTGAGGGTACGCTTCGGGCTTATCTTTTTTGCCTGATATAGTGCTGCTGTTAGCCTTGCCATTTCGGCTAATGTGCCAACGCCGCTTGCATTATCGTTTGCACCAGGCTCCTGAACATGGGCACTGAACACAAAACGTTCATTAGGATTTACACTGCCTCTAACATTTGCTACTATGGTTAATTCTTCAGAGGGATAAATTTTAGTCTGAATATTTACTTTCAATTTAGTCTCGCCTTTTAAGCAGGCCGTTTTTAACTTTTCTTTGGCAGCGTAAGATAAAAGCAGTGTCCATACCTCACTGTTGGCTTTCATGCTTCCAAACTGGATAGATGTTTGGTGTACCTCTGGTTGGGTATACTTTGGCATCGAATAGCCAAGCACGCCAATGGCTCCGGCTTTAGTGGCTATTTGGAGCAATCGTGATGGACTGTTCTCAGAAAATAGGATTTTCCCTTTCAGATCCATTTTTTCTATTTCGGCAGGCACTATATTGGCAATGTAAACCACATTAGCCATAACGCCGCCTGCCGCTGTTGATCTGCAATTGATTGGAATCATGTTGCGGTTAGTTTTATAAGAAATAAGCGGTTGTTTTTCCCCAACAATATCTATATTGGCATCAACGGGCTCCCAGGTATTGTTTTTCATTGCCCTTTTTTCGATACGATAAGTTAAAGGAGCTTCAAACTCATTCTGCTTCTGTTCTACAAAACCAGCCTTTTTAAGGATATTTTCTACACAATGGATGCTAGCATTAAAGCCTGTGTTGCCGGGTACACGGAAGTATTTTTCTACAAAAGCAGTTGTTTCGTAGGCGTTTTTTTCTATAAAACCAGTCCGCGTTAGCTTGAAATATTCATCTGTCGAATTTTGTGCGTAACATCCCAGTCCCGCAAAAAGCAGTGCAAAAAGTATCTTCGTTTTCATGATCGTTAGTAAAAGCGAAAGATACTAAGAATATGTTGTTTAGGCGTACCGCTTGCCAGTTTTGCGTTTCAATCCTTCATCAACCGATAATGGGCCTGAACCTACTACCCAAAACATGATGAGCAGAAACAGTACCAAGACCGAAAACCACAATTCCGAATTCGGCGTGGAGAAGCCCGGCGTAAGGTTAACAAAAAATACCGCAAACAATAAGATTGGAATCTGAATTACAACGGCAAAGCGGGTAACTAAACCTAGAGTAATTAAAACACCCCCAACCAAATGTGCAAATGCAACAACATGAATGGCAACACTGATGAGCATGCCCGAAAAACCAAATACGTTGTTTTGTGTAATCATGTTCTGAAGAACCGAAGTGTCACTAACAAAAGAAACACCTTTTCCAAAAATGATCAGGCCAAGTACAATCCGAAGATAATCTAGCCATTTTGAGTGATGAACATCTCCCCAATGTTCAATTTTACGGATAACGTTCATAATGAACCTCCATTTTTATGTGAATTATACTTTAAGTTACGGATTTTTATTTAGTTATCAAATAAGGAACTGAAAATCATTTACTGCCTTCAGGTAAATCACAGCAAACAATCATCTTTATAAAATTTGGCAATAAAGACTTTTAACCCTTTTAGAATGAAATACTTTAATTGGCAACCTGCCTTTGTATCACATTAATCTTGCGGATTTAGCAACCCGCCAAATATGTGTTATAATATACTTATGTTTTTATGGGCTAAAATCTATATATGGGTACGAGCAACTAATGAAGATTTCAGGTGTCTCTTATTGTAAATCAATAATGTTTATGATGTTGCTTAAACCTACCATTCTCATTCTTTTCATACTTTCTGCGCAGCAAGCTTTTGCTCAATCAACAGCAACTAAAAAGGCTGTTAAGCAATTGGATAAAATCTTGGAAAGAAATAGGCCTGTGGCAGAAGTTTTGCTTTTGGGTACGTTCCACTTTGCTGGTGAAAAGGTCGATGAAAATACCACTCCTGAAAACCTGAGGATAAATATGCTTGGTGATGAAAGGCAGCACGAGATCCAGCGGCTCGCAAAAAGGATATTGGCGTTTAGACCGACCAAAATTGCCATTGAGGTGTCGCCTGCAAGGGAAAAATATTACGATTCTCTTTACTCTGAATATAAACTGGGACATAAAATAACAGGTAAAGGCATTGATACTGTAGATGAGACATTCCAGTTGGGCTTTAGGCTTGCAAAGATGCTCGGCCATGAAAAACTTTACCCCATAGATGCGCAACCCTTCCGCTTTAAGTTAAGCCCTCAGGATTCGGTTTTAACCTTTGAAAAATTCAGCAATCAGCGGGATACATCTTATGCTTATTGGCAGAAAAAATACGATTCCGAAAAACGTTTTCAAGATACCCTTAAGTTTCGTTTGCCATTAAACGAATATTTACAATACTTAAACGCACCTGAGAAAAGGGCTTCAAGTATTGGAATGTGGCTCATCACAACAAAAAAAGGAGATAACTCACATCCCATAGGAGCTGATGGGTTTATCACGCGGTATTTCAATAGGAATGTTAGGATATATTCAAATGTACAGCGTATTACCAATGGAAAACATGAACGCATACTTGTGATTTATGGTGCCACCCATATGTACCTGCTCAACCAAATTTTTAACGCAAGCCCAGAATATAAGGTCGTTGACGTTATGAAGTACCTGAATTGACGTCATTTTCAGTACAAAAAGATTGTAGAGTCACCTAGGACTTTTTTTAGCCCCTCCCTTCTTATTAGCTAAAAAAATAGCACACCGTGGTATAGGTAATTATATTAATAACGAGGTTTAACCGGTTGATGTAAAATTAACATAATATTAATTTATACCGTTTTGGTTTTTGGTATGAATTTAGTATTATTGCTTAAATAGATAGGTTTTTTATCATGAGCAAAGAAATATTAGAGTTTTCTGTACTGGTAGATGAAAAATTTGACCTAAAATTTAACTGGTTAGATGGCTTTTGGGGTGCAGCATTTAAATTTTTTGGAAAATAATTTTTAAAATCAGGGTTTTCATTGCCGGACAGTTCTTGTTCGAGTAGGATGATTATGGCCAATCTTTTGATTAATTGGTTTTTTAACCCTCTACCTTTCTGCTCTTAACCTTTAACCTCTTTTTTCTATATTTGCAAAATAATGAGTAGAAGAAAACCTGGTACGGTAACTATTGTTCCAAACGTACATATAATCGATATTGCTGAAGAAGGAAAAGGTGTTGGCAAGGCTGACGAATTGGTCATTTTTGTTGATAAAGCCGTTCCTGGTGATGTGGTAGATGTTCGGTTGACCAAAAAGAAAAAGAATTTTGCTGAAGCAATCATCGATCAGCTTCATGAAAAATCAGCATTGCGTACTGATCCTTTTTGTCCTCATTTCGGAACCTGTGGCGGTTGCAAATGGCAGCATATGGGCTACGATGCTCAATTAAAGTTTAAACAGAAAAATGTTGAGGCGGCTTTACAACGTTTAGGTAAAATAGATACCTCAGAAACTGAACCGATTTTAGGCTCAGAAAAAAACAGATATTACCGAAATAAATTAGAATTTACTTTTTCGAACAAACGTTGGTTAGAAAAAACCGATGTAGAACGCGATCAAGATTTTGATATGAACGCACTGGGTTTTCACGTACCGTTGCGTTTCGATAAAATTTTAGATATCGAGCATTGTTATCTACAGGATGAGCCTTCTAATTCGATCAGAAACGCTGTCCGTAAATATGCTTTAGAAAATGACCTGTCGTTTTATGACTTGCGCAACCATGAAGGTGTTCTGCGTAACCTGATTATCCGTACTTCTAGCACAGGAGAGGTGATGGTTGCGGTGGTATTTGCTTATCCGGAGCAGATACAGGTTGATGGTTTGATGGCTTTTCTTAAAAATGAATTTCCACAGATTACCTCTTTGCTGTATATCGTTAATCAAAAGAAAAACGATACCATTTTTGATCAGGATGTAATGGTTTTCTCAGGTCGCGATCATATTTTCGAAGAAATGGATGGCATCCGTTTTAAAATTGGGGTGAAATCCTTTTATCAGACCAATTCTGAACAAGCCTTTGAATTATATAAAATTACCAGGGATTTTGCCGGATTTAAAGGCGATGAACTGGTTTATGATTTATATACTGGCGCAGGGACGATTGCAAATTTTATTGCGAAAAATGTGAAACAGGTAGTTGGGGTAGAATATGTACCAACCGCTATTGAAGATGCAAAGTTTAACTCAGCGTTAAATGGCATCGATAATACGATTTTCTATGCCGGAGATATGAAAGATATACTTACTTCAGAATTTATCCTGGCACATGGTAAACCAGATGTGGTCATTACCGATCCGCCACGCGCTGGTATGCATGCAGATGTAGTACAGAGATTACTTGAAATGGAGTCTGAAAAGATTGTTTATGTGAGCTGTAATGCGGCCACGCAAGCACGCGACTTGGAGTTATTGAAAGAGAAATACGATGTGGTGCGCATTAAACCTGTGGATATGTTTCCGCACACGCAACACGTAGAGAACGTTGTATTATTAAGGTTTAAGGCATAAGACAAAAGGTTTAAGGCTATAACCTTAAAATCAAATGTTGTCATATTAAACCCTATACCTTAAACCATAAACCTTTTACCTTGAAATGGATAGAGAAGAATTATTAGGCGCAACGCCGGAAGAGAACGGAACACCACAAAAAAAGCAGGAAAGTCCGCTGGTAAGTTTAGAAAAGGACCTGGAGTTCTATGCTGATGCGATTAAAGAAGTTGCAATCGAGATTATGGTTGAAGGCATCTCTGCCCACCCAATTTTTATAGCGCATCAACATGAGGTGAACATTGGCGAACTCATCCTAAATAAAGAAGAACTTAATACCGATTGGACTATACAAGCCTCTACTTTGGAAGAGTTTGTAGAAAAAGGGATCATCAGCAAGGAGAAAAAGGAACCCTTCTTAAAGATTTATAAAAAACCAGAGGATTTTATGTGCGTATTCGTAATTGTTCCAGAAGGGGCCAACTTTATTTACTATCCGTACAAAAAAGGTAGAGGATAGAAAGGCTGAAGTTTTCCTCCCTACAGCCTTTAATGATCAGAATCTGTGTAATTTATTAATCCGTGCAATCAACGAATAAAAAACGCCGCTTTGTATCCACAAAGCAGCGCATTATTATTAACTAAACTAAACTTTTAATTTACGTGGTGTACATCTCCGCTTTTTGAGCTTGATGTTTTCTTAAGTGAAGCATTTCCCTTATAACTTACATCACCACCACCACTTGCGCTGGCCTCTAAGCCTTTATTTACATAAAGATTTACATCAGAACCACCAGATGCCTGCACTTTTGCATAA
Source organism: Pedobacter ginsenosidimutans (assembly GCF_001442625.1). GTDB lineage: Bacteria > Bacteroidota > Bacteroidia > Sphingobacteriales > Sphingobacteriaceae > Pedobacter > Pedobacter ginsenosidimutans. The sequence continues at coordinate 34,362 of NZ_LMZQ01000003.1, read as the reverse complement.
TCTGTAATTAATTCATAAGCGTCGATATCACTACCTCCACTAGATTGAATAGTCATATTTTCTGCTTTGCCTTTTAAATCGAGATCGCTACCGCCGCTTGATTGAATAGATAGATCGTTGCAAACAACCGTTAATTTTAAATCTGAACCACCAGAAGAACGAATGGCAAGTTTATCTGTTTTGATCTGGTTTTGTGTAAAAACATCTGATCCTCCCGATGCTGCAATTGCATTTAGGGTTTTAAAACTTACATAAGCTTTAATGGTGCGGTTTTTAAACAGGCCGCTCCAATTGATACCGTCTTTAAACTTTATGGTAACATTGCTGCCGCTCTGCTCAACAACAATATCTCTTAATGTTTCTGAATCAGATTTTATACTCACACTTTCGCTTCCACCCTGGGTGAGGTATAAATCTATACCACTGCTTACCCCAATGCTATTAAAGTTTTTAACCGTGAAACTTTTAGTTTCTTGTGCCTTGGCCATATAGCTGGTTATTATGATAAACAAAATGGCGGATGATTTGATAAGGGTTTTCATAGTCGTTTTTTCGTTAAATGATTCTGAAGCTATCATTACTCAGCATTTAGGCAACGATGGCTTCGATTTTGTGTTTTGGTTATAGATTAGACGCATCTCTAATGAAAACGTTGCAAACAATCGAAATTATTTTTCAAATAGTTTGAATTTCATCCTTAAAATCGTTCTTTTTGTATTCAATCCTTTTTATACAATGGCATCGCAATTACTTATTCTCAACAAGAAACAAATTCAGCAGAAAATAGATCGTATCGCTTATCAGATTTTAGAAGATAACCTGAATGAGAAAGAAGTGGTGCTTGCCGGTATTTGGGACCGTGGTTACAAATTAGCGTTAAGGTTAGAAAAAGTGCTTAAAAAGATTTCGGGCTTTAAGCTAACTTTGCTGCGAATTGACCTGCAGAAAGAAAGTAGCAAATTAGTTGCTTCAACAGATTTAGATGAAAGCTATTGGAAAAATAAGGTGATCATTATTGTTGATGACGTATTGAACAGTGGTAAAACTCTTGCTTATGGATTAGGTGTTTTCTTAAATACCCCACATAAAAAAATCCGCACCGTAGTTTTGGTTGATCGAAGCCATAAAATTTTCCCTATTGCCACCGATTTTGTTGGTCTTGAACTGGCTACCATCTTAAAAGAACATGTAGATGTAGTAATGGATGTGGAAGGTGAAGAAGATCGGGTATATTTGAGTTAAAATAATAGAGATAATAGCACATTACAAATGTGGACCTCGCTAATCCTCGTTACAAACGAGGACTATAATGAGTCTATGTTATCGTCCTCGTTTGTAACGAGGATGCACGAGAATAGCGATTTTATCGCTTTTTTTAAATCAATTCAATTTTCACCAAACCTTTAATTCCAGCATAATCTTTGGCGCTACTGTAAATATATTGCTCGGGAGATTCAACAATACCAGCTTTAACAGGATTATCATGGATATAATGTAGTTTTTGAAAAGCATCGATTTCTTGTAATTCGATAGGATGATTGTCGTCTTGCCAGATTTTGTGATTTTCTGCCCGATTGGTCTTTCTAGCTTCGAAACTAAACTTATCTAAAAGCCAATCTCTCCTACTTTCAGGTATATCTTTAATGTTAACAGCCAATTGCTTCGAAGTGAATTTTTTAAAATCTCTCAAAAAATCAGACATTTTATTTGGCTCTTTACATCTTCCAATAAAATGAATGTGATTCGTCATCAGAACCCAACCATTTAATATTAATCCTTTATTCTCGATACAGTGGTTTAACGAATCGACAATTATGTTTTTATATTCAGGTCTTGTGAATAAGTCTATCCAACCAACTATTGTACATGTTATAAAATACGTCTGATTTTGATCAGTAATTATATATCTGCTTCCTCCCATAATCAAATAAGATTTTAGTGTCTTAATTAAATTATTATCCTCATTTTTTAATGAGGATGTTAGGGATTTATAGCTAATATAAAGAAATTTCATCCCACATTACAAATGTGGACCTCGCTAATCCTCGTTACAAACGAGGACTATAACCACTAAATTTGCAATTCACCCCAATTTTTTGCAATTTCCCGAAATGTATCAGCCCAGAAAAAATAATTTAATCTTCAGCTTTTTCTCCTGGTACATCCAGTTTATCATCAAAAAAGATTTTTCCGCTTTTAAATATGGCGAGGTAGAAATTAAACAAGATGCTGCTATATTGGTTTTGGCCAATCATTTTAGCTGGTGGGATGGTTTTTTTCTTTTTTACATCAACAAAAAAGTATTTAAGAAACAATTTCATGTTTTGGTAAATGCCGAAAACTATACTAAAGTTGGTTTTTTAAAATATCTTGGCGCTTTTGCTGCCGAAAATAAAGGCAAAGATGTTTTAGAAACGCTTAATTATGCAGGAAAACTGTTAAATAACCCCGAAAATTTGGTGCTTGTATTCCCCCAGGGCAAATTATATTCAAACCATCTAAAAAATATCAGTTTCGAAAAAGGAGTGATGCAGATGATCAATGCAAGTCAGAAAAAAATCAATATTATTTTTGCCGCCACCTTTATCGATTATTTTGCGAAAAGAAAGCCTTCAGCCTATACTTATTTACAGCACTGGGAAAATGAAGAATATGTGAGCTTGCAATTGCTTAAAAGTGCCTATAATAAACATTATGATCAATCTGTTGTTAAACAAACTCAGCTAATTGAATGACAATTTTTATTTACGCCGTTTTAATTTTCCTGGTCATCAGATTTTCTGTTACTGTTTTCAATTTCCTTTCTAATCCGAAGTTGCCTAGAGTGGTTAAACACTATCATGATAAGGTTTCGATCCTAATTCCTGCGCGAAATGAAGCAGCGGATATTTTAGAACTACTCTTTTCGATAAAAAATCAGGATTACACTAATTATGAAGTTATTGTTTTGGATGATAACAGCGATGACAATACTTTCGAAGTAGTCGAAAAATTTTGCCTCACAAACCCACAGTTCAAAGTGGTAAGCGGTAAAGAATTACCTCAAAACTGGCTTGGGAAAAATTATGCCTGCCACCAGCTTAGCGAATTGGCTACAGGGAAATATCTTTTGTTTATCGACGCAGACGAATCAGTAAAAAGAGGATTGATTAATAGCCTGATCAATCGGATGGAAATTGGAGGTCTGGCTTTGTTAAGTGTTTTTACCAACCAAACGATAAAATCGATAGGCGAGTGGTTAACGGTACCCTTAATGCATTTTATACTGCTAAATTTATTGCCACTGCGATTGGTTAAACTTTCGAAAAACTCAGCATTTGCAGCGGCAAGCGGACAATGTATGTTTTTTAATGCCAATAATTACAAAGAAAACCACTGGCACGAGCGGGTTAAACACCAGGTTGTAGAAGATGTGGAGATTATGAAGTTGGTAAAACAGGAAAAATTTAATGCCGAGGCCCTTTTAGCCAACGGACTGATCTATTGCAGGATGTACAAGAATTTAGGCGAAAGCTTAAACGGTTTCAGTAAAAATTTACTGGCAGGTTTTGGTAATAACATCATAATATTATTACTTTACCAGCTTTTGGTAACTGTAGGACCAGTAATTTTAATCTTAAACTTTAATATTGCTTTACTTGTATTACCATTAACTTTAATAGTACTAAGTAGAATAATGATCTCCTATTTATCGGGACAAAATGTTTTGACAAATCTGATTTTACATCCCTTACAGATGTTGTTCTTCTTAATAATTTCATTCATTTCTATAAAAAAACATATTTTTAAAACGAGCACATGGAAGGGCAGAACGATCAAAACGATTTAAAGATTAAAAGGATTGCAGTTGCAATAATTGTCGTTTTTCATATGGTTGGCTTGCTTGGTTTCTTAATTCCAGCTGCCCAGCCTTATTTTATCAAACTGGTTCCCTTTCATTTGTTGCTGATGTTTGCCGTAATTGTTTTTTCATACAATGCCGATGTGAAACGTTTATTGTTGCTGGTTTCGGGTGTATTTCTCTGTGGTTTTTTAGTCGAGGTATTGGGCGTGCATACCGGAAAGATATTTGGCAGCTATTATTACGGCGATACATTGGGCTACAAAGTTGCTGCAGTTCCATTACTAATGGGCGTAAATTGGGTGATCCTTATTTTCAGTATTGGGCAAATGATGAAAAGTATGAAAATCAGGCATAGTATTTTGGCTTCGGTTCTTGGTGCTTTTATGCTGGTAGGGTTCGATTTCTTTTTGGAACCTGTAGCCATGAAATTTAATTACTGGCAGTGGGACTGGCATGAAATCCCTGTTCAGAATTATGTGGCCTGGTTTATTGTTTCGGTAATTTTGCTGAAGTTTTACTATGCTTTGGGCCTAAAACAACAGAAATATATTGGTGCCGTGATGTTCGTTTCACAGCTAATCTTTTTTGTTGTCTTATACATGACAGCTGGAACAAATATTTTTGCTTAATTTTGTATCGCAATGGGTTACAACTTACAGGTCAACATCGATAAATCATCAGGCTTTTGCTTTGGCGTAGTATATGCCATAGAAATGGCCGAAGATATTCTGGATAACGAAGGTTATTTATATTGCCTTGGCGATATTGTGCATAACGATGAAGAAGTAGAGCGCTTAACCAATCGAGGATTAAAAATCATTGATCACGAAGTGTTAAAAAACTTAAGAGACGAAAAGGTTTTAATCAGAGCCCATGGTGAGGCGCCCTCAACCTATCAATTGGCTTTAGAAAATAACCTGACTTTAATAGATGCTTCATGTCCTGTTGTGCTGAAATTGCAAAACAGGATCAAAAACTCTCATGACGATGATGAGCAAGTACTTATTTTTGGTAAACATGGCCATGCAGAAGTAATCGGACTACAAGGACAAACCGATGGTAAGGCGATTGTTTTTCAGGATTTAGCTGAGCTAGACAATGTGGAACTACCAGCTAAATTTACCTTATACAGCCAAACTACCAAAAGCACCGATAAATTCTATCACATTAAAGACGAGTTATTGAGCCGTGGTTATGAAGTTAAGGCTAACGATACCATTTGCAGGCAAGTATCTAACCGTTATGAAGAACTCGAAGATTTCGTAAGTCATTACGATAAAATCGTTTTCGTATCAGGCAAGAAATCATCTAACGGTAAGGTGCTCTATGATGTTTGTAAAAAACACAATGATAATTCTTATTTCATTTCCAATGTAGAGGAATTAGACCAAACCTGGTTTAATGAAAATGATAAAGTTGGGATCTGCGGTGCCACTTCTACACCAATGTGGCTGATGGAAAAGGTTAAAGCCGCTTTAGAAAAATATTAACTACAAAATCTATTAATTAATATTTGTGATTTAAATGAAAGCATTATTAATTATAGACATGCAAATGGGTAGTTTTAAGCCATATTCGTTGCGATATGATACACCAGGAGTAATTGAGAGAATAAATAAATTGTCGAATTATTTCAGGGCCAATAATGATAAAGTAATGTTTATCCAACATGATGGTACAAAAGAAAACATCTTTTTGCCAAATACTGTTGATTGGGAACTCCTGCCAGAATTGATCACCAGTCCTACTGATTATATAGTTTCAAAATCAGCTAACGACGCATTTTACAATACAGATTTGCATCATATCCTGGCCAAAAATAACACTGCAGAGCTGTTTATAACAGGTTGTGCTACTGATTTTTGTATCGATGCAACTGTAAAATCGGCTGTTAGTAAAGATTATAAAGTAACCGTTGTTGAAGATGCTCATACAACTGCAAATAGACCTCATTTAAGTGCTCCAAAAGTAATTGAGCATTACAATTGGATCTGGAGGGAAATGACCCCAACAACCTTTAAAATTCAAGTCGCAAAAACTAAGGATCTACTTACTTTGTTTAGTTAAGAACAAAGGTTATTAGCTTAACCAAACTATAAATTGAAAACTATAAACCCACATATTGGAATTCTGGTTGCGTTAACCGTAATTGCCTGTTGGTTTGTTTCTCTTTATTTCTTGCTTACATGGAATTTTGCATTGAGCAACCCTTTGGTTTATCTGATGATTGTTGTTCAGATGCATTTATACACCGGTCTGTTTATCACCGCCCACGATGCTATGCACGGAACGATATCGCCGAACCAAAAAGCAAATAATTTTATTGGCTATCTATCCGTTTTTCTCTACGCAGGTTTTTTTTATAACCGTTTGTATGCAAAACATCACCAGCACCATCGTCATGTACACACGGAAGATGATCCTGATTTTGCACCACATGGCTTTTGGAAATGGTATTTTCGTTTCATGCTGAATTATGTCACGATAATCCAATTGGTAATTATGGCCATAGCTTATAATGCTTTGAAAATTTGTGTCGATGAAAAGAACCTGCTGTTGTTTTGGGTACTGCCATCCTTATTAAGCACTTTTCAGCTATTTTATTTTGGAACCTATTTGCCGCATAAGGGGGAACACGATAATGAATATCATTCTTCTTCTCTACAGAAAAATCATTTTGTTGCCTTCATTACCTGTTACTTTTTTGGCTATCATTTAGAACATCACCAAAAACCAGGCATGCCCTGGTGGCAATTGCATAAAGCAAAAGATTGAGTTTATCCGTGGTGTTGGATGTTACCATCCGGCATTAACTAATTTCCAAATAATTTTTACTTGATCTAACTGTCAGATGGTAACATCTGACAGCATATTTATGCGATTTAAAGTTCAATTTTAATAATTGCTCATGATTTTTCACTACTTATGACGGGAAGTTTTCACTATGTATTTACACGCTATTGCTTGATAGCCTTTGGAAGTATGAAATAACACTTCTTTGACTAAAAAATGTTTGCAATCACATTTTAAGCATAGGGAAAAAACAATAAAAAGGCGATATTTGCGCCACGAAACATATTCTTTATAGATGAGCAAAAAGGGAATTTTACTGGTAAATTTAGGAACACCTGATAGTCCGGCAACGGCAGATGTTAGAAAATACTTAGATCAATTTTTAATGGACGAGCGGGTAATCGATATCCCTAAGTTGAACAGGACATTATTGGTTAAAGGTATTATTGTTCCTTTCCGTAGCCCTAAAACAGCAAAATTATATCAAGAAATCTGGGGCGAAAATGGTTCTCCGCTATTGTATTACAGTAGGTTACAGGCTAAAATGCTGCAAGAAAGATTGGGCGACGATTATCATGTAGAATTGGCTATGCGTTACCAAAGTCCGTCAATCGAATCGGCGCTGGCAAACTTAAAAGCAGGTTTAGTAGAAAGTATTCAGGTTATCCCGATGTTTCCTCAATATGCCTCTGCCAGTACAGGCTCGGTAATGCAACTGGTAATGGAATTGGTGAGCAAATGGCCAACGGTTCCGCCAATCTCGTTTGTTAATTCGTTCCATGATAACGAATTAATGATTAAAGTTTTTGCAGAAAATGCCAAAAAACATCATGTAGAAAGCTACGATCACGTATTGTTCAGTTTCCATGGCTTACCTGAACGTCAATTGCTAAAGTGCGATCATACTGGAAGTTACTGTTTGAAAAGTGCCGATTGCTGTCAGACATTAAACGATACCAATAAATTCTGTTATTCTGCACAAGGACATGATACAGCCAGATTAATTGCCAAAGAATTAAATCTGTCAAAAGATCAATATACCGTTTGTTTCCAATCGCGCTTAGGGAAAGAGCCATGGGTGCAACCCTATACTACCGATGTGTTGAAGCAATTGGCTGGTGAAGGCAAAAAACGTCTTTTGGTTTTTAGTCCTGCTTTTGTGGCCGATTGCTTGGAAACGCTTTACGAAATCACAGTTGAGTACCACGAAGAGTTTAAGGCTTTAGGTGGAGAACATGTTCAGCTGGTAGAAAGTTTAAACGATAGTCCTGTGTTTATCGAGGCTTTGGCTGGAATGGTTAAATAGTTTAAATATGGCGAGCTTTATTATTTTAATGGGCGTTTCGGGAAGTGGTAAAACAGTCGTTGGTAAAGCTTTGGCCCCGAGAATAAATGCCGAATTTATAGATGGCGATAACCTGCATTCGCAACGTAATGTAGATAAGATGGCTGCCGGAATTCCGTTAACAGATGCTGATCGTTTAGATTGGCTACAATTGATTGCGAAAGTTGGCCGCGAACATGTTGCCCATGGAGCAACATGCATTATCGCTTGTTCTGCATTGAAAAAATCTTACCGCGATTTGCTGAGAACAGATAATACATCAATCTGCTTTGTTTATTTAAAAGGAAGTTTCGATTTAATTCACGAAAGGATTGTTAAACGTTCTCATCAATATATGCCGAGCAGCTTATTGAAAAGCCAGTTTGAAACACTGGAAGAGCCTCAGGCTGATGAACAAGATGTAATAACGGTTTCTATTGATCAGGGTATTCCCGAAATTGTGGAAGAAATTGCTAAGGCTGATCTGATTTCGTAATCATCGAAATAATCTGATGGGTTGCCCCTTTTTTATCTGCAACATATCTTTTGGCTTGCGCTGCGGCATCTTCATTTTTTGCAAAATCCTCAAAAGCACCAATCAATTCCTCAACAGAAGAAATGCTTTTGGCTGCACCTATGGCAATTAGATCTTTCGCTTCCTGAAATTTATCGTATTTCGGGCCGAAAATTACAGGCAAACCAAACGCTGCAGCTTCTAAAGTGTTGTGTATTCCCGTTCCAAAACCGCCACCAATATAGGCTACATTTCCATATTGGTATAAAGAAGAAAGCATGCCGATGTTGTCGATTATTAAGATTTGAGATTTGAGATCTGAGATTTGAGCCTCGAGAACTGAAAACCGCACACTGCCAATTGAAAATTGTTTCTCGATACTTTCGATATGGCTTTCATGGATCTCATGTGGTGCGATAATAAACTTCCAGCTGGGATATTTTTCAGGCAAAGCCGATAATATTTTTTCATCTTCAGGCCAGGTACTTCCGCAAACTAATGTAGGGGAGTTGCCAATAAAGCTTTCGATTAGGCTAAGCTGCTTGGGCGATTGTGCATTTTCGTAAACACGGTCGAAACGGGTATCGCCATTTATGGTGACATTATTTAATCCGATCGATTTTAAAAGATTTTTACTTTCTTCATTTTGCACAAAAAAGTAAGTAACAGATTTTAAAATATTGCGGTAAAAGCCACCGTACCATTTAAAAAATGCCTGATTTTCTCTAAAAATGCCAGAAATCACATATAAAGGAATGCCCTTATCTTTTAATTCCTTAAAATAAAAATGCCAAAATTCGTATTTGGTGAAAATGGCCATTTCGGGATTAATGCTTGCTATAAAACGTTTGGCGTTGGCTGCGGTATCAATGGGGAGATAAAATACATCTGCCAGGGCATAATTTTTCCGGATTTCGTATCCCGAAGGGGAGAAAAAAGTAACTACGATTTTTTTAGCTGGATAAAGCGATTTTAGTTTTTCCAAAACCGGTCGGCCCTGTTCAAATTCTCCCAAAGAAGCAAAATGAAACCATATGTGTTTTTCGTTCGGATTTATTTTCTGAACAATTTGTGTATAGCTATTTTTACGCCCATTTATAAACAGTTTGGCCTTAGGATTAAATAATGAAAATATCCTGATGAGCAAAGTGTAAACCCGAATTCCGATAATGTAAAGCAAAAGCATTAGTGTAATTTCATATCTTCGTGGCAAGATAAAACGAATATATTTAAAAAGCTTAAAAATATATGGAGTTCTCGCGATTTGGCCTATCATTCAATACAATAAATAGACAGGTCATGATTACTTCATAGCAGCTAAAAGTAACCGAGCTTGCGAGCTCATTAAAACCGATAAAAAACAATTTAATATTGTTTAATAAATTATAACAGATGAAGATAGCCGTTATTGGTACCGGATACGTAGGTTTAGTTACCGGAACCTGTTTAGCAGAAACAGGAAATGATGTAATATGTGTTGACATTAATGAAGCGAAAGTAAAAAAAATGCAAGCTGGCGAAGTGCCGATTTATGAGCCTGGTTTAGATCTTTTGTTCCATAGAAATATAGAACAGGAAAGGTTAACTTTTACGACAAATCTTGCAGATGCTGTAAAAGATGCGCAGATTATTTTTATGGCTTTGCCAACGCCTCCGGGTGGAGACGGCGCTGCTGATCTTTCTTATATTTTAGGCGCTGCAAAGGATATTTCAAAACTGATTACCGAATATAAGGTCATCGTAAATAAATCAACGGTTCCGGTTGGAACGGCCGATAAGGTAAAGGCTGTTTTTGCCGAAAATACTTCGATTGAAGTAGACGTGGTATCCAATCCTGAGTTTTTAAGAGAGGGTGTAGCAGTTGATGACTTTATGAAACCAGACCGTGTTGTGCTTGGTACAAAAAGTGAAAAGGCGAAAAAGCTGATGACTGAACTATACGGTCCTTATGTACGTCAGGGGAACCCGATTCTTTTTATGGATGAGCGTTCTTCTGAATTGACTAAATATGCGGCAAACTCTTTCCTCGCCACCAAAATTACCTTCATGAACGAGGTAGCCAACCTTTGTGAGCTCGTAGGTGCTGATGTTGATTCGGTAAGAAGGGGCATTGGTTCTGATGACCGTATCGGTAAACGTTTTCTTTTTCCGGGGGTAGGTTACGGCGGTTCATGTTTCCCTAAAGATGTTCAGGCATTGGTAAAATCATCTGATGATTATGCCTACGATTTTCAGATCCTGAAATCGGTAATGGAGGTTAATGAAAGACAAAAAACAATCCTGGTTGACAAAGTGCTTAAATACTATAAAGGTGATATCAAGGACAAACATTTTGCACTTTGGGGTTTGGCCTTTAAACCAGAAACCGACGATATCCGCGAGGCACCGGCCTTATATATTATCGATGCACTGGTTAAGAACGGTGCAACCGTTACCGTGTTCGATCCGGAGGCGATGACAAATGTTAAAAACGTTATTGGCGATCAGGTAAATTATGCTAAAAACCAATACGAAGCTTTAGAAGGTGCTGACGCACTGTTGATTGCAACAGAATGGTCGGTTTTCCGTAACCCTGATTTTGAGAAAATCGACAACATTTTAAAAAATAAAGTGGTTTTCGACGGTCGAAATTTGTACGATTTGCAAAAAATGATCGATCTTGGCTATTATTATAATAGCATAGGTAGAAAACTAATAGATTAAAATGGGTCAAAAGAGAATATTGATTACAGGTGCCGCCGGATTTTTAGGCTCGCACCTTTGTGATCGTTTTGTGAAAGAGGGCTATCACGTTATCGGAATGGATAACCTGATTACGGGCGATATGGCAAATATCGAACACTTGTTCAAACTGGAAAATTTCGAGTTTTATAACCATGATGTTTCCAAATTTGTACATATTCCGGGCAAACTTCATTACATTTTACACTTTGCTTCACCTGCAAGTCCGATCGATTACCTTAAAATTCCGATACAGACCCTTAAAGTAGGTTCGTTGGGTACGCATAATCTTTTGGGCCTTGCCAGGAATAAAAATGCGAGGATGTTGATTGCATCAACCTCTGAGGTATATGGCGATCCAAATGTAAACCCTCAGCCAGAGGAATATTGGGGCAATGTAAACCCGGTTGGTCCACGTGGCGTTTATGATGAGGCCAAACGTTTTCAGGAAGCCATCACCATGGCCTACCATACCTTCCATGGCGTAGAAACCAGAATCGTCAGAATCTTTAATACTTACGGGCCAAGAATGCGCCTGAATGATGGTCGTGTTTTACCAGCTTTTATCGGGCAGGCCTTAAGAGGCGAAGATTTAACTATCTTTGGTGACGGAAGTCAGACACGTTCTTTCTGTTATGTTGATGACCTGATTGAAGGAATTTACCGTTTATTGATGAGCGATTATGCACAGCCTGTAAACATTGGTAATCCGGATGAAATCACCATCAAGCAGTTCTGTGAGGAAATTATCAAACTTACGGGCACCACGCAGAAAATTGTTTATAAAGAACTTCCGCAGGATGATCCTAAACAGCGCAGACCTGATATTACCAAAGCGAGAGCGATATTAGGATGGGAGCCAAAAGTAGGCCGTGCTGAAGGATTGAAAATTACATACGAATATTTTAAATCATTGCCTGCAGAGGCTTTGGAGAAGATAGATCATAAAGATTTTACCACATTTAACCGTTAAAATGGCAAAAATATTAGTTACTGGTGGAACAGGATATATAGGTTCGCACACAGCAGTAGAGTTACACAACGCAGGATACGAAGTCGTAATTGTAGATAACCTTTCTAACTCGAACATCAAAATTTTAACCCAGCTTCATGCGATTACTGGCAAATGGTTCGATTTTCATGAGATCGATTTACAGGATGATAGAGCAGTTCAGGAATTTGCAGAAAATCACACCGATATTGATGGAATTATTCATTTTGCAGCATCAAAAGCTGTTGGCGAATCGGTAGAACAACCCTTAAAGTATTATAAAAACAATTTTTACGGTTTAATTAACCTATTAACTTCGTTTAACAGGAAGATCAATTTTGTTTTTTCTTCATCTTGTACCGTTTATGGTCAGCCAGAAACTTTACCGGTAACTGAAGCTGCGCCAGTACAGAAAGCCGAATCGCCTTACGGAAATACCAAACAGATTGCCGAAGAAATATTGGCAGAAACTGCTGCAGTAACTCCCAACCTAAATGTTATCGCTTTGCGTTATTTCAATCCTGTTGGAGCGCACGAAACCGCTTTAATTGGCGAATTGCCAAATGGTGTTCCTGCCAATCTTGTCCCTTTCATAACCCAATCGGCTATTGGCAAACGTGGTCCGATTACGGTTTATGGCGACGATTACAATACGCCTGATGGTTCCGCCATCCGCGATTATATCCATGTGGTTGATCTGGCAAAAGCACACGTTGCAGCGATTAAGAAACTGGAAGAAGGAAATCCTAACGGTAATTATGATGTGTTCAATATTGGTACTGGTAAAGGCTCTTCGGTTTTAGAAATTATTGCAGCTTTCGAAAAAGTGAACGGAGAGAAACTTGAGTATAAAATCGGTCCAAGAAGGGCCGGTGATATTGTTCAGATTTATGGCGACGTTCAAAAATCGAATAACGAACTGGGCTGGAAAGCCAATCTTGATATCAATGAGATGATGCGCTCTGCATGGGAGTGGGAAAAATACATCAAGGCTAACCCTTTTTAAATGAAGTTATCGGAGCACAAGGATCTAAAAACTGCTATAACAGAATTGCCTGTCAAAGAAAAAGACAAGCTATTGCTGCGTTTGGTGGCTAAAGATAAAGTGCTTACAGAGCATCTTCATTACAAATTGTTAGAAGATGAAACCGATTTGGAAGATCGGAAGGAAAGGATTAAAGCCGATGTGGAAGAACAGATTCTGGAACTGAAAAAACTAAATGCCAAAGAGGCATTGGTAAAGGTTCGGAAAATGATTACCTCGGTTAATCATTTTTATAAAGTGACTAAAGATCCTGTTGGTGAGGTAGAATTGAAACTGTTTATCCTCAATGCCATCCCTTTTGATTATAAGAAATCAATTTTTGGTTACCGTGATTTTATGATGCTTTTTAGTATATTTTACTTAAAAACTGTCGCGGTAACCCTAAATAAATTCAAAAAACTGCACGAAGACCTGCAGTTCGATTTAAGTGAAGACTTAAATAATTTGCTCGATAAAATCTATTCCTCTAAATTAGCTGGTGCAGCAGAGGCAAGTAATTTGCCAAAAGAGATAAGTTAAAGCTATGATCTACCATTATGTTCGGATTATTTAAAAAGAAAAAAATAGCACCCGAATTTAACTTCTCCGGTATTGGAACAGATATGCATTCGCACATTATTCCTGGGATTGACGATGGTGCACAAACGCTTAAAGATTCTTTCCTTTTGGCGAAAAAATTTAAAGCTTTAGGTTATAAGAAACTGATTGCCACTCCGCACATCATGGCTGATTATTTTCGGAATACGCCCGATACCATTAACCGTGGCCTTGATACATTACGAAAAGGTTTGCAAGAAATTGAACTCGATCTGGAAGTTGATGCCGCTGCCGAATATTATCTGGATGAAACCCTGGAGAAAAAAATCAGACAGAAAGAGGTTTTAACTTTTGGGAATAATTATCTTTTGTTTGAATTATCTTATATAAATGCCCCTCAGAACCTGATCGATTTTATAAAGATGATGCAGGATGCCGGATACAAACCTGTGTTGGCGCATCCTGAGCGTTACCCTTACTACTACAATTCTTTCGAAAGTTATCATCAGATCAGAGAAACCGGCTGCCTGTTGCAAATGAACGGCATTGCTTTAACAGGTTATTATGGTGCTGGCGCAAAAAAAGTAGCAGGAGAAATGGTCGAAAACCATATGGTCGATTTTGTAGGCAGTGATATGCACCATTTAAAACATGCTGCAGCGCTCGAAGATAGTCTTAGTATGCCCTTGATGCAACAACTGCTTACTCAGTCTCAGTTGAATAACGCCTTGCTTTAGGCCCCCTAAATCCCCTAAAAGGGACTTTGCCTTGCTGACGGTAATAACTAATCTTTTAAAAAAGACGTTATTTAATTTTGTTAGTTAAATAACTTTGGACAGAACTAGAGGAAGGATAAAATATAGATTTACTGTTGCTATATACTCCCTGCCATTAACTCCCCTTTAGGGGCTGGGGGTTATTCGTACCTCAAGGCCTCTACAGGATCTAGCTTTGATGCTTTTTTAGCAGGGTAATACCCAGATAGGATACCTACCAATACACATAATACAAAACCACCAATAATAAATAGCCAGGGGATTAAGAATGCACCACCCATAGCGAGGGAGATCAGGTTTCCTAAAACTATTCCCAGAAAAATCCCCAGGGCTCCACCCATTAAACAGATTACCACAGCCTCGATCAAGAATTGGCGGCGAATTACCTTCGGGTTTGCGCCAATAGCTTTACGGATGCCTATTTCGCGTGTACGTTCAGTAACCGAAACCAGCATGATATTCATTAAGCCGATTGAAGCTCCAATCAGGGTTATAATTCCAATGGCAACACCACCAATAGCTACAAATGCCAGGTTTTCGAATAAAGTTTGAGCAATAGCATCACTCTTGGTAATCTCGAAATTATTGGTTTCGTTCACTTTTACCTTCCGGATATTTCTGAATAGTGCAGTAGATTCGCCAATAATGTTTTCCTGCATCTCATTGCTGGGTACCATTACCGTTATGGTGTAAGATGGATTGGCATTAGCATTAATCTGTTTGGCTTTTAGCAAAGGCACATAAACCGCCCTATCGCCGCTAAAGCCCATGCTCGATCCTTTTTTCTCTAATATGCCAACAATTTTAAAGCGGTTGTTACCTACGTTGATCAGTTTGTCTAACGGATCGGAATCTTTAAATAATTTTTCAACTACTTCGCCACCAACAATACAAACGTTGCTTCCGAGCTGTATTTCAGAAACACTAAAATTTCTTCCTTGTGATAAATTTAATCCCTGAGAGGCTAAGCCATTTTCATCTATACCCTGAACATTGATATTGGGATTGGTTTTTAAACTCCCATATTTGATGGTAGAACCACCACTGGCAAAAACACTTACGGCAACAGTTGCAGGCGTATTCAGACTATCTTTAAATTTAACGGCATCTTCGTAGCGGATGGCTTTAAAAGGTTTTGGGCGTTTGCCATTACCAATTCTAATCCCCGTACCGCGGTTTCTGATGGTAAAAGAGTTGGCTCCCATGCTACTAAAAGCATCCGTCATACTTTTCTTTACAGCATCGAGAGTGGTTAAAATCCCAACCAAAGCCATTAAACCAATGGCAATAATTAAGGCGGTAAGCATAGTACGTAAGCGGTTCGCTTTAATAGATTCTAATGCCAGTCTGATGTTTTCTCTGTAATTCATTTATTGTAAGTATCAAGTATCGGATCAAGTATTGAGTATCAAGTATTAAGATGGATTAACCTTATACCCTATACCTTTTGCCTTCAACCTCTATGGGTAAAAATAAAAAAAGTCCCGATGTTTAGACAAGGGGACTGCACTATATGTTACAATAATATTTTATTTATGCCGAGAAACTCGTGCCACAACCGCAGGTGCTGGTTGCGTTAGGATTAACGAAGGTAAAACCGCGTGAATTTAATCCATCCTGCCAATCGATCATCATGCCCATTAAGTACATCTGGTGTGCTTTGTTCATAAAAACCTTAATACCATCAATAAAAAATTCCTGATCGCCATCTTTTTTCTGATCAAAACCTAAAACGTAATTCATGCCAGCACAGCCGCCACCTTCTACGCCAACACGTAATCCATAATCTTCACTGATCTCCTGCTGATCCTTTAATTTATATAACTCTTTAGCTGCTCCTTCAGAAAAAGTAACTGGTGCAAATGCTGTATCAACTGTTGTGCTCATGTTATTTAAATTTTATCTGTTACAAATATAAATAATAATGCACATTTTTGCTTTTAACGGTCCGTTAATATTACCGTAATTAAACAATACTTATGAATACCCAACAAATTTTAGTTGATATAGTGATCTTATTTGCAGGCATTTTCATTGCACTAATGGCTGTTTATTATATTTTAAAGAACGATATCCAGCGTTTCTTTAACTTAAAAACCATCGAGCTGAACAAAGAAAGCCGGGCACATATTTTGCCTTTGCGCTTACAGGCACACGAGCGTTTAATTATATTTATCGATCGTATTAACCCTGCAAATTTGCTTGTTCGCCTGCATCAGCAAGGAATTGCCATTGCTACGCTGCAAGCTGGTGTTTTAAATGAAGTCCGCTCAGAGTACCAACATAATATTACCCAACAGTTGTATGTAGATAGCGTAACCTGGGGTGTGGTCCGTAAATTAAAAGACGATACTATTGCCATGATTAACAATGCAGTACAAGGTTTACCTCCTGATGCAAATGGAATTGAGTTGAGTAAAGCAATTTTACAGCACATGGCCAGTATTGATGAAAATCCTTACGATTTAACCATCGAACTGATCAAAAAGGATATTCACCAACTTTTTTGATGTGGTTAATTGGTTAACTGTTTTAGATTGATCTGCAAAATATGCGCAATTAGCCAACTCGGCTTGACCAATGAACCAATGACCATTGAACGAATAAACTAACCAATTATGAGCGAGAAAAAATATACCACCACTTCAGGTATTGAAATAAAAGCGCTGTATACCGAAGCGAGGCCAATGGAAGAGTTGCCTGGAGAATTTCCTTTTACCAGGGGAATCCAGAAGGATATGTACCGCGGTCGCTTGTGGACGATGAGGCAGTATGCTGGTTTTTCGACCGCTGAAGAATCAAACAAGCGTTATCATTATTTATTGGCTCAGGGAACAACGGGCTTATCTGTTGCTTTTGATCTTCCAACACAGATCGGTTACGATTCTGATCATGAAATGGCCGATGGAGAGGTGGGTAAGGTGGGGGTAGCTATCGATTCGTTAAAGGATATTGAAATTTTATTTGATGGTATTGAGCTGAAAGACATTACTACTTCGATGACGATCAATGCAACGGCTTCAATTTTACTGGCCATGTATATTGCGCTGGCTAAAAAACAAGGTGCAGATTTAAAACAGATTTCGGGGACGATACAGAATGATATTTTAAAAGAATATGCAGCAAGAGGCACATATATCTATCCGCCAAAACAATCGATGCGTTTAATTACCGATATTTTTGAGTTTTGTAGCAAAGAAGTGCCGAAGTGGAATACCATTTCTATATCAGGCTATCATATTCGTGAAGCTGGATCAACCGCTGTGCAAGAACTTGCTTTTACATTGGCTAACGGTAAAACCTACCTAAAAGCAGCGCTGGATAAAGGTTTAGATATTAATGTGTTTGCGAAACGGTTATCGTTCTTCTTCAATTGTCACAATAATTTCTTTGAAGAAATAGCTAAATTTAGGGCTGCAAGGCGGATGTGGGCGAAAATTACCAAAGATTTGGGTGCCACAGACGAAAAAGCGCAGATGTTAAGGTTTCATACCCAAACCGGAGGCTCAACCTTAACGGCGCAACAACCATTAAACAATGTAATCAGGGTAAGCAATCAGGCTATGGCTGCAGTTCTTGGCGGAACCCAATCCTTACATACCAATGGTTATGATGAAGCGCTTTCGCTTCCAACCGAATCGGCTGCAAAAATTGCTTTGCGTACCCAGCAGATCATTGCCTTCGAGAGCGGCGTTACCGACACCGTAGATCCATTGGCGGGGTCGTTCTTTGTGGAAAGCTTAACTGATGAAGTAGAGGCTGCTGCCTGGGCTTATATCGACCGCATAGATGTAATGGGCGGCTCGGTTAATGCCATCGAAAGCAACTATATGCAAAATGAGATTGCTGATGCAGCTTACCAATATCAGAAAGAAATCGAAAATGGCGAAAGGATCTCGGTAGGTGTAAATAAATTTACCCAGGAGGAAGATGGCTTGACAGAGGTTTTTAATATTGATGATTCAATCCGCAAACTGCAAACAGAAAAACTGGAAGCTTTAAAAGCTACGCGCGATCGTGATGATGTAGAAAAAGCATTGCAAAGGTTGCGTGAAGCTGCTAAAGGTGAAGAAAATTTGATGCCATTGATTATAGATGCTGTTGAAAAGTATGCTACACTTGGCGAAATTGCAGATGTGTTTAGGGGTACTTTTGGAGTTTACTAAGAAACTTAAGCACCCTGATTCTGTGATTTATTCCAGATTAAAATTAAAAGTATTTTGCTTTTAATGAAACGATGATAAAATGAACAGATACTTCGTTCATTGATCTTAAAATAATAAGCTAAAGTGTCGTGAAATTCATACAAAAACAAGGCATAATGAAATAATACAAAATCAATTTAAACGATCGGCTTAAATTAATATTAATTTATTTATCTTATGGCTTTGATTTTCAGTTTATTCGAGATTTAAAAAAACTAAAACGCTTAACTAGTACTTAAAATGGCTTAGATTTTGCTTTTTCAACAGCAATTCGATGTGATGAGGGTATTTTAATGTTAAGTAATGGTTAATGTGGATAACCAGTGTTAATAAATAGTTATCAACATAAAAAATTGAGGTTAAGCGGGCTACTATATTCCTTATCAGTATGTTACGATTTATTTGAAATTTTTGTTTAAAATGTTGATAATTTTCTCAATATTCGTAGTCCCTAAACGGACCATCCCTTTAATTCGAATAGGCACTGTAAACCAATAAATTATAGAAATCGCAATGGAAAAAACTTGTACAGAAGTATGGAAGAACTGTCTTCAAATTATTAAGGATAACATTCCGAGTCAAAGTTTCAAAACTTGGTTCGAGCCAATAACAGCCCTTAAATTGGAAGGTAAGGTTTTAACTATACAGGTGCCAAGTTTGTTCTTTTACGAATGGCTTGAAGAACATTATGTGGGCTTGCTGCGCAAGACTGTAAAAAAACAACTTGGAGAGGATGGCAGGTTGGAATATAACATCGTTGTAGATAAATCATCAAACAGCGGTAATCCTTATACTACCAATATGCCCTCAAATGGAAATGGAGCGGAGGCAAAGGTACAATCGATGCCGATTCCGGTTTCCATTAATAAGGATATTAAAAACCCTTTTATTATCCCTGGATTAAAAAAATTAAATGTTGATCCACAATTAAACTCTAACTATACTTTCGAAAATTATATTGAGGGAGATTGCAACCGCTTGGCGCGTTCTGCAGGTTACGCTGTAGCTGCTAAACCAGGAGGCACATCTTTTAACCCTTTAATGATTTACGGTGGAGTAGGTTTGGGTAAAACACACTTGGCGCAAGCGATCGGTAACGAGATTAAACGCAGCATGCCAGATAAGTTGGTGATCTATGTAAGCTGTGAGAAGTTCTGCCAGCAGTTTGTAGATTCATTGAAAAACAACACCATTAACGATTTCGTTAACTTTTATCAGGCAATGGATGTGATCATTATGGATGATGTACACAACTTTGCTGGTAAGGAAAAAACACAGGATATTTTCTTCCATATCTTTAACCACCTACACCAGTCGGGCAAACAGGTAATCTTAACATCTGATAAAGCACCAAAAGATTTAGCTGGTTTGGAAGAGCGTTTGTTAAGCCGTTTTAAATGGGGTTTATCTGCAGATCTACAGATCCCTGATCTGGAAACGCGTATTGCTATTTTAAGAAAGAAAATGTATGCTGATGGTATTGAGTTACCAGGCGAGGTGGTAGAATATGTGGCACACAACATTGATAACAATGTGCGTGAATTAGAGGGCGCTATGGTATCTCTTCTGGCACAGGCCACTTTGAATAAAAAAGAAATCGATTTAGCGCTTGCTAAGCAAATGCTGAAGAACTTTATTAAAAATACTTCTAAAGAAATTTCAATGGAATATATCCAGAAATTGGTTTGTGAGTATTTCGAGGTTCCAGTTGATATGGTTAAATCGCAAACGCGTAAACGTGAAATTGTTCAGGCACGTCAGATTTCGATGTACCTTTCTAAAAGCCATACTAAATCATCTTTGAAAACGATTGGTGCTTTCTTCGGCGGCCGCGATCACAGTACCGTAATTTATGCTTGCCAAACAGTAGAAGATTTAATTGATACTGATAAAAAGTTTAAAGCTTACGTACACGATATCCAAAAGAAATTAAAAATGAGCTAGACTAAGTTCAGGAACGGAAAGATAGAAGGGTTTAAATAAAATCTTTCGTTTATGTTCAAAAGTTTATGCGTTAACAGTAAAGGCCAGGTATTTTATCTGGCCTTTACTTTTTGCCCTCTATCAGTTTATAAAAATCTTCTTTGTACAAATCGCCAAAAGGAATAACAGCATCGCCAATATATATCCTGGCTCTTTCGATACTATTTATCTTTTTTACCGCAACAATGAAAGATCTATGTACCCTGATGAATTGCTTTTTGGGGAGCTGTTCTTCAGTTTTCTTTATACTTTGAAGCGATAGGATTTTATCTGTTTTGGTCTGGATAGCTACATAATTTTGCATGCCTTCTACGAAAAGGATATCATCTGTGTTGATTCTGATCAATTTATATTCAGTTTTTACAAAGATGAAGTCATTTTCGGATTCTGCAGGTTGATAAGCGTTGCTTGCTTGCGCTGGCGCTGCTAAACTGAAATGGCGCACAACTTTTTGTGCAGCTTTATAAAAGCGCTCAAAAGATACCGGCTTAAGGAGATAATCAACCGCATTGTTTTCAAAACCGTCCAACGCATATTCTGCATAAGCCGTAGTCAGGATAATCAGGCATTTTTCGTTCACAATTTTCATGAACTGTACACCATTGAGCTGCGGCATCTGTATATCCAGAAAAACGAGTTCTACATCATTTTTCATCACATATTCTAAAGCCTCTAATGGGTTGGTACTGCTAAAAGCAAGCGTTAGGTCTGGAATTTTACTGATATAATCATTCAGGATATCGATAGCAAGCGGCTTATCATCCACAACTACACAACGGATCATATGTTTTCTATATTCAGGTGAACGGTAAAAGTATCATTTTCATCAATAATTTCGAGCTTATGCCGATCGGGGTAAATCAGTGCCAACCTTCTCTGTACGTTGGTCAGTCCTATACCACCGGTTTTATCTTTGTAATCCTTATTCTTTTTATTAAAAACCTCAAAATCAAAATCGCTTTCATTGATATAAAGTTTAATCCTTACAGGGTTATTAGGGTCATTTACAATTCCGTGTTTAAAAGCATTCTCTATAAAATTAATCAATATCAGTGGCGCAATCTTCCTATTTTTATAATTCCCATTAATTTCGAGATCGATATAGGCGCTACCTTTTTGCCCTATTTCAAATAATTCTACCACATTTTTCAGGTAGTTGATTTCCCTTTCAACCGAAGCAAATCTATCGTTGCTCTCTTTAAGCATGTACCTTAGCAGTTCCGATAATTTTAATACCGCTTCGGGTGCCATCTCTGCTTTTTGGTAGGTTAATGAATAAATATCGTTCAGGGTATTAAATAAAAAATGCGGGTTAATCTGCGATTTTAAGTAAGCCAATTCTGTTATGGCTTGTTCTTTCTCCAGTTCCTGTTGTTTTTTCTGTGTTTCAAAATATTCGCCAACATAACTTATAGCTATGCTGAAGAAAATGTACACATAGTTTTCAAACAGTAAAGTTTGGAATGATAACCAAAAATTCAGCTTATCTATATATACATAAGAGTACCAACCGAATTTTAGTGGGAGCAGCGTTGCATACACATATTTGTGGATAGGAGCCAGCAAGGAGAAAAGAATAAAAAGTACTGCTATGTAAAGTATAATTTTTTTTGTCCTGACCAGTTTTGGTACCAATACTAAAAAATTAGCGTAGAAAATGCATACCGGAAAAAAAAGCACAATAAGCTTAACGCTTAAAGTTGATACAATGGTTGCAAAACTTAAATCGTTAAGATTGTAGGTTTGAAAACCAAATAAAAACTCTTTTAGCCATAAAATTAGCCAATAGCCAATGTGTAGGTATATAAAATACGCTTTCTTCATTTCCGAAATTTGCTAAAAATACTATAATCACCTTATAAGAGCACTTTAAAAAGTATAAAACCCTGAATTTTATACACCAAGGCCGGAATTATCATGTTTTACCCTTTTTTGGACTAAAAAGGCTATTCAGCAATGAAATTTTGGGTTTGATCAATTACATCCTTTATTATTTTCTTTTCGTGTCAATTTTGGAGAAAATTAAATCATCAGGGAATGAGAAATCTATTTAAACTAACACGCTGTTTTTATACCTTATTGCTAATGTGTGCTTTTTATCATGCTAGTGCACAACCCATAAATGAAACCGAGAAATACTTTCTCTTTTTTAAAACATGGAATTTCCTGAAATATTATCATCCACAATTTGCAAGTGGAAAAAAGGATGCAGATGCTGTTTTTATGAAAAACCAGAGCCTGTTGGATAATATTAGTAGTAAGACTGAGCTGAATACATTTTTGATGCGGATGATTATTACTGATCTCGGTACTAATAAAAAGGATCTGAAAAATACTAATCTAACTGTTTTGGAAGTTAATCCGTTACATAAATGGTACCTGAAGAATGCGTTGATCAATGCTGAACTGAAAAATGAACTATTGGATGTTTACACGCACCGCGATACCGTTGGGAAATATTATGTGCCAACCCTTAACTACGCCTCAGAAATCCCTAATGAGCGGAAATACAAATTCCCGGATTCAATAAACCTGCCTTTGGGCATGAGGCTATTAGCGTTGGCCAGGCTACAAGGCGTAATCGATTATCTCTATCCACATAAAGGTTTAATGGATGAAGGCTGGGATCAAACAGTGAAGAATAATATCCTGCTGTTTAAAAACTGTGTTTCCCGTATGGATTATGAAGTGCTGCTTCTTAAAATTGTGGCCAAACTAAACGATACTCATGCCTACAACCGCTTTTACGATGACCTAACTTATAAAAGGGAGATCTTTAAAAACAATTATTATCCTCCTTTCGACTACCAGATTATCGATAACAAAATACTGGTTAAGAGAATTATTGTTCCAGACCTGTGTACAGCAGCAGGCATTAAGGCTGGTGATTTAATCACAGCGGTTAATGGAGTAACGGTAAATAAACTGATCGACGGTCTCAAAGAACTGCTTTCTGCTTCGAACCGGAATACCCTGGTTTATAAATTGAACAATTACAAGACCAATTTGATATGGAGCAGTGATTCTTCGCGATTTCGTTTAGCCGTTTCTTCATCGGGAAAGAAAAAAGTGCTTTCGGTAGCTTTTGTAACTACAAAAAATGGTGTAGCTATTAAGGCGATCAACAACTACATGAATGCCAAATTGAAGGTGGCGGAAAGTATTTTGCCATTTCGGGTGATAGATAATGAAATCGCTTATTTTAATATCGATAAAATACATGAGTTGTTAAATGACGTACACGATGATCATTTGGATACAAAAATTGATTCTATTTTAAACTTAGCTGCAAAACAAAAAGGAATGATCTTCGATATGAGGGGCTATCCACATTGGGGTGGTTTTGTTTTTCACTACATTTATAAAAAATTCTCAAAACAGAATAACCTTTTTGCGCAGTATTTTCAGGCTGATACCCAAAACCTTGGAAGTTTTACTGCTATCCCCGGTACAATTACTTACTATCCAGATAATGTAACTACAGATGGTTTCAGTTATAAAGGTAAAGTATGCATTATTGTTAATGCGCAAACACAAAGTGCATCAGAATGGTACAGCATGAATCTGCAGCACATATTCCCTAAGGCGATTACCATCGGCGAGCAATCGGCGGGGGCAGATGGCGACGAAAAGCAAATTAATATTCCCGGAAATTACAATATCTGTTTTACAGGTAATGCCATTTATTATCCAGATGGAACGCCAGCACAGGGAAAAGGAGTGAGGATCAATAAAATAGTTAAACCAAAAATTGAAGATATCTTCTCAGATATGGATAGGCAGCTCAAATTTGCTATTAAATCAGTTCAGTAACTCCTTAAAATATATTTATGAAAAAGATTTTTTTATCACTATTGCTGTTGGCTGGTTTTAAAGTTAACGCAGTGGTACAAACTCAAAACAGAGACAGCATTAAAATTTATGTAGATAATGTGCTTCAGATTATAAAGAACAGATCGATAAATAGTGGCAAAATGGATTGGAATAAAATTGATCTGGAGGTTGCACAAAAGATTGGCAAGTTAAAAAGTATTAGGGAAACCTACCCCATTATAAAAAACGTACTGGAAAAACTAGGTGATTCGCATTCCAAGTTTTTTCCGCCCGAAACTGTAGCATCTTACGTGAAAGGTTACCGTGCAACAGGAATATCCTTCCCTGAAATAAAGACGGCATTTTTAGCAAATCGTTATGCATATATCGTATTACCAGCCTTTTATTCTTATAATATGGATGAATGGAACGAATTTGTAAATAATTTTAGAGCAGAGCTGTCAAAACTTTCAGCTCAAAAACCTAAAGGATGGATATTGGATCTGAGGGATAATGAAGGCGGAATGTTTGCGCCAATGTATGCGGCAATTGCTCCATTGCTAGATCAATCTAATGTAATCGGCTGGATAGATAGAAATGGGGAAAACAATTTTTTTAATTTTAAAGATGATAGGTTATTCGAAAATAAAAAAGCTGTTTATCTATTTAAACTAACTACCCATAAAATAAAAATCAAGAATCCTAATCTGGTGTTATTGATAAATGAAAGAACTGCCAGTAGCGCCGAATTTGCCGCTATATCTTTCGTAGGACAGAAAAATGTTACCATAATTGGGAATAAAACAAATGGATTAACTTCGGCAAATCAGGAACATAAACTTAGTGATGGCGCATTTTTGGTACTAACAGAAGGCATTACCATCGACAGGAATTTAAAACAATACGTGAACGTCGGAGCAGGATTAGTGGGTGACATTAAAATTGGTCAGCTTACTGGAAACGAAGAAAAAGATAAGAAATTATACCTCGAAAAAGCTTACGAAGTATTAGGTAGCAAAACTGTTCACTAATAAAAAAGCTCCTTAATTTATTTGGGTTAAGGAGCTTTTCGTTTTGACCAAGATAAGTTTAAAGTTTTTCTACTTCAGCTAAGCCATATAATAAGGCCGCAACATGTAATGCCTGAGCTATTTTATTTTCCTTAATCAGTTGCCTTACCTCCTCAACAGTATATTCTTCAACATTTAATATTTCATGTTCATCTAAATGCTGTTCATGCGTTTTAATACCACCTGTTAAGAAATAGGTAAAGGTTCTGTTGTTTGATGTTGCCGGATTAGGATAAAGCTCGGCAATAAGTTTGCAGGTTTTGAAACTGTAACCTGTTTCTTCTAAGAGTTCGCGTTTAACAGCGAACTCAGGTGCTTCGTCGCCATCAATTACACCACCCGGAACTTCAAGCGAAACAATATCGGCCGCATGGCGGTACTGGCGCACCATGATTATTTTTCCTGCTTCTGTCAGTGCAATCGCATTAACCCAGTTCGGGTACTCTAAAACATAATAATCGTCTTTTATAATACCATCAGGAAGTTTAACTTCGTCTACCCTTAAGGTAGCCCACTTTTCTTTTACTAAATATTTAGAGGCAAGCTTTTGCCACTTTTCTATAATCATTATTTTATTTATGTTAATTGAATTACTCCAAACTGAAAACTGTCAACGCTTAACTAAGGTATTGCTGTATCGTTTTCTGACGGTGCAAGTTTACCAAATGTACGATCTTGTGCCGATCTGACAGGTATTGATAGACTAAATTCAGTTTTGGCGCAATCATTAGGTTTCTATCGGGGCTTATACCTAATTCGTAATATAAGAATTCGCTCAGTGAGTCGAGTTTTTCGGGAGGGAGGTTGCCTTCCGCTAACCAATTTTCAAAAACGGAAAGCGCTTCATTTTCCAGAATTTCTTTTGGTAATTGAAAACCGCCTTCCATAGTTTCGTCAAAAAGTTGATTGGCCTCGGCCAACTTGCCTTCTAATTTTAAGCCCATAATACGGGCCAAAACCTGTGCAAGTTTCTGTATTTCTGCTGTGATTAAATCTCTTCTGTACATTATTGTTGTAATGTTTTAATCTGTTGGAAAGTTCAAAATGCAGTAGATTCTAACTTAATGACCAATGACCAATGAACTAATATGTTTACCAGCTTCCGCTGCTGCCACCACCACCAAAGCTTCCTCCGCCAAAACCACCGAATCCACCGCCGCCTCCACCAGAAGAACCGCCTCCCCAGCCACCGCTGTTTCGGCCACCACCGCCACCGCTTCCAAAAAGCATAGCCCAGAACAAAGCGTTAGATGCACCCCGACCGCCAATTACTTCACTGCCGCCTCCGCCGCCTTTCCTCATGATGATGATGATTACGATTACAATAATGATAATAATCACAATACTACCACCTCCGCCACCTTTCTTTGAAGAAGTTTTAGGATTATCATTTTTATATTCACCTTTGGTATATTTTATAATCGAAGTAGTACCTTCATCTAGGCCGGCATAATAGTTTCCTGCTCTAAAATTGGGTTTAATATCGTTATCAATAATACGCTTGGCATAAATATCAGGTAATGCACCTTCTAAGCCATAACCCGTTTGGATAGAGATTTTTCGGTCGCCAACAGCCACAACGATCATAATACCGTTGTTTTTGCCACTTTGGCCAACTCCCCATTTTCGGCCCAGCTCAACGGCGTATTCATTAATATCATAATCGCCTACAGATTTTAATATCGCTATAGCAATCTGCGTTGATGACGAATCATTAAAAGCTACTAATTTAGTTTCCAGTTGCTGCTTTTGATCGGCTGATAGCACATTAGCATAATCATTAACCAAAGTATTGGGTTTCTCGGGAAAATCCTGTGCAAAGGCGAAAGTGAATAATAAACTCAGTAACGAGAAAAGGAATGTTTTCTTCATCGCTTATTTCTGCTCTAGATTGTCCATAAAAACGATATCATTTGGCAATTCATTAATGTCGCCTTTTTGAGGAGGAAAGAACAAGGCCAGCTTTTCTCCCGCCAATGCTACGCCCGCAATAATGCCATCAGCTAAATTGCCTTTTGCAAAGTGTGCAGTCATCGCTATTTTGGCCGTTTCCCAAAAATTTTCAGGTACTACCTGGTTAATGCCCACATCGCCAATAATGGCAAATTTATGATCGGCATGTGCCAGGTAAATCAGTACCCCATTTCTTTTGGCTGTTTTGTCCATATCCAGCTTTGTAAAATATTCTATAGCTTTTTCGTATGGGTCACCCGCGCAGTGTTTGTCAATAGCAATCCTAATTTCTCCAGATGTTGCTCTTTCTGCATCGGAGATCGCGGTTGCTATTTTTTCTTGTTCAATATCTGAAAATAACGACATGTGCTTATTTTGTATGAAGTAAAAAGGGTAATAAATGCTTATTTAATAAACATTCACTACCCTTATATATATTAATTGAGAATATTAAAATTCTACTTTAGGGGCGTCTTTTGCAGTAGCATCGGCTTCAAAATATCCTTTAGCTTTAAAGCCGAACATGCCAGCTGTTAAATTGGTAGGAAACGATCTGATTTTGCCATTATATTCTTGTACTGCATCATTAAAATCTTTACGGGCAACAGTAATCCTGTTCTCAGTACTTTCTAACTGGGCCGATAAATCACTAAATTGCTGTGTAGCTCTTAGTTCAGGGTAATTTTCTGTAATCGATAATAATTTACCCAGAGCCTGGCTCAATTGTCCCTGAGCAGCCTGGTATTTCTGGATGTTTTCTGGTGTTAATTCGTCAGCTTTAACTGTCATCTGTGTTGCTTTTGCACGTGCTTCGGTTACAGCAGTTAAAGTACCTTGCTCAAATTTAGCCGCTCCTTTTACCGTAGCTACCAGGTTCGGAATTAAATCTGCTCTTCTTTGATACTGGGTTTGCACAGTTCCCCATTTCGATTTAACGTTTTCATCAAGTTTAACCATGCTGTTATATCCGCATGAACTTAAAGTGCTCACTGCAATAACTGCAGCTAAAATTCCAAATATTAATCTTTTCATTTTTATGGTTTTTGTCTTTTTAATAGAATTGATTTATGGTCAATTTACGAATTAGATATCAAATTGCATGCCTTTGTTACAGTTTCGGTATTTATCTGACAGGTTGACAAGCTTAGGGTAATGTTTAAACTGATGTTTTTGTTTTGAAGCGCAAGGTCATTCGCTTTTTTTAATGTTTGCTCCCGCTCTTCGCTCTACTTCGTGCCCGCTCCGATCGGGGCTAAAAACTTTGGGCTGTGGCACGGAAAACCGGCATAGTAGCAACAAAGCCGCCATCTAAACCCGCTCTACCTCCAGCCCCGATTTTTCATCGGGGCTGGAGGTAGAGCGGGACTGTAGTTTTTTCCAATGAAACACTGCAATTGCTTTCCAAAAAACATAAAAGCATTACTTTAGTCTGCTAATAGTTTTTATTCATATGCTGAAATCATCAAATATGCTATCAGATATTTATCTTTGTACTGTTCGGGATAAAAACCTGACATGATATGCAGAAAGACATCGAAATTACGCTGCTCCCGCACGAGGTAGAGCAAAAAGAAGTGATTAACCAGAAATTGGCTGAATCCCTAAAATTACCTGGTTCAAGAATTAAAGGCTATGAAATACTGAAGAGATCGATAGATGCCCGCTCGAGAAAAGTGATATTCAGACTTCAGGTAAAAGTTTTTGTAGATGAGGAAGCCATTTCCGAAGTATACACCATTAATTATAAAAATGTAAGCGACGCTAAGCCTGTGATTATTATCGGGGCTGGCCCGGCGGGCTTGTTTGCAGCTTTGCAGTGTATAGAGAATGGATTAAAGCCCATTATTATCGAACGTGGTAAAGATGTAAAACAACGCCGGAGAGATTTGGCTGCCATAAACAAACAGGGATTAGTGAATACTGAATCTAATTATTGTTATGGTGAAGGTGGGGCAGGAACCTATTCGGATGGTAAACTGTATACCCGTT
Organism: Pedobacter ginsenosidimutans; assembly: GCF_001442625.1. Taxonomy (GTDB): domain Bacteria; phylum Bacteroidota; class Bacteroidia; order Sphingobacteriales; family Sphingobacteriaceae; genus Pedobacter; species Pedobacter ginsenosidimutans. The sequence continues at coordinate 4,804 of NZ_LMZQ01000003.1, read as the reverse complement.
CTAATAAGCGGGGCGATATTAATAAAGTGCTCCAGGTTTTTGTAAACCATGGGGCAGAAGCCGATATTGCTATCGATGCCCGCCCACATATAGGCACCAATAAACTTCCGCATATTATCACTTCCATAAAAGATACTATCCTGAATGCTGGGGGCGAGGTGATGTTCGATAGCCGTATGACTGATATTTTGATCGAATTCGGAAAAGTAAAAGGAATTGAGGTAAATTTTGAAGAAAAGTTGTTTGCTGATGATATCATCTTGGCAACTGGTCATTCTGCAAGAGATGTGTACGAATTGCTAAACAGTAAAAATATCCTGATTGAGGCGAAGCCGTTTGCTTTAGGCGTGCGGATTGAGCATCCTCAGGAAATTATTGATTCAGCCCAGTACCACTGCAATATTAGATCGGAGTTTTTACCTCCCGCGTACTACAGTTTGGTGGAGCAGGTTGGTGCCCGTGGGGTGTTTTCTTTTTGTATGTGCCCTGGAGGCATTATTGCGCCTTGTTCTACAGGCGAAAATGAAATCGTGGTAAATGGTTGGTCGCCATCTAAACGGAATAATCCTTATGCCAATTCTGGAACGGTGGTTCAAGTTACCTTAAACGATGTTCAGGGTTACGATCCGCTTAGAATGTTGCACTTCCAATCGGAGATTGAAAAATTGGCTTTTGAGGCCGGTGGTGGAAATCTGGTAGCTCCGGCCCAGCGCATGGTTGATTTTGTGAACAATAAATTATCGATCGATCTACCAAAGAACTCCTATCTGCCTGGCACCAAAAGTTCAATGCTGGATAATATTTTACCCGATTTCGTATCGGATAGCTTACGTGCAGCACTACCCTTGTTTGGAAAAAAGATTAAAGGTTATTATACAAATGAAGCCATTTTGGTAGGGGTAGAGAGCAGAACTTCCTCCCCGGTTAGAATTCCGAGAGATAAAGAGACTTATCAGCATCCTCAGGTAAAAGGTTTATATCCTTGCGCAGAAGGCGCAGGTTATGCCGGTGGAATTGTATCGGCAGCAATAGATGGTATTAACTGTGCCAATGCAATATTAAACGCATCTTAACAAACTTTATATTGCTCTAATTGTTGTTTTGGTATGTTTAATATCACGAACGAAATTAAAAAGGCATTTAATGGTGATGCCTGGCATGGTAACCATGTAATGCAAACCTTAAATAACGTTAATCCTGAAAGTGCATTTAGTCATTTTGTGCCAGGGGCGCATTCTATTGCCGAAATTGCCCTGCATTTAACTGCTTGGACAGAAGAAGTTACCTCAAGACTGAGCGGGAAACCTGCTGCAGAACCCGCAATGGGCGATTGGCCAATGCCTGAAAGTAGAACGCCTAAGGCCTGGGAGCGCATTATCTTTAATTTTAAAATTGCTAATGAAGAACTTATCCGCTTGTGCGAAAGCATAAAAGATAACCAATGGAATGATGAAGTAAAGAGTGAGCGGAACCCGGCGTTGGGAACAGGGGTAACCAATGCAGAACTTTTAAGTGGTTTGGCACAACACCATGCTTACCATTCCGGTCAAATTGCTTTGCTTTCTAAGTTTTAGTAATTAATCTGTAATCAATAAATCTTTGGAATCACCTTTATGAAGAAGACACTTATTATCGGCGCATCGCCAAACCCATCCAGATACGCTTATAAAGCAGCCAATATGCTCAAGCGCTTCAATCACGAGATTGTTAACGTAGGCATAAAAAAAGGAGAGGTTGCAGGCGTAGAAATTGAAAAACCGGATCAGATCCACACTGATATAGATACCATAACTTTATATATTGGGCCACCTCTACAGGCGCAATATCATGATTACATCCTTGCAACAAAACCCAAGCGGGTAATTTTCAATCCAGGAACTGAAAATTATGAGCTCGAAAAATTATTGGATCAGCACAATATCGAACCCGTTGAAGCCTGTACTTTGGTGTTGCTAAGCACAGGGCAATATTAAAATCTATATACCACGCCCCAGTTTACATAATCTGCCTGGGCAAAGTGCATATAGGTTTTTGCCTGCAAGCCAATGTGTGGCGTAATATTAAAAGTAGGTCCGAAGGTCCAGTACCAGGTCGCTTTATCCATCAATCTGTTGTAGTGGATGTATTTTCCAATCTGAGCCGCAACGGTTATGCGCCATAAGTTGATATCAGCACCAACACTGACCCCGGTACGCCATTTATCATACGAAGTTCCGTAGTTTTGGAAAGTTTCCCCATAATTATCTGGGTCAAATACAGTATAATAATAAACAGCATCCGCACCAGCCTTAAGAGACATCACATCATTCAGGTAAAAATTGTAACCTGCATATAACCCGCTTTTGTATAAGCTTTTGTTCCTGTTCGCAAATACGCCCCTTGCGCCTAAACCCGCACTAAGCTCAATCGAATTACGCTGTAGAGTGGTGTAGGTGCTTTTCAGCTCAGCAGTTAATGTTTTTGGATTGTTTAGTTTAAGTCCGATGTAAACATTTCCTGTATTCAATCCACCATTTGGAACAGTGGCCCCTCCATTAGATACATGTAGAAAGCCAAAGCCTAACAGTAGATCAGTATATTTACTCATGGGCAGCTCCATTCCTAAATCTGCTTTAATGGTTTCGTTAATCGGGCTTCCTAAAAATCGGTTTTTGGTATTATTAAAGTAATACTTGTTTGTATAACCCAAGCCAACGCCCGGCGTAAAATTAAATTTAGCTTTTCCGACTTTGAATAACTGAAAATCCATCTGTGCCACTAAGCCATATACCTGTCCAAAAGCATTGGCTGAGGTATCTTTTGTACCTTTCAGCTTGCTCAGATCTCTAAAAACAAATCCGATCCCATAAGATTTGGCACCACCAAATCCGATCCATTTATCGCTGTTCTGGCTGATGTCTTTAAAATATGCCGCGTCAAATCCGGTAATCTGATCCTGAAACAGATGACCCTGGTCATTATTTACGTGTGTGCCAAATACGGGCTTGATAATAATCGAATGATTTTCGGGTGCAATTTGAGCCTTAGCAAATGTGCAACCTGTAATAACGAAAATAAAAGAGAGTAGTTGTTTTTTCATTAGCTTTTACTAAAACGGTAAGCAAGACTATAAAAGGCATAACGGTAGCCTGTGGCACTGTTTTTAACTTCGTTCGAAGTAAAAGTAGCGGTATAATTGGCTGTCCAACGTGCAATGGCGAAGGTTAAACCTACTTGTGTGGTAAAAACAATTGGCTTAGGTTTAAAAGTAATTGGGCCTTTATCATTCAAAAATAATCCACCCTGCAAACTCGAATCGAAAGCAATGGCATGTAACTGAGGACTAACAGAAAGGAAAAGTTCGTATTTGCGCTGTGCTTTGTTCAGATGGTTATTGCTCACCAAGCTATTAAAAGCCGATGAACCATCCATATCATTAAATCTGCCCAGACGGAACATTGCCCCGAGATTTGCTTTTGTAATCACATTACCAACTGCTGCTGACGTTGTTCCTGTAATATCGAATATTTTATTGTTTGTGCTCATTAAAAGCCTATTATATTCTACACCCAGGTTTAATGTTGGTTCGCTGTTTAGACCATATTCCCATCCTTCAATCTGATTTTGACCAACCAGTTTATGAAATGCTTTTTGAAACTGCTCACCTAAAGCATCTTTTCCGGTAAGTCCAATCTGTGCAGAAACCTTAAGCATCTGTTTATTTGCGTAAAACCGGCTATAATTTGCCTCGCCATAAAGGTATGCCGTAAAAGGGCGGTCGTGTAGGGCAGGGTTTGGTACAAAGCTGTAATATGGATTGTATATTTTTTGGCCGAATTCAAAACCGATAATTTCTTTACTTCTTCCTGCTTTTAAGTTCTCCCCATTCAGGGCATGCCGATATTTGATAAAAGCACCGTTTGTATAATATCGATCGCTCGTAATATCTATATAAGCATCATTCTCGGAGATAATAACAAGCTCATTTTTATAATTTTGCGCATAACCGATTTCCGCCATGCCGATAAATAGCAGAGAAAAGTATAGTTTGAGCATCAACTTCATTTATATGGATGGTTTAATAAGCCATAAAAGTATTAATTATTGTTCAAAAATTCGATATGATGGTTGTTAATTGCTGCTCAAGAACTTGGGAAGTTTATTCACTCACCCATGTTATTGCTACACTATATATAGGAGTGCTTTTGTTTTTTTAGCAAAGCAGGTTTAGTGCTACTATATAGGTATGTTCCCGCTATCCGCTTTATCCCGATGAAAATCGGGATGCCCGCTGCTATCGGGTTTAGGTGGCAGGGGCTTCCTAAGTTTCAAGTGGCCGGTTGCAGGGAAAACTCCGGAAGCCTTAAGTGATGCATCTGCCGCTAAACATGCTTTCGTTCAAAAAGTTTTGTATGTGCCAACATTTTTTCTGTCTGAAAACCATTGTGTTACATAAATAGGGTAACTAATGTTTGCCTATCCTTTGGATATAGGTTAAAAATCCCTACTTTTGCATCCCGCTTCGGAGGAAGGGTTTGGTTGAAAGGATGGCATTGGAGCGCGCAGGCAAGGATTTATTTTAAAATAAATATTGCGGGAGAAGAAAAGATTGCTACCTTTGCAGCCCGGATCGGAAGAACGGAAAGCTGGTCAAAACCGGCATATTGAAATAAGAGGAAGGGAAAAAAAGAAGACGAAAAAATAAAATTTATTTTATTTGGAAGTTCGGAAAAGTTCCTTACCTTTGCACTCCCAACCGAAAGGAAGCGGGGAAAACCGGAACGGCGGATGCCGGAAAGGTAACAGAAAAAAGATTGAAACGGAT
>NZ_LMZQ01000002.1 GCF_001442625.1 Pedobacter ginsenosidimutans | reverse complement strand
AAGACAGTTAGCAGCCCCAATTAATCCATATTTTATATAGTTGAATAAAAAGTTTTTGGAAATGTAGGCTTCGGTGTCATGGGTAGGCTGCAGCTATTCCTGCTACTATGAGGGGTTTCCATACCACCGTCCTAACCCATCTAGCCCTTGGCGAAGCGGTACCCTGCAGGCCCGGAGGCACGACGGCCAAAGCGTACAAGCGTAGCAAAGGAACAAACGGTGTTTCTTGCACTGCACCTGCGCTCCAAAAAATTAATAATTCCCTTTTATAAAATAAGTCAGGATGTTTTTGGAAATGTAGGCTTCGGTGCCTATAGGGGACTGTAGCCCCGCCCTCGCTTCTGCCCCAATTGAAAAAATTGTGGCATCCCGCTAAGGTCGGGTTTAGATTACAACTGTCCTTGCTACTATGAGGGGTTTCCATACCACCGTCCTAACCCATCTAGCCCTTGGCGAAGCGGTACCCTGCAGGTCCGGAGGCACGACGGCCAAAGCGTACAAGCGTAGCAAAGGAACAAACGGTGTTTCTTGTACTGCACCTGCGCTCCAAAAAATATTTCATCATTCTTCCTTATTGGTCTTTCGGCTTTAGTCTTTTGCCTTAGCCCTGAAAAAACCTTTCGCTCTTCTATCTGTTACGTATCGATAAGCCATAATAAATGACAGCTCAGCATAGAAATAAAGTTTGGATCTGGATAGGAAGCATATTCGGTATATTGATTTTAGTTGTTGCATTTGGCGCCATGTTTTTAAGCGCCCGATGGAAACCTATATTAACCGAAAAAATTAAGTCTGGGGTTTATAATGGCTCCCACCACCTGTACCGGATAGATTTTAAAAGCATTAATTTAAATATAATTACAGGTAGCCTGGCACTGCGTGATGTTACACTAATACCCGATACTTCCGTCTTCGACAGCTTAAGGAAAATACAATTGGCGCCTGCCCATACTTTCGAGCTTAAATTGAAGAAACTGCAGATTAGCCGTGTTGGAATATTAACGGCCTACTTTAAAAAGCGGATAGATGTAAATGAAATCCTTTTACAAAAGCCATCTATCAATATGATTTTTAACAAAGTAACCAGGAAACCCGATAGCATAAAAGATGAAAAATCGCTTTACGAACAGATTTCGAAAACTTTTAAATCGGTACATGTTAAAAGCATTAAAATTATAGATGCAGATTTCGATTATATCAACAAAACCGCAGCAAAAAAAATCAAAAACTCGATCAAACACCTCGATATTAACATTAACGATTTCTTGTTGGATTCGCTTTCGGGCAATGATACAACAAGATTTTACTATACAAAAGATGCATCTTTTCAGATTGCGGGCTATAAATCGATAACGAAAGATAAAATGTACTCAATGAAAGTTGATACCATTAAAGGTTCTACTGCATCAAAAAAAATAACGGTTAAAGGATTTAAACTTACACCATTGTACGATGAGCTTACTTTTGCAAGAAAATACAAGATCCAGAAAGACCGGTATAACCTCAGTTTTGATAAAATAGAATTTAACGGGGTTGACTTTATTGGTTTAAATACCGACCAGAAACTGCATGCAAAATCGCTGAGGATTGGCCCCGCAAATGTAGAAGTTTTTATGAGCCGCGAATCGCCGCCGCCACCAGGCCTTGATAAAGGCCGAAACTACCCACACATGGCCCTAAAAAGATTAAACATGCCTACCCTGATCGATACGGTAAAGCTCAGAAACATTAATGTTAGATATGCTGAATTTAACCCGGCGAGTAAAAAAATTGGATCGGTTGATTTTAAAGCACTAACAGGAAACATTTTAAACGTAACCAACGATAGTTTACAATTGCGTAAAAAGAACCATGCTTTAGCCGATTTAAACGCGCTTTTAATGGGCGCCGGGAAGCTGAATGTAAAAATCGATTTTAACCTTACCGATAATAATGGTGCATTTACCTACAGCGGGAAGCTTGGGAAGTTTGATCTGAAAAACTTAAACCCACTATCGAAAGCCCTGGGTTTAATAGAAATAGAAAGCGGCGATGTACAACATATCGATTTTAGTGCAAACGGAAATTTAAGAGCTGCATCGGGTAAGATAAACATGCTATACACAAACCTGAAGGTAAAGCTCTTATCAGACAATATTGATGGAGAGGGAACCAAGGAAAAAGGGTTTTTGTCCTTTTTGGCTAATGCCATTTTAGTTAAAAATGAAAATCCACAAAAAGGCGAAGCGCCAAGAACAGCAGGCATGGCCAATACCAGAATTAATTCGGCATCCTTTTTTAACCTAATGTGGAAAACCGTTTTTGTAGGCATAAAGGATATTGTAGGCGTTGGTGTGGTACCCGAAAAGAATCCGGTAAAACAGCAAAAAGTAATCGCAAAAAAAATAAGGGAACAAAAACGGGCAGACAGAAAAGCAGCGCGAAAGGCCCGAAGAGAAAAAAACTGATCTTACATTTTTCAAATATATGTTTATAACCGTATATTGCTAATAAAACCACAGCCGCTCATTTTTTAATGCCTGATACCAGAAAATACCGTTATAAAGTTTTTAAATGGATTGCGTGTACATTACTCATTGTTTTTATCGTACTTGCAGGTATAGCATGGTTGTTAAATGTTAAGTCGCGCCCTATTTTAACCGATAGGATCAAAACACTCCTATATAAATCAACCGATAGTTTATATACCATTAGTTTTACCAAGGTTTCTACCAATGTTTTTACGGGCAATGCCACTTTACAGAACGTAAAAATAATACCTGATACCAATCGGTTTAAGCAACTCATAGCCTTAAAAAGAGCTCCAAATAATTTATATACGGTTTCTTTAAAAAAACTGGTAGTAAAGCACTTCCACCCACTAACCTTGTACCGAGAAAAAAAACTTCAGCTGGAAGAAATCATATTTGACAAACCTGAGGTAACAATGCTTAACCAGCAATTTGCTTTTAATGAGGGGCGTGCGCCCAGGCCCATTAAATCGCCTTACGATATCATCTCTAAAAACCTGAAAGAGTTTAGCATCAAAAGCATCAGGTTTAAGGATGTAAGTTTTAAATACATCAATAAGAACATAGCCAATTCAGTACCTTTCTCTATTGATGACCTCAACATTACCTTAACCGACCTGCTGGTAGATTCTACCTCTGCTGAAGATCCTACAAGATTTTATCTGCTTAAAGATATTGTGATCAATCTGAATAACTATGTATACCATACGCCAGACAAGATGTACGATATCCAATTAGATAAACTGGATTTCAGGGCAACAACAGGTAAGTTAAGGGTTAACAGTTTTGCTTTGGTACCACTGCACGATGAGATGAACTTTGGCAAGGTTGCCGGCTTTGCGAAGGAACGTTTCAACATCAAGATGAGCGACATTATGCTTAATGGAATTGATTTGCCTTTATACATTAGCAAACAAGAACTTTGGGCAAAGGAAATGGCCATTACCAATGGTTTCGTTTCGGTATTTAACCATAACGGCCTCCCCAAAAAACATCAGGAAAGCAAAATCGGAAAGTTTCCCCATCAGCTTTTGCAGCTTGTTAATGCACCTATTCTGGTCCAGAAAATTCAGCTGAAGGATATAAATGTGAATTACGCGGTTTACAATAATGAGAGTAACCAAAAAGGGCAGATTAGTTTTGAGCATACCTCGGGCATTATAAAAAATGCCACCAACCTCGATAAAATTAAAGCCATAAACCCCATTATGGAGGTTAACCTAAACACTTACCTATTTGGGCAGGGCAAGCTTGATGTAAACTTTATATTTGATCTTACCGCTAAAGATGGTGCCTTTTCTTACAATGGGGTTTTACACAATTTTAATGCGCGGGTTTTAAATCAGATTACCAAACCCTTAGGCTTGGTCCGCATTAACCGCGGGAGTGTAGATAAATTGAAGTTCAATTTTAAAGCTAACGATTTAGGTGCAAAAGGGACAGTAGCGTTCTCCTACTATGATCTTTCTGTAGCGCTGATGAAAAACGATCCCGAAAAAGATCACCTGGTTACCCGCGGTTTTCTTTCTTTCTTGGCAAATGCTTTAATTATCAAATCAGAAAACCCCGGTCCAGATGGAAAGCTGGTACCTGTAACTGTAAATTACAGCAGGCCGGCAAATACATCTTTCTTTAATATGATCTGGAAGAGCCTTTTTACAGGCATAAAATATAGCATCGGTATTACGGAAGAAAAGCAGAATGAAGTACGTGAGCATATTGCAAAGTTTAAAGCCATGCGGGCCAATCATATGCAAAGGAAACAGAAGCGCTTAGAGCGGCGGATAAGACGTGAACGGGAACAAAATGAAAAGCGATAACATTTTGTAACCTTTTCTTATCTTTATTCTCTAAACCTTAAACTAAAATTATGATTATTGCCCTCGTTATTATCGGATTTATATTCCTTATCGGGATTTTCTTTTACAACTCGCTTATCGGGAAGAAAAACCAGGTAACCAATGCCTTCTCGGCCATTGATGTAATGTTAAAAAAACGGTTCGATCTTATTCCAAATCTTGTTGAAGTGGTAAAACAGTATACTACTTACGAGCAGGGAACCTTGACCAAAATAGTTGAACTGAGATCCAAAGCAGGCTCCCCTGACATCAGCAATGCAGAAAAAGCAGATTTAGATGCACAATTGAGCAGCAGTGTGAAAGGTTTAATGGTTAACATCGAAAATTACCCTGATTTAAAAGCCAATACCAACTTTATTAACCTGCAAACCACCTGGACCGAAAGCGAAGAACAGATTGCCGCTGCCAGAAGAACCTATAATGCTTCGGTAACCGATTATAACAATTCGATTATGATGTTTCCGGGAAGTTTATTTGCCGGAATGTTAAACTTCCAGCCTATTGCCGTTTTAGAAACCGCAGCCGAGGAACGTAAAAACATTAGCGCTAAAGAACTTTTCAATAATTAATGTCGTTCGATATTGCAAGTAATGTAGCCTTACAGCAAGTTTTGGCTACAATGGAGGTAGAGCGTAAAAGAATTGCCGGTACCCAAACCAAAGGTTATATTTTTATCGCTGCGGGTATTCTACTCTGTATTCTGGGTTTTGTCCTAGGCTTTCCTATTCCTGGTGTAATTGGTGGCTTAATACCTCTTATTTACGGCGGTGTTTTGCTATTTAAGATCAACGATTCTTTAACAGCTTACCAAAATGCCTACAAAACCAATGTAATTGGTGCTGCCCTTAAATTTTTAGACGAAAGCTTATCAATTAATCCCTACCAGGGAATTGAAGCATCGGAGTTTATGTACACACAGTTGTTTAGCAATGAGCCCGATCGCTATAAAACAGAGGATCTGGTAACTGGATGTGCTGATAAAACCAGGTTTTACTTTGCTGAGGTACATGCTGAATATAAAACAGTAACCCAAACAAAAGACGGAACCCGAACAGAGTGGCACGACATCTTTAGAGGAATTATCTTTGCTGCCGATTTTAACAAGAAATTTAATGGTGTAACCATTGTCAGGCCAAAAGATTTCGGAGCAGCTTTTGGCGCATGGTTTTCAAAAAATCTGTTTTCTTTTGGTAGTAACGATGTTATTCAACTGGAAAATGTAGACTTTGATAAGACTTTTGTGACTTATGGCTCCGATCAGGTCGAATCCAGATACATCCTTACACCTGCCATGATGGAGCGGATATTAAACCTCAACCATCAAACAAAATATAACATCAGTTTATCCTTTATCGAATCGAGGATGTATATCGCTTTCCCGCTGAACCGGAACTATTTCGAAGCACCTGTTTTTAAATCATTGCTAAGTCCGGAAACGGTAAATGAAGATATCTCCACCATAAAGTTTATGTATGATATTGTTAAGGAGCTGGATCTGAATACAAGGATTTGGGGTAAGGAATAACAGATAGGGTATTCCCAAGAATTAAAAAAAGTCATCATTTCGAGCCCTAAAAAACTTCGGAAGTTTAACAGGGCTCATACTAGACTTACGAAGTTTTTCCTGCACACCAGCCATTTGAAACTTCGTGAGTCTTCGGCGCTAACTCAAATGTTTTTTCACAATTTCTTCGAGTGCAGCAATATCAAACGGTTTCGATAGGTAACTATCGGCACCAGCTTCATCGGCTAATGAAGATATATCATTATTGGCCGAAAAATAAATTACTGGAATATGTTTTAAATCAGGGTGGTTTTTTAATGCCTTAGTAGCCTGTATGCCTCCCAGATCGGGCAACCAATTATCCATAAAAATCAAATCAGGCATATATGCTGCAACCTGTTCTTCTATGTTATTGGCATTTTCGGATGTTTTTATCTCATACCCGGCATCTTCCAAAATAAATGTACAGAGATCAAGGATATCCCTATTATCATCAAAAACAAATACTTTTTTTGTAACTACCATATTAACCTCCGAAAAGCAATTAATCATTTAACTTATTTATATAATCAGCCATATCGTGGCTATCCAATATCAAATGCGGCTCAACATTCAGAACCGCCTGTTGTGGCATATACGGCATTATGGCCGTATTTGGATTCTGTATAACCACCCTACCTCTAAAATTGTTTGCGCTTTTTAACCCTTCTACTCCATCTGCATTAGATCCTGAAAGTAAAATACAGACTAGTTTTTCTCTAAAAACCTCAGCTGCTGACTGAAAGGTAACATCAATTGATGGCCGGGAATAATTTACTTTTTCCGAATAATCTAAAGATATGCTTTGGTCTTCTTCTATCAGCATGTGATAATCTGCAGGGGCGATGAAAACTTTGCCCGGGCTTAAAAACTCTTTTTCTTCTGCTTCACTAACCTCCAGTGTAGTACGCGATTTTAGCAAATCGGTTAAAAGAGATTCGTTACTTGCCTTACGGTGGATCACTAATACAATAGGAAAACCAATATCGTTCCTTAGGGCAGGAAAAATTTCGAGCAACACATCTAAACTACCGGCCGAACCGCCAATAATTAATGCACCACAAGGCGTAGAATCTACAGTTTCCGCCATATTTTTTCCATTTTAACCCTTTTGTATTCTTTGGCTTTTGGCCAAAATTCCAAACTTTCTTTACTTCCTAAAGCAAGGTACCCTAATTTCTCGATGCTACCATCAAATAGGTTAAATACTTTATGCTGCAAGTCTTTATCGAAATAAATTAATACATTTCTACATAAAATTAGCTGAAACTCATTAAAGGAATGATCGGAAACCAAATTATGCGTAGAAAAGATCATCTTACTATTTAAGCTTTCATCAAATTTTGCCAAAGAGTAATTCGCCGTGTAATAAGTAGAAAAATCTTTTAAACCACCCGATTGCAGGTAATTTTCGGAATACTGCTTTAAATAATTTAAGGGAAACATTCCTTTTTTTGCTTTATCTAAAACCGATGGATTAATATCGGTGGCATAAATAAGCGATTTATTAAGCAGATTAAGTTCTTTTAAAACAATGGCAAGCGAATAAGCCTCTTCCCCGGTAGAACAACCTGCCACCCAAATACGGATAAACGGATAGGTACCCAACACAGGGAGGACATCGTTCCGCAAAGATTTATAAAAAGAAGGATCGCGGAACATTTCGGTAACATTAACCGTAATTTCCTCTAAAAAACGCTTAAAATATTGCTTATCTGTTTTAACCGTGTAACGAAATTCGGCGAAACTTACAAAATTATCCAGTCCGTAAAGACGTATAATTCTTCTTTTTATTGATGCATGAGAATATTCCAGAAAATCATATCCATGGCTTTCCAAAACATCATTCAACAGGATTTCTACCTGTTCGTTATCTATCGCATCACTTATCACCTGTTATTTTGTAAAATTTTCGATTTGCATTAATAACTCGTCAACATTTATCGGTTTTGAAACATAGCCTGATGCGCCTGCGCTTAAGCAACGTTCCTTATCGCCAACCATGGCCTGGGCAGTTACCGCTAGTACAGGTATATTCTGCATTTTAGCTGATTTTTTCATGGCTGCAATAGCCTGATAGCCATCCATATCCGGCATCATCATATCCATTAAAACGATGGCAACATTGTCGTGTTTCTCCATAATAGAAAAACCCTCCTGGGCACTTATAGCAGATAAACAATCGAAACCTTTGGCCTTTAAAACAGCTTTTAAAGCAAAAATGTTTCGGTTATCATCATCAATTATGAGAATTAATTTTTGAGGCATAAAAATAAAAAATGGTTTATGATTTATGATGATTTTCGTATAACCAAACCCTTAATAACGATATCAGCTGATCCATATCTACCGGTTTGCTGATATAATCAGATGCGCCTGCAGCAATACACTTTTCGCGATCGCCCATCATGGCTTTTGCCGTAACGGCCAAAATAGGCAGGTTCCTATATTTGATATCCTGTCTGATAGCTGTTGTAGTTTCGTAACCATCTAATTCTGGCATCATCATATCCATTAAAACAACATCAATTTCAGGGTTTTCATTTAATAGCTTGAGGGCTTCCTTACCATCAGTAGCTGCTACCACTTTCATCTGGTGCTGCTCTAACATTTTCGTTAAGGAAAAGATATTACGTACATCATCATCCGCTACCAGAACCGTTTTACCGACTAATACATCCTGTAATTCGGAAAACTTTTTAGGTGTTTTGCTTTTCTCCTTGCTTTTTTCTTCTACCAGATGAAGGAACAGGCCTGCTTCGTCCAAAATACGTTGATAAGAATGCGCCGTTTTTACAACGATGGAATCAGCATATTGCTTGATGCGGTTTTCTTCTCCCTTTGAAAGGTTTTTACCGGTGAAAATGATGATCGGTAAATTCTCTAAACCAGGTGTTTTCTTTACCACTTCGAGGGTTTCGTAAGCATGTTTATCAGGAATACCCATATCCAAAATCACGCAGTTAACCTCCGGCTTATGCAGCGCAGAAACACTTTCGTTTACCTGGTTAACAATTTCTGTCTGGATATTAAAATTGCTTAAAAAATAACTTAATGCCTTGGCATGTTGTTCATTTTCTTCTACAATAAGTACCTTTTTAGGGTGACGGCTTAACGCATGCTCTAGTTTTGAGAATATTTCCTGCATGTGCTCAAAGGCAAAAGGTTTATTTATAAAATCTACCGCGCCCTTTAACAAACTTTCTTTCTTAACCTGTAAAGAAGACATGATGTGTACTGGAATTGGACGTGTTGAAGGATCCGATTTCAGCTCTTCCATTACCTGCCAACCATCTTTAACAGGCAATTGGATATCGAGTAAAATGGCAAGAGGCTTAAAGGTTTTCGCCATTTCAATACCTGCATCGCCACGAACGGCAACCAAACCTTTATAATTTCTTTTTCGGGTAAAATCTAAAAGTGTTTTGGCAAAAGGGGTATCGTCTTCAACAATTAAAATTACCTTATCATCAGGCTGAATATTATCCCGGTCATCTTCAACCTCTTGCGGAATATTCTCGACCGTTAAGTGGCTCACTTTTTTTACCGGAGTCTCTAAGGCGATTACAGGTTTCTCTACCTGAGGTACAGCGCCATCAAAACCTTTATTTTTATCAATGGGTAAGGTAAGTGTAAAAATACTTCCTTCACCCTCTGTGCTCTTTAAATCAATATACCCACCCAATAGTTTGGCCAGCTCTCTACTAATTGAAAGTCCAAGGCCTGTGCCACCAAATTTGCGACGAGTAGAGCCATCGGCCTGTTGAAAGGCTTCGAATACCATGCCTTGCTTTTCGGGTGCAATACCTACGCCCGTATCGGTAACTTTAAATACCAGCGCGCCTAACTTTTCATTCTTATTAATATTTAGGGTTACCGCACCTACGCTAGTAAATTTAATTGCGTTTGATAACAGGTTTTTAATAATCTGCTCTAAGCGCATTTTATCGGTATGGAAAAACTCAGGAACTTCTGCCGATTTTTCGATAACAAAATTTAGGTTCTTATCTTTAGCCAAAGGATTAAACAACGAACGCATATTAAAGATGATCTCATCAACCTTAATATTTGTTCTATCGAGCTCCATTTTGCCTGCTTCAATTTTAGAAAGATCTAAAATTTCATCTATTAAACTTAAAAGACCCTGACCAGAACTTTGGATAACCTCTGCATATTCCTGATGCTCGCGGTCCATAGCCTCATTTTCGGCCATTAATCTTGATAATAACAATATCGAATTAAGTGGTGTTCTTAACTCGTGCGACATATTGGCCAAAAATTCTGATTTGTACCTCGTACTCAGTTCTAAAGCTTCTGCTTTTTGCTGAATTTCTATATTGCGCTCTTCAATCAGTTCATTTTTTTCTTCTAACAAACTGCTTCTTTCTTCCAGCTCCTGGTTGCTTTGCAACAATTCTTCTTGCTGTACACGTAATTCTTCTTCACTGGCCTGAAGTTTCTGTGCCTGTGCTTCTAACTCCGCATTTAAGCCTTCTAACTCATTGTGCTGAACCTGCAACTCTTCTGATTGTGCCTGCGTTTCTTCTAATAACTGCTGAAGCTTTTGTCTGTTCTGTGCGCCCAACAATGCGGTACCCACATCAGATAAAACCAAGTTTAAAAAGTGTAACTGCAGGTCGCTGTATTTACCGATAGTGCCTAATTCTAAACCGCCTATTGAAATTTCATTTCTAATAATTGGGAGTACAATTAACTGTGCTGGTCTAATATTTCCGGTAGCGTGTGTAATGGTTAATTCGTTCTGTGGAACATCATCAAGTAATATAGGCCTACCTGTTTTAACCGCCTGACCGATTAAACCTTGGCCAAGTTCTATGGTTTGGGTTAGATTTTGTCCTTGCAAAGCATATTGCCCTTTTAAATGCAGGTATCCATCGTCTTTAAATAAATAAAGGGCACCAATCTGGCTTTTGGTATAATTGGCCAAAAACTCAATAATATCTTCTGCTAAATGGAAAACATCTTTTTCGCCAACCATTTTTACATTTAAGTTAGCTACACCAGTTTGCAACCATTCGTTCTCTTCTAATGTATCGAAAGATTTTTTCAATGATGATGACATTGTATTCAACGAATCAGCAAGTTCGCCAATATCATCCTGGGTTTGGCTATCGAGTTTTACGCCATAATTACCGCTAGAAATTTGATAGGCAATTTCCTTAATGGCTACAATACGTTTCTCCATCTCGTATTTTTTATCTTCAATTTCTTGCTGAAGTTTAACACGTTCATCGAAGTCGATTGATACTTTTCTGTAGAAAAACAGCGTGATGAGTATAGCCAGAATAGCTGCAATTAAAATCAGGATTGGCGTATAAGCCGTAAGTTTGTTTAGCTCTACAGTACGGCTTTCGAGTAATCTGCGCTCTTCTTTTACCATGCGGTTAACTACATTACGGGCCTGATCCATATAGGTTTTGCCTTCTAATAGTACCGTTGGATCGATCTGCCCACCCAACGATTTAATTTCGATTGTTGAGGTAATGATATTGAGCCTGCGGGCCATGATGTTTTTTAATTCTGCAACATTTTTTTGTTGAACCACATTATCCTTTGTTTGGGCCTCAATCCTATTTAAAGCCGCCATTGCAGTATCTGTAGACCCGTAGTAAGGCTGCAGAAATATTTTATTCCCCGTTAAAAGGTAGCCACGTTGTCCCGTTTCGGCATCTTTTAAGGTAGAAATTACACCTTCAGTAGTTAAGATAACTTCATCGCTATGTTTAACCAGTTCGGTACTTTTAATCAGGTTATTGATACTTACATAAGAGGCAAGTGAACTTATAAATAGAATAATTAGCGACAGGCCAAGGCCCAAACGTAAATTATTTTTAAGAGTTGTTTTCATTATATGGATTAAGGATAATTAGATCTGGTTTTTAAGGATTTCTTCTTCTGTGGTGGGGATGATAAAATAAAATTCAGAACCCTCGTCCGGCACACTGTTTACCCCAATTGTGCCGCCGTGGCGGTTAATAATTTCCGAACAGATATACAAGCCTATTCCAAGGCCATTAAACCTGTTACTGTTATCTTCTACCCGATAAAATTTATCAAAAATTTTGTGCTGCTGCTCTTTTGAAATACCAATACCAAAATCTTTTACGGCCAGATAAAGTTTTTCATCTTTAATATTCGTGGTTACATTAACCTGATTGGTACCTGGGGCATATTTAATGGCATTCGTAATAAAATTGATCACCACTTGTTCCAAGCGCATTTCATCACCAAATATCATTTCGTCTGTTTTGCCCAGTTTGCTGATTTTAAAATCGGGATTAGATTGCTGCAACATCTCGATAGCATTGTTTACCATGTTATCAGCACAAAAACTTTTCATATTAAACTTCATCTTTCCACTTTCAATTTTTGAGATATCGAGCAGATCAACAATTAATTCGTTTAGTTTTTCGAGCTGGGTACTCGCTTTTTCGAGATGGTTCTGGGCCATGGTTTTATCATCCCTGTTGAGGCTGCGCTGCAACAACTGAATATACCCTTTTACACTGGTTAAAGGTGTTTTTAGCTCATGACTGGCAATGCTTATAAATTCGTCTTTTTTATGTTCAGCCTGTTTTCGGAATTCGATTTCTTCAAGCAATTTTTCCTGCACCTCGTTTAGTTTTCTATTCTGCTCGTAAATGCGATAAAACGTTTTTATTTTAAGGAGCAGCACATTAATATCAACCGGTTTGGTAATGTAATCCAGTCCACCGCTCAGGTACCCTTTGGTAATAAATTTTAGCTCTGTATTTACGGCCGAAAGAAATATAATGGCAGTATCTTTTGCCTTACTAAAACCAGAAATGGTTTCGGCTACCTCGAAGCCATCCATATCTGGCATTTGTACATCGAGAATAATCAGGACATAGTTGTTTTTTAAAACTTTTTTCAGCGCTTCTTCGCCAGACGATGCGGTATCAACCTCAAAACTGTGTGCCTGTAATACTTTCTGTAACGAGATCAGGTTTTCGGGCCTGTCATCAACTATAAGGATCATCTTTTATTAAAACAAATAAGAAGCCGGGATAATTATGTTTGGTTTTGAGATAAAAACCTCATTAACTGTAAACAAACAATGCACTTTTAAAAAAGTTTTTATTTTTTATAAATTGTTTGAATTAAAAGTATCGCCCTGTCTAATATCTCCTGTTTCGAAGCCTTTTTTAAACCAATACATCCGTTGTGCGGAGGTGCCATGGGTAAAAGAATCTGGCTGAACATCGCCTGTCGCCTGTTTTTGCAATTTATCATCACCTATGGCATTGGCAGCAGTTAATGCTTCTTCTATATCTCCTTCATCCAATTTAAAATCTTTAAGGTTTTGAGCATTGTGCGCCCAAAGTCCAGCAAAAAAATCGGCTTGTAGCTCTAATTTCACCGATAAGCGGTTATATTCTTTTTCGCTCACCTGGCCACGTGCCCGATCTAGTTTTTCCGAAATTCCCAGTAAATTTTGAACATGATGGCCTACCTCATGTGCAATTACATAAGCCTGTGCAAAATCTCCGGCAGCACCGAAACGGTTTTTTAAATCGTCGTAAAATGATAAATCGATATAAACTTTATGGTCGCCAGGGCAGTAAAACGGACCTACATTGGCTCCTGCATTGCCACAGGCAGTTTGCACAGCATCCCTAAATAGTCTGAGCTTAGGATACTCATACTGTTTGCCCATCGCCTGAAATTCCTTATCCCATACCTGCTCGGTTGATTCTAATACACCCGCTACAAACTGTGCCTGTGGATCGTTAGCCGGAACGCCCTGCTTAACTTCTTCCGTGCCTGTAGTAGCCGGAAGTTGACTAACTAGGCCAGTTAAATCTTTTCCAAAAATTAGGCCGAGCACCACGATTATTATACCTACACCGCCCCCGAGGATGGTTTTCCCACCGCCACCACTTCTTCCGTCTTCTACATTATTACTGCCTTTACCAAACCATTGCATAATTTATTTCTTTAGTTTAATGAATAACCTTAATTATGGGACAATTGTTATACTAAAGTATAAATTATTTTTATTGATTTATTCTTTTGGATTATTGCAAAAAAAGAAGCCAGGTTTTAAACCCGGCTTCTCCATATGATCTTCTTGCATTCACAGAACAAATGCTAACTATTAAAAACAGCAATTGCTTTTGCTATCCTTGTTTTAGTTTCTGTTGTGCCCAACAACACAGCAATATCAAAAACACCAGGCCCAAATTTACCGCCTACCAGCATAATGCGGAAAGGCAACATCAATTCGCCTGGTTTAAAGCCTTTTTCTTCTGCCAGGGCTTTAAAAGCGGCTTCGGCAGTGCCCGCATCGGTTAATGTTAAACGATCAGCAAAAGCATTAAAAAAATCAGCCTTTTCAGCTGTCCATTTTGGCTTTACCGAGTTTACATCATATTCTGCCGGCGAAGCAAAAAAGTAACTGCTTTGTGCCACAAAATCGGGCAATAAAGTACAGCGGTCTTTAATTAAATCGATTATGGTGTTTAAAAAAGCTTCGTCTTTTACTTCAATACCTGCTTTTTCGAGCTCGGCTTTAAATGTCAAATGTAAACTACCAGCTGAAGACTGTTTAATCCACTCATGGTTATACCATTTGGCTTTTTCGAAATCGAATTTAGCCCCTGCTTTACTAATCCTTTCTATTGAGAATTTTTCTTCCAGCTCATTTAACGAGAATAACTCCTGGTCGGTACCATCATTCCAGCCTAAAAGTGCCAGCATATTGATAAAAGCTTCGGGCATAAAACCCATTTCTTTAAATCCTTTGGTAATGTCGCCGGTTTTAGGATCGGTCCAGTTCATTGCATAAACCGGGAAACCTAATCGGTCACCATCGCGTTTACTTAATTTTCCGTGTCCATCTGGTTTTAAAATTAAAGGTAAATGTGCCCATGCAGGCATCTCAGCCTCCCATCCTAAATATTTCCAGAGTAAAATATGAACCGGAGCCGATGGCAACCATTCTTCTCCCCTAAAAGCATGACTAATTTCCATTGCTTTATCATCAACCACAACGGCTAAATGGTAGGTTGGCATTCCGTCGGCTTTTAATAATACTTTATCATCAACCAACGAGGTTTCGAAGCTTACATCACCACGGATTAAATCATTAAAATGTACAATTTCATCGGCTGGTACTTTAATGCGGATAACATGTGGTGTTTTGGCCGCCAGTAACTCTTCAACCTCGCTAATGGTAAGGGTTAAGGAATTGCGCATCTGCATACGTGTAGCCTGCCCGTATTGGAAATTTGGAATTTCTTTACGTTTGGCATCTAAATCTTCTGGGGTATCGAAAGCATAATAAGCATAACCATCGCTAATCAGCTGTTCGGCAAATTTCCGGTAACTCGGCTTTCTTTCGCTTTGGCGGTACGGACCATAAGCGCCGGGATTGCCCGGACTCTCATCTGGTGTAATGCCGCACCAATCTAAACAGTTTACAATATATTGTTCGGCGCCTTCTACAAAGCGGTTTTGATCAGTATCTTCTACACGAAGTACAAAAGTTCCGTTATTTTTTTTAGCAAATAAATAATTGAACAAGGCAGTGCGTACACCACCTAAATGCAAACCTCCGGTTGGGCTTGGGGCAAATCTTACTCTAACTTTCTTATCCATAATTGGTTTGTTGAGCGGTTGGCGTTAGGCGTTGGGCGCTCTAGCGCTTACCGCTCTGCGCAAAAACGCAAGACGTTGCAAAGATATGTTTTTCATCCATTTTATAGTGTTTCATCTGTGATGAAGCTACTAAGCATTCGAAATGATTGCTTTAAGGTTTTTGAAAAAGCATAATGGTTTTATGTTTTTTCCGTTTTGTTATTGTAATTTGGCTAGCTAAAGCATGAATCCTTATCAAAAGAAACGCCGCTGGAAGTTTTTCCTTCTAATTTTTGCCATCTTAATTGGCATTGCCTCAGTATTTTACACCGATTCTTTTGTAAAAAAAATGGAACGCGAAGAGGCAGACCAGTTTCATCTTTGGGTGAAAATTCAGGAACGGGCCATGTTTCTTTACGATAATGACGATTATCGGGTAATTGTAGAAACGGTACGTGCAAACACCAAAACACCTGTAATCATGATCGATTCTGCAGGAGCGATTACTTCTTTTTTTGGTTTAGACAGCACTAAAACCAATTATCCCGTTGCAGACGCTAAACTCACCTACGATAGTTTGTATTTTGTTAGGCAGCTGAGGCAGATGAAAGCACAGCATCCACCTGATGAAATGAATTTTTTGGGCAAAAAATTTAAGGCTTACTATCGCGACTCTTTTATTTTAACACAGTTGAGGTATTTCCCATACATCCAAATGGGTGTTATCTTTCTGTTCCTTTTAACAGCTTATGCAGCATTCAGTTCGGCCCGAAGAGATGAACAAGATCATGTTTGGGTAGGTTTGGCCAAAGAAACGGCTCACCAGCTGGGTACGCCAATATCATCACTCATGGCCTGGACAGAGCTCATGAAATCTAAATTTGATGCAGAAGATGATCCACTGATTGCGGAAATGGAAAACGATATTAAGCGTCTGGAAATTATTACCGACCGTTTCTCGAAAATAGGTTCAAAACCCATACTCGAAGATCATACAGTTTACATTGTAATCAGCGATTTTATACGCTATTTTAAAGTACGTACCTCAGACAAGGTTAAATTCAGCATTACCGGCGATGAGCAGGTAAGGGCAATGTTAAACGTTCCATTATTTGATTGGGTGATTGAAAACCTTTTAAAAAATGCAGCAAACGCTATCGAAAACGAAGGGTCGATCTCCATTAACATTATAGAAAATTTAGCTAAAGAGCAGGTTTTTATTGATGTGAGCGATACCGGAAAGGGTATTCCAAGATCTAAGTTCGATGCGGTTTTCCAACCTGGCTATACTACACGTAAGCGCGGTTGGGGTTTGGGTTTATCGCTTACCAAACGTATTGTAGAAAATTACCACAGTGGAGAAATTTTTGTAAAAGACTCTGAACTGGGTAAAGGCACAACTTTTAGAATAATATTAAAAAGCAGTTTAAGATATGAACCGACCACGGCCTAACGAATATCCAACATGGGGCGAAACCTATATCAGTAAAGTAGATCGAGATATTTTCGAAATTTTAAACGATCAGATTCAAAGCCTTCCGGCCCTGTTTAGGGCAAACGCCGATAAAGCTGATTATGCCTATGCCGAAGGTAAATGGACACTGAAAGAAATGTTAGGCCATGTTATAGATGCTGAACGTGTTTTTGCTTTTCGAATTACCTGTTTTGCCCGAAAAGAACAGCAGCCTTTACCAGGTTTCGAGGAAGATGACTATGTAACCAATGCCCGCTTTGCCGAGCGCAATCTGGAAGATCTGATTGAAGAGTTTATTGCATTGCGTAAAGCCAATTTATACCTTTTTAAATCTTTAAATGAAGAAGAACTAAACAGAAAAGGAATTGCTTCGGGCAGGGAAATTAATGTAAAATCTATTTTATTTATTGTGGGTGGCCATATCATCCATCATGTTTACATTTTAAAAGACCGTTACCATGTGGTTTAAAAACTTTACGGTTGATGAGCTGAACAACCGTCCTAAAAATCATTTAGGTGCGCTGCTTGATATCCGCTTTACCGAAATTGGCGAAGATTTTATTGTCGGAACCATGCCTGTTGATGAACGTACACATCAACCTGCAGGGATTTTGCACGGTGGCGCCTCGGTGGTTTTGGCAGAAACCTTGGGCAGTATTGCTTCTTATATGTGTATAGATCCTGAAAAGTATGTTGCTGTTGGTTTAGAAGTAAACGCCAACCATTTAAGGCCAGTAAAAAGTGGTTTAGTAAAAGGCATTTGCAAACCTTTACATATTGGGGCCAAAACCCAGGTCTGGGAAATCAAAATTTACGATGAACGTGGAAAAATGAACTGCATTAGCCGTTTAACCGTAGCGATTATTAACAAACCGCAATAAAGAGAAGTCATTCCTTGCAGTCATGTGCTGCCAGATGTTACCATCTGACAGTTATATTAATGCTTGGTCTTTTTTGTCAGATAGAAATATCTGACAACACAATATCCCACAGCGCAAAAAAAATAAGAGAAATCAAGTTTTGAACACCTCTTGTTCTAAAACCTGACTCCTCTCCGATCCGCATCAGATGAAAGCATCTGACGGCAGGACTTATTTAATAATTAAAACTTGTTATTATCAAGCCATTTCTTCTCTACCAGGTAAGAAACGATTAAACCCAGTCCGCCGAAAATTCCGATGAAACCAAAGTAAATGGCTACCGATTGTCCTTGTTCACTACGCGTCATGTCGCTGCCGAATACCCCTCTAACGGTGAAGAGCGCTACTAATAAACCTATTCCCAGGCCAACCAAAAGTAAACCGAACTTTAAACTTAAAAACGGTTTTGGTGTAGCCTTATGCACACCTGGATCGATTCCCCTCTCGATCATTGCCATTTTCTCTTTATTTGATAGGTAGCGGATTCCGAATACCATTGCGAATGCACCTAAAAAAAGCGAGATTGGGACTAATATACCTTCCATGATTATAATTTTTTAATTTGTAAATATTCTATTGTTTAAATTGAACCGTGTTCTGTGTATTATGACTACACACTTTTTAATCAGGTTACACCCTTGCTGAAAAAAAAATCGATAGCTTTATCAAACATTCAAAATTCCCTTGTACGGTCAGTTAAAAAATATAGAAATCTTTAAGTCGCTCAGCAATGAAGCTTTAGAAAGGTTAGCGGCTGTTTCTAAGCGGGTAGAACATCAGAAAGGAACGATTTTAATCTATGCAGATAAAACAGAGCCTTATTTCTATATCCTCGAAAGTGGTATTGCCAGAGCCTATTCTGATGGCGAAAGCCAGCAGATAACCTTTTGGTTTGGACAAAGTGGTGCAGTTCTTTTTTCTTTTAACAGCTATATTAATAACAGCCCCGGGTACGAAAACATTGAGCTATTGGAAAACTGCAGTTTAATTCAAATCAGGCTAACCGATCTTTTTTTGCTTTACGAACAACATTTAGAAATTGCCAACTGGGGCAGAAAAATTGCCGAACACGAGTTAATTGCTACTGAAAGAAGATTAATAGACCGGGCTTTTAAAGGGGCGGCAGAACGTTATCAGGATTTTTTAGATCAATCTCCCGAACTGATTAAAAGAGTAGCCTTAAAACATATTGCCTCATACCTGGGTGTAACACAGGTTACCCTGAGCAGAATAAGAGCAGCTCATAAATAAAATCATTTTTTAACATTTGTAAAATGCTGTCCGATAAATGTGCCTTAAATTTGCAGAAACACATTTATCATGAACTGGATTATCTTAATTATTGCTGGCCTTTTTGAAGTTGGCTTTACCACCTGCCTTAAATTATCGAACAATTTTTCGAATATAAAATGGAGTACAGCTTTTTTTGTTTGTATTATTTTGAGTTTCTTATTGCTAAATAAAGCAACCCAAACTTTACCCATGGGAACTGCCTATGCTGTTTGGACGGGTATCGGTGCCGTAGGAACGGTAATTATCGGCATTTTTTATTTCAATGAACCAGCAACCTTTTGGCGGATATTTTTTATCTGTACGCTTATAGGATCAATTGCAGGATTGAAATTCTTTGCTTCACATTAGCGAGCGCTTGCGAAGTTTAATTATATTCATTAGCTGGTGAGCAAAAAAATGGTTGATTCCTTTTTTGGAGCGCAATGTCTGTACAGGTAATCAAGTTGGTTCCCGTGTTGCGCTTGTACGCTTCGGCTTAGTTTCTAAACCTGCAGGATACCGCTTCACCCGGGTCTAAATGGCTAAAACAGCATTTCATTTTTAGGGTTGCAGGGTGCACCCATGTTGTTCCGTAAACCTGATGGCAGCGGCAGCCCCGAAGCATGAGGGCTACAGCGAACAGCAGGACTGCAATCTCCAATGAAAACCGCACTTTCGTTTCCAAAAACCTAAAAAATGAATGTTTCTGCTTATCGTTTTCTTTTTGGAGCGCAGTGCCTCTTCAGTTAACCGAATTGGTTCCCGTGTTAAGCTTGTACGCTTTGGCTTTGTTCCTTAGCCTGCAGGGTACCGCTTCACCCGGGGCTAAATGGCTAAAACAGTATTTCATTTTTAAGGTTGCAGGGTGCACCCATGTTGTTCGTAAACCTGATGGCAGCGGCAGCTCCCGACTTCACGTCGGGACTACAGTGGACAGCAGGGCTGCAATCTCCGATAAAAACTGCCCTTTCATTTCCAAAAAAACTAACCTATTTACATTATTCACCTGGCAACGGATAAATAATAAGTATCCTTAATTATATTTCACGTGTAACCTACTTATCTTTAATGTAGTCTTAAGCTAAACATGGAGCAAAAACCTACAGATTTAGAGCTGATCCAAAAGGTATTGAACGGCGAAACCGATCGGTATGCTTTGTTGGTAAAGCGCCATCAGCGATTTGTATTTACGCTTGCTTTAAGGTTTTCGAAAAACAGGGAAGATGCCGAAGAAATTGCACAGGATTGCTTTGTAAAAGCATATAAAGCGTTGGGCACCTTTAAACAAACAGCTAAATTTAGCACCTGGCTGTACACGATAACCTATACTACGGCGATGACTTTTTTAAGGAAAAACCGTTTAGATACTACGTCGATACATGATGAAAGCACCATTTTACAGCTCGAAAACCAGACCTCTAGCTTTAACGCAAATGGCTATGAGCGGCAGGATAGCCATGCTTTTTTAAATATTGCCATTACCCAGCTTTTACCAGACGATGCGGCTATTATTACCCTATTTTACAAAGGCGAACAGAGTTTAGAAGAAATTGGCGAAGCGCTGCACATGGAAGCCAATACGATAAAAGTAAAGCTGCATAGGGCCAGGCAAAGACTTAAAGAAAAATTACAATATTTGTTAAAAGATGAAGTAAAGGAGTTACTATGAACACAATAGAACAACAGCTTTGGGATTACATTGATGGGAATTTAGATGATTCTTCAAAAAAAGCCATCGAAGAAAAAATTGAATCGAATGCTGAGATTAAATCCCAGTACGAGGATCTGCTAAAGCTTAATTTAGTTTTTGATGGGATGGATCTTGATGAACCTTCTATGTCTTTCAACAGGAATGTGATGGAAAGTATTGCCTTAGTTCCTGCCCCGGTAGCGATGAAAACAAAGGTCGACAAAAAGATCATTTACAGCATTGGGGGCTTTTTCGTGGTCTCGCTACTAGCCATATTAAGTTATGTGTTTTACAATGCTAACCTCGAAATGCCTCAATTCGATTTGAAGGTGAATTTCGATTTCAATTTAGAGAAATACATTACGCCTACGGCTATTTATGTCTTTCTTTTTGCAGACCTGGTGATCGGATTAATTTTTCTTGATCAGTTTCTAAGGAAGAAAGTTGCGCAGAAGTAAGATATAGATTAAATAGCTCCCTCAGATCAAATTGATTTACGCAGACTTATGCTCATCTGCGCTTCTCCCGAAATCTGCGGGAACTCAGCAAGGTAATATTACCCCAAAGTTTTTAAAATTTCCAATCCCTTTGGCCATTCACCAAAACCAGCATCGGTATTAATATGGCCAGCATTACCGATGTTAATAAATTCACTGCCCCAATTTTCGGCAAAAAATTCAGCCCTTTCTAGTGTTACCCATTCATCATTTGAACTAGCCACAACAATGGTTCTAAAGTTTATTTTATCTAAAGGCACGTGATCAAAACCCACCGTCGAGAAGTTATATCGGGGTGCTTCTAAATCACTTGGTGCAACGAGTAAAGCCCCTTTAATTTTCTTTTGATATTGTTTTGCCCAATTTGCAATTGCAATACAGCCCAAACTATGTCCAATTAAAATCACATTGGCCAAATTATAATCAGCAATGGCCCGATCTATTGTTTCAATCCAATCTTTGCTTGCGGGTAAGTCCCACTCTTGCTGATTAATTCGGATAAAATGATCTCCAGATTTTTCGAAATGCGTTTGCCAATGATCTGCTCCTGAATTACCCAAACCAGGAACAATAAAATAGTAGGTCATAATAAGTGAGAATAGATCCTGAATGAATTCAGACAGCGAAAAATAAAACAAAAAAAGGCCGCCATCGCAAGAAAGCAGCCTTCTCTGTAAATATGATAAATAAATTAAATTACTTTCACATTAACGGCGTTTAAGCCTTTTTTACCGTTAGCAACTTCGTACTGTACTTTGTCGTTTTCACGGATTTCGTCGATAAGACCTGTTGAATGAACAAAAATTTCGCTGTCGCCATTTGCAGGTACGATAAAGCCAAAACCTTTAGTTACATTGAAGAATTTTACTGTGCCTTCTTGCATTGTATTAAATATTAAAATTAAGTATGCAAGGTAAGTTTTAATTTTTAAAATCAAAATAAATTTTAACATTTTTTTAACGTTAAAATTTTGTAAATAGCAGATTACTAAGGCTTTTTAATTGCCTTCCCAATTATTGTTAAAGTAATTTCACTATTATGCGGAATCCCGAGTGTTGTTCCGGGAGCCACATCAAAAAGGTTTCTCACATAGATATCTGCTATCCCCTGAGCCACCTTTTTTTTAGCTTCAACATTCTCGGGAAGCACGTTGTAAATCGTTTTTACGTGTATCCTTCCCTGAAAATCTATCACCGCTGCAGCCTGGTATGCAAAATCTTTATAGGCCCGATCTATCCGGATAATATATTGCGGAAACATATAATCGTAAGCTTCGGTCCTGTTATTGGCCCGATCAACCGTGCTGATTTTTTCTACCCTTACGATTTTACTTTTGGGTATAAACTGAACCGGATCTGTTGCTGCAAAAGCACTATCGCTATTCAAGTTAACTTTGGCAGCACGCTTCTCTATAAAAGCAGTATCGGCCTTGCTTGGTTTTTGCAGATCGGCAGCCTTTGCCTTCAGTTTGTTTTTAATATAATCCTGTGCGTAAAAAGTCATATTTACATCCGAGCGAACATCTGAAGCAATTACTTTTCCATCAACCTGGATCCGCTGAAAAACCAAACTATCTTTACTGATGTGTTTTACTTTAAAAAATTCTGCAGCAAAATTATATACATTTCCGTGATCGTACTGCATGTAGAACTTTTGCATTCTTTGCTTCTGTGGACTCCAGGCCGACATGGTATCTTCTTTAACCACTTCAATGATCCAGGATGGTTTTTGCATAAAACCTTCGGCATTAAAAGAAAGTCCGGTTTTAAAACGGCGTTTTACCTCTTGATAACGGATGCCTTTTACTGGCTCGAAAGTAAAATCTCTTAAGGTTGGGTCGCTGGTTTTAGAGCCAAACTTACAGGCAGAAAGCATCAGCACAAAAAAGAAAAAGTATATCGTATTTTTAATCATTTCAACAAAAATCTTTGGCTAAAATAAGTTTTTTTAACCAGAGCTAAACATGCTGTTATAGATACAGGTTTATCTCCGTACTTGTTTTTTCACCAAAATGACGTTAGCTACTTTGCGCTGCCCTTCATGGTCCCATTTTTTATTATCAGTTGGATAGTTGACAACACCATTATCAGGCATTCCATTTACCCACAAAGTTGTAGAACCTCCACCATCAAAATTTAGGGCACTGGCACAACCTAGCCAACGCATTAACTTGGTTAGCTCGAACAAACTCATGCCTGCAGAGTTTTCATTTCTTCCATCAACAGTTAACAAAATTACCCTCCCATTTGGCTTTATCCCCAGGCAGGTACGCGGATGGCGCAAACGGCTAAATCCGGTCGTATCTAGCTTTTCATCAATATGATTTAAAGTTAATAAGGGGCCGTTTAACAAAACATCTTTAGCGGCCAGTTTTGTTTCCCAGTCACTTGTCCCATCCCACTTTTGGATCGAAATTTTTCCGTTCTCAATTACAACCGCTGCTTCCTGATGCCTTGCCCGATTTCCATTTTTATCCAAGTGGTTAGTATTAATGGTTTTTCCATTAACACGAACAAAATCTACCGACCCTCCATTTTTTACATCGAAAAAATTGCCGTTCACCGCAGCAATTGCTGTATCGCGTAATCCAAAATTACTGGTGGTAATCAGTTCTTTTTCTTCTGCCCCAATAGCAAAAACTGCCTTCCGGCCTGTATTTTTTATTTCTAAAAACGAAATGTTTTCGTTTGCAGCGAAAAGATTTTTCTGATCAAAATGATGTTGGAATAAAACCACCTGTTTGGCAATTCTGTTCTTATGCCATTCGGTTTTAACAATGATAATTGAATCGGCATTTTGGCCAAATGCTGAGAAAGAAGCTGTAAATAAAACAACCGCAAAGAATAGTTTTTTAAACATAATCCTGTTTTGCGATAAAATTAAAAAACTGCTGTGTGTTTAGCTTAAAGCATCAAAAATTATACAAAGGGGATTAAATAGATTCGTCGTTTCAAACGAAGTACAACGAAGCTGAGAAATCTTTTAAATTTCAATTCAATAACTTTAGTTCAAGATCTCTCTCCCGAAACTTCGGGATTGCACTACAGTCGAGATGACGATCTTTTTATTGAAATCCTGCGAGGTTTTATATAAAAAAGCGGAGCGGTCAATTTGAAGTGAACCCCAAAAGTTGGACAAAAACTTTTGGGGTCACACCAATTTAATGAGCTGCTCCGCTTTTTATTTTTGAATTAGTAATTTAGATGCTGAATAGTCTAACATTAAATCCCTATCATTCAGTTATTTATTTCTTAGGATCTAAAATATCTTTAATTCTGATATTTAAATCTTCGTAGTGTGCTTTGGTAATGGCATCACCTGCTGCTGCTCGGGCTTTTGTGGTCGCCAATAAGGTTTTTAACTCTGCTCTAACCAGTGGTCTGATATCAGATAAACCCACATTGATTGGCGTTAAACCGTAACTTGCTGCATAATCTACAGGGAACCCAACCGGAAGTTCTGCTTCTTTGGTCATTAAATCTTGTAAACGGTCTACATAAGCGCGTTGTAAATTACGTTTAAACGCATCTGCTCTTCCTGCAACAAAAACCGACGATCTTAAGTCCGTAAATAATTCAGGTAAGGTGTATGCTTTTGCTGCACCGTTTTTAGTTTCGTTATCTAATAAACGAGCAATACGCGAAGCGGATAATAAATTGCCTAAAGTATTCGCTTGAACACTTTTAATGCGGTTTAACAATACACCATTATCAAACTTACTGAGTTGATCATTGCTGATTAACCAAAGTGGGGTAGTAAATAATTGTTGATTGAAGAAAGCAACAGCTTCTTTTTGTTTTGCTTTAGGCAAATAGGCGTAAACTGGCCCTTTTTGCTCATAGGTTTTAAAGTTTTCGCTTAATCCACCAACATTTGTTGCCACATGCCCCATATAACGGTTAAACTGGCCAACAATTTCAGTGTAGATTTCTTTTAAATCGCTATAGTCTTTACCTTTTTGATAGGTCCATTTTTCTACGTTAGGCAAAATGCGCTTTAAGTTGGCAATACCATAAGTACTTGCTTTCATTGCATTGTCGCCCAAATCTTCGCTCTGCAAACGAGGATCTAATGAAGTTCCCTGACGGCCATAGAAATACAAAGGATTACCTGCATTTTTCAATGTCCACTGGTCTAAAATTTCTTTTTCCTGTTCTGCAGTTTTGTTTCCAGGAATCCAAGAATATCCCCATTTCACTACCCATTTATCGTATTCTCCAATTTGCGGGTGAAGCTTGGTTACGCCATCGCCAGGTTGAGCGATGTAGTTAAAACGCGCATAATCCATAATAGATGGTGCAGTACCATGTTTATCTGTAAATGCTTTCGAACGTAATGAATCAACCGGGTAAGCATAACTCGAACCAAAGTTGTGTGGCAAACCTAAAGTGTGGCCAATTTCGTGTGAAGAAACAAAACGGATCAATTCGCCCATTTGCGCATCCGTAAATTTAGCTTTACGAACTTCAGGATTAATGGCTGCAGTTTGTACAAAATACCAGTTACGCAATAGGTTCATTACATTATGGTACCAACCAATATGCGTTTCTAAAATCTGTCCGGTACGGGGATCGCTGATATGCGGACCATAAGCATTTGCAATATCTGATGCAAAATAACGAACAACCGAATATCTCGAATCTTCTACGCTAAATTGAGGATCTTGTTGAGGCGTTGGCGCTTCTCTACCTATAATGGCATTTTTGAAACCTGCAGCCTCAAAAGCTACCTGCCAATCGTTAATCCCCTGGATCAAAAATGGCACCCATTTTTTAGGCGTTGCAGGATCTATGTAAATTACAATCGGTTTTACCGGTTCTACCAATTCGCCACGTTTGTATGCGTTAGTATCTTTCGGAACTAAATTCCAGCGGTGAATATAAGCGGTACGCTCTGCCTTTTGTGCGTTGCTTCCGTAATCAATCTGCGATTGGCCAAAAAAACCAACCCTGCTATCCATTATTCTGGCTTTTACAGGGGCTTTCGGCAATAATAACATCGATGTATTAAATTCGAAAGTAACCGCACCATTACTGTTATCTGTTGGAGATTCTGCTGCACGGTAAGTTTTAGCTGTTTTTACTTCAACGTTAATCGGGAAAGTTTT
Organism: Pedobacter ginsenosidimutans; assembly: GCF_001442625.1. GTDB lineage: Bacteria > Bacteroidota > Bacteroidia > Sphingobacteriales > Sphingobacteriaceae > Pedobacter > Pedobacter ginsenosidimutans. The sequence continues at coordinate 277,937 of NZ_LMZQ01000002.1, read as the reverse complement.
TACCGTATCGATATAAGAACGTGTTGCATCGTACATGGTAACTTTATAAGCCTTACGGATCTGATCGGTAGCACCAATTGCCATTACATCACCATTATAAAAATCGGTCACATCAATTACAACACCAGTGGTATCTTTGTTATAAGCTTTAATTTCAAAGCTGGCTAAAATCTGTGCAAGATTAGAGTTTTGTACCGATTCGTACATATCGCTGTTTGGATCGGCCTTAGTTGAATAACTTGGTACACGGATGTAAACCTGTTTGCCTCTACGCTCCCATTTCCATACCTGTTCATTTAATTGTTCACCACCATATTGCTGGTTGCCAACTTTTACTCCCGCTGGTACCTTCGCCAACCGGGTAACCACAAGCATTTCGCGGTTGATCATCGAATCTGGTATCTCAAAATACCATTTATCATCTACCTTGTGTGTTTTGAATAAACCATTTGTTGTTCTGGCTTTTGCGGTAATTATTTCAGAAAATGGTTTAATTCCTTCTTTTTTGGGTGCTGCTGCCGGGGCTGCAGTTGGAGCCGCAGGGGTAGCTCCTTTTGTCGTTTTAGATTTTTTCTGGGCATATACCGAACCTGATCCGGCTACACCAAGTACTACGATACCTGCGAGGGCAAGTACCCTAAAGTTTTTCTTCATGTGTATATAAAAGTTAGTTTGCTTGGCAATAAGAGGTTAAAGTTAGAACCTTGTTACACGACAATTCTTTTGTAACTGGAAAATTACGCTTTTTAGATCCTCTTTTCAAGGCGAACCACTTTAAAATAAACTTGATTGTCTCTAAAAATTTCAAAAATTACATTTCTATCTGCTTTTGACTTAAGCATTTCGGTAAGTTCATTTAAAGAATAGGCATCTATATTTTTGAAATTTACCGCAATAATTTCATCATCAGGGCATAGTCCCGCTTTTTCTGCCGGACTATTTTCGTCTATTTCTCCAATCAGAACTCTTTTATACTCTTTCTGATCGAGATAAAGCACCATACCTACCATATCGTGTTCGAACGGAGTTTTGCTTAAACCATTAGGCTTAACATAAATAAAACCTTCCTGGTAGTTAAACTGGATATTAAATTTCCGCAGCAAATCAGCTCCGACATTCCCATTCCGTTTTGATAAATCGATCTTATCTGCAATACTCTTAAAATCAGGGAATCCTGCAACAACGTTTTTAAAAACATGGCCACCTACATTAAATTTGTCAACACGGCCAACATATCCCTTAATCTGGCCGCTAAGGCTCATTCCTAAATTTGCTTTGATTTTTTTTTCAGGTAGCGGGAATTCGGTTCCATGGAGCATTTCGAGCGATAAAGCATGGCTGGCTCCAGTGTCCATTAAAAACCTAGCCTCAATGGTTTTACCGCCAGGAACATCAACAGTAGCTAAAATATACGGTTTCTGATTCTCAATCTCAATGGGTATTTTTTTGCCGCGGTATTTAATTTTGGCATCGTGATCATAAATAATCAGCCTGTTTTCATTATATCTTATATCAACAATAAAGCTGTTAAAAAAACTGAAGCCCAGCAAGCCGTAAATTTTCAGTCCCAAATGCCCCGACAGGTTAAAGAGATCTTCTTTTAAGATTGCTGTTGGTATATTCTTAATGCCCGTACTGCCTACCTTAACATCCAGACTTTGAGAAACGTAGGCTTCAACTGTTTCAATGCCCAAGCCAGATACTTTAATTTTACGGAGTTTACTAAAATTCAACGAGTCGATAATGGATGGATCGGTAATAATCATCGGTCCAACTCCGGTATCAAGAACAAAATCATATGGCCCCTTACCATCTACATACACCGGAATAACCATTAGGTTTTTGATGCACTTAAAAGTAATTGACTGTTTTTGCCGGTTCCTTTTAAAAAGGAATTCCTGGCCAAACCCAGAAAAAGCAAGAAATACCAACCCCAAACAAATTGTTAGTTTGCGTAAACAGATTATTACACCGGGGTTATATTTGGTTAACATTAAACTAAATTTAATAAATTAGTTGATAATTATGTCCCCTAAATTTAGAACATGTTTCCCTTAAAAAATCATAATTTTATTTTTCTTGCATTTGCATTATCTATTTGTTTGTTAACAAGTTGCTCGACCAATAAAATCATCTCAAAAAAAGTAGCTAAAGAATTTAAAAATTCGCAGGTAATCAAACAATATCAGGTTGGCTTCGCCCTTTACAGTCCTGCAGAAAAAAAAATGGTTTTTCAGAAAGATGCCGATAAGTATTTCACCCCGGCATCTAATACCAAACTTTATACTTTTTTTGCGAGCTTAAAAATGCTGCCAGATCTGATGCCAGCTTTAAAATATATTGAACGGAATGATTCATTGATTTTTTGGGGTACAGGCGATCCGGCTTTTTTACAGTTTGCTGTAAAAGACAAATCGGCTTACAATTTTCTTTTGGCTTCGAACAAAAAGCTATTCTTTTCTCCCGGACGATATTCGGGCAGTTTTTTTGGCGATGGCTGGTCGTGGGATGATTACGATTATTATTATCAGCCAGAAATTACCGAAATGCCAATTATGGATAACATGGTTACTTCTACTTATGCCAGTCCGAATAAAATCAATATCGAACCAAGGATTTTTGCCTCCTGTTTCGAAATAGATTCTACAAAAAAGACGGGTAGCTTTCAGGTAAGCAGAGATTTTTTAAGCAACCGCTTTCATTATCCCGCCGTTTCAGTACAACCGGGCTACAATCAGCAAAACCCATATAAAACCAGTGCACAGGTTACCGTCGAAATATTATCAGATACCCTGCACAAACCTGTCGGAATTATAAACTTAAAAATACCATCGAATGCTAAAACTTTATCGGGCGCAAAGCGTGATTCAGTTTTAAAACACATGATGTTACCCAGCGATAATTTTATCGCCGAACATTTGTTATTGGTTTGCTCCAATCAGATTGGCGATACGTTGAGTACAACAAAAGCCATTGATTACATTACGAAAAATTACCTTTCTTTTCTGCCTGATAAAGTAAAATGGGTTGATGGATCTGGTTTGTCCCGTCAGAATTTATTTACGCCGCGTGATAATATATACCTCCTTGATTCCATTTATAGATTGGTAAACAATCCGGAAAAGCTGTTTAGTCTGTTACCTGCGGGTGGTAAAAGTGGTACATTAAAAAGTGCTTACCCAAAAACCGACAAACCCTTTGTTTTCGGAAAAACAGGTTCGCTCGGGGGTGTTCATAATCAAAGCGGATATGTACTCACCAAAAAGGGTAAAACGTACATTTATTCTTTCATGAACAACAGCTTTGTAAAACCAACTGCCGAAGTACGTGCAGAAATGGTGAGGATAATCACTTACATACACAATACTTTTTAAGCATATGTAGCATCAAATAACACCTAACCTATGAAAAAATTCTATCTATTGATTGGTATTTCTACCCTGCTCATTATATCATCCTGTAAAAAAAATGACCCCATAACCGATCCTACAGGACCTCCTATCCCTTCTACGCCATATGTACCCGACAATAGCTTTAAAATTGTAAGCTATTTCCCAAGTTACCGGGATCCAGCCAGTGTTGCAGATTCGAAGTTCAAAATGATTACGCACCTCTTTTATGCCTTTCTAAATCCCAATACCGACGGAAGTTTAGCGGCGTTAGCACAACCCGGTCGATTTACAACCGTAATGCAAAAAGCAAAAGCAAATGGCGTAAAAACCGGCATTTCGATATCGGGGACGAAAAGTATTTTTGTAACCATGGCGGCATCTGCAACGGCTCGAAACCTGTTTATAAAAAATGTGCTAACTTTTGCCAAAACAAATAATCTGGACGGTGTAGATATGGATTGGGAATATCCAAGCACCAGCGATGGATCGGCAGATAATTATGTACTATTAATGAAGGAACTTTCAGATTCGCTACACAAATACCATAAATTTTTAAGTGCGGCCATAACCCCTGGTGTATACGCCGGCAGTATCCGGGATGGATTAAAACCGGAAGTTTTCCCTGTTGTAGATTTCTTTAATATTATGGTGTATGATGGCATTGGCTGGGATAAAAATGAGCCTGTACAACATGCATCCTATAACATGGCAGTTGCCAGTTTAAATTATTGGTTAAGCACCCGTGGCATGCCAAAGGAGAAAGCTGTTCTGGGTATCCCGGCTTATGGTAAAAATGCCAGTAACACGGCTAAGGCCTATCGCGATTTTGTGGCAGCGGGGGCTGATGTAAGTTTAGATAATGCATTAATTGATGGCGTTCAATTTTACTTTAATGGAACCATAACCACCAAGAAAAAAGCTAAACTCGCCAAAGATATTGCAAATGGTATCATGTTCTGGGAATTCTACCATGATGACAATGGCGATAAATCTATTATCCGTGCAGCAAATGATGAGCTTGGAAGAAACTACAATTAATATGAAGCCTAACTTTAAATCGATTGATCAACCTTTTTCTAACCACATAAATATTGAAGGAAACACCTATTTATATTTTGGGGGAACGGCTTATTTGGGCATTCCAAAAAATCAGGATTTCATTCAGCTATATATCGAAGGGATTAAAAAATTCGGTTTAAACAATGGGACAAGCCGTACCAACAACATTCAGCTTGGTATTTATGATGATGCCGAAAAGGTAGCAGCAGCGCGGTATGGAGCAGAAGCTGCGCTAATTACTTCAAGCGGATATTTAGCAGCGCAGCTTACCGTTAAGGATTTATCCAGATTGGGGGAAGTAATTTATGGTCCTGCAGCACACCCTGCACTTTGGTTGGTAGAAAATCAAGACAAAAACGTAAAATTATTTCGAGATTGGGAACAGGAAACGATTGAAAGAATAAATTCATCTGAAGAAAAAACCTGGATTTTGATCAGTAATTCCATGAATAATCTTGTACCCGAAATTTATGACTTCGACTTTGTAAAAGAGATCCGTAAGGATAAAAATATAATCCTTGTTGTTGATGATTCTCATGGAATAGGCATAAACAACAATGGCATGGGGGCCATCGTAAACCTTCCGAAACAAGAAAATATCGAAAATGTGGTGGTTGCCTCCATGGCAAAAGCACTAGGGATAGATGCAGGTATTGTTTTGGCCTCCAATAAAATTATCGATAAACTTAAAAGTACAAATACTTTTATTGGTGCTTCTCCGCCAAGCCCCGCCGCACTTTATGCATTTATCCACGCCGAAGATATATATCACAAAGCTTTTAACAAACTAAAAAATAACATGCTGATGTTTGAAACTGCATTAAATCTTACCTGGAAACACGATTTTGGTTTTCCGGTATATTTGCTGGGCGATGTAAATTTTTCACAACGTCTTTTGCAAAAGCAGATCCTGATTTCGTCTTTCCCTTATCCGAACCCTACAGACGAAACTTTAAACCGTATAGTGCTTTCCGCCTGGCATGAAAAGGAGGATATTGAAAAGCTAATTGCTGCCATATCTTTTTAATGCTTTTCTTATCCAATTAATTTTTGAATATTTATAACATGAAAAAACTGCTTGTATTACTGTCGTTAACGCTTCTCTTTGCCAACATAATTTCAGCACAAACTACCACAGTTTGGATTGTTAGGCACGCAGAGAAAGACAAGTCTAACCCACAGGATACCAACCCTAATCTCTCTGATGAAGGAAAAGTAAGAGCGGGAGATTTAGCAACTTACCTAAAAAAGGTAAAGTTTGATGTTGCTTTTGCCACGCCGACAAAAAGAACGCACCAAACATTGGATTCATTGGTGGTTCCGAAGGTAATCGATTATAAAGACATTAAATCGCTTGTAGACAGCATTAAAACCAATTATATTGGCAAAACCATTATTGTAGCAGGCCATTCTAATACCGTACTCGAGATTATTGAAGGCCTTGGTGGCAAAAAGCCTAAAGAGGAATTAACTGATGATGATTATGATTACATTTTTGAATTATCAGTAAAAGAAGATAAAGCGAGGGTAAAAATGGAGCAATACGGGAGGCCACATCATTTGTAATTTTTGATGTCAGGTGTTACCACCTAACATCACGAAATATCAAGCCGAAAGATCCAGAAACAAGTTCAGGATGACGATCACGATTGATTAATGACCATTAAGGAGTTAAGAAAATTAAGATTTTACGCGTAGGCATTGAGATTGCTTCGGCTCGCAGCAATGACGAATTATGCCAGTGTATACTCCCAGCCCAATGAACAAATGACTATTGAACAAATGAACCAGTGGTTAATGAACATCTAAAGCTTCTCAAACGGAATATCCATTAAATTGTACTTTTTCCAGCCCGAAAAATCATAGTGCCACCATTCATTCTCTAGTACATTCATCTGATATTTACTCATTATTGCAATTAAAAAATCGCGGTTCTTTTTAGCCTCTGGCGATACCTTTTCATATTTCGCCGCAGCAGCAGCCAAGAAACTATCGTAAGGGGTTGGCATTGTTATTTCTTTGCCTGTTTTCAGATCAATTAGCGTTAAATCTACGGCACAGCCCCTGTTGTGTTTAGAGCCCTTTGCAGGATTAGCCACAAAATTTTTATCACTGGCCTTTTTATAAAACTCAACGGTAACAGCATAAGGCCGGTAACCATCGAATATTTTCAAGCCATAACCTTTTTTATTTAATTCCTTTTGGATTTTTTTTAATGATTCTACTACTGGTTTTCGGGCAAAGGCCCTTGCCTGTTTATACATTACCTGCTGCATAAAATTATTCCTAGTGGCATAGCGGATATCTAATTTGATATTGGGAATGGCTTTTTTGATTTCAACCAATTCGTTATTCGGATCTGTTTTTACCGATGCCAGATATTGATTAAAGGAACTTATCACCACTAACTTTTTTACGGCAACAGGTTTGTTTTGAGCGCAAACAACCACCGAGAGGAAAAGAAATAACGTAAAGAGATTGATTTTCATAAAATTGGTATTGGCGTAGGTCATTACCGCTGTTAAGTTAAAACTGTTGTCAGTCTGAGCCTGTCGAAGACCTTTACATTTGAATAACGAACAAAATGTCCTTCGACGAGCTCAGGATGACATTTCGTTGGTTTATCCGCTAAATCGACAGTCTCGTTACTGCAAAGTTTTATTGATTCGAAACGACCAACAATTCAAGGTCTTTAAACGGCAGATTAAACATATCAGCCAGATCTTTATTGGTACAATTGCCCTGGTAAATATAAAGTGCTTCACGAATGCCCGGATTATTCCAAACCATGTTCATTAAACCCCCAAACTCACCAATATCCAATAAAATAGGCGCAAAAATGTTCGTTAAAGCGTAAGATGCTGTTCTTGGCACACGCGAAGCAATATTTGGCACACAATAGTGAATTACATCGTATTTTCTAAATACTGGATTAGTGTGGTTTGTCACTTCAGAAGTTTCAAAACAGCCCCCTTGATCAATGCTTACGTCAATTACCACCGAATGTGGTTTCATCCGGGCAACCGTTTCTTCCATTACTATGCATGGACTACGCCCGTGAGAAGCTCTAATGGCGCCTATTACTACATCGCAGGTTACAATAGCCTTATTCAAAACAATAGGTTGCATTACGGAAGTAAACACTCTGCTTCCTAAATTATTCTGCAGCCGGCGTAAGCGGTAAATGGAGCTATCGAAAACTTTAACCTCGGCTCCTAATGCCAAAGCTGTTCTGGCGGCATATTCGCCAACCGTTCCTGCACCTAAAATAACAATCTCTGTTGGAGGAACACCAGTAAAGCCGCCAAGCATTAAACCTTTTCCACCTGTTACATTGCTCAAATATTCAGCAGCAATTAAAATAGAGGTCGACCCCACTATTTCGCTCATGGCGCGTACTACGCTGAGTACATTACCTTCATCACGAAGATTCTCAAAACATAATGCGTTAATTTTTTTATGCATCAACGCTTTCAGATAATCCTGCTTTAGCGTTCCGGTTTGCAATGAAGAAATAAGCGTTTGCCCTTTATGCATCATCTCAATCTCTTCCAACATGGGCGGTGCAATTTTCACCAGGATATCGGCATCGAAAACTTCTTTTTTGTTATAGGCAATTTTAGCGCCCTGCTCTGCATATTCGGTATCAGAAAAATTGGCCCCAGTGCCAGCTCCACTTTCCAGAACAACACGATGTCCATTGTTTATCAATAATGCAACAGACAAAGGCGTTAATGCAATTCTATTTTCCTGGAAAGAAATTTCCTTGGGTATTCCTATATATAGACTGTTTTTTTTATTTCTGGTTTCTAGCTTTGCCTCTTGCGTTTGTAGTAAACCCTGACGAGCTATATCGGCCATTCCTTCGCGTAATCCTGTAGCCATGTTGAATTAAAATTTTGATAGTTTTAGGTTGTTCAAGGTAAGGAAAATCTGTTAATTTATTGATAACTAATTGTTATACCTTCGAAAATCTGAATAATCTGCGGTTTTCATCCAGCACATTTATCTCAATTTTAATATGTTTTTCCGGCAATAACTCTTCCACTCGCTCAGGCCATTCTATTAAACAAACGCCACCACCATAAAAATATTCTTCATAGCCTAAATCATAAGCTTCGTGAATATCTTTTATTCTATAAAAATCGAAATGGAAAACCGAACCCTTAGGACTTTCATATTCATTAACGATAGAATAGGTAGGGCTCGAAACCACATCATCAACCCCTAAATGTTTACAGAAATTTTTAATGAAGGTTGTTTTTCCAGCACCCATATCACCCTCAAAAATGAAGACTTTTTGGCCACTGGCAAAATCTGAAAGCTGTTGTGCAACAGCAGGTAAATCGGCTAAATTGTTAACTTCGATATCCATTTTAAGAAAATAAAGGCAAAAGTAATACTAAAATATTTTGCTTTTGTAATGCCGATGATTTTAGATACTGCTTTTGTTCAAATAAATAATTATGCCGATTATTACATTATGAAAAATTTCCGTCTCTCGTATATTGTACTGATTATGTTATTCCTTATATCTTGTAAAAAGGAAAAAGCAGAATTAAGTGGCGAAAACAAATTATTGACCTTCTCCGTGGTAGGTCAGCTTTCTGCCCCGGTAATTGACGAAATCTCGCATAGAATTACCGTTACCATTACCCCAATAGCTAATATAAGTGCTTTAAGTTGTATTTTTTCTGTTTCGAATGAAGCGTTGGTTACTATTAATAATAGGCAGATAGGCAACACCGCTACAGCTGACTTCTCCACCCCTGCTACAATGAATATTATTGCCCCAAATGGTAATACCGCTAGCTGGACAATTGTTGTAAATACCATTTCAGAAGAATATGGATTGGGCAAATCGGTTACAGCTTCTAAAAGCATCGAAAAGACATTTAAGTGGTACTTCGATCAAGCCGGAACAGGCAAGTTTTCTTCCATTAACTGTGGTCCAACGGTGGCAACAATGGCCGCTAAGTGGAACGATTCTACTTTTACCAAAACACCAGAAGACGCCAGAAATACTTATAGGGCTACAGGCGGTTGGTGGTATACTGACGATATTGTAAATTACCTAAGTAAATATGGTATTAATTCAGCTTATACTGCTCTACCTGATAATTATCAAACCATAAAGAAATACATAGATCAAAACTATATTGTAATATTATGTTTAGACAATTATTACATAAGATACAACGCTATTGCAACTCAGCATGTAGATAAATATTATAAAGTAAATGCAGCAGCATCAGGCCATTTCATAATAGTAAAAGGATACAAACAGGTAGATAACCAGTTTTATTTCGAGGTATACGATCCATGGTCCTATGGTGTAAGTTATACTTCTGACAATCAGTTAAAGGGAGAAAACCGTTATTACAGGAGCGACGACCTTGAAACAGCTACCAATGTGTGGTGGGATTATGCAATTATTGTTGCACCAAAAGGAAAAACGGTGATAAAAATAAGCGAGTTGAACTCCAAAACACAATTATTATCTGCAGTACCTCCACAACACGGGGGATAATAAAAAAGGAAGCCCAGTTCATTAAACGAACTGGGCTTCCTTTTTTATTAGTTATCTAAACACTACCTCGGCGAATACGTCACCACCGGAATAATCATTTCCTCGAGTGAAATACCTCCATGCTGGAAGGTTTCATTATAGTAATTCACAAACTGATTGTAATTGTTCGGATAAACGAAATAGCTATCTTCTCTTGCAAAAATATAACTGCTGCTGATGTTGATTTTAGGCAACAAAGCATCATGAGGGTTTTTAATCAAAAACACTTCTTTTGCATTAAAATTAAGATTTCTACCTTGTTTATATCTTAAATTGGTATTTGTGCTCCTATCGCCTATTACTTTAACCGGTTTTTTAACACGGATGGTTCCGTGATCGGTTGTAATGATCACTTTTACCTTTTTCTGAGAGATTTTTTTCAACAAATCCCAAAGTGGCGAATGCTCAAACCAAGATAAAGTTAACGAACGGTAAGCGGCATCATCATTGGCCAACTCGCGGATCATCTGCATATCCGTGCGGGCATGACTTAACATATCAACAAAGTTAAATACAATGGCGTTGAAATCGTTCTGCAACAAGTTATTGGTCTGATCAACAAGATCTTTCCCCTGCTCAAATGTGAGGATTTTATTATAACTGAATTTACAATCTTTTCTTAAACTACGTTTAATGTTATCGGCCAGAAAAGCTTCTTCATGCATGTTTTTTCCACCCTCATCATCATCGTTCTGCCACAGCTGTGGGAAACGTTTCTCCATATCCAAGGGCATCATGCCCGAAAAGATGGCGTTACGGGCATATTGTGTTGCTGTTGGCAAAATACTCGTGTACATATCTTCTTCATCGATCCTGAAATATTCAGAAATTAGCGGATTAATAATTTTCCACTGATCGTAACGTAAATTATCAATCAGAATAAAAAAGACAGGTGTGGTATCGTTAATATGAGGAAATGCTTTTTTCTTTAACAGTTCATTAGAAAGCAACGGGGCTTTATCTTTTTCTTTTATCCAACCTAAATAATGTTCTTCGATAAATTTAGTAAACTGTGTATTGGCCTCCTGTTTCTGCATGGTTAAAATTTCATGCATTTGCGGGTCGTCTAGTTTTTCGAGTTCCAGCTCCCAAAAAACGATTTTTTTATACACATCCACCCACTCTTCGTAATTCAGCCTGTCGCCAAGCGTCATACCCAATCGACGGAAATCCTGTTGGTAAGCCATAGAAGTTTTCTCGCTTACCAGGCGTTTGTTATCTATCAGTTTTTTAATGGTTAACAAAACCTGCTTAGGGTTTACGGGCTTAATCAGATAATCGTCAATCTTACTACCAATCGCGTCCTCCATTAAATTTTCTTCTTCACTTTTGGTAATCAGCACAACAGGAACATCTGGATTCAGGTTTTTAATGGCCGATAAGGTTTCAATCCCACTCATCCCCGGCATATTTTCATCCAAAAAAACCAGGTCAAAATGAGCTTTTCCAAATGCCTCCAACGCATCGTTCCCATTGGTAAATGTAGTTACATGGTAACCTTTATCATTGAGCAATAATATATGAGGTTTTAATAAGTCGATTTCATCATCGGCCCATAATATTTTAGTTTCTTGCATGTTATTGTAAAAATAGGTAAGTATTGCCTTTTAATTTTGGCAGGTAAATCAAACTATAAATAAAAATAGCAATTTTTGTACCGTATCTATCTATTTAACTATTTTTAACGATTGAACAAGAAGAAAATAATAAATGACCCGGTATACGGTTTCATCAGCATTCCGTCCGAATTAGTTTACGATGTGATCTCACATCCTTATTTCCAACGTTTGCGTTACATCAAACAGCTTGGAATGACTCATTTGGTTTATCCAGGTGCATTACATACGCGTTTCCACCATGCATTAGGCGCCATGCATTTAATGAGTTTGGCCATAAATCTTTTAAGAAGTAAAGGTCATATCATAACAGATGGCGAAGAAGAAGCCGCCATTTTGGCCATTTTACTGCACGATATCGGCCATGGCCCTTTTTCGCACGCATTAGAACATTCTTTAGTAACCGGGATTAGGCACGAAGATATTTCGGCAAAACTGATGCGCGATCTAAATGTGCATTTTGACGGGCGGTTAACCCATGCCATCGAAATTTTTAATGGCACCTATCCTAAAAAGTTTCTTCACCAACTGATTTCCGGTCAGTTAGATCTCGATAGAATGGATTATTTAAACCGCGATAGCTTTTTTACGGGTGTTAGCGAAGGCGTAATCAGTTTCGATCGGATTATTAAGATGTTTAACATTTACGATGATGATCTGGTGATTGAGGAGAAAGGCATTTATTCTATCGAGAAATTTTTAATTGCCCGCCGGCTAATGTACTGGCAGGTTTATCTGCACAAAACCGTTATTGCTGGCGAGATGATTTTGGTAAAGCTATTAGAGCGTGCAAAAGAATTATCAGCCGCTGGAGCTGATTTATTTGCTTCACCATCATTAAATTATTTCTTAAAAAACGATATCAACGAGGCCAATTTCTTTGCGCAGCACGAAAATCTGGAGCATTTTACCAACCTGGATGACCAGGACATTTATGCAGCAGTTAAGGTTTGGACCAAGCATCCCGATAAAATTTTGTCTACGTTATGTAAAATGCTTACTTCCAGAAATCTCTATAAAGTAGAAATGGGCAACGAAATGGCCAACCTAGACCGCGTAAACTTTTTACAGGATGCCGCTGTTAATTTATTAGAAATCAAACCCCAAGAAGCAAGGTATTTCGTTTTTACCGATTCGATTCAAAACCGCGCATATAACGCTGGGGTTGGAAATATCAAGATTCTGATGAAAAATAACGATATTGTTGATATTGCAAAGGCCTCTGATTTGTCTAATCTGGAGTCGCTGCAAAAAACTGTAGAAAAATATATCCTCTGTTATCCCAGAGGGATTTAAGGTTATTTAACAAAATATTTAACTTTTAGTGCCGTTTTAAGTCTTATTATTGTGTAAAATATACACAGTTTAACCAGAGCAGGTTTTTTTGTTCATATCAATTTAACATATACCTTTGTACGATGCAATTTACTGCCACGCAGATAAGTCAGTTTCTAAACGGTTCCATTGATGGTAACCCTGATGTAGCCGTTACCGAACTTTCTAAAATAGAAGACGGAAAGGAAGGCTCTTTGTCTTTTCTTTCGAACCCTAAGTACGAAAACTTTTTGTATTCTACTCAGGCTTCAGTCGTTATCGTATCAAAGGATTTCGCCCCTACGCAACCATATACCAGTACATTAATACGTGTAGAAAATCCATATAGCGCTTTTACAATCTTGTTGGATAAATATAATGAAGCCGTTAATGCTCAGACTGCACAATCTGGAATTGATAAACTTGCATTTGTTCACCCTACAGCGAAAATTGGCAAAAACGTGTTTATAGATGCTTTTGCCTATGTGGCCGAAAATGTAGAAATTGCAGATGGCTGTAAAATAAATGCGCAAACCTTTATCGGTGCGAATTCTAAAATCGGCGAAAACAGCACTTTTTTCCCTGGTGTAAAAATTTATCACAATTCAATAATCGGCAGCAGGGTTGTTATTCATTCCAATACCGTTATCGGAAGCGATGGTTTTGGTTTTGCCCCACAAAAAGACGGCACTTACAATAAAATCCCTCAGATTGGAAACGTTATAATCGAAGATGACGTAGAAATTGGCGCAAATACAACTGTAGATCGTGCAACAATGGGATCAACAATTGTAAAGAAAGGGGCAAAAATCGATAACCTGATCCAGATTGCGCACAATGTAGAGATTGGCGAGAACACGGTTCTAGCCGCACAGTCGGGTATATCAGGAAGTACAAAAATTGGCCCTAACAGTGTTGTTGGCGGGCAAGTTGGTATTGCCGGACACTTAACATTAGCAAAGGGCACTCAGATTGGCGCACAGGCCGGTATCAATTTTAATATTACAGAAGAAAATAAACAATGGCACGGTAGTCCGGCGCAACCCTTGCGCAACTGGATGCGTGCCTCAGTAATTTTCAAACATCTTCCAGATGTAGAAAAAAGAATAAACGCGCTCGAAGAGGAATTGAAAAAGCTTACAGCTGAACTGGAAAAGAATACAATACACAATGAACGTTAGACAAAAAACGATTAAACAAGAAATATCAGCATCTGGTGTTGGTTTACACACAGGCGCTAATGTTACTTTAACATTTTGCCCGGCCCCCGAAAATCATGGCTTTAAATTTCAGCGTATTGATTTAGATGGCCACCCGATTATCGAAGCCGATGCAGATAACGTTACCGATACTTCACGAGGTACTACGCTTACCCAAAATGGCGCTAGTGTTAGCACTGTAGAACACGTAATGGCATCGCTGGTTGGTATGGACCTCGATAACGTACTCATTAAATTAGATGGACCAGAAACCCCAATCATGGACGGTAGCTCCATCCAGTTTGTTGATTTACTGGAGGAAGTAGGTACAGTTGAGCAAAATGCAGATCGCGAGTATTTCACCATTCCACATAACATTACCTATACCGAAGAAGATAGAAAAGTAGAAATTGTAGCCATGCCGTTAGACGACTATCGTTTTACGTGTATGATCGATTATAATTCTCCTGTTTTGGGCAGCCAGCACGCTGGCATTAATACCATTGCAGAGTTTAAGAAAGAAATTGCTTCTTGCCGTACCTTCTGTTTCTTACACGAATTAGAATACCAACTCTCGCACAATTTAATTAAAGGTGGTGATTTAAATAACGCCATTGTAATTGTAGATAAAGAGGTTACCAAAGATGAATTAAGCCACCTGGCTAAATTATTTAACCGCAAGGATATCGATGTTGCCCCACAGGGAATTTTGAACAACATGGAACTGCGTTACCAAAACGAGCCTGCCCGTCATAAATTATTAGATATGATCGGCGATTTAGCTTTGGTTGGCATGCATTTAAAAGGCCACATTATGGCTGCTCGCCCTGGCCATGCAGCAAATGTTGCTTTTGCCAAAAAAATTAAAGCAGCGATTAAAAAAGAGAAAAACAAAAAAATACAAAAGGTGTACGATCCAAGTGCAAAGCCATTATATGATGTTGTTCAGATTATGGACATTTTGCCACACCGTCAACCATTTTTATTTGTAGATAAAATATTAGAGCTTTCGAAAAACCACGTGGTTGGCGTTAAAAACGTAACCATGAACGAGGAGTTTTTTAGAGGTCATTTCCCTGGCGCACCAGTTTTTCCAGGTGTAATCCAAATTGAGGCAATGGCTCAGGTCGGTGGTATTTTAGTATTAAGTACCGTTCCAGATCCTAGAAATTATTTAACTTATTTCTTAAAGATAGATAACGTACGTTTTAGAGCTCAGGTACTTCCTGGCGATACTATTGTTTTCCGTTGCGATTTACTCGAACCGATCAGACGGGGCATTGCCCAGATGAAAGGCGTAGGTATGGTTGGCGAAAAAATCGTTGTCGAAGCCGAAATGATGGCCCAAATTTCAAAAATTAAACAAGCAGAACCCGCCCAATAATGATACAACCTTTAGCATACATACATCCGCAGGCAAAGATTGCCGAAAACGTGGTAATCGAACCCTTTGTAGTAATACATAAAGACGTTGTAATTGGTGAGGGAACGTGGATCGGATCGAACGTTACTATTATGGACGGTGCACGTATCGGTAAGAACTGCCGCATCTTTCCTGGTGCTGTTATTTCAGGCGAGCCGCAGGATTTAAAATTTGCCGGTGAAGTTACCACAGCAGAAATTGGCGACAACACAACAATCCGCGAGTGTGTTACCATTAACAGGGGTACTAAAGATAAATGGAAGACCACGATCGGCAGTAATTGTTTAATTCAGGCATACTCGCATATTGCGCACGATTGTGAGGTTGGAAACAACTGTATTTTCTCGAACAGCACCACTTTAGCCGGTCACATTACCATTGGAAACAATGTGGTTTTGGCGGGCCTGGTTGCGATACATCAATTTGTTAAAGTAGGGTCTTATGCCTTTGTAACCGGTGGTTCATTGGTACGTAAAGATGTTCCTCCTTATGTTAAAGCGGCGCGTGAACCACTTTCTTATGCGGGCATCAACTCTGTCGGTTTGCGGAGAAGAGGTTTTACCAACGAGCAGATTGACGAGATCCAAGAGATTTACCGTGTACTTTTCGTAAAACACAATAACGTAACTAAAGCTTTAGACATGATCGAAGCTGAATTTAAACCAACGGAAATCCGTGATGAAATTGTAGATTTTATCCGTAATTCTAACCGCGGGGTAATGAAGGGCTTTGGAATGGGAAGCTAATTAAGGTAGAAGGCTGAAGGGCTTAAGGTGGAGGGTAAAACCCATTGCCTTAACCAAATTCTAATAAACATTCATGAGTAATTTAACGCTAATCAGGACCGATTCAGACAATGCCGATTTTAGGACATTGGTTTCTTTATTGGATCAGGATTTAGCCGTTAGAGATGGTGATGACCATGCGTTTTATGCTCAATTTAATAAGGTCGATACCATTAAAGAGGTGGTTGTAGCCTTCCAAGATGGAACCCCTGCTGGTTGCGGTGCTATAAAGCCTTTTTCAGCAACTGAAGCCGAAGTTAAAAGAATGTTTGTACACCCAGATTACAGAAACCAGGGCATAGCTGCTAAAATTTTAAATGAGCTGGAATACCGGGCTACTGAAATGGGATTTAGTGCATGTGTTTTAGAAACTGGCAAGAAACAGCCCGAAGCCATTGCGCTTTATCAAAAGGTGGGTTATCACATCACCCCCAACTACGGACAATACATTGGCGTTGATAACGGCGTTTGCATGTCTAAACCGCTTAACGCTAAACCCTAAACGCCCAGCCCAAATGAACATCACTTTACAAAATGTTGGCAGAAGGTTTAATAAAGAGTGGATTTTCAGAAATTTAAGTACTGAATTCACCTCTGGCAATAGTTATGCAATACTAGGACCCAATGGCTCTGGTAAATCAACACTATTAAGCGTTTTAACGGGTAGCTTATCTCCTTCCGAAGGAGAAATTTCATTCTCAGACACCAAAGAGATCGCTATAGAGAATATCTATAAATACATCAGCCTGGCTGCACCATATCTCGAACTGGTTGAAACATTTACCTTAAAAGAGAGCATTGATTTCCATTTTAAGTTCAAAAATTTTGCTCAGGGACTCGATTCAAAAAAGCTGATCACCATACTTGGATTAGAAAAAGCAGCGAACAAAGAAATCAAGTACTTTTCATCGGGAATGAAGCAAAGAACCAAACTAGCTTTGGCATGTTGTACCGATACACCAATTTTATTTTTAGACGAGCCAACGAGCAATTTAGACGTTCAGGGAATAAATTGGTACCGCGAACTGATCGAAAATTTCGGAAAGGACCGCCTAACAATAATTGGCTCCAACCAAATACAAGAATACGATTTCTGCACAAATCAGATACAAATATCAGACTATAAGTAAGTTATCGAAAAATTCTGTTACCTACAAAACGTCTGTTTTGTCATACATTTGTATTATAAATAAATTTTTCAGAAAATATTTTGTAATTCACAAATTATACTTACCTTTGCACCACCAAAAAGAGAAACAATTATTTAATTGATCTCTTGAAGTAAAAGATCATATTTTCCGTATTTCGGAATCAAAATATATAGCCCGTAAAAGGCAAAGAGTTTTTCATAGTTTAGTTTGAGGTTTAGGTTGATTATGCCTTTGGAGTGGTTCCCAAAGGCATTTCTTTTATACACGGATTTTTAAGGTTAATGCTCCCTAAAAACAATCATCCGCGTATGCTTTCAGACCAATTAACCAATGACTATCGAACCAATGAACCACAGATTTTCCTTTCCAAATCATCATTCCTTTTTTTAACTTTGGTGCTCAAAAATTAACAAAACTAGATTTCATTATAAAATGGCAAAGGCATCGGAAGTAAAAAGCGGAAATGTGCTTCGTTTTAACGGAGAGTTGGTAAGTGTAGAAGAGTACATCCACCGTACTCCAGGAAATTTAAGGGCTTTTTATCAGGCCCGCATGCGCAACGTAAAAACAGGCAAAATTGTAGAATACCGTTTCCGAACCGATGAAGAGGTGATCATTTGCCGTGTAGAAACCAACGATTATCAATATCTTTATGAAGATGGCGATTATTTGGTGGTGATGGACAACAGCACTTTTGAGCAATACAATATCCCTAAGTTGCTTTTCGGGAACTCCATTAAGTTTTTAAAGGAGGGCATGAATGTAACCATCGCTTTTGAAAGTGATGAACCGATTGTTGCACAGCTCCCTAATAGCGTGGAGCTAGAAATTACCTACTCTGAACCCGCTGTAAAAGGCGATACTTCTACCAGTGCACAAAAATATGCTACCGTAGAAACAGGTGCTGAAATTAGAGTCCCCTTGTTTATTAACCAGGGAGATAAGGTTAAGGTTGATACCAAAACCGGCGAATATATGGAGCGGGTAAAATAGCACAACTGAAGGTTTAGATTTCCTTAAACCCTATGCCTTATACCTTAAACCTTTATAGGTTTTTATCAAAATAATTTTACCTTTGCCGTCACGAAAAACTGAAATATAAATCCAATTTAGGATAACACAATATGGCAAAAGCATCAGAAATTAAAACAGGTAACATTCTTCGCATAAACAACGAGCTGGTTACTGTTGACGAATGGAATCACCGTACACCAGGAAAAGGTGGCGCATTTTACACTGGGAAATTCCGTAACATTAAATCGGGCAGAATTGTTGAGGCACGTATGAATACCGACGAGGCTGTAGAAATCTGCCGCGTTGAAACCAATGATTATCAATATTTATACGAAGAAGGTGATTATCTGGTAGTAATGGACAACAACAATTACGAACAGTTTAACGTTGAGAAATCACTATTCGGTTCGGCTATTAAATTCTTAAAAGAAGGCATGAACATTATTGTTTCAATGGAAAGCGAAGAAGCAATTATGGCTCAATTGCCAAACTTTGCTGAATTCGAAATTACCTATTCAGAGCCAGCTGTTAAAGGTGATACTTCTACAAACGCATTAAAAGCTGCAACATTAGAAAATGGTGTTGAGGTGAAAGTTCCGATGTTTGTAAACCAAGGAGACAAAATTAAAATCGATACCCGTACCGGCGAATATGTTGAGCGTGTAAAATAACTTGATCAGAATATATGAAAGCCTCTGAAGTGAATGCTTCAGAGGCTTTTTGGTTTCTACATTTAGACCTGTAAGGTTTTTAAAACCTTACAGGTCTGTAAAAACAACCTGCTTCGCTATCTTGTTATAAAAACATAAATTTGAATACTATGTTAAAAGCCGAAATCAGAAAGCAAGCGTTAAAAGACAGATTATTGCTCAGCGATGCGGAATACGAAAACCTAAGCGAAGCCCTCTTAGACAGGTTTAAAACGCTCGATTTTAGCCAAATTAAAACCCTGCATATCTTTTTGCCCATTACCGAAAAAAAAGAGCCTAATACTTTTTTACTGATCGAATGGCTTAATAAAAATCACCCGGGAATTAAAATCATTGTACCTAAAGCCGATTTTGAAACGGCTTTAATGACCAATCACGAATATTTAGGTGTAGACGATTTAAAGAAAAACCTTTATAATATCCTGGAACCGCAAAAAGGAAACCTACATGAGGGCGAGGTAGATCTTGTTCTTATTCCACTTTTAGCTTTCGACAAACAAGGTTACCGGGTGGGTTACGGCAAGGGCTTTTACGATCGTTTTTTACAGGATATAAATGCTCAAAAAATAGGCTTATCTTTGTACCCTGCTATTGAAAAAATCGACGATGTAAATGAACACGACATCAAATTAGATTTTTGCATTACGCCAACAGAAATTATAAAATTTTAAGCTTACCAGCATGCCACAGGAAATCGTTATCAAAACCGAAAAACAATACGAAGACAATATGATTGCGGTATTCGAATTACAGGAAAAGGAAGAATTAACCGCTGAAGACCTGAAACAGATTGAATTAATGTTACAGGCTGGAGAAAAATACGAAGCAGAGCATTTGTAAGGGCTCATTAGTTCAGTGGCCATAGTTTTTTGGTCTGGTTGCTTCATAAAAAAGCCTTCACCCTTCCCCGATTTTTCGTCATCTCCACTGAAACGCAGTGGAATGGAGAGATCTAAATCAAAAGTACGCTCGAGACAGATTTAGCTTCGCTGAGCACTTCGTGGTTCTCGGCTGCGCTACACCCGATAGCTATCGGGTCCGCTCGAAATGACGGCTTTGGCGGACAACTCAACACAGGAATACTCCGTGCTTTCTGTGCCTCCGTGGCTAAGGATAATAAGACCTAAGAGTTCTGTGCTTTAACAAAATCGCTCACCAGATATGCAACCAGTTTAGCCGTTAACTTACTCACCCTTCCATCCAACATTCGGGCTGCCCCTTCACTTAGATGAAAATAAGAAAATTGCTTTGCACTAGTCAAAATTAACTTTCTAATATCGTTAACTGCAAAACCAGATGGTGTTTCGGCGCTGGAAAGTACATTTTGAATACAGTCCAGATCGATTTCCAAGCCTGCAACTGAACCCATTTCATTCACCATGCCAGTAAGGTCAGCCCCAGTTAAAATATCGTCAAAAAACACAGCCTTAAGCTTTGGATTTGTATCTATTTGATTTAAAATGGCTTCATTATTATAGTTTTGATGCAAGCCATACATGAAATAATTATTCAGGTAGTTTTCTTTTAACGCATAAGAAAACCCGTTCCCGCTATGCCTACCTTCTAATTCTCTTAAATCGGCATGTGCATCCACATTTAAAACCACTATTGGGCTTTTATGTGCTAAAGAAGTACCCTTAATCATTGGATAGGCATTATTATGGCCACCACCAACTACAATAGGTATTTTACCTGCAGCTACAATTTTTTCAATTACGGGATAAACCAGCTCATCAATCTGTGCTACTTTGTTTCTTAAACCCATTATGGAAGAATCTTCGGGCTCATCGATTTCGAAATGGCCTAAAACCAAAACCTCCTCGCCCTTTAAAAAGCGGTTGCTTTGGATATTTAAAAAAGCCACCAAACTTGGCCGCCACATAGAGGCTGCCCCCGCAATACCTATGTTTGCACGCACGCCAATGTCTTCCGGAATACCTAACAGTACAAATTTCGCATTTGCGCTTTCCAGTTCATCCCATGAGGATAAAACAGCAACCCTTTCGCCCAGTTTGGTTTCTCCCTCGCGTGGGATAATCAAACGATCAATGTCGCTCTGCAAATATATTTTAAGGTTATCCATTATAAATTTCACCGTTTAAAATAACAGTTTCTATTTGCATTTCGCCAAAGCTATATGGCAAATAGGCAATTGAAGGCATCGGTTTGGTTATAAACAGGTTCGCTTTTTTACCAACAGCAATGCTTCCATAATCTTCACTCATCTCCATTGCTGCCGCACCGTTTAATGTTGCAGCATTTATCGCCTGCTCAGGGAACATCTTCATTTTAATACATGCAAGTGACACTACAAAATTCATATTTCCTGAAGGTGTTGAACCAGGATTATAATCGGTAGCCAGAGCAACGGGTAAATTGGCTTTAATAAAGTTTTTGGCATCAGCAAAAGGAATCCCTAGGTAAAACGAACAAGAAGGGAGTAATGTTACAATGGTATCAGCATTTCTTAACGTCCGGATCGTTTCTTCATTACTTTCTTCAAGGTGATCAACTGAAATGGCGCTATTTTGCACAGAAACCTCTACTGCTCCCGAAACGGAAAGCTGATTGGCA
Source organism: Pedobacter ginsenosidimutans (assembly GCF_001442625.1). Lineage (GTDB taxonomy): Bacteria > Bacteroidota > Bacteroidia > Sphingobacteriales > Sphingobacteriaceae > Pedobacter > Pedobacter ginsenosidimutans. The sequence continues at coordinate 256,131 of NZ_LMZQ01000002.1, read as the reverse complement.
TGTACTTTTGGTTTTAGTCCATATTTTGCACCCGCCTTTAATACCTGATCGGTTTCTTCGACAGAAAAAAACCCTTTTTCGCAAAAAACATCAATATAGTCGGCCAGTTTTTCTTCTGCTATCTGAGGCAGCATTTCATTAATAATTAAATCGATATAACCCTGATGATTGTTTTTAAATTCAGCCGGATAAGCGTGGGCGGCTAAAAAAGTTGCTTTTATAGGGATCGGAAACTGATCTTTCAACCTGCGGATTACCCTGAGCATTTTGATTTCGCTCTGTGTGGTTAATCCATATCCGCTTTTAATTTCAACTGCACCGGTGCCCTGAAGGATCATTTGCTTTAATCTCAAAGATGCACTTTCAAACAATTCGTCTTCCGAAGCTTTTTGCAATTTATTAGCCGAGTTTAGAATCCCACCACCCGCCGCGGCAATTTCTTCGTAGCTTTTGCCCTGGATTTTCATTGCAAATTCTTCCTCACGCGAAGCAGCAAAAACAATGTGCGTATGGCTATCGCACCATGAAGGGAAAATATACCGGCCTTCTGCGGAGATATGAGAGGAGAGATTTGAGATATGAGATGGGATTGAATCCATCTTACCAAAATCCTTGATCAGACCATCTTCTATTAAAAGCCAGGCATTTTCGAGAATGGGTAAGTGATCCAAGTTATTGCCACGGAGCACCAGTGTGTCTTTTAGATGCAGGCCTATGAGGGCTTTTATATTTGTGATTAGCATTGGTTAGACTAAAGGTTAATTGTTTAAACGGTATAAATTGGTTAATCGGGTTTTGGTTACAGTTAACCGATTTAAACAATTAACCAGTTAACCAAATACTTAATCGATCTCTAAAAGAACCGGGCAATGATCGGAATGGATTGCGTCGGGTAAAATTCTAACATTTTTCAAACGGTTTTCCATAGGTTTCGTGGCCAAATGGTAATCGATCCGCCAACCCAGGTTCTTCCCTCTCGAGCCTGCGCGATAACTCCACCAGGTATAATGATGTGGATCTTTATTAAAATGGCGGAAAGTATCGATAAAACCATTATCCAAAAATAACTGCATCCACTCCCGCTCTTCGGGTAAAAAACCCGATGAATTGGCATTTGATTTTGGGTTATGAATATCGATGGCTGTATGGCAGATATTGTAATCACCGCTTACAATCAAATTCGGAATCTCTTTACGCAACTCTCCAATATACACATCAAAAAACCGCATAAATTCGTACTTTTTAACCTGACGTTCATCTCCGCTTGAGCCAGATGGCATATAAAGGCTCATTAAAGAAAAATCATTAAAATCGACCCTTAAAATCCTACCCTCTTTATCTATCCATTCCTCACCGCAGCCAAATTCTACATGGTTGGGTTTAATTTTCGACAAGATCGCCACTCCGCTATATCCTTTTTTTTCTGCGGGGAACCAATAATGATGGTAGCCGAGTTGCTCAATCAGGGCAATAATTTCAGGAATCTGCAATGGCAAGGCTTTTACTTCCTGCAGGCAGACCATATCAGCATCTGTAGCCTGAAGCCAGCCAAAAAAGTTTTTGGTACTTGCTGCCCTAATCCCATTAACGTTATAGGAGATAATCTTCATTCAGTAATTTCAATTGTTGTGGGCGGTAAATTTAGAAATTAATTGAATAAATGCTTAGTAATTCAATTAATGATATTTATTAGCAACCGTCATCTCGACTGAAACGCAGTGGAATGGAGAGATCTGCCTCAATAGATCTCTCGACTACGTTGCACTCCGCTCGAGATGACGCCAACCAGGGAAATTATCATCTGAATGACGATTATCTTTGATCAACCCATCAACAACTGTTTCTCTAACTTTTTTGCCGCTCTTCTTTTCAAAACTGTAACTTCCATTTTTACGTCCTGCTTTGGACGATTGTTTTTATCTGTTGCCAGAACGGCTATTTTATCTACCATATCCAAACCAACCACTATTTCGCCATAAACGGTATAGTTTCTATCCAAATGAGGCGTACCACCTATCGTTTTATATACCTCACGCTGCCATTCAGGGATCTTAAATTTTAAACGCTTCTCTTCAACACTATTTAACTGCTGGTCGGTAAAAACCTTTCCCTGAACCAGGTAAAACTGACTACCACTCGATGCTTTAGCCGGATTAACATCATCACCTTCCCTGGCAGCAGCCAAAACCCCTTTTTTGTGAAACAAGCTATCATTAAATTCTGCAGGGATCGTATATTTTGGTCCGCCGTTGCCCAACAACGAATCTGGCTTGGCATTTTTAGAATCCGGATCGCCGCCCTGGATCATAAAATCTTTAATCACCCTGTGAAACAAAACACCGTTGTAATATCCCGATTTGGTTAATTTCAAAAAGTTATCGCGGTGTAAAGGAGTTTGATTATATAGCCTAACTATACATTCTCCAAATTCGGTTTTAATGCGTACATATTGATTTTTAGGCTTTGCAGCAAAGGCTGAAAGTATCGAAAAGGTGCAGAGGAATAATAATATTTTCTTCATTTAATTGGTGTTTAAGGCTAAAGTAAGCTAAAAAATGAAATTCAATAAATAATTACTGGCATTATTCGATATTTTTTCCTTTACCTTTGTATTAATGAAGTTAAAACAAAAAATAGCACTTTCTTTGGCTGTATTCTATGCAGTTAGTGTTATGGGTTTGGCTTTAAGTCTCCATTTCTGTGGGGGCAAATTAGAAAACGTTAAACTTTTTAGCAATGAAGTTTCATGCAAATTCTGCAAAGACATTCCCGCCGAAAAGAAAGATGATGGTTGCTGCAAAAATACCCAGGTAACCGTAAAAGTTAAAGATAGTCACCAAACAGCGGCACAGGTACAAATGCCAAAGTTGTTTTCAATTCAACTTTTTCTTCATCCTCCGGTTTTAGAATTTCTGACTAACATTACTCCGAAGTTTTTCAGTAAAATTTCGAATAAAGCCCCGCCACTTTCCTCGCGGATTGCCCTGCATATTTTCAATTGCATTTTTAGGAATTAGGATTTTCTACGTTGACGTCATGCTGAACTTGTTTCAGCATCTAAGGCCTTGCTCCATCTGAGAATCGGGGCAGCTTGACAACAGTTAAAAAATTATTCTAATTCAAAAAAATCATGAAAACAATAAAAATATTCAGCATCATTATGCTATTCTTCGCCGTTAATGTTTCGGCACAACAAATATCTACAGCCGATTTACAGGTAACTGGTTTAACCTGCTCAATGTGCTCAAATGCAACACAAAAATCGTTAGAAACGCTAAACTTTATCAGCAGCGTAAAACCCGATTTAAACAAAAACACCTTTGTTCTAACTTTTAAAAAAGATGCCAATATCAATCTTGATTTGGTTCGCAAAAAGGTTCAGGATGCTGGTTTTTCGGTTGGTGGTTTAACGGCAAGTTTCAATTTTAACCAGGTAAAAATAGACGATAAAGGTCAGGCAGTGGTTGATGGTAATGTGTACCGTTTTGTAAATGCTAAAAGCAAAACACTTAATGGAACTGTAAAAGCCAGCGTGGTTGATAAAAACTTCATTTCTGGTTCAGCATTTAAGAAGCAAGCCACAACTGCTAATTCTGATGCTTATGCGAGTGGTATTGGCGTAGTTAACGGAAAAAAAACGCGTATTTATCACTTAGTTCTTTCGTAAGATGAAAAGGATACTCGTATTGGCGCTGATGATTATCGGTGCCTATACAAAAGGTTTTGCACAAGAACTATATGTATTTACCGAGCCTGCCAGTAATATGCCAACTAAATCGATTGGTGTAAGAATTACGAACGAAGGCATGTTCAACAATCCCGGCTTTGTAAGCAGAACTATTCCGGAAGTAATGATTGGCTTTAATAAAAACCTCATGATGCATGCCCAAGGTTTTATGTCTGATATGGACGGAAAGTACCGTTTAGAGGGTGGAAGTCTTTATGCCAAGTATCGGTTTTTATCACTAGATGAAGCACATAGCCATTTTAGGGCAGCAGCTTTTGGGAGGGTAAGCACCAGCAAAAGGCCAACCTACACCAGAGACATTAACCTCGAAGGTGATAATAGCGGGATACAGAGTGGATTAATTTTCACGCAACTTTTGCACAAACTGGCGCTATCAACCACTTTGGGTTACGCTCATGCTTTCGAAAACAGCGACAGGCAAATTGCCGGAATGCCGCAGCCAAAAAACATGTTATCGTACAGTTTATCATCGGGTTATTTGGTTCTACCCATAGTTTACAAAGATTATAAGCAGCCGAACTTTAACGTATATTTAGAGTTATTGGGCAAAACAGATCCAAGTAGCGGCCAATCTTATTTGGATATCGCCCCTGCAATACAGATGATTTTGAATAGCACAACACGGATCGATTTAGGTTACCGCTTTCAGGCAACCGGAAATATGGCTAACCGATACACCAAAAACATGTATCTGCTTCGGGCAGAATTTAATTTCTTTAACGTTTTAAAATAAGTATAAAAAATGAAACCATCATGGTTTTCATATTAAACTGAACATAAACCATGATCGCTTCATCACCATTAAAAACAATATAAAAAAGATGAAAAAAATATTAGGATTAGTTGCCATCATAACAATCGCAACAACAGCTTTAACTTACGCACAAGGCAAAACAGATGTAGCCTTAAACCAGGTATTAACGGCTTATTACGATGTAAAAAATGCATTAGCAACAGATAAAAAAGACTTGGCTATCGAAAAGGTAAAGGTTTTATCGGCAAAAGTAAATGCGGTTAACCATAAAGATTTACCTGCCGGTCAGCATAAAATATTTATGGATCAAGCGGCCATCATTAAAAGTAAAGCTGCTCAACTTGCGGGCTCTAATGACATCAAAACACAAAGAAAAGCTTTTGAAGGGATTTCTTATGCGATGATCAAAACACTAAAAGGCCTGAAATTTAACAGTCAAATCGTTTATGTACAACATTGCCCAATGGCGAAGGCAAGCTGGTTAAACGAAAAAGAAAATATCGAAAATCCATATTATGGAAGCATGATGTTCGATTGTGGTGATGTTGCAGAAACCATAAAATCGAACTAATGAAACTGCATATCAAAAACATGGTATGCAACCGTTGTAAAATGGTGGTTAAGGCTGAGCTGGAAAAGCTCGGCTTTAAACCATTATTGGTTGAACTTGGCGAGGTTACCCTGGCTGAAAATATTTCTGCGGAGGATAAAATCAAGATATCGGATAGTTTGACTCATTTTGGATTCGAATTACTTGAGGATAAGAAAACCCAGATCGCAGAGCAGATTAAAACCACCATTATTAATCTGGTACACTACACTCAAGAGCCATTAAAAATCAATCTTTCTGCCTATCTCAGCGAGCAGTTAAAACTGGAATACACGAGCTTAAGCAGCATTTTTTCGGAGGTGGAAAACCAAACTATCGAGAAGTATTTCATTGCTCAAAAAATAGAAAAAGCAAAAGAGATGCTTACTTACGGCGAACTCACGCTTAGCGAAATTGCCTATCAACTGAATTACAGCAGCGTTGCACACTTATCGGCACAGTTTAAAAAAGTAACCGGAATTACACCTTCAGCTTATAAAACAGCATCAACGGACAGCAGAAAAATGCTTGACGAGATATAATGATTGTAAAATAGAAATAGTTGATGGTTAGATAGATCATAGTTGATAGCCATTGACCATGAACCATAAGACCATCAGCTATTAACAACACCAATTTCTTACCATAAATCAAGACTAATCGCCTGATTCTGTGCTAACTTTGTAGCTAAATAAATTTACTAGGTATGAAACCATCATGATTTTTCAAACCACATTGGTGAAAAATCTGATAGCTTCATCACAGTTAAAACTAAATTATAAACTGATGAAAAAATTATTCTTATTTCTGATCGCTACCTCAATCAGCGTAGCATCATTTGCACAAACAAGCTGGAAAATTGATCCTATGCACTCGTTTGTTAACTTTTCGGTTAAACACATGGGCATTTCTTTCGTTGATGGTTCCTTTAAAAAATTCGACGGAACAGTTACGGCTTCTAAACCTGATTTAACAGACGCTAAAATCAGCTTTACCGTTGATGTAAATAGCATTACTACTGGTGTTGATATGAGAGATGGTCACTTAAAAACTGACGATTTTTTTAATGTGGCAACCTACCCAACCATGAAATTCGAAAGCACTTCTTTCAAAAAATTAAGTGGCAACAACTACGAATTAAGTGGCAAATTGACTATCCGTGATGTAACCAAAGATGTAAAATTTGCTGTTGTTTATGGCGGCACAGCTAAAGATCAACAAGGCAATACTAAAGCTGGCTTTGGTGCTACAACAACCATTAACCGTTTAGATTATAATATTAAATATGATCCAACTGGTGCCGGCGTTGCAAAAGATGTAGCCATTAAATTAAACCTGGAGTTTGTTCAAGGGAAATAACACCTGAATCGTCATTTCGAGTGAAGCGCAGCGGAATCGAGAACCACGAAGTGCTCAGCGAAGCTAAATCTTTTAGCCTATGATGGTTTATAAACTTTAAAGATTTCTCCTCCAAAGGAGTTCCTTTGGAACACTTCGGTCGAAATGACGATCACCTAATAGAAAATCATGTCTGCACTATCACAATTCAGGAACTTCACGCAACGTTTGCCTCAAACGGATTTAATGCCAACGCTTTTTATCGGTCACGGTTCACCCATGAACGGTATCGAAAACAATGAGTTTAGCCAGAGTTGGGCAGAATTGGCAAAAAACATTCCTGTTCCTAAAGCCGTGCTGGTGGTATCGGCCCACTGGTACACACACGGAACCTTTGTTACGGCGATGGATTTCCCAAGCACCATTCATGATTTTGGTGGTTTTCCGCAAGCACTTTTTGATGTTCAATATCCTGCCCCGGGCGACCCCGAACTGGCTGCAGAAATTCCGAATTTAATCCACTCCACTCCCATTGGTTTAGATCATGATTGGGGTTTAGATCACGGTACATGGACAGTGGTAAAACACATGTACCCAAATGCCGATATTCCAGTTCTGCAATTAAGTATCGATTATACCAAATCGCCTGAACAGCATTACGAAATCGCCAAAGAAATTTATGCGCTCCGCAAAAAAGGCGTGCTGGTTATCGGCAGTGGCAATATGGTGCACAACCTACGCATGTTAAGCTGGGAAATGATTAATGGTGGTGGTTACGATTGGGCGATTGAAATGAACAATAAGTTTAAAAATTTAATTGCCAACGGCGATCATCAACCTTTAATTAATTACCGCAACCTCGGTACCGATGCCATGTTGGCGATCCCTACCCCAGAACATTATTTACCACTAATTTATACGCTCGGTATGAAAAAAGATAAAGAAGAAGTTACTTTCTTTAATGACAAAGCGGTTGGCGGTTCGTTAACCATGACTTCGGTTTTAGTGGGGTAAACAAGGGTTTAGGGTTTAGGGTTTAGGGAGGAACAGACCGTTAAAGAACTTGTTTTTTATCTGAAAACTTAATTTTCTTAACTCCTTAATGATGAAAAACAAAGTAACGCTCTTTACCATTGAGAAATTAAGTACATTAAAGAAGCATACTATAGACTTCTCGGTTGCGCTCTAAACGACAATTATTCACAACATGTCAATGCGCTAAAATTCTATAAAACTTTATGATTATTCTGTAACGCTTATAGCCCTATGAAGCGGTAAATTTGTATAAAGATTTTAATCATGACACACACCTATCAACTTACCGGCATGACTTGTGGCGGTTGCGAAAATAAAGTGAAAAGTAACCTGCTCGTTTTACCAGATGTAACCTCAGTCGAGGTTTCGAAAGACACCAATTCTGCCACCATTAGCATGGATAAACATATTGGTTTAGATACACTACAACAAGCTTTGGGCGGATCAGAAAGCAAATATCAAATTTCTGCAGCCCACCACAGCGAAACATTGGAAGAAGCAAAATCGTGGGCCGAAACTTATAAACCCATTTTATTGATATTCGGTTATGTTACTGCCATATCACTTGTGGTTTCGTGGCAATCAAGCGGAATTAATTTCATGGTGTTTATGCGCATTTTTATGTCGGGCTTTTTCCTCACCTTTTCTTTCTTTAAAATGCTTAACCTGAAAGCTTTTGCCGAAAGTTATGCCATGTACGATATTGTAGCCAAAAAATTTAGCGCATGGGGATATATTTATGCTTTTATCGAACTCGGATTAGGATTATCTTTTGCTTTAAACTTATCACCTATAGTCGTAAACTGGGTTACACTAGTTGTAATGACGATAAGTATCCTCGGTGTTTTGGAAAGTGTTTTAAATAAGAAAAAGATTCAATGCGCCTGTTTGGGTGCGGTTTTTAATCTACCCATGAGTACCGTAACCATTGTTGAAGATGCCATTATGATTGCGATGAGTGCAGCAATGCTGATTTCGATGTAAACTACATTTTTGTAAGCAGCTCATCAGGCGGTAAAGCCGGAATTTCAGAATTTTTGAAATCTTTAATGTTTCGGGTAACAATATAATCCAGCTTTTCAATATTATAAGCACAAAGCATTTGAAGGGCATCTTCAAAATCTTTATGTTTTGACTTCAAACCTTTTTTAATAATATCCTCGTCTATCGCAATAATTTGAACGTATTCTAAAACATTGTAGATTACATCCCTTAACTTCTTTTCTTCTAGGTATTTCTTTAGTAGATAATGAGTTGTTGCGATTGAATGAGATGAGGTGAATAATTGTACCTCATTTCGTTCAGCCTTTTCAAAAATTTCTATAGCAAATTTGCTGAAAGGTTGTCTATCGGCAATTAGATCAACGATGATATTGGTATCAACAAATACCCTTTTCATATATGTTTATTTTCAAAATAATGACGAAGTTCCGTGTCTTCATTAAAGTTCTCTGGCAATTTTACCGCTCCCACTATGCCCTTTAGTTTTGACGAAATAATTGGCTTCTCTTCAAGTGTAATCGTCTCTAAATACTTCTCAACTAATTCTGATAAGCTCCGCCCAGTATGCCTTGCATAAGATTTTGCTTTTTCGATGGTCGATTTTTGAACAGTTAATGTTAATTTCGTTGTCATTACACGTGTGATTTATTCAAATATACGTATTACAGTCTAAAAGATCAAGGGGGCTGGTTTATTACGATTTTATTAATCCCTATAATATAAGTTATTGCCGCTTGTACCTAAACTCCGATTTTCGGCTTTTACCATTAAGCTCGCCTTCAATCCAGGCGAGTAAATCATTTTTTCCCTGATTTTGGTAAACTATCCGCTGCGGAAAATCGTGTGTTTTATCTTCGAAAACATAGGTCTCATCTTTTGTGGCAATAAGTTTGAAACAAGTCTCCCTCCCTTCGTTCTGCCCCGTTACAGTCGAACAGTAAAAAGTATCCTTTCCGATCTTTTTGATCTTAAGGGTTTCGGTAAGCAAACTACCGCCTTTGGCATTTATTCGATAGCTTTTGCCGCTGAGTGTTTTATCAGGATTTTGCACCCACTGTTCTACTATTTTGCCCTTGGCGGTTTGCATTTCCCATGAGCCTAAAATAAAAGCAAAAGCTTTTGAAGGATCTTTTTGGGCATTCACATTGGTGCAAAAGCCGATAAGGATTAAGACCAATAAATTTAAACGATTTATTTTCATTTTGCTATTGTATTGGTAATGTGTGCCAAATGATGTTTGCCGTGCCAGGCGTACATACCCAACATGTTTGCTAATGTAAGTTCTTTTCCTTGAGCTGGATGAATGTATTTTCGCTGATAATCTTCAGGGTTCAATGTTTTTAAAAAAGCAACCCAACGTTGGTGCAAAGCAGCCAATAAATCAATAGATAATTTGACATCACCATTTTTTGCTTCCCCCGTTTCTGCCCAGCGCTCTTCATAATACGGCCTGATTATGGGAACATCTTCGGTAATGGCTTGCTTGAAACGGATATAAGCATTAATGTGGCTATCGGGAATGTGGTGAACAACTTGCCTCAACGTCCATCCTTCAGGGCGATAAGTTTGGTTTAATTCTTTTTCGGTCAAATTTTCGGTAGCTTTCCTAAGCTGATTAGGCAAAGTTTCTATTTCGTAAATCCATGAAACCAAAATAAGGTTTTTAAGAATAATTATCGTTTTTTTTAACCACAAAGATCACAGAGAGGAAGGCGCAGAGTACGCAGAGCTGGGCATATAACAGCAAAACCTACATCAATTTCTTTAGCCATTTTAACAAGTTCATTTTTTTTTCGTAAGGCGGATAAATCATTTTGGTCAATCCCAACTTCGACTGGAAAACCACTGCCCTTTCATGCGAAAAAGTTTTGAAACCAAAAATACCATGACAGCTACCTATCCCACTATTGTTAACACCACCAAAAGGCAAATTCGGATTACCGATATGGACCAATACATCATTTACACAGGATCCGCCCGCACTTGTTTCAGTGATAATTTTATTCTGGTTCTGTTTATTGCCCGAGAAAATATAAAGTGCCAAAGGCTTTTCTTTCCTGTTCACCAAATCAATTGCCTCCTGTATATTGTTGTAAGTAATAACGGGCAAAATTGGTCCAAAAATTTCTTCCTGCATGATGCTGCTACCCACGGCTACCGAAGTTAAAAGCGTTGGCGTAATGGTTAAATCTTTTTCGTCAGATTTTCCACCTAAGGCCAATATAGCTCCATCGCGAAGAGCTTCTTCAATCAATTTATTTAAGCGCAGGAACTGTTTTACATTGATGATTTTAGCATAATCATTTTTGTTAATTCCCACTTCATCAAAAAACATTTTCTTAACAGCTTTTTCATAATGCGCTACAAAATCGGCCAGCAAATTATCTTTAATCAGCACATAATCTGGCGCAATGCAAGTTTGTCCGGCATTTACCAATTTGCCCCAGGCTATTTTTTCTGCTGCTTTTTGTAGATCACAGGTTTCATCTACAATAGCAGGCGATTTACCACCAAGCTCTAAGGTAACTGAGCTCAGGTTTTTTGCCGCAGCTTCCATCACCACCTTACCAATTGCTGTGCTTCCGGTAAAAAATATATGGTCAAAAGGAAGTTTTAATAGTGCGGTAGAAACTTCGGCATCACCTTCAAAACAGGCAATTTCTTTTGCATCAAAAGTATTTGAAATTAATTTATTGATCACGGCCGCCGTCGCAGCACTCAATTCAGACGGTTTTAGTATAACACAATTTCCTGCTGCTATCGCAGAAATCAATGGGCTCATGATTAATTGCAATGGATAATTCCATGGCGCAATAATTAGGCAAACACCTTTTGGTTCATAATAGATTTTATTACTGGCAAAAAGATTACTCATGGTTCTGCCTACTGATTTTGGTTTCATCCAGCTACGCAGCTTTTTTATGGCATGATCTATTTCGGCATATGTAAAAAACAGCTCTGTTACAGCAGTTTCGAAGCGGTTTTTGCGCAAGTCACTTTTCAATGCGGCAAATATTTCTTCCTTGGCATTTTCTAATGCCTGTTTAAGCTGCCTTAGTTTTCCAATACGGGTTTTAGCATCCGTTTTTCGCAACTCGAATTTGTATTTTTGCTGTAAATCGAAAACTGATTTTATCTGTTCTTCCATAATTAACAAAGGCTCACAATTTTTACCATAAAAGCAATTTAAGAAAATATAAGGTCGGCGTGGTTATATGAAAATTAAACGGTTAATCGAGCTAGCTAAAAATGATCGTTAAATTTAGTTAAAATGCATCCGTTTCATTAAAAATTCATTCATTTAAAGCATATTGCAGCAAATTTTAATATTCACCGATGAAAAGATTGTTTTTTGTTTTCGCATTCATAATTCCCCTGGTTATACATGCCCAAACCCTAAAAACAGATGTATTGGTTATTGGCAGTGGCGATGCCGCCTATGCCGCATCTTTTCAGTCGTTTAAATCTGGCGTTAAAACCATTCTGCTCACACAAAAGGAACAGCTCGACCTCAAGAAAGTTTCTGAGGGCAGACCTAAAACCGCAGAGGCCTTCTATCAGAATTTCTTAAAAAGAGAAATCGAAAATGCAAAAAGCTTGGAGGCCCCTAAACCAAAGCCAGATAAAAAGAAACCTGTAAAAGTGACGGTTGACAGCACGCAGCTATTAAATGTAATCAATAACGCTCCTTATATCGAAATTAAACGCTCTGGCAGTAGCTGGGAAGTGAAGCTCACCAAAGATAAAAGCATTAGGGCAAAAGTTTTGGTTATGGCCGATAATCCAGAAAAGTTAATGACCGCATTAAAAATTACGGGCTTAAACCCTGCAACTTCAAATCAATTAAATTATAGTGAGAACTTATATAGAACAACAGTAGCAAGTGTTTCGTCCAAAGGGAGCAATTTTTTATCATTATACAGCCTACTCATCCCGAACCAAGAAAACCTTTTATATATTTCTGCCGATCAGTTCGAGATTGGCCCTGCTGCTGGGGCAATCGCAGCCTATGCTGCATTTTTCGACACCAAAACCAGTTTGTCAAATTTAAAAAGGATCCAGGGTGAGTTATTAGCCTATAAACATACGTTAATGCCTTTTGAGGATGTAAAAGCGATTGATTCTAATTGGCTGGCCATCCAAAAAGTGGGTATAACGGGAATCATCAAAGCAGAAATAAAACAGGATAAAGCCTATTTCAATCCTGAAAAAGAAGTTACCTACGATGAAATTAAGCAGCCCATCAAAGATTATTATTACAAGGCCCAGATCTGGTTTGATGATCATCAGAATATTCCCATTAATTTAGAAAACACCACTGCGATGGTTTGTTACGTGGGTAATAAATCGGTTGAGGCAATCAAGACCGACCTGCAAAAAAAGTGGAACAAAAATTATAAGTTTACTTCTAAATATGACCTTAAAAAAGTATTAACCAGAAGAGAATTTGCAGTAATTATCAACGAGTATCTAAAGCCTTTTGATGATGTGAATGTAGATAAAACCGGAGGAGTAATCCGCTAACCTCACCCTATACAAGTTGGTGCAGCTACTTCTGTCTCTCGTATCCCTCTCCTCAAGGAGAGGGAATGAACAGCTTTTGCAATAAAGCACTACCGTTCATAGGGTGAGGTTGTTGTAACATTTCCATTTCCTGCTAAAATTTGCAAGTCCATTCCCTAAATTGCAGCCAAACCTAAAATTCATGAAGAAATATTTACTTTTCCTTTTGCTTTGCACAGGCGAATATGCTTTTGCACAACAATTAGCGCCTTTAACCGTCGAAAAGATAATGCGCGATCCAAAGTGGATGGGCGTTGCGCCAACTAATTTACGTTGGACTGCAGATAGCAAAACCCTGTACTTCAACTGGAACCCTGAAAATAAAGCTAAGGAAGAATTATTTAAAGTTTCGGCAACAGCTACCAAACCCATTAAAGCGGCAGAAAAGGAAGATGAAAAACTATTAAGTTTAAACTATACCTATAATACTGACCGTTCACTCGGTTTAATCGAAAAAAGTGGCGATATCTATTTGCAGAATTTCAAAAACAATAAAGAAACGCGGCTAACCAGTACGCAAGAGCGAGAGAACAGTCCTGTTTTTTTAACCAATGGAAATATCGTTTATCAATTGGGTGATAATCTTTTCGAAGTGGATTTAAAATCTGCCGAAACCAAACAGCTCACTAATTTCGTTAAAGGTAAAAAAGCAGGCCGGCCAGAAGCCAGGCCACTTACCGAGCAAGATACATGGCTAAAGGCACAGCAAACCGAATTGTTCGATATCATTAAAAAACGAAATGCTGAGACCAGAAGTGGCGCCCGTGGTGGAAGAGGCCGTTCTGGCGCAACATCTGCAGATTCAAAACCATTAAAAGAGCTTTATACCGAAGATAAATTTTTAAATGGCGTAACCATTAGCCCCGATGGGCATTTTATTACTTATAAGCTAACCACGCCAGCCCAGAATAACCACAGCACCATTGTTCCGAATTATATCACATCATCAGGTTATACCGAAGATATTCCTGGCAGAACAAAGGTTGGAGAAAATGAAAATATTTCGCAGGGCTTTATCTACGATACCCAAAAAGATTCTGTTTATGCCATTCAAACTGCTACCATACCGGGCATTAAAGATCTTCCTGATTACCTTAAAGATTATCCAAAAGAATTGGACTCGCTAAAAAAGAAAAACGCAGACAGGCCTGTAAATTTCTTTGGCCCCATTTGGAACGATAACGGAAGTACGGCAATCGTTGTTGCAACTTCTACCGACAATAAAGACCGCTGGATCTTAAAACTAGATGCATCAACAGGGAATTTTTCTTTAGTAGACCGTCAGCACGATGAAGCCTGGATTGGTGGTCCTGGCATCAGCGGTTTTTACCAAGGTAACACTGGATGGATAGATAATAACCGCTTTTATTACCAAAGCGAAGCTACCGGATACTCACACCTTTATGTAGCTAATGCTGCCTCAGGCGATAAAAAACAACTAACATCTGGCAAATGGGAAGTGCAATCTGTTCAGCTCTCAAAGGATAGAAGTACATTTTATCTTAAAACAAATAAGGAGCACCCAGGAATAACAAACTTCTTTAAAATCAGTGTAAACGGTGGTGAGCTTGTTCAAATTACCACCATGAAAGGCTTAAATGATATCACTCTCTCTCCTGATGAGAAATACATCGCCATTAATTATTCTTTTATGGACAAACCTGGAGAGTTGTATCTTCAGCCAAATAAGGTTGGTGCCAAAGCCGAAAAAATTACACAATCTACCTCTGCCGAATTTAATTCTTACAAGTGGCGTCAACCGGATATGGTAAGCTTTAAAAACCGCTATGGGGCAGATGTTTATGCGAGGGTTTATAAATCCGACAATCCACATCCTAATCACCCTGCGGTAGTTTTTGTTCATGGAGCAGGCTATCTTCAAAATGTGCATTTCGGATGGAGCACCTACTTCCGCGAGTTTATGTTCAATAATTTACTGGCCGATAACGGTTATACCGTAATCGATATCGATTATACCGGGAGTTCTGGTTATGGCCGCGATCACCGTACAGGCATTTACCGCCATATGGGTGGAAAAGATTTAACCGATCAGGTTGATGGCGTTAAGTTTTTAGTAGAGAAATATGGCGTTAACCCGCAGCATGTTGGTTTGTACGGAGGCTCGTACGGTGGTTTTATCACCCTGATGGCCATGTTTAATGAAGCAGATGTTTTTGCCAGTGGTGCTGCTTTACGTTCGGTAACCGACTGGGCACATTATAACCATGGTTATACCTCGAATATTTTAAACGAACCGTTTAACGATCCGATTGCATATAAAAGAAGCTCACCGATCTACTTCGCCGATAAGTTAAAAGGCAACCTTTTAATGGCGCATGGAATGGTTGATGTGAATGTTCATTTTCAGGATATTGTTCGTATTAGTCAACGTTTTATAGAGTTGGGCAAAAACAATTGGGAACTGGCCGTTTACCCTGTTGAAGACCACGGTTTTATCGAGCCTAGCAGCTGGACTGATGAGTATAAAAGGATATTTAAACTGTATGAAAATACGTTGAAGAAGTAGCTTTTAATAAAATTACGTCATCTCGGCTGGAGCGCAGCGGAACGGAGAGATCTTTGAACGATATTTAATTCAAAGATTTCTCCACTACGGTCGAAATGACGATCCTGAAAAGCATTCCTCAATATCAGAATAGAAGTCTATTATATCTTTTTAAATAAATATAGTTTTCGTCTATATCGTTATCAATAAATACAATTAACAATTAGTGAAACAGGGTTGCTTGACATCTGTTTTAGCCTTACCTTTGTGGCACAAAATTAAAGACAAAAAAATTATGGCAATAGTAGGCAAAAAATTCCCGAGTGTTAGTATTGATGCAATGTCAGACATGGGTGATGACTTGAAAATCAATGTATTTGAAGAGGCTGTAAATAAAAATAGCAAAGTGTTATTGTTCTGGTATCCAAAAGACTTTACTTTCGTTTGCCCTACAGAATTACACGCTTTCCAAGCTGCTTTACCTGAGTTTGAAAAAAGAAATACTATTGTAATCGGTGCATCTTGCGATACCAACGAAGTTCACTTCGCATGGTTAAATACACCAAAAGATAACGGCGGTATTGAAGGTGTTACTTACCCGATCTTGGCCGATACACACAGACAATTATCAGGTATCTTAGATATTTTAGATCAGGAAGTTAACTATGATGAAGAAGGAAATGAATCTTTCTCAGGATCTAATGTTTCTTTCAGAGCTACTTACTTAATCGACGAAACTGGTAAAGTTTTCCACGAAAGTGTTAACGATATGCCATTAGGCAGAAACGTTAAAGAATATTTACGTTTAATCGATGCTTATGCTCACGTTCAAAAACATGGCGAAGTTTGTCCTGCAAACTGGGAAGAAGGAAAAGAAGCAATGAATGCGAACAGAACTGGCGTTGCTGAATATTTAGCCGCTAACTAATTAAACAAAACGTTATGTTTTTAGAATTAACAGAAGATAATCTTCAACAATATTTGGCCGATAACTCAAAGGTTATGGTTCAGTATGCTGCATCATGGTGCGGAAACTGCAGAATCATGAAGCCTAAGTTTAAAAAATTGGCTTCAGAAAATGAAGATGTAGCTTTCTTGATTGTTGATGCCGAAAAACTTCCAAACTCACGCAAATTTGCAAACGTTGATAATTTACCAACTTTCGCAGCTTTTGAAGGCGGTAGCTTGGTAGATCAGGTGCAAACCAACAAAGCAGAAGGTTTAATTGAACTATTTAACAAGATAAAGTAATGAAGATTCCGGTTATAAGACAATTATTTCAAAACACCACTCCAGCACAACTGGAAACTACGTTGGAGGTTTTAGAGGCTTTTTGCGAATTTAGAGGTGTTAGCGAACACGAAGTTGATGTTGCGGGCGAAATGATTACCAATATTTGCGGTGCCCTGGAAGTACACCAGATGGTAAGTGAAGGTGCTGCCGAAAAGGACGCATTAAATGCTTTCGGCCAAAAGGTAATGGGTTCGATTGATCGATAATCGTTTTAAAGCTTAATCTTGCTTTTTCAAAATATAATCCCTCGTTGATGAAAATCAGCGAGGGATTTTTGTTTGGTATTCCTTCTACTTCTCGTCATACTGAATTTATTTCAGCATCTTTCCTATTTTTAACAAAACATCCCGCTTAAGTATTATTTATCGTTTTTTTATGGAAAGCAAGGTTCCGTTTCTATCGGTTCTGACAGTCCTGCTTTCCCTGCTGCCGATAGAAAACCTGTGAAACAAGCAAGCATACCATAAGTAAATAAAAACAGATGCTTAAATCGGCATTCGTCCAATCAGGTTTAATTGGCTGGGGCTGCAATCCTAAACAAAGTGGAATGAGCATGACTAAAATTTAATTGATACTTTTAGATTATGAATACGCTACTCAAAATAGGAAAATGATATTGGACAATAATTTTCGGCGGTATCATATTAATGGAATAACGATGATTGCGAATCATGAGCTACTTTTTCACAGGTCTCATATTTCATTACTGCTATTTATTATCCTTTTGTTCTTTCATCGTAACTGGCTATCGTGGCTATTTATGGTTTTATTATGCGTCTATGGCCTTTATGATCTTTTTGTTTACGCTACTATCGCAAGTGTCGCAACGAGAATGGATTTTGGGTTTAACATCTATTTCTTTTGCCGTGAAAAGATCAACATTAAACCTGTTCCTTATTTAGCTAACCTTTCGCCTCTTTTGTTTTACTTCTTTACACTGATCTTTTATTTCACAAAACCTGTTAGAAAAAGATATTTTAACCCAGATAGCTTGAAACATTCTTCTTCATTATAAAAAAAGGTCTGCGAGGACACAGACCTTGGAAATATGTTATAAACCTACAAGGTTTTTGAAACCTTAGGGGTTTGGCTTAATTAAGCTAAATTCCTACCTGCATTTACAATACCAAATACCGTTCTTACTGCAAGCTTTTCTAAAGCATGTTGATCTTTCTCGTTCTGATCGTGTTGCAGTTTCTCTAAAGCGAAATGCTGGATCAATACCAACGGTAAAATAATCTTTTCGCGTGTGGCGATTGACTTTTTATCTACAGGATAATTAGCCATTAATGTTGGCTGTCCGGAGAGTTTTAAAAGCATCTCCTTAGCTAACTCGAATTCGTCGTGTAGTTGAGTCCAAAAAGCGCCAAATTCTTTATCTGCGGCCAAATGCGCTGTAATGGTAAAGTCTGATTTGCTCATACTCATCATACAGTTATCTACAATCGTTTTTAAATAATCAGAATCTTGGTAAACTTTAAGCACTTTATCCCAGTTACCAGCTTTTTCCTGGTTTTTTAAAGCTGTTCCCATTCCATAGAAACCCGGAACATTCTGTTTCAGCATACTCCAGGCGGTAACAAAACTGATGGCCCTTAAATCTTCGAGTTTCATTTCGCCACCACCATTTCTTTTTACCGGGCGACTGCTAATATTGGCTTGTGATAATAGTTTTAAAGGAGACAACTTCTCTAAATAACTCACAAATAATGGGTGCTCGCGCAAGTCGACAAAAGCTTTATAACTTTCTTCGGCCATCTCATCAAGCAAGGTCTTATTTTCAGGATCTAACAGAATATTGTGTTTCTCTTTCAATCCAGAGGTTAATCCGGCGTTGATTAATTGTTCGATATTAAATTCAGCACTTTCTACCGAACCATATTGAGAACTGATGGTTTGCCCCTGAACGGTTAACTGCATGTTCTTGTTCGCAATTTCCTTGCCCATAGAAGCATAAAAACGGTGTGTTTTACCTCCACCACGTGCAGGCGGACCACCACGGCCATCAAAAAACGCCAGCTGAATATTGTGCTTGGCAGAAACCGCAGATAATGATGTTTTTCCGTTAAAAATAGACCAGTTGGCCATTAAGTAACCACCATCTTTGGTGCTGTCAGAATAACCAAGCATAATATCCTGTTTATTTCCACGGCTGGCTAAATGTGCCTTATAGAATGGATTACTATAAAGCGTATCCATAATTGCAGCTGCCCCCTTTAAATCGTTAACGGTTTCAAAAAGCGGCACGAAATCAATAGTCAACGATTCTTTACTCCAGCCATTCCAAAGGAAAAGCTCAATTAATTGCAAAATATCGCTCGCTTGTTGGCAATTACTGATAATAAAACGGTGACAGGCTTTTTCGCCATTACGTCTTTGAATACCTTTAATTTCTTGGATTACTTCAATGGTATCCTTTGTCAGGGCATCGGGCTCACTGGCATAAACAACCGTTGCCTCTTTAAAAGAAATTAAAGCTAATTTCTCTGCTTCGGATAGTTTATCATAATCGGCAGGATACAGCGAAGAAATCGGCTTATTTGCGCGGCAATAGGTATGTACATTTCTCAGCACACGGCTGTCCTGACGAATATCTAACGACGCAAAGTAGTTACCATATAAATCTATCTTGCGGATCAGATCGTTAACCAGATCAACAAACAAACCTTCGTGTTCGGCTAACAATGTTTCTTTAATTTTATTCAGGTTGTCCCTTAGTTCATCAGAAATATCATGAAGCTCACAGGTCTGGTCGAAAGCATTTAGATACAATACGTCGTGCAGTTTTGCGATATTTTCTTCAACACCTCTAAAGGTGATGCGGCGTTTAATTACCCTGAAATCGCGGTAATAACAACGGAAAAGAATCTGACGCAACATTTTAGAAACCTCCAAGGTGGTATCAGCATGAATGTTCGGATTTCCATCTCTATCTCCCCCAGGCCAGAAACCCAGCTCTAAAATTTTCTTGGTCTCCAGGTTGTATTCATCAAGGTTCTGGTCTATCTCTTCCTGAATGTTTGCCGCGGCAAAATAAAATGTATTTTCTAAAAACCAGGCCAGGTTTAATGCCTCATCAACCGGTGTTGGCGATTTTTTATTAAAAAATGGCGTTTTACCCAATTGCTGCAATAACGAGTTCATCGAAGTAAGGTCATTATCACGAATGGCCTTGGTTAAATCGGTAATAATGGCCAATACACTTCCAGGGTAAAACTGGGTTGGGTGTGCGGTTAAAACCAAACGAAGCGAAAGTTCGTCAATCAACTTCTCAATTTTTGATAACATCGGTTTGTTATCGGCATTCTTTTTTAAGATGAATGCCAGCGTACTTTGCTCGTCAGTTGTATTTAACTTGGTAAAAGAAGCATCTTCTACAGCATCAAAAAGCACCACCTGACGTTCGATATACTGGATAAAACGGAAAAGCAGGTCAACAATATCCTTAGGGTTGGTATAACTGGTATACTTGGCAAAAAATTCTTCGATAATCTGTGCAGGTTTTTCTCCGTTTGCAATGCCTTCTTCACAGCTCTTAAAAAACAGCGGAAGCAATGTTCCGGTATCTTTAATTTTGTAAAAAGGCAAGGTGAGAAATAAACTGTTAAATAGTTCGAATTTTGAGATTACCTCATTATTAAAAATAGATTCTCGTTGCGTAGTTAAACGAAGTTTAGGCATAGCTTATGCAATAGTTTTGTATACCGTAATACTACAAAAAATGCATAAGGTATTAAAATTCTAAGGCTTACTATTTGGAAAATTGTAGAATAAATTTTAATTTTAGAATCTTATTTGGCCACCATGTGGTTAAGTAAGAACATTTGCAATGTTTAAGGGCATTGCATTGATTGTTAATTTTTTGGGTTAAAACAGCCGATGTAATAATATACACCGGCTGTTTTTGTTTTTTGCCATTTTTTATGGCATTTCTTTGCAAATATTAGTGCACATCGGCAGGAATGTTTGCATTTTTCTTAAACTTTTGAAGATAAAGTAGCGGGATGGAGAACAACATGATCAATCCTGCAACCCAATATGCATCGTCATAAGTAAGTAACATGGTTTGTCTGGTTACAATTCCTTCCATCGCTTTTGCAGCCATAATTTTGGCATCGAACAGCGTTTGTCCTTTTGCCATAAAGCCTTTAATCAAACCGTTAAAACGGTCCACAAATGGTTGGTTATAATCGTTCACATTTGCCAATAAAACACTTCTGTGGAAACCCGAACGGATGTGAATTAATGTAGTTAAAGCTGCGATACCGAATGAACCACCCAATTGACGCATCATATTGTTTAAACCTGAACCCTGACCGATTTCTGGTCCTTTTAAATCTTGAATAGCAAGTGTTGTTAGCGGCACAAACAATAAGGCCATACCCACACCCCTGATTACCAGTGGCCAGAAGAAATCGCCGGTTCCTGATTGTAGCGTCGAATTGCTCAACATCCAACAGAAAATGAAGAATGCCAGCATCCCAAAGGTTGCCATAATCTGTGCCGGAACACCTTTTTTAAGCATAATACCAATAAAAGGCATCATTATAATGGTACATAAACCACCCGGGAACAAGATTTCTCCAGTTTGCAAAGGTGAAAATCCGAGCAAATTCTGACAGAATACCGGAAACACGAACACCGAACCGTATAACCCGAAACCTAAAATGAATGAGGTAAACATACCCACAGAGAAACTTCTGTGTCTCATAATTTTAAAGTTCACAATCGGGTGGTCGGTGGTCATTTCCCGCCATATAAATAGCAGTAAACCAAATACCGAGGCCACGGCCAATGCGGTAATGTATGGTGTTGCGAACCAATCTTCGCTCTCCCCTTTTTCTAATAAAGTTTGTAAACTACCTACTGCAATAGCCAATAATGCGATACCCCACCAATCGACAGGTTGCCCCTGCCCTGATTTCGGGGTTGCCCGAACAAAGGTGTACGTACAGTAGGCCGCGAGTATTCCGACGGGAATATTCACATAAAAGATCCAGGGCCACGAACTGATTTCCAGGATATATCCACCAATGGTTGGCCCAACGGTTGGCCCAACTACTGCACCCAAACCAAATAAGGCAGTTGCAATACCCACATCTTCACGTGGCCAGGTTTCTATTAAAATAGCTTGCGCTGTTGAGATTAAACCACCGCCGGCCAAACCCTGAATAATCCTGAATAAAATAAGTTCATTCAGCGAAGTGGCGTTTCCGCACAAAAACGAAACAAGTGTAAAAACGATGATGGAGGTAAGAAAGTAATTTTTCCTGCCGAATCGGTTACCCAACCAGCCCGACATTGGCAACACGATAACATTCGCTACCGCATAGCCTGTAGAAAGCCAGGCCACATCCTCTAGGGTAGCGCCCAGGTTTCCCTGTATTTGTGGAATTGCCACGTTTACGATAGTCGTATCAATCAGCTCCAATAATGAAGCGGTGATTACCGTAAATGTAATAATCCACTTTTTTAAACCTACTTCGGCCATTTTAATATTATTTAGTAGATACTGATGCTTTAACGCTCATTCCTGGGCGCAACTTAGCCAACAGTTCTTTTGATGGATGAATTTTGATTTTTACTGGAACACGTTGGACAACTTTAACGAAGTTACCGGTAGCATTATCAGGAGGCAATAAAGATCCTTTTGCACCAGTAATTGGAGAGAAATTATATACTTCGCCTTCAATTTTTTCGTCTGGATAAGCATCAACCTCAATTTCTACTTTAGAACCTTCTTTAATTTTCTCTAATTGAGTTTCTTTAAAATTTGCCGTTACATAAATGCTTCCGTCATTCACGATAGAGAATAAAGATTGACCAGCCTGAACCAATTGTCCTTTTTGAACATTCTTTTTAGATACAATACCGGTTGCAGGGGCTTTAATATCGGTATAAGATAATTGAAGTTTTGCAAAATCGATATCACTTTGACGCTGGCTGATTACATTGCTGCTCACTGCCAACTGTGATTGTGTAGTACCAACTTGTTTAACCGCAGCATTATATTGATCTTGCGCTGCGCGATATGCCGCCAGAGCAGATTGTCTGGCCGCTTCTGCAGATTCCTTACTTGCCTTAGCCTGATCGAAAGCCTGTTGTGTGATTGAACCATCTTTCACAAGGTTTTCGTAACGATTGTAATCTTTCTGCGCTAAATTTAATTTAACATTTGCAGCCTCAACATTTGATTTTGCCGCATCAACGTTTGCTTTTGCAGTACCAGTATTTGCCTGGGTAGCCACAATTTGCGATTGCGCCACACCAACACCTGCACTTGCACCTTTCTGACCAGATTCTGCTTGTTCTAATTTAACCTTGTAATCGTTATCATCAAGTTTAACCAAAACCTGATCTGCAGTTACGTGTGTATTTTCTTCAAAATTAATATCCTTAACATAACCGCCAACACGGGCAACAACAGGACTGATATCGCCATCAATCTGAGCATCATCCGTATCTACGTGTTTGCTATAATAATTCCATTCAGTAATCCCGAAGATTATACCTATTACTAGTAAAACACCTAAAATGATGGGTACTACTAAGTTCTTTTTTTTCTTTTCAGTTGTCATTGCTGTATTTATTGCGTTATTTTTCCTGTTGATTTTAATAAGGTATAGTAAGCCAAACCTGCGTCTGCCTTAGCTATCTCTAAGTTTATTTTTGCCTGGTACAATAAAGTTTCTGCATCAATACGATCGGTAACCGAAGCCACATTGTTTTTATATTTAGATGCCAACAACTTATCGTTTTCGGTTGCTTGTGCAATTGAGGTTTCCAATACCTGGATTTTGTTCATCGCCACCTGATAACCTTGAAAGTTTTTATTGATATCTGTTTTTACCTGATCAGATAAGATATCTTTCTGAATGGTAATTTCACTTTGCTGAATCTTCGCTTCGCTAACCTTGTTCTTGTTGGTCCAAAGGTTGCCGATATTCCAGGAAACCGTAGCGCCCAAAGTAATTGGCATTAAGTACTGGTTTGTTGGCGGAACAAATTTACCACTTGGATTAATATAATATAGGTTTGCACCAACACCAACTGTAGGCAACGTGTTGGCTTTAATGGTTTTGATGTTATAATCGGCAACTTTGTTTTGCACATCAAGTTGTTTTAGCTCCTGGCGGTTAGCCATTGCCTGCCCGATGTATTCATTTAACGAGCCTGGGGTTTTTAAACCAGCTGTTGGATCTACAATTTTCACTTCGGTATCTTCTGGTAAACCTAATAAGATATCCAGGTTATAATTAATCACTTTTCGGTTGCTCTCGATATCCATCTGTGTTAGCGTAACATTTGCCTGTTGCAATTGGAAACGCAACACATCGTTTTTGGTTACAATACCTTGTTCGAAGAAACGTTGTGCCTGTTTAATCTGTGCTGCAATTGACTCTAAATTCTGGTCAACCACTTTTCTGCTTTGCAGAACCTTATATAGAGAATAATAAGTATTAATTACAGCATAAGTGATTTCTTCTTTGCTTTTATCGGCATCTAAACGCGCAACATCTGCCAGTAATTTGGTCGATTCTTTTGCATATCTTAATTTACCGCCCCCGTACACCAATTCCTGTACTGCTGCTGTTCCCACAAAAGCATCGGCTCTTTTAGGCAAGTGGAAAGACGATTCGCTACCTGGTAATGCAAAAGTAGTGGTTGGTATTTCAGCATGGTTGTACATAAAACTTGCATTTGCGGTAGGCAAAACGTTGTCTTTTACAACCTCCAGCTGCGCAACAGCCTGATCGATTTTGTTTTGAGAAAGTTTTAAGTTTTTACTATTGGCTATGCCAAGTTCTATTGCCTGGTTAATATTTAATTCTTTCGAGCTCTGTGCAAATAAAGCTGCCGGAATTAATGACGCCGCAAGCATTAATCTTATTGATCTGGGTATCATTTTTTTGTTGTTAAATAAACTGTTGTTAGATCTTGTAAGTGAGCGACTGTCCGCTCCTTAATAATTTTTTTATCTTTCGGGTTATTCAAGTCGAAGTTGGAGCATGATATCACCTTATGGGGAGAGATAACAATGTTGGTTATGGTGCCCATAATAGTGGCGATTACCATCCGAACGTCTACCTTGTTAAAGGTCCCATCTTCAATACCATCTGTAATAATGCGATCGATAAGCTGCATGTTGTGGCTCATGGCGTCTTTTATCTTATCATACATTTCTGGCCTTTGGGTTAAAGAAAGCTCTCTGTGCATCATTTTATGAAACGCAGTGTTATTCAGTATCCTATTTACATAGCCCTCTATAACCCTGTGCAATTTTTCTAATGCCGAAATCTTATCTTCATTGATGATTTTTAACTGAGAAGCAAAACCAGCAATACGCTCGTTCATAATCTCCACAAAAACCCCTTCTTTAGAGCCGAAATAATAATTTATCATCGCCATGTTTGCTCCGGATTCCTTAGCAATCTGACGGGTTGAAGTTCCTTCGTACCCGGTCTCGCAAAACAGCTTTTCAGCTGCATCGAGAATGGCTTGTCTTTTATCTACTTTTTCTGTTTTCATTTCTTTTAACGGCACAAAATTAATCAAACGATTGATTAATTTCCAAATGTTTACCTACTTCTTTTACATTATCTTGATAAAACCCTATTTTTAAATGAAATAATCATCCGTTATAATGAAAAATAAGTTCTTTTTAGCCTTAACTTTCTCATTTGTCCTATGGTTCTTATGTTCGTTTATTGGTACGCAGAGAAAAATCCAACAAAGCTGGATCAGAATCAATTTGCTTGGTTACCCCACCGAAAGCATTAAAATTGCAGTATGGGCAAGCAAAACAGGCGAGATTCCAACCCAATTTGAAATTGTAGAAAAGGAAACCAATAAAATTGTTTATACCTCAACCAATATTAAAGGCTTTGGCGGCTATGGTCCTTTTAGCCAAACCGCCCGATTAAATTTTAGTGATTTTAAAAGCGCAGGGAGTTTCTACCTCAGGGCAAATGGTGTTGTTTCTCCCCTGTTATTAATCAATAATAACGTATATAAAGGTGCGGCTGATTTTTGCCTACAATATATGCGGCAGCAACGGAGCGGTTTTAATCCGTATTTAAAAGATAGCTGCCATACCCATGATGGCTTTGTTTTATATGGCGCCAAAGCTGGCATTAAAGACAGTACACATTTTGATGCTTCCGGTGGTTGGCACGATGCCAGCGATTACCTACAATATTCAACTACTTCGGCAAATGCAGCCTATCACCTGCTAATGGCTTATCGCGATTTCCCTCAAGTATTTAGCGACCGGCAACAGGCAAATGGTTTGGATGGAAAAAATGGCCTGGCTGATGTTCTGGACGAAGCTAAATGGGGATTGGATTGGCTGTTGAAAATGCATCCACAAAAAAACATCATGTTTAACCAACTGGCCGATGACCGTGATCACATCAGTATGCGCATTCCAAAAGAAGACAGTCAATACGGAAAAGGTTTTGAGCGCCCGCTCTATTTTATTACCGGCGAAACACAGCAGCGGGGCAAATTTATGAACAACACCACCGGAACCAGCTCTACAGCTGCTAAATTTACGAGTGCTTTTAATTTAGGATCGGTTTTATTTAAAGAGCATGATCAAGCCTATGCCCAAACGCTTACCAAAAAGGCAAAAACCGCTTATAAATTTGCGTTACAAAAACCTGGGGTAACGCAAACTGCATCCGTAAAATCACCTTACATTTATGCTGAAGATAATTGGGTTGATGACATGGAACTGGCCGAAACATCATTCAATTTTGGAAGAGAAAAGATCGACCGAAAGAAAATAGCCCGGGCCTTAAGCTATGCTCAGCAAGAAAGCATCACACCCTGGCTACAAAAAGATACTGCAGCGCATTATCAATATTATCCATTCATCAACCTTGGTCATTACGAAATTGCCAAGCAAGATTCAAAAGATAAAACAGCCATCAGTTATTATCAACAAGGAATTAAGCAAGTTTGGAATCGAGCAAAAAACAATGCCTTTTACCGTGGCGTTCCGTTTATTTGGTGCAGTAATAACTTAACCGTTGCCTTTGCCATACAGTGCAGCTGGTACTCGGCATTAAGTGGCGACAACACCTATACGGAGTTGGAACAGGCTAATTTCGATTGGCTTTTTGGTTGTAATCCTTGGGGAACGAGTATGGTTTACGGCCTGCCTCAATGGGGAGATACGCCAACCGATCCGCACTCGGCTTTTACCCATTTAAAGAATTACCCCATAAACGGCGGATTGGTTGATGGACCTGTTTATACCAATATTTATAAAGGATTAATCGGGATCAAACTCAATGATGTTGATGAATATGCTGACTTTCAGAGCGACCTGGCCGTTTACCATGATGACTATGGCGATTATAGCACTAATGAACCTACAATGGACGGAACAGCATCTCTTATTTATTTATTAGCGGCCAAAGAAGCACGGGCTAAACCCCTACCCGACTATAAAACTTATAGCCTGGGTGCGAACATTCGGGGCGATTCTACCCAAAAGAAAATCTATCTGGTTTTTACGGGTGACGAATATGCTGATGGCGGCGAAAAAATAAGCAGGGTGCTGACACAGGAAAAAGTTAAGGCATCCTTTTTTCTTACCGGAAATTTTTACCGGAACCCTAATTTCCAATCATTGATCAAAAGGCTAAAAAATGATGGACATTACCTGGGTCCGCATTCTGACAAGCATTTATTATACTGCGATTGGAATAAACGCGACAGTCTCCTGGTCACAAAAACAGATTTCGAAACCGATTTAAGAAACAATTATCAGGCAATGGCCAGCTTCGGAATCAACAAAGAAGCAGCAAGCTATTTTTTACCTCCTTACGAATGGTATAACCAAACCATAGCCAACTGGACCAAAGCACAGGGCTTACAATTGATCAATTTCACTCCGGGCACACGATCTAATGCTGATTATACCTACCCCGAAATGGGAAAAAGTTATCAATCGAGCGATGAAATATATCGATCGATTACAACTTTTAACGAAACAAAACCCAGTGGTTTAAACGGTTTTATCCTGTTGTTGCACATCGGTACCGATGCCAGAAGAACGGATAAATTTTATAACAGGCTGGCAGAATTGCTTATTTATCTGAAAAAGGCTGATTATAAATTAGCTAGAATTGATAATTAATTAGAATATTGGGTACAATGACAAATTAAAATTTAAAATAAATATTAACTTTGCCTCCAAATAACAAAAAACATGAGTGTACAAGAGAACAGCAGCAATAATTTCAACTGGTTATATTATGCTTTAGGTTTATTCTTCGGAGTTTTAACTGGAGCAATCATTACACAAAACTACATTTTCGCTTTGTTAGGTGGTGTTTTAGGTTTGTTAACAGCAGGCTTATTTTTAAACGCTATCGTAAAAGGAAGAAAATACTAGTTTTTAGCCCTTTTATACGATTAGATCCTTTTAAGGATTAAAATTAATTCCACAGCACATGAGACCATTATGATTTTACCTATGGCTGTAAAATCATGATTGCTCATCGCTACTGAAAACAAAAACCTACAGATGAAAAATATCTTCATTGTTGTTTTCGCTCTTCTTTGTTTTAGCGCAAAAGCCCAACAGGCCCCTACCGCTGAAGTAAAATTTCCTGTTGCAGACCCAAGTCCTGCAGATATTGTTTATTTTCCGCTTAATGCCCCAAAGGCAAAGGCTGGAGACCCAACAAAACCGGTTGTAAAGATTGTTTATTCGCGCCCACAGAAAAAAGGGCGTGATATTTTTGGCGTTTTAGAACAGTATGGAAACGTTTGGCGTTTTGGTGCCAACGAAAATACAGAAGTTCGTTTCTTCAAAAAAGTAAACATTGGCGGCAGAAAAATCAAAGCAGGTACCTATAGCTTATTCGCCATTCCAAACAAAGATACCTGGACGATTATTGTAAATAGCGAAACCGACAAATGGGGTGCTTTTACTTACAATCAGGCTAAAGATATTGTTCGTGTAAATGTTCCGGTTAAAACCCTGGCTAAACCGATCGAATATTTCTCCCTAACCTTTACAGAGACTACTGGAGGTGCTAATCTGCTTATTGGCTGGGACAGAACGCTGGTAGAATTACCAATTACCTTTTAAATCGAAAAGAAAGAAAAATATAAAGTCCCGGCATAACCGGGACTTTATTATTTAATCGCTTTTTAATTTCCCGCACCTGGGACGGCTTTAATTTGAAACGAGTTTTTTAGCTTCGCTTTCGCTGCCGATAAAAACTTTGTACACCTGGGTGATTTTCCATTCGCCTTCTTTATCTTTCTCAATGATCACAAAGTTTTGTTGTGCGCCATCAAATAATTCGTAATTAATATCTACACGTGCAATTACCAAAGCATCAGTTTCAGAAACGATTGAAGAGCTGATGTTGCAATCTCTTTGAATTACGCCCTCATTTTTCTTCATTTGATTTAACACATCACTTGCTTTATGTTTAACTACCCTTACATCTCTATTCGACGTAAAAATAGCATCCTCGCTTAAAACAGCTCTTAACTTTTTATAGTCAGAATTCATATAGCTGTCCATATAATAATTGATAACCGATTTATGGCTTGCAGTTGGTTTTTCAGCTGCAAAAACATTATTTGTGATTGTAATACCTAGTAATAAAATCACCAAAGCTTTTAGTCTCATAACTATCTGTGTTTTTTATTAAAGGTCGGCTGGAATAAAGAAAAATAATATGCCGATAACACCATAATACCGAGGTAACTAAAATGTGATAAAAAGAAAAGGTTATGTTATCGTTTAATTAAACAAATGATAACATAACCTTTCTTCAGGGCTTTAAATTATTATGGATTTTGCTGTCCGGCCAAGCCAGAATTAGCTTCCATTTCTGCCCTAGGTATTAAAAATTGCCATTTAACATCTCCTGCAGGTATGGTTAACGTACCCGCAACAGAAGCAGAAACATAGTTAGGAACAACCGTTCTATCCAGCGGCAGGTTTAAACGTTTTAAATCTAACCACCTGTGGCCTTCTCCCCAAAGCTCAATTCTTCTGTTAAAAAGAATCTCATTGATTAAGGCCTGTCCTGTATTTACCGAGATTACCGCAGCCGGGTCTCTCTGCTTAACCAGGTTAAATAAGACCGTTCTGGCAGCTGCCTCACTTCCGGGAGTTTTTGCATAAGCTTCAGCTAAAATCAGGTACATTTCTGAGGTCCGCATTAAGGGAACATCGCCTAAAGACGGGCCACCTACTTCTTTAACCGAAAATTTACGGCTCATATAAGGCTGACGGGCAAAATTTGTAGCAGGTAATGGGAAATTTACTGTAGTTGGTACTGGTTCCCACATCTTTTTCCGAACATCTGTAGCTGATATCTGATCGTATAACGCAGAATTAATCCTTTTTGGATTTCCGCGCATAAAGCTTGTATTTGCGTTGTAAGCAATCTGTGCAAAATACGACCCAAATGTATCACCTTGATCTAAGGTTGGCATAGAAGACCATATAAACTCGCCTAGTGTAGCGTTGTTAAAGCCTGCCTGATAATCAGTAACAGACAACAGCGGGTATTGGTTGGCATCCACAATGTCTTTAGCATATTTAATGGCGTTTGGATAATCCTGCATCACCAGGGCTACCCTTGCTCTAATGCCTTTTGCTACCGTAGCGCCTGCGTGGGTCTTATTCGAAGCTGTGGCATTAAGTGCAATAGCTGTTTCTAAGTCGCTAACAATTGCAGCATAAACACTTTCTACGGTTGCCCTTGGTTTATTGGTATCCGTTGAGGCCAATAAAAGTGGCACACCAAGCTGATTGTTCGGTTTTGCTGCCCCATCGTAACGTTTACCAAAAAGCTGTACCAAACCAAAATAAGCGTATCCTCTTAAAGTTAGTGCTTCGGCTTTCACTGTATTTTTATCAACAGCTGCTCCTGAGGCCTGATCAATATTATCGATAATGTAATTCACATTTCCGATAATTCGGTAATAGGTACGGTACATATACGTTAACAAGGTGCTGTTATCGGTACGATGACTAATCCACGATCCCCCATCAGAAGTATACCAATTTGATGAGGATATACCAATATCTTCGCCCATAAAGTCCATGTAAAGCATAATACCACCTACACCGGGTTTGTTTTGCTGCGCATTATCTGGCACAGTTGTAGAGCGCTCAAACATATAGCGGTAAACGCCATTTAAAGCATTTTTTGCATTTGCAGCAGAGGTAAACAAAGCGGAATTATCAACCTGGTCTGTCGGTTTTGTATCGAGATAATCTTTTTTACAGGCCGTAATGCTTAATAGGCTGAAACCTGCAAAAAGTAAATATTTTTTATATTTCATGATCGTAGCTTTTAAAGTGAAACATTGATTCCGAAACTAATCATCCGCGAAGGCACATAATTAGTTGTATTTAAACCCGTAAACGATTCGATCGGATCCATTCCTTTGCGTTTGGATATTAAGCCCAGGTTTTCGCCTGCAGCAAACACCCTAACATTGCTTAAAGTAGCGCCTTTAATCCAACTTTGTGGCAAAGTATAAGAAAGATTTACGTTGCGGAAAGCAACGTAAGAGGCATCAACCAACCAACGGCTTGAGGTACCGTTAAACTGACCGGAACGGCCAATATCCAATCGTGGAATATCGGTAACCTGGCCAGGTGTCATCCATGAGTTTAATGCATCAACATGCAGCGCCGAACCATAGGTGGTAGCCATTAGCCCCTGATAATTCTGATCGTAGAATTTACCTCCTATCTGGTAGGTGATCAGGAATGATAGCCCAAAGTTTTTATAATTAAAAGTGTTGGTAACCGAACCATATAAATCTGGGATGGCCGAACCAGAATAATCAGAACGTGCATTATTAATATCCGTAGTTAAAACACGTCCGTTAACCGTACGAAGATTGGTTGTTACGCCAGCATTAGGCTCAAATAAAGCCGAACCATCTGTTGGATCTACTCCGGCCCATTGGCGCAGATAATAGGCGTAAATGTCGCGCCCAACTTCAAGTCTTTTCGTTCCGCTGGTTACGGTTGGCGTTTCTGCCGGCATTTTGGTGATTTTGTTTTTTAACCAAGACCAATTACTTAACAAGTTCCAGTTGAAGTTTTCAGATTTTAAAATATCGCCGCTTAATTGCAGATCAATACCTGTGTTGTACATAGAACCAATATTGCGACGGATAGATGTGATTGGATCAGACAATGGTTGTGGAACTGCAAACAATAAATTCGATGAGCCACGTTTAAAATACTCAATCTCACCCCTCAGGCGATTTCTAAATAAACCAAAAGCTATTCCGGTATTAAAAGTATTTACCGATTCCCATTTTAACTCTGGCGTTGCAGCTGTGGCCAATAACAAACCTGGTTCGCTACCATTGTTCCAGCCCAATTCGTAAAAAGCCTGATAATTGTAGTAAAGGCTATTGTGTTCAAAAAGGTTTGCGTCAATTAAATTATCATTTCCAACCTCACCATACGAAGCCTTCAAACGTAAATCACTGATCCAATCCATGTTTTTCATGAAATCTTCTTTGTTAACTGCCCATGATGCTCCCGCCGAGAAAAATGTCCCCCATCTTGATTTTGATGATAAACGCGAAGTACCATCGCGACGGATAGAGGCATCTACAAAGTATTTCTCCAGATAATTGTAACCCACCTTACCGAAATAAGATTCTACGCGATAAGTATCTTTATATCCTCCTGCATCACTAGGGGTTACAAAATTCGGGAACTCCGTATTTCCATCCAAAATCTGGCTTTGTTTAGTTGCACTTAACCTGCGCCAATCGTAATCGTAGTTTTCATGTCCGGCCAAAGCATTTACACTATGATTGCCAAATGTTTTGCTGTACGATAATACCTGATTGAATGTATAACTCTGCGTTGGTGTGCTCCGCTTGGTAGATGAACCACCAACGGTACTCCCGTCTCCCACAATGGGGTTTCGGTATTCGCTGCTATACGCATTAATAAAATCAATGCTGAAGGTTGGTTTAAAAGTAAAATCTTTTAAAAATTTAATCTCGGCATATGCTCTACCGTTAAGGGCAAGCCTACGGCTCTGTACATCGTTTAGCAAAGTTTCATAAATTACATTTCGACCGGCTAAAGCACCTTGTGGTCTATTAACAGAACCAGGATTTCCTCCGTAGTCATACCATTGCTCGCCAGTGGTGGTTAAAACCGGATTTCCATTGGCATCATAAGCATGTATTGGATAAATAGGGCCAATAGTTCTGGCAAAATTGAAAACATTCACAAAAGCCGTGGCACTACCTGTTGAGGCATCCTGTGCTAAATTTCCGTTCGATAAACTTCCCGACAGGTTTACCCCTGTTTTAAACCATGGCCGTAATTGTGTATTGGCATTAACGCGAACATTAAACCTTTCGAAGTCGGTCTTAATTAAATAACCATTATCCTTCAGGTAATTCATAGAGAAGTAATAGTCCGTTTTTTCATTTTTTGCACTCGAGTTAACATTAAACTCGGTCCGTTTTCCAACACGCGAGGCCTGCTTAAACCAATCGAAGTCATCGTAACGCAATTGTGCATTAGGGTTCAATTTGCCATCTACACCTACAATCTGGTTGTTTGGCACATTAAAAGGATTATATATCAATTGACCTTGAATGGTATTGGAAGCTTGAGTAGCTGCCGCCGGCTCGCTTATGCCAGTTCCTGTGGCAGGATAAACCAGGCTGTTTTTTAAAGCCTGCCACATTAAAGGATAGTAATCTAATGCTCCAACCCGATCGTATTCTGGTATACCTCTTTTAGAAAAACCTTGACTGTAGCTGGCATTTAATGTTGGCGTACCTGATTTACCCTTTTTTGTAGTAATGATCACCACTCCATTTGCAGCTCTGGAACCGTAAAGTGCTGATGAGGATGCATCTTTTAGCAAAGAAATACTTTCTATGTCGTTGGCATTAATATCGCCAAGCTCGCCATCATAAACTGAACCGTCTAATACAAAAAGAGGGCTATTCGATGCCGATATAGAACCAAATCCACGGATACGGATGGCCGAACTACTGCCCGGTTGGCCATTTCCAGAAGTTGTTACCACTCCAGGCGCAACACCCGATAAAACGTTGGTAACATTCGTAATAATCCGATTATCTAATTGCTTGGCGCTCAAAGTAGCTACAGAGCCTGTAATTGCTTCTTTTTTGCTTGTTCCGTAGGCAACAACAATTACATCCTGCAGATTTTTAGAAGATGAGACCAAACGAATATTTAACGTTTCGCCTGTTATTCTTACCTCCTGCTCGGTGTAACCAACATAGCTTAGCACTAAACTTTGTGCATTTGCTGGTACCGAAATCGAAAAGGTTCCTTGCCCGGTGGTTTGGGTTAATTGTGCGGTCCCTTTTATTTTTATAGATACGCCTGGCAATGGTAAGCCATCATCCGCATCAACCACTTTTCCGGTAATTGTTCTATTTTGCGCTACGGCATTTAAATAAGACAAAACCGTCACCATTAAAATCAATAGTAATTTTTGTTTCATGTTTGGGAATAAATAGTTAGTAATTAATTAGTTCAGTAGGTTCTTAGCAGATGTGCACGTAAACCAAATCAATAAGCAATTTAGGCGCTGTGAAAATCCGAAAATGTGCGAAAATCACCATTCTGGATAGAAGGAGGCTTTAAACGCAAAAAAGCAAACCCCAATCCTGGCAGTTTGCTTTTTTAATCATTATTAACCTAAACAGGAAAAAACTTCTACAAATTGTCCTGCAAGAGCTTCAAAAATAGTTTCATCCTAACATTCTAAATATGCAGAAATCACCATTTATACTTTAGTTCAACCTACTCTTTCTATATTTTAGCGGAGTAATATTGAACGTGTGTTTAAATAACCTGATGAATGAACTTGGGCATTCAAACCCTACTAAACCGACTATTTCGTTTAAGGAATAAGTGGTGGTTTGCAATAGTTTTTTAGCCCTGTTTAATCTCAACTGCACTAAAAACTGGTATGGGCTAATTTCATATGCTTCTTTAAATGTTCTTAGCAAATGGTTAACCGATAAACATGCCTGTTCGGCAATGTTTTCTAATGTTATATTTTTATTGTAATTGCTGCTAATGTATTCTTTGGCAAGGGTCAATCTTTTTAAAACCTCTTCGCGGGTTTTTGTTTTGATAAAGCTGAGTTTATCCAATTTCTGAGCCACCTCTTTATCATAAATTTTATAATAATTTAAAAGGCAGTGGTACAGATATTCATTAATCAGCATTTCGTCTTTCAAACCTTTATCGAGCTGACTTTTTAAATGCAGCACATTAAAGCGCATATCGCCAGAAAACGGATAAAGTGATTCGATAAACGGAGGCGTTTCCTTTGCTTCCTTTTCGGCAAGTAAACTTTCGTTGCTGTTCGAAAACGTATGATGAAAATCTTTAATAAAATTTTCGCCAAAAGAAACTGAAAATGTATTTACAGGGTTTATCGAATCTATTTTGCTGCTAAAATTTGTTCCGGCGTTTACTACAGCAAAAGTATCGGGGTAAATGCTAAACTTACGCTTGTTAATTTCGCAATCTTCGGTTCCGTTAAAAACAAATTTAATGGTATAAGCATCGTTCTGTTGCTCGTAAAGGGCTTCACAGGTGCTTTCGCTTATAATTTTATTTCTATTGCTCAATTCTTTTACGTACCTCATAACATTAATCCTCATTGTAGTTACGCTGCTCCAATATGATAAAATGATTACCATAAGGATCAGAAAATTCGATACTTAAACCCTCACTTAAGTAAGCTGGTCTATCTTTAAAAATAACCCCTCTCGATTTTAGCCTGCAATAATCTTCTAAGCAATCATCGCTGGTTAATACAATTTTATTGGTCTGATTTTGATGCTTTTGTTCTGATAGCAAAATATTGGTCTCATGATCTGCTTTAACCATGATTCCTTTTTCCTTTTCAGAAATCATTGTCGATTCTGTAGGCATCCCTAAACAGTTGGCATAAAATGCATCTGCATCATTTAGTTGCTTTACTTGCACATAAAAGAATTTTGCAGATGGGTTCATTGCCTTGTTTAATTGTATGATGTAAAATTAAACTGAAATTGAACCTAAAGCATCACCCAAAAAGGGTGATTTTCGCATTATTTTTTAGCAGAATATGGGTATAGATTAAATAAAGCGCTTTTCTTTGGCTGTTTTAATCGCTTCTGATTTGGAATTCACATCGAGTTTGATGTAAATATTTTTTACATGGCTTCTTACCGTTTCCTGATCAATAAAGAGGTCGTTTGCAATTTGAGATTTAGTTTGTCCATTTGCAATCCGGTCTAATATTTCGGTTTCGCGTTTAGTTAAAGGAGAATTCAGATTTTTTTGAAAAGAATGCATTACAATGCGTGCCACATTTGTACTCATGGCCCCTCCTCCTGTACTCACTTCTCTTACTGCATCTATAATTTTCGATGCGCTTGAGTTTTTGGTGAGGTAACCGCCAGCGCCCATAGTCAGGGCTTCGAAAACCAATTCGGGCGAATCGAAAACGGTGAGGATAATAATATTCGCGTTGGGTAAGGTTTTTTTGATAAAGGGCAAAGCCTGCAGTCCATTGGTGCCAGGCATCTGGATATCGAGCAAAATCACATCTGGATGATCAGCCTCTAAGTGTTTTTTGGCCAAATCGTAGGATGCATAAGCGTTAACGACTACAAAATCTTCAACATCGCTTAATAACGATTCATAACCCATTCTTAAAATATCGTCATCTTCGATTAGAACAATTCGTAAATTCTGGCTCATTTTGTGGTTGGTTTTAATTAAGACTGTTTTAGTGCTATTTTGTAACAGGAATTCTGGTAGAAATTGTTGTCGTGGTACCTTTCCCCTTAATAGAAGAAATTTGAAACGTCGATTTTATACGCTTGCAGCGCGTTTGAATATTGTTTAGCCCTCTTCCTTTCTGTACCGTTTCAATATCAAAACCTTCGCCGTCGTCTGTTGTTAAGATGTTTACTGTATCATCATCGGTTTCAATAACCATAATTAACACCTGGCTTGCTTTTGCATGCTTTAACACATTGTTTAACATCTCCTTAAAAATTAAGGTTAGGTTTCGGTTAAACTCCATTGACAGGTGTAACTTTTGGTATTTACTTAATACGCCTTCCATTTTAAATGTAACGCCTGTGTTTTGGAATAGATCGATCCCAAAATTTTTAATGTGCATCAATATCTCAAAAAGATTATCGCTATGGGGATCTAGCGCCCAAAGGATATCTTTAGTGCCGGTATACAACAGGCTGGCATTTTCTCTGATTAGCCTGATCAGTTCTTTTTGCTCTTTTTCGGTTCCAGCAACCTTTTTATCCAAAATTTCAGATAAAACATTAATCCGGGTTAGTTTATTGCCAATATCATCATGAAAATCTTCTGCAGTTTGCTTTCTTATTTTTTCCTGTTCTTTTAATTTTAACTTTTCGAACTGGTGTTTTTTACGTTCTCTGGTTTTAAAAATGAGGTAAAAGATAAGCCAGATCAGGAATATAAGCACCAAAAATGCACCAATCTTAAATATAATGGTATCGTAATAAGGCGGGACAATGGTAAAGCTAAACTGTTCGATATTTGATTGTTGACCATTTGCGATAGCATAAACCTGGAAAGTATAACTACCTGGCCTTATGGCCGAATATTCGATCTCCGTGTTGGGTACAGGTTTGCTGAAATCATTATCTACCCCAACCAGTTTGTAACGGTAAAGTACACTTTCGGGATTGGTGAGGTAAACTCCTTTAAAACTTATCGAAATATGATTTTGGCTATAATTAAGTTTATAAAATTTATCTCCTCTTCCGTTCAGATCGATCGAAAGATCCTTTGCCCGATCGTTTTTATGAAAAACACTTACCTGTTGAATATGGATAAAAGGATTCTTTTTATCCTCTGCAAGCACATTGGTTTTACATTGAATAAGTCCATCTATGGTGCCTACCAATATGCTGTTTTTGTAATTGATAATTGCGTTTTGGTTACATTCTACAATTAGCGGATGATCTCTAAAAACTTCATAATTTTGTTGCTGTTTATTAAAAGTTAATTTGTTAATCCCCCGCCCTGTTCCGGCCCATAAATTATTATTCTTATCTGTTGCAAGGCTGTAAATATCGTTTGAGTTTAACCCATTAGCAACAACATAACGTTTAATGGCTTTCGTTTTTAAATTCCAGGTGATGATCCCATCCCCAAGCGTAGCAAAAATTAAATTATCTCCTTGCCTTATAATGCTCAGCACGTAAACATTGGTGAGCGATTTGATGCGAAATGTTTTATCTATCTTTTTATTTTTAATAAGTGTAACGCCATTTGATGTACCAAGAAACACGCTATCCTTCCCCAATGGGTAAATACACGATAAATAGCCATCAAATCCGCTTATTCTTTCGGTTTTTCCACCCTTTAAATAACTAGATGACATGAGTCCGTTTATCCAGATCCCCCCTGCCTCATCTTCAGCTATCGAGCTGTTATCAAACTTATCTGGTTTTAATACCTGGCTAAATTTCTGTCCGTCGTATTTCCAGATGCCTTTACCATAGGTAGAAAACCAGATATTTTTTGCCTTATCGGCATAAACGAAGTAGATTTTTTTATCCTTAAAGGCGGGGATATCAATGCTTTGTACATCTTTCCCATCATACTTAAAAACGCCCTTGTTAAAAGTGCCAAACCATAAATTATCATTTTTATCTGCCGCTATTCCACTTATCGGATAAGCCAGGTTCTTGCCCTTAAACTTATTGTAGCGAATAAAAGCATCGCCTTCGTATTTGTAAATGCCATCACTAAAACAAGATATCCAGATATTGTTTTCAGCATCGCTAAATATCTCATTAACCTGGTTATCGCTTAATCCATTTTCTCCGTTAAAATTGATGATCGCACCGTTTTTATTGATAAAGTAAGCTCCTTTTTCCGAACCTACCCACATATTTCCACGATGATCCTGTGCGATGGAATAATAGGTATCAATGCCCTCTTTTTTAAAAAACGGTTTAACTATGCTGTTCTCCAGCACATAAATTCCGCCATGGTCGGTTAAGAGATAGGCTTTATTCCTTAAGATTTTATCAAATAAAATCTTCCGGATAGATAAAGTATTAATGGCTGGCGGCAACTCCTGGTAGATTGTCCAGTTATTATTCTTTAGCTGATAAATACCTTTTTCTGATACAGCAGCATATAGGTTTCCAGCGCTATCGCTGTTTATGGTATGAATTTTTTTACGGGCGATGGAATAAAAAACAATTTTGTCCTTTTCAATTTTGAAAAGCTTATATTCACTTATTCCCCAAATAACACCATGCTTATCTTTAAGCAGATGACTTACTCCTTTGCCCGAAAACAGGGTACTTATTTTTCCGCGTTTAAGAATACTGATGCCTGTTTCGGTACCAAAGAGCATTTGGCTCCGGTTATCCTCTGCAATACAGTTTACCGAGTTTGATCCTAAGCCATCGGCTTTGCTGTACGAGGTAAATAGCCTGCCATCGAAATTACTTACCCCGCCGAACGTACCAAGCCAAAGCGTCCTGTCTTTTGCCTGATAAATTACCATTACCTGCGATTGAGGCAAGCCATCCTTTAGGCTGTAATTGGTAAAATTATAGCTTTGGGCCGATAGCTCAAGGCTAAAAAGCAAAATGAAAGAAACTATGAAATTTATCTTGATTAAAGACAGTTTACTGCACATGTAATACAAAATAAGCATAATTTCTTTCAAAAGCCATCCCCCTTTTGGGGGGATATTTATGATGCGTTGCCCATGTATGGATCGGTTTGGGTAATTTCTCCGGTTTCTATTTTACCTGCATAACGGTGTTTAAACGTGGTATTGCCTGCCTGCACAATACTGAAATCGTACCAATTCGCATTTTTAGCCAGATTAAACGAGATATTTGTATTCGATTTTGGCTTAATTGTTACCGTTTTGCTCCCCGATTTATATTTGTTATCTACAATTTGGAGCGTAACTAAACTCGCTCCCTTGTTCTCAATAGCGAAAACCAGGGTACCTGTAAGTTTTTTGGTTACCAAACCAGCTTGCTCCGGATATGCTTTTACAATAACGGAAGGATTTTTTTTGCTACCTGCAAAATGCCTGTAAAAACCATTAGGACCGCTTACTGTCAGGTCATAAACTTCGTTATCAAAATCATCCAGTTTAATGCTGTCTTTTAACACATCACCAGCTTTTACCGCATAAGCCCATGTTTTGCCGGCAACACCTTTAAATTTGGAAATGGTATTCATGTTGAAAGGTGCACCAACAGTTTCTGTTTCGCTACCGAACAAGGTTTTTGCCGATTGAAAAGTAAGTGCTATTTCATCGTTAACCAGATTTGCATCAACCATTAAATGATAAGGCAAGGCACAAGCATGCTTTGTTCCGTTTTCCTGCTTAGGGGCATGACCAGATGTTTCAGGAGAAAAGGCTTCGAATTTATTTATTTTTGCAACTTCAGTTTTATTGAGTGCAGTAGGACCAACCTGGGCAGGCTTATTTTTAGCATTACCGATATTGGTTACCACAACATCACGTTTTAGCGGTTCCAGAGATTTGATTTCTTCTCCATTATATGGCCTAAATACAGAGGTTAAATCGCCGCAGATATTCCTTCGCCAATCGCTAATGTTGTTGCTTTTAATGGTTTTACCTGTTTTTTTTGCCAGCCATTTTTCCATAAACATTAATGATGAAGTATGATCGAAAACCTGCGAGTTTACAAAACCGCCCTTGCTCCAGGGTGAGGCAATAACCAATGGTACACGATAGCCCAAGCCGATCGGACTTCCCTTTCTTGCTTCAAAATCAGTGGCATAGTTTATTCCTTCAGATACCTTTCCGCTGGCAGGATCATCAGGGTTTGGTACCACGAAAGGTGGCTGATGATCGAAATACCCATCATTTTCATCATAGGTTAAAACAAAAATTGTTTTTTTCCAAACCTCCGGGTTTTTGGTTAAAATGTCCAGGGCTTCGCTTACATACCAGGTTCCATACAAAGGCGAGCTGGTATGATCAGAAAAACGTTGAGGCGCAACCAACCACGAAACCGTTGGTAATTTTCCGCTATCTACGTCTTTTCTAAACTGATGGAAAATATCACCTTTAGGCACATTGATCGTTTCATCCTTCCCTTGGTCATTTTTAAAAGTAAATGGTTCAAGATCAAGATAATCTTTTTGAGAAATGTTGGTAGTAAATGCTTTATCTACTAAGTTTTTTTCCTTTTGTGATAATTTATCGTATTTCTCCTGAACCTCTTTTGCGGTTAAAGCTGGTTTAACGGTATTATCTCCATTTTTTCTAAAGTAAGCCGATAATTTAACGTTGTGCCTGCTGATGTATTCTACAGGATTATCGCCGTAATTACCCAACCAGTCATCTATTTCACCTTCCGGGAGTTTCGAGGTCCATAATTCATTTTGGTAAATGCGCCAATCGATACCATTATCTTCTAATGTTTCCTGAAAGGTTGGCCAATCTACAAACACATTATTTTGCGATTCGGCCTGATCGTTATTGACCACCGCAACCCGGTTTGCACTTTTTTCTCCGCGAACAGTTCCTGTAAAAAAGAACAGTCTGTTTGGTGTTGTTCCCGTTAGCGATGAGCAAAAATGCTGATCGCAAATGGTAAAAGCATCGGCCATGGCATAATAGAAAGGAATATCATTCCGATCATAG
The DNA here is from genome assembly GCF_001442625.1 of Pedobacter ginsenosidimutans. Lineage (GTDB taxonomy): Bacteria > Bacteroidota > Bacteroidia > Sphingobacteriales > Sphingobacteriaceae > Pedobacter > Pedobacter ginsenosidimutans. Next base: position 214,575 of record NZ_LMZQ01000002.1, on the reverse strand, counting down.
TAAGCCAATGTCATTGGTGTTTTAACGGGCAGCCATTTATCGTAACGGCCACCATTTCGTGCAGCGACCTGATCATTCCACGAATGTGGTAACCCGCCCTGCCAGGTGATTTTCGTTTTGTTAATATCCACATGAAAAGGGGCATAGGTATAACCCTGGCCATCTTTTTGCAACCAAACTTTGTTTCCATCAGGCTGAATGTGTGGATGTGGATCATTAAATCCACGAACGCCTTTCATTTTACCGAACATATGGTCGAACGATCTGTTTTCCTGCATCAGGAAAACAATGTGTTCGGCATCGTAAAATGTACTACCCGGTTCAGGGTTAATCGACATGGCTTTTAGCACTGAACTGGGCAAGGTATTGGCCATGCCAGTGGCTCCGGCAAACAAGGCCGCTTTTTTTAGAAATTCTCTACGTGAGTCCATAAATTATACAATATAGCTTAGATACCGCAAGTTATAATTTCAGTTGTCAATTAGCAATTTCAGTTAACAGTTAATTTATGGCGCTAATCAGTATGAAGTTCTTAGTCAATTGAACTAACAAAACATTACTTCTGAAACACCCTAACATAATCTACTTTCATACTTGCAGGGAATACAGCGTCATCTACGCCTTTTTTTCCACCCCAGCCACCGCCTACAGCTACATTTAAAATAAGGTGGAAGTTTTGATCGAATGGCCAATCGCCAGACCCTTTTTTGGTATTTTTAAACGTGAGGTATTTTTGATCATCGATAAAGAAATCTATTCTATCGGCAAACCATTCTATAGCATAAATATGATATTCGGTATAAGGATGATCAACCTTTAAAGCCTTGCCAACCTGCGTTTTAATTACGTGGTTAAATTTTTCTGTATGTACCGTTCCATGAACGCTATCCGGATCATAACCTACATGTTCCATAATATCAATTTCGCCGTTCTTTGGCCAACCACCATATTTCTCTTCGGTTGGTAAAGCCCATATTGCTGGCCATAAGCCCCTGCCTTTAGGCAACATGGCACGAACTTCTACCCTTCCGTATTTAAAATCGAATTTATTTTTCGTTACCAATCTGGCAGAAGTATAATGGTTGTTTTCCTTGTCTGCTTTTACCGCAGTAATATTCAGATTCCCTTTTTTTACAATTGCATTTGTGCTATCGGCATCGGTATAATACTGAAGTTCGTTATTGCCCCAACCCTTTCCGCCTACATCGTAACTCCAGTTTTTTGCTAAAGGCAATCCGGCATCGTTAAATTCATCAGCCCATTTCAGCTTCCAACCCGTTGCAACAGGTGTTTTTTTGAGTTCTTCGAAAGTTAATTCTGGTTCGTTAGTGGTGATATAATCAACCTGATGTGCTAAAAGCCATTGAATTTCAGGAACTGTATTTACGGTCCAGGCGTTTACCGTTAATCCTAATTTGTGGGCATTTTCAATCCACCCGTCTTTTTGGTAAACGCTAAAATGATAATCAACACCGGTTAATTTATCTGCTTTCATTTGTTCGGCACTGATTTCGCCCTTTAAGTAGGCCACTTTTGCTTTTGGCAAGAGCGCTAAAATCCTTTTACAGTAATCGTAGTCAAAACTGATATACTCCGTCCACTCCACTACCTTGAGTTTCTGAACCATTTCAACACATTTATTCGTCACCTCAATTCCGCGTTCCTTACTAATTAATGAAGGTTTGATCTCTAAAATCAGTTTAGTTGTTCTTTGCTTTTTACCTTCCAATAGATAGGCTTCGAGCGTTGGGATTTTTTCGCCATTGCTCATCGTTTTGGTCAATAAATCAGCGTAATTTACTTTTTCGATAACCAAACCCTGAAATTCTGGATCGTGATTAACTACCAAAACATTGTCTGCGGTCATCCACACATCGAATTCCGATCCATAACAACCCAGCTTTACGGCTTCATTTAAAGAAGCTATAGAATTTTGGGGGAAATTATTTTTCTTCCATGCTCCGCGGTGGGCAATTACCTGGTTTTTGTTCCAGTTAAATTTTTGAGCAAAAGAGGCGGTAAAAATGAATAACATTAGTGCAGAAATAAATACTCGTTTCATATTTGGCATGATTATACAAAAAATCAAAAGTAGATTTTTATCAGAATACTAGTTTAAAATCTATGTAACCTTTGTATTAATAAAAACAAGATAAAGATTTTTAAATTAATGCGCCGTCTTTAAATTGTTGATGATGATGATTAACCAAAGCTCCGCTCCTTGTTAAATAATCGCAATTGAAGCGGAAATTATAAGCCATTTGAAATAAACACGTTACCTTATTGCGGGTTTCTTTTAATTGATTAGAACTATTTTTACATTTACGGTGATATGGTGAGCAATAACTACAGTGATTTATTACGGAAGATTGATGAGTTTATCCGCAAATTTTACCTGAATAAAATTTTGCGTGGCAGTATTTATGCCGCTGCCATACTTTTAGGCCTGTATCTCATTGTTTTTTTGACTCTTTATTACCTCAATCCAACTGCTGGTTTTAAAACCTTTGTATTTTTTGCCTATTTACTTGTTGGGGCCCTACTAGTTGGCTTTCTAATCATCAAACCATTGCTTTCGATGCTCAAATTAGGCAAACACCTTACTTTCGACGAAGCATCGGTTATCATCGGAAATCACTTTTCCGATATTAAGGATAAATTATTGAATACCTTACAACTTCATCATTTATCCGAAAATCATCCTGAAAACCACCTTATTCTCGCCAGTATCGATCAAAAGATCCTTGAACTTAAGCCTGTCCCTTTTTACACCGCTGTTAGTATTAACGATAACCGGAAATATTTAAAATATCTTTTTGTTCCCCTTTCTATCATTCTGCTTATTGCCATTATCGCGCCGACTATTTTACGTGAGGGCACGAATAGTTTCTTTAAGTATGATGAGTACATTGCACCTAAAGCGCCTTTTAGTTTCACGGTTTTAAATAAGAGTTTAACCGTTACCCAGGGTGATGATGTAACCCTAAACGTTAAACTGGCCGGCAACGAACTGCCTGCCGAAATTTATGTTGAAGACGGAAAAAACACCTATAAACTCGAAAAAGAGAACATCAGCAAGTTTAATTACAGCATAAAAAATATACAGAACGATAAAAAACTGGTTTTTAAAGGTGGTGGCTTTAGTTCAGCTGTGTTTACTGTTTCTGTGAAACCCCGTCCCGAGTTACTTAATGCCACTGCAACCTTAAATTATCCAGCCTACTTGGGCAAAAAACAGGAATTGATTGCCAATGTTGGCGATATGCTCCTACCCGAAGGCACAAAAGTTACCTGGAACTTTAAAACCGACCAGAGCAATTCACTGCTGTTCATTTTAAATGGAACCGAAAATGTTTTAAAAGTTGAGGATAATGAATCGGCCTTTAATGCAACCATCAGGAATAATTCAAAATATAGCATCACACCTAAAAACCAATACGTTACGATAAGGGATTCGCTTTCACACCAAATTACCGTTGTTAAAGATCAGGCTCCAGGGATTACTGTAGAAGAAAAGTCGGATTCAATTAGTAATAAAGCCCTATATTTTAGCGGACAAGTAACTGATGATTATGGTTTTAGCCGCTTAAGTTTTAAGTACAACATCAAAGAAAATAACCGCATTGTGGGTACGGTTGCCAAGAATATTGCCATTAAAAGCAATGCTACAGAAAACACCTTTTTCTATTTCTGGGATTTAAAAACAGCTGCTGCCAAACCTGGCCAGGAGATTGAATACTATTTTGAAGTAGCCGATAATGATGGCGTAAATGGTGCAAAAATTACCCGATCGGAAATTAAAACCTTTAAACAACCTACTAAAAAAGAAACTGCCGAACAGGTAAATGCCAGCAACCAGGCTTTAAAACAAAAAATGCAATCGGCCATACGTTTAGCCAATACCATCGAAAAAGAAAGTAAAAAAGTAGCCGAAAGCCTCATTGATAAAAAACAGATTTCTTTCGAGGATAAAAAACAGATTGAAGCCCTTTTAGACAAGCAAAAACAGCTTGATGAGGCAGTTAAGGAAATAAAAGAGCAGAACGATAAAAATATCCAGCAACAGGAAGACCAAAAGCAAACCGAAGAGCTATTAGAAAAACAGAAACAGATTAAAGACCTGTTTGATAATGTACTGGATGAGAAAACCAAAGAGCTTTTACAGAAGCTGCAAAACCTCATGAATGAGAAAAATAAAGACCAAACGCAAAATGAGCTCTCGAAAATGCAATTGGACAATAAAACCCTCAAAAATGAACTCGACAGGATCTTGGAACTCTACAAACAATTAGAATTTGAACAAAACCTCCAAACCGATATCGATCGTTTAAATGAGTTGGCTAAAGAACAAAAGGAGCTTGCTGAGCAAACGAAAGATAAAAAACAGGACAATGAATCGTTAAAGCAGAAACAGGATGCACTTAACAAGGAAATGAAAGACCTGAAAGATGATCTAAAAAAGCTGGAAGAAAAAAATCAATCCCTTGAAAGGCCCAATCCTTTCGAAAATCCTGAAAAAGATGTGCAGGATATACAAAAAGAACAGCAGGACAGTAAAGATGCTTTAGATAAAAAGGACTCGAAAAACGCAAGCCAGAAACAGCAAAAAGCTGGCGAGCAGATTGAAAAGCTGTCTAAAAAAATGAGCGATATGCAACAGCAGGGTGAAGAAATGGAAAACAACCTAAATGCTAAAGAGTTGCGCCGCCTCTTGGAAAACTTACTAACTACCTCTTTCGATCAGGAAAAAGTAATGCTTGCTTTAAAGAAAATGACCGCGGCCGATCCTTCTTATACCAGTAATGTTCAGAAACAACGCAGCATTAAAGACAACCTTAAAACTATTGCCGATAGCTTATACAGTTTAAGCAAGCGCGTTCCGCAGATAGAATCGACGGTTAACGAGGAGATGAACAAGATTAATTTCAACCTGGATAAAAGTTTGGAAAGTTTAGGTGATAGAAGAACGCCTGAAGCCAACCGTTTCCAGCAGTTTACCATGACTTCTATCAATAATTTAACCTTGATGTTGAGTGAAGCGCTAAGTCAGTTGCAAAACATGCAGAAAAATGGTAAAGGTGGTAGTGGAAAGCAAAAAAAACAGGGAATGAAGCAGCTTTCGCAGATGCAGGAACAGTTAAACAAAAGCATGCAAAAGGCCCGGGAGCAAATGCAAAAATCGGGAGATAATCAAGGTAAAGTTGGCAAAGGACAAATGAGCCAGGAGTTTGGCAAAATGGCCCAGCAGCAACAAATGATCCGTCAGGCGCTCGAAAAGATCAACCGTGAAGAAAACAAGGATGGCACAGGTAAAATGGGCAACCTAAACGAAGCCATTAAAGAAATGAAACAAACCGAGAGCGATCTGGTTAACAAACGTTTGCAACAAGAAACCCTAAACAGGCAAAAAGACCTCTTAACAAAGTTATTAGAGGCAGAAAAAGCCGAACGCGATCAGGAAGAAGATTCTAAACGGGAAAGTAAAGCCGCTAAGGAATTCCCTCCATCTTATCAAAAAATGGTCGATCAGTTTAAAAAACAACAACAAAACGGTAATGATATGCTACAAAAACTACCCCCGAGCTTAAATTATTACTATAAAAACAAGATCGCTGAATATTTAAAATCATTGAATATGGTGAGATGATAGCACACCGTTCTTCATGCTGAACTTGATTCTTATCGAATTTGTCACGTTGAGCTTGTCGAAACGCTTTGTGAGGCATCTAACAGGTCCTTCGACAGGCTCAGGATGACAAATCTATATTTATGATACAGCCCCTAACCACCACTTTAAATTTTTAATTAAATTTGCGGCCATAAACACAATAACATGCCTGCAATATCATTTTTCACAGAATCAGTTAGCTATAATCTTCCTCAGAAGCTTAAGGTGAAGAAGTGGATTAAAGCTACGATTGAAAAAGAAGGCTTTAAATTGCAGGAGCTTAATTTTATTTTCTGTAGCGACGAATACCTGCTGGGTATTAACCAGCAATATTTAAACCATGATACTTATACCGATATCATTACTTTCGATAACTCAGAAGAAGAAAAACAGATTGTAAGCGATATTTTCATCAGCATTGAGCGCGTTAAAGAAAACGCCAAAACCTTCAAAACAATCGAATTTGATGAGGTTTGCCGCATTATGATCCATGGTACGCTCCATTTACTGGGTTACAAAGACAAAGGAAAAGCCGCTAAAAGCCTCATGACGCAGAAAGAAGATGAGTATTTAAGCTATAGAGCAGAAGTTGGCCTGATCTAAGTTTCTTTTTAGTTACACACTACTACATCCATTTTCAGGTTATCTACTAGCCTTTTATAATTCGCATGGCAGAACCAGCTGACCACAGCAAATGACTCCCCTATTATTTACTTCCATTCAAGTAAACCATTACTAGCATTTTTTAATGCATAAATCTCGGAGTTTAAACAGGCTTTGTTCGGGTACCATTGTCACAACTCTGTCTTAAGTCCGAACTAACTCCGAACCAAACCCGTCTCAACCGTTAATTTTCCATAAGTTTTTTGCCAGTTCTTACAATCATACTTCGCAGTATGGCACACATTTTAACAGGTAATTTTAAATCTGTTGTTATCAATTTGTTTGGCGTCTTCCGTCCCCTGGTTCCCCGTTCGTCTAACAGTTACGGGTGTTCGTCGACAATTAATCTATGCTGGTATAATACACAGAAATCGCCTGCAACATTTCCAATCAACCGCAGTCTTATATTCAAAAAACAACAATTACATAATGTGCTGGAATTTATATTATGGGCATTATATCAAGATAAAGTTTAGTTTTAGTTAATGATTGAAGCAGCGGTGGAGCGAGTCCAACCGCTGTTTTCTTTTTAAACCATTTACAACCGAAACAGATAAATAACCTTCGTATTAAACCATATCCCGTAACTTAAAGAAGCTAGTCTGCATCAACAACGCCAATGACTAATCGGGTTATTTAACCAATAACTTATCCATCAATATTCTGCCATTTTTAACTGATACAGATTGCTTTACAATTTGATTATGCCGTTCCAAATATTTTATACTTACTTTTGCACTAATTTTCCTTTATAAATCCGAAATACAAAAAAATTGAGCACACTAATTGCGGCAGAAGGCTTAGGGCATGGTTATCATGACGAATGGCTATTTAAAAATTTAACCTTGGGTATTAACTCTGGTCAGCGCGTGGCGTTGGTTGGAATTAATGGTGCTGGTAAGAGTACACTTTTGAAATTATTGGCAGAAATGTTCCCTCCGCTCGAAGGTAAAATTGTAAAAAATAAAGCTGTTAAAATCGGTTTTCTCGATCAGGAACCACAATTTACGGAAGGTTTTTCTATTAGCGACCACATATTCTCTCTTGAGAATAAACAACAACAGTTAATTAAGGAATATGAAGAATTAATTGAAGACCCTAATCCGGACGAAAAAACGCTTAATCGTTTATATGAAGAATTAAGCGAACACAATGCGTGGGAATATGAACATGAGATTAAAACCATTTTAAACAGAATGGGCATTACTCATCTTCAACAGAAAATATCTACCCTATCTGGCGGGCAAAAGAAACGTTTGGCCCTGGCTAAGCTGTTGATTGAAGATCCGGAAATTTTGGTACTTGATGAGCCAACCAACCATTTGGATATTGATACCATTGAATGGTTGGAGAAATTATTAACTACCGGGCAAAAAACTATTTTACTCGTTACTCACGACAGGTACTTTTTGGATAATGTTTGCAATACTATTGTAGAGCTAGATAGAGGAAAAATATTTAACTATAACGGAAACTATGCTTATTTCTTAGAAAAGAAAAGCGAAAGAGAAGCTTTAGACGCGACGGTTTTACACAAGAACCAACAGCTATTAAAGAAAGAATTAGAGTGGATGAGGCGCATGCCACAGGCCCGGGCAACGAAATCTAACGCAAGAATTAATGCTTTTTACGATTTAGAGGAAAAAACCAAGAAAAAGACTGATAATCAGAGTATTAACCTCCAAATGAAGATGTCTCGCCAAGGCGGGAAGATTATTGAGCTAGAACACGTTCAAAAAGCTTTTGACGGACGTCCGATCATCAACGATTTTAGTTATACCTTTAAAAAAGGCGATCGTATTGGCCTTGCTGGAAAAAACGGAACAGGAAAATCTACCTTATTAAATATTATTACCAGTCATTTGAAACCAGATGCAGGTATAGTTGACACTGGTGAAACTACTGTTTTCGGTTATTACAAACAGGGCGGTTTAACTTTCGATCCGAAGGAAAGGGTAATTGATATTGTAAAATCAGACGCCGAATATATCAAGATGGCTGATGGTTCTGTAATTACTGCTTCTGCCCTATTAACCTTATTTCTCTTCCCACCGAAGAAACAACATGGTATGGTTGAGAAATTAAGTGGTGGAGAAAAGAAGCGTTTGAACCTGATGAAAGTGCTGATGCAAAATCCAAACTTTTTAATTTTGGATGAGCCAACGAACGATCTTGACATTGACACGCTGAACGTTCTTGAAGAATTTTTAGAGAATTTCCCAGGCATATTGATGTTGGTTTCACACGACAGATACCTGCTCGATAAAATGAGCGATCAGTTGTTTATCATGGAAGGCGAAGGTGTGGTTAAAATTTATAACGGTAATTATTCTGAGTACCGCTTAAGTTTAGAGCAACCAAAAGTAAAAACAGAAACAAAGAAATCCCCTGCCCCCGTTGTAGAACAAGCACCCGTAAAATCGGTAAAAAAATTAAGTTTCAAGGAACAGAAAGAATTAGAAGATAGTGAAAAAGGCATCGCAGAAACAGAAAACAAAATAGCTTCGCTTAATGAAAGTTTAGTTAAAATTGACGCGACCGACTATGTAAAAATCCAGGAAGTTTCAAACGAGATAGAATTGCTTCAGGCCAAGCTTGACGAATTCACCATGCGCTGGCTTGAGCTTTCAGAATAAGCGATTGCAATTCAAAGATGTTTTCCGCGTTATGTTTCACGTGGAACATCAACAAATCGTCATGCTGAACTTGTTTCAGCATCTCGTAATACTAAAATAAAAACCAATTGTTCCACGTGGAACAATTAAGAAATATAAAATAAAATGTTTTCAAAATACGATTTGATTGTTGTTGGTGCTGGTCATGCAGGCTGTGAAGCTGCTGCTGCTGCTGCCAATTTAGGATCATCTGTTTTATTAATAACAATGAACATGGGCACCATTGCCCAGATGAGTTGTAACCCTGCCATGGGTGGTGTAGCTAAAGGACAGATTGTTCGCGAGGTAGATGCTATGGGCGGCTATTCAGGTATCATCTCTGATAAATCGACCATTCAATTTAGAATGCTCAATAAATCAAAAGGCCCTGCTATGTGGAGTCCGAGAGCACAGATTGATAGAATGCGCTTTGCAGAAGAATGGCGTTTAGCCTTGGAAAGGACACCTAATCTTGATATCTGGCAAGACAGTGTTGTAGGCCTATTGGTAAAAGATAATACGATACATGGTGTTAAAACATCTTTAGGTATCGAGATAGAAAGTACTGCGGTAGTGCTTACCAATGGAACCTTCTTAAACGGTATAATGCACATAGGAGAAAAGAAATTTGGAGGAGGCAGAACAGCCGAAAGAGCATCAACAGGAATTACCGAACAACTGGTAGAGCTAGGCATGGAAGCAGGCCGGATGAAAACCGGTACTCCCCCACGTGTAGATGGAAGAAGTTTAGATTATACCAAAATGGAAGAACAATGGGGAGATGAAAACCCAGGTAAATTCTCATACACTGATACCGAAGTTTCGACCGATCAACGCTGTTGCTGGATCACCTATACCAATGGAGATGTTCATGAAACTTTAAAAGAAGGCTTTGAAAAATCGCCAATGTTTACTGGAAGAATTAAAGGTTTAGGCCCGAGATACTGTCCGTCCATTGAAGATAAAATTAACCGTTTTGCGGAGCGTGACAGGCATCAGATTTTTGTTGAACCAGAAGGATGGAACACTTGTGAAATTTATGTAAATGGATTTTCAACTTCACTTCCTGAAGATGTACAATTTAAAGCTTTAAGATTGATACCAGGTTTTGAACAGGCAAAAATGTTCAGACCAGGTTATGCCATCGAGTACGATTTCTTCCCACCTACCCAATTGTCTTTAACACTAGAAACTAAATTGATCAGCAATTTATTTCTAGCCGGACAAATTAATGGAACCACAGGATATGAAGAAGCAGCTTGTCAAGGTTTCATGGCGGGTATAAATGCACACCAAAAAATCACTGATAAACACGAACTGATCATGAAAAGATCTGACAGTTATATTGGTGTTTTAATTGATGACCTGGTAACGAAAGGAACGGAAGAGCCTTATCGCATGTTTACATCGAGAGCGGAACACCGTTTATTATTGAGGCAGGACAATGCTGATATCCGCTTATCTCCTATCGGACATGAGCTTGGTTTAATTTCTGACGAGCGTTTAGAAAAAGTAAATCAGAAAATTGCAAATGCTGATGCTTTGGTTAAGTTCACCAAAAACCAGGGTATTGAAATGAGCGATGCAAATCCTATGCTCGAAAGTTTAGGGTCGAGTGTTTTAAATCAAAATGTTAAAATACACAGTTTGGTTGGCAGACCTCATGTTGGTTTACCAGATCTGATTAAAGTAAGCAAAGCGCTTGCGGAAGCCACAAAAGATTTAGATAACGAAACGATTGAGCAAGCAGAAATCAAAATTAAATACGAAAGTTATTTTGAAAAGGAAAATGAAATTGTAGCCAAGATGCTGAAGATGGAAGACAAAGAAATTAAACCAGATTTCGATTACAATAAAATTGTTTCCATTTCAAAAGAGGCCAGAGAAAAATTATTTAAGATCAAACCACGTACTTTAGGTCAGGCATCACGGATTTCTGGCGTTTCACCTTCAGATATATCGGTTTTAATGGTCTATATTAATAAGTAATTGATTATCAGAATTTTACGAATTTTAAAACAGGCTTAAAATAAAGCGATATAAGCTAAAAAAAAGATTTTTTAATGTTACGGTTCCAAAAAGTATAAAAATTCGTCAGAACGTTTAAAATATGCCAAATTTAAAAGCTCAGTATTTTACCCTTAAAAATTTAGCGGTTGTAACAACCTTGCTCCTATTTTTTGGTTGTGCAAGTATTCAAACACCTCAAGGTGGGCCAAAAGATACCAAGCCACCAAAAGTTTTAAGCATGACTCCAAAAAATCAAACGAGGAATTTTAATGCTAAAAAAATTGTGATCGAGTTTGATGAATATTTTAATCTTAAAGATGAGTTTAAAGAATTTTCCATTTCACCCGATCAGGAAAAAACTCCGGAGTTAAAAAAGAGGCAAAAAAGATTAGAAATTAATCTTAAGGATTCTTTAGAAAAAAATACGACCTATACCTTAAACTTCGGAAAGTCTGTTGCTGATGTTAACGAAGGAAACGTAGTTAAAAATTTATCTTATGTTTTTTCTACCGGCCCGGAAATAGATTCGTTATCATTAAGCGGCAAGGTAATCAATTCGCTAACAGACGAACCTGAGAAAGAAGTTACCGTATTTATTCTGCCTTTAGAAAGAGATACCATTTTTGGAAAAAAACGTCCGTCAATATATACCACCACCGATAGTGCCGGAACGTACAAATTAAATAACCTAAGAAAAGGTACCTATAAAGTATATGCGGTTAAAGAAAGTAGCGGCGGAGGTGATAAAATATACCAGCAGATTTCGGACGAAGTTGGATTTGTAAAAGAGCCTATTGTAATAGATAAAAATATAGAGAACGTAGATCTGCAGATTTTTAAAGAGTTAGCACCAGAATTCCGCGTATTAGACCGAAAACTAAATAATGACGGCAGTATATCAATCATCTTTAACCAGCAGCTTAAAAGCCCTAAAATAACCATTACAGACCCACCAGCTGTAGACGTAGGTAAGTTTGTCCATTTCTCTAAAAACAATGATACCGCCAAAATATGGCTAAAAGACTTAAGCTTCGATTCGGTTAAAGTTGCCATACAAGATCAAGGTAAAGTTTTACAGACCTTAAACTTTACCCGGGGTAAAAAAGACACTTACACACGCGATGTAACGATTTCTGATAATTTATTGGGCGGCAAGTTAAACCCTTTCCAACAGTTAACGCTAAGCTTTCCTTTTCCAATTGCTGCTGCAGATCCATCTAAAATCACACTTTTAGAAGACTCAGTAAAACGGACGGCTTTTGAGGTAGTAAAAGACAGTGTTGATTTTCTTAAATACTACATTAAATATCCCTGGAAAAATAAAAGGACCTATGATTTAAAGTTAGCTGCAGGTGCTTTTACAGCTATATTCAATGCTAAAAATAAAGATGTAACCAAACGTTTTTCACTCGAAAGTTCGGATGCTTATACCACCCTGGTATTAAACGTAACTGTTCCAGATACTTCGAAAAGATATGTTGTGCAGTTTTTAAATGAAAAAAAGGATATCATAAAATCTTTTCCGGTCAGCAAAAACTCAAAAGTTACTTTTTCTAAATATCCAGCTGGCAAATATATGCTCAGGGTAATTTATGATGATAATAAAAACGGAATCTGGGATACCGGAAATGTTAAAGAAGGATATCAGCCCGAAAAAGTATGGTATTTAAAAGCTTTAATGGATTTAAAACCGAACTGGGAACGTGAAGATCCATTGGTAATACCTGCACCTCCTAAGTGATTAAAATAGATTTACTCAATATAGAGGTTGTCATTTCGACCGTAGTGGAGAAACCTATATTTTTTTAGCAAAAAATTTTTAGGTCTTTCGCATCCAATCGTCATGCTGAATTTATTTCAGCATCTTTCTAGCATGATAGACCCTGAAATAAATTCAGGGTAACGACTCTTGGTAACTTCACTTCAGTAGAAATGACTGAAACTATTGGGTAAACCACCCCGAATACATGATATAATTATCAGGCAGTTTATTCAACAAAGCCCTTTGCTCATCAGTAATGGGCTTTATTTTTTTTGCAGGTGTACCGGCATATAAATAACCCGTTTCACAAATGGTATTTTCCAGTACTACAGATCCGGCTGCAATGATACAATACTCTTCTATAACCGCATGATCCATTACGATGGCCCCCATACCGATTAAAACATTATCCTGAACGGTACAGCCATGTACAATGGCATTATGCCCTACAGATACCCTATTACCGATGTGTGTAGAAGCTTTTAAGTAAGTTGCATGAATTACCGCACCATCTTGTATGTTCGACTCATTTCCGATCGTAATGGCATTTACATCGCCTCTGATTACGGCATTAAACCATACTGAGCATTTGTCACCTATTATAACATCACCCACTATTGTAGCGTTCTCTGCAATAAAATTATCTTTTCCAATTTCAGGATATTTATCTTTTACGGGTAGTATTAGAGGCATTTTAAGTGTAATATGTTTGATGAATAATGTAAGTTTTATGATGTCATGCTGAGCTTGTCGAAGCACTATCTTACTGGTCTTCGACAGGCTCAGACTGACAATGGTTAAAAAACAGTATCTACCAGTTCTTTTGCATGTTCAGGATAATCGGTAGTATAATGTAATCCCCTGCTCTCTTTTCGTTGCATGGCAGATTTGATCACCAGATAAGCTGTTTGAATTACATTACGCAATTCACAAAGTTTAACTGAAACCTTATTCTTTTTATAAAACTCTTCTGTTTCCTGATAAATTAAAAATAAGCGACGATGTGCTCTTTCCAAACGGAAATCAGAACGGACAATACCCACATAATCGCCCATAACTTTTTGCAATTCCCTAAGGTTATGCGTAACCAATACATCTTCATTGCTTTGGGTAACCCCTTTCGAATCCCATTCAGGAATATGATCTGGAATAATATTATTCTTGAAGTTTTCAATAGCATCCTGGTAAATGCGATGTGCAAAAACAGTAGCTTCCAGTAATGAGTTGGATGCCAAACGGTTAGCTCCATGCAAACCTGTAGAAGAACATTCACCACAGGCATAAAGATTTTTAATTGAAGAACGACCATATTCATCAACCAGAATACCACCACACATATAATGAGATGCAGGTGTAACCGGAATAAAATCTTTCGTCATATCTATCCCTATCGATAAACATTTAGCATATATATTAGGAAAGTGTTTTAGAATATCTGCCTTCTTACGCATGGTAATATCAAGGTAAACAAAGTCATCACCCGATTTCTTCATTTCATTATCTACTGCACGGGCTACAATATCACGTGGTGCCAATGATTTACGTTCATCATATTCATGCATAAACTCCTCGCCATTCTTACGTCTTAAAACACCACCAAAACCCCTAACAGCTTCCGATATCAGGAACGATGGGTACTCTCCAGGATGATACAAAGCTGTTGGATGGAACTGAATAAACTCCATATTCCTCACTTTTCCTTTTGCGCGGTAAACCATTGCCATACCATCACCTGTTGCAATAACCGGATTTGTTGTGGCCGAATACACGTGTCCGGCACCGCCCGAAGCCATCACAGTCACATTTGCCACAATCTTTTCCACATCGTTAAGCTCTGTGTTAAAGGCATATATACCATAACAGTTAATATCTTCGGTACGTTTATCCACAAACTCACCCAGGTGATGCTGGGTAATTAACTCCAGCGCAAAGTAATGTGTTAATATCTCTATGTTGTTATTCTCATGAATTTCATTCAGCAACACCCTTTCAATCTCGTATCCGGTGATGTCTTTATAGTGTAAAACACGGTGTTCAGAGTGTCCGCCTTCTTTAGCTAAATCGTAAAAACCTGAGTTATCCTTATCGAAGTTTATACCATAATCAATGATCTCCTGAATACGCTGAGGCCCCTCTTTTACAACGATTTCCACAATTTTTTCATCACATAATCCATCGCCCGCAATCAGAGTATCATCTATATGTTTTTCAAAAGAATCACCTTTATCTACCACAACCGCAACACCGCCCTGAGCGTACTTTGTATTCGATTCGTCTTCGTTCGATTTAGTAACAATTAAAACCTTACCAAACTTTGCTGCTTTAAGTGCAAAACTCAAACCCGCTATACCTGAACCAATTACCAGAAAATCTACTTTTCTCATTAATAAAAACATTTACTTTATCCACGATGTTAACAACTAGTTGATAAATGTTAACTCTGTGTCTAAATTATCCTAACAAATAAATTTGAATGTTTAAAGCTACTCTAAAAAGACAATTTGCCACAATCTTTTAAGTAATTTTTGAGCACCTTTGTACAAGTAATTAACTTTTTACCCACTTATAAACAATTAACATTCGGGTATTGATAAAAATTGAGCGACTTTTCGATAGTGCTGAAAATCAAACTCATGATATTAGAGAAATGTAATCTAAATGTTAGTAAACGATTAACAACTTATATAAAAGAACTTTTTTTCGAAACTTGCCAACAATACTAACACACTAATAAACAAACAAGATTTATTTATTTAAAAATACTTATTAATTATTGAGACGTTGAAAGCTTTATCTTTGACCAACGTCAAAATTCAAAAAAGGAAAATTTTAAAATGAACATAGATGTCTTAGAAGAAATCAATAAAAAAGGTTTCGCAGAAGAAGAAATTGATCCTACGCTCGATCTTTTTGCCGAGATTGAGAAATTAAAAAAGGAAAAGAATGCGATTATTCTTGCACATTACTACCAAGAACCTGACATTCAGGATATTGCAGATTATATTGGTGATAGTTTAGGCTTATCGCAAGAAGCAGCAAAAACAGATGCTGATGTAATTGTGTTTGCCGGCGTACATTTTATGGCCGAAACAGCAAAGATATTATCGCCTGATAAAACCGTTTTACTACCAGATGTAAAAGCAGGATGCTCATTAGCAGATAGTTGTCCACCCCATCTGTTTAGAAAGTTTAAAGAAAAATATCCAGATCACCTGGTGATCACTTATGTAAACTGCACGGCCGAATTAAAAGCTTTAAGTGACATTGTTTGTACAAGTACGAATGCGGTTCAAATTGTAGAGAGTTTACCTAAAGACCAAAAAATAATATTCGGTCCCGATCGAAATCTAGGTGCTTATGTAGCAAAGAAAACCGGGCGCGATTTGGTATTGTGGAATGGAGCCTGTATGGTACATGAAATTTTTTCGCAGGAGAAAATTACAAAACTGAAAGAACGCCATCCGAATGCTAAGTTTATTGCGCACCCCGAGTGTGAAGAAGTGGTTTTGAAAATGGCTGATTATATCGGTTCAACAACGGGACTTTTAAAATACACCATCACCAATCCAGCTACCGAATTTATTGTAGCAACCGAAAGTGGCATTATCCATCAGATGGAAAAGGCAAATCCAACAAAAACATTTATTCCGGCGCCCCCGAATAACAGCTGTGCTTGTAACGATTGCCCATACATGAAAAGAAATACTTTAGAAAAACTATATTTATGTATTAAAAATGGTTTGCCAGAAGTAACTGTACCTGAGCATATTATTGAGCTTGCCCGTAAACCTATTCAAAGAATGCTGGATATTTCAGCAGAGTTGGGGCTATAAAATCGATCAAACCTTACAGGTTTTTAAAACCTGCAAGGTTTATTTAAATATTTATGGAAAAAAACAACATTCTTAAAAATTACTCGGGCTTACTATGGCTTTTGGCAGGAATAACTTTTGGAAGTATTGTGGGCTTAATTTTTGGGAAAAGCGTTGAAAGTATAAAACCGTTAGGCGATATATTTTTAAACCTGTTGTTTACCGCTGTTATTCCATTGGTATTTTTTGCGGTTTCATCGGCAATTGCGAATATAGATAGAACAAAAAAGTTAGGGAGATTATTAACCATTATGGTTTTGGTCTTTCTTTCTACCATTCTCATTTCTGCGGTTTTAACCCTGGTTGCCACATGGATTTTTCCTATTCATCAACAACTGGGAAATACCCCTTTACCAACTGAACCTGAAAAAATACAGTCGTTTGGCGAACAAATGACGCAGCTATTAACCGTAGGAGAGTTTTTTGAGATCGGAAGTAGGAAAAACATGCTTGCACTGATTATTTTTTCAGTACTCGTTGGTTTTTCTACGCTATATTCCGGGAAAGATGGTGATGGATTTAAGAATTTCCTGGTTTCGGGTAATGAAGTGATGAAAAAACTCATCATTTTGATTATGAAACTAGGACCGATTGGTTTAGGTGCTTATTTTGCCTATCAGGTTGGGGTTTTCGGTCCACAGCTTTTTGGAACCTATGCCAAAGCTTTAGGTTTATACTATGGCGTAGGCGCATTTTATTTTATCGTTTTTTTCACTTTATATGCTTTTGTTGCAGGTGGGTTTAAAGCGATAAAAGTATTTTGGAAAAATAATATAGTGCCGTCTTTAACTTCAATCGGAACCTGTAGCAGTATTGCCACCATTCCGGCAAATTTAGATGGTGCGCGAAAAATGGGCGTACCTGATTACATTACCAATGTGACGATTCCATTAGGTTCAACCTTGCATAAGGATGGTTCGAGTATTAGTTCTATTGTTAAAATTGCGGTTGTTTTTGCCATTTTTGGTAAAGATTTAGTACATGCTGATACCATAATTTTGGCACTGGGCATTACTGTATTGGTGAGTATTGTAGAAGGTGGAATACCAAATGGCGGTTATATTGGCGAGTTATTAATGATCTCGGCTTATCAATTACCACCAGAAGCGTTACCACCAGCTATGATTATTGGAACTTTGGTAGATCCGATGGCGACCCTGTTAAATGCTACAGGCGATAATGTTGCGGCCATGTTAATTGCCCGGTTTACCGAAGGTAAAAACTGGATGGAGAGTATTAAATAGATAAAATCCGTCACCCTGAACTTGTTTCAGGGTCTTTTAAATTGAGATGCTGAAACAAGTTCAGCATGACGATAATTATAATATAATATAATTTATGTTTGAAAATAAAGAGCGTACAGATATTAATGAATTAGGCGAATTTGGGTTGATTAAACACCTGACGACTAATTTTAAAATTAAAAACGATTATTCAGTAAAAGGGGTTGGCGATGATGCTGCTGTTTTAGATGCTAAAGGAAAGCAGATCTTAATTTCGACTGATTTATTGTTAGAAGGCATCCATTTCGACTTGGCTTATGTGCCTTTAATGCACTTAGGTTATAAAGCTGTTCAGGTAAATTTGAGTGATATTTATGCCATGAATGGAAAAGCAAGCCAAATTACAGTTTCGCTGGGTTTGTCGAGTAAATTCCCGTTAGAGGCTGTTGAAGAAATTTATAAAGGAATCGAACTGGCCTGCAACAAATACAACATTGATTTAATTGGCGGAGATACTTCATCAAGCAAGCAAGGTTTGGTGATTAGTATTACCAGTATTGGTTATGCCGATGCCGATAAAGTAGTATACAGAAATGGTGCTCAAGAACATGATTTATTGTGTGTTTCGGGCGATTTGGGTGGTGCTTACTTAGGCCTGCAGATTTTAGAGAGAGAGAAATTAATCTATCTGGAAAATCCACAGATCCAACCAGACTTAGAAGGTAAAGATTATATCATCGAAAGACAATTGAAACCAGAAGCAAGGATGGATATTGTTGCGCTTTTAGATGAAATGAATATCAAACCCACTTCTATGATCGATGTTTCGGATGGTTTAGCTTCCGAAATTTTGCATTTGGCAGAACAATCAGATAAAGGAATAACCATTTACGAGGAGAAAATTCCTTTAGATCCAATGACTTACGAAACCGCCCGCGAATTAGGTTTAGACCCAACGGTTTGTGCATTAAGCGGTGGTGAAGATTATGAGTTGTTGTTTACCATTAGTCAGGATGATTATAAAAAACTGAAACATGATGTAGATATCACTGTGATTGGCCATGTTACCGATAAAAATTCGGGCTGCAAAATGGTTTCAAAATCAGAAAAAGTACACGAGCTAAAGGCTCAAGGTTGGAATGCTTTTAATAAGTAAATGAAAATATTCACTTATGATCTGAAAAGACCAGCAATTTATTTAAGTGTTGGTCTTTTTATTTTTTCGTTGATTAGACCAGCTTTTGTTTTTGATGGTGGTAGAGGCCTGGAATCTGATCAATCATTTATCTATTTACTAATTGGCGGAATTGGATTATTTGGCGGTGGTACTTCGGAATTTTTAATTTGGCTAGCTAATCCATTTTATTTCATAGCATTATTTTTATTTGCAAAAAATAAAAAAGTATCCATATTATTTATTCTGATTTCCAGTTTATTAGCTATTTCTTTTGCTCGTTGGAAAGAAATATTGATTTCTGAAAGTGGCTCTACAGCAAAAATTATATCATTTTCTTCAGGGTATTATTTATGGGTTGCAAGCATCATTATTTTGTTTTTTGCAATTATCTATCACTTAAAAAAAGATACGTCTTCATTATAACGACTCAAATTGAGATTGCTTCGCCGGCTGAATAAGCTTCCTCGCAATGACGATTTTCTTTGAATTCAAAAAGCACGCTATATCAACTGAAAAGGCTTAAAATAAAAAAATCGTCCTAGGTACGTCAAAAAAAATCACTAAATTTATAAGTTTTTAGCTATAATTTTAGGCCTAAAAAATCAACCGAATTTACCTATTCCTCATTGATATCCAGATATTTAGTGTCAATCTGTTTGGTGGTTTTTGCGCCTAATTTTTTAATCTTTTCTGAAGTATTGGTTAAATTTCCCGCGCCGATTGACAACTTATTAATGGCTTTATCATAAGCATCCTGCCCGTTTTTAATGTGTTTACCAATATTTTCCATATCAGCAATAAAGCCTACAAACTTATCGTACATGCTTCCACTTAAACGGGCAATTTCCATTACATTCCGGTTTTGGCGTTCCTGTTTCCACATGCTGGCAATGGTGCGCAAGGTGGCTAATAAGGTTGATGGACTCACAATTACTACCCTTCTATCCCATGCAAAATTGAATAGTTCGGCATCCTTTTGCACCGCAATGCTGAAAGAAGATTCGATTGGAACAAACAGCAAAACAAAGTCAGGAGAATTGATTTTATATAAATCCTGGTAGTTTTTAGCAGATAGTTCCTGGATGTGATTCTTAATTGAGGTTAAATGCTGTTTTACATAGCCTTCACGCTCTTCATCGCTCTCGGCTGATACGGAACGCTCATAAGCAACCAATGATACCTTAGCGTCGACCACAAGATGTTTATTGTCTGGCAGGTCAATTACCACATCGGGCTGGTACCGACCGCCTTCGGCGGATATATGCGAGGCTTGAATGCGGTACTCCTGATCGCGCACTAAACCCGAGCGTTCCAAAACCTTTTCCAAAATCACTTCTCCCCAATTCCCCTGCTTTTTGCTATCGCCTTTTAAAGCCTTGGTTAAATTATTGGCATCTTCCTGAATCTGTTTACTTTGATCCATTAATAATGAAATTACACCTTTCAATGTATTTCTTTCATCCGATTCGGCTTTGTAAACCTTTTCTACTTTATCTTCAAAAGCTTTAATATTTTCTTTCAAAGGATTTAAGATGATATCCAGATTAGTTCTGTTCTGCTCAATAAATTTGCTCGATTTTTCCTCCAGTATTTTATTGGCAATTAATTCAAAGTCTTTGTTTAATTTTTCTTGCGACTGTTCAAAACTTAGCTTTTGTTCGGCAAGTTTTTCTTTTTCAGCCAGGTAAAAAGACCTGGTACTTTCCAACTCTCTGTTGGCGTCGGCAAGCCGATCGCGCTCCGCCTGTAATTCATCAATTAGGCGTTGCTGCTCTTGTTTAAGTAAGGTGGTAATGTGCTCTTTTTCGGCAGATAAATTAGAAACCCGTTCGTCTGCTTTGGCCAGACTGATCTTTAACGATTCATTTTCACTTTTTGTTCTTTCGAAGTCTTCTACCGAGATAATAGAAAGAGCAGCCTGTGGTTTCTTCAATAATAAAATAACCAGGACTATTAAAATAACGATTAGTAAAGTAATACCCGCAATCTCCATAATGATAAAAATTTTAGCAAAAATGAAGATTTAAAATAGATATACCAAAAAATTTTAGTTATTGTGAACGGAAAATAACGAAAAAAAATTTCTATAATTGGGCATTAGTATTTTATAAATGAACGCATTAACAGTCCTCATATCCTGTCCGGATCAAGTTGGTTTAGTTACAAATATTACCCGCGTGCTGGCTGCACACCAATTGAATATTATCGCCATGCGCGAGTTTGTAGACGAAGCGAATAAATCGTTTTTTACCCGTATTGCCTGTACCGGAAACCTGGGGGATGCCGAAAAATTAAAGGAAAAACTTTTAGAAAACCTGCCAAATGCTGCTGAGGTAAATTTAATAACCCAACAGGAAAAACAGATTGCTGTTTTGGTAACCAAGGAGTATCATTGCCTGGCAGAAATACTGATCAAAAACCAATTTAAAACTTTAGGGGCCAACGTACAATGTGTAATAGGCAATTATGAAAGCCTGAGAGATTTTACCGAAAAATTGGGTATTCCTTATTTTTACGTCGATCATACCAATAAGGATAAAAGTGAATTTGAGGCTGAAGTTAAAGCTATTATTAATCGATTTGAGGTAGATTATTTAGTGTTGGCTAAATTTATGCGAATCCTCTCTGCTGATTTCGTAAAAGATTATGCAGGTAAAATCATTAACATCCATCATTCCTTTTTACCGGCCTTTATAGGTGCAAACCCCTATCGCCAGGCTTTTGAACGGGGAGTAAAAATTATTGGTGCTACTGCCCATTTTGTTACCGATAACCTGGACGAAGGACCGATTATTACGCAACATACTAACCATGTTGATCATAATTTCGGTGTAAAAGAAATGGTGAGGGCAGGAAAAGAAATAGAGAAAAAGGTGTTATTAGAGGCTTTGGAGCTTATTTTTGAAGACCGCGTTTTTGTGAGTGGGAATAAAACGATTGTGTTTAAATAACTGATAGGCGTTATTCCACAAATCGTCATTTCGAGCGGACCCGATAGCTATCGGGTGCAACGAAGTCGAGAACCAAGAAGTGCTCAGCGAAGCAAAATCTGTCTAGATAGATCTCTCCACTTCGCCTTGCTCCGGTCGAGAAGACGCAATTATAGTAAGAATACTTAAAAATGGATACCAACCCGATGTTCTCTGTGGTAAAAACAATTATAGTTTCTTCAACAACAAATTGGCCACATCTTCTCCTGTTTGAGCACCAATTGCTATGCCCATTCCGTTACACCTGGTAGCGCAAAAGATATTTGGCTTAATTTCTTCTATAAGTGGTTCCAGGATTTTTCCAAAAGCCATAATACCGCTCCATCGGTAATCGATTTCATAATTAACTTTAGGGAGGATTACATTCTTTAATAAATCTTCCAAGGCTAGCTGAACCGGCTCATTTTGACCAAATTCGGTTGTTTCTTCGGCTTTAAAATTGATATTTCTGCCACCACCTAATAAAACTCTATTATTTATATTTCTGAAATAATAATAACCTTTATCGTAGTGGAATGTACCTGCTATTTTTAGCTCTTTAATGGGTTTGGTGATTAAAACCTGTCCACGACCAGGACTAACATCAATATCCGGAAATAAATCTTTTATAAAGGCATTGGTAGTTACAATTAGCCGTTTACAAAAAAAGTGTCCGTTTTTGGTTACCAATTGCATACCCCCGTTTTCTTCCTGGATCTGATCTACTGTACAATTATTAAATATACTAACGCCGAGTTTTTGTGCATATTGAATTAAAGCAAACATCATTTTACCACTGTCAATCTGTGCTTCGTACCGGTTTTCGATTAAAGTGCTGATGCCTTCAAAACCAAATAAACTAATTTTCTTATTAGCAAGGGCAAAAGCATCGGCACCTACAATATCGTTAATGAGACGGTTATAATGTTCAATTTTGGATACACATGTGTCGGCCAGAAAAATGTCATCATCTTTAAATAATTCGTAGCCTCCTAAACATTGGTAATCAATGGTTTTATCGCCTAATAAATTGCGCAGTTTAAGCAGGCCCTTCCAGCGTTTTTCTATAAGGAGTGCCAGGTCATCTAAGCCGGCACATTCTTCTTGCTCAATGAGTTCAGAAATGCTACCGAAGCATGCAAAACCCGCATTTTTGGTGCTGGCACCTGTTGGTAAAAAGCCCCTTTCGAGTATGGCAATTTTTAAAGCCGGAGCAGTTTTTATAAGCCTTATGGCAGCATTTAAACCCACAATTCCACTACCGATAATAATGATATCGTAAGTAAAAAATGACTCCTTCTCCCAATATGAAAATGCTGTTGGCATAGTATAAATGTACCATTTTTTAACAGTCAAATAATATGGGAACGCTTTTTGATATGTGTTAAACGAAAAACATACAGAAAGAAAATGGGAGTTTATTTAATATTAATCATCCCGGTATTATTGCTGAGCATGTTTGTACAATGGCGATTTAGAAATAAGTTTTCTAAGTATGCTGAAATGCAACTTAGCTCAGGTTTATCGGGCAAAGAGGTAGCAGAAAGAATGCTACATGATAATGGGATATACGACGTGAAGGTGATGAGTACCGAAGGACAATTAACAGATCATTACAATCCATCAGATAAAACCGTTAATTTAAGTACAGATGTATATTATAGCCGAAGCGTAGCAGCAGCTGCTGTAGCGGCCCACGAATGTGGCCATGCTGTGCAACAGGCGAAATCGTATAACTGGTTGCAGTTAAGAAGCAGCATGGTTCCGGTGGTAAGTATATCATCTAATCTTTTGCAATGGGTATTATTAATTGGTGTATTGTTAATAGGCTTTACCGGAAATCCAATTGTTTTGGCAATTGGTGTAGTAGGTTTAGCACTGGTAACCATATTTAGTATCATTACCCTACCAGTCGAATTTGATGCCAGTAACCGCGCATTGGCCTGGCTAAAAAATAATAATGGTGTAATGCAAACACAAGAAGAAAATGCGCAGGCTAAAGATGCGCTTTGGTGGGCAGCCATGACTTATGTGGTAGCTGCTGTTGGTGCATTAGCCAACTTATTGTATTACGCATCTATGCTTTTTGGAAGAAGCAGAGATTAAGAGATATTTAATTATGAAAAACACAGAGCGGCCAGGGTTAATCCTGGCCGTTTTTGGTTATTAAGCTTTTGGTGTTATAATAGATGTTTTTGGAAAGCAGCTTTTGTGGTAATAGTAATGCTCCGGTCCCGCTCCCGCTGCTGCCGATAGAAAAAATCGGCATCCCGCTTCGATCGGGTTTAGGTGGCAAGGTAGGTTGTACTATTTTGGGGTGCCGGTTGCAGAGAAACTATGATACACGCACCATGCTATTAAACATTAATAGTAGCAGGATTATTGCAAATTAAACCTGATTGACGTGAAAAGCCCACAGCGCAGACTTGGAACAAAAAGCAGGACTACCACTAAAATGGAATGCTGCAATTGCTTTTCTAAAGAATGGATAAAAGAGATTGGTTCCTGTTATATCATTGTTGAGGCACCTATAGCCTTAATTTGATTCAGAGATTTCTCCATTTCGTTTCACTTCAGTCGAAATGACGATTTGTGGCAGGATGGGTTAAGGATTAATTCAGTTTATAAGGAGCAACTAACTGAAATTCTGGAATATCAACCTCGAACTCAGATCCATCTATATCACGTTTCATTAAGTACGCACCTTTCATGCTGCCCATATCGGTTTTTAAGTTACATCCAGAAACGTATACGTGTGTTTCGCCTGGCTGGATAATAGGCTGTAAACCTACAACGCCCTCACCCTCTACCTCTCTTCGGCTACTGTTCGAATCGAAAATAAACCACTGGCGGCGCATTAATTGAACAGCATAATCAGAAAGATTAGAAATTTCTACGCGATAAGCGAACATATAATGCTCGTTGGCCGGATTTGAATATTCTGGCTGGTACACTGTTTCTACCGAAACCTTAACCCCGTCTGTAATAGCTGTAACCATGATTTACTAATGTATAAAAAAACCTTTCAAAAATCAAGCCAGTACTTTAGTGGCATCGTAGTCGGCAAATTTCTCTGCCACTTCTTCTAAAATGCTGTAAATGTTGTTAATATCTGGCTCGGCCACCAACCGCATACGGTAAGGTTTAAAATCTGGCAGGCCTTTAAAATAGTTTGCATAATGGCGGCGCATTTCGAAAATTCCGGTTTTAGGGCCTTTCCATTCAAGCGATTTATCTAAATGTGTACGGCAAACTTCAATACGTTCTTCAATAGTTGGTCCGGCAAGGTGTTCACCAGTTTTAAAAAAGTGTTTTACCTCGCGGAAAATCC
This sequence comes from Pedobacter ginsenosidimutans, assembly GCF_001442625.1. GTDB lineage: Bacteria > Bacteroidota > Bacteroidia > Sphingobacteriales > Sphingobacteriaceae > Pedobacter > Pedobacter ginsenosidimutans. Next base: position 189,246 of record NZ_LMZQ01000002.1, on the reverse strand, counting down.
ATGGGTAACCGATTGCCGCACGGCCGATCATAATGCCATCTATCTCATATTCCATACGCCAGGCTGCTGCTTTTTCAGGGCTATCTACATCACCATTACCGAAAATTGGTATTTTGATACGTGGATTGCGTTTAATCTCCCGGATAAGTGACCAATCGGCCTCGCCTTTATATAACTGCGCTCTTGTTCTGCCATGAATGGTAAGTGCCTGAATGCCTACATCCTGAAGCCGCTCGGCCACTTCGTAAACATTTTTGGTGTTATCATCCCAACCAAGGCGGGTTTTAACGGTAACAGGCAAATGTGAAGCTTTAACTACGGCTTCGGTCATCTTTACCATTTTATCAATATCCTGTAGCAAGCTGGAGCCTGCGCCTTTACATACTACGTTTTTAACCGGACAGCCATAATTGATATCAACCAGGTCAGGCCCTGCTGCAGAAGCAATTTCTGAGGCTTCACGCATGTGCTCGATATCGCCACCAAAAATCTGGATACCAATTGGCCTTTCGTATTCAAAAATATCAAGCTTTTGCCTGCTTTTTGCTGCATCACGGATCAAACCCTCCGAAGAAATAAACTCGGTGTACATCATATCAGCCCCGTTTTTTTTGCATACATAACGGAACGGCGGATCGCTTACATCCTCCATTGGAGCCAGCAATAACGGGAACTCACCTAAATCTATATTTCCTATCTTAACAGACATTTTCTATCTTCAACGATTAATAAAACATACAAAGGTACAAATAATGAATTTTGTAACACCTAACAAGGAGGAAATCAATCCTTTCTTACAATTACTTTTACTTTTATTTTACGCAGTTACAGGTGGACTTGTGTTTGGGATTCTAGCTATTGTCATTGTTTTACTAATGTATGGCTTAGGAATAGTAAGTAATTTGGACATGCTTTTAGCTGGCAATCCTAAGTATATTGCTGGTTTTAAAGTGATACAAATATTAAGTTCGATCGGAACATTTATTTTACCTCCAATTGCCCTGGCCTTAACAGAGCGGAAAAAAGTAACGGAATTTTATCTTTTCAGGAAACCAAAATTCTTATTGGTGGTGCTCGTTCTCGCTATTATGATATTGAGTATGCCATTTATGGAATGGACCGTGATATGGAACCAAAAAATGGTTTTGCCTGATTTTTTGCATAAGATAGAACAGTGGATGAAGGAAAAGGAGGCTATTGCAATGAAAATGACCATTCAATTGATCACTGTACGCAGTAATTTCGATTTCATTGTAAACCTCGTTATGATTGCTGTTATACCTGCAATTGGCGAAGAATTAATGTTTCGTGGAGGTGTGCAGCGATCGTTAAACAGGGCTTTTGAAAACCCACATCTAGCTATTTGGCTATCGGCCATAATTTTTAGTGCCATCCATATGCAGTTTTATGGTTTTGTGCCACGTATGTTATTGGGTGCAGGTTTTGGTTACCTGTATTATTACAGCGGAAGCATCTGGTATGCCATGCTTGCGCACTTTATAAACAATGCCTATGCGGTTTGTGCCGCTTTTTATATGCAAAAACACCATATACCACTTGATAAAGCTGATGAACCAATCGGTTTTCCATGGTATGGCTATTTAATTAGTGCAATAATTACCATAGCTTTGTTCAAAATTTTTAAAGATAACGCAACACGTGAGCGAAAATTGGGTTAAAGTATATACCACCAGCGATGCCTTTGCGGCCGAGGTATTAAAACAGGGATTAACAGAGGCCGGAATTCCGGCGGTAACGATAAATAAACAGCTCTCGGCATATAATATTGGCGAAATAAATGTTTTGGTGAATAAGGTAGATTTCGATAAAGCCATAGAATACATTGTAGAAAACGAAATTGAATAGTAGAAATGATCTTAAACCTTACACCCTTTATCGCTTACCTTAAATGAAAACCAGGGCAATAACCGCTTTCTTTTTTACCATTGTAATGCTTGGCTCTATCCTGCTGGGGAGCTACACTTTTACCATTTTTTATCTTGTTTTAAGTGTTTTGGCTTTGTTTGAATTTTACAAGCTGATTAAAAACTCTGGAATCAGGCCACACCGAAATATTGGTTTGGCAGCAGGATCTTTGATCTTTTTAATGGCTGCAGGTTTACATTACCTGGAATATGATGTGAAATATTTGTTGCTTTGTATCCCGCTGATTTTCTCGGTTTTTATTACTGAGCTGTATAAGAAAAACAAAATTCCGTTCGCTAATATATCTTACACTTTTGTTGGTTTTGTGTATGTAACCATTCCTTTCTGTTTTTTCCATGCCTTAGGCTTTTTGAAAAATTGGAATGAATATAACTTTCATCTTCCGCTGGCATTTTTACTGATGCTTTGGGCAAATGATACAGGTGCTTATCTTTTTGGGGTAAAATACGGTAAGCGTAAATTATTCGAGCGCCACTCGCCAAAGAAAAGCTGGGAAGGTTTTTTCGGAGGGATGTTCACCAGTATTTTGGTCGCTTTTGGTTTATCATTTCTGTTTACCGAAAGTCCAGCCTGGGTTTGGATCGGCATGGCTGTATTGATTGCTAGCTTTGGTACACTAGGCGATTTAGTAGAATCGATGCTTAAACGAAGCTTGGATACGAAGGATAGCGGTGGTTTATTACCAGGCCATGGCGGTTTGTTAGATCGTTTTGATGGATTGTTATTGGCTGCTCCAGTGGTTTATGCCTATCTGTATTTGATTTTGTATTAAAGATAAAAGAAAATTTTAGCCACAGATAAACACGGATTTGATCACTGTGTTTAAGCCTATCTGTTATTGTCGTTTTAACGAGAATGAATGAGATTACATTAATAGTGTGGTTGCACCCAAAGTGATACAATCGCTATTCTCGTGAAGAAGCTGTATCATAAATATAGATTGTCATCCTGAGGGTTAATTTATTGTATAAATATCAATGACGTTTAAATTTCAAGTGGTATATATTCCCCTCTTTTAGAGGGGTGTCCGCAGGACGGGGTGTTTTATTAGTCCTAGCCGGACAGGCTTCTTTCTTTTTGGTGTCAAAAAGAAACAAAAAACACCGGCTGAAAATTTTTCTTTTGAAGCTAGTGGGTAGGCTTGAGCAGTGCGGCCCGAAAAATTTGTTAGGCCGGATTAAGTGGAACGGGGATACGGTACTGTGGCCTAGCTGGGTGGTAATACATAGGGCCACAAATATCTTATTTGTAAGCAATTGCAAAATAACTTCAATGGTAGCTTGTCGAAGGACCTGTTTTAGATGTCTCACAAGGCGTTTCGACAGGCTCAACGTGACAATCCGAAGCAAATACAATTTATGAGACAGCCCCCTATATATTCTTTACAATTCTATTCAGCAGAGGCAACTAAAACATAGTAAACTCTTTCTACCTGTTCGCCGCTTTTACTTTGTACCTGCTCTATTTTTTTAAGCGTATTTTTAATGGCAAACCCCGTTTTTTCTAATAGTTCTGTTATGGTTTCTACATCGTAAAGTGTAAAACCATAAGGCGTAAAAGGGAGATTTTTCATGAAATTTTTATCAGCAAAACATATAGCCAATGTTCCATTAGGTTTTAGTGTTCGCTTAATTTCGTTGAGGTATTCACTTGGATTTGTCCAAAAGTAGATCGTATTAACCGTAAAAATTTTATCAAATAGACCATCCTCAAATGGTAATGTAATGCCATCTGTTAGCTGAAAGTGAACCTTTCCTTTTGTTATGAAATTTTGATTGATCTTTTCTGCCTCGGCAATAATGGTTGCAGAAATATCGGCACCGAAATAATTTAGGTTTTCGGCTTTTGATAAGAGTTGAGCAATATGCCCGCCGTTACCATGACCGATTTCTAAAACAGCTTCATTGTTTTGAAGGTTTAATGCCTCAATTGCAGAAGTAGTCATGCCGATATTATTGGCATGCATCATTTCACCCGTTTTAACGCCGTGTTCGCCTTCAGGACAACCCAATTGTCTGGCAATATTTTTTAAATCTTCTTCAGAAAGTTGCTGTTCCATAATCAAATTTAAAAATTTAGGCATTATGATTTTTACGTCTTTTTGGCCAAAGCTTATAAGATTATTTAATTACCTGAACCGGCTTTTTATTTTCATCAATGGCCACAAAAGTAAAATCGCCATGAACGGCCAATTCTCTACCCTCGGCATACATCTGCTCGATGTAAATTTCTACATTGACCTTTAAACTGGTATTACCCACATGGTTTACCTTACCGATAAGCTCTACGATTGTGCCTGCTGGAATTGGTTTTTTAAAATCTATCCTGTCGCTGCTTACGGTAACCATAATCTGACGACTAAAGCGGGTTGCAGTAATAAAAGCAACTTCGTCCATTAAATGCATGGCTGTTCCGCCGAAAAGGGTGTCGTAATGGTTTGTTGTATTTGGGAAAACGGCTTTAAAAATGCTGGTTTTAGAATTTTCTATTCTTTCTTCTAGGGTCATGGGTTAAATATAGGTGCTGTAAAAAGCTTTGGCAACTTTCTAGTTGTTTTTAGTAGAAAATTGCCAAAGTAAAAGATTTGCCCTTGAGAAATGGATACTGAAATGTAAAAAAATGTGCTTTCAGTAATGCAATTAAGTGGCGAAATAACTAAAAAGTTGTCATCCTGAGCTTGCCGAAGGACAGTCTTTTTAGTTATTTCACGATAAGGGTCTTCGACAATCGAATTCTTAACTTAATAGTATTGGTTTCTGTGTGACAAAATTAGAATTAATTCACCTGAAGATCTGCAGCAAGTACCTCTTCGGCTTTACGCATTTCTTTCGCAGCTTCAACCATTTCTATTAAGGCCTTTTTGGTTTCGTCCCATCCACGGGTTTTTAAACCACAATCAGGGTTTACCCAGAGTTGCTCAGAAGGAATAACAGCCTTTGCTTTCTTGAGCAACTGAACCATTTCTTCCCTCTTCGGAACCCTTGGAGAGTGAATATCGTATACACCGGGGCCAATTTCGTTTGGATATTTAAAATCAGCAAATGCATCTAATAATTCCATCTGCGAACGTGAGGTTTCGATGGTGATTACGTCGGCATCCATATCGGCAATGTTTTGGATGATATCGTTAAACTCCGAGTAGCACATGTGGGTATGGATCTGCGTGTCGTCTTTCACACCACTGGCCGAAATTTTAAAGGCTTTAACCGCCCAGTTCAAATAGTTTTGCCAATCAGCTTTGCGTAATGGTAAACCTTCTCTAATGGCTGGTTCATCAATCTGAATGATTTTTATGCCCGCATTTTCCAGATCGCAAACCTCATCGCGGATTGCCAGGGCAATTTGAGTACAGGTTTCTGATCGTGGTTGATCATTACGTACAAACGACCATTGTAAGATGGTTACCGGTCCTGTTAGCATACCCTTCATGTATTTCGAAGTAAGCGACTGCGCGTAGGCGGTCCACTTTACAGTCATGGGTTTCGGGCGCGAAACATCGCCAAAAATGATCGGTGGTTTTACACAGCGTGAGCCATAACTCTGTACCCAGCCATTTTTAGAGAAAGCAAAACCATCAAGCTGCTCGCCGAAGTATTCAACCATATCGTTACGCTCAAATTCGCCATGAACCAAAACATCCAGATCGATTTCTTCCTGCCAGTTTACGGCTTTTGCGGTTTCTTTCGCAATTAGCTCATCATATTCTTCAACGGTAAAAGTTCCATTTTTAAGCTTTGCTCTCCAGCTTCTTACTTCTGCCGTTTGCGGAAACGATCCGATGGTTGTAGTGGCGTAACTTGGCAGATTGAGTTCCTGTTGTTTAATTTTTCTGCTCGAAAACGGACTTAAACGTGCTGCATCCTGCTCTTTTAATCCTAAAACACGTTGTTTAACTTGAGGATTGTGGATAATTTTAGAAACTTTACGGTTAGCAATCGCGATCTTATTTTCCTCAAGTTTTTGCAGGGTAGATGCAGGGCTTTCGTTGGTGATCAGTTTTTTTAAGGTAGCTACCTCCGCAATTTTTTGTTTCGCATAAGCCAACCACTGTTTAATTTCTGCCGAAAGGTTTTGCTCATTGGTTTCATTGTCTAAATCAACCGGTGAGTGGATTAGAGAACAAGATGGAGCGATCCACACTTTATCCAGGCCTCTTTTTTCTACCACTTGATTAATGATGGAAACAGATTTCTCGAAATCATTTTTCCAGATGTTTCTTCCGTCTACCAAACCTAACGAAAGGATGGTATCTTCCTTTAATGAAGCTAAAACCTCCGTCAATTGACCTTCAGCACGTACCAGATCGACGTGTAAAACATTTACCGGCAATGAAGTAGTTAGTGCTAAATTATTGCCCAAGCCTTCGAAATAGGTAGCCAAAACAATTTTTAGCCTTGGGAAAGCCTTTCTGATCTCTTTATAGGCATATTCATAAGCTTTTTTGTCTTTTTCGGTAAGGTCTAAAGTCAGAAAGGGCTCATCAAACTGAACATATTCTACATCCAAAGCATCCAAACGTGATAATATCTCGATGTAAACCGGAAGAAGATTTTTGATCAGATCGATTTTTTCGAAACCAGCTTCTTTTTCTTTTCCCAATAAAAGGTAAGATACCGGGCCGATTAAAACAGGCTTGGTGGTAATACCCAATTGTTTTGCCTCGTAAAACTCATCGATAATTTTGGTAGAGAAAAGTTTAAAAGGCTGGTCTTTGTAAAACTCAGGAACGATGTAATGGTAGTTGGTATCGAACCATTTGGTCATTTCCATTGCTACCACATCTAATCCTTCTTTTTGATAACCTCTTGCCATAGCAAAATAGAGATCAAGCTCTGAATTTCCTTTTTTTAGGATTACTTCATTGTACCTTTTCGGGATGGCCCCAAAAGTTAAAGAATGATCGAGTACATGATCATAAAAAGAAAAGTCATTCGAAGGAATGATATCAATTCCAGCTTCTTTTTGAAGGTTCCAGTTTTCGTGGCGAATGTTTTTTCCCACCTGAAGTACATTTTTGTACCCAGTTTTATCTGCCCAGTAATTTTCGCAGATTTTCTTTAATTCCCTTTGGCTACCTATTCGCGGATAGCCCAGATTTTGCGTTAGCATCTCTTTTAAAGATTAAGTAAATAAATCGTTTAAAAGCTCATAGCAATATTTTATAATGTTTCTGTTAAAAATAAAGAGGAAAGGTTAGCGCACAAACAGCCTACTCATCAGCAAAAAGCTTAAAGCAAGCATATAAAATGATTAATTTTATTGTGTACAATCAGACCTGACCAATTACTTTATAACGCGAAAGCACCGTCAATTCAATATAGGCAGGTCTCCTGACTTATTCCCGATCTTATCGCCTTCCCATCCCGGTAAACGGCACAGTGGCATGAATGATAAGACCGTTGTCTTTTTAATAAAAGACAGAATTTACAGTTGCGCGACAGCTCGTGATTTGCACACGATTCCCTATTAATCCCGGTTGTATTCCGGGAACCTGTATCGGTTGATGAAAAATAAAGTTAAGAACTTACATCAGGACAAATGTATGGATTAGGATTTAAAACTTGTAACAAATTTACAGCAAGCCATTTTTGGAGCCTTTTCTCTATTATATTTGATTACCTAACTAAACCCTTATTATGATAAAAATCTACTTTAAAAGGCTTTGCTTTGCTTTTTTAATGGTAAATAGCTGTGTGGTGCTGGCGCAGGAAGTGCCAACGCCAAAATCGCATTTTGGTTTTGATATCGGCGACGATTATCAATTGGCCAATTATACCCAAACAGAAGCTTATTTTAAGAAACTCGCGGCAAGTTCTGACCGCATTAAACTGGTTGATATTGGCAAAACCGAAGAAGGCAGAAGTCAATATATGTTGATCGTGTCTTCACCAGAAAACCTCAAGAAATTAGACCGTTACAAGGAAATTTCGCAACAGCTGGCACATGCAGAAATTACAGCTGAGCAGGCAAAAGCATTAGCTCAGGAAGGTAAAGCAGTAGTTTGGATAGATGGTGGCTTGCACGCTAATGAGGTGGTAGGTGCGCATCAGCTGATCGAAACTGCTTATGAGTTTGCCTCCAGAAAAGACCCTGAAACCCTGCGTATTTTGGATAACGTAATCATTTTGTTTACCCATGCCAACCCTGATGGGCAAGAACTGGTGGGCAATTGGTACATGAGAGAGAAAGACCCCAAGAAAAGAACAACCTCAGGTTTGCCTGTTTTGTATGAAAAATATGCAGGCCATGATAACAACCGCGATTTCTTTATGTTAAACCTTAAAGAAACGCAGAATATCGGTCGCCAGCTTTTTGTGGAATGGATTCCGCAGATTATGTATAATCACCATCAGGCTGGCCCGGCCGGAACCGTTGTTGCAGGCCCACCCTATCGCGATCCTTTCAATTATGTTTTCGACCCAACGCTGTTAACCAGCTTAGATGCCGTTGGTGCGGCCATGCACAACCGCATGAATGTAGAAAACAAACCAGGTTATACTCAACGTGGAGGATCAGTTTACTCTACCTGGTATAATGGGGGTTTAAGAACCACCACTTATTTTCATAATATGATTGGGCTCCTGACCGAAATTATCGGGAACCCTACGCCTTCTGAAATTCCCTTAGTTCCTTCGAGATTATTGCCGAACGGTGATTCGCCAAACCCGATTACCCCAAGGAAATGGTACTTTAAAAACTCTATCGACTATTCGGTATCGTTAAACTATGCCGTTTTAAATTATGCGCAACGCTATCGCGACGAATTGTTGTACAACATTTACCAGATGGGTAGAAATTCAATAGAGCGTGGTAAAAAAGATACCTGGTCTTTTTCTCCTAAAAAAATAGAAGCCATTAATAATGCGGCAAAAGGTGAAAAAAATACAGCGGTAGCAGGCGGGGATGCCGATTTTGGCCCAAGACGCCAGATCAGTATAAAAGCCTTTGATACTGTGATGAAGGCTCCGGCGAACAGAGATCCTCGCGGATACATTTTAAGTGCCGATCAACCGGATTTTAACTCTGCTGTTAAATTTTTAAACGCTTTGATCAGAACGGGTATTGTGGTTCAAAAAGCAACAGCTTCATTTGCCGTTGCAGGGAAAAATTATCCTGCCGGAAGTTATGTCGTAAAAACAGATCAGGCTTTCCGTCCGCATGTTTTAGATATGTTCGAACCGCAAGATCACCCAAATGATTTTAAATATGAAGGAGGTGCACCAATTCCGCCATATGACGCTGCCGGATGGACCCTGGCTTATTTAATGGATGTAAAATTTGATCGGATTATGGATGATTTTTCTGGCCCGTTTGAGAAAAATCCTTACGGAAAACTATTAAAGCCGGATAATAAAGTACCTAACGGATCAAATTATGTATTAAGTGCAGCACAAAATGATTCCTATACCGCAGTAAACGACTTATTGAAAAATAAAATTGAAGTTTACCGGTCGACTGAAAATGGTGATTTTTATGTTTCATCAGCGGGGAAATCAATATTGGAAAAAGCAAACATCAAACTGAAAAGTGCTGCTGCGCCAAAAGATAAAATTAAAATTTCTGCCAAAAGAATTGCCCTTTGGGATACCTACGGAGGCTCTATGGCTTCAGGCTGGGTGCGCTTTTTAATGGAGCAATACCATTATAACGCAACGGTAATTTATCCGCAGGATATAGATGCCGGGAACTTAAAATCTAAATATGATGTAATTGTTTTTGTGGGTGGCGCCGTACCATCGGTACAAGGAGGAGGATTCGGAAACAGATCTTTCGGACCAAAAGCAGAAGAAGTTCCTCAAGAGTTTAGAAACCGTTTGGGAAGGATTACTGCAGACAAATCGATCCCTGAATTAAAGAAATTTTTGGAAGCAGGGGGGGATATTATAGCCATTGGCAGTAGCACCAATTTAGCTTATCACTTAAATCTCCCTGTTCGCAATGCAATGGTTGAAATCGTAAACGGAGAGGAAAAGAGATTACCCGCCGAAAAATATTATGTTCCGGGAAGTGTTTTAAATGTTGGTGTAGATACAACTTTGCCAACAACCTGGGGCATGGAAAAGGAAGCTGATGTATACTTTGATAATAGTCCCGTTTTTAAGCTCACAGGCGATGCCATTGTGGCTGGAAAGATTAAACCTTTAATGTGGTTCGAAAATGCGACACCGCTGCGCAGTGGCTGGGCCTGGGGGCAGGCTTACCTGCAAGATGGTGTAACGGCCTTCGAAGCGAAGGTTGGTAAAGGAAAACTGCTTGCTTTCGGACCAGAAATTGCTTTCAGGGCACAAACACACGGTACATTTAAGCTGATATTTAACCAGTTGTATAAGTAATCACAATTAGGCATGTCATATTGAGATTTGTGAAGAATCGGGACAAGTATTTAAAAGATTTAAAAACGCATTTATGCTGTTTCTTCAGCAGACTGCTATTGAAAATCTAATAATATAAGGGGCGTCATTTCGACTGAAGCGTAGCGAAATGGAGAAATCTTTTAAGATAGCTCAAAGATTTCTCCACTGCGGTCGAAATGACGATATCTCGAGATAAAAACTCTGTTGAGACGAGAAAGCCACTACCCTAAACGATAGTGGCTTTTTACTTTGCTCTTACTTTACCCAACTTTAATCACCTTAATTTTGTGTTATGAAAGTAGAAATCTGGTCGGACGTAATGTGTCCGTTTTGCTATATCGGGAAAAGACATTTTGAGCAGGCGATAGAAAAACTGCCCTTCAAAAACGAAATTGAGGTGGATTGGAAGAGCTATCAGCTCAATCCTGAGTATCACAATACCAATAACGAATCGGTGTACGATTACCTTTCGCGGAGTAAGGGAATGCCAATTGAGCAGGCTAAACAAATGACCAAACAGGTTGTGGATATGGCTGCAAATGCTGGTTTGAAGATAGATTTTGATACGAATATTCCTGCCAATACCTTCAATGCTCATCGTTTGATCCATTTGGCGGCAAAACATAATCTTCAGGATTTAGCCGAAGAAAAACTGTTTGAAGCGCATTTCGTAAATAGTAAAAATATCGGCGAAACAAGCGTTTTGATTGATCTTGCTGTGGAAATTGGTTTGGATAAAGATGAGGCGGAATCAGTTTTGAATGGAAATGAGTTTGCTGAAGCTGTCCGTTACGATATTTATGAAAGCCAGAATTTAGGTATCAGAGGGGTTCCTTATTTTGTAATGGACCGCAAGTACGGGGTTTCGGGTGCTCAACCTGTTCAGGCTTTTAGCGATGCACTTACCCAAAGTTTTACCGAATGGAAAGAAGCTCAACCCAAGGTCACAATAACCTCGTTAAATAAAAATAATGATGCGGTTTGTGATGAGAATGGTTGTGAGATATAAATTTGTTTCCCGCAGATTAAGCTGATCAACGCAGATTTTTTCTGCGAAAGCCATTTTGATCTGCGGTTTTTACAGATTAGTCGTCATCTCGATCCGATAGCTATCGGATGGAGCGCAGCGCAATGGAGAGATCTATTCAAAACAGGTCGTCTTTCCCGCGCAGGCGGGAATCTTAATGCAATCTGCGATCCTACTAAGACATTACGATTCCTCTATACCTGCCACCATCACTTTTTGGTTCGGGAAGACAATAGCCCGGAATAAATGTTCGCATTAACCTATCATTCTTAACTACCGATTTTGATTCTTCAACGGCGTTAACAGATATTCTAATCCATTTACCCGGATCTCAAACATAGTAGCCATTAAATCGCCTAATTTACCCTTGGGGAAGCCTTTGTCCTTATACCAAAGCAAATAACTTTCGGGGATATTGCAGATCAGGTAACCTTTGTATTTTCCATAAGGCATTTGCATTTTTACTAAATCGAGCAATAAGGTTGGGTCTAACATTTATAATATAAAATCTAAATAATTCTCTTTATTAATTATAGAAAATGTGGCTTCAGGGTAATTTTTGGCAAAAAAGCCAGGTATTTTCTTTTTTTGATTACCCCATTTAAAATCAGCAGCTAAAATTTCTCCGTTTTTTACTTCTATTAGGTCGATTTCCTGCTGATCATAGGTTCTCCAAAAGTAATGGGTGGCATTTTGCTGTTCATATTCCATTTTTTTGATACGCTCGCTAAAACAATAATTTTCCCATAAAAGCCCTTGGTCGTTCCGGAGCGCAATTAACCTAAAATCATTAATTATTGCATTGCGGATCCCGTTATCATAGAAATACCATTTTGAAGATTTTGTAATTTCTTTACGTAAGTTATTACTATACCCACCAACTTTATAGATGATGAAAACCTTTGAAAGTAAATCCAGGTAACGGTCTACAGTGTTTTTACTGATACCCAAGGTGCGCGAAATTTCATCTATAGAAACTTCTGAGCCTACCTGGTAGGCGATAAGTTTTAATAACTCCAGTAATTTTGTGCTGTTCTGGATGTTTTCGTACATCAAAATGTCTTTTAACAGGTATGATTTAACCAACTCTGTTAAGTATTGGGCTTTTTCAGCCAATGAACTTAAATGGAATAACTCTGGGTAGGAACCAAAAATTAACCGTTCTTCAAGATTTTGTGCAGTTTGCAGCGCATTTTCCTGCTTGTCTAATTCAACCTGTGCTATGGGATAAAGATAATAGGTTAAACTTCTTCCCGTTAGTGGTTCCCCTGTTTGGTTCGAAAGATCAAAAGTAGAGGATCCACTTGCTATTATTGTCAGTTCTTTGAAAGTATCGATCAGTAACTTTAGTATCTTTCCAATTTCAGGTATAACCTGAGCCTCATCAATAATGAGTAATTTGGCATTTCCCAATACTCTTTTGTAATTGGCCGCAGTTCGTGTTGATAATAGTATCTGTACATCCTGATCTTCTCCATTTAAAGAGAGATGATCGATACTGGCATCTTTGATGATGTTTTCTATCAGCCAAGTTTTCCCTACCCTCCTGGTACCAAAAATTAAGATTACTTTATTCTTCCCAATCTGGTTGAGGATAATTGGCTGTAAAGATCTAACAATTTGACTTTCCATTGGTCGAATATAACAAAAAACGTTAATTCAGTCAATAGACTGACTCAATTAACGTTAATTCAGTCAATGAACTGACTCAATTAACGTTTTTAATCGATAAGTTCTAAAGTTTCAATTGCTTCTTCAACAGTACTTATGTTATCAAAAGCAATTCTTAAGGTATTTTTTACCTCTTTTAAATTACACATACGTGGATGGTTCTGTGCAAAAGTTAAAATCTTGGTAAAGGTATTCGAATCGAAATAAGCAGATTGTTTATCGCTTAAGAAATATCCTCTTAAGCTGTTTTTCTTGAAACTAATTTTCTCGAAGCCTAATTTCTTGCCCAGCCACTGCAAGCGTACCACACTGAGCATCGTTTTTACCTGTGGCGGAACCGGACCGAAACGGTCGGCCAAATGTTTTTCAAAAATGGCTAATTCTGCTTCGTTATCAAGTTTAGAAAGTTCTGTGTATAGATTATAACGCTCAGTAATATTGGTGATATAAGCATCCGGAATGTACAATTCCAGATCGGTATCTACTTGCGTAAAGCCCACAAACGGACGGGCAGGTTCATTTTCGAACAAGCCTTTAAATTCTGCTTCTTTTAATTCCTGAATAGCTTCATCCAATATCTTGTGATACATCTCAAACCCGATCTCCGCAATAAAGCCACTTTGTTCGGCGCCCAATAAATTTCCACTCCCGCGGATATCCAGGTCGCGCATGGCCACGTTAAAGCCGCTTCCCAAGTCAGAAAACTCTTCAATGGCACTTAAACGCTTCCGGGCTTCAGAAGTTAAAGTAGATAATGGTGGTGACAATAAATAACAGAAAGCTTTTTTGTTGCTCCTACCTACCCGGCCACGCATCTGGTGCAGATCACTCAGACCAAACATGTGCGCATGGTTAATAATGATGGTATTGGCATTGGGGATATCTAAACCCGCTTCTATAATCGTGGTAGCTACCAGAACATCTTTTTCACCATTAATGAAATCGAGCATTACATCTTCGAGTTGATCGCCATCTAACTGCCCGTGCGCAATACCGATCCTCGCTTTTGGAACCAGTTTCTGAATCAGTCCACCCAATTGCATCAGGTCATTTACGCGGTTATGGATAAAGAAAACCTGTCCGCCACGGTCTAATTCGAACTGAACGGCCTCTTGAATCAGTTTATCATTAAAAACATGTAATTCGGTACTCACCGGTTGCCGGTTTGGTGGCGGTGTACTAATGATTGATAAATCCCTTGCCCCCATTAAAGAGAAATGCAGTGTTCTGGGAATCGGGGTTGCAGTAAGGGTCAAAGTATCAACATTTACCCTAACGGCTTTTAACCTTTCTTTTGCGGTAACGCCAAACTTCTGCTCTTCATCAATAATCATGATGCCGAGATCCTTAAACTTTACATCCTTGCTCAATAAACGGTGCGTGCCGATTAATATATCAACCTTACCGGCTGCGGCCTCGGCAAGGGTATCTTTAATCTGTTTACTGGTTTTAAAACGGTTAATATAATCTACCGTAACCGGGAAATCTTTTAAACGTGACGAAAAAGTTTTGAAATGCTGTAAGGCCAAAATGGTTGTAGGTACCAGGATCGCTGCCTGTTTTCCTTCTGCTACCGCTTTAAATGCAGCACGCACGGCGATCTCTGTTTTTCCGAAGCCAACATCACCACAGACTAAACGGTCCATTGGATGCGGTGATTCCATATCCTTTTTCACATCCTGGGTAGCCTTTAACTGATCGGGGGTGTCTTCGTAAATAAAAGAAGCCTCCAGTTCAGTTTGTAAATAGCTGTCTGGTGAAAATGCCGTTCCAGCCTGGGTTTTGCGCAAAGCATAAAGCTTGATCAGGTCCCGGGCGATATCTTTAACTTTTTTTTTAGTAGTTTTTTTTAGCTTATCCCAGGCATCGGTACCCAGCTTATTCATCTTGGGTACTCCGCTTTCTTTGCCACTGTATTTGGCAATGCGGTTTAACGAGTTGATGTTTACATAAAGCAGGTCGTTATCTGCATAAATTAAACGGATCATTTCCTGTGTTTTGCCGTTCACCTCAACCTTTTCAAGCCCGGCATATTTGCCGATTCCATGATCAATGTGGGTAACATAATCGCCGGATTTTAGTTCCCGAAGATCTTTTAGGGTAATGGCCTGACTTTTTTGATAACCTTTTTTAAGCTTGTATTTATAGTAGCGATCAAAGATCTGGTGATCGGTATAAAATGCCGTCTGGATCTGCGGATCTATAAAACCCTCGCGCAACATGCTATTAATTGGCGTAAACTTGGCCGTTTTATCGATATCCTCTAAAATGGCATATAAACGCTCGATCTGTTTTGGCGAATCGGTAAAAATAAAATTAACAATACCTTCTTTTTCATTTTCCTTAAGGTTGTGAATGAGTAGGTTGAAATCTTTATTGAATGAAGGTTGTGGCTTGGTTTCAAACTCAAAACGGTTATCTGTTTTATAAAAAAACTGCTTTCCGAATTCGATGATAGGAAAATCCTGAAGATGATCGCCCAACAATTTTTCGTCTGTAAAGGCAAACTTTGGGTCGATCCATTCTGGGTTTTGGGTTTTATCTGCTATAGATAAAGCTTTCCAAAGTTCAACGGCTTTTTTAAAGCCCGCTTTAATAATATCGAGGGTAAACTCTACATCCTTAAACCAGAGCTGTGTATCCTGATCGATATAATCGAGGATACTGATATTGCTTTCTGTTAAAAATTTCGCCTGAACATTCGGAACAATGGTAAGGGACTTAACATCGGCAACCGAAAGCTGACTTTCAATTTCAAAACTCCTGATACTTTCTACTTCATCACCAAAAAACTCGATACGGTAAGGAAGATCGGATGAGAAAGAAAATATATCTACAATACCGCCACGGATAGAAAATTGGCCAGGTTCGTAAACAAAATCTCTTCTGTCGAAATCGTAATCAATTAAAAATTCGTTGATAAAATCGATACCTAATTTGGCGCCTAAACTAATTTCTAAAGTGTTTTTTTCTAAGGCGGAGCGGTCAATCACCTTTTCGGCAATGGCTTCGGGGTAAGAGACCACAATCTTTCCGTATTCCGAATCGTGGTTCAGTTCGTTCAAAACCTCCGCACGGGCCAAAACGTTGGCCGTATCTACTTGTGTAAAATCAAATGATTTACGGTAAGAGGAAGGAAACAATAAAACCTGTTTATCCAAAACGCTCTCCAGGTCAGACTGAAAATAAGCAGCTTCCTCCCTGTCCGGTAGAACGAACAGTATGGGTTTATGTAATATAAAGTAAGAAGACAGGGCAACAATAGCATCGGCCGAACCCACCAATCCCTTTAATTGTATCTTTGGGTTTTTGCTGCTGTTCAACGCTTTGGTAAATTGGGTTACCCTATCGTCGGTTTTGTATCTGTTTATTAAATCGCGAATGTTCAAGGCACAAAAATAAGCTTATCTTTTAATATTAACCTGCAATTTGTGTAAAGGTTTTTTTAACTATTTTTGGCTGGGTTGCAGGTGAAAATCAAAAAAGGAAAAGAAATAAGCTCTTATTCTTAGATTCCATTACTCGTTTTGTCGAAATATATCCCCCTTTCGTCGATTAGGGGGCAAATTGATGTAACAAAGGGTATGCTATAACCTCTAAACCATATAAAAAGTGAAACAATGAAATACATTAAAAGCTTTCCACTAGAACTTTTTTTCTGGGTAGCAGCTTTAGTATTACTGGCAACAGCGAATAGCCACGAGCATCACTTCACACTTTGTCCGCTGGCTAATTTGGGCTTTAAAGACTGGTGTCCGGGATGCGGTATAGGCAGGTCAATCAGTCATATTTTGCATGGCGAGTTTACCGAAAGCTTTTCCGAACATTGGTTTGGGTTTCCGGCACTTTTAATAATAGTTTATAGAATTTACACATTGATAAAAAATAAAAATAAGTTTAAAATTTCAACCACAAATACATAGAAACCATGGATATATATCAATCACCTCTAATGTCGTTACCGGGCATAACGCCAGAAGAATTTTCATACTTACAACAGGCTACCACCGGATTAACCGAGCAACAGTTGCGTAACTTCTTAATGGTTTACAGCAGCAAAAGGAAAAATCCATCAGATATGCTAATTTTCTGTTTAATCGGTTTATTTGCTGTTCCAGGATTGCAAAGGTTTATCATCGGGCAGATCGGAATGGGTATTTTATATCTCTTAACCGCAGGTTTATGTTTTATCGGATCGATCATTGATGTGGTAAACCACAAGACTCTTGCCTTTGAACATAACCAGAAAATGGTTTTCGAAAGCTTACAGATGGTAAGAATGGGCGGTTTTCAGTAAACCTTTCATTTTTAATGAGCTTTAATATTTTTGGAAAGCAAAGACAGGACAATTATTAATGTTCGTCACGCCATACGCGACAAGTCCGCGCCCGATGAAAAATCGGGTTTGCGGGCTTTTTGTTTGACATTCAAACCTCGCAGGTTTTTAAAAACTGCGAGGTTTAACTATATTTATCAAATGAAATTAGCTGAAATTACCAATTATTTAGAAAGCATAGCGCCACTTAATTATCAGGAAGATTATGATAATTCTGGTTTAATTGTAGGTAATCCGAATATGGAAATCCACGGTGCTTTGGTGGCTTTAGATTGTGTAGAAAAGATTGTAGATGAAGCAATTTCAACGGGTTGCAACCTCATTATTACCCACCACCCAATTGTTTTTAAAGGCTTAAAAAAACTAAACGGTAAAAATTATGTAGAGCGGGTAGTGCTTAAGGCAATTAAGAATAATATTGCACTTTATGCTATTCATACGAATCTTGATAGCATTCATACTGGTGTAAATGCAAGGATTTGCGAGCGTTTGGGTTTGACAGGAACCAAAGTGCTTTCGCCAAAAACGGGTTTGCTAAAAAAACTGGTTACCTATTGCCCGCAGGCACAAGCCGAGCAATTGCGGTCGGCATTGTTTTATGCCGGAGCAGGCAATATTGGCAATTACAGCGAGTGCAGTTTCAATGCCGATGGCTTTGGCACCTTTAAAGGTAACGAAGATGCTGATCCTTTTGTAGGTGAAAGAGGCGTTCGCCACCGTGAGGCCGAAGTGCGGATTGAAATGGTTTATCCTACACAAGCCGAACGCAAAATCCTGGTTGCCTTGTTCGAGAACCATCCTTATGAAGAAGTGGCTTACGATATTTACAAACTCGAAAATAAACACCAATTGGTGGGTTCGGGTATGGTAGGCTGGCTGGAATACGATATGGATGCCTATGATTTTTTACATCTGGTAAAAGATAGAATGCAGGCCAAAGTGGTTAGGCACACCGAGGTAATTGGCAAAAGGATTAAAAAAGTGGCGGTTTGTGGCGGTTCAGGAAGCTTCCTGTTAAAAGAGGCTATTGCGGCTGGAGCAGATGCTTTTATTACCGCAGATTTTAAATATCACGAGTTTTTTGATGCAGAGGAAAAATTGATCATTGCCGACATCGGACACTTTGAAACTGAACAATTTACCTCAAATTTATTGCTTGAAATTATTCAGAAAAAATTTACTAACTTTGCAATCCGTTTAACGGAGCAAAATACAAACCCCATAAATTACTTGTTTTAATGGAACAAACCGTAGAACAAAAGCTAAAGGCTTTATACGAATTACAAAATATCCACACAAAAATTGATAAGATCCGCCAGGTACGTGGTGAATTACCAATGGAAGTTGCCGATCTTGAGGATGACGTTTTAGGATTAGAAACTAGAATTGCAAAGATCAAAGGCGAACTTGATGATCTTGAGGATTCAATCGTAACCCGTAAAAATACAATTAAAGATGCGCAAGCAGCCATCAAAAGATACGATACTCAATTAAAAGAAGTTAAAAACAACCGTGAATACGATGCTTTAACGAAAGAAATTGAGATTCAAGGTTTAGATATTCAGGTTTCTGAAAAGAAAATTAAAGAACATGGTTTCGAAATCACTTCTAAAACTGAAATCTACGAAGCTGCTAAAGCTGAGTTAGATGGCAGAAAGAAAGATTTAGAAGTTAAAAAAGGCGAGCTTGATGTAATTACTGCTGAAACTGAAAAAGAGGAGCAAGATTTACAAAAGAAAGCTGATAAAGCCGAGCCTCAAATCGAAGAGCGCTTATTGGTTGCCTACAAACGTTTACGCAAAAATGCTGTAAATGGTTTAGCTGTAGTAACAATCGATCGCGATTCTTGTTCAGGTTGTTTTAATCAGATTCCTCCTCAACGTCAGTTAGATATCCGCCAACGCAAAAAAATTATCGTTTGCGAGCACTGCGGTCGTATTTTGGTTGATGAAGCTTTAACTCACGAAGTAGCAGAAGCTTAATCCGCATCATAAAATTATTAGAACGTCCCGATTTAATCGGGACGTTTTTTGTTTAGACCTATTTTCTGGCGTTTACACAAAACAAGAATATGATTTTAGCGTTTAATGTAGATATTTGTTTAAATGTGAACTACTGTTGCTATAGCGCAGAATCAAACTGAAATATATTCCCGAATGACTAAAATCTTCCCTGTTTTTGCGTTTTCTGCTCTTCTCCTGCTTCCAGCGTCTTTATTTGCAAATTTCGATTTTAACAACAATTGCTTAAATGCCTATAAAAGTATATTCGAGCTTAAATTAGGCAATGCAAGAGCGTATATCTCTACCGAAAAAAAACAGCACCCCAATAATTCCATTATTCCACTTTTAGAAAACTATGTAGATTATTTTACAGTCCTAACATCTGAGAGTAAAGCTGATTTTGATCGCCTAAAGGGGAATAAATCTAAACGGTTAGATCAAATAAGTGATGACGATAAAGGTTCTCCGTACTACCTGTATGCGCAGGCAGAAATTAATTTGCAATGGGCGCTAATCCGCGGGCGTTTTGGCGAATATTTTAACGCTGCAATGGAAGTTAAGAAAGCCAACAGTCTTCTGCAAGAAAACAATAAGAAGTTCCCTAACTTTCACCTTAACCTAAAAGGCCTGGGGCTGATTAACGCGGTTTTGGGCAATCTTCCTGATGGAGCTTTAAAAACAGCACTTTCAACCTTTGGTATTAAAGGCAACCTTCAAAACGGATTAAATATGTTCGAAAAACTGGCTGATAATTTACCAAAATCGTCATACGAGCCTTTTTACGAAGAAGTGGTGTTTTATTATGCCTATGTGTTAACCGATGTGGCGCATAGCCCACAGGCCTATGCAAAGACCATAAAATATACCGAACGGATTGCCGATACCAGTTTATTAAAAAGTTATTTGCAGAGTTATGTATGCATTAAAAACGGGCATAGTGAAGAAGCTATAGCTATTTTAGCCAAGCGGCCTGAAGGAGGGGTTTATCAGCCTTTTCCTTATTTAGATTATCTGGAAGGTATTGCGCACCTGAATAAATTGGATCTTAATTCGGGAATCTATTTTAACCGCTTTCTGCAGGCAACCAAGGGCGTAAACTTTGTGAAGGATGCTTACCTTCATTTGGGCTGGATCTCTCTTCTGAAGGGAGATAAAGCGGCTTACGCGGCATTTGCTGCCAAGGCTGTTAAAAACGGATACGCTTACATGGAAAAAGATAAACAGGCAAAAGCCGAAGCTGCTTCAGGAACGCCAACAATTGACCTGTTAAAAGCCCGGTTATTGTTTGATGGTGGTTATTTGAGCAGGGCCTTGCAGATCCTTGATGATAAGAAAGTAACAGATTACGCCAGCGATAAAGACAAAACAGAACTCAATTACCGTTTAGGTAGAATTTATGATGATTTAGGGAAAGACGATCAAGCATTAACAGCTTATCAGGAGACAATAAATGAAGGAAAAAATCTAAAATATTATTTTGCCGCCAACGCTGCGGTGCAGATGGGTAAGGTTTACGAAAGAAGGAAAAATAACGCGAAAGCAAAAGAGGCTTTCAATACAGCCATTGCCATGAAAAATCATGAATTTGAAAACAGTATTGAAAGCCAAGCGAGGGCCGGATTAAAACGGTTAGCGAATTAGAAGCGGTGTATAAATGCATTAATGTGCATCCCTGCTCCTACTGAAGCAAAAACAGCTACATCGCCAGGTTTAACTTTATAGCCTTTAACTTCACCTTTTAATACCAGGTCTAATAAGGTTGGTACGGTGGCAACTGAACTGTTTCCTAACCATGAAATCGTCATTGGGACCAAGTTTTCTGGCACTGTATCTTTGCCATAAAGCTTAAACAGACGTTTCATGATAGCCGTATCCATTTTTCCGTTGGCCTGGTGAACAAATACGATATTTACATCTTCCACACTTAAGCCTGCTTTATCAATGGCCTTTTTAATCACCTGAGGCACCTGAACTACCGCAAACTCGTACAGCTTACGCCCGTTCATTTTTAAATAGAGGTTTCCATTGGTTTCATCAGGATGGGAACTCTTGCCCATGGTTAATAAATTGCCATGGTTTACGGCATGCGTTTCTGTTTTATGTGCCAGTATTCCTCTTTTTTCTTCTGATTCTTCTGCCTCGAAAATTACAGCGCCTGCACCATCCGAAAAGATCATGCTATCACGGTCATGTGGATCGATAATACGGCTTAAGGTTTCTGCACCAATAACCATAACACGTTTCGCATCTCCGCTTTTAATATAATAATCTGCCTGTATGGCACCTTGAACCCATCCCGGACAACCAAAAATGATGTCGTAGGCAACACAGTCTGGATTTTGAATACCTAATTGTTGTTTTACCTTTGAAGCTAAAGAAGGCAAAATATCTATGCGGTTGCTACCTAAAGGGATATCGCCAAAATTATGACAGAATATAATGTAATCTAAGGTTTCTTTATCGATTCCTGCATTTTCAATGGCTTTTTCAGCAGCCTTTGCGCCAATATGATTGCTTAACTGTTCGGGGCAGGCGTAGCGTCTTTCTACGATTTCCGTAATCTCAGAGAATTTATCAATGATCTCTGAATTCTCTTTCTCCAATAGATTCCCATTCTCAAAAAACGTCGAATTTAAGAATTCATTACCAGAAATAATATTCTGTGGAATATAACTTCCAGTACCGGTTATTACCGTATTTATTGCTCTGCTCATAATTATAATACCGCATACTAAAACGGTATGTAGTATAAAAATATCAATTATATTCGAGAAACGAAAATAAATTAAATTATTAGCCGAGCTTATTTTCAAGTGCGAATTTTAATAATCCTGTTTTTCCGGTTACGTTGAGCTTATGCGCCATATTTTTACTTAATATATTCATGAATTTAGTCTGTAAACCATGTACTAAATATACCCAGTAAAGGGTATATAAATCGTTTAGTTGATCGGGTATTTTTACAATGAATTAAACGAAATAAAATGAAAAATTTCTTGACCATTGTTTTGCTGCTGTTTATGGTACAGGCAGCCAATGCCCAATCGCATGTTTCGAAGAGCGAATATGCCCGTTATAACTGCAGATTTGCACCCAAAGGCTGGAATAATGCGGAGGGAAAACTGATGTGCCCTGCTTGTGACAAGGAAAATGAGGATGCCCGCAAAAAGAAGATCGCGGATGATAAGGCTGCCTATGAAGCAGGCAAAATTAGAAACGCAAAGCTTAAGGCTGAAAGGGAGGCAGACTTTAAAAAGAAACTGGCCGAGACTGCAGAGAAAAATAAAGTAACCGAAGTACGCGTAACGATGGGAAAAATGCCTGTAACAGCGATCAAAAAGCCTGAAGTGCCCGTAAAAAAAGTACCATCTAAACCCACAAAAGATATATTGTTTTTTGCCGATTATCCAGGATCAATGTCGATGAGTGGTAAAAACTTAAACTATTTTTTGAACGAAAATGGTGATACGGTTTTAAAAAGCAAGGATTATGAAAGCACTTTCGCTGCTTTTGGAGACAATAAAAATAATTTCCCTAAGAATATAGGAATCGTGATTTTGAATGAAGAAAACACCTTAACCAATGGTAAAACGAGAAAGGTTGTAGATATAGTTGACCTGAAGGGAAAACGGCTTTTTAATGATAAGAGCATCAGTACCATATTTCATTTAATGAACGATTATTTTGTGATTGGCAGAAGCAAGGATTTTGGGGAAGATTCTAGCTGGGGCTATAATTATAGAAGGATTCAGGATGTTGACATTTACAATGTAAAAACGAAAAAAACCATCACTCTGGATAAAGATCGCTCTAGAGTAGAACTTTATTTGACATTTGATCACCATAAACTGGAAGATGAAGGGTTAAAACCGGTGCTATCAAGAAGATATTCTAACTATGATGAAGACATATATTGCATAAATGCTGCAGGCGAGTTGGTTGTGAAAAGGTTTCAGAGTTCCAGATAGATTTATTGTATAATGGGATGGGTTTTATACAGGAAGATAATAGGGGTATATCTGCTCATCCCATTAACTAAAATCATCAATCAAGAACACAAAAAGCTCTTTAGGCCCGTGCGCGCCTAAAACCAATGTTTTTTCGATATCGGCAGTTCTGCTTGGGCCAGTAATATTACTGATCATTGATGGGATTTGATTACCATATTTGTTCTTCAATAACAGAAAAGCATCTTTAAGATCTAAAACCAACTGACTGGTTCTGGCGATCACAATGTGATGATGTGGGAAAATGCTTAATCTCCTGCCGGCAGCACCGCTATTGCTTACCATTACACTTCCGTTACGGGCAACCAAAGCTTCGCAAAGGGTAATACCTACCTCTGCCTGTTCAAAATCTTTATCGGTTTGGTAAAAAGGGAATTCGTATTTGCTTAAAAATTGTTGAAGTTCTGGTTCCCAGCAGTATATTTTACGCCATTTAAACTTGTCGGCCAACTGCAGCATGTTTTCAAAAAAATCAATACCGTCTTCGCAGAAGATAAAGTTACCAGATATAGCGGTAAGCTGTTCGGCAAATAATACCTCTAGCTCATCTGTATTTTTTTTATACAATTGACTTTCTTCTAAATTAGGATAAGGGTTTTCGCGCTTTTCTAATAGTGCTTTCCTTATCTTTTTTAGTATTTGTTCTTTCGCTGTCGTATTATCCTTCATTATAAAAAAAAGCTACCCTAATTATTAAACTAGGGTAGCAAATGTAATAATAGAAATTATTTATTTATGCTTCTACCGGAGTAATATGTCCGGGGGTTCCGCTTTCTCCTTGGTTTTCGAATAATCGTTTACCAAAAATCACTTCTAAATCGTCTTTAAATAAAACTTCTTTTTCGATCAGGATATCGGCCAATTGGATCAATTTATCCTTATTTTCTTCTAATAAACTAATCGCTCTTTGGTATTGGCCTTCAATTAATGCCGAAATTTCTTTGTCGATAGTTAAAGCAGTATCTTCTGAATATGGTTTAGAGAAATTATACTCATTCTGACCAGATGAATCATAATAAGTAATATTTCCTAATTTATCGTTCAAACCATAAATGGTAACCATTGCTCTGGCTTGTTTATTCACTTTTTCTAAATCGCTAAGTGCACCGGTAGAAATGGTATCGAACATCACTTTTTCAGCTGCCCTACCGCCCATAGTTGCACACATTTCATCAAGCATTTGGTGAGGGCGAACAATTAAGCGTTCTTCTGGTAAATACCAGGCTGCACCTAAGCTCTGTCCGCGCGGTACAATAGTAACCTTAACTAAAGGCGCCGCATGTTCTAACAACCAACTCACTGTGGCGTGACCAGCCTCGTGAATCGCAATAGCACGTTTTTCGCTTGGGGTGATAATTTTGTTTTTCTTTTCTAAACCACCAACTATTCTATCAACAGCATCTAAGAAATCTTGCTTATCAACTGCCGATTTATTTTTACGGGCAGCAATTAATGCCGCTTCGTTACAAACATTTGCAATATCTGCTCCTGAGAACCCTGGCGTTTGTTTTGCTAAAAATTCGGTATCAAGCTCTTCTGATTTTTTAAGCGGAGTGATGTGAACTTCGAAAATTTGTTTACGCTCGATAACATCCGGTAAATCAACATAAATCTGTCTGTCGAACCTGCCTGCCCTTAATAAAGCCTTATCTAAAACATCAGCACGGTTGGTAGCGGCTAAAATAATAACGTGTGTATTCGTGCCAAAACCATCCATTTCAACTAAAAGTTGGTTTAAGGTGTTTTCGCGTTCATCATTTCCACCCATTACACCGTTTTTACCACGCGCACGGCCAATAGCATCAATCTCATCAATAAAGATGATACATGGCGATTTATCTTTTGCTTGTTTAAATAAGTCGCGAACACGAGATGCACCTACCCCTACAAACATCTCTACAAAATCAGATCCTGACAGCGAGAAGAAAGGAACCTGAGCCTCGCCTGCAACAGCTTTAGCCAATAAGGTTTTACCGGTACCAGGCGAACCTACAAGTAAAGCACCTTTAGGGATCTTTCCACCTAAATCGGTATATTTTTTAGGATTTTTAAGGAAATCTACAATTTCCATTACCTCTGTTTTTGCTTCTTCTAAACCTGCAACATCGTTGAACGTAATGTTTACCTGGCTTTCTTTATCGAATAAAGTTGCTTTTGATTTTCCGATACTGAAGATCTGACCGCCACCGCCTGCACCACCGCCCATTCTGCGCATCATAAAGATCCAGAAACCGATTAAAAGCAATACAGGTAAAATGATACTTAAGAACCAGCTCGCTAACGGATTGCTGCGACTGGTTTTTTCTGCCAATACCCTTGGTTGGTTAGCAGGAAGGTCTTTTTGCGAATCTGCAAGTTGTTTATCAAGGCCATCCATTGTACCGGCATTGAAATATACAACAGGGCTAGCTGTGTTATTTACACTAAAAGTGCCACTACTTTTATATGCATCGTATAATGGTTTTTTTAGGCTATCTTTTTTGATGTAAACCTCTACCCGTACTAAATCGTCTGATTTATAAGCAACAACTTTCTGAACATCACCTTTAAGTAACATCTGTTGTTCAAACTTTTGATAGGTAACTTCTTTACCGCCATCGGTAGTAAATAAAAACTGTGCTGCAATAATGGCTATAATAATGGCCGCATACACCCAGAAAATATTAAATTTCGATCCTTTTTGTGGTTTTTTAGGGATATTTGGAATTCTTTTTCCTTGTTTTTCGTTGGTATTTTGATTGTCGTTCATTTGTCTTTGTCAAAATGGTTCTATAGGTTATGCGCTTTGATAATTTGTGCTTTCAGCATCCCCCCAAAGTTCTTCTATGCCATAAAAGTGGCGCTTTTCGGTTTTAAAAATGTGCACAACCACATCGAAATAATCAAGAATAATCCAATCTGCTGATTCGAAACCTTCTTTATGTCTTGGATCGGCCTGAGTGGCTTTATATATTTCTTTTTCTACACTATCGGCAATAGCTTTTACCTGAGTACCAGAGTTGGCGCTCGCAATAATAAAGTAATCAGCCACTGAGGTATGTATATTTCTAAGATCTAACCGCACTATATCTTCTCCTTTTTTTTCCTGTATGCCGTGAACGGCTAACTCAGAAAGGTATGTAGAAAGGGCTACTATTTTCTTTTTTACCATTAAAATGCTTTAATTTTGGAATTACAATATTATAAATTCAACACTTGCAAAATAACACTTTTTCGACACTATTTGTTGGTCAAAATTTAATCAAATTAAAAGAAGTTGATTCTACTAATAACTTTTTAAAAGATTTGGTGTCAAAATCCGAGCCATTAGCCGAAGGGACTGTAATTATGGCAGATAATCAGTTTGCCGGAAGAGGACAGCAGGAAAGCGTTTGGCAAACACAGGCAGGAAAAAATATAAGCACAAGCATTTATTTAAAACCTTCTTTCTTGCCCCTTAATAAGCAGTTTTATTTAAATATAGCCGTTAGTTTAGCCGTTAGTGATGCTTTATCCTGTTTTGTTCCGGACGGGATAAAAGTAAAATGGCCTAATGATCTGTATTATCAAAATAAGAAATTAGGCGGAATATTAATCGAAAATACACTGACAGGCAATTCTATTAAATCATCAGTAATTGGCATTGGTTTAAATATTAATCAATCCGAATTTTCGGATAGCATTAGCCAACGTGCTACTTCCGTCATTCAAATTTTACAAAGAGATGTATCTTTAATGGATATTATGGATAAATTATTCATATTTATGGAAAAATACTACTTAATTTTGAGGGCTGGTAAATATAGTATTTTACAAAATGATTACCTTTCAAGGCTTTATAACTTTAACATTCCAGCGTTGTATATGCAAAATGGAGCATTTTTTGAAGGTACTATAACAGGAGTTGAAGATGATGGCAGGCTAATGGTTGATACAACGAATGGCTTAAAAGTCTTTAATTTTAAAGAAATAGAATTTACACACACAAAATAAACACACAATGAAAAAAATCACCCTAGTGCTTTCGATGGTACTTTTTACCATTGCCGGTGCATTTGCCCAAATCGAAAAGCCGGTTACCTGGGCTTATTCTGCAAAGAAAATAAGTAAAGATGAAGCTGTTATATATTTAAAGGCTACAATCGAGGATAGGTGGCATATCTATTCGCAAAATGTGAAAGACGGTGGTCCGGTAAAAACTACATTTACTTTTACCCCTTCTAAAGATTTTAGCCTTGTTGGTAAAACAATCGAGCCTAAAGCAATTGTTAAATACGAAAGTACATTTAAAATGAATGTAAGCTATTTCGAAAAAGCAGTAATTTTCCAGCAAAAGGTAAAATTAAATAAGGGTACAACTGCTGTTAAAGGAAAAGTTGAGTTTATGGTTTGTAACGATAAACAATGTCTTCCGCCAGAAGAAGTTGAGTTCAGCGTTCCGGTTAAATAGTTGACATCAAAATATTTACAAGCAGTCCCGAATTTTCGGGACTGTTTCTTTTTAAAGTAAAATCTACGTGTTGTAGTGGTTTATAAAAAATCGTTTCTAAAATTATTCTTAATTTCACGGTTTCAAAAAATACACACACAAAACACACAAATGAAAAAGGTTTTATTATTGTTGTTAATGGCTACAATGTTTATTGCATTGCCTGCCGTTAAAAGTTATGCCCTGGTAACACAGGATACCACAGCAACTGCTCCTCCCGATGATATTGTTTTTACCGAAGTAGGTTCTGCAAAGGATAGTGCAGCCAATAGCCAGGTAAAAACGGAAAAAGATACCCTTAAACAGGATACGGCCAAAGTAGAAAAAGCTACGGTAGCTGGTAAAGATACCCCAAAACAATCGCTTTGGGTAACCTTTGGTTTAGGCCTTTTAGCTGGTATTGCCGCTTTTTTTCTTCCATGTATTTTTCCTATGGTTCCGCTTACTGTTGGTTTTTTTACCAAAAGGGCCGAAAGCAGAGCAAAAGGAATCAGAAGTGCCATTATTTACGGCTTATCGATCATTGTAATTTATGTTGGTCTAGGCGTAATTATTACCCTGATCTGGGGTGCCAGTGCATTGAATGAAATATCTACCGATGGATTTTTTAATATTTTCATCTTCCTTATACTCATTGTTTTCGGCGTATCGTTTTTAGGTGCTTTCGAAATTACCCTGCCAAGTTCCTTTGTAAATAAACTTGATGCAAAATCGGATGCTAAAGGTTTAAGTGGAATCTTTTTCATGGCAGCAACCTTAGCTGTTGTTTCCTTCTCTTGCACGGGCCCATTGATCGGAACCTCTTTAGTTGCCATTAATACCGATTTACTAACACCTGTTGTGGTAATGTTCGGCTTCTCATTATCGCTAGCGGTAATTTTTACCATGTTTGCCATTTTTCCTAGTTTAATGACGGGACTGCCAAAATCTGGCGGGTGGTTAAACTCCATTAAGGTTTTTCTTGGCTTTTTAGAGCTGGGCTTATCTTTAAAATTCCTTTCAACAGCCGATTTGGCTTATCACTGGGGTATATTGGACAGAGAGATTTTCTTGGCTATTTGGATTGTACTTGCGTTAATCTTAGGGGTTTATTTATTAGGGAAAATCAAATTTTCTCACGATAGTGATCTCCCTTATGTTTCAGTGCCAAGGTTATTTATTGCAACCGCTACTTTCGTGTTTGCGATATATTTAATTCCGGGCCTATGGGGAGCTCCTTTAAAAGCCGTAAGTGCACTGGTCCCTCCGCTTTCTACTCAGGATTTTGTGATCGGACAAGATAGTGGTGGTGGATCAAACCAAACAACAACAACTGGCCATGCTAAACGTAAATATGCTGAATTCCTGCATATTCCGCACAATATTGATGGATTTTTTGATTACCAGGAAGCGTTGGCTTACGCAAAGCAGGTAAAAAAACCGCTATTCCTTGATTTTACAGGTCATGGCTGTGTAAATTGCCGTGAAATGGAAGCAAGAGTTTGGTCTGACGCGAGAGTGCTTAAAAAATTAAAAGAAGATTATATTGTTGTATCACTTTACACGGATGATAAAACTGATTTACCAGTTGCTGAACAATTTGACTCTAAAATTTTAGGAACGAAAGTAAATACGGTTGGTAAAAAATTTAAACATTTGCAGGCCGAAAGATTTAATACCATTTCGCAACCATATTATGTACTTTTGGGTACTGATGAAAAAGAATTAGTTTCGCCTCCTATCGGAGTAGAATTTAATATAGATAAATATTTGCAATATCTGGATAATGGATTATCAGGATTTGCCAAGAAACAAACAAATGAATAAGATTAAGAATATTGGTGTTTTAACCTCTGGCGGAGATTCGCCAGGCATGAATGCCGCAATCAGGGCCGTAGTAAGAGCCTCAATTTATTATGATATCGAAGTAACCGGGTTTATCCGTGGGTACGAAGGGTTGATCAACAATGATTTTATCCCTATGGACCGCAAATCTGTAGCAAACATTATTCAACGCGGAGGTACTATTTTAAAAACAGCCCGTAGCGAAGCATTCAAAACCGTAGAAGGCAGAAAAAAAGCATACGAAAATCTGAAATCCAATGGAATTGATGCCTTGGTTGTAATTGGTGGTGATGGAACATTTACGGGCGCAAATATTTTTTCAAAAGAGTTCGATTTTCCCATTGTTGGTTTGCCTGGTACTATTGATAACGATTTAGCCGGAACAGATTTTACCATTGGTTACGACTCTGCCATTAATACCGTTATCGACGCGGTGGATAGGATCAGAGATACAGCCGAATCGCACGACAGGCTTTTTATAGTAGAGGTAATGGGCCGCGACTCCGGGTTAATTGCTTTAAGAAGCGGAATCGGTGTAGGCGCCGAAGCGATTATGATCCCTGAAGCAAACATGAATGCAAACGACATTTTGCATAAACTGGAACATAGCCGTAAAGATAAAGCCTCGAAAATTATTATCGTTGCTGAAGGTGATGATACCGGTGGCGCATTTAAGGTTGGCGAAATTCTGCAGGAAAAATACCCCCATTACGATACTAAAGTTTCTGTTTTAGGACATATTCAGCGTGGTGGAAAACCGACCTGTATGGATCGTGTTTTGGCAAGTAGATTAGGTGTTGCTGCTGTAGAGGGTTTAATTAATGGTGAAAGTGGTGTGATGGCTGGCCAGATTAACCGTGAAATTGTTTTTACCCCTTTTGATCATGCGATAAAGCACATTAATGCTGAGAAGGTGAGCTCTAAATGGTTAAAACTAATTGACATTCTTTCGTTTTAAACGATAATAGGATATAAAAGAAAAGTCTTTCCCGCACCGGAAAGACTTTCTTGTTTTTGCTTAGTTTTCGCAATAAGCAAATTTCTTAATCTTCTAAAATTACAGCTGTACCATTGGCGCTTACCATTAACATGCTGCCACCGCTTCCTACCGTTTCGTAATCTAAATCAACACCAACAATAGCATTTGCACCAAGAGCGGCTGCATATTGCTGCATTTCGTTCACTGCTGTATCTTTCCCCTCTCGTAAAACGCGTTCATAAGAACTCGATCTGCCCCCTACTATATCTGTTATGCCAGCAAATAAATCTTTAAAAATATTTGCACCAATAATGGTTTCTCCGGTAACAAGACCTATATATTTTACAATTTTTCTGCCCTCAACTGAAGGCGTTGTGGTTACTAACATAGTTTCAGTTTTAATAATTAGAACAATTTTTTTTAGAAATGTTACATTTTTTTAGAAAAGCCCATTTTAGATTTTCTAAAATGTTTTTTACTTCCTAAAGCAAAAAAAAGATAAGGCTCCGAAAATAAATTTATGTAATCGCTAATGGTTTTGCATCACTATTTAAAATTACAGTTATGAGACCATCTAAAACCTTACTCATCCTTCCCTTATTATTGGTTATATTTTTTGTTCAGGCACAAATGCCTGTTTTAAAGGTACAGCAGGCCGAAACCAATGAGCAAAAAGATGCAATTAAACTTAAAAAGTTAAATATCGATGTGCAGATTACCGGAAATATTGCCACAACGGTAATGACGATGACCTTCCACAATAACAGTAACCGCATTTTGGAGGGCGAATTAACATTCCCCATGCCCGAAGGGGTAAGCATTAGCCGTTACGCTTTAGATATAAACGGAAAGATGCGTGAGGCTGTTCCGGTAGAAAAAGCGAAAGCAACGGAGGTTTTCGAAAGCATTGAACGGCGGAGAGTTGATCCGGGTTTATTGGAGAAAGTAGAAGGAAATAATTTCCGTACCAGGATTTACCCCTTACCTGCAAATGGGAGCAGAACCATAATTGTAGGTTATGAAGAAGAGTTAAGTTTTAATAATAAAAATGTTTTAAAGTATCACTTGCCTTTAGATTATAACCAGGCCATTGAAAATTTTGCGTTAAAAACTACTGTTTTCGAAAGTATCGTAAAACCAGAACTAGGTGAACAGCCAGACGGCAGTTTTGATTTAAAAGCCAACGGAAATACCTATGTTGGAGAGATCAATAAAAGCAATTATAAGCCTAAAAAGGGGCTGACTATTAATCTGCCCAAACGGAATGACCTGCCTGAGGTACAAATGCAAAAGGCATCATCAGGTTATTATTTTTTGGTTAATGTTTTTCCTAAAACCGATACCCGTCAAAAGCAGTGGGCTAACCAAATCGGTTTGATCTGGGATGTTTCTTTAAGTGGTCTTCAGCGTAATACAGAGCGGGAGATAGAACTGCTGGATTTGATTATCAAACAAAAACAAAATTTAACCATACAGTTAGGCCTGATTAACAATGGCTTTAAGAACGCAGGCACTTTTGTCATCTCGAGTGGTAACTGGTCAGCATTGAGGGAGAAATTGAAAAATTTAGTTTATGACGGTGGAACGAATTTCAGCGCGATAAATGCAAGATCGATACCCGCTGATGAATACATTTTATTTACTGACGGACTATCAACATTCGGAAAAAATACGGTTAGCTTAAATAAACCGGTTCATTGTATCAACACAGCGCTTAAAGCAGATTATAGCACATTAAAGTTTATCAGTATGAAAACCGGAGGGCAATTTGTAAACCTCAATTCCACTTCCGTTGCCGAGGCTTTTAAACAATTGAATCAGCAAAACCTTCAGTTTTTAGGCATAAAAAACGGAGGAGATGTAAGGCAAACTTATCCTTCAATGAAAGTAAATGTAAACGGACATTTCTCTTTAGCCGGTATTATGAATGAGTTTAATACGGAATTTACATTGCAGTTTGGTTTTGGAAATACTGTTGTTTCAGAACAAGTTGTTCGGTTAAATGCTACTGAGCATACTTTAAGCAGTATTGATGTTAGCCGTGTTTGGGCGCAGAAGAAAATTGCTGAAATGGACATTCAATTTGAAGATAATAAGGATGATATTAGTGTTTTGAGCAAACAGTTTGGTATTGTTACCCGTAATACCAGCCTTATTGTTTTAGAAAACTTAGATGATTATTTACGTTATGACATTATGCCCCCTGTTGAATTGCAACAAGCCTATAATGCGGTTTTGAAGCAACGGAGGACGGCCATTTTAGAACGTAAGCAAGATTTGATCAATGCTGCGGTAGCCATGACCAAAGAACTAAAAGCCTGGTGGAATACCGATTTCTACTATAAAGAACCAGGAAAGAATAAAGAGAGGTACCCTGATCCAGGGCAAAGGGATGTACATGGAGATCCTAGTGCTAATATTGTAATGGCTGAACCTGTTGGTGAGGGGCCACGAAGAGAAGCTGCGAAAGCAGCTGAAATGGTAGTTCCACCTATGCCACAAGCTGTAGCTCTTGCCCCAGCTACTGGAGCTGCCAGAAGAGATAAAGAAACAAATCAATTAAATGAAGTGGTGGTTGTAGGGAAAGCTACTCAGCAGAAAAGGAGTAGCTTAAGTGCATCCGTGACGACGGTGTCCGAAAGTTATAGCAATGCCATTATTGGGAGTTCAAGTGGTTTTCTTGAGGGTAAAGTTGCGGGTGTTCAAGCTGGGGGAATAAAGTCAAGGCCATTTCCGAAACAACCCGCCATTGTTATCCCTGAATTTAAAAGTGATAAAGATTACATGAAAAACCTCGTTGGAAAACCAGACAGTGCTTATCAGGCTTATTTGAAAATACGCCCGAAATACATCAGTACACCTATGTTTTATTTCGATGTGGCCAATTGGTTTTACCAACAGAAAGATAGCGTTAGGGCACTGAGCATTTTAAGTAATATTGCTGATCTGGAGCTGGAAAATGCCGATCTGTACAAAACACTGGCTTACAAATTAAAACAAACGGGTAATTATAAGGATGAGATTTTTATCACCGAAAAAGTTTTGCAGTGGCGACCAATGGATGCTCAAAGTTACCGAGATTATGCTTTAGCCCTGGCAGATAATGGGCAATATCAAACCGCATTGGACAACTTGTATAAGGTACTTACCCAAAGTTATAACAGCCAGATTGCCGACAGAGACCAAGGAATTGAGGAGATTGTAATATCTGAAATCAATAACCTGATTGCCAAACATGGCAATATCTTGAGTACAAAAGGGATTGATAAGCGATTAATCCAGCCTTTGCCAGTAGATGTGCGCGTAGTACTCAACTGGAATAAAAATGATACCGATATCGATCTCTGGTTAACCGACCCAACTGGTGAAAAGGGATTTTATGGAAATTCGAGAACAAAAATAGGCGGCAGGATCAGCAACGATTTTACTTCAGGTTATGGCCCTGAGCAATTTATGATCAAAAAAGCAATAAAGGGAAAATATAAAATCGAAGTTAACTATTACGGTGATCGGCAGATTAACATCAGCGGACCAACAACCGTAACTGCCGAGATTTATACCCGATATGCCACAGGCAAACAGCAGCGGAAAGTAATTGTATTGCCTATGGCGGCTGGAAGTAGTGGTGGAAACCTGGTGGGGGAATTTAATTTTTAGGGATTATATTGATTAATTGCATTCATAGGCGTCGACTTAAGTCGACCCCTATGAATTAATATTATAGTAATAAGCCCGCTACTTCCTCCCAGGTATTTACACGTTCGTATTCAGTTACAAGTAAATTATGTGGTGAGGTAAATAACAATGGCCTGCCGGCAAAATTCACAAAGTTTTTAATACGGTCGTCGATTATAATATCAACATTCACAATTTTATTTCCGCAGAACATAATATGCTGCCAATCGATGAAAGGAAAATGTTCGGCCATCCAATCGTACTTATCAACCAATGAATTACGGAACTCCATCGCCGCCGAAACAATATAAACATCATACTTCTCCTGTAAAGCCTTAATTACCCGTTGGCTATCAGCAATAACCTCAAGATCGCGGAAAAAACCAGGCTCGTTTATATATTCGAACCATTTCTGGTTAACATCTTGCGGAACATGGTGATAGATTTCGTTTCCGGCATCAATTTTTAAGTCTAAAGGAACGTTAAAATCCCGGTTATATAGTTTAATGAATTTTCCAATGGCATCGGCAATTACCTCGTCCATATCAATCGCAATTCTTTCCATTTGTATCTGCAAATATTTCGGCGCAAATATCCTGAAAACAAAGAAATTAAACTATGTTTTTAATTTACAGTATTTTAGTTATCTTTGCAGCCCCGCAGCATGAAGCTCCGGGAACTATGTTGAATACATAAATACAAAAAGAAATGGCAACTAAAATCAGATTGCAAAGATTCGGTAAAAAAGGAAAACCTTTTTTCCACGTTGTGGTAGCAGATTCTCGCTCTCCACGTGATGGTAAATTTATTGAGCGTTTAGGTTCTTACAACCCGAACACCAATCCTGCAACCATCGAAATTAACTTCGAAAAAACTTTAGCTTGGGTAAACAGTGGTGCACAACCTACTGATACTGCTCGTGCTATCCTTTCTTACAAAGGTGTTTTATACAAAAAACACTTAGAAGGTGGTGTTAAAAAAGGAGCTTTAACTCAAGAACAGGCAGATGAAAAATTTGCAGCTTGGTTAGATGTTAAAGCAGGTAAAATTTCTGGTAAATCAGAAGGTTTAGCTACTTCTAAAGCAGATGCGCGTAAAGCAGCGTTAGCAGCAGAAGCTAAGAAAAAAGAAGATAAAGCAGCAGCTATCGCAGCTAAAAATGCACCAGTTGCAGAAGAAGTTGTTGAAGAAGAAGCTACAGAAGAAGCACCAGCTGTTGAAGCTGAAGCAACTGAAGAAGCTCCTGCAGCAGAAGCTACTAAAGAAGAAGGAGCAGAATAATTTTAATTATTTTGTCTTATAAAATAGCGTTCCGAATTTCGGAACGCTATTTTTATTTACAGTTCGTCATGCTGAACTTGTTTCAGCATCTTTCTGGGAAGACCCTGAAATAAATTACTGCGTAGCTTTTCGCTATGCTACAGGTTAGGGTGACGTTTAATTTGGGGTATGAAACACGAAGAAGCATTTTATATAGGTTACGTTACCAAAACACGGGGTTTAAAGGGAGAAGTTCAGGTATTTTTCGAATTTGATGAATACGAACAACTCGAATTTGATGTGGTATTTGCCGATATGAACGGTAAGCTTGTGCCTTATTTTGTGGCTTCGGCAAAACTGCAGGCCAATAAAACAGGCTACTTTAATTTTGATGATGCTGATCATATCGATAAAGTGCAGCCGCTGTTAAAAAAGAAATTATACCTGCCCCTATCGCAAATGCCCGAACGAGAAGAAGGAGAATTTTTCTATACCGATTTTAAAGGCTATTTAGCAATAGATGAAACTTTGGGCGAATTGGGCGAAATTTTGGAAGTAAACGAATATCCGCAACAATTTGTCGCAACAGTGATGTATAAAGAAACCGAAATCCTGTTCCCGCTAAATGAAGATTTCATTGTAGAATACGATGAGGATGAAAAAACACTAACCCTCGATTTACCGCAAGGTTTGCTGGATATTTATCTGGAAAGCTAAAAAATTAAAAATATTTTCTTATTACTGTTAAGTGTGTTTTTGTAAAATAAAACAATTGCCATTAAAAACATTACACAGGCAGAACTTGCAGGCCTGATCCGGGTTTCGAGGCAGACCATTAATACGATCGAATCAGGAAAGTATATCCCATCAACAGTATTGGCTTTAAAAAATGGCAAGGGTTTTTAATCAACCGGTCGAGGAAATATTCGATTTAGAAGAAGGAGACTAATGATCCCCTCAAAAAATCGCCTTCGGACTAGAGACTTCAGACTAAAGACTTACCTTTGCGTTATGCGTTTCGATATTATAACAGTTTTGCCCGCTTTATTGGAAAGTCCGTTTGCTCATTCTATTTTGCAACGTGCGCAAAAAAAAGGCATAGCCGAAATTGTTGTTCATAACCTGAGGGATTATGCCACCAACAAACAAAAAAGTGTAGACGATTACCAGTATGGCGGGGGGAGCGGTATGGTAATGAGTATTGAGCCTTTTGCGGCCTGTATCGAAAAGCTTCAGGCAGAAAGAGAATACGATGAAATTATTTTCATGAGCCCTGATGGCGTTACTTTAAACCAGAGCACAGCTAACGAACTTTCTATTAAAAAGAACATCATTATTTTATGCGGCCATTATAAGGGCATAGATCAGCGTATAAGAGATATCTTTGTAACGAGGGAGATATCGGTTGGTGATTATGTTTTGAGTGGAGGAGAGCTGCCTGCTGCAATTGTGGTAGATGCTGTTGTGCGTTTAATCCCAGGGGTTTTAAATGATGAGACTTCTGCTCTATCTGATAGCTTTCAGGGAGAACTGCTTGATGCACCGGTTTATACCCGCCCGGCAGACTGGCGTGGACATAAGGTGCCAGATGTTTTATTAAGCGGTCATGAAGCTAAGGTGAACGAATGGAGGCACGAACAGGCATTGGAGCGAACTAAAACCCGCCGTCCTGACCTTTTGGAATAAAATTTCCTTGTAAATTATAAAGGTAAATTCTATTTTAGGAGAAACGCTTCTAGTTCCCGATAATATGCCCAAACAGATCGTCATTTGTGATGACCATTTACTTTTTTTAAACGGCATTTCCGAATTGCTTAAAAATACCGGGAACAACTATGTCATTTTTAAATTCAGCGATGTACATTCCTGCAGAAACCATTTAATGCAAAACATTCCTGATGTTTTCATTTGTGATTTAAATATTAACCACTTTGATGGATTTGTTTTGATTGAAGAGTTCAAATCTCAACTGAAAAACACCAAAATAATTGTTCTTACAGCTTATTATGAAGATTTTCTGATTCAAAAGGCAAAGAAACTGGGTGTAAATGCTTTCCTGAAAAAAGAAACACCTGCCGAAGAGCTTGTTTGTGTTATCGAATCAAATAATGACACAACGTTTTATACCAATAAAAGTTATAAAAAAGGCGAGAGTGTGTATAGTGCCATTGATGGTTCAATTGTCAATAAATTCCGGATATCCAGACAGGAAAAGGAAATTATTAAATTAATCATCAAAGGATTAACCAGTAAAGAAATTGCTGAAGTCCTATTTATCAGCATAACAACCGTAACTACCCATCGGAAGAACATCCACCGGAAGTTGGAAATCAACAACAGCAGTTCGCTCATTAAGTTTGCTCATGAGAATAATTTACTTGATTAGCTTTTTGCTATTCCCGCTACTCTCTTGTGCACAAACCACAAACAAATCAATATCGGTAGTATCCAGCTATACTGTAGACCAAAATTCATCATGGACGAGCAGGACGCTCCAACAACAAAAATTTCAGCCGTTTAAGCAGAATAGCAAGGTTAATATCGGCTATAATAAAGATGCAGCCGTATGGTGCAGATTTATTGTGAAAAATTTAAGTGCTTCACAAAGTGCCAAAACATGGTTATGTTTTAACAATAACCATATCGATAGTCTTAGCCTTTATGATGGTAGATTAATTAAAACCATTGGAGATAGAACGATTAGCCAGAGTCCGTTTATTGAAACCCTGGCATTTGAGCTTAATCTGCAGCCAGGTGAAGAAAGGTTACTTTGGGTACGGGTTAAAAAAGAAACTTCCTATTTAGATTTTTCTTATAGTTTGGAAGATCAGGCTTATTTGGAAGGCAAATCATCTCAAAAAACAGCATTGACTTCCTTTTTTATCGGGATGGTGTTTTTGCTGCTCATGATCAATGGAATATTGTTTTTCATGACTAAAGACAGACTTTATGTTTATTACATTGGTTATTCTATACTAACGGCCTTTTATACGGCGATTACAACCAATTTCGCTAAGCATGTTTTATTTCCCGAGTTTAGGTTTTTTAGCGAGTGCAGGGTTTTCACTGGAGCGCTTTGGTATATTGCTTTGAGTATTTTTCTTGGACATTTTTTAAAGCTGAAAGAAAATCAACCCATTAAGCACAAATTAATTATAGTCCTGGGAGGCATAAACTTTTTGCTGATTTTAATTTCGATTTCCTTATTGGTGTTTTACAAGGACTTTGAATTTCGCTACTTTTTTGTGTTGGGCTACATTATATTCCTGGCTTCTATCGTCGTACTTTTCTGGGCGGCATTAACACATCTAAAAATTGAAAAAACCCAGGCTATTTATGCACTTCTTGCCTTTGCTCCACAGTTTGTATGGGGTGCCTGTTTAATTTTAAAAACATTTGAAATTATTCCAAAATCGCTGGGCGATAATTGGATGTTGTTTATCAGTCTTTATGAAGTGTTTTTGTTCGGGTACGTTTTATCAAGAAATTACATTGATATTTTTTTGAAGAACAACGAGCTGATGCAACAGGTTATTTTCGAAAAAGAAAGTTCGTTGAGGGCCATTAGTGAGGTTCAGCTGCGTGAGCGGAGGAACATCGCTAACATTATTCACGACAATGTAGGTAGCAAAATTGCCCATATTATTCATCTTTTTGACATGAAGAATGCTGGGCTTGCCAAGCAAACCATAAACGAACTGGCCGAGGATATCAGAGAAATATCTCATAAAATACTGCCGAAAGCACTTGATGAAGGTGCTTTGATATCTAGTTTACAAAGCCAGATCTCAAGCCTGAACGCAGGTTTAACAGATGCAAAAATTGAGCTTTTCTGTTATGATTTTCCTGATAAAATTGATGAAAAATGGATTTACGATTTATATCTTATCGCACTTGAGGTTATAAACAATGCCATTAAACATGGTAATGCTGAGTTAATCACCATCGAACTTTATAAATATCCCAAAAATTACCATTTTCAATTTACTGATGATGGGCTCGGCTTTGATCTGCAGAAAACGAGTAAGGGTTTTGGGCTCGAAAATATCGAAAAGAGAGTAAATTATTATAAAGGTAATTTTGAAATCAGTAGTGTTAAGAACGAGGGCACTATTATTCAGATCAATATCCCATCCAATCGCTAGTCTGTAACTGTTTTCATGAGTTCTGCATATGTAAATATACCCTTTATTGGGTATTTTTGCCTGGGTATCTTTAGCATACTTTAGCTTAATAAAAGCAATACACCCTTTAATAAAATGAAACTCAGGGGCGCAGAAAAACAGTTCTGGTGGCATTTTGGGCATATTACCGAAGCGAAAAATATCCCTACAGAACTGCCAGGTTTTACCAGTATCGATTCGTTGGTTGATGATGCGTATTTAGCCATGCTTTTTGCCAAAGTTTCGGTTATGGGAAGTATTTATTTGAAAGAAACGAGGGTAACCGATGAGGGGGTGAAATTGATCAGCAATGTCAGGCAACTTAAAGATTTAACCCTGATGAAGCATGAAAATATTACCAAAGCGTGCCTGCCTTATCTGAATAAACTGACCGATCTGGAATATCTCGATATCTGGAGGACTAAAATCCGCTTAGAAGATATAATGGTTTTAAAAGATTTAAAAAACCTTAAAGAACTGCATATCTCGCCTCACGACGAAGGGGTGGAAGAAAGTCGGGATTCCATTTTAGAAAAGATAATAAAAGCGGAAGAAACATTGCCTAATTGTATTATTCACACTTGATACCATCAATAGGTAATATTTTACCTCAGGATATTTGAACACTAAATTTCGCGATATATTCGCGAATAAGTGCTCTCCTGATCTTTTGGAATAGAAGCATTTAGCACAATCGAATGTGGAATTCATAAAGATTGTGGAAAAAATTAAAATAGGTTTTTTTATATGAAAAAAAATCCCTAATATTGCAATCCGATTTTCAAGGTAAAGAAAGTTGGTTTAATAGCTTAAAATCATGGATTTAGTAAAATTTGTTGAAGAGCAGGCCATCGCGAAAAAAGATTTTCCTGCGTTCAAGTCTGGCGATACAGTGAGCGTACACTATAAAATTCGCGAAGGTAATAAAGAACGTGTTCAAATTTACCAAGGTGTTGTAATACAACGTAACAGTGCAGGTGCTAATGAAACCTTCACCGTTCGTAAAATGAGCAACGGCGTTGGTGTTGAGCGTATTTTCCCTTTTAGTTCTCCAAACATTGAGAAAGTAGAAGTGAATAGCTATGGTAAAGTTCGTAGAGCGAAATTGTTCTATTTACGCGCTTTAACTGGTAAAGCTGCTCGTATCAAATCTTTGAGAAAATAATATTCTTTATTATAAGATATAGCCTTCACGATTAATTTCGTGGAGGTTTTTTTGTTTGTACCTTTGTTAAATGTTAGATTCTGCTTTTTTCGACCAAGTGTTTTGGGGCAATACCGTAAAAGCCTACTTCCTTTTCGGAGGCATACTTTTTTTAGGCCTAGTTTTTAAGAACATTGTTTCTAAGCTGTTAAGCAGGTTGCTGTTTAAGCTTTTCAGAAACTTTTCAAATCAATCACATAATGATGCTTTCGTTGCCTTATTGGTAAAACCCATCGAGGTTTTTATTCTGTTAACCACCCTTTATCTATCCATCAACCAGCTAAAACACCCGCTGGAGGTAGCTGTATTCCATTACAGCAAATTAATTGGTAAGGTTAAAGAGTTAATACCTGTAACGATTGGCGACTGTATTGACCGGATATTTTTGTTTGGGATCATCCTATCTATTTTTTGGATTATTTTAAGGATAATCGACTTTATTAGCCATGTGCTTCTTTATAAAGCTTCGCTTACAGATAATAAGGCCGACGATCAGCTGGTGCCTTTTCTAAAAGAGCTGTTTAAAACGATTGTAATCTTTATCGGTTTTTTCACCCTTCTGGGTTTTGTTTTCGAGGTTAATGTATTAACGCTGATTACAGGATTGGGTATTGGCGGTATTGCCATTGCTTTGGCTGCTAAAGAGAGCTTAGAAAACTTAATAGGTTCATTCACCATTTTTTTAGATAAGCCTTTTACCGTAGGCGATCTGGTAAAGGTTGATGGTGTGGAAGGAACAGTTGAAAAAGTAGGTTTTAGAAGCACGAGGATCAGAACCTCTGAAAAAACGATGGCTACTATACCTAATAGAGGTATGATTGATGGTGTTTTAGAAAACCTTTCATTGAGGAATTCGCGCAAGGTATCTTTTATCATCGGGCTTACTTACGAAACCAATTCGGAATCACTTAGAAAAATTATTACCGAGATAGAAAGTTACATCAATAATCATCAAGGCACCAGTGATGATGGAAATGCTTCCTTTAAGAGCTTTGGCGATTCGGGTTTAAATGTAGAGATTAACTATTTTGTAACCGTGTTAAATTATACCGAATTCCTTAAAATCAGACAAGAGATCAACCTTGAAATTATGGATATCGTTATCCGTAATAAGTCGGATTTTGCCTATCCTACACAACGCTTAATTAGCGATAGGTTAGCTCCTGCAGGTAATAATGAAGAGGTAGGTAATGATGCTATGGATTAAGTGATTACATACCCTGCATCCGATTAATATTTATTAATTTAACTATCTGCTTAGACGATGATCGTCATGCTGAATTTATTTTACAAGTAGGATAGTGTTTTCAATTGTTTTGTAGCTACTTCGTGGTCAGCATCTTTCCTGCAAAATAGACCCTGAAATGAATTCAGAGTGACGACTAAATTAGAATATGTATAGAATATCCTAAAGGGATATAAATTACCATCTAAATATTTGTAAAATGAACGAAGAAGCCGATTTAGCATTAACTAAACCGGCTTCTTTTAAAATATTATATCCTTAACTTAAAGTCGCCAGGGTAGTGATTCCTCCCTTTACAACCTGGTTAAGCTCCACGTTAACTTTTGTCCCTACTGGTAAAAACACATCAACCCTCGATCCGAATTTAATGAAACCAAATTGTTCAGTTTGTACTACCTGATCGCCTTCTTTTACATACCATACAAT
Source organism: Pedobacter ginsenosidimutans (assembly GCF_001442625.1). Taxonomy (GTDB): domain Bacteria; phylum Bacteroidota; class Bacteroidia; order Sphingobacteriales; family Sphingobacteriaceae; genus Pedobacter; species Pedobacter ginsenosidimutans. The sequence goes on along the minus strand of NZ_LMZQ01000002.1, from coordinate 146,656 downwards.
TCTGCGGGCCAAAGCACCGGCAATTTGACGGAACAATACGGGGGTACCATTTTTATGCTCTACAACAGTTGTAGTACGTTCATTCTCTGTTGATGATTTTGGATTCCATGCAGCAAGGTATTTTCCCGGGTGATATTTGAAGAACTTCACCACTCCAGAAATTGGATTACGGTTAATGTGAACATTTATTGGCGACATAAAAATCGAAACCTGTAAACGTTTATCTTTAAAATATTCACCCTCTTCTGTTTCTTCAATTACCACAACTTTGCCATCCGCCGGGCAGATTACCAGATTTTCGCCTGAAGAAAAGCTGCGGCTTGGGTTACGGAAAAACTGCAGTACAATAATAAATAATGCTGCTGAAAAGATATAAATGAACCACCGCAACCAGGTAATGTTGTGATATTTATAATCGACTACTGCGTTGATTACGAAGATAAACAATATGCTTAAGGCAATGGTGGTGTAGCCTTCTTTATGTATGGTCATTGTTTTAGAAATTATTGGGCAAAGGTGCAAAAAATAAATTAATCCGATCTAAAAATTATGCCTCAGTTGCTCTGTAAATATCAGTCAGGTTTCTGCCAAGGCCATTATAATCTAATCCGTAACCCACTACAAATTCGTTAGGTATTTCAAAACCAACGTATTCTAGTTCTTCAATTTCATATTTTAAAGCGCTTGGTTTAAGCAAAAGAGAAGCTACTTTAATTGAAGCAGGATTTTTTTCTTTTATCGTTTTTAAAATATGCGTTAAGGTTAAGCCTGTATCAACAATATCTTCCACAATTATAATATCTCTGCCTTCTATCTTATCAGGCAGTCCGATTAATTCTTTTACATTTCCCGAACTTGCTGTTCCTTCGTATGAGGCCACACGCATAAAAGCAACTTCGCAGGGTACGTTTATTTCTTTGATTAGATCAGCCATAAACAAAAAACTACCGTTTAATACACCAATAAATAGCGGGCATTTGCCCTCGTAATCAACATTGATCTGGATGCCCAGTAAACGGATCCGTTTGTTTAAGGTATCGTTCTCTAAAAATATCTCGAACTCTTTATCCTCTACTTTTATTTTGTGCATGCTGCTGTTGAAAGGTTATGGTTGTTTAATTGTATGAATCGGTTAACTGGTTAATCGTTGGGTTTTAACTAAGACCCGTAAACTACCAATTGCAAACTTGGTCATGGTTAATTGTTTAATCGTGTGGCTCAACTGGTAAATGCCAATTGACAACTGCAAACTCATTCCTACTGAGTTTTTTCCAATTCTTTTTGTCGTCGTCGTTCTTCCCTACGCTCCTGCCTTAATTGTTTTTTTGTTTTAGTGGTATCGGTTGGCGTGGTTATCTGTTTGCCTGAGGTATCTTTTTTAGATCCGCCACCAAAAAGGCGTTCGAAGAAACTTTTATTTTTATCGTGTACAATTACAACCGGTAAGCCGTCTCCGTCATCATCAAACGCTGTAGTATCAATAACAGCCGTATCAGGTGCTAAATACTGGCGAAGCCCCTCTCTTAAACGTACGTTATAGAAACCATAACCTGAAGTATCGCTCGCCACTAAACCTCTTCTTGCCATAATATTTCCCATAAACCTAAAATAGTTGAACATGTAAGGTTTCAAACTACCATCAGCCATGAATTTATACATCGATGCTTTTGGTTTAGGAACAATACTCGCCAGGAATAATCCATCCCCGATGGTTAAATCGGCAGGCTGTTTTCCAAAATAATAGCGCGATGCCTCACCTATTCCATAAATATTCTGGCCTAGTTCCATAATGTTGAAATACACTTCGAGCATCCGTTGTTTGCTTACCAGGTGATTATGTTCAATAAGCCAAACAATTAATATCTCCTCGGCTTTACGGGCCAAGGTTTTTTGACGGCTTAAATAAACATTTTTAACCAGCTGCATACTGATGGTACTGCCACCACGTTTAAATTTCTTTTCTTTAAAGTTTACGGCGATTGATTTACGGATCGATTCTTCAACAAAGCCGTTATGCGTAAAAAATGATGGGTCTTCTGCTGTTAGAACCGCATTGATAAAGTTTTTCGAAATTGACGATAAAGGTGTAAAGTTTGGGTTTGATGGGCCTATGGTAATATCTCTCATCGGTTTGCCATACTCATAAGGGGTATAAACAAACGGACTGTTGATTTTTTGCAGATTGGTTTTACCCCATTGTACAATTTTGAAATCAACGGGTGTTAAGGTAGAACTGAAGCGCACGCTATCTGGTACTTTGGTGTCTAAATAAAAATTAAGATTGTACTTCACCTTACCCTGTACTTTTAATCCTTCCAACGATTCGAACAAGCCTTGTGGAAAAGCATCTAAAACCCCTTGTGCATCCTGTTCTTCGGCATTTAGCTTTAACTCATATATTTTGTTCTTTCCTAGAGTATATTTAACAAAAGGATGGATCTGTGCATTTTTCAGGTAGGCTGTTGATGTGCTGTCTAAAGCAATGAAATTAGGCCCAACTAAAATATCTGCGTCCAGTTTTGCACTTTGTACAATGATATCGTTCGAAGCAATGCGTGGCTGATTAATTAGCATGTTTTTAACCGACCAGGAGCCAGAAATTTTATAATCGTCGCCACTGTATTTTGCATTTTTAAGTTCGGTTTGTAAGGTATCAAAACTGATTTTTGCATGCAGCTTATTGTTTAAGTAAGGTAATTCCAGTTTTTTTCCATCGGCATAAGCGGTAAAGCTCAATTCTTTGCTGCCTGGGTTTACATAACCGTTTACATGCCAGGTAGATTCGTTATTGTTTACATCAATAGTTGATTTTAAATCACCGCCATCAATTGTAGCTGTTGTTGCAAAACTCAATTTGGCTGTATCATGATCGTTTAGTTTAAACATCATGTTCTTCACATCCATATCGTCAGGGATTTTGTATAAAACCTGATTTAAGATGTTGCTGGCTATTTCTGGTAAATTGGCTTTTCCATTGGTTTGGGTGCTGTCTTTTTTCTTGCGCTTTAAGATGAAATCGATATTTGTGGTCGAATCTTTAAGTACAACACTTACAAAACCATTGTTCAGTTTTACTTCTGAGAGTTTTACTTTACCAAAAATAAGCGGGAAAAGTTTTACACCCACGCTAAGTTCGCCAATATTAGAAAGCGTATCCCTATCTTTAGGAACAACAGAAATATTGGTCATTTTTACGGTGCTCAGCCCTGTAAAACCTGCCGATCCGATTTTAACCTCCAAGCCATAATCCTTATCGGCCTTGGCAATTGCTTTGGCCACCATTTTTTTAAGAAGTGCTTCCCTTTTGCTATAGGCTACCGCACCCAAAGCAATACAAACAACTAAAAAAACACCTAAAACCCAGGCTCCGATTTTTAAATATTTTTTGGGGATCTTAATTTTTGGTATTCGCATATAGTCGTTAAAATGGTTAATTGCTTAAACGTAACAATTAAATGTTTATTTCGTGTTAAAATTACAGTTAAAAAGCCTAAATAAAAGTATTTATGGCTATGTTTTGTTAATTTTGAATTTAAATTAATACCATGCAGATTAGCCCGCAACAAGTTTTAGATGCGCTTAAAAATGTTGAAGATCCCGATCTTAAAAAAGATCTGGTTACTTTAAACATGATTAAAGATTTACAGATAACAGATAACCAGGTCAAATTTACATTAGAGCTTACTACACCGGCATGCCCAATGAAGGAAATGCTGAAAAATGCCTGTACTAATGCCATCAAGCATTTTGTATCGCCAACGGCAGCGGTAATCATCAATGTAACTTCGAGGGTTACCCAACCAAGCAATTCGTCATCGTTAGATAACATCAAAAACATCATTTTGGTTTCATCCGGAAAAGGAGGAGTTGGTAAATCTACTGTAGCGAGTAATCTGGCGGTTGTATTGGCTAAAGATGGTGCCAAAGTTGGCCTTATCGATGCCGATATTTATGGGCCGTCAGTACCCACCATGTTCGATCTGGTTGATGCCAAGCCGGGTGCTGAAGAAACTGCCGATGGTAAAACCAAAATTTTACCGATTGAGAAATATGGGATCAAGTTATTATCGTTAGGCTTTTTTGCAGATCCTGGCCAACCAGTGCCATGGCGCGGACCAATGGCTTCAAACGCAGTAAAACAATTGTTTAACGATACAAACTGGGGAGAACTGGATTATCTGATCGTAGATCTTCCACCGGGAACGGGTGATATCCACATCACCATTACACAGAGTTTCCCAATTTCGGGAGCGGTTGTGGTTACTACACCTCAGCAGGTTGCACTGGCCGATACACATAAAGGTTTGGCGATGTTCAGAATGCCGGGAATTAATATCCCGATTTTAGGTGTTATAGAAAACATGTCGTATTTTACACCAGCAGAATTGCCCGAGAATAAATATTATATCTTCGGAAAAGGTGGTGGTACCGAACTTGCAGCACGTTTTGATGTGCCGTTTTTAGGAGAAATTCCAATTATACAAAGTATTTCGGAAGCAGGAGATAAAGGGAAACCGGTAGCCTTAAACCAAAATCCTTTGCTTGATGTTATATTTGGAGATATTGCAAGTAAAATTGCACAACAGATATCCATCAACAATGCGCAAATGGTGAATTGCTAAAAAATTACTATTTTTATAAATTAAAATATATATAATGAATTTAACAGAACAAGTAGAACAGGCATTGGAAACTATCAGGCCATATTTAAAGGCTGATGGAGGTGATGTTTCTGTTGAAGAAATTACATCTGAAGGAACGGTAAAGCTTAAACTTTTAGGCAACTGCGGTTCTTGCCCGATGAGTTTCATGACTATGAAATCTGGTATCGAACAGGCTATTATGAAAGCCGTTCCTCAGATCACTTCGGTAGTTGCCGTTAACATGGCAGAGCAAGAATAAGCTTTAACACTATTTAACAAGGAAGTTTTATTAATAAAATTACTTTTGTCTTAATGAGATATTGTGTTGCCCTAATTTGCCTTATTTTTTCTGTAACCGCTTTTGCACAACAAAAGCCGGCACAGGATAAACTCATCCAATTTTCAGGGATTATTACCGATATCGATAGCTCAAACGTGATTCCTTACGTTACCATCACCAATCTTTCTGCAAAGAGTAAAAGGGTTGGTGCTGATTATAGAGGGTATTTTACCTTCATTGTAAATCCTGGCGATACCATTTTGTTCACGGCCATTGGTTATAAGAAATTTTCTACGGTAATTCCTGAAAGCACACCGGATAGCAAGTACACGATTATGGTTAAACTGAAAGCCAATGTGATTGATTTACCATCGGTGCGTGTTTTTCCATGGGCAACAACAGAAGAATTTACCCGCGAGTTTTTATCGATGAAACTGGCGGATGATGATATGGCCATAGCCAAAAAGAACCTCTCACGCTCCTCAATTGATGGTTTAATCCAGACTTTACCGCGTGACGGACAGGAAATTGGAAGTCAGAATTACCGGTATAATTTTGATAGGATGGTCAACAAGAACATGGTGCAAACTAATCCCCTGCTTAATCCTTTCGCATGGGGTAAGCTGATGCAGCAGATTTTTGATGGGGATAAGAGCCGGACGAATTAGTCTGGAGTCCTTAGTCTTGGATGCAGAAGACCAAGCGGTATTTAATCATTATCTTAATTTTATTTAGCCATCATCCTGAATTTATTTCAGGATCTATGCTGCTATAAAGATCCTGAAATAAATTCAGGATGACGCCTGAGAGAAATTAATGCCGGTATGCCTTAAAACAAAAAAGGGAAAACGTTTCCATTTTCCCTTTGATATCTTACATCAAAACTTACCTTTTTTTGCTCTTATTAGGAAACTTCATTTTGTAATCTGTTTTGATATTTCCTTTCGAAATCGCATCCAGTTTGCTTTTAAGCATGGTTTTACGGAGCACACTTACTTTATCGGTAAATAGTTTTCCTTCGATATGATCGTATTCATGTTGGATTACGCGTGCCGGCATTCCGTCTACATCGTCGGTATGTTCTACCCAGTTTTCATCAAAATAGGTGATTTTGACATTGGGCTTGCGCATAATGTTTTCGCGGATATCAGGAATACTTAAGCAGCCTTCGTTAAAACTCCAGGCCTCTCCCGTTTCTTCCAAAATTTCGGCATTGATAAATACCTTTTTGTAGCCTGGTGTGCCATCTTCATCTTCACCTGTATCTACAATAAACAAACGGATAGGCAAGCCAACCTGAGGAGCAGCTAAGCCCACACCATTTGCATAATACATGGTGTCGAACATGTCGCTGATTAATTGTTCTAATCCTGGATAATCTTTATCGATATCGGTTCCTACCTTTTTTAAAACAGGATCACCGTAAGCTACTATTGGTAATTTCATTGTATTATATTTTTTTCAGACCTCAATCTGAACTTGTTAATTATTGCAAAATGCTGTCAGTCTGAGCTTGTCGAAGACCCGTAGTTAAGTCCTTCAACAAGCTCAGGATGACAAAGCGAAAGGTTTTGACTTACAAAAATAAGAATTATTCCTCTATTGGGCAGAAAGTAAAGATATTCAGTTGCTCAATATTTAAAATCTCATCGGTAACTTCTGCCATTTGTTTGGTGGTAACGGCATTTATTTTCTCAAAAACAGTTTCCAGAGAATCGATTTTGTTGTGATCAATCAGGCTTTTGGCCATCGAAATGATTAAACCGATTCTGTTTTCTTCACCCAAAGCAATCTGTCCGATAAATTTGTTCTTGGCTTTTTGTAACTGTAATTCATTTAAAGGATGTTCTCTAAGCTTTTTGATCTCCTTAAAGATTAAAGAGAGTGCTTTGGCTTGTTTTTCTTTATCTGTTCCGAAATAAATAGAAAAAATACCTGTATCGCTTAAAGGCGAAAAGTTGGACTCGATGGTATAGGCAATCCCATATTTTTCTCTGATCTGTAGATTCAAAACCGAACTCATTCCATTGCCGCCAAAATAATTATTCAACAGCATTAATGGCACCTTTTGCGATTGGTGTGTAGAATATGCCTGCCTGCCTAAAATACAGTGTGCCTGCATAATCGGCTTATAGATAGTAGTATTGTTTTGTGGAAGTATGCCTGGTTTAACCCTTTCTTTGTTTGGATTATTCTCTTCAACATCAGCAAAATGTTTGCTCCCTTTATTTACAACACTATTTAAGGTGTAATTGCCTAAAACGGCCACCACAATTTCGTTTGTGCGGTAATTAGCTTTTCTGAAATTGATTACATCTTCCCTGGTAAAATGCTGAACGGATTCGGTTGTGCCCAAAATGTTGTTGCCCAGTGCATGGCCAGCGAAAAGCATATCTTCAAAATCATCGTTTATAGCCTCTTCCGGTTGATCTAAATAAGAAGAGATTTCATCCAGGATTACACTTTTTTCTTTATCCATTTCCTCTTCGGGGAAGGTAGAGTGGAATATAATATCATTGAAAAGATCTAATGTTCTATCTAAATATGGATTTAAAAAAGAAGCGTGCACGCAAGTGTATTCTTTTGTAGTATAAGCATTTAAATCTGCCCCAACACTCTCCAGGCGGTTTAAAATCTGGTTGGTGCTCCGTTTTTCGGTACGCTTAAAAATCAGATGCTCAATAAAGTGTGCTAAACCTGCTTTGTTTTCAGGCTCATCGCGCGATCCTGTGTTGACGATGATGCATGCATGAGATATGGCAGAGGCCGAGGGCACATGCAGTAAGCGTATGCCGTTTGGCAAAGTGTGAACATTGTATTCCATTGAAGGGCAAAGATAAGGCTAATTGCTTACAAAGCCTCTGTATCTGGATATTGCAATTGTAAAGCGGAAATCAATTTATTCTTGGTAGGTCTTTTGAGTATCAAAAAAATAAAATTAGCTGCACCAAATATCAAGAAGAATGAATTATGTGTCATAAAAAAACCAACGATATTGAAAAGAGCACCCCCTTCCAGCATTGCCGAACTGATGATAAACGCACTTTGATACATATTAATCTTTGTATCGGCAGGAGCATTTTTGTCGATTTTTGCCATTAAGTTTCTATAAAAAAAGATACTCGCCGAGATGGTGATCAAGCCCATAATCGGAAATATTGGGTTAAAAGGTGAAGTAGTTTTAGGATTGGCATCAAAAAACATCATCTCACGGTTGAGAAATATGGTTACCAGGGCAAATAGGAAAACACCTGAGCATAAAGCAAGGTGGATAATTTGAAGTGTTTTTAGTTTGGTGTTCATTGTGTGGTGATGTATAATTGATTAAAGGTTTAAAAAGATCCGTCATCTCGACTGGAGAGTAGCGAAATGGAGAGATCTTTTAAGATAGATTTCTCGACTTCATTGCATTCCGCTCGAAATGACGAATCTATTAAAAATTATTTCGTTATCCCCTCCAATGAGAATAAAAACGCCCAGCGCAACGATACATCTTTTAGATAATCAAAACGGCCTGATGCACCACCATGGCCAAATTCCATATTGGTTTTAAGGAGTAAAACATTCTTATCAGTTTTGGTTGCTCTTAATTTGGCTACCCATTTGGCCGGTTCGAAATACTGCACCTGGCTATCGTGTAAGCCTGTAGTAACTAACATATTTGGGTAGGCTTTTTTCTCTACATTTTCGTAAGGAGAATAACTTTTCATATAATCGTAAGCTGCTTTTTGTTTCGGATTTCCCCACTCGTCGAACTCATTCGTGGTTAATGGAATGCTTTCATCCAGCATGGTATTAATTACATCTACAAAAGGAACATCAGCAATAATACCGTTCCATAAATCGGGAGCCATATTAGCCACAGCGCCCATCAATAAACCACCTGCGCTACCTCCATGTGCATATAAATGGCCTTTTGATGTGTATTTCTGATCAACCAGGTACTCGCCCGCTGCAATGAAATCAGTAAAGGTGTTTTTCTTTTTCATCAGTTTACCGTCTTCATACCACTGGCGCCCCATTTCCTGTCCGCCACGGATGTTGGCAATGGCGAAAACAAAGCCACGGTTTAACAAACTCAGCCTGGGTGAAGAGAAATTTGCATCCGTGCTCGATCCATAAGATCCATACGCGTAAAGTAGTAATGGAGCGTTGCTGTTCTTTTTGAAGCCCTTTTTGTAAACTAATGCAATCGGTATTTTTGTGCCATCTTTTGCCGTAGCGAAAACACGTTCAGTTACGTAATCTTTTGGATCGTACCCGCCAACAACTTCCTGTTGTTTCATTAGCTTTTTCTCCTTTTTCTCCAGGTCGTAATCGTAAACCGAATTTGGCGTAGTTAGAGAAGTATAGGAATAACGTAATGTTTTACTGTTGTACTCGGGGTTCGCACCAACGCCAGCGGCGTAAACAGGTTCATCGAACTTAATATAATAATCACTACCATCTTTCTTGAGTACACGCAATTCGGTCAAGCCGTTTTTACGCTCTGATAATACCAAATGATCTTTAAATTCCTCTCCATATTCGAGTAAAACATCTTTCCGGTTAGGGATAACCTCTTTCCAGTTTTCTTTTTCTGTTTTATCCAGCGGGCATTGCATCAAACGGAAATTTTTGGCATTCCAGTTGGTGATGATGTAAAACTTATCATCTACCGTTAAAATATCGTATAAAACATCTTTTGAGCGGGGCGAAAATACTTTAAATGCTGCCTCTGGATGATCTGCATCAATCATTCTATATTCGGTAGTTAGTGTCCCCTGCGATGCAATGAAAATAAAACGGCCATTTTTCGATTTCATTACACCGATATAATTACTGTTGTCTTTTTCATCATAAACTATGGGATCTGTTTTAGCATCGGTACCAAGGGTGTGTTTTTTGATTTTTTCGCTTAATAGTGTAATGGGGTTTTTCGAAGTATAGAAAAGTGTTTTATTGTCATTCGCCCATGCTACCCCGCCTTCGGTGTTGGTAATGGCATCTTTCAGCATTTCGCCGGTTTCTAAATTTTTAACATTGATGGTGTATTGGCGGCGTGAAACCTGATCTACCCCAAAGGCTAAAAGTTTATTATCGGGACTAACACTAAATCCAGTAGCGCTGTAATAGGCATGGCCCTTTGCCAGCTTATCCACATCTAAAAGTATTTCCTCCGCGGCCTTTAAGCTCCCCTTTTTACGGCAATACTTAAAATATTGCTGCCCGTCTTCCGTTCTGGTGTAATAGAAATAGCCATTCCTGAAAACAGGAACAGATTCGTCTTTTTCTTTAATCCTCCCTTTCATTTCTTTAAACAGATCAGCCTGAAATTGATCTGTACTTTTCATCATCGTATTGAGATAGGTATTTTCGGCCTTTAAATAATCAACAACTTTTGTACTATCGGGACCTTTTTTAAAGTAATCGATCATCCAATAGTAGTTATCTACCACGGTATCGCCATGTATTGTTCTTTTATGCGGAATAATCTCTGCTATAGGGGCCTTGGCATCGGGCCATTTTATTGCTTTCATTTCTTTCTTTTGAGGGTTGTTACAAGCCGTAATTGCACTGAGCAATATTATGCCTGGTAAGATACGTTTCATAGTGGTTTGAAATTTAGGTTGAATGCAATTTAAATAATTTAGTTCAATAGTTCAGTTGCCATTAGTTCATTAGTGGCGAGATGGTTGATTGTATAAGCTGTTTAAATCGGTTAACCTACTCTAAACGCCAAACTAATTGCCATTTTTGTAAAAATCCATTATGCCTATAGATAATCATCTGAATTAGAAAAATTGATGGTAAATTGCCACATCAAATTGCTTGAAAATAATAATGAAATTAGGGTACAAAAAAATAGTTGTTAAAGTTGGTTCGAATGTAATTACACAGGCGAATGGTTTGCCCGATGAAACAAGGATTAAACACCTTGTAAATCAACTTGCCGATATAAAAAAACTTGGTATTGAGGTGATTTTGGTTTCTTCGGGTGCGGTGGCGTCTGGCAGAAGTTTGATCAAGGTGTCTGAAAAACAAGATGCTGTAACTACCCGACAACTATTGGCAGCCATTGGTCAGGTTAAACTGATTAATACTTACGCTAATTTTTTTGCAGCACATGAAATTCAGTGTGCACAGGTTTTGGTTACCAAAGAAGATTTCCGCGACCGGGCACATTATTTAAACATGAAAAACTGCTTGCAGATTTTGCTTCAAAATGAGGTAATCCCTGTGGTGAATGAAAATGATGTAGTTTCGGTTACCGAACTGATGTTTACCGATAATGATGAACTGGCAGGATTAATTGCTTCAATGTTAAATGCCGATGCTTTGATTATCCTATCGAATGTAAACGGCATTTACAATGGCGATCCGAAAATTGAAGGGTCGGCTGTTATTGAGGAAATTAATGGTTCGGTTGCTAACCTGGCGTCTTTTATCCAAACGGGTAAATCACAATTTGGCCGTGGTGGAATGATTACCAAATCGACTATGGCGCAAAAGGTGGCTAAACTGGGTATCACCGTTCATATTGCTAATGGAACGAAAGACAATGTGCTTACTTCTTTATTAAACAACGAACTGGTGCATACGCGCTTTGTGCCCGAAAAAAGTAAATCGGGCAAGAAAAAATGGATTGCTCACTCTGAAACTGCCGCAACAGGCGTTGTGAAATTAAATGATGGGGCAAAAACGGTATTAACCTCTGGTAAAGCAACAAGCTTATTGCCCGTTGGAATAATAGAAATCCAAACAGACTTTTTAAAAGGCGATATTATTAAAATTATAGACGAAAAAAACAATCTCATAGGGCTTGGAATAGCGGAATACGGATCAGACAAAGCCAGGGAACGCATCGGGCAAAAGAAACAGAAAGCGCTGGTGCATTACGATTATTTTTACTCGGCTATTTAAAAGGTTTAACCACTAAGTGCACAGAGAAAAAATCACAGAGAGGCGCAGAGTAAAGTAAATCACACGCTCATTTTCTCTGTGAGAACTCGGTGGACTCTGTGGTAAAAAAAAAGAAAACCAATGGATTACAAACAATACTTCGAAAAGGCAAAACAAGCAAGTCGTACCTTAGTTAGCCTGAGCAAAGAAACAACAGATGCAGTTCTTACAGATCTGGCTGCTGCTTTAGTGGCCAATACTGAATTAATTCTTGCTGAAAATGTAAAGGATTTAGCGAAAATGCCCATCGAAGACCCCAAATACGACAGGTTAAAGTTAAGCGCAGCGCGCATTGCCGATATTGCGAACGACCTTAAAAATGTTGCAGGTTTAACCAGTCCATTGGGTAAAATCCTTTCAGATAAAACGCTGGAGAACAATCTTCATATTCAAAAAATTAGCGTGCCATTAGGTGTGGTTGGCGTAATTTACGAAGCGCGTCCAAATGTTACTGCTGATGTATTTTCACTCTGTTTTAAAACCGGAAATGTTGCCGTGCTAAAAGGAGGCAGTGATGCTGAATTTTCGAATCTGTCTATTGCAAAGGTGATACACGATGTTTTAGATAATTATAAAATCAATCGCAATGTTTTAACCCTATTGCCAGCCGAAAGAGTCGCAACCGAAGCTTTATTGAATGCAAGAGGTTTTGTAGATGTTTTGATCCCAAGGGGAAGTCAATCGTTAATTAATTACGTTCGCGAAAACAGTAAAATCCCCGTTATTGAAACCGGAGCAGGGATTGTACATACTTATTTTGACAAGACGGGTGATTTAGAGAAAGGTAAAGCGATTATTTTTAATGCGAAAACCAGAAGGGTAAGTGTTTGTAATTCTCTGGATTGTGTACTCGTTAATGAAAATAGACTTAGCGATTTGCCTGCTCTCCTATCGCCTCTAGCTGATGGAAACGTTGAGCTCTATGCTGATGAAAAATGTTTTGAGCTATTAAAAGCTTCTTACCCTGAACAATTGTTAAATCAGGCTACACCAGAGCATTTTGGTACAGAGTTCTTATCTTTAAAACTAGCGGTTAAAGTAGTGGCTGATTTAACTGAAGCTTTGAACCACATTGCAGATTATAGCTCTAAACATAGTGAGGCCATTATTTCTGAAGATGCTGCGAATATTGCCCAATTTTTAAACGAAGTAGATGCTGCTGCGGTTTATGCCAATGCCTCTACCGGATTTACTGATGGTGCACAGTTTGGTCTAGGTGCCGAAATTGGCATTAGCACGCAAAAACTTCACGCCCGTGGGCCAATGGGCTTAGAAGAATTAACCAGCTATAAGTGGGTGGTAAGGGGTGATGGACAAGTAAGGGGCTGATCGGTTTTATTGTCATTCTGAATGCAGTGAAGAATCCCTGCACTTTTGGTCAATAGCTTGTAGCCTATTAAGCTATTGACTAAAAAACCATAAGCCATGAAACACTAATGAACAAATGACGAATGAACAATTGAACCTATAACTCAAAAACTTCTCCCCTTTCTGGCACAGCAACGTTAAAGCCATCTTCTTGCAAAGCAAAAGAAAGACTTTGCAGGCTTTTATCTTCACCATGAACTAAGAAAACTTTTTTGGGTTGGCCAGTTTGTTTAATTGTTTTTACTAAATCGTTATGATCGCCGTGGCCACTGAGTAGATCGGTTTGGTGTATAGTAGCGTAAACCATCATTTCCCGGTCTTTAATGCGCACAATAGGTGCTCCGCTCAAAAGTTTGTAACCAAGTGTTCCTTTGGCACAATAGCCGATAAAAAGAATGGTGCAATAATAGTTCTGAATATTGTAGTACAAGTGATCCTGAATCCTTCCTCCCTCTAACATACCTGCAGATGAAATGATAATACAGGGATCGAAATAATTGGAAACATCTTTACTTTCTTTCATGGTTTGAACGTAGGCGAGATGCTCAAATTCGAACTCATCACCCATGGTTTGGTAAAAGTCTTTCGCTTCCTGATTAACCAGATTATGGTGTTTGCGGTAAACCTCGGTAGCCTGTATGGCCATGGGACTATCTACAAAAATCTGAATAGGTGGCAACAGTTTTTTAGTAAAGATCTGGTTTAGGGCAAATACCAACGATTGTGTACGGCCAATACTAAATGCAGGAATAATCAATCGTCCAGGGCTTTTAATGCAGGCTTCTGTAATTTCCTGAACCAATCTTTCCTCTAAGGTTTGATCTTTGGTGTGCATCCTCCCGCCATAGGTTGCTTCGCTTACCAGGTAGTCAACCTTGGGCAAGGGCTCGGGATTAACCAAGACCGGGTAGTTCTCTCTGCCAATATCGCCTGTAAAAGCAATTTTCTTCTCTATACCATTATCGTTTATGGTTAAAATAGCTGCAGCAGCGCCAAGCAAATGGCCAACAGGCACAAAGGTTAGGCTAATATCTCCGTTGATCCTGAAAGGCTTGTTAAAGGCAATGGTTACAAAACGATCGATCGTATCCATTACATGTTTGTGCAGATACAAAGGTTTTGGTCCGCTGAAGTTACCGCGTTTAGTTCTGGGTTTTCTGCTTGCTTTTCTTAGAAAAAGCTCTACTGAATCGAATAATAATATCGAAGTAAGGTCGGCTGTTGGTGGTGTACAGAGCACCTGGCCATCAAAACCTAATCGAACCAATGTAGGTAAATTGCCAGAGTGATCGATATGGGCATGGGTTAAAATAACGAGGTTTATACTCGCCGGATCGAAAGGGAATTGCTGGTTTTCTTCCTGGTAGGTTTCCTTTTCATAATCTAATCCACAGTCTATCAGTATTTTATAATGTCCAACTTCTAGCAGGTGCATACTCCCTGTTACCTGTTGTGCTGCGCCCCAAAACGTTAACTTCATCTTCTTATCTATCGCGTAAGTTCTTTAGCCGTAAAGTAATATAATTGAAGGGATTTTTAAACAATAGGGCGTAATATTTTAATTATAGTCTTTTTCTCTAAATTTAAGAATCCTTAAGATCTCACTTTTTGCTTCCTCAGAAAAACCTTCTAAATTAGCATGTGTGATTGTTTTGTCTAAAAGCATAGCGATGATGGTATCAAAAAACCAAGAATTTCTCATGCCATCGTATCTTCTGGCGATGTGTTTGTCGAAATCTGTTACAGCGGTAAAAATTTTATAATAATCGTCTCTATTATCTTCAGGCTGTTGGTTTTTCCATTGATCTAAAATTTCGGAAAATACCTGCATTTCTTTTTTTAGTTCCCGTTGTAAAGCGACCTCGAATAATTTTCGGGCAACTTTGTTGTCTGCTTTTGAAAAATCCATGGTTTAAAATTATAGATAAAGATAATAAAGTCTTATTTACAGGCTAGCTTATGCTCAACGAAAAGATTTTTATCTTTGTAAGAAAATGTCAGTTATGCAAGAACCTTTTGATATAGAAATCGGACCAATTAATTATTCAGTTTTCCCTGAAGGAAATGATTCATATACCATCTTTAAAGATGGAAAAGAATACATTCAGATTCAAAAGGATACTTCATCTATCTGGTTAAAAATGGATTACAAAACCGAACTTCCAATTTTTGAGGAAGACGAGGAAGTGAATGCAATTGGGCAGGCGATTGAAAAGTATGTGCCTGAAGAAGATGATGAGGACGAAGAATTATAGCTTGCCTGCAATATTTATACAGGTTGACAATATCAACCTGTATAAAAAATAATTAAATCAGTTTCAGCAACTCTTCAGCAACTTTTTCCGATGAGGCCGGATTTTGTCCGGTTATCAATAAGCCGTCAACCACAGCATAGGGATTCCAATCATCGATTTTGCTGTAATGCCCGCCGTTTTTTACCAACATATCCTCAACCAGGAAAGGCACTACTTTTGTTAATTGTACGGCCTCTTCTTCCGTATTGGTAAATCCGGTTACATTTTTGTCTTTCACCAGGTATTCGCCATTCACTTTTACATCTTTAAGTACCCCTGGCGCATGACAAACGAAAGCAACTGGCTTATTGGCGTTATAAAATTCGGTTATGAGTTGTTGCGAGGTTGTGCTTTCTGCTAAATCCCAAAGTGGTCCGTGGCCACCAGGATAAAAAACCGCATCGTAATCACTTATTTTTACATCTTCCAATTTAATGGTGTTTTTTAATTTATCCAATAGAACAGCATCCTTATCCATTCTCCGCGTGGTATCGGTCTGAAATGTCGGGTCTTCGCTTTTAGGGTCAATGGGTGGTCGGCCACCTTTTGGCGATGCCAATGTAATTTCTATGCCCTTATCGCTTAAGGCATAATAGGGAGCAGCTAGCTCTTCTGACCAAAAACCTGTTTTTAAACCTGTATTTCCCAATTCGTCGTGGCTAGTAAGCACGAATAAAACTTTCTTGTTCATATCTTTTTATGTATTTATAAAACAAAATTATGGCGCTATTTCTCAATGGCAAAGGATTAGCGTCACATATTTGGTGTGCGCTAAATCACACTTTTGCGGTAAGCCTGCTTAACGTTTCCCTTGAAATGCCTAAGTATGCTGCAATAATAGTTTTAGAAACCCTTTGTGTAAGTTGTGGATATTGTTGCGATAATTGCTCAAAGCGTTCTCTAGGACTTGTGCTAAGCAGGGATAAAATCCGTTGTTGTAAGGCAATGTAACCAAAGCTATTTTTCACTCTGAAGAAATGCTCCATTTTATGGTGTTCAGCGCATACTTTGTCTAAGTTCTCTTTAGTAATGGCCAATAATTCTACATCTTCTAAACAGCTGATGTTAGTAATTGAATTTACCTTGCTGTAAAAAGCCCTGAAATCAGAGATCCACCAGTTTTCCATGGCAAACTGTATAATGTATTCCTTGCCGTTGGCATCGGTGAAAGTGGCTTTTAAAAGCCCTTTAATTACGAAATAGATATTTTTTACAGGTTCATCTTCCTGGATCAAATATTGGTGTTTTTTGAGCTTTTTAAGCCTGAAATGGGCAATTATAGGTTCAAATTCTTGATCGGTAAGCGGGATGATTTCTTCGAGGTGTGCTTTTAATTCAAAACTCATGCTATAAATTTAGCTAATCTGAATTATAGGTATAAAATAAAAGCGCCAATTGGCGCTTTTATTTTTATTAAGAATTATCGGGTACAATTTGCTGTCCAGGTACCTTTCGAATTGGTTACCAAGATTTTTAATGTACTTGCGTTAACGCTTATACCAGTTAATCCATTGCCAATACTGGTATAAGTATCACCCGAACCCTGGAATTTTACGCCTGTAATATCAGGGATACCCGTACCAAAAATAAAGTTATAGGTATCGCCGGTTTTAACTACCCTTACCTTGCCGTCATCATCACTAATGTCTTTTGAGCCATCGTTATAAGTAATGGTTCCAGAATAAGTACCCACGAAGAAATCCCTATCTGCAGGATCGGTATCTTTTTTACATGATACCATTACGGTTAATGCTATTAAAAGCATGCTGAAAATTTGAACTGTCTTTTTCATCTCTTTCACTTTTTTTATTTAAATAGGTAATAAATGTAACAGAGCTATGACAATGACTATGCCAAATGAATAAATTAGCCTATAAAGGCAGATTTTGTGCTGAAAGGAAGTTCGTAATGTTCGTCTGGTAAGTTGTTGTATTGTAGTTAGTTCTTAATTTAATTCGTTCTTTTTGTGAAGGCTGTTTCAGATGATCGATTTTTTAACTGCACCGATTATTAAAGTACCTAAAACTGTTCAGTTTAAAAGAACTTACTTAGTTTTGCAATTGATACAATCCAACATTGACAGAATAGAGGTACCTTTTTCCACTCAAAGTAATCAAAAAGAGATATACTTCACGTTATTCTTTGGTATAATTTGAAGGTCCGTTAATGTCTACTGCTTCGCCTAAAAAATGAGGCTTTCTACCAATCATTAAGTCGATTGTAGATTTTACAACGGCAAAATATTCTCTAAAAGAAGCATATTTATAACCCTGATAAGTTCCTTTATCGGCAGCAAAGCCATATGATTTAACGCCCAATTTATTCCCGATATTAATACACCGGTTTAAATGATATTTTTGTGAAACCAGAATGGCTGTATCAATATTAAATATATATTTAGATCTATATAAGGTAGAGTAGCTATCAAAGCCGGCATAATCAAGATAAATCTTATTGGTATCAACACCGTGCTGATAACAGTAAAGTTTCATCACCGTTAACTCATCATGCTCATCGCTACCGTTATCGCCAGATAACAGAATTTTATCAATTTTATTGTTTTTATAAAGTTCGATGCCAGCATCGAGCCTATCTTTTAAGTATTTGCTAGGTTTATTATTGTTAATGCCTGCTCCGAAAATAATGGCCACTTTGGTTCCTGGTGTGTCTTTTTCTTTTGAAAAAATTACCTGATCAGTTTGAGATTTTACCAACAAATTTATACCCAACACTACAATAATGCCCAATAAGGAGGCATAGATTAACAATTTTATGATTTTTTTAGTCTTCATGGATTAAATGGTAGTAATTATTTAGCTCTTAAAGATAGTTAAAGGCAAAACGGATTATTACATGTATTTAAAAATTGATTTTCTTCAAATCTTTTTATCCTGCCCAACCTTCCCTATCCAAACTCCTATAATTAATCGATTCGGCTAAATGCTCGAGTTCTACATTTTCACTTCCGGCCAAATCGGCAATGGTTCGGGCCACTTTTAAAATCCTATCGTAAGCACGGGCCGATAATCCTAGCTTTTCCATTGCGGTTTTTAATAAATTAGTACCTGCTTCGCTGATCTGACATACTTTACGCACCATTTTCGGGCTCATTTGGGCGTTGCAGTGCAGTTCTTCTTTATCAAGAAAACGTTTGTCCTGAATTTCCCGGGCTTTAATTACACGTTCCCTAATGAGGTTGCTTCTTTCTGTATCGGCTTTGGAGGCTAGTTCTGTAAAATTAACCGGCGTTACTTCTACATGAAGATCAATCCTGTCCAGAAGCGGTCCGGATATTTTACTCAGGTACTTTTGAACAACACCTGGCGCACAAACACAATCTTTCTCCGGATGGTTGTAAAAACCACATGGGCAGGGATTCATCGAGGCCACCAGCATAAAGCTGGCAGGATATTCTACCGAAAACCTTGCCCTTGCTATGGCCACTTTACGGTCTTCTAAAGGTTGGCGCATTACCTCTAAAACAGTACGTTTAAACTCAGGCAGCTCATCTAAAAACAAAACGCCGTTATGTGCCAGCGATATTTCTCCAGGCTGTGGGTTCATTCCCCCGCCCACTAAGGCAACATCACTAATGGTATGGTGTGGGGAGCGGTACGGACGGATCGTCATTAAAGCATCGGCAGCAGAAAGTTTTCCGGCAACGGAATGGATTTTAGTGGTTTCTAAAGCTTCGTTTAAATTTAATGGGGGTAATATAGTTGGCAGGCGCTTGGCTAACATAGTTTTGCCTGCCCCTGGCGGACCGATTAAAATAACATTGTGACCACCTGCGGCTGCAATTTCCAATGCTCTTTTAATATTTTCCTGGCCTTTAACATCGGCAAAATCATGCTCGTAATTATTTATGTTTTTTAAGAATTCTTCTTTCGTATTGATTTTAACCTGTTCCAATGTTTCACTCTTATTAAAGAAAGCAATTACCTGAGCCAGGTTTTCTACGCCATAGGCAATTAAATCGTTTACAATGCCAGCCTCGCGAA
The DNA here is from genome assembly GCF_001442625.1 of Pedobacter ginsenosidimutans. Lineage (GTDB taxonomy): Bacteria > Bacteroidota > Bacteroidia > Sphingobacteriales > Sphingobacteriaceae > Pedobacter > Pedobacter ginsenosidimutans. The sequence goes on along the minus strand of NZ_LMZQ01000002.1, from coordinate 127,128 downwards.
CATTTTGTTTCGGTAAGATGAAACCTTTAAAACCATCTTGCTGTGCTTGGATTGCGATTGGTAAGGCGCCTTTAATGGGTTGAATGGTCCCGTCTAAAGAGAGTTCACCCATGATGAAATAGTCGTCCAGTTCATCACCAGGGATTTGCCCAGATGCTGCTAAAATACCGATGGCTATTGGAAGGTCATAGGATGAACCTTCTTTTTTGATATCTGCAGGCGCTAAATTGACTACAATTTTCTGCTTCGGCATACGGAACCCCGAAATATTAATGGCACTGGCCACACGTTGAAGACTTTCTTTTACCGCATTATCTGGCAGGCCTACCATATAGTATTTTGTACCCGCGCTAATATTCACTTCGATTGTTATGGTTAGTGCATTTACGCCATAAACAGCACTCCCGTATGTTTTTACAAGCATTGATTTTAATTAAAATAAATTCGGATGTAAATTATTCGGGATGAATATTATAAGCTAATATAATTAATAATCTTTAATTTTAGTTAACTATGAAAATACTAACAATGCTGAAAATTTTATCAATTATATATTTTCTGATTTCGAGTCAACAACTTTATTCACAAGGGAGGGGTGACACCATTAAAATAGATCTGAAAAAAGCAAAGGAAAAGCATGTTTACTCCTCAACTGAAGTAGACGCGCTTGCTCACTTTCCTGGTGCAGAAACCGCATGGAGAAGATATCTTTTAACTAATTCAAGATATGCTGAAATGCCTAAAAAGGATAGGGCTATTGGAAAGGTGTATTTGTCATTTGTAATTGAAAAGGATGGTAGAATAACAGATGCAGTAGTTACACTGGGTTTAAATTTTAAGTGTGATGAAGAAGCATTGCGGTTACTGAGAACTTCTGAAATGTGGATTCCAGCAACTTTAAAATCCAGAAAAGTGCGTTCAAAGGGAAATCTCAGTATCAGTTTTGGTTTGAATTAGGTTGATTAAACTGTCTTTGTTAAATAAACCTGATTGGACGATCCCGACTTTATGTCGGGACAGGGAAAGCAGGGCTGAACCCCCGTATGGAATGCTGAACCCCCATTTCCAAAACCTATAAAACAAAAATCCCGACCATTACTGATCGGGATTTGTATTATTTAAAGATGCTGATCCGGAAGGTTCGGGACAGCATGACGTGACTACAATAACCTTACGCCCTAAACCTTCTGCCTCAAACCTCTCTACTATCTGCCAAATGGCATCTTAGGCATGCCTTTCATCATTGCTGCCGCGGCTGCCGGGTTAGAAAACTGTTTCATCATTTTACGCATATCTTCAAACTGCTTAATCAGCTTGGTAACTTCTTCTACCTTGCTGCCCGAGCCTTTTGCAATACGTAAACGGCGGCTTTGCTGGATACTATCCGGGTTTTCTTTTTCAAAAGGAGTCATTGAGTTGATAATCGCTTCAATTGATTTAAAGGCATCGTCCTGAATATCTACATTCTTCATCATTTTGCCTACACCTGGTATCATACCCATCAAATCTTTCATGTTACCCATTTTCTTGATCTGCTGAATCTGGTTGTAGAAATCGTTGAAATCGAATTTATTCTTGCGGATTTTTTTCTGAAGTTCTGCTGCCTCTTTCTCATCGAACTGCATCTGTGCCCGTTCTACAAGCGAAACCACATCACCCATGCCCAAAATACGCGATGCCATACGGTCTGGATAGAAAACATCAAGGGCTTCCATTTTCTCGCCGGTACCGATAAATTTAATTGGCTTGTTTACTACCGATTTAATTGAAAGCGCTGCACCACCGCGGGTATCGCCATCTAATTTGGTTAAAACAACGCCTGTAAAATCAAGCCTGTCATTAAATACTTTGGCTGTATTTACCGCATCCTGACCGGTCATCGAATCTACCACGAATAAAATCTCGTGCGGCTGAGTTTTGGCCTTAACTTCAGATATTTCATTCATTAAAGATTCGTCGATCGCTAAACGACCTGCAGTATCTATAATGATTACGTTATTTCCATTTTGTTTACCGTGTGCAATACCTTCTAAAGCAATGCCAACAGGATCGTTTGATGCACGGTTAGCGTAAACTGAAACACCAACCGAGGTTCCTAAAACCTCCAATTGATCTACAGCCGCCGGGCGGTACATATCGCCTGCAACCAATAAAGGTTTTTTTCCTTTGCCTTTTAAATGCAAAGCCAGTTTCCCTGCAAAAGTAGTTTTACCCGCACCGTTTAAACCAGCAATTAAGATAATGGTAGGATTTGCTTTAGTATCTAACTCTGTAACTTCGCCACCCATTAAGGCTGCAAGTTCGTCGTTCATTATTTTGGTAAGCAATTGACCTGGAGAAACCGCGGTAAGCACATTTTGCCCCAAAGCTTTTTGCCTCACATCATCGGTAAATGCTTTTGCTGTTTTATAGTTAACATCGGCATCTAATAATGCTTTACGGATCTCTTTCATGGTTTCTGCCACGTTGATTTCCGTAATGCTGCCTTGTCCTTTTAGTACTTTAAATGCTCTGTCTAGCTTGTCCTGTAAATTATCAAACATCTTTTTTTAAGCTAAAAGCTTCATGCCGAAAGGCAGAAAGCTACTTGTTTTTAATAAAAGGCAAATGTATCAAATTTTGCTTGTAAATCTTAGCAACTCAAAGTCAAAACTTTAGGAAGATGAATATTAAATTCTCTTTTGGTGCAACATTTTGTTCAAGGCAGGGTCTTATACCTAACTAACCTAAACGAATGAAACGCTGCATCCTCCTTTTTTTTATATTTATTTGTGCTTTTTCCCAAGCCCAGGATATTTCGAAACAGCGCCAACTGGAAGCAAAAAGAACGCTGCAAAGCCCCAAAATAGACGGTATTTTAGATGATGAGTGTTGGAATAATGTTCCAATTGCTACTGATTTTATTCAGATCAGGCCAAATCCGGGAAAGATCGAAACTCATGATCGGCGCACTGAAATGAAGGTGCTTTACGATGACGTTGCGATTTATGTTTATGCCCGGATGTACGATCACCCAGACAGTGTTTCGCACGAGTTGGTGTCGAGGGATAATATTGGCAACGCCGATTTCATTTCGATTATTGTCGATCCCTTTTACGATAAGATGAACGGAAATGGCTTTTTCGTTACGGCTGCAGGTGTTCAGTTTGATGCCAAATACTCGCAGGTTGGTGATGAAGATTCAAATTGGAACGCAGTATGGGAAAGTGCCGTTAAAATTGATGATAAAGGGTGGACCTGTGAAATGAAGATCCCTTATTCGGCCTTGCGTTTCTCTGGTAAGGATGTTCAGAACTGGGGTTTGAATTTTAGCCGCAGGATGCAAAGGAAAAACCTTCAAACCTTTTGGAATTTTGTAGACCCTAAAGTAAATGGCTTTATCAATCAGGAAGGGTTGTGGATGGGAATAAAAAATGTTAAACCTCCGCTAAGATTATCTTTTTCGCCATATATTTCGGCTTATGTAAATCATTATCCTGTTAATTTGCCCGGGGTAAAAAACACAACCTCGCGGTTTAATGGAGGGATGGATGTTAAATACGGGATTAACAACAGTTTTACACTGGATATGACCTTGGTACCCGATTTTGGACAAGTGCAATCCGATAACCGGATATTAAACCTCACTCCTTTTGAAGTGAAATTTAATGAAAACCGGCAGTTTTTTACCGAGGGAACAGAATTGTTTAACAAAGGTGATCTGTTTTATTCGAAGCGCATCGGTTCTATTCCGTCCTATTATAATTACAGCGCGGTAGGCAGCAGTGATAAAATTGTAAAAGATCAAACTGAAGCCAAGGTATTAAACGCCACAAAAATTTCAGGACGGACAGCAAAAGGCCTGGGTATCGGGATATTTAATGCCATTACCAACAGCATGGAAACCGAGGTAGAGGATGCTCAGGGTAACTTTCGCATGGTAGAAACGCAACCGCTCACCAATTATAACATCCTGGTTTTCGATCAGTCGTTAAAAAACAACAGTTCGGCTACGTTTATCAACACAAATGTACTTAGGCAAGGTTCTGCTTATGATGCCAATGTAAGTGCCCTGCTTTTCAATTTAAACAATAAAGGCAATAAATATTTCGTAAACGGCGGGGGTAAAATGAGCTATTTAAGGGGTGAAGAGTCGAGCACGGGTTATAGCTACACCTTACGGTTTGGAAAACAGAGCGGCAATTTTACCTGGAGCTACAATCAGGTATATGCTGATGATAAATTTGATCCATCAGATATGGGTTTCTTTACCAATAACAACTTTTTAGATCAGCGGATTGGTATTGGTTATAACGTATACAAGCCAAGCAAATGGTATAATCAATTTGAAAGTTGGCTTAATTTAAATTATTCTCGCAGGGCAATACCGAGTGCTTATCAAAAAATAGGTACAAATGCAGGGTATTGGGTTCAATTTAAAAATCAATGGTCGGCAGAGGTTGATTTAAGTGTAGATAGAAAAGGGAACGACTTTTACGAAGCCCGAAATGGACAAATGTATCAGGCGCCAGGAAATTTTGGTGTTGCCTTGTATATAAATCCCAACCGCGCCAAGGCCTATAATTTTGGTGGAAATGTGCGCTATTTTGAACAGCGACTTTTTGGCGGTAAACAATACAACTTTTACTTTTTCCAGAACCTGCGGTTAAATGATAAGATTGCTTTTGGTTTAGACCTTAATTTTAACCCGAACTACGATTATGTAAACTGGGTAACTGCACAAGGTGATCAAGCTATTTTCTCTAAATACGACCGCAGAACGGTAGAAAACTCATTTGATGCTAAATACACCTTTACCAACTTAATGGGGTTAACAGTTGTACTAAGACATTATTGGAGTGACAGAAGAAATAAAGAATTTTACCTGCTTCAGCCTGATGGCCATTTAACTGATTATCAAGGACCAACATTAACCGGGATGGATAGGAACTATAATGTGTTTAATATTGATTTGATTTATACCTGGCAATTTGCACCCGGCAGCACTCTTTCTGTTTCGTACAAGGATGCCGCCGAAACTTATGATACCTTTTACACGCAACGTTACAACAAAAACCTAAGCGGGATTTTAAATGCTCCTCAGAATAACAGCCTTTCGGTGAAGGTTTTATATTATGTAGATTATCTCGATCTGAAGAAAAAAAGCAAAAAGGGATAAGTTAGGGTGTTCCTAGCCTTGGGTTTAAACCCAAGGCTAGGAAATATGACTTAGACTTACCTTGCTTTACCAGGGCTTACGCCAAATTTTTTACTAAAGGCACTGCTGAAATGTTGTACCGAAGAATAGCCCAGTTCGTCGGAAATATTCTTGATATTTTTGCTGCTATCGGCCAGGAGTTCTTTGGCACGCATCAATTTATAATCGCTTAAATAGCCAAAAACGGTGTTTTTGAAAACTTCTTTAAAGCCATGTTTCAGTTTAAACTCGTTTATGCCCGCAACCTTTGCCAGTTCGGTTAAACATGGCGGATGATTGGCGTTGGCTAACAGATATTCTCGTGCATAATAAATGCGGTCTTTATCGTAGGTCGATTTAATGGTAAGGGTGTCGGTTTTTTTTGCTGCAAGTTCAAAAGCCTGGGCTTGCAATGCCAACAGTTCGAGGCATTTAGATTGCAGGAACAAGAGCTTTAATCCACCGGTAAACTGGCAGTTCATAATATCATTTATACAACTGTGCATGGCTAAGCTGATGGGCAGGTTTTCTGATGAAAGCTCTACCGAACGGTTGTTCATGATTTTTTCGGCAAAGTTTTTTAGCAAAGTGCTGCTTTCGCCAGTTAAATCAACGAAACGTGATCTTTCGAAATTTACCTCGAAAAATTTATGCGGACCACCTACCGTAAATTCTGCCATCCCATCAAAATCAGGACTATAAATAATATTGTGCTGATTGGCTTTGATATCCAGGCGCTTGTTGGTGAGGTAATTTTCCATAATCCCGCCGCCTGTAATTGAAAAATGAAGCTCAACCATATCGGGCTCATCAAAAGATTTAATGCGCAGGCGGCTCTTTTTCACGAGCATATCGCCGTAAACAATGTAAATACCCGAAAAAGCGATCTCCACAATCTCTGCATCGCCAAAAGGAAAGCTGTATTTGTCCCTTCTTTCGGTTACCAGTGCCTGATTAAATTCGTTATTGTCGAACTTGTTACCAACAATATAGTATTTATCGTCACCATCATAAATGTTTAAAGCCATAAAATCCTTTTGATATAAACTTTAATCCTTTTGGTATAAAAAGATGCGTTTGTTAGACAATTACTTTTGTTCAAAGTTACTAAACAAAGAATACGATGCCAAAAATACCATCATGGCTGGCCAACACAATGGAAAAAGTGATCAGCAATAAAATATATCAGGTAGAAGTTGTAGAAACTAAAATGTTAAGCAGCAACTTAAAGTGCGTTACCTTTAAAGGCGATTTTTTCGATGCCAAATTTATTCCTGGAATGGAAGTGCTGTTTAGGGTTAATGCAAACGAGTACCGACATTACACCCTATCTGCCTTTGATCAAATGAACGAAACCTGCGAGGTTATCTTTTATTTAAACAGACAAGGGCCTGGGCACAGCCTTGCCGTGAATATTCAGAAAGGAGACACTTTAAAGCTTATTTTAGACCGTGCTAGGATTAAATATAAGGAAGAATCTAATCAGCATTTCTTTTTTGGCGATGAAACCAGTCTGGGTTTGTACGAGTCGCTTGGGAAAAAAGTGGTAGATGAGGATGTGGAATATTTTGGCATTTTAGAGCTGCAGGAAGAAAACCTTTGTGCTGCTGAGCAGCTAAATCTGTTGATCGATGTGGTTCCTTCTGATGTGGATACTCCTGCTAAAAATGCGATCAACTGGATGGAAAATATGCACCCAATGTGCTGGGAAATGTGGCAAAATGCTACTTTCTACCTAACAGGAAGAGCAAAATCGATACAGCTGTTTAAAAGGTACCTAAAGCAAAGGGGAGTAAGCTTTAGGCAGATTGTTACGATGCCATATTGGGAAATTGGTAAAGTTGGTGGTGCCTAAGCCTATCTGGGAAAGGTAAAGCCAAAACCCAGGGCTAAAGTTTGGTTCGCCTGTATTTTGTTTGTACCTGTATCATCATCAAATAAGAGTACACCTGTTAAGCTGGTGTTCATAAAACGGTTGATTTTTGCAGTTAAAGCGATATCTAACCTGTGATCGATTTTACTGGCCTTAAAATCTTTATATGGAATGAACATGGCATATCGTGCTTTTAGATTTGTATTGGTAAAAATATCCTTATCGAAAGCACTTACAATTTGAAAAGCCAGCTCGTTTTTAAAATTTTTTCCTTTTTCAACTGCATAAACCTCGTTTTTATTGTCATAAACCGCTGTGTCGAGTACAAAAGTCTGTCTGGCTGTACCTGTACCAATCCGGGTTGAGAAATATTTAACCGGTTTATACTCAAAACCGATAGATTCGGTTAAATAACCTGGCGCCATAAATTTAGAAATCAAAACCTGTTGTTCGTCTCCATTGCCATCTCTATAATATCTGAAGCCTTTATCAAACTGAGATTCAAAGCTTATCGATCCAAAAAAGAACCAGCTTTTGGAGAGCTGGAAAGAGGCTTTGTTATCCCAAAAAATACGGTCGTTGGTTTTCTTTTGCAACTGATCTTTATTTTTGATTTTACCATATTGCAAAACAAGTTCACTGATATAACTATAGCTGTTTTTATTATACTCTGCTTTCCAGTTTAACAAACCGCCAACCGCCACAGAGTTGGTACCCCCGCCTTTCCAATTGTTGCTAAACTGGGCCTGGTTAACATTGATGCCGATGTTGGTTTTTGTTTTCCAGTAATTAATCTTAGCATTTACAACCAGGGGCTTAATTTTTACAGGTTCAAAGTTTAATGGTCCTTGTCTGCTCGGCAAAGGACTACGCTTTAACTTTATGTTCAGGTCTTTTGTATTGATCGGAATAGTATCAATTTCCTGTGCATATAATTTTGTAGAGCAGAAACTTAGAATCAGGATTATGGCAGCTAAACAGTTCTTCATTACCTACAAAGAAAAAGAAAAATTTTAGAGATAAAAAGCATTTAACAAAATGATTGTCAGATTGACAATTGAATTGGAGGCGAAAACTATTGTTTCAGATCTTTTTAAACCAACCGTACCAATTACCCTTTTTTAGGTATTTTAAATCATTTTCGTGTTCATAGGCTTCCTTTTCAAAAACGATGTTACGATAGGCTAAATCATGGTTCCGGCATTTAATAAGATTAATCAGGTAGTTAGCCAGATATAAAATATAAAAAGGGAAAATAAGCAATTCCAATTGCTGACGTAAATGGATTTTTTCGTGGTTAATAATGATTGGGTCGTTTTTAAAGCGCGGCGATTTTAACAGGATAAATGGAAAGATTGCCATGCCCGCTGCCGGGAGTTTTTTAACGATGATGATTGGCGCCCTCACAGCTTATCGATGGTTATTTTAGGTAATGGAGGCAATTGCAGTGCTTTTGGGTTTAACCTGTAGCTTTTATAGGCATTTCTGATAAACTGGTTAAAAGAATAATCAGTAGCATCGAGCACAAACTGGTAAGTTGGGCGGTATTGCTGCATAAAATCAGTGAGTTCAGCATCTTTTATACCTAATACCTGGCTAACAAGGCTAGCGCTGAAACGATAATCGATCAGGTCTTCCCGATAGTCTTTTTCCAGGATTTTTTGAAGGTGACGGGCATTTCTTCCTTGCCTGCTTAACAGATTATAGATCGCATCGATGCCTAAACCAACACCGCCGTTACCTAAATTCAATAAATCTTTACTACTTCCTTTCATGGTTTGGTAACGATATTCCTGAACATTTTTTTCGTATTGCTGCTGCGGACTTAATCTTTTTTGTTGAATAAGTACATCGCGCAGTCTTATACCCAATGATCTGAGTTGAAAGTATGCGGCAGTTTGTCCCTTAAAAACAATTGTATCTACCCCGTAGCCCGATAAAGCTGCAACTAAGGTATCACCCGGCAGCGCAAAAGTGCTAAACTCGCCTTTCGTATTGTTGTATAAACCATCACCTGTGCGGATGTTATAGATATAAACCTTGGCCAAACGCTGCTTGGTTTCTTTATCAATAACAATTCCCTGCACAGGTTTATTCTGCGCATGAAGCAACGTAGAGAAGCCGAAAGCAAGTATAAAGGGAAGAAAAAATTTCATTAAGCTACAAAACTACAAATATCTGGCAGGCTATGTTTGTACTTAACATTATTTAACCTTAAGTATTTGACCCAGCTTAATGGCGTCGGTACTCATTTCGTTCAACATTTTTAACTGATCAACCGTTAAATTAAAGCGTTTTGCAATATTGTAGAGTGTATCTCCTTTAACAACGGTATAAGTACCATCGGCAAGAATGGGTTTAGCTCCAGCAGGTGGGGTTTCCACTGGTGTAAATTTAGCCTTTTCCTGCGGGATATTCTGGTTGATTTCTGAAAAGACACGATCCTCCCTGGCAATCTTTTGCTTTTCGCTTTCCGGTTGATCATATTGGTAAAGCTGGTATTTTTCGATGGTATTGATCAATAAATCCGGATATTTTGGATTGGTGGCATATCCGGCTGTTTTTAATCCCTGCGCCCAACTTTTGTAATCGTTTTTGTCCAACTGGAAGAGAAAGCTATAACGTTTGCGCTTTAAAAACTCAGAGTGATCCCTGAAAGATTCGCGGGCATCCTTATACACCCTAAAACAGTCGTTTTTTTGATCATCGTCCCGGAAGTAGTTTTTCCCCTTCCAGTCTGATGTACATTTAATACCAAAATGATTGTTTGCATATTTGGCCAGATCGCTATTTCCACTACCCGATTCTAAAATTCCCTGCGCCAATGTAATACTTGCAGGAATTCCGTTTGCATTCATTTCTTCAACCGCCACTCCTTTAAACTCATCAATGTAACTTAAGGTATTGTAACTTTTGTACGAATTGTTGTTGGCTTTGTTGGCTGCTTTTTCTATCTGTTTGTTATTTTTAGAAAATTTGCGCGTACCACAAGAGCTGAAAAAAATTAGGGTTGCTGCTATAAGGATGTAATGGTTATATGAACGCATTGATGTTATGATTAGTTTAAACGGTTAATTGTAGGAATTGGTTAACTGTATGGCTTTATCGACTTTGGACTCATGACTCAAAACTTCAACTTCTGTCCAGGTTTTAAGTTCGCTTTTTTTATGCCGTTTTTCTGCATGAGGGCTTTAACGGTGGTGCCTTTCTTTTTGGCAATTATACTTAGGTTGTCTCCAGATTTTACGGTATAAGTTTTAGTTGTTCTTCTGTTTTTGCTGCGGCGGTGAACTGGCGCTGCATAAACAGGTTCTTCATATCCGTCTGGCCTTTCATCGTATTGGTAGAGTTCATATTTTTTAATTAATCCAATTACCTGGCTGGCCCAGCTTCTGCTGCTGGCATAACCGCAACGGCGGATTCCATAAGCCCAGCCTTTATAATCGTATTGATCGTATTTTTCGAAAAGATTATTAAAAGGCTTGCGGGTTTCCATAATTTCTACAAAATGGCTGTAAGATTCATCCGCATTTAAATAATCGCGATAGGATGAACGGATTTCTGCATTGTTATTCGGGCCTTTAACTCCAAAATGATTATTAAGGTGTTGTGCGATTTTACTATTTCCTGCAGCAGATTCGTGTATGGCAACAGCTAAAATAACGCTGGCTGGAATTTTATGATCGTGCATTAAACCCTGTGCATATTCTACGTGCTCTGCAATATATTCTTCCGTATCTTGCGCTCTTGCAACAATCCCTGTTAAAAGGAGCAGACAAAAAGTAAATATTTTTTTAGTCATGGTTAACTGTACAAATTGTTTAATTGGTTAACTGTACGATTAACCGATTAAAACAATTAACCGATTAACCACTATATGTTAAGCTTTCTTCCTAATCACAAACAAACCATCGCGAACAGGTAATATCAGTTTCTCAACCCGTTCATCTGCAGCTATTTTATCATTAAAACTAGTAATATTTCTGGTGTCTTTATCCTGTTTCTCCTGCAGTACTTTTCCACTCCATAATACATTATCCACAATGATAACCCCGCCCGGGCGAACGCGATCAAAAATCAGATCGTAATAGGTGCCATTATTTTTCTTGTCGGCATCGATAAAAACAATGTCGAAAACTTCATCTAAACCCGCAATCGTGGTGGTGGCATCGCCCAAGATGTAGTTGATCTGATCATTAAATGCAGATTGCGCAAAGTTACGACGAACCATATCTTCCAATTCCTCATTAATATCCAGCGTATACAGCAGGCCATCTTTGGTTAAGCCCTCAGCCAGGCATAGCGTAGCATAACCAGTAAAAGTGCCGATCTCTAAAATCCTTTTAGGGGAAATCATTTTGCTCAGCATGCTCAAAACCCGGCCTTGATAGTGGCCAGATAACATGCGGGGCATTAAAACTTTAAGGTTGGTTTCGCGGTCTATCTGTTGAAGCAATTCGCTCTCAGGTTCGCAATAGGCAATTAGTAAATCCTGTAAATCGTCGTTTATTAGGCTCATTTGTTGGTTATAAACGGTTACTTTCCATAAAATATTGTAAAATGATGGTTGCGGCAATGGTATCAACCCGATCTTTATCTCTTCGGTCCATTTTTTTTAAGCCACTTTGCATAATGGCCTGATGGGCGAGTTTAGAGGTAAAACGCTCATCAACCCAATGCCTTGGGATATCGGGGAATGATTTTTTTAACAGTGTGGCAAAACCCTTTACATGTTGTGCCGAATCGGATGGAGAACCATCCATCTGTTTGGGATCACCCAATACAAAAGCTTCCACCTGCTCGCTGAGCATATATTTTTTAACATATTCGATCACATCTTTGGGATGAACTGTATCCAGTCCGGTCGCAATAATCTGCAAGGGATCGGTTACCGCGATGCCGATGCGTTTTGTTCCGTAATCAAATGCGAGGATCCGTGCCATAAAAATAGTTAAGCGTTGGGTGTTTGGCGTAAAGTGTTTAGCCCGTTTAAAAAAATAAAAGCCAAAGGTAAGGTTTTTGAAATAATAGGTAAACCTAAGCGGTAATGCTTTGGTAACGTGTATGTTATTGGTGTTTGTGGCTAAAAAAAATGATTTGTTCCATTTTTTAGGAAAGCAAAACCTGTAGTACCTGGGAATGTAGGGCCCTGCTGTATGCTTTAGCCCTCATGCTTCGGGGCTGCCGCTTCCATCAGGTTTTTTGATTCAGGTCTGTACGGTTTGGGTGAAGTTGGGGAGCATACTATATCTGGATGTTCTGGTTTTAAAGGTTTATTTCCGAAGAATTACTGATTGAGTTAAATAAACCTGATAGAGCGTAAAGCCCACAGCGTAGCGAGGACTTGAAGCGATAGCAGGGCTTTCGGAACCGAAATGCACAAGACCTTGCTTTTCAAAATAAAATTGACCAAATAAGCTAACAGAAGTGATGAGCTTTATTTAACACTAAAAAATGTGTTTCAAAAGTAAGATCGTAATGACGAATGTGTGAATCTCATATCTATTTCTTATTTTGCACCAAATGCAGTTTAAAGAAATCATAGGACAGGAAAGAGTGAAGCAACAATTGGTGCAAACGGTTAAAGAAAACCGCATTAGCCATGCGCAACTGTTTTTGTCGCCTGCTGGTTCTGGCGCTGTACCACTGGCTATTGCCTACGCACAATACATTAATTGCCTTAACAAAGGCGAAAATGATAGTTGTGGCGAATGTTCGAGCTGTAGAAAATACGAGCGTTTAATTCATCCCGATCTCCATTTCTCCTATCCTTTTTTTGCTTCTGCGAGTGTGAAAACAGCTGTAGATGTATTGGAAGAATGGCGGGGCATGTTAATGCAAGACCCTTATTTCGATATCGATATCTGGCGTTCTAAACTTGATGCAGCCAATAAACAGGCTAATATTAATATTGCCGAATGCCACGATATTATTAAAAAACTAAGTTATAAAGCCTTCGAAGCCGAAACCAAGGTTTTAATTATGTGGCTGCCCGAATATTTGGATAAAGCTGGGAATGCGCTGCTTAAATTAATTGAAGAGCCACCTGCAAATACTTTATTTATTTTAATTGCGCAAAGTCAGGATCAGATTTTAACCACCATTTTATCCAGAACGCAAATTGTGAAAATCCCAAAGCTTTCGTCGGAAGAGGTAACCGGATATTTATTAAAGGCGAGTGGATTAAGCGAGCACCAGGCTATTGATTACTCATTTTTGGCTGATGGAAATTTAATTGAAGCAAAGGCACTGGCTGCCGATACGCAAAGTGATAGTTCGGGTACGTTTACTGCCTGGTTGCGGATGGGTTTTGGTAACAAAGTTCCCGATCTGATCGAGTTTACCGACGAGGCAGCCAAGTGGGGCAGAGAAAACCAGAAGAATTTTTTAAAATATGGCGTAAATTATTTACGCGAATGCTGTTTAATTTTAAGTGGTGCTGAAGAATTGGTGAAATTACCGCCCCTAACCTTCGAAACAGCGAAAAAACTCAGTACACATGTACTTACCTTGCCTATGGCAGAGGCTATAATCGGCGAACTGGAAAAGGCACATTACCACATTGAAAGAAACGCGAACCCGAAAATTCTGTTTTTAGATGTATCTTTACAATTGGTAAAAATTATCAAGTTTAAAACGCTCCCTGCGGGGACTCAATATATATACAATTAATATGGGATGTGGAAGTTGTTCAACAGGTGGTGGTTGCACCCCTAATGGATGCAAAAGTAATGGCTCATGCGGCACCGGTGGTTGCCAAACAATGGAAGTTCACGATTGGCTATCTAATTTGGATATGCCTTCTAATTATAAACCTTTTCAGGTTACAGAAATCAAATTTAAAGGCTCACGCAAAGAGTTTTTCCTCAATAACGATAACATTTACCTCGAAATTGGGGAACTTGTTGCCGTTGAAGGGCCAACTGGTGGTTTTGATGTGGGGCATGTTTCGCTTACGGGCGAACTGGTAAGGATCCAAATGAAACGCCGTAAAACGGCACTCGATCAGGTAACCAAAAAAATCTACCGTAAGGCTACAGAAGCTGATGTAGAAAAATGGAATGCCGCTAAAGGGATGGAGTGGGAAACCATGCACAAAGCCCGTAAGCTAGCCTTGGATCTTCGTTTACAGATGAAAATCAGTGATGTAGATTATCAGGCCGATAAAACAAAAGCCACTTTCTTTTATACAGCAGATGGACGTGTGGATTTCCGTGAGCTCATTAAAAAAATGGCAGAGAGTTTCCGTATCAGGATTGAAATGCGCCAGATCGGGATGCGCCAGGAAGCTGGCCGTTTAGGCGGAATTGGCTCCTGCGGTAGAGAATTATGCTGCTCAACCTGGTTAACCAACTTCAAAACCGTATCTACGGCTGCGGCGCGTTATCAAAACTTATCATTAAATACTTTAAAGCTTGCGGGGCAGTGCGGTAAATTAAAATGCTGTTTAAACTATGAGCTGGATACCTATTTGGATGCTTTAAAGGATATTCCCGATAGAATTGAAAACCTTGATACTGAGGCTGGTTATGCCCGTCACCAAAAAACAGACATTTTCAAAAAAATCATGTGGTTTAGTTACATGGGTGATGAAAACTGGATTCCTGTTAAAGCTGCGCGTGTAAAAGAGATCATGGCAATGAACAAGGCAGGCAAAAAAGCGCCTAACTTAAAAGAAGAAGCCGTTCAGATTGCTGCACCGGTTGTGGTAGAAAAATCTTTCGATTACGAAAATGTAGTTGGTCAGGATAGTTTAACCCGTTTAGATGAACGCTCGAGGGGTAAAAACAACCAGAACAAAAACAATAATCAGAAAAACAACCGCAACAATAACCAAAATAAAAGAGAAAGAATTCCTACCGGAGAGAAAAATGCAGGGCCTAATAATAGGGCTCAGCAAGCTCAACAGGGGGGGAAACAACAGCCTAACGGACCAAAGCCACAACAGGCAGTGCCTAAACCACAGCATGTTAACGGGCCAAAACCTCAAAACAATAAGCCAAAACAACAGCAGCCACAAGCACAAAAGCCTGTAGTAAAAGCTGAAGGAAATGTAGCAGCTGAGGGTGTTAAGCCAGAACAGAGCAAAAACAAGAATAGAAATAACCGTAGGAAAAATAATAACCGCCGAAACAATAACAATGGCTCAGAAAATAAACCTGCTGCTGAATAAAAAGCAAATAATTTTACTTGGCTTTTTATTAATGGTTACCCTATTTATGGGCTGTACGGTCAGCGTAATTGATAGTAATGTAGAAATTGCCAACCGCAGATGGACCTACCGTAACCATATTTCGACGCCGTTTGAGATTAAGGATAATGCTAAGGCCTACAACGTTTATTTTAAGCTTAGACATACCGCCGATTACAAATATTCCAATATTTTTATCCTTGCCCATTTTAAAGATGGCAAGAAGATGATAACCCGGCGTTATCAATACAAACTCGCCAAAAATGATGGCGAATGGTTGGGCAGTGGTTCCGGAAATGTGTTTAGCTATACCCTGCCAATGTTAACCAACTATCATTTTCCCCGAAATGGCAAGTTTGAGGTCGAAATCGAGCAGAATATGCGCGATAATCCACTTTTAGAGGTAAGTGATGTTGGTTTATTGATTGAAGAGGCAAAATAAGTTTTGTTTTCACTTAGCATCTTGTTGATTATTTAATCCATTGTCATTGTTTATTTGTATTTAAGTGTGTTTTTCGGAATTTTATTTGGAAAAATTCGATATCACGCTAAATCTTTGTAATAAAATTGTTATTATTGTTTATAAACCTATGAACTATGATACGAATTTTACTCAAAAACATCCTACCCCTTCTCCTCTTTTTAATTTCTACTCAATTATTTGCCCAAGGCTTAAAAGGTAAGGTAACCGATTCTGCAGGCTTAGCTATTCCAGGTGCTACAGTTCAGGTAGTTGGCTCAAAAATTGGAACATCATCTGATGGAAATGGGCTTTATGCCTTAAAATTTCCTTTGCCGGGGGCTTATAAAGTGAGGATTTCTTTTACAGGCTACCAAACGGCCGAAGTAGCTGTTCAGATCGACAATACCGTAAAAACAATGGATTTTGCCTTGCAGGATGCGAAAGAACTGTTGAGTGATGTAGTTGTGGTTGGATCAAGATCAACGCCAAGAACGAACATCGAAAGTGTGGTCCCTGTTGATCTGATTTCTGCAAAAGATGTTAAAGTGTTTGCCCAAACAGATTTAACGCAGATTTTAAACTTTGTAGCGCCATCTTTTAGCTCTAACCGGCAAACGGTTTCTGATGGAACCGATCACATCGATCCTGCGTCTTTACGCGGTTTAGGCCCCGATCAGGTGTTGGTGCTGGTAAATGGAAAACGTAGGCATACTACAGCGCTGGTAAACATTAATGGTACCTTTGGCCGTGGTTCTGTTGGAACTGATTTAAATTCCATCCCGGTTTCGGCAATAGAACGCATTGAGGTGCTACGTGATGGTGCTGCAGCGCAATATGGTTCAGATGCCATTGCGGGGGTAATCAACATTGTGTTAAAAAAAGTAACACCGTATAGTTTTTCTACCTCTTTTGGCCAATCTTCTTCAAGTGCCCTGGGTCGCGATTTTAGCGATGGCAGAACCTTTCAGGTTGATTTTAGCAAGGGATGGGCATTTAAAAATGATAAAGGTTTCATCAATTTTGCGGCACAATACCTCCAAAGAGGCTATACAAACAGGGGCGGTTTAGATACCCGTCCGTTATTATATTCTGCGAGCCCAACTAAAGGTTCAACAGAAACAGAAGCCGCTTTTCAGGCCCGTTTTGCAAGTTTAAAGGCTGCTGATGATGCAAGAGCAAGAGCAAACGGCTTGGATAGAAACAACATGCGGGTGGGTAACTCCGATTCAAAAAATGGAGGGGGTTTCTTAAACGGGCAGTTTAATTTTGGTAAAACCACTCAATTGTACTATGCAGCTGGCTTTACCCACAAAACCGGAAGTGCCGCGGGTTTTTATCGCCTGCCAACACAAACCACACAGATTGATTTATCCATCTATCCTAATGGTTTTTTGCCTTTCATCGATACCAAGATTAATGATTATTCATTCTCAGCCGGATTAAGGGGTAAAATAGGCACTTGGGATTACGACCTAAGTAATACAAGTGGAGAGAATACCATCGCATTCAATATCAATAATACGGTAAATGCTTCTCTGCCTACTGGAACAAGTCCTACATCGTTTTACGCTGGGGAATTGCTATTCAGACAAAACACCAGTAACCTTGATTTAAACAAAAAACACACTTTTGAAGGTGGGGTTTTAACCTCATTAAATACTGCCTTTGGCGGAGAATTCAGGATAGATAATTACCAGATCAAAGAAGGCGAGCTTTTATCTTATTCAAATGGCGGAAGATTGATCGGAACATCCCCTACTGCATCAGGTGCGCAGGTATTCCCGGGCTTTAAGCCGAGCAACGCATTGGACAAATCGAGGCACAACGTTGGTGCCTATGCCGATCTAGAAGCTGAATTTGGTCCGCGGGTAACTTTAGGGGCTGCCGGACGTTACGAAAATTATAGTGATTTCGGTTCGAACTTTTCTTATAAATTTACAGGTAAGGTTAAACTTTTTGGAGATGTTTCCATCCGTGGCGCGTATGCCACAGGGTTTAGAGCACCATCTCTACACCAGCAATATTTTAATAATGAGAGTACACAGTTTGTGGGCACCAATGCCACTCAGGTTTTAACAGTAAATAATGCAAACCCTATTGTTGCCCAGTTTGGTGTTGGCGCATTAAAACCTGAAATTTCTAAATCGGGAAGTTTGGGTTTAGCAGGCAAAATCGCCAAAACCTTTACTTTTACCATCGATGCTTATAATATTGATATCAGCGACCGTATTGTTTTCTCCAGTCAATATGCCCGCGAACGTGCTGGCGGTGTTTTAGTGCCAACCGGTGTGGTGAACCAGATTTTAAATACGGTAGATCCTACAGCGCAGATTAACAGCGTACAGTTTTTTACCAACGCCATTACCACCAATACCGCAGGTATCGATGTGGTTTTAACCAACAGGTTTAATTTGGGTGCAAAAAGCAGCTTAATTTTAAGTGTTGCTGGCAACGTAAACAAAACCGTGGTGAGAAGTATACAGGGTTCTGATAAAATTGAAAGTGATCCTACATTAAAGGCTAAACTTTTCGATCGTTTGGAACGCTCCCGTTTCGAAAGTTCAGTGCCTAAAAACAAACTGAATATTACCGCAACCTATAATGTAAATAAACTATCGTTTGTGGCAAGGACAGTTCGTTTTGGCGAGGTTACCTATTTAAATGCTATTGATCCAAATATTCCTGCCAATGGCTTGCCAACACAATTGGATCAGACTTTTGCGCCGAAATGGATAACTGATTTCTCTGTAAGCTACGCTGCGAGCAAAACCTGGTCGGTAACTGTGGGAGCGAATAACATTTTTGATGTTTACCCTGATAAGTTATATATCAATCCACGTAATAATGAAAATAATTTGAGTGGAGACGCTGCCAGTAATTATTCAGGTGGATTAGACAATACTTCGAATGGCAGGTTTTTGTACCCAAGAGCTGTTAGCCAGTTTGGTTTTAGTGGTAGGTATGTATATGGCAAAATTGCCTGTACATTTTAAAGAAATTTAAAAAAGAAAAGCGTCCAGATTTTAAATCGGGGCGCTTTTTTTGTTTTGTGCCCCACTTTGGGAGAAATAATAAAAAGTCGTCATCCTGAAGGGTAATTTATTTTATAAAAATCAATATGAGTGAAGTACAATTGTTTTCTTTTTCCATACACCAGGGGCTTGCCTCGGCTCGCCGCCGCCGAAGGGCTCTTTCTTTTTGGCATCAAAAAGAAACAAAAAATGCCGGCTGAAAATTTTTCTTTTGAGGGCAGTTGTGCGGCTAGAACAGTGCGGCCCGATCCCGATAGCTATCGGGATGTTAGGCCGGATTTAAGTAGAACGAAGATACAGTGCTATGGCACAGCTGGACGGAAATGCGAAAGCTGTTAAAATTTTGATTAGTAGTGTTTATAAATAGCACCATTGATAGCCTGTCGAAGGACAAATGCTTTATTTATTTTGACTATTAAGAGGTCTCCGACAAGCTCAGATTGACAGCAGAATGTTTAAGTTACCGATATTGCTCTTCGTGGACTTGAAACTACAGATACTGTAACAAACTCTCCAGTTTCATTCCTCTTGATCCTTTTAACAATACCAAATGATCCTGAACCGGGTTTTCCTGTAAATATGCTGCTGCTTCGGCCGGACTTTCGAAAAATGTACCCTTAAAGTTGTCTTTAAATGAATAGAAATCCTTCCCGATAAAAATAATTTCATCCAAGCCGCTTTCATTTGCCTGTTTGGCAATTAGCTCATGCTGGCCATGAGATTCTGGTCCAAGCTCAAACATATCACCCAAAATCGCAGTCTTTTTATCAGCCGATAATACAGCAATATTTTTCAGTGCAGCGGTCATGCTGCTTGGGTTTGCATTATAAAAATCGCAGATTACAGTATTCTTTTCTGTTTTGGTTAATTGAGAACGGTTATTTTTTGGCTGATAATTTGCAAGGCCAGTGTTAATTTCTTCTGGGTTCATATCAAAGAAATCGCCAATACAGATTGCAGCAAGAATGTTTTCGAAATTATAACTGCCTGTTAAATTGGTTTTAACAGAAGAAGAAACGTCATGGTTGGTCCAATCCACTTCGATAAATGGATCGCTGCTTTTTAATTCGCCTTTAATGGTATTGCCGTTTTCTGTTCCGTAATAAATAAGTTTGTTTAAACCTGCGGCGGTACTCATTTCAAGCAAGTATGGATTGTCTCTATTGATAAAAGTATAACCATGGGTTTCTTTTAAATAGGCATAAAGTTCTGCTTTGCCCTTTTTTACCCCATCAAATCCGCCGAATCCATCTAAATGCGCCATGCCAACATTGGTAATAATGCCATGTGTGGGCTGAGCAATGGTGCAAAGCAATTCTATTTCCTTTTGGTGGTTTGCCCCCATTTCGATTACCGCAATCTGCACCTCACCGGTGATGGATAAGATAGATAGCGGAACACCAATGTGATTGTTTAAATTGCCGAATGTGGCAAAGGTTTTGTATCGCTCTGCTAAAACAGCATTTACCAATTCTTTGCTGGTTGTTTTGCCATTACTGCCCGTTAAACCGATTACCGGGATATTTAATTGTTTGCGGTGATGCCGTGCTAGATCCTGCAAAGTGCTTAATACGTCTTCAACCAGCAGGCATTGATTGTTTGTAGCATATTTTTCTTCATCTACAACCGCGTAAGCCGCGCCCTTTTCAATAGCTTGAGCAGCAAATTCGTTGGCATTAAAAAGATCTCCCTTAAGCGCAAAAAAGATACAACCCGGGCTAATGTTTCTTGTATCGGTAGAGATAACAGGGTTTTCTCGGTAGTAATCGTATAATCTTTCGGTTGTAATCATGCCTATGGTAAAAAATATGATGTAAAATTAAGCTTTCGCATTAACAAAAAACAAAATTAGTACATTAGGTAAAATTATTTCCCTATGAAAAGACGCTTAACGTTCTGCCTAATCTTCCTTAGTTCCGTTTTTTTTGCACAGGCACAGCTAAAATCGCCTGACGATTTTTTAGGTTACGAGCTGGGTTCACACTTTACCCCGCACCATAAAGTAGCCGATTATTTTAGACAAACCGCTACAGCTTCTGTTAAAAACATGAAATTGATAGAATATGGTAAAACCAATGAAGGCAGGCCCTTAATGGTGGCAGTTGTTTCTTCACCAGAAAACATAACCAAACTCGAACAGATCAGGAACAATAATTTAGTTTTGGCAACGGGTACCAATAATAGTGTGGATTTAACAAATCAGCCTGCCATACTTTGGTTAAGTTATAATGTACATGGTAATGAGGCAAACTCAACTGAAACTTCAATGAAGATGCTTTATACCTTAGTTTCGGGTAATAATAAACCTGCAACAGAATGGCTAAAAAATACAGTTGTGGTGATCGACCCTTGTTTAAACCCCGATGGAAGAGACCGTTATGTGAATTATTTTAATAGCGTAGTAGGGAAAACACCTAATTCCGATCCATTATCAAGAGAACATATAGAGCCGTGGCCGGGTGGTAGACCTAATCATTATTATTTCGATTTAAACCGCGATTGGGCCTGGCAAACACAGGTTGAAAGTCAGCAAAGGTTAGCGTTGTATAACCAATGGATGCCACAGGTACATGTCGATTTTCATGAGCAAAGCTATAATGAACCTTACTATTTTGCACCGGCAGCAGAACCGGTTCATCAGGACATTACGCCTTGGCAAAAAAGTTTCCAGGTGGTAGTAGGTAAAAATAATGCCAGGTATTTTGATGCAGAAGGTTGGCAATACTTCACTAAGGAACGTTTTGATTTGCTATACCCATCTTATGGAGATACTTATCCTTTATATAATGGATCAATTGGTATGACCTATGAGCAGGGCGGCATCAGGGCCGGGTTATCTGTGGTAACGAATGATGGCGATACGTTAACCTTAAAAGACCGTATAGCACACCACTTTACAACAGGGATGTCGACCCTTGAAGTAACTTCTTTAAACCATAATAAATTATTAGAGGAGTATAAAAAATATTTCCAACAAGAATTAGCGAATAGTCCAGGCATTTATAAAAGTTATATTATAAAAGCGACTAATTTGTCACGCTTAAAAAAACTGGCTGAACTACTAACTAAAAATAAAATCGAATTTGCTTTTGGTGGTGATAAAACGGGAAGAGGTTATGACTATGATACCCAAAAGGAAGAAAATTTTAGCATTGCCCGTAATGATTTAATTGTTAATGTTCAGCAGCCAAGGGCCGTTTTGGCTAACGTTTTATTAGAGCCCCAAACTCTTGTAACGGACTCTAATACTTATGATATTACAGCATGGGCACTACCTTATGTATACGGTTTAAAGGGCTATGCCAGTAAAGAGAGCATAAAAGGAAAATTCTCAGTGATTGAAGAGCCAAAGATAATCAGTAATGAGCTTGAGAAGCCCCTAGCATGGTTGTTTAGTTGGGGAACAAGTGAAGATGTTCAGGTTTTAACTGCGCTGCAAAAAGAAAATATGAAAGTTAGACAGGCCGATCAGCCATTTGCTGTAAATGGTAAAGACTATCCTGCCGGAACCCTAATTGTGTTGAGGGCAGAAAACGAAAGACTGATCAAAGGGATGAAAGATAAGGTTGCATCTATCGCCAAAACCTTGAATAGGCCTATTCAGGCAATTAGCAGTGGTTTTGTAGAAAAAGGGAAAGATTTTGGCTCTAACGTTTACCCATTGTTAAAACAGCCAAAGATTGCCATTGTATCTGGCATGGAGGTTTCTTCTCTTGCGTTTGGCGAAGCTTGGTTTTTTCTTGAACATGATCTAAATCTTTCACCAAGTATTATTAGTGCTAAAGATCTGAATAACCTGGATATTAATAAGGTAAACACCTTGATTTTGCCAGATGGAAGTTATAGTGCTTTTATTGGTGATGGTTTAACCGCATGGCTAAATAAAGGAGGAAGATTGATTTTGATGGAAGATGCCATCGAAAGTGTATTCGAGAAAAAAGGATTTGATATTAAAAAGAAGGAAGCGGTTGTAAAAAAAGATGAAAAGCCAGAGGCAAACAAACTTCTTTTCAAGGATAAGGACAGAGATGATTTCGAAACTACCATACCCGGTGCAATTTACCGGATCAATCTCGATGCTAGTCACCCCTTTTCTTACGGCCTGGGCAAAACCTACTACAGTTTAAAAACAGACCGTAAGATTTATGAGCCTTTTGTTAAAGGTTGGAATGTGGGTTTAATTAACGAAAAAAGCTTAATGGCCGGTGTAGTTGGTAAAAAAGCAAGGGAGGAGCTTAAAACTGGACTATTAATAGGGGTACAAGATTTCGGGCGAGGCCAGGTAGTTTATTTGGCTAACGACCCCTTGTTTAGAAACTTCTGGGAGGGTGGAAAAACCTTATTTGGGAATATAATTTTTTGTGGATATTAAAAAATACCACCCAAAGCCAATTTCATCTTCGCTTTTTACTCCGAAAAATACTATTAAGTTGAGTTCGATTAATAATGTGGCTTTTAGGGCTATAATTTAGATGTTTTAGCATGGCGATCGCGTGAGGTAAAGCGGCCGTAAAACATTCACTATGATTCAAATATTAATCGAACTCAGGTTTCTTATTATTAAGGTGTAAAAAACATCCGCCGGGATCAATTTTTGTAGATTTTATAAGAAATAGTTGAGCCTAAATTACATTTAGCTCCTAAATTTCTAGTTTGAAAGCTAGGATTTAAGATTAAAAAGTATGTAAAATCACCTTTAATTAATATTATATTAACATTTTTTAACACAAAAATAATATTTAACATTTCATAATTATCTGTAATACAGTTTGTTAGTTTTTGTTTTGGCACTTTTGTTAAAAATTGTTAAAAAAAATTTTCTAACATCCTTTTCATCCCTTAAATTAGGCCCATCATTAACTAACCTATTTTCTAATTATGAAAAAACTTCTACAAAGTTTGTTCATTCTTATGTTTTTTGCTGTAAATGCAATTGCACAAGATCGAACGGTTACTGGTACTGTTACTTCTCAGGATGATAAACTTCCGATTCCTGGGGTAAGTGTAAGGGTAAAAGGAACACAGAATGGCACGACGACAGATGCCAGCGGTAAATTTTCAATTACTGCAAAAAACGGATCAGTTTTGGTCTTTTCTTACATCGGATATGCCGCATCAGAATCAACTGTAGGCGCATCAAATTCGATTAATATTTCATTAGCGCCAGATGCAAAACAATTAAATGAGGTAGTAGTTACTTCTTTCGGTGTTGTGCGTCAATCAAGATCTCTTGGTGCAAGTGTTGGAAAGGTAAACAACGAACAAATTACCCAGGTTTCTGAGCCCGATGTATTAAAAACACTTCAAGGTAAAGTAGCGGGTGTTGATATCCGTGCTTCTCAGGGTACACCAGGATCAGCTACACGTATACAGATTCGTGGTAATACTTCTTTTACCGGTGATGCACAGCCATTAATTGTTGTTGATGGGGTGCCATATAGCAATGATCAGGTAACTACATCAAGCCAATTAGGCGGTGGGGGTGCTTATGGAAGTGGTTTTGCAAACATCGATCCAAACGATATTGCCTCCATTCAGGTACTTAAAGGATCTGGTGCTGCAGCTTTATACGGTTCCAGAGCGTCAAATGGTGTATTGTTGATTACCACAAAATCAGGCAGTGCAACAGCAGGCAAAAAAGGACTGGAAATCAATTTAAAGAGTTCAGCTTCATTGGAGCAAATTGCTAAATTGCCTGAGCTTCAAAACAATTATGGTACTGGTTCTTATGGCAACTATTCTGCTTCAAACGGTTCATGGGGTCCTAAATTTGGCGGAGCGCTAAAAGAAATTCCAGCTTGGCCTGCGTATTTAGCCGCCTATCCAGAGTTATTCCCTACAGGTAAGGTTCCTTATCAGGCTTATCCGGATAACGTGAGCAGCTTGTTTAAAGATGGTTATGTTTTAGAGAATTCCATCAACCTAAATGGTGGTAACGAAAAAAGCGCTTTCGTAATTACAGCGTCGCAATTAGATCAAAAGGGATATGTTACCAACTCAGACTATAACCGTACAAATATTGCGGTTGGTGGTAGTTCTAAATTGGATAACGGTTTAAATATCCGTGGAAACTTAAGTTATAGCCGTTCTGTACAAAATGGGGGTTATTTCGGTGAAACCCAAAATGGTGCGCCTTCACTGTTTTCAAGAACATTATTTTTAGGACGTAACTGGGATTTAAGTCTTCCTTTTGAGGATAAAAACGGAAACAGTATTATTTATGCTGGGGCCGGACAGTTTGATAACCCATTATGGTCTGCTAAATATAATACAACTAACACTGCGGAAGAGCGTTTTATCGCAAACTTAAAAGCAGATTACGACATTACTAAATGGGCCAATTTTTCTGTTGCTGTAGGAACAAACGTAAATACACTTGGTAGACGTGAGGTGATCGAAGTAAGCTCTAGAGCCGCTGAAGGATTGGGTAGATTAACACTAGACAATTTTCGGAAACAAGAAATCGAATCAACCGCTTTATTAAACTTAAAACCAAAAATCAACGAAGATTTTACTTTCAACGGTTTAATTGGTTTCAACTTTAATCAGAGAACGACCACTAGACAGGCTAATAGAGGAAATCAATTTATTGAGAGAGGGATACATAATCTAAACAATACTGTTCAGCAATCGTTCTTAGTAGATTCGTACGGCAGAAGAAGGATTTTTGGTATCTTTGGTGAAGCAACCTTTGGTTATAAAAACTACGCCTTCATTACTGCCACCGGACGTAATGACTGGTCTTCAACCCTACCGACTGATAACAGAAGTTATTTCTACCCGGCAATTTCAGGAACATTCATCTTTACCGATGCTTTTCAGTTGAAAAGTAAAGTGCTTGATTATGGAAAGTTAAGAGCAAGTTATGCAAAAGTAGGCCGAGATGCGAACCCATATGGAATAACCAATGGTTTTAGTTTTAACTCCAATTTCTTAGGTGTGCCTAATGCCAGTTCAAATATTACAGCAAACGATCCTAATTTAAAACCAGAGTTTACCAAAGAGTTTGAGGTGGGTACAGAATTAAGTTTCTTTTCTCAGCGAATTAACTTTGATTTTACTTATTACAACAAAATCTCAACCAATTTAATTCAGGCAATTGATGCCCCTGCAAGTTCTGGATATCAATTTTACAATACCAATATTGGCCAGATCAGTAATAAAGGTTTTGAGGTACAGTTAACAGGAGTGCCTGTTAGAACCAAAGATTTTAACTGGAATCTTACTTTAGCCTTCACACGTAATAAAAATATGGTTGATAAGTTGAAGGATGGCGTAACTAGAATCGATTTAGCTGGTTTCGCGGCTTCAACAGGTTATTCTGCTTATGCAGAAGCTGGGATGCCATATGGTTACCTAAGAGGTACTACAAGTGCACGCGATAATGAAGGTAACTTATTGATCGATCCTAATACGGGTACATTGATTGATAATATTGAGCCGAGTTTTATCGGAGATCCTAACCCTAAGTTTAAATTGGGCTTTACCAATACCTTTACTTATAAGGGGATTGTGCTAACCGCTTTGTTAGACTATACTAAAGGTGGAAGTATTTACTCTACAACTATCCAAAATGAGTTGGGTCGTGGTACAGGAAAGCTAACTGATGATAGAGAAACAACATGGGTAATTCCAGGTGTTTATGGAGATGCCAATACATTTCAGCCAATTTTAGATGCTAACGGGAACAAGATCCAAAACATTACCAGATTAACTACTAACGATCTTTATTTTAACGGAGGTGGAGCACCTACTTTCGCTACAAACGGAGCGAATGAGTGGAGTGTGTATGATGGAACAGTGTATCGGTTAAGGGAAATAAGCTTAGGTTATAACCTTCCAAAAGCATGGTTTAAGAAAACGCCAATTGGCTCAATCCGCGTAAGCGCAACAGGTAGAAACTTATGGTTTTATGCTCCTAATATTCCAAAAGGAACCAATTTTGATCCAGAAACCAACAGTTTTGGAGCAACAAATATCCAGGGAATTGAACTCTCTACCGCACCTACAGTTAAGCGCTATGGTTTTAATGTTAACATAACTTTCTAACAAAAAACATACGATAATGATACGTAAATTAAAATACTTTATACCCGCGGTGATTTTGTTAGCAACCTCTTGCAAAAAATCACTGGATATTAATATAGACCCTTATAGCCCTACCTCTGTAAGTGTTAATAAATTACTGCCTGCAGCTCAATTAAACCTAGGTGTAAATTTGGCTACTTCAAGCGGTATATCCCAAGTACTTGAGGTGTATATGCACCGCTTAGTGGTTAGGGAAGACCCGAATCAGTACAATGCTACAGGAGCAAATTTCAATATTGTGAATAGTTGGACGGGCATGTACACTGCTGTTTTTACCAATTTGGATTTCATCATTTCGGAAGGTACTGCAAAAGGTAACCTGAAGTATGTTGGGATTGCGGAAATATTGAAAGCCTATGGCTACAGCCAAATGGTTGATATTTACGGTGATGTTCCATTTAGTGATGTGAACAAGTTGGTCTCTGAAAATAAATTTGGTGCAAAATTCGATAAAGGGTCTGAGATCTACCCTCAATTAATTGCTTTATTAGATAAAGGTATTGCTGATCTTAATGCAACAGCATCAAATCTTATTGTACCTGGTAATGATGATGTAATCTATAAAGGCAACATCTCTAGATGGATTAAGGCTGCAAATACCATTAAATTGAAGCTGTTGCTGCAACAACGTTTAACCAAAAATGTGACAGCTGATGTAAATGCATTAATTACAGCTAACAATTTAATTAGTACAACGGCAGAGAGTTTCTTATTGCCATTTGGCCCTAACGGCGCTACTGACGATAGAAACCCTGGTTTTGGAGATTATTTTGCAGCGCAAAGATCACAATATCAAAGTCCTTGGTTTTATGAAATTTTAAAAGGATATAATCCCAACATTTATACAGGAATTAAAGATCCACGTCTTCCTTATTATTTTTACAACCAGATAAAAGCAACAGCTTCAGCAACAAATCCAACGGAATATAGAGATGGTGGTTTTCTATCTATATATTTTGGTTCAACAGGACCAAACGCTGCACAATCGCAACAAAATTTTATGACACTGTTTGGTATATATCCAGTTGGTGGTCGTTATGATGATGGTGCGGGTGGTACAGCGAGTGCGGCAAGTGGTACTGGTGCAGCTCCTTACCGTTTTATTACTTATGCTGATGTATTGTTTATGAAAGCAGAGTTAATGAAAGCAGGTGTGATTACTGGTGATGCAAAGGCAACTTTGCAGGCCGCCATTACCGAGGCATTCGCTCAGGTTGATTATGTGGTTACCACTTATGTAAAACCTGCTCAAACAGTTCCTGCTGTTGCAGGTACGCCAGCCGCAACGGCTTACATTGCATCGGTTATGGCTCAGTATGATGCAAAGCCTGCGCAACAATTAGAATCTATTATGACACAAAAATGGATCTCAAGTTATGGCAGTGCAGTAGATGCGTATACAGATTATAGAAGAACTAAATTCCCTGTGCTGTTTGATCCTTCTAACCCTGCGCAAGCGCCAGGAGGAAAAGTTCAACCTCCAATAAATGGAGATCCATCTCAGGCTGTTCAACCAGCAGTAGATGTTCAGGTATCTAAAAAATACCCATTAACTTTACCTTGGTCTAATACAGAATTATCTGCAAATGGTAGTGCTCCTGCACAGAAATCAGATCCATCTACTTTTAAGCCATTCTGGTTACCATAAAACATTATTAAATTAACTTAATATGAAAAAATTAGTCATATATCTATTAATGTCATCATTCTTTATCGCGGCATGCCGTAAAGAAGATAACCCTAAATTGCCGGCGCTTGAAAGGGTACCTCTTCCACAGTTAACGGTTGATAAAACGGGTGATGCTACAATTTCTGCTTTAGCTCCAGATGCTTTTGTTGGAAAATTTTCGGTTTCATTGTTTTACCCGGAAGATGTAAAGCCTTCTAAATTGGATATTGTTGTAATTAAAAACGGTAATGCTGCAGTTGTTAAAACTATACAGGCTGGTGTTACTTCTTATCCAACAAACATTACACTTACTGGTACCCAGATTAAGTCGCTTTTCGGTGTATCTTCAGTTCTTGGTGATTCTTATACCATTGGTGCTAATATCACTACAGAAGGTGGGAAATTTTATCCAGCCTTCTCTACTTTAGGAGAGACCAATAATGGTGGCTTATCTTCAGTTGCAGGCTCTACGCCTCAAATTACTTTTGCTGCAGTTTGCCAGTTTAAAATGAGCGATTATGGCGCTGTTGGTACAATTGTGCCTTATACAGTGGTAACTGATGAATGGGCTGATTACTCTGCTGGACAAACGGTTCCTGTAACCATTATTGATGCCACACACCTATCTTTCTTTTATGGAACTGACGTGAGTGTTAAGCCTATTGTAATTACGATTAATCCTACAGATAATACTACATCAGCGGCAAGTGTAGCATATGGTGGCTATGGTGGCCCGCCAATATTCACTGCTGTTAGTTTGGCTGGTAGTGCAGCAAATGCTGTAGCGCCATGTGATTTAACGGTTGGCGTAAGATTGTCACATACCTCTCCTTTGGGAAGTTATGGCGATTTTACAATAAAACTTAAAAAGAAATAATAACAAGAAGTAGCTAATCCTTTAACAGCTTACATAAGCTTATTATTGCGCCGGTCTAAAATGAGTCCTTTCAAAGGAATCATTTTAGACCGGCGCTTTTTTATATTGATCTTTTATAAATTGCTATAAGTATTCATAAGCGAATTTGATAATCGTTTTCTATCTGCTTAGCCATGTGGGGCTAACCTCATTAACCATTTTAGCACTATAATAAATAGATTTTCCTGTTAAGAAAATCTATTTGTGTTTAAAACCTAATTTAGTGTGTAATTGCTTATACATAAAATTTAATTTTTTTGGCACAGTTTTTTTAAATTGTGGCCATGTTGTATATGGCTTTTAAATGGCAATTTTCGCCTATTTGGGGCTAAAATATGATTATAAGTGCCCATAATATTCTACATTTTGTAGAAAAACTCCCCTAAACGCCTTTTTAATCAGACAGAATTATTGTCAAAATAAAGTCATTATGAGCGTTGTTTTTGTTAAAATTTGTTAAACTATTAGCAAACTGCATTATATTTAGGAATTCAAATAACTATATCATTAACTAACTTAAATTTCATGAAAAAACTTCTACAAAGTTTGTTTGTATTTATGTTTATTGCCGTAAGTGCAATGGCCCAAAATCGAACAATTACAGGTACAGTTACAGGTAAAGGAGATGGACAGCCTATCCCTGGAGTAAGTGTAAAACTGGTTGGCGCGCAAGGTGCAGCAGTAACTGGAGCTGATGGTCAGTATACTATTAAAGTAACACCTGATGTAAAAACACTCCTGTTTTCTTCAATTGGATATGCTGCTAAAACAGTATCTATCGGAGGATCTAATGTCTTGAATATCACTTTAGACGATGACTCTAAACTATTAGAAGAGGTCGTGGTAACTGGTTTCGGATTAAGGCAAGCCAAAAAGGATGTAACGGGTTCTACCAGTACAATTTCTGGAAAGGATATCGAAAACATGCCAGTTCAAAGTGTAGATAGAGCAATGCAAGGAAAACTTGCTGGTGTTCAAGTAACATCAACAAGCGGTATTCCGGGTGCAGCGATCAATGTTCGTATCCGTGGTATTGGTTCAATCAACGCAGGGAATAGTCCGCTATACGTTGTTGATGGTGTTCAGGTAAACTCTGGCGATTTTACAAGTTCCACTACAAGTGCAAATGCACTAAGCGCTTTAAATCCAGATGATATTGAATCTTTAACCGTATTAAAAGATGCATCTGCCGCTGCAATTTATGGTGCTTCTGGTGCGAATGGTGTTGTAATCATTACTACCAAAAGAGGTAAGAATGGTAAAACCCAAATCAATGTAAGTTCTTATATTGGTTATAATGATTTTATCTCAAAACCTAAGCTTTTAAATTCTCCTCAATGGATCCAGTTATCTTTAGAGGCTTACGCAAACCGTTATGGAGCAACATCAACTCAGTACACCAGCTTTTATAACACTTATGTAACACCTTTCGGTTCTATTGATAATGTACCAACTTACGATTGGCTAGATGCAGTTTCTCAAAAGGGCCGTACCCAAAATTACGATGTAAATGCGCGGGGAGGTAATGAGAAAACCCAGTTTTATTTAGGCGGAAATTACAGCACACAAAAAGGACAGGTGATCGGTACTGATTTTTCTAGAGGAAGTATCAAAGTTAATTTAGATCACAAAGCGACTGACAGATTAGATTTTTCTACCTCGATGAACCTGAGTACAATTACACAGAATACAACATCTGGTGCTGGTGCGTTTGCTAACATTAGTAGAACAGCCCAATTGCAGTCTCCAAATAATGCAATCTACAATCCTGATGGCAGTTATAATACTAATTTGCCGGGGGCTTATGATAGCTATAACGTACTTCAAATTGCATCAATTAACTTGCAGAAAGCAACTACCAACCAATTTACTGGAAGCGGCTTTGCCAAGTACAAAATCTTTAACGATTTAAACTTCAGATCTAGCTATGGCGTGGATTATTTGGAAATTGTTGAAAATACGTTTAACGATCCGCGTTTTGGCGATGGAAGATCTGTAAACGGATCTGCTTCAGCTGGAAATACAAGGAACACCAACTTCCAAACAGATCAAACTTTAAACTATACTAAAACATTTGCCGGGGTGCACAACTTGAATGTAATTGTTGGTTTCAATTATCGTAGTGAAGTTCGTACCTACTCTTTGGCTGCTTCACAAGGTTTCCCTTCTTATCAATTTACTCAGGTTTCATCTGGAAGTACACCTACAACCACCACTGGTTCTTATACCACTTTCAGAACTGCAGGATATTTTGCTAAAGCTGATTATAATTATAACAGCAAATATTACCTTTCTGGAACCGTAAGGTATGACGGCTCATCTAGATTTGGTAATGAGCATACTTTTGGATGGTTCCCTGCTGGAGCGGTTTCTTATCGTATCTCTCAAGAGGATTTTATGAAAGATGTAAGCTTTATCTCTGATTTGAAATTGAGAGCAAGTTATGGTACTACAGGTAACCAAGCTATTGGAAATTTTGATTCCAGAGCGCTTTATGCAAAATCAGGAGATTATGTAACTTCTGGAACAGGATCTACATTAGGTTCTGGTTTGGCACCATCAAACTTGGCTAATCCATTATTGGCTTGGGAGCGCGCAACAACACTTGATGTTGCGTTAGAGTTTAACTTATTTAAAGATCGTATTAGTGGTACAATCGGGTATTACAACAAGGTAAACTCGAATTTATTATTAGATCAACCACTTCCGTTAACTTCCGGCTTTAGTACTATCAGACAAAATGTAGGTAAAATGCGCAATAGAGGTTTTGAGTTTGAATTGTCTACTTTGAACATTAAAACGGATAACTTCTCTTGGAGAACGGATGCAAACATTGCGTTAAACAGAAATAAGATCCTTGCGTTGTTAGATGGACAAACTTTATTAGGGGGTAACTTTGGTATCGCAGTTGATCGTCCTATTAATTCTGTTTATACCTATACTTCTGCTGGTGTTAACCCTGCCGACGGTAGAGCAATGTGGTATGATGGAAATGGTAACATTACCTATACCCAAAACCCATCAACTGATAGAAGTTATATAGGCGATTTAAACCCTAAATATACTGGTGGTTTAACTAATACAATCAACTACAAAGGGATCTCATTAAGCGCTTTCTTCCAATTTAGCTATGGTAATTTGGTATTAAATCAAGATAAATTCTTCTTCGAACGTGCGGGTTCAACTGTAGATAGAAACCAATACGTTAGCAACTTAGATCGTTGGACAACACCAGGGCAGTTTACTGGTATTCCTAAGCCTTATTTTGGTGGAACAGTATTGAACATTGGTGGCATTAATCATTCATCATCTTATGCAACGTCAGATCGTTTCTATGAAGATGGATCTTACATTCGCTTAAAAACCATTAGTTTAGGTTACGATCTACCAAAACAGTGGTTATCATCATTAAAACTTCGCTCTGTTAGGGTATATGCTCAAGGTTTAAACCTTTGGACAATTACTAAATACCAAGGTGTTGATCCTGAATTTGTAAATGCAAGCGGTGATTTTGGTCAGTATCCTCAGTTTAAGAACTATACTGTTGGTATAAATGTTGGATTTTAATAATAATAGTAATGAAAAATAGATATATAATCTTTATGATGGCTGCTGCTTTAATGGCTACATCATCTTGCAAAAAAACACTACAAACAGAACCTAAAAACTCTATCTCATCTTCAGTTGCTTTACAAGAAGCTGCAGGTGTTGAGGGTTTGGTTAACAGTTTGTACGAATCTTTACAGGCCACCGGTTATTATGGACGTAACTATATTGTCGTTCCGGAACTATTATCGGATAATATGCGTATCGTAAATACCAACTCTAACCGATTCGTATCAGAGTCTAATAATACTATTGCTGCAACAGTAGATTTATGGTCCGCAGGTTATAGCATCATCAATCGGGCAAATGGTGTAATTAAATATTCTGAGTTGGTTACTGGCTTAACCCCACTGAGAAAGAAACAACTTCAGGGCGAAGCTTATTTTATTCGTGCTTTGGTTTATTTCGATTTGGTGAAAAGCTATGGTTATAATCCGCAACAAATTGTTTCAGGTAGAAGTTTAGGCGTGCCGATTACGCTTGATTTTGTAGAAAACTACCCGGCGGATATTAAATACCCATCAAGAAATACGGTTACAGAGGTTTATGCTCAAATTAAAAAAGATCTTAACACAGCTCTTGGATTGTTAGACAATACCTTTGCCCCCAAAAGAGTAAGCTTAGCTGCTGCGAATGCTTTAAGGGCACGTGTTGCTTTATTTAATGGCGATTGGGCTGATGCAGCTACTTTTGCTAATACTGCGCTTACTTCGGGTGTAGGTACTTTTGTAGATCCGGCTACCGCAGTTACGCCAGCATTAAAATCTGCTGCTTATGCAACCATTTTTACTTCGCCAAGCTCTCCCGAATCAATATTTGAATTGAACTTTGAGGTTACGGAAAGTGCTGGTTCTGATGGTTTAAGCTCTTTTTATACCAGAAGCAATGTTGGTTTGCCTCCATCTATTGGTGGAGCTGGTTATGGTGATGCCGCCCCTCAAGCAAACCTAGTTGCTGCCTATGAAACAGGTGATGTGCGTAAAGATTTATTGTTTGCAATTACGAAAGGTTCTGAGGCAATTCTTTGGAACCAAAAATATCCAGCCGCAAAAGGACCTCAATACGATAACATTAAATTGATAAGAGTAAGTGAAATGTATTTAACCAGAGCAGAAGCTAATTTTAGAAATGGCTCTGCAATTGGTGCTACACCTCAAGCAGATTTAGATAAAATTAGATTAAGAGCTGGTTTAATCCCTACACCTGTAACTTTAGATGCAATTCTTAAAGAAAGAAGAATTGAATTGGCTTACGAAGGCTTCAGGTATTGGGATTTATTGAGAACAGGTTCAGCAATCAACAAATCTACGACTACCCTGCCTGCAAATGCAACCCCTAACTCTACAATTCAATACACAGACTTTAGGTTGTTAGCTAGAATACCGCTAACAGAAGTTCAAAATAATCCTAATATTGCTCAAAACTTCGGATATTAATACTACAATTATGAAATCGAAAATATATTTATTGTTATTAACCTTAATCAGTATCTCTTCAATGTCTTGCATGAAGAACAGAGATAATCTTTACGGCGGACCAGATGTTGTAGAATTTGTTCCCTTAACTGCAACCGTTAAAAAAGGAACTACAGCAGCACCGGGTACTGCTGTAGCAACCATACAGTTAGTGGGGCATCAGCAATCTGTTGATACAGAAATTATGTACGAGGTGGCTACTACCAGCACGGGTACTGCCGGTACCCACTTTAGTTTAAGTGGTACAACAGGCAAAGTAATTATTCCTGCAAATAGTAGTTCTGCTACTATTACGATTACTGCTATTCCCGCTAACATTGCTACGGGAACAAGAACAGTGGTGCTTAACCTGATAGGTAATGGTACCATTGCAGCAAGTGCAAATTATAAAACCTATACACTCACTATTACTCAATAAAAAAAGGGGGGGATTTTTTCCTCCCTTTTTTTAAATCAATATTGCATGATTAATAAATTAAAGCTTCTCATACTCTTCACTATTTATTTGGCGCCATTTGCTAAGTTACGGGCACAGATTGTTCAGGATGTTACAGGTAGGCCGCTAATTCCAAATAAATACGCTGAAGTAAAGGGAGATATTTACTTTAATGAAAATTGGTCTAAAGGATATGTTAAATCTGCTGGCGGCAAAAAAAATGATGGTTATCTTTTAAAGTATGATGAAGTTGAAGATGTACCTGTTTACTTATTGAAAGAAGAGGTTTATACTTTTGTAGACGGGATTACAGAATTTGGTTTACTTGATAGCCAGGGAATGCCGGCAGTATTTAGATGTGGGTTTAGGCCGGGTTCTAAAACTACAGGGAAATCGTACTTCCAGGTTATTTATGATGGAGATATTAAATTTTTAAAGAAAAATATCAAAAACATAATAGAAGATCGTGAGTACAATGCCGCTACCATAACAAAGAAAATTACAACGAGCCCTCTTTATTTCCTGATAGATAGTTCGCAAAACATTATTCAGGTTAAGAGAGAGGCTAAGTCTATTATAAATGTGTTAACAAAAAAGGAAGAGTTAAGTAGTTATATTAAGGAAAACAAGCTCGATTTAAAGAAGGATCTGGATCTGATCAAATTCTTAACCTTTTATTCTTCAATTGTAAAAGAATAACTAATAATGGCACGTCATCTTAACGTATATTATTAAAAAAGCAATGGCCCATCAGACATTGCTTTTTCTGCGTCAATATTCTTTCATCTACGTTGGTTGCATATGCTCAAGTGAGAAAGCGGTAATCTCCATTTGAATCATTTATAAGTTGTTGGTCTGTAATGCCTCAGTTTTATATCAGCAAAATCAAAGTCATCTCTACATATGTAACTGAAAACATTGCTTTTATAAATTCATAAAACCAATAAGCAGCCCATTATAATGAACTGCTCTTAAAAACTTAGTAGGATTACTCATTTAAACTAATGCTATATCTCGATCAAGATATAGTAATTTATCATGGATTTTGTGGCAAATCTACAGGTTGTACATTGGACATTCGCATTGAATAGCCTGAAAGCATTCCAGTTAAATAAGAAGACTCCTCAAAGGTTGTAGCGCTATAGTACAGGTCATTAAGATAAGTAAAATAAAAATCAAAAATTCCATAATCATAAGCATAATTACTCACTGCCCTATCATACCAGCTGGCAGCAATACCAGAGCTAATTTCGATTTTTCGAATTATTTTGCCATTTTGGGTCTGAAGAATATTGGTTCCCCAATTAGGCATTACAAAAGCACTTTCAGGAGGCAAATTTGGTGTCACATACATGCCTAAAATTTGCTCGGCAAAAGCAATACCATCTCTTTGACCTAATTGATCAGGCATGTTTTGAGCCTTACTTTTTAAAGCGACTGTTCCTAAAAATAACAAGAATAAAATTTTCATAATTCTGAGTTTGTATATTAGATATACTAACATAAAATTTATAACTCGATTAAAGTAAGTTTTTATTAGCGAATTGTTTAAGTGCATAGTTGGCTGTATTCAATAATCAATTTTCGATTTATTGTTAAAATTAAGTGTAACTGATGCACACGTTGGAATTTAGATCAAAATCATTCACTTTCGTCTATTTGCCCTGCGGAAATATTCCTGTTTTCTCCCAAAAGTGGGTTTTTGCAGAGCTAAAAGCTAATTTTATTTTGTCTTTTTTGAGATAATACAAATTTAAGAGTGTAAAATTTTGCATTACAGAATACTAAATCATATCTTGGATTATTATTAACTAAACTAAAATTTTTTATGAAAAAACTTCTACGGGGTTCGTCCGTATGGACACTTATTGCAAACGCTGCAATAATGTACGATCGAACTACTGCAAAAATCCCTATCATGCAGGATGACTCATCAATCTTTTCTGATTTAGGTGTTAAAATTAAATTACAGCTGATAGAACCACCCCAGCTGTAAATTACGATAACCTATTTATCTATTCAATTAACAATATTATTTCTCTTAACTTTTTAAAAAAAGCAGGTTTTTAACTGTAACGTGCTAAGCGCTTCTTTACAAGGGCATTGATTTTTATTGAATAATGCAAATTTAAAATTGTAAAATTTGCATTACACAATACTAAATCATATATTGGATTATTATTAACTAAACTAAATTATTTTTATGAAAAAACTTCTACAAAGTTTGTTCATATTGCTATTTATTGCCACTTCAGCAATAGCGCAAGATCGAACAATCACTGGAACAGTTACGGCTCAGGAAGATGGATTACCCCTCCCTGGCGTAAGTGTAAGAATTAAAGACGCATCAAACTCTGGCGTCTCTACAAATGCCGCAGGTAAATTTTCCATCAAGGTAAGCGCAGAAGCCAAGGTGCTAATTTTTTCTTCGGTAGGCTATGCCACACAAGAAATTGCTATTAGAGGTAGCGTTGTAAATGCATCTTTAGAAACAGATTCAAAGTCTCTATCAGAAGTTGTGGTAACGGCATTAGGCCAAAAGCGCGAAACCAAATCGTTAGGTTATGCAACTACTACGATTAAGAACAGCGATTTAACCGCTGGCCGCTCAACCAATGTGGTTAATGCGCTGGCAGGTAAAGTAGCTGGTGTAAAAATCTTATCAACAGGCGGTGCAACAGGTGCATCATCAAATATCAATATCAGGCAGGCCACAACTTTTACCGGATCGAACCAGCCGTTATGGGTACTTGATGGTATTCCGATTGATAATGGTGGAGGAAGCCAGAGTGTTAATACTGGAAGTACCAACTCTAACAGGGGTATTGATTTAAACCAGGATGACATTGAATCTGTAACCATTTTAAAAGGACCTGCCGCTGCTGTGCTGTATGGTTCAAGAGCCGTTGCCGGAGCTGTTATTGTAACTACTAAAAAGGGAAGCAAAGGCCAGGCCGGAAGAGTAGAATTAAGCAGTAACTATAATTACATAGAAGTTAATCGTTTGCCAGATTATCAGAACGAATACTCACAAGGAACCAATGGGTTATATGATCCTTTCTCTCAAATGTCGTGGGGAACAAAGGTAACCGGACAAACAGTTACCAATTATTTAGGTAATCAGGAAACCCTTACTGCCTATCCAGATAATGTTAAAGACATATTTAAAGGAGGTTATAACTTACAGAACAATGTTACTTTTTCTGGTGGTACCGAAAAAACAGCCTATTACTTTAATTATGGAAATTTTAAAGAAAATGGATATATCGATAATAACACTTTGGCTAAAAATAACTTTACCGTTAATGCAAGTACGCAATTGAGTAAAAATTTAACCATTAGTTCTTCAATTCAGTACATCCATAATAATTCTGTGGGTACGCCTACCGGTAATGCAAGGTCTAATCCTTTATTTGATGGTATGACTTTGCCCAGAACATATAACCTCGCAAATTATCCATTTGAAACAGCAGCAGGTTTAAATAATATACCAACAAGTCGTGTTCCCAATGCAGGTTATACCTACTACAATATTTTAGGATCAGATAATCCATTATGGTCTATCAAATATGTTCTTTTTAAACAAAAAATAGACCGTGCCATTGGTAATGTTGGTTTAGATTATAAAATAGCAGACTGGTTAAGTGCCAATTATAAAATTGGTATAGATCAATATACAAATGTATCGAAAACAATTAATGAGAAATCATCTAATAATAACCAATCAGCAAGCAGGGCTGGGTCTATTATTGATAATACCACCAATAGACGCGAGGTAAGCTCGTATTTTAATTTAGTGGCCAACAAAAGGTTTTGGAAAGATTTTGGTGCCAGATTTTTATTAGGTAACGAGATCAATTACAGAAGATTGGATCAGCTACAGATTACTGGTAATGGTATACAGGCTGCCCATAATTACAATATCTCTAATACCTTAACTTATGTTCCGTTTCAAGCTGTAACAGAACAAAGCCTGGTTGGGGTATATGCCGATATTAGTTTAGATTATAAATCTTTTGCATACCTGTCGTTTACAGGACGTAGAGATGTTTCTTCAACCTTTGCACCTGATAAAAGAAGTTATTTTTATCCTAAGGTTGATGCCAGTTTCATTGCAACAGAGGCTTTTCCCGAGTTAAAGCAAAATGATATTTTAACTTATTTGAAAATCAGGGCTAACTATGCAAAAGTAGGTAGAGAAGCTCCAGTTTACAGTACCGGCACCTATTTTGGTACTGCAGGCCCTTCT
This sequence comes from Pedobacter ginsenosidimutans, assembly GCF_001442625.1. Classification (GTDB taxonomy): domain Bacteria; phylum Bacteroidota; class Bacteroidia; order Sphingobacteriales; family Sphingobacteriaceae; genus Pedobacter; species Pedobacter ginsenosidimutans. The sequence goes on along the minus strand of NZ_LMZQ01000002.1, from coordinate 87,954 downwards.
GATGGTTTTGGGCCAAATTTAATCTTTCCATTTAATGGCGTAAATGGTCAAACTTTTTCAAATGCAGCTGGTAACATTAATATTAAACCAGAATTTACGGCTTCAAGGGAAGTTGGTTTAGAGGCTAAGTTTTTAAAAGACAGGTTGAGCATCGATGTTGCTTATTATAGTACAAAAAGTACCGACATTATATTTTCTGTTCCCAGTGCGCCTTCTTCTGGTTTTAGCAGTACTTTGCTTAATGCCGGAACTTTAAAAGCTCATGGTATTGAGTTGTTGATCAGTGGAACACCGGTAAAATCTACTGACTTTATCTGGGATCTATCTGTAAACTTTACTAAAGGAAGAAACGAAGTAGTAGAGTTAGCACCTGGTGTACCTTTTATCGGTAATGGTGGTTTTACCAATCCACAAGGCCGTATTGTTACCGGTTATCAATATGGAACCCTGTTTGGCCAGGTATTTAAGAAACTTAACGGGAAAGATGTTGTGGATGCGAACGGTAGGTTGAGTTCTGGGCAGATCAATACTGCAGAATTACAGCCGATCGGTGATCCAAATCCAAAATGGACCGGTGGTGTAAATACAACCTTCTCTTATAAAGGTTTATCATTAAGCTTATTTGCCGATATCCGTTATGGTGGCGATATTTATTCGAGAACAATTACCGACTTAAGAAGATATGGTGTTGCTGCAGAAACAGGAAATAGAGATCGTTTATATACGCACAATGCTGTATATGCTGATGGTACTCCCAATAATACATTAATTACAGCCGAACAATATTATAGTGATTTATACTCTTCGGCAGCGCAAGAATATGCAGTTTTTGATGGTTCCTGGATCAGGTTGCGTGAGGCTACACTATCTTATCGCATCCCAAGCAAATTATTAAACAAACTGAGCTTTATAAAAGGAATTAATGTTGGTTTAACAGGAAGAAACCTTTTGATGTATGCGCCTAATTTCCCTCATCTTGATCCAGAGAATAACCTTTTGGGTGTTGGTAACGGACTGGGGATTGAGTATAACGGCCAGCCTCAAACAAGAACCTATGGTGGATTTTTAAAATTATCATTTTAGTATTAGGAGAGTTTAAATATGAAAATTAATATAAAGAAAATAGTTTTTGGATTGGCATTAGCCATGACAGGACTGAGCTCGTGCAAGAAATTTGTAGACATTAATGATGATCCTACACGATTAAAAGATCCCGATGCCAGTTTGGTTTTGCCAGCTGCGCAGGGTAGGCTGGGGTTTACAATGGGCTCCGATATACATCGTTTTACTGCCTTATGGGTACAGCAGTTTGCTGCGCAGGGAGGTGGTGCAGCCCAACCAACGCAATATGATAAATATGCTGTTGGTGAAGGTGATATCAATAATACCTGGGAAGCTACTTTTGCAGGTACTTTAGCTGATTTACAGAAAGTGATCGAAAAAACCAAAGCAACAAGCCCAAAATATGCAGGTGTTGCAGAGTTGGTAAAAGCTTATGTTTATCAAACCCATGTTGATGCATTTGGAGATCTTCCATATTCAGAAGCCATTGGTTATGAAGCGAATTTAAAACCCAAGTTTGATGGATCTTCAGCCATATATGATAATCTGTTTGGTTTAATTGATGAAGGTATTGCTGATATTAAAAAAGCATCTTTGTTGGCACCAACTACTGATGATTTGTTTTATGGTGGTGACATGGATAAATGGGAACGTTTTGGAAATGCTTTAAAATTAAGAATGTATATCCACTACTTTTCTACCAATGGAACAGCCGCAGATGCAACAAAAGCTAAAACAGGCATAACCGCTATATTGGCTGCCAATAAACTGTTAAGGGCAAATACCGACAATTTTCAAATGCGCTTTTTAACTTCTGCCAATCAAACCAACCCTATTCACCAATTTGAAGGCTCAAGACCAAACCAGTTTTTTCCAAGTAAAACATTGGTTGATATCATGAATGCCAAGAGCGATAGTAGAAGAAATTCATTTTTCACCTTACTGGGAACTGCATATGTTGGCGCCACGAATGGCAATGGTGATGTAGTGGTAAGTACTGCTTTTTCGCGCATGAGCACTTATCTTAGAGGGAAACTTTCAGCAGGGGCATATTCTGGTGAGGCACCAATAAGAATGTTAACTTTTGCTGAGCAAAATCAGATTTTAGCTGAATATTTTGCCAGAACAAACGGAGGAAATAATTTACTTACTGCAGATACTTATTATAAAGCTGGTATAACCGCTTCATTTGCAAGTGCAGTTGAGTTTTCAGACGCCACAGAGGCTGCGGCTGTAACCGCTGGTTTAACTACTTATCTGGCTTCAACAAATGGAACTTTGGCAACAGGTAATGCCCTGCAAAAAATTATCGAAGAAAAATTTGTATCCAACTTTGGGGTTGCCATAGAGCCTTGGACAGACTGGAGAAGAACAGGATTTCCTGCACTATCGCCAGTATCTCCTGCAACAGCCATCCCGCGTATATTACCATACTCATTCAACGAAAGAAGCTACAACCCTAACACACCGGCCCGACCTTCAGTATTTGTAAAATCTGTATTTTGGGATAAATAATTATAACTATGAAAAGAATTTTAATCATATTATTTGCATCAATTTTAGGCTTGGCCTCATGCAAAAAAGACCCAAAGCAACCTGAAACACTTGATACAACCTCTACCATTACTTTTGATGGTAACTTAAATACGGTATCGGGTACCTATTCAAGTTATGCTAGTGCTACTCCTACCACAAAAGGAACAGGGACTGTAAATATTGTAATTACCTATAGTGGAGATGTAAAAACACTTTTGTTTACCACGCCAACAGGTACAGTTATCAACAACCTGGGTACAGCAACAGTAAGCGGTGGTACTTATACTTTTACCAAATTAGTTAAGGATTTAAGGGGTGCAGCTGATGCTCCACTCCCAACTTCTGGTACAAGTGGTGCGGTTGTGTTAACGGTTACAGCCACCCTCGGGAATGGACAGACAGTAAAACGCTTTTTTACCATCAACATTACCGGATAATTTGTTAAAAAAGGAAGGCCTGGAAATTTTCCAGGCCTTCCTTTTTAAATTGAAGGAATTTAAACTTATTTCTTATCCACACTATACTTACCCGGGCCAATAAAAATCAGTCCGAAAAATACAATACCCAATTCTATTGCATGACTGGCACCGCCTAATCCATCTCCTTTACCAAAATGAACCAGCGCTGCTATAATCATCGTAAAGATTAATAAAATTAGCGCCGGACGGAAAAACAAACCCACAATTAGCAAGAAACCACCAAAGGTTTCGGTAGCAGCTGCCATAAAACCCCAAAATATAGGTAAAAAGTCTATGCCTATCACTTTCATACTTCCCCCTAAACCAGTCCAGCCGTTTGGGCCACCTGCAAGTTTCGGGAAACCATGAATAATAAACATTGCGCCTAAACCAATGCGTAGCAGCAACAAACCTGTATTGCGGTATTTTCCTAAATTATCTAAAATTGCCATCCTATAAATATTTAAATTGAACGTTATTTGTTTCTATTTTTAAGTTCACCTCAGCTCCTAAAACCATACTGAGGTTGTTATCGATATGTCCCGTTGGGAAATTAAAGCAAACCGGAAAATCATACTCCTTAACAATATCCCAAATTACCTCATCAGCCGTTTGCCCAAAAGAAATCTTTTCTTCTTCAATTTCATTAAAGGCACCAATAACCAAACCCTTTAAGGCTTTTAGCTTACCCGTTCTTTTCAGCATACGCAACATGCGGTCTATACCGTATTCCTGTTCGCCAACATCTTCCAAAAAGAGAATTTTATCGGTAAAATCCATTTCCGAAACCGAGCCCTGTACCATGGTGAGCAAAGTTAAATTGCCACCAATCAAAACCCCGGTCGCCTCTCCTGCCCTATTTTTAAAGGCGCTCTGGTAAGAATAGGTCTGTTTTTCGCCAAATAAAGCCTGTTGTAAAGAAATCAAAGCTTCTGTGGTAGATTCATCAAAAGTGTAGGGCATTTGCGCATGCATGCACTGGGTATTACATTGCGCAATAAGGTGCGACAATAGTACGGTAATATCACTGAAACCTACAAACCATTTAGGGCTCTTGTTAAATTCTGTAAAGTCCAGGTCATCAATAATCCTGATGGTACCATAACCGCCACGGCCCGAAATAATGGCTTTTATAGATGGATCATCTAAAAAATACTGAATGTCTTTGGCTCTTAAAGCATCAGTTCCTGCAAACTGGTGGTGACTGGCGTATACACTTTCGCCAACAATAACCTCCAAACCCCAGCTTTCTAATCGCGCTATGGCATGGTCTATAGGTTTGGGTAATTTCTTTGCCGGACATACCAGGGCAATCTTATCTCCTTTTTTTAAATACGGGGGCTGCTTAATCATCTTCAAAACACTTATCTTTGCCAAATTAATAAAAATTGTTTTGGATAATAGTAAAATAAAAAGATATACCGTAACTGCAGCGCTTCCATATACCAATGGACCCGTTCATATTGGGCACCTGGCCGGTGTTTACATCCCTGCAGATATTTATGCCCGTTATTTAAGGTCGAATAAACGCGATGTAAAGTTCATCTGTGGATCTGACGAAAATGGTGTACCCATTACTTTAAAAGCCAAAAGAGAAGGGATTACGCCTCAGGAAGTGGTAGATAAGTACCATAAGATTATTGGCGATTCTTTTAAAGAATTCGGCGTATCTTTCGATATCTATCACCGTACCTCATCACTTACCCATCACCAAACCGCTGCCGATTTCTTCGAAACCCTTTACGATAAAGGCGTTTTTACCGAAGAGATTACCGAGCAATATTACGATGCCACTGCGAAACAATTTTTAGCCGATCGTTACATTACCGGTACCTGCCCTAAATGTGGTAACGAAAATGCTTATGGCGATCAGTGCGAAAACTGTGGCTCTACACTTAATGCGACCGATTTAATCAATCCAAAATCGACCTTATCAGGCGATAAACCAATTTTAAAGGAAACTAAAAACTGGTTTCTGCCGCTAGATAAATACGAAGACCGCTTACGTACTTATATCGAAAGCCATAAAGAATGGCGCCCAAATGTGTACGGCCAATGCCAAAGCTGGTTAAATGCAGGTTTACAGCCAAGGGCCATGACCAGAGATTTAGATTGGGGCGTTCGTGTTCCGCTTCGCGATGCCGAAGGTAAAGTGCTTTATGTGTGGTTCGATGCGCCTATTGGATATATTTCTGCAACCAAAGAGCTGTGCAATTATGCCAAGCTTGATGTGTGGAACCCTAAAGCTGAAGAGTACTATATCAGCAGTTACGAAAACGATAAATGTGGTTGGGAAGAATACTGGAAAAGCGACGAAACCAAACTCGTCCACTTTATCGGTAAAGATAACATCGTTTTCCACTGCATTATTTTCCCTGCAATGTTAATGGCGCATGGCGAATATACCCTGGCCGATAATGTGCCGGCAAACGAATTTTTAAACTTAGAAGGACAAAAAATATCAACTTCTAAGAACTGGGCAGTTTGGCTGAACGAATATTTAAGAGAGTTTGAAGGAAAACAAGATGTATTGCGTTATGTATTAACCGCAACCGCTCCTGAGACCAAGGATAACGATTTTACCTGGAAAGATTTTCAGGCGAGAAACAATAATGAATTGGTGGCCATCCTGGGTAACTTTGTAAACAGGGTTGTGGTACTTACGCATAAATACTTTGGTGGTTCAGTGCCTACCTGCATGGAAATTACTGATGTAGACCAGGCTGTTATTGATGAACTAGCCGGGTACCCTGCTAAAATCTCTGCATCTATCGAGAATTACCGTTTTAGAGAGGCCTTATCAGAAGTAATGAATGTTGCCCGTTTAGGAAATAAATACCTGGCCGAAACCGAGCCGTGGAAATTGATTAAAACCGATGAAGACCGTGTAAGAACAATATTGAATGTTGCGCTTCAAATCGCTGCCAATATCCAGATCCTGATTGAACCTTTCTTACCATTTACAGCAGAAAAGTTAATGAAAATGCTTCAAAATGGCGGGCATGATTGGGATGATGCAGGTACGGTGAGCCTGTTAAAACGTGGCCACGAAATTGGCGAAGCTGTGCTTTTGTTTGATAAAATTGAAGACGCAGAGATCGATTTCCAGATTGAGAAACTAAACCAAAGCAAGGCCAGTAACGCAGCCAGTAATGTCGTTGCTGTTCCGGCAAAAGAAAATATCCAGTTTGACGATTTCTCGGCAATGGATATCCGTGTAGCCACCATTGTTGCTGCCGAAAAGGTAGAGAAAACAAAAAAACTGTTAAAATTAACGGTAAATACCGGTATTGATGAAAGAACAGTGGTTTCTGGTATCGCCGAATATTATAAACCAGAAGATATTGTTGGTAAACAGGTAAGTATGATCGTAAACCTTGCCCCACGCGAAATCAAAGGGATTTTATCGCAGGGAATGATCCTGATGGCCGAAAACGCCGAAGGCAAGCTCACTTTTGTGGCACCTGTAGAAAAGTTCCAAGAGGGCAGTGTAATTAGATAGTGTTTGCTGCATTAAAATATAAAGCCGTTTGATTAATATCAAATGGCTTATCCCTATGCCATAAGCCTAAAGGAGTTTTTTATAATTTATGTTTTTAATACAATTCCCTTAGATAAATGCTTGTTAAAATGAATTCTCTTGCGACAAAACTTTTGTTATATTTGCGCAACAAATGGTCCCGTAGTTCAACGGATAGAATAGAAGTTTCCTAAACTTTAGATATGAGTTCGATTCTCGTCGGGACCACATAAAAGGAGAAGTTTACGCTTCTCCTTTTATATTACTCTCTTTCGATGTGATTTTAGTGGCTCTGCCGAAACCTGAAATTCGTCTTCATAAACCTTGTGACCGAGATCTTTGCTTGTGACCCTTTCTATGATTAAATCATATTTTTCTAAAATCTCTATCAATTCATTTACTTTTAAGATGTGTTCCTTTGCCGTGTCTTTAAACCATGACAATGATTTAGTTTCGTGCCTCCTTCCAACAGGATTTGCAAACCATTTGGGGGCGTCAAGATTTTCTTCAAACCACGATGTTAAATCCTTAAGTTTCGACTCGTCCTCATCATCTGTTAATGGATGATCACGAATGAAGCCCATTGCTTGGAATAGACCAGTCTTATTCTGTCCTTTTTCATTAATGAATTGAGTGATGAATCTTATATACAAGAGAGTCTGTATTTAAAAATAATCGAATTTAAGATTTAATAATTTAAGTTATAAAAAAGTTTGAAATCTGTCTCGTCAAGATATTCAAAATCGCTCTTCAAGCCCTAGAATATCAATAATTAGCAGTAAATCTTCCAAAAAATAGTTTGAAATCGGTGTCTTTGAGACCACTTGGAGAGGTAAATCTCCGCATTAAACGGCTTTTCTGCAATAGAAAGGCCGTTTTTGTTGATATTCATATTAGTGTGTTTCGACAACCGATTTTTCGTTGTCATGGTTGCTTAAGGTAAAGTAAATGCTCCTGTAAGCTGGTATTACAGGGAATAATTTCATGGATTCCCCATCAGAGGAGGAGCTTTCGCGGGAAATTGATGCAATATTAAATTATGAGGCAGAAGAAATGCTAAACTATTACCGGAGAAATTCTGCAAATTTCTGAAAGCTGAATTAAATAAATTATAAACAGATCATAGTATTTGTCGCTATATCGCTCCATTGTACTTTTAATTGTTTTACTTAATAAAGGTCCTGCTTGCTTTTGCCCAATGTCAAGTTTCCTAAAATAAAGTCGAACATATAATTTTCTGCTTCTTCCTCATCGCATTCTATATTTGGTCCAATTTCGGGGTGCAACAAACTGATTTCATAGGAAGTCAATATTTTGTCGTCTTGTGTTATTGTCCACTTCCAAAGCGGTGTATCATTAAATATCAATCGAAATTCGCGATTTTGGTATTTAAATTTCTGGTTAAAACCAAGTTTTATATCTACAATCGTTTCGCCGCGATCATCAGATATCAGGTTACTATTTTTACGGAATAGCCCGGAACGATTTTCAATTTTGTAGTGTTCTGAATATATATTAAAAGTTGTGGGTTGCTTAGCCCAATCATCTCCTCTAATTAAAGTTCCAATTTTCTTTTCGTTGTGGTAGAGTGAGAAAGAAATTTTGTCAATTTGTATCCATATTTTGTTCATAAGGCCATCGATTATTTATACAAGTTATGAATTCCCTTTACTTAATGTCTGTTCAAATGTAGCAACTCTATTCTGCCAATTATTAGGATCCGTTATTGGATGAATTTCTTGATATAAGTTGCATAGATTTCATCATCTTTAATTTTTCTATTGTCTAAGATAAGGTTTTCTTTCACCCAACAAATGTTTACACAAATGCTTTTTGCAGCTGCCTAACATCCTACCATTGTTCTACTCTGACTGGTACCTGGCAAGCTTTCTGATCTGGTAAAAAAAACGCTCAATTAACCGTAAGTCCTGTGTTACAATTTCGGCATTTCCCTTTAGCTCTTTATCGAAAGGAAGTGTTTTCTGATAAGAAGTTTTCAGGCCCTTGGGAAGCACAACATCTACATAATAATTGCCTTTTTCGTCGGGCGTGAAAGATATGTTTTGAACCCTTCCTTCTATGATGCCATATTCCTGGTAGCGGTAGTTGTCGAGTTTGATTAAAACTTTTTCTCCCCTGGCAATTTTTCCCGAATTGGTTGCAGCAACAAACATTCTCCCGATAAGTGCCTTTTTCTGGTCGGGTAAAATAGATAAAACAGGATCGCCACGTTTTACTAATTGATTTTCGCCCCAAAACTGCTGAAAACTGATTACACCATCGGTAGAAGAAACCACCAGGTAGTTTTGCTCCCAGGCCCTTAGCGAACGCCTTAACTGCTCTAGTAGCTGTAAGGTTTGCGCGGCGAAATTGATTTTATCTTTCTCTGCATTTATGGTTGCACCGCTTTTTGTTTTATTGAGGTTAAAAATGGCTTCATCTGTTTGCGATAAAGAGATATCGAGGTTTTCTAAGTTCTGTTGCGCCTGTAAAAATTTAATTTTTTCGTTTTCAAATTCCAAAGCCGAAATTACCTTTTGGTTTAACAGCAGCTGGGCGCGCTGATAATTTTTCTTTACCAGTTCGAATTTTAAAGCTTCAAATGTTTTTTGCCTTTTTAATACAATTATCCTGCTTTTATTGGTCTGAATGTTTTGAGCGGTTGCTACATTTTCTGGCGCATAGGGTTTAAGCCTGGCAAACAGCTGCTCATCCTGAAAAGCCTTTGCAAAATTATTGTAATCGCCCTGTAGCTCACCTAATTTGAACCGCGAAACTTTATCAACCGGAAACGAAAACAGCTGATCGGGAGAAATGGAATCTACAATGCTTTTAAGCTGTAAAATGTCTTTATAACTTGCGGTAGATTGTAAAACCATTAATATTTCGTCTTTTTTTACCTTTTGATGATCGCTGATGAATATTTTTTCAATTTTAGAATCGGTTCTGATCTGTAATTTTTCTGGTGGGTTCTGCGAGGTAACCACAATTGTTGCGGGTACAAACTCTGGATATTTAATGAAATAACTCATTAGCAAAATCATTAAAAGGATGGCCAGGATAACCACGTTCCCCCAGCGGAACATCCAGTGAGGTGGTTCTGACAGAATATCCTGTACACCTTCCGAGCGCAGTTGTACCTCGTACAGTTTGTCTTTTTTAGTTTCCAAGTTCGAGCTGGTTTTTTATTAATCTGTAATATTCTCCTTTTTTTGCCACCAGTTCGTTGTGGCTGCCTTCTTCTACAACCATTCCCTTATCCAGCACGATAATTTTATCTGCATGTTTAACTGTAGATAACCTGTGGGCAATTACAATGGCCGTTTTACCCTTAAAAAACTGGTTCAGGTTTTCGATAATTATCTTTTCGTTATTGGCATCTAACGCACTTGTGGCCTCATCGAAAAAAATGTATTCAGGCGATTTGTACACGGCCCGGGCAATAAACAACCTTTGCTTCTGCCCACCGCTAACGCCCATACCTTCGTTACCAATTTTGGTGTTGTAACTTAAAGGCAGGCTTTCTATAAAATCCTGTATGTTGGCAATTTCTATGGCTTTTCTCAGCTTTTGTTTATCGATCGCATCTTCGCCAATGGCAATATTATTGGCAATGGTATCATTAAACACATAACTTTCCTGCATCACTACGCCGCAGTGGTCGCGCCAGTACCTGGGCGAAATATTTTTCATATCGGTGCTGCCAATTTTTATTTCGCCTTTATCGGGTTCGTAAAATTTAGTCAACAGTTTTAAAAGTGTTGTTTTTCCGCTACCGCTGGCCCCAACTATAGCCGTGGTTTTTTGAAAGGGAATAACCAGGTTTAAATCCTCGAAAACAGGCGAATCGGCTCCTGTATACCTGAACGATACAGCCTTTAGCTCGATATCTTTCTGCGCAATTTCGGTGGCATACTGTTCTTCGCTGCCTTCTTCGTTGTCTTTATCATGAATTTCCTGTAACCTTTCGAGCGAAATTCTGGCATCCTGTGTTTGTTTGATAAATTCTATGAGCTGCATTAGGGGGCTGTTTAGCTGGCCGATGATATATTGTACCGAAAGCATCATGCCCAGGGTGAGGTTACCACTCAAAACCAGTTTTGCGGCAAGGAAACTAACGAGGATATCTTTTATCTGATTAATAAAACCACCACCTACCGATTGCCACTGCTCTAACGAGAGTGCCTTTATTTTTATCTTAAATAACTTTACCTGTAAAAATTCCCAGCCCCAGCGTTTCTGTTTTTCGGCATTATGCATTTTTATTTCCTGCATACCGTTAATCAGTTCTATCACCGTGCTCTGCTCTTGCGCAACCTGAGCAAACATTTTATAATCGAGTTCTTTTCTTCTTTTAAGGAAAAACACAATCCACCCCACATACAAAAGCGCGCCCAGCAGGTACACGATAAATAACCGGTAATCGTAAATGAAGAGTATAATGCTAAAAATAAGCAGGTTTACCATCGAAAAGAGGGTATTGAGCGAGGAGCTGGTTAGCAATTGTTCTATCCGGTGGTGATCGTTTATCCGCTGCATGATATCACCTGTCATCCGCGTATCAAAGAAACTGATCGGAAGTTTCATCAGCTTGATAAAAAAGTCGGAAATGATTGAAATGTTAATTCGGGTAGAAAGATGTAGCAAGATCCAGCTCCTAATGATTTCGATGCCCATTTTACCCATAAAAAGCATCACCTGGGCCAGCAAAACCAGGTAAATAAAGTTAATGTCCTGGTTCTGTATACCTACATCAACAATGCTTTGGGTAAGGAAGGGAAAAATAAGCGATAATAAACTTCCGGCCAGCAAGCCAATGGCCAGCTGGATAACGAGCGATTTATATTTTAGCAAATACCTGGAGAGGAAAGAGAAACTTGTTTTCTTTTCTGTGTCTTCGAAAGCACTGGTGTAAAATGCAGGGCTTGTTTCTAAAATAAGGGCAATACCTTCTTCTGTATTTTCGTGCGCATTTTCGCCGATCCAGTATTTTATAAATTCGGCTTTGGTATAGGTAATTAAGCCATAACCGGGATCTGAAATATAAACCTTACCGGCCTTGTCTATTTTATAAACCACAACATAGTGGTTTTTATTCCAGTGTACAATGCAGGGCAATGGCGCATCGGCCAACAGGGTATTAAAATTTATTTTAACACCTAATGTTCTAAAGCCCAAGGCCTCTGCTGCATTACTAAGGCCAAGCAAACCACTTCCTTCCCTGGTGGTTTCGGCAAGGGTTCTGATTTGCTGCAACGCAATGCTTTTCTTATAGTGTTTGGCTATAATGCGCAGGCAGGTTGGTCCGCAATCCTTATTGTCGGGTTGTTTATAAAAGGGGAAAGATTTCATGCTAAACTGACCAGGCCATATTAAAATGATTTGATAATTTTTGCTGGTCTATAACGCATCCCGTTGCAGAGATGGCAACACCAGAATCCTTTAGGTTAATATAATTTTCTTCATAATCCCATTTTGATAAATAAGGATTGTAAGCACATTCAGCTTGATGATACCATTTCTTGTCACCTTTAACAGGCACCCGGCTATCAACACACATATACCTAAATTCACAATCGCTGCAAACAAGTGTATTGTTTTTGTTGATATTTCCTAATTCGCGAAATTTATCCGAATGGATGGTATTTAAAAACAGATCTTTGGTTAACAGTTTTACATTGCCAAAGCTATACGTATTATTTAAACCATTTTTAATGTTCCCTTCCCGATCGATGTATACCTTTCCGTAATAATAAGAATGAACGTTGTAGGCCTCTAAAAAATGTTCGTTATTTAACGACAGTTTATCTGTAGTTAGTTTGGTTTTATAGGTGGCAAATTCTTCCTCAAAAAAGTTAAAATAAACATTTTGATGTAGTTGGGTGGTTTCTGTTTGGCTGGTTGAATTGAAGAAATTAACCGAAAAAATTAAGCGGTGATTGCAGATCAGCTGACGTGTTGTTTCATAGCTTTCCTGATCAAAGTTTTCAATGTACAGGTAAACACTATCTATTTCAAGGGTATCTATTTTCGCTAAAAGCGCGAACAGATGATCATCTATCCGAGGCGCTATAACTGATACGTTTAAAAGGTATTCATCTTTAATAAAATCAAAAAAAACAGGGTCTGTATCCGAATGTACAATTGCATTAGTGAGCAGGTTTGGTTGCTCAAGATTTCTGTTGAAACTTTTGAAACGGTTTTTTTCCTCCCGGTCTGTTATTTCGAATATGATTTCTTCCTTAAGTAAAAAATCTACCAACTCCTCTTTTTCCTCCCGGTCGGTAATTTTATTAAAATTAATTACATCGTTGGTATCCAAAACGGCATAATGCGCGTTAGGGATAAAAAAATAATCTTTCCGAATAATATCATAAATAATTGCCCTATTGTAACCTTTAACAGGAATGCACAATTGATTTCTTAAAAATAATTTATTCATAACGGCGATTTATAAAGTAGGTCTAACTGTAAACTTTTGGTGCAGAATATTTTAGATTCTCTGGTTTTGATTAAATACCTCGGCTTTTCTTTTTTAACTAAAGATTTTAAATGAATGGGCGCATTTCCACTTTGAATTTCCAGGCTGATTTTTTTCATGTGATTATAGATTTAAAGCAATTTCCTTTTCCAGGTTGTAGTTGCAAGGGCTGGAAACCATTCCGAATTGACCAATAGGATTGAGGTCTAAAAAATAATATTGCTGATCTTCTTTGGATAGAACGACATCAAAAGAAGCGCAGTTCAAACCCATATTATCCAACAAGCCTTTAATTTTCCGCTCGTAATATTTTGGAAACTGGTAAGGTGTTATTCTATTGGGTTTCGATCTGTCGTAATTTCTAAAGTCGACCTTGGTTTTACTATTGCTTTGAGAAAAAATTGCCATTGCGTAAAAATTGCCATTGAGGTAGAAACACCTTATTTCATAGCTTTTTAAAATGTTTTTCTGGAAAAATGTAGGGACAAATTCATTTGGCAATGCTTCAATATCAGCGGCTGTTATTTCGGTTGTATAGGTTAGATGAATAAAATCATCGGTATCAAAAATAGAAAGAGGAGCGTTTAAGGGTTTAGAAATGATGTTTTTTTCCTGCTTATAAAATTCAAGTAAGGCTTCTTTATTTCCGGTAACAATAAAATTTGGTGCCGGTATTTTAAGTTTACTGCATAAATCCAACAAATGAAGTTTGTTTATATCTCTTGTTTTAAAATTATTTATGCCGTCTTTTTTATCGAAAGTGAAATGAATGTATTCCATTAAACTTGCATTTTCTGCCGATAGGTAATTACTGATATGTTGACTATTAAAGTTTTTTACAAAGTCTATATCCCCCCGCCTGTACCATATTTTGGTTATTTCATTACTGTGAATGGTTTTTCCATTAATGTTGATTATAAAATCCTTTTCTGTAATCGAAATCAGTTTTGCATCTGTATCCTCATTAATGCGGATAAATTTCTTTTTCAGATGTAATAACCAGTTAATAACCATAGCGGTAGAGTAATCATCAGTAATGGAGAAAATCAGGATCATGCTTAATTGGAGTTAACTTTATGTTTTGTTTAATTTGGTGAAAAATGGAGGCTGTTAATCCTCCATTTTTTAATCGGAGCGGCTTTAATCAGTCGAGCTGGAAAGGCCTTGTACCGTTCTTACACTTCTCACACTTCCATCATCATTGTAATAGGTGTACTGGCCATCAGGCGAATTGGTTGTGCCGGTTCTTACCCAACATTCACTCATGCAGCCTGCGAGTTTTCCTCCATTGATTTGACTATTTTTTAAATCAATTCGTTTTTCAAATAAACCTTTCATATTATTTATTTTATTGGTTAACAGATATTGTAATTTTGTTTTTAGTATGATTAACAATTGTAATCAGTACAAACCTGTATGGTTTTATAACTATCGTCCTTAACGGTGTATCTTACATCAGAACAGCCGCCCGAACAAGTTTCGGTACGGATAGTCGCCTGCGATTCAGCTAACCTTCCACCATTGATTTGACAATTTTTTAAATCAATTCGTTTTTCAAATAAACCTTTCATATTATTTACTTTATTGGTTAACAGGTATTGTAGTTTTTGTTTTTTGGCGTGATTAGCAATTGTATTCAGTACAAACCTGTATGGTTGTTTTATTATCGTCCTTAACGGTATAACGTACATCAGAACAGCCTTGCGTACAGGTTTCTGTGCGAACTGTAGTATTCGATTCGGCTAATTTCCCTCCATTGATTTGACAGCTTTTTAAGTCAATCCTTTTCTCAAATAACTTGTTGTTTGTTTTCATAATAAAATAATTTTAATGTAATAGATAAACTTCGCCATCTTAACCCTGGCGTTTGGGTTTTTGCTGATCAGCTATTCATAATCATATTTCTTGCACGTCTACAAAAAACATAATGGTATAAATCTTAATAGGCAGTTTATATTGGCTACTTAATGATTGCAACTGGTTAATTAATTTTAAAATTGGAAAGAAACTAAAGGCAATGCAAGCAGTAGTTGATATGTGACAGGGTTGAGCCAATATTCGTAAAAGTTTGATGTTTATGCGTTAAACGCCTGCCGCGGCTTAGCGCTTAATGGTTTAGTTTTGCCATGTATTATAAATACAGCCTTGATGGATGGAATGGGCTTTTTAGCTTAAATAGGCTCGTATTTTAACAAGTTTTTAGGTACTAAGGTTGAGCTTTAGACAGAAAAACTGATTAGCTGTTCCCCAGATAATTGTTTAATCGATACAAATATGGAGCGAAAGCCTGCATATATTTACCAGTTGTTCTTTTTGAAACCGACTATTTATAAATTTAACCATTAAATAATTCACACTTAAAGGGAATAAAATACATATAATTCAATTTCTATTAATGAATACTATTGCAAGAACCCTGATTACCCTTTGTACCATTTGTTTTCTTATTATTCCCGCTTGCAGAAATAAGGGAAATACCACTACGGCTCAGCCTCAGTCTGTTAAAAAACCTGCTTTCCGGGATAATTTATCGCTTATTCTGTCTTTCGATACCTTATCAGCTGCGGCGATAAAAAAAATAGTTTACCAGCAAGACAGCCTGTTGGGCAAGGATCCTGATAAAGAATCAAACCCTTATTATCATTATTTCCATGCCAGAAAATATGTCTTTCAAAAGAAAAGGGATAGTGGCTTAATTGCCTACCAGAAAATGAGAGGGTTAAACCCGAATGATGATATTGAGCTATTGAAAACCTCTCGTATTTTAACCCATAAAATGGTCGACGGATCGATGGTAGAGCCTGCTTTAATGGGGCAGATTTTTGCGGCTTTGAAAATTTCTGAACAGCGGCATAGCCAGCTAACCCATTATTTTTATGATTTGCTGGCACGGGCTTATTTTCAGAACGGAAACGAAAAAAAATCAATTGAGTACGCTGCTATTTACTTTAAGCATAATCCGTTTAATGCACACCCTGTAATTAAACAACGTTATTTTGATATTTCGTTCCTGTTGGCATCGCGGTTGGGCGATTTTAAAAAAATGGCACATTATAACGCCCAGGCCCGACGTTTGGCAGAGCAGGTTGGCGATAGCCTGGCAATAGCCCGCACTTACGATAACGAAGCACAGATTTACAGCCTGCAATTGCAAAGTGCCAAAGCCCTGGCCTGCAGTAAAATTTATTTCAACTACCTTAAAAAAACCAATAACCTCAATGGTATTGCCTACAATAACCTGGCTACCGCATTTTCTCAGAATAAACAGCCCGATTCGGCCATTAAATATTATAAAGAAGGTATAGCATTCGAAAAACGCGACGCATCGGTCAGGCAAAAGGATATCTATTATAACGGCCTCATCGAAGCCTATAAAATGAAGGGCGATTTTGCCCATGCGCTTCAAGCTGCAGATTCTGCCTATTCTATCGAACTGCGTAACTATAAAGCGATCGAAGCCGTTAAGGTTGCCGAAATTCATGAAAAATATCAGACAGAAAAAAAAGACCGGAATATAGCAGAGTTAAATAGCCGCAATAAATTGAACGAAACCATTATTAAACAGCAACGCTGGACACTTTTTTTGGCCCTGATCATCTTTCTCAGTGTAGTTTCTTTCTTTTATAGTTTCTACCGCCAGCAGCGTTTAAGGGAAAAGAATAAATTATTAAAGTCAGAAAACCAGCGCTTAAGTGTAGAACAGAAAATGTTACAGGCGCAATTGAACCCACATTTTATCTTCAATGCCATAGCCAATTTACAAAGCCTGGTTGCTTCGGGGCATATTGAGGAGTCTGTGTGCTACCTCAGGTCTTTTTCGGAGTTATTGCGCAGTACGCTGGAGCAGAACAGAAAAGATTTTATCGAAATTGAAGAAGAAATAGCTTCGCTAAACAATTATCTCCGGTTGCAGCAAATGCGTTATGCCGATGTTTTCGATTATAAAATTATAGTTGATGATCAATTGAATTTAAACGAAACGCTAATTCCGCCCATGCTTGTTCAGCCCTTTGTAGAAAATGCAATTGAACATGGTTTTAGAAATATAGGGTACAAGGGTTTGCTAGCCATATCTTTCAAAATTAAAGACGGTTTGCTGGCAATCGAAATAGATGATAACGGAAGTGGACTGGGTCCAAAGCCTATCGAAACCCCAAAGAAACAATCGCTTGCCCAGGTGATTTTAAAAGAAAGAATCGATTTGCTTTTTACTGCCAACGGGCAGCAGGCTCAATTTAAAGTAAGTGATAAGCGGACAAATGCGGTAACAGGCGTATTTGTTGAAATACTGATTCCAATAGTTAACGATTAAATAAGATGTTATGAAACTTTATATTTTAGAAGATGAGATCCGGATTTTACAGCACATCTTACAAATTGTTAAAAAAATCGACTACCTCGAAGTTGTAGGCTTTGCCGGAGAAATTGCAATCGCAAAACAAGAAATTCTGACATTAAAACCCGATATTATTCTGGCCGATATCCGTTTAAAGGATGGCGATAGTTTCCACCTGTTTGATGAAATCGGTGTTACCGATTTCCAGGTTATTTTTCTCACCGCTTACGATCAGTATGCCATACAGGCACTTAATTTAGGTGCCTTTGGGTATTTACTTAAACCCATTGATGAGGTAACATTAACCATGCATTTAAACAAATGTTATCATCACCGTGAGCAGGAAACTTTAGGGCAGCAACAGCTTGCCATTGCCAAAGAACATTACCTTGCCCAGGGCGTAGCTGCCGCTAAGCGAATTGCCTTAAAAAGCCTGGAATATATCGAGGTAGTAGCCATTGAAGATATTATGTACTGTAAAAGTGATAAGGGTTACACCACATTTTATTTAAATGATAACAGCGAGATTCTGGTTTCGAAAGGATTAAAGGAATATGAAAGTTTGCTTACACCCTTTGGTTTTTTAAGGTGCCACCAATCGTTTCTGGTTAATTTTAAATACGTTAAAAAATATTATCGCGAAGGGTATTTACAAATGGAAAACAAAGAAAACATATTGGTTTCGAGCAGAAAAAAAGAAGAGGTATTAAGGTACCTTGAAAATATTGCATAGTACTTGCACTATTCCCCATGTTTATCTTCTATATTCGTTACATCAACCTGTTATCATATCTTCAAGCTAAGGCAAGAGCTCTGCAAGTTTTTTTTCAAGCATTTCTCCCCTTAGGTTTTTCGCTATGATGATACCTTTGTCATTGATCAGGTAATTTGTTGGATAAGCATTGATGCCATAGATGAGTGTGGCTTCATTTTTGTCGCCTTTAAGATCGCAGACATTCTCCCAGGTCATTCCGTCTTCTTTAACGGCATTAAGCCAGTTTTGCTTATTGTCATCTGCCGCTACACCCAGAATTTGAAGGCCCTTATTCTTGTAGGCTTTATAAACTTTGACCAGGTTTGGGCTTTCTTCCCTACAGGGAAGGCACCAGGAGCCCCAAAAATCAAGTAATACATATTTTCCTTTGAAGTCCGAAAGTCTGATTTTTTTGCCATTGGTATTGGTCTGCTCAAAATCTGCAAACAGGCCACCTATCTTTATTTCTTTATTCAGGCGGATAAAATTTTGTATGGTTTTTCCGTAATCCGAATTTTTTATCTCCGGAGTTAGGTTCAGGTATAGCGAGCTTACTCTTTCTCTATCCCAGGTTGAAGCATAGATACTTAAAGTATAGGCACTTATTAACGATCCTGGGTTATTTTGAACATAGGCAATCTTCATCTGCTCTTCCTGGTCTTTTGCTGATCGGATATTTTGTCGGAGCGCTTTTTTTTCTACATCATCTTTAGATTCACGTAGTAACCTGGACAGGCTGTCCTGCAATCTACTGTTTGGCTCCAGTCGTTTTAAATACTTATCCCTTTCCGCCTGCGTTTTTGAACCTGTGATTACCGCCTTTTTAAACTCGCCGTTCTTTAATACCAGGTGAGTATGCTGTTCCGCCCAGAAAAATACGTAGTTTTTATAGCCTTGGGTATAGATAATCAGCTGCGCAATACTTTTATCTGTTTTTGCAGACAGATTGAACTTACTCCCGGTTACTTGAGCAGAATCCAGTGCTTTCTCCTGAGCGGAACGGCTAATATATATCCAGCTTCCTTCTTGAATACCTTGTACATTGCCCGAAACATGTAGGGTTTGTGCCATCGATGAGCTGGAGAAAACCAGAAAGATCAGCTGTAGTTTTATTGTTTTGGCGTAGGTCATAACTTAATTTTTATGTCCAAAAATATCATTTAACGGGCATCCCTTTTTTTTATTTGGATGAACACGATTAAAAATTCGACCAATTTTAAAAAGGATTTTTTAGTCGAAAAAAACGCGCTTTTTGTCGAAAACCCAATAAATGCAAGAACTAGTTATCTGATAAATTTTTATCTTGTCCCTCGTGTCAAAATCGCTCAATTTCAAAATTTCAAGATATGCTAAAATAGAAATCGGTTTTTTTCTGCTGTATTTTTATGTAACGGGCCTACTCTCTAGTTTTGAGTATAATTTATGGGAAAAAGGGCAATTCGGTATCTCTTACGAGGATCTAGAATTTGGACTCGTGTACGGCACATTTAATTTAATTGCATTTTTTATATTTTACAGATTTCTGCAGAAATGCCTCCTCATTGATAAGATATGGGCTTTTGTTGGCCTTATTCTTGCTTTTATGCTGATGTATTTCTTCTTCAAAAAAGCAACTTACCTATTGGTTTCAAAACTTGATTTTCTCTCTGCGCAAATCAGGACCAATGCACTTAAATGGTATCATCTCAAAAGACTGGGCTTCACAGTGTCCTATATGATGACGCAGTTTTTTGGGGTTGCTTATTTAGCTTATTTTATAAACTCGGCCAAACAGAATGAACAGTTGAGAACATTGAGAGAACAGCAATTGGTTTCTGAATTAACTTATCTGAAAGCTCAGTTGCAGCCTCATTTCTTTTTTAATACCTTAAACAATATCTATAGCTTTGCCTTGCAAAAAGCAGATGAAACAGCACCTCTTGTTTCAAGGCTGGCGGAAATGATGCGGTATATTTTGTATAATGCCGAAGAAAAATTGGTGCCGCTAAAAGATGAAGTTAATTTTATCCGGAACTACGTAGAAGTAGAAACCATTCGGTATCGGCCAAAGATATCAATTGGCTTTGAGATGCAGGGCATTGATAGCAGTAGCGAGATAAGTCCGCTGCTTTTATTGCCCTTTGTTGAAAATGCTTTTAAGCATGGAATACAGGAGGAAGAAGGGGCAGGTTTTGTAAATATTGTCATCCATAGCCTCGAGCAGGAGCTAACGATGGAGGTTAAAAATAGCATTTCCAAAACCAGGTGCAAAACCGGAGGAATCGGACTGATCAACGTTAAGAAAAGACTGGAAATTCTATATCCCGGTAAACATAGCCTGGAAATATGCAGTGATGGAATAATCCATGAAGTTTCGCTAACCCTGAAAATGAAATGATCAATTGTTTAATCGTCGATGATGAGCCTTTAGCTCAGCAGATCCTGGAGGACTATGTAAAAGCTCATGAAGGTTTATCTCTGGTGGGCAAATGCAGTACGGCTTTTGAGGCGTTTGAAGTTTCGCACCAACAGAAAATAGACCTGATGTTCCTGGATGTAAAAATGCCTGCTTTAAATGGTATCGATTTTCTTAAATCCCTAAAAAATCCCCCTGCAGTTATTTTTACTACGGCATATTCTGAATTTGCGGTGATGAGCTATGAGCTTGACGCCGTAGATTATCTTTTAAAGCCGATAACAACTGAGCGCTTTCAGAAAAGTCTTAATAAACTCTTTAAATCTACCTTAACTATTCCTTTGGAGCAAAAGGACTATTCCTATTTTAAGGTGTCGGGAAAATTGCTAAAAGTTTTTCACCGCGATATTTTGTATGCTCAGTCTGTTAAGGATTATATCTTGCTTCAAACTAAAACTGACAGGTTTTTAACCCACATGACGATGAAAAACCTTGAAGAGATTTTATCAGGTGAGTTATTTATAAGGATTCATAGGTCTTATCTGGTCAATAAGGACCGGATTGAAGCTGTTGGAAAATCTAAAATACAGATTGGAGAAGAATGGCTTCCTGTCGGGAGCTTTTATAGATCAAATTTATCCCTGATCAATTAGAGGTTGATTGTTTTTTTGATCTCTGTAAGCAGCGCATGTAGATCGCGTTAACTTACAGGAATACTAAATCAATAATTTGGGGAAGGTACTTGATTTAAACTTTTTATGGGTTATCTCGATAGATAGGTTTCTATTTTCTCTTCTAATTCCTGCTCTAGCGCTTTGTAATAGCCGTTATAGGATTGGGCAATCTTGCCCTGCATATCAATTAAATAAAACGATGGATAACCATCAAGGGGGAAAGATTTCACCACGCTCCTATCAGAGGTGTAGCTTGGGCTGAGAACTTGCTCTTTAATGTCGAACTTAACAATAGCTTCAAAGGGGTCAATAGGGTATATATTCAATATGAGAAGATTCCTGCCTTTAAATTTTTCCTGTAGCCTATTTAGCATTTGCGCAGCACCAACACAGTGGGGGCAGCCAATTAAACTAAAATTAATCAAGACCATTTTTCCTTTCAGAAACGATGTGTCAAGAAGATTACCTTTCTTGTCGTAAGCTTTTAGAAATGGTGCTGGCGTACCATTTTCAAGAAACTTAACTGGTTGTCTTTTTACTGGTAAACTGAAGTAAGCCGGAATGGTTGCATTAGATAAGTCTGGGAATTTATTCTGGTTAATTTTATATTCACTGTAGTTATGGATTTCAACCAGGCCAAAACTGGTTCCGTCATTTCCAAGCCCCTTAAATTGGCGGATAATTTTAACTGGAAGATAATTTTCCTTGTCGATTATAAAACTACTGATGTTGTAACTGCGCTGGTTTTGCTCAACGGTATCTGTTACCGTAATGCGGATATTGGCAAAAGAGATATCGTTAATAATCGTATCGGCGAGCTGGACTATTTTATTTTCGGATAATTTAGATAGTTTTTGCATCTCCATCGCCCAGTAGAGTAACGTTCTGGTGTCTTGGCCAGATACACTTTCCTTTTGAACAGCATAGGTACTATCTGTGAGATGTAGCGTAATCATTCTGTTTCCGTCAAAAGCGTAAGAAATATTTTTTCCTGTTAAAAGAAACTGTCCGGTTGATATGGGTTCAGACTTGCCTGGCAAAATAGCCGAACTAAGGGTGTCTGCATAAAAATCCTCCTGAAAAGAAAACTTGGTCTGAACGATATCGGTATAGCTCAGGTTTTTCTTTGTATTAATGGCTTGCGAAGACTTTTGTAAAAGTTGGGCATCAACTTCATCTGGAGATAGCAAAAATAAAGCACAGCCGATAATCAACAGTGCTTTCCGGTTCCATAATATCATATTCTAAATATAGCGGAAAAATAAAAAATACAACATACAATATAAACCACTAAAATCAGTAACTGGAGAAATACCTTTCATTTGAGGGCCATGTCTTGTCCTGAATCTAATCAAAATTCATCCATTGATGATTACGGTGTTATCTATGAATGAGGTGGGAAGCAGGAAATCACCCTGACCGTTCGTCTAGAAATTACAGGCGTTGGTCTAGCGGTTACCAACGCTGGTATAATACCAGGTTTTTGCCTGCAACGTTTGGTGGCCCGTTGCGTCTTAATAACAAAACAATAGCAAAAACCTAAAATATAAACGATATGAAAACTTTAGCAAAAACAATATTCGCAGCAGCATTAACAGCAGTAGTATTAACTTCATCAGCCATGGTAACTTTTGCCGCTGAGCCAGTTAAAGCAGAAACAAAAACTTCTTCATTATCAAAATTCAACAGGATCTGGGTAAGCGGGAATGTTAAAATCATTTTAACACAAGGCGACAAGCAAAATGTAGAAGGTACCCGCAACTATGATGCTACAAAAACCTCAGTATCAACTGATGGAAAAACCTTATTCATCAATTCATTGGAAACAAGTCAGGTAACACTAAACATTACCGTGAAAGATTTAGAAAGAATCGAAGCTTATGGTCAATCGGTTGTGGTAACCAGCAATAATTTCGATGTTAAATACCTTCAGTTATTTTTGAGCCAAAGTGCTACAGCGAAAATCAAAACAACAGCAGGCAGTTTATATACTATCGTTAAGGAAGATGCGGTATTAAAATTAAATGGTACTGCTGGTGAAAGTACAATGATTGCAAGCAACATGAAAAATGTAAAATTAGCTGACTTTGCCAGTCTTAAATCAGCATCATATGCTTCTCAAGCAATCATGGAAGCAGAGCAAAACGCAATGGTTTTAGCAAAATAGAAAACTTCTTTTAAGATCAATCAGAGCTGTCCTTTTGGGCAGCTTTTTTTTTGTGAAATTAAAAGGATCAAATTCTGCATCTGGAAAAAGAGATTTTAACAATGCAGCAAAAGTTGTTAAAGATTTTTGAAAAACTACCATGACAGGCTTCAATAAGCCAAGATAAAATCATGAAAATGACATCGGTATCCACGAAAAAAATATAAATAAAGTTATCTGGCTAATACTCAATAACAGGTATTGCGATGATGGATATTTAGGCATATTTTTATAAAAACCAAACACCCAAATACGCTAAACAACCTCCGGTAAAAGCCTTAGCAATAGACCGGTATAATACCTTATTCATAAGAGTGAACCTGAACTAAAAAACAAACGCTACAAAAAATGAGAAAATCCGGAACCTGGGCCCTGAAGGGGAAAATTGTCACCCTTGATAAAAACAGTACTGTATTAGACGGCTTCGTTATTATCAAAGACAAACTTATTCTTGGAACCTACGAGAATCTTCCAGAACAATATTCTACACTGCTTAGCTCTGTCCATCAATAACATTGGGGATTTCTCTAAGTTCATTGAGCATTGGAAATTCTTCAGCAAAGGTAACCTTAAGCCGGATACTGATAACTTTAGAGCTTAGGACCTTTAAACTAATTCACCTTAAATGTATACAAGCCAGAATCGGAAGTATTACCTGTCTGGTCATTTGTAATAATTTTCCAGTAATAGGTTGTACCGGGCGTTACGGCAATATCTTTGGCAAACATATCTGTAATACTTGTTTTGAAAAGTGCCGGGGTATTTGTAGTTCCAAAATATAGGTCGTAATTTTTAATCGTTTGCTCAATACTGCTGCCCTTCCATACCAGGTTTACAGTACCTCCTATCGCATTGACAGTTTGATTTAATGCTGGTGAAATGATTTCGGCCGGAAATGGCGCATACACTATTGTACCGGGCCCAGCATTGTAAAATTTCCAAAGTTCGCTTTTGGCTGTATCGGCAAGCGCCTTAGATTTTGAAATGACAAACCAGGCATATGGCGTATTTCTGAGCAGGGTATCTTTAAGCTGAACACCTTCTGTTTTTTTATAATGTGTGGTTTGGGTTAAAAGGTTTGTAATACCAATTAAATAGCTATCGGCATTGGCTGAAGCCTGCCACCTGAAAACAATACTACTCTTCTCATCAGAGAGTATATCGCTGGTAGTACAGGCTGAGTTCTTTTCAGGAAAAGTTAATACTGCCTGACCAGGTGGAAGCGGGGTGCCAGGCTCTTCGACCGGGCTTTTTTTACCACAGGCCTGTATTAACACTACACATAACAATATTATACTATAAATATACTTACTCATCGTTTTAATATTTTAAAAACTGAATCAGAACCATCTGCATTGAGGTTCAATACATAAACACCAGTACTTAAGCCGGGTAGTTTAAGTGAAACAATACCCGAAACATTATTCATCAATTGTTTGTAAACCTGTTTGCCAAACGAATCAAAAATACGGATGCTTGCTGTTTTAACCACCTTGTTCCCAATCATGATATTCAGTTCCTCATCAAAAGGATTTGGATAAACTGTCGGCTTGTTTGATACACTGATTTTCTTTTCTATTACGCCCTGGCATAGCTTATCGGTAGATACTTGAATGGTATTAATGCCCTCATCAAGGGGTAGGGTGATAGAACTGCTGCTGGTTTTTGAAATCTTACCATTAATATTAATGCTATAATTGCTGCCGCCATCTAAACTTAAGGTAACCAGGTTACTGCTGTTATTTACCGAAAGGTATACCGCCAGGTCTTTAGGCTCATTAATGATAACCGAATAGCATTGCTGATAAACGCTTTCGGCTACCGTGATACAAATATTGTAACTTCCTGCAGCCAGATTTGTAATGCTCAGGTTATCGGTAAAAGGGTACGATTTATTTAATCCGCCTCCGGTAATTACAGCCGTATAATTTAACCCACCGGAAGCCGCAATTTTAACTATACCATTATCGCTGCCTTTACAGGTTGCACTTACTGTGGAAACCAGAAAGTTGGTTGTACCAATTGTGTTCACTGTAATTGGGGCCGAAACCTGTGTAATACCACCTTTACTGATTTGTACTGTATATAAACCGCCACTCGTAGCCGTAAAGTCGGCCTGCAGCTGACCGGAAATGGGCTTATCGTTACTCAACCATTGATAGCTGTAACCTTCACCCTCTGCACTCGCTTTTAACAGCACACTTTCACCCTGACGAAATGTTGTGGAACCCAAAGCCGTAATTACCGGCACCGGCACATAGCTGAAACCACCTAACGAATCCTCTCCAGATTCGGTTTTTACGATCACATTGCCGCTTTTTGCATTACCTACAATTGCTGTAATTTTGGTTGGGGAAACCACTGTAAAAGATGTGGCTTTAACCCCGCCGAAGCTAACTTCTAATACTTTGACGAAACTGGTTCCGGTAATGGTTACAACAGTACCTGTGGCGGCTGTAACGGGGGCAAAACTTTTTATTTCCGGTACATCTGCCGGAGCCGGATTATTACGAAATGCGGTTATCGAATTGCTTATTCCGAGCAGATCTGCCTTACCATCTCCATCCAAATCGACCACCGCAAATGATTTGAAACTGGTAGTGGTGTTAAGCAAAACACTTTTTTCGGCGAATGAAGCATTCGAAATTATGCCGTTACCGGCAACATTTCTTAATATTGAAGGTGAATAGGTAATGTCGCCGGCAAAAACGATGTCGGGCTGGTTGTCGCCATCCATATCTGCAATTTCTACCGTATTGGCATATACTTTCATGTCTATTTTTGCTCCAAACGACGAACTGTTTATCGTACCGGGCACACTGTTGTTTTGAAATATCGACAGGCCATTATTACTACTGCAGGCCACTACAATGTCTGGTTTCCCATCGGCATTTAAATCACCTGTCGCAGCATATATGGGCGAGGCGAGCGTCGGAAAATCGATATGCTTAGCAAATGATGCGCTGTTTAATGTACCTATTGGCGAAATGTTTTTCAGTACCGACATTGTGTTATCCACTTTATTGGTTACAATTAAATCGGGCTTGCCATCTCCATCTATATCTGCTAAATTTACTGATGTAGAGGCTTTGCCGGTTTCAAAATTATATCCCCTGTCAAAAGAAACCGTACCAGGTGTACAGGCGTTATGCAGCACAGAAACAGCTGCAATTGATGAATTGGCTATTAAAATTTCCGGTTTACCATCGCCATCTACATCTCCGGTATTTACCACATAGGTATTTGCACCAAAAGGCACTGAATTATAGGAAATATTAACACTTGGTGCAAACGAGATCTTTCCCGCAATGGAGGTGTTGAGTAATACAGAAACACCAATGCCGTTAAAACTATAGTATGTAGCCAATATATCCAGTCTGCCATCGCCATCTACATCTGCAATTTTTAAGGTCAGCGTACCCTCACCTACCGTAAAATAACTGCGGTCTGGTGAAAATGAGTTTCCGTTTATACTGCCGCTTGCAGAGAGGTTTCGCTGAACAATAACGGCGTCACCACCATGGTAAATCAGATCGGATTTGCCGTCTCCATCAATATCGGCGCTGCGCAGGTATGTACCAGCGTACGAACCTATTTTAACTTCAGGATCAAAGTCTTTAGCGCTGATATCGCTCTTCGAACGGAAAGTGACATTGAATTTAGCAGGGGTAGAACCTGTAAGGTTGTTGCTTACATTTAATACAGTGCCATATTCGTAAGCTACACCGGCAGGTATAGTAACGGTAAGCCTGGTGCTGCTTGCTGAATTTACTATGGCTTTTACCCCACCAAAATACACTATATTCTTTTCGGCATCTGCATTAAAGTTGGTTCCGGTCAAGGTAACAACCGTACCCACCGGCCCAAATGCTGGCAACATGGAGGTAATTACTGGAGCAACAGGTGCTACCGACGTTTTCGGGGTATTGGGTATAACCGATAGCGTATTGCCATCTTGGTTAACCACCACTATATCGGCCTTTCCGTCGCCATCAATATCGGCAATGGCCAGGCCCGATACACCCACGTTAGCCGTTAAGGTTATTTTCCTGTCGAAAAAAGTGTAGGTTGGTGTTGTATTGGTTGAGATATTCCGGAGTACAGTTACCTCGCCCAAGCCGCCTGCTGCCTGCACAACATCTGGTTTCCCGTCGCCGTCTATATCGGCAATGCCGAGCAAATAACCTAAAACCCCGGCAGGCTCACTACCTGCAAAGGCAACCTTGCTTTCGAATGATGAAGAACTGACCACATTGTTCGTCATCACATTACGCAGCAGGTAAACTTTATCTGAGGCGCATACAATGTCGGGTTTCCCATCACCATCAACATCCGAAACAGCAAACATAATTCCGGATGCACTAAGCTCACTGTTTACCCTTACCGCACTACCCATTGATAAAAAACCAGGTTTTGAATTATTAACCATGATCTGCATGCTGTAATTACCGTTAATAACGAAGTCTGGTTTCCCGTCGTTGTTCATATCGCTAAAAACCATACTACTTACACCATTAGTTAAAAAATCAATCTTAGCAGCAAAAGCACCTGAATTGATTACACCTGCCGTTACCTGATTTAATAAAACGGCTACTGTATTGCCTACAGCCATAATTTCCGGTCTTCCGTCTCCATCTACATCGCCTATAACAATGGTTTTGGGTGCATTTGCCGCCACAAAATCTACTTTGGCTGCGAACGAACTGCTGGTAATACTACCACTTACCGCCTGGTTTTGGAGCACAGATACTGAATTGCCGGTGTAGTTGGCCACTATAATGTCTAATTTCCCATCGCCATTTAAATCAGCAATCTTTATGCCCTGAGGGCCAGTACCCACATTAAAATCAATTTTTGTAGCAAAAGAATTCGTGCCGATTGAACCGCTAAGGGCCACGTTACGGTATATAGATATGGTATTCGCAGCCGAATTAACCACAACCAGATCGGGCTTACCGTCGCCGTCAATGTCTCCGGTAGCTACAGCCGATGGTTTGCTTCCGGTAACAAAATCAACCTTAGCACCAAAATCGTTTGTAGTTATGGCATTTTTTGAAGTAAAAGTGGTGGTATAAGGTTTATTACTGTAGCCGGTTAATTTGGTTGTTGCATTTAATACTGATACTTCCTGGTAACTGGCACCAGCCGGAACGGTAACATTAAGTGTGGTAGCCGTGGCGGTGTTTACTTTGGCCTGGGTAGCCCCAAAAAACACAATATTATCAGCCGGTACGGTATTAAAGTTAGCGCCTGCAATTACAGTGGCCGAACCGATTGTTCCTTTATCGGGCTGCACACTGTTCACTATAGGAGGCATCACACGCGGGGTTTCAGGGGTGGGGTTATTTCTTAAGATAGAAAAGCTATGGTCGCCAGGATTGGCGCTAATCAGATCTACCTTACCGTCTCCATCTATATCGCCTATCGATAAAGCTGAAGGGCTTTTGCCGGTAGGGAAATCGGTTTTGAGATCAAACGATATCATGGGCGTACTGCCTATTGGCATTTTATTGCGAAATACCGAAATGCTGTTAGCAACCGCATTTACCGATATGATATCGGGCTGTCCATCTCCATCAATATCGGCCAGCGCTAAACTTTTTGGTCCGTTGCCGGTAGGTAGATCTGTCCGGATACCAAAGTATATATAGGATATTTTTGAGAATATCGAAATAAAATTACTTCCCGAGCCAGCCACGAGTACTTCGGGCATCCCATCTTCGTTAATATCTGCCGCTGCAATTGCTTGCGGGGCTAAGCCGGTATTCCAATCGAAACGTGGTACAAATGAATCGGTGTTAATGATCCCCCCAACCGAAGCATTACGCAGAACAGAACAGGAATTACCAGAATAGTTGGCTGTTAATATTTCGGGTTTGCCATCTGCATCTATATCGCATGCCACCACCGAACGCGGAGCCAGGCCGGTTGTAAAATCAACCTTTGCCTGGAAGTTAAATTGGCCCGGTACGCTCAAGTTCTGGAAAACAGAAACACTGTTACCTGTTGAGTTGGCCACAACAATTTCGGGTTTGCCATCTTTATCAATATCGGCGATGAACAGTGCATAAGGTCCTTCGCCGCTTATTAAATTTACCCGGTCGGCAAACGAAATCGTGCCAGGAGTAGATTTATTGAGGTAAACCGATACTGTATTATCAGTAAAATTAGCCACCGCCATATCTTGTTTACCATCGCCATCCAAATCGCCGGTAGCCACTGCCTGGGCACCTCTGCCTGTTGCAAAGTTGACCTTTTCAGCAAAAGAACTTGCACCGATGCTCCCGTTCGAAGCCGTATTTCTGAATACCGATATTGTGTTATCTGTGCCATTGGCGAGAATTAAATCGATCTTCCCATCCCCATCCACGTCGCTTAGGGCCGTTGCGCGTACCTCATCGGCTGCGGTAAAATCAACCTTGGCCGTAAAATCAGCCAATGCAAGCATATTTTTTGAAGGAAATGTGGTATTAAAAATGGTGTTTGAACGCGTACTTAATGTATTGGTCTTATTCAGTACCCATAGTGGCTGGTGAGTAGATCCTACAGGTACGGTTACATTTAAACTGGTAGCACTTGATGTATTAACAACCGCTTTAGCCGCTCCGAAATAGACAATATTGTCGTTTGCATTCGCATTAAAACCTTTTCCTTTGATAGTCACTGCTGATCCGGCATCGCCCCTTAATGGTTCAATTGAAGCAATAACAGGGGCCGGTGCATACACAAAGCCGGCAATAATAGCGGTGCCCCCAGGTACTGTAACCGTTAAATTACCCGAAGCCGATAACGTATCTACCTGTGCGGTAATCTGGGTAGAAGATTGTACATAAAACGACTTTGCTTTAATACCACCAAAGGCAACCGCTGTAGCATTCTGAAAATTGGTTCCGGTTATGGTAATTGTTTGCCCGGCTGCTGCTGCTAAAGGTGTAAAAGAGCTTATTTTAGCTGTAGGTAAAAAGCTAAACCCTGAGGCTGTTGCTTTAGCAATCGGGTTAATAACCGATATTGTACCGCTAGCTCCTGTGCCAACTATTGCTGTTATCGAAGTTGGCGAATCGACGGTAAATGAAGCTGCTGCAACCGTACCAAAGTTTACGGCTGTAACCCCGTTAAAGTTCGCACCGGTAATGGTAACGGTACTGTCCTGAGGGGCAGAAGCCGGAGAAAAAGACTTTATTGAAGGGCCATTGATGGTGTTTGTTAAGATAGAAATGGTACCTCCCTGCCAGTTGGTAGCACAAAGATCAGGTTTGCCATCGCCATCAAAATCGCTTACAACGCAGGCCGATGGTCCTGAACCTAACGCATTTGTGGTAGAACTGCTATTCCGTTTGGTATATTGAAAATAGGTCGGAAACGAGAGTTTTCCCAAAGTAGAAAGGTTTTGAAATACGGCTATTTTTCCACCGGTATCTCGGTCAGAGATAGCTAAATCTGGCTTTCCATCACCATCCAGGTCGCCAACATCATAACCTGTCAGGCTAAGCCCAATACTGGCTGTTAATTCATTGCCGAAAGCGATGGCATCATTTAAACTTGTGTTGTTCAGAATGGAATAATACCCATCATATCGGGTTTGTGCCATATCCGGTTTTTCATCGCCATCCAGATCGGCCAAAACAACATTGTTAGCGTGTATACCCGCTTCATAAGTGTTTATCCATTTAAACATAATGGAACCTATTGTGCTTACATTGCGGTAAATATTGGTAACCTGACGAGTCGATTGCTGATTGGTAGTTACCAGGTCTAACCTCCCATCGCCATTCAGGTCTTTTGCGAATAACTTATCAAGCGGATAGTTATAGCTGGGTATAGGCACCAAAAATACATCAGCAGCTGCAAACAATATATTTCCACTGGTACTGGTATTCCTGAATATAGAGAAACTGGCAGCTTCACTGTGTCCAACAATGATATCCGGTTTACCATCACGATCGAAATCGGCTATTGCCATCCCGCTTGGTTTGCCAATATCAGCTATTACCATTGCCGATGCGAAGGATAAATTTCCGACGGTACTGGTATTCCTCAGGATGGTAAAACCACTTGCTGTAGAAAATAATACGTCGGGCTTTCCATCGGCATCTATGTCTTTAACCGATAAGTGGTTAATGGCGTTCGCCTGAACAAAATCCTTTCGGGGGGCAAATGAAGTATTGCCTATGGTACTTATATTTTTAAGAAAAGAGAATGCCGTACCGCTGTTTACAATCAGGTCTGTTTTTCCATCCAGATCCAGATCGGCAGCAATAACATCGGTAGGATAATTTACAGTCGAAATATCAATTACTTTATCAAAAGAATTATCACTGAACGGCCCGCTGTCGGTAAAGGTTACGTTAAAAGAAGTACTGGTAACGGTGCTCAATCCGTTACAGCTTACCGAAATTGGCTGATAATTAGCTCCTGCTGGTACAGTTACTTTTAATTCGGTTGAGGTTGATGAATTAATCGTTGCTCTTGCAACACCGAAAAACACGATATTATTCGCCGCTACAGGGTTAAAATTTTCACCTTTAATCGTTACCACTGTGCCTACCGGCCCCGAAAGCGGTGCATAGCTGTTAATGATGGGAGGTGGTGTACCAACCACAAAAACGGTCCCAGTGCCTTTGCCAAATGCTGTTTTGGCAACTACATTCCCCGTAGTTCCCGTACCAACTACGGCGGTAATACTGTTGGCCGAATTAACGGTGTAGGAAGCTGCGGCCGAACCGCCAATACTTACCATTGTAGTATTATTGAAATTCAAACCCGTTATATTTAAGCGGGTGCCGGGTATCCCTATTTCCGGATTGATTGCCGTAATTGCCGGTTCATTTATCTTATTCCTGATTACCGCTAATAAGCCATCGTTGGATCGAATAGCTACCAGATCTGGTTTCTCATCGCCGTCAATGTCGCCAATATCAGATATAAAAGTATTGGTATTATAGGCAACCGGGTTATCGAAAGAGATATTCCCGGCAGTACTGGTATTTTTTGCAATCATGTATTCGAAAACGGCATCAACCTTGCCGTCGCCATCTACGTCGGCCAGCATTGCCTGGTCTATGTAAGTATTCGTTAAAAAATCCGTTTTGGGGGCAAAGGCTATTGCACCAGGAACGGATATATTTCTAAAAACGGAATAACCTGCTGAGTTTGGAAATACCGCCAGTATATCCAACTGCCCGTCATTGTCAATATCATTCAGGGCCAGGGGAGCGCTATTTCCACCTTCTAAAGGAGGAATGGCAACAAAAGAAACCGTATCTACAGTGCTGGTATTCATGTAAACGGAAATTAAATTTTTGCCACTGGTAGCAGAACGGTCACGCACAATCATATCTACCTTTCCATCCCCGTCTATATCTGCAAAAGCGATCTCCGAAATATATACACGACCATCGAAATTAATACCTGAGGAAAAAGAGATATTATTTTCACTGCTGTTATTTAAGAAAACGGTTATTTTTTTTTCGGTTACTGTAATGATATCGGGTTTGCCATCTGCATTTACATCGGCAGTTGCAAAATCAACGATAAAGGGATCGGCTGCAAATGAAACCTTTGGTGCAAAAGAAATGCTGTTTACAGAACTGGTATTGATCAGTACGGATACCCCTGCCGGGTTATTGTTTCCTACGGCAATATCAGGCTTTCCGTCGCCGTTAAAATCATTAATTTCATGATAGCGTGGATTCGTTCCGGCATCGAAACTAACTTTAGCAGCAAACGAACCTGTACTTATGCTGCCTGCTGTGGTATTTACATTTCTGTAAACAGATACGGTAGAGCCATTTCCATTGGCTGCTACCATATCAATTTTGCCATCCCCATCCATATCTTTCAATGAGGTACGGCCTGCATACTGTTCAACCGAGAAATTTACCGGTGCCTCAAATGCCGTTGCTGCTACCGGACCGGCACCTTCGAATGTTGGTGTAAATTGCGTACGCGAATAGGCCGTTAACTTATCTGCTGTTACCGTTATCCGCTTCGCTGTTGCCCCCGAAGGTACTTTTACGGTTAGCTGGGTATTTGTTGCCGAAACTACAGTGGCCCGTGCAGCACCAAAGAAAACGATGTTAGCACCCGCGTTAGCGGCAAAATTACTGCCCGTTATGGTTATGGTAGTGCCTACAGGGCCGTTTACCGGGTTAAATGAATTTATTACCGGAACCTGGGCAAATAAAGCCGGGGTACTAATTAAAAATAAGATATTAGTGAGTAAGCGTTTTAATCGCATGTATGCTCTTTTGTGATGAAATGTATAGTTTATTGGTTATTGCAGGGCAGGATGGGAAAACCGGCTAAAGCTGATAAATTAAAGCGGGTACTGCACTAACCGCCTGCCGGATCGGCGTATGATAAAAAAAGGAAACCAGGCGTTTTAATCCAACCGTTCCGCATAAAGATCCGCCAGGCCGTTTTTATATGGCTGGCTACACAAACAAACAGAACAATAGTCTGTGTTAGTAGTTTCATTTGAGAGGTTATAAGCTATAAA
This sequence comes from Pedobacter ginsenosidimutans, assembly GCF_001442625.1. GTDB lineage: Bacteria > Bacteroidota > Bacteroidia > Sphingobacteriales > Sphingobacteriaceae > Pedobacter > Pedobacter ginsenosidimutans. The sequence goes on along the minus strand of NZ_LMZQ01000002.1, from coordinate 54,031 downwards.
TTTAGCAAAAAATAAATATCTTTTGCTAAATTATTTTGGTGTCCGATTAAGCCTACACGGGCACTGGTTGTGAACAGGCTACATTAAGTAGAAGAAACACTACCCTGTTAATGGCATTGAGAAAACTTCAAAACTGCTGTCAAAATTCCTGGATTGTTCATACTATTTTACAGTAATGTTAACTTCTCCGCTAAGAATATTTCCTGAAACTTTTGTTGTCTTATTTCTTTCAATTGGAATGAAAACGGGGATCGGAAGTGCTCCCGGGGGATCAATATCTATAAACAGCGTTCTTCCTGTTGTTAGCAATTTAAGTTTGAATGGTCCATTAGCTGATGTATTGACCTGAAAAATGGGCCGTCTGGTTACGCCATTAAAAGGATTATAGGTATCAAAACTTATAGCAGTAGATTCACCGAATAGCTCTGCATTAAAAGTATGAACATCAGAAAAAGAAATTTCGACTTCTCCGATTACACGCTGCATCATCAGGTCCACGGTTTTATTCCCTGTAATTTTAACGGTGTCTTTTGCCAGGAATGTATCAGTGGTCCTGTAATTTTTTTCACCCTCGTAAGGATCTGGATAAAGATACTGCATATAAGCCTGTGCAATTTGTAGTTTTACGGGCGTTGTAGCAGGCGTTTGATAAAAAAGATTAATGCCAAAAGGTGTATTGGATCCTGCTGCAACAAAAATGTAGTTTGTTGATGGTAGGTTAAAGCTGATTTGTCCAAAATTTAAATCAGTTGAGCTTTGAGTTTGCCTTGCTACTTCTTCACCGCTAGATACATCGTAAACAATAATGCTGAGTTGTGTAATATAGTTTTTTATCGGTTCATTTTGGAATCCAACATTAGGCTCGCCGATATTGTGATTTAGCCCACCAATACGAAAATTGACAGTATATTTTTTTTGATTTGAACCATTGCCTATAAAATCAATAAGATCCATTTTACAGCCCGTTAGTAAAATCAACTGCCACGATGCCCAGAACAAAAATAGCTTTTTCATACTGCGAATTTACTATTATTTAAATGTATCTAATTGTAAAGCAGATTGTTGTGAAGTTGTTTACAGGTGTGAATAAACTGTTTTTTAATATAGAAAGGATAATGGGCTGGTTTTCTGCATAACTTTGATTTTGCTGTTGGGTTAAAAATGGTTAGTAAGTGTGCAGCAGTGTGCACTTCCCCAAAATCAAACCAATTAAAAGTAGAATGCCAGACCCATGATGGCAACTAATTGGTTTATCTATTTTTTAGCTGATTCACCACCGAACGCTTAAATTAATTAATTCGAAAAACTTACAATATGCAGGTATGGTTTCATATCAATTAATTAATTTTTGAGTTTAGGCAGAGATTCCCACCAGGCAAGCAGTTCGGTTTTTAATCGATTGGTTATTTTAACCTGTTTGGCGCTTAACTCGGTAGTTTCATTTTTATCTTTCACAATGTTATAAAGCTGCACATCAGTGCCATCACTATTCATAAGCAATTTCCATTCTCCGGAGCGTACCGCCAGGTTTGGACTTCTATTGGGTTTGGCAGGGTATTTAAAGGCAATATCATTTCTGCCATACTCCCAAAACATGTTTTTTTTCCTCAGTGATGATTTTCCAGCAAAAACCTTACTCCGGTCTAACCCATCTCCCTGGTAATTTGCAGGTAACTTTACCCCGGCCATGTTGGCTAATGATGGCAATAAATCTATCGCATTTACTTCCGAGCCTGCATCTGTTTTTCCCTGGGGAATATGCCCTGGCCAACTAATTAAAAATGGCATTCTGGTGCCTCCCTCGTATAAAGAAAGTTTAGTGCCTCTTAAACCACCTGTCCGGCTTCCTTTAAAACCCGGTAAAGGGCCATTGTCACTGGTGAAGATAATGATGGTATTTTTGTCTTCACCCATTTTTTTTAAACCGTCCATTAATCTTCCTACCTGCAGATCAAGTTCCTTCAGCACCAGTTTAAAGGCCTGCTCAGATTCTTGTCCCAGCGGAAACTTACCAATATATTCATCTCCAACATGGGGTACCCATGGGGTATGTACATCATCTGGCCAAAGATTTACAAAACGTGGTTTATTTTTATTTTCTTTAAAAAACCCGAGTGTTTTATCAACAAAATATTTGGTTCTGTCCCAGCGCTTTATGCTGTCTTTATCCGACCAGATCCAATTTGTAGCAGTAAGCAATGGGTCTGGCTGGGGACTTTCGTAAGTACTGGCGTGGGCATCGTAACCATATTTTTCAAAAACCGGGGCATCCTTCACATCTCTTCCTCCGCCCATGTGCCACTTACCAAAATGACCGGTTGCATATCCGGCAGATTGGAAAATCCGGGCAATAGATGGCGCTTCCGGATCCAGGTAATCTGCTTGTTGTGCATTTTTATTGTGCTTTTTATTATCGAGATAAGTACTAAAATTCCACCTTCCCGGGTACATACCCGTGAGTAAGCTCGTTCTTGATGGCGAACAGATTGGTGCACCGCTATAATATTGGTTAAGCATTAACCCGCTTTTCGCCAAACGGTCTATGTTGGGCGTAGGCACAAAATTTCCGCCGAAGGTACTTACATCGCTAAAACCCATATCATCAACAAGAATAATAATGATGTTTGGCCTGTTGTTTTGAGGAAAAGCCGAATAGCTAAACGCAAGCAGAAAAAAGGCAAATAATAACTTTAAATATTTCATATTAATCTTTTGGCGTATGGCTTAGGCCATCTATCTCCGTGGCCATGCCTTTGTCTTTTTGCTGTTTCATAAAAGCAGCCAGTTTAGATGAAAGTTCGCTTTTACTTTTTTAATTTCCATGGTTTTGGAGTGGCCGCTTTTTTTCAGATTTAATCCCCGTGGTATTAGGTGCAAAGGTAGGGTATATTTCACCGAATTTTTCATTGAAATACCCACTACACTTCAGCTTTCTATAAATCTGTTTAAGACACCATTTTTGACAGTTCGGCAAATTTTTGATTAAAATCACTCATTTCCAACTGTATCATTGTCAATCTAAATCATTAACCTTGAAAAGGAGATAACCATGAACAACAATTTTAAACAGGATGCCGATGCTATTAGTTCAGGCTGGTTGAACCAGATCTTTGCCAAAGCATTGAACAATAAGTCAACTTTGCCCTTCTCAATTTTTTCCAGGCCCATATCGCAGCTTAAAAAGGATTTTACCTTAACAGCAGAATTTCAGCGTGAAATTTTAGGTTACGCCTATCTGGTTGCCATCTATCTTTCTCCATCCGCATATAAACGGGAAAGGTTATTATACTATCATACAGACCAATATTTCAGAACCATTCCTTCTGAGGATTTTGCCTGTCGCCTAATGTGCAAAATGAAACTTATTGCAGTAGATAATAAGTTTGATCAGACTGCCGAGCAATATATGGGCCTTTCGATGGGGATTATCAATAGACCGCAACTTAGAGAGCACTACGCGGTAAAGTTCCTTGATGAAAAGATATATTACAATATGAAAGTAAAGTTCGGTTATGCTGATGGAAAAGAACTGGCACATGTGATTGTTTTCAGGCCCATCGAAAAGGATACCTGCACCGATCAAATAATTAACGCTTGAGCACAAATATCTTTTCTATGTAGTATTATTGTACTTAAAAAAACATCATTTAAATAAATGCCAATATCGGGAGAGACATTTTTGAGCAATAAAACCAGAAGGATTCTTTTCCTTTTCTGTGCATTCGTGCTTTATTACCTGGTTTCATACCTGATCGATCCCTATGCGAAATTCTGGCAGAACTACTTTCAGCGCAGTTACCTTGATATCGCGGCGGAATGGCTGATCACCTTTTTATTCTGTTTTCTGGTCGCTGAGGCTACCATAGTAATCAACAACAGACTGAATAAACGTATACCCTGGACAAAAAAACCTGGCAAACGGTTATTTATAGAAACGCTCTTAAATATAGCTGTAGTACTTACTATCATCTTATTGAACGTGATTTGCATGTACCTTATCTATAATAAAACAGAAGCGGCTGAACAGCTTTCGATAGAAGATATCAAAAACCTGATACAGTGGGTGGTTGTCAGTTTTGCCATTGCCTTCATTATTATGGGGGTAAATACGGGGAGCTATATGGTAAACAACTGGAAGAACTCTGAACTCGAAGTTACTGAGCAGAAACTGCGTGTTTCCGAACTCAGACAGGCTTCTGTCGAAGCCGAGCTTAATGCGCTGAAACTTCAGCTCGATCCGCATTTTATTTTCAATAACCTTAGCGTACTATCTGAACTTATCCTAGAAGATCAAGCCCTGGGATACAAATATTCAGAGAATTTTGCTAAAGTGTACCGCTTTCTGCTGTTAAACTCCAAAAAAGATCTCATTCCTTTGGAAGAGGAACTGAAATTTCTCCGCTCCTATATCTTCCTGACAGAGCAGCGGATCGGAAGTGGCGTTCATTTTAACATTGAGGTAGACCAAGTGGCAAATCAGCTCCTGATTCCGCCGCTTACCTTGCAGCTCCTGATTGAAAACGCAATCAAACACAATAGAACCGGGAAAAACAATCCGCTCGAAATCAATATCTATTCTACTTTGGAAAATGCACTTGTGGTGGAGAATAAACTGATTCCATTGGAACATACCATAGGCGGATCAACCGGGATTGGACTTGCCAATATTATCCGCCGTTTCAGTTTGCTCGCCAAACAGATCCCGTCGGTATCCGCTGAAGAAGGAAGTTTTAAGGTAACCATTCACCTGATAGCCCATGATAAATAAACTCGTGATCGTTGAAGACGAAAAACCAAATGCGGACCGGCTGGTGCGATTGATCAGAACATTGGCGCCAGAGACCAACATCCTTGCTGTATTGGATAGTATCACAGATAGTGTAGATTGGTTTAGTACCAATCCCTCGCCAGACCTTATTATGATGGACATCAGGCTTTCTGATGGTCTGAGCTTTGACATTTTCTCAAAGGTGGAAATCAGTTGTCCTGTTATTTTTACCACGGCCTATGATGAATATGCCTTGCAGGCTTTCAGGCACAATGGAATAGACTACCTGCTCAAGCCCATCGAGGCCGAGGAACTGGAGAAAGCACTTGATAAAGTTAGGTTGGTATCGGGCAATGGCTATGATAACGCTGCAATGGAGCGTTTGATAGATCTGATGAGACCAAAAGAATTTCGGAGTAAATTTCTTCTGCCATTTAAGGATGGATATAAGGTGGTGCCGATAGGCGAGATTAGTTATGTATGTGTTGAGCACAGGATTGCAACAGCATATCTTTCTAATGGCTCAGAAGCGGCACTACAGCATACTATGGAGGAACTGGAACAGCAGCTGGATCCCAAACTGTTCTTCCGTGCCAACAGGCAGTTTATCATCCATATCGATTCGGTGAAGCAGATACTGAATTATTTTAACGGGAAACTTAAAGTGATACTCAAAGGAAATGCTGCCGAGGTAATTGTGAGCAGGGAAAAAGCGGCTGCATTAAAAGACTGGATTTCTTTTTAGTTACTAAAAGAATCATAATCTGTTGGCCCTATTGCCAGTCAGAATCTATTCAGATTAAAATCCTATGTTTATTGCAGCTTGTTTATAAAAGGCTGCTGGGCCCGATCCCGGCACCCAGACAGCACGGGCACTATGAATTATTTTGATTTACCGCCCAATGGAAAAGCATAACCTACTGATGCCATAATTCCCCTGTTCTTGATATTGGCAGTTTTTGATATTTCAGTTAGTCCAAGGGCATAACGGCCATCAACAATCAGCTTGCCCACGCCAAGAGGAATGGCTACACCAGCGCCCATCTGAATACCAAATTCAAACTTTTTTGACTGGCTTGCATAATTCTGGATAAACTTGCTTTCCTTATCGATCATTAATGCGATAGATGGTCCTGCGTTAATGTAAACTGGCCAAACGAATATTTCGCCAGCACAGGGATCTCCAGATAGTTTAGTTCCAGATCTGTTTTTCTGCCCCAATGTTCAAACGGGTACCCTTGCCTACAAAATTCAGTTCAGGTTGTATCGAAAAGCCATCAGTACCCGTGTGGATGTTCAGGCCAACACCACCTTGAAACCCTATCTTAAATTTTTCTCCGGATATACCCTCAATGGCCTGTTTGGAAATATTGATACCAGCCTTTGGAATGAGCTCGAGCTTTTGTGCCTTTACCAAAAATGCCGCTACCGATAGCATTGATGCGAAGATTAATTTTTTCATGTTATAAATATTTGATTGGGACAAAACTATCCGGACTGGGCAAAGGAGTAGTTGAAAAACTGACCGGACCGTAGAAAATGGCACCTGAAGTAAAAACGTATCCTGCCCGAAACGTTATCTATTGTTTAGGCTTTTCGGCCCCCTAGTGTTTACACGCTTCCCTGTTGGTACAATGACCAGGCAAGAAACCGACAAGAGACATTACGCTTCGGGCAGGATACGGTTTCGTTTCAGACATCATTTAAGACACTTGGGTCAGATTTTGCCTAAAAACCCCTGCCTCAATACCTTCTTTTGCACCGTAAAAAAAATCTAATCGAAATGATAAAACAGAAGATTCAGGCAGCAAATACGATCAAGTTTTTCCTGCTTATTGCTATGTCGGTAATGGCTGCATCATGCGGGGGTAAACAGGAAGAAGCTCCCGTACAGCAGCTTACCAAGGTAGATTTCCTCACTATTGAACCTGCGGCAGCCAGCCTTGAGAAAAAGTATCCGGGTACGATTGAAGGCTCCGTGAATGTAGATATCAAAGCGCAGGTATCAGGATATCTGGAACAGATTTATGTAAAGGAAGGCGACTATGTGAATAAAGGACAGGCGCTCTTCAAAATAAAGAGCGATGTATTCCAGGAACAGGTAAACAACAGTCAGGCCAGCTTAAAAGCGACACAGGCTGCACAGGCAACAGCTAAAATTGAGCTGGAAAAAATCCGCCCGTTGGTTGAGGGCAAAGTTGTTTCACCCTTACAGTTGGAAACTGCCCAGGCACAGTACGAATCTGCAAGCGCACAGGTATCACAGGCAAGGGCTGCATTGGGTTCATCGAAGATCAATGCAAATTTTGCGGTAATCAAGGCCCCGGTAAGCGGCTACATAGGTAGGATCCCCAACCGTATCGGAAACCTGGTTACCCCTTCCGATACCGCTCCGTTAACTTCATTATCTGATATCAACCAGGTTTTTGTTTATTTCTCGATGAGTGAGGCAGATTTTATTTCTTATACCAAAGATAAAAAATCAGGTGCCATGGGCAACAAGGTAGAAATGGTAATGGCAGATGGAAAAGTTTTCGATCATACCGGTACACTGGAACTGGCAAGCGGAAACATCGACCAATCTACCGGGACTATGGCTCTGAAGGCAATTTTTCCCAACCCTGATAAAATGCTGCGTTCAGGCGGTTCTGCCAGGATTATCCTGAGCAGGAACCTCAGCTCAACATTAAGGATACCAATGGCCGGCGTTAAAGATATCCAGGACAAACTTTTTGTGTTTGTGCTTGGCGACAGCAACAAGGTAGAAATGAAGCCGATTGAAGTTGCAGGCCACTCTGGCAACGATTATATACTACAATCCGGACTTAAAGCAGGCGATAAGATTGCCGTTAACAGCATCGATAACCTTAATCACGGGATGAAAGTTGCACCCACCCCTGCAAAAGGCGATTTATCAAAAAAGTAATCAGCTTAAAAAAAAGAAAACATGTTAAAAAAGATAATAGATAGGCCCGTAATGGCTACGGTTATTTCCGTGGTGCTACTCATTCTGGGTATCATCGGTTTAACGCGCTTACCTGTAACCAGGTTCCCGGATATTTCCCCGCCCACGGTAATGGTATCAGGCAGTTATCCGGGTGGTAACAGCGAGGCCGTAATCCGCTCGGTGGTAACACCATTGGAAGAACAGATCAACGGCGTGGAAAATATGCAGTATATTAAATCCACTGCAAGTAACGACGGAACCTTTTCAATTTCAGTGATTTTTAAACAGGGCGTCAACCCCGATCAGGCTGCCGTAAACGTGCAGAACCGGGTACAACAGGCTACACCGATCCTTCCGCAGGAAGTGATCCGTATGGGCCTTACCACATCGAAACAGCAGAACAGTATGATCATGATCTTTAACATCTATACCGATGACAATAAGAAATACGATGAGCTGTTTTTACAGAATTATGTGAACATTAACCTCATTCCAGGCATAAAAAGGGTTCCCGGCGTTGGACAGGCACAGGTATTCGGCCAGAAAGACTACTCGATGAGGGTTTGGCTGAATCCACAGAAAATGGCGAGTTACAACCTGATCCCGGATGATGTGAACCAGGCAATTGCAGCTCAGAGTATCGAGTCTGCACCTGGAAAACTCGGTGAGGAATCAGACGCTGCACTTGAATATGTAATGCGTTATAAAGGAAAGAAAAACCAGCCCGAAGAGTACGAAAACATTGTGATCAAGCGGAACGGGCGGGAACTGGTGCGCTTAAAAGATGTGGCCAGAATTGAATTTGGTTCACTGAGCTATAGCGGTAACTCTACCTCCAACGGAAAAAATGCCGTTACAGTGGCTATCCTTCAAACTACCGGATCGAATGCAAACGAGATCGAGATCGGTGTTAGGGCTGAACTTGCAAAAGCTGCAAAATCATTCCCTCCCGGTGTTTCCCATACCAGTTTATTGAGTTCAAAAGAACGTTTGGATGAGGCTACGGGCCAGGTAAAACATACATTGATCGAAGCTTTTATTTTAGTTTTTATAGTGGTATTTATTTTCCTTCAGGATTTCCGCTCAACCATCATTCCGGCGATTGCAGTTCCGGTTGCCATCCTTGGTACGTTTTTCTTCCTGCTGGCATTTGGTTTTACCATCAATGTACTTACGTTATTTGCACTGGTACTGGCCATTGGTATCGTAGTGGATGATGCCATTGTGGTGGTTGAGGCCGTACATGCAAAAATGGAAGGCTCCGACATGACCGGTAAAGAGGCTACACATAGTGCCATGGGTGAGATTACCGGGGCGGTAATTTCCATTACGCTTGTAATGTCTGCCGTATTTATCCCTATTGGTTTTATGACAGGTTCATCGGGTATTTTTTACAAACAGTTTGCCTATACCCTGGCCATTGCCATTATTATATCAGCAGTTAACGCTTTAACCTTAACCCCTGCCCTTTGTGCACTGTTGTTAAAAAATAATCACATAGGCGGTCACGGAGAAAAAGCAGAAAAACCGGGCTTTAAGAAACGTTTCTTTATAGCCTTCAATTCGGGTTTTGATAACCTGACGGGAAAATATATCAAAGGGCTTAAGTTTCTCATCAACAGGAAATGGCTCGGTGCAAGTTTGGTCGTGGTGATAACAGGTGCTGCCGCATGGCTGATGATGAGTACCCCAAAAAGTTTTGTACCTATGGAAGATGATGGCTTCGTGATCTTTAGTTTGAGTATGCCTCCCGGAACTGCGTTAAGCCGTACCACGGCTGTAACCAAAAGGCTCGACACCATCCTGTCCAAAACACCATCTGTACAGACCAGTACCTCGATAACGGGTTTTAACATTCTCTCAAACAGTGCAAGTCCTGCCTATGCGATGGGTTTCATTAAGTTAAAACCTAAAAAAGAGCGTGGCGAGGTAAAGGATATCGACCAGATTATGGCTACCCTTTCAGGTCAGTTTGCCGAGATCAAAGAAGGTACCGTTATGGCTTTCAGAAGTCCCCCGGTAGAAGGTTACGGGGTAACCAGTGGATCTGAGATCGTGCTTCAGGATAAATCAGGAAAAGATCCAGCGGCACTGAAAGCGATGTCGGATAAGCTGATCGGCCAGATTATGCAGCAACCAGGTGTTCAATATGCCTATACCACATTTAGAACAGACTATCCGCAATTGGAGATAGAGGTTGATGAAGACAAGGCCAATCAGATGGGCGTAAGCATCAGCGGGATGATGAGTGCCATCCAGACCTACTTTTCAGGTGACCAGAGCATGAACTTTACCAGGTTCGGAAAATTCTACCGGGTAAACGTTAAAGCCGAAGGCATATTCAGAACTGATGAGGATGCTTTCAATGAGATCTTTGTACGCAACGACCAAAACCAGATGGTACCCGTAAAATCATTGGTAAAAATGCACAAGGTTTATGGTCCGGAGTCGCTGTCGAGGTATAATCTTTTCAATGCGCTTACCATTAGCGTGGTGGGCAACCCGGATGCCAGCAGCGGACAGATTATGGAAACGCTCGAAAAGAACGTCCTTAATACCCTGCCTGCCGATTATGGTTATGAATGGACGGGCTTAAGCTTAGAGGAAAAATCGTCGGGCAACCAGACGGTAATGATCTTAGGGTTATGCCTACTTTTTGTGTACTTCTTATTGGCTGCCCAGTATGAAAGTTACCTGTTGCCACTTTCGGTGCTGCTCTCTATTCCAACGGGGGTATTGGGTGCCTTTGCTGCAATAAAGGCCATCGGATTGGATAACAATATTTATGTACAGGTAGGACTGATTATGCTTGTGGGCCTTCTGGCCAAAAATGCCATCCTGATTGTGGAGTTTGCCGTTCAGCGAAGGGCATCTGGCCTATCAATAGTTGAATCGGCCATCGAAGGGGCAAAATCAAGATTGCGCCCGATTATTATGACTTCGCTTGCGTTTATTGTGGGGATGATTCCTTTGATGACTGCAACAGGCGGTTCGGCTATGGGAAACAGGTCTATCAGTACCGGAGCGGCTATTGGTATGCTTAGTGGGGTAATCCTCGGCGTATTCGTTATTCCATTACTGTACATCCTTTTCCAGTTTCTCCAGGAAAAGATTTCGATAAAGAAAGAAGAACACAAGGTTCAAACAAAGTAAATTTTAAGATGAAATTAGCTAAAATCAATATATATCTTCTGTTGGGTACGGGCCTTTACCTCAGCTCCTGTGCTGTGGGCAGAAAATACAGCCGTCCGGAAATAGAAATCCCTGTGGTTTACAGGCAACAGATTTCGATAACCGGTGATACAGTGTTATTGCCCTGGAAAACTTTTTTTCAGGATCCCAAGCTGGTCGAGCTGATCAACCAGGCTTTGGTGAAAAACATGGATGTATCGGTAGCGATGTTAAACCTCGAGCAGGTGAACCTTTCCTACAAACAGGCAAAGCTGGGGCTGATCCCATCGCTGGACCTGGCCATTGGTGCCTCCAGGAATTTCCCGTCGAAGAACTCGCTGAACGGTTCGTTAAACCAGCAGTTTACGGGTGAACGTTATCTGGATGATTTCAATGCTTCGCTGTCCCTTTCGTGGGAGGCTGACATCTGGGGCAAGGTAAAAATGCAAAAAGCAGGTGCCAGGGCAAATTACCTGATGCAAAAAGAAAACCTGGCGGCATTGAGAACAAGGATTGTAGCACAGGTAGCGCAGAGTTATAATAACCTGATCACCCTTGATGAGCAGTTAAAGGTTGCCGAGCGGAATACCGCCCTGAGCGACAGTACGCTGAAAATGATCCGGATACAGTTTAAATCTGCACAGGTAAATTCCCTTGCGGTTGACCAGGCAGAGGCGCAGAAAAAAACAGCCGAGCTACTTGTTCCCTTAACAAAACAGAACATAGCGGTACAAGAAAATGCATTAAGTATCCTCTGCGGAAAATTCCCTGATCAAATTGAAAGGGCTTCTGGCAGGGCCGATCTGATCCGTACCGGACTGTTCCAGACAGGTGTACCTGCTAGGCTGCTTGCCCGCAGGCCAGATATTAAAGCAGCTGAATATGCCGTGATGGCTGCAAACTCAAATACTGGCCTTGCTAAGGCAGCTATGTTTCCTGCATTCAGCCTTACCCCTTCTGTTGGCATGAACTCATTTAAGTTCAACAACTGGTTTGACCTTCCGGGTTCACTGGCGAGAAACTTTGCAGGCAATATTGCCCAACCTATCTTCCGTAAAAAGGAACTTAGGACTGCTTACGAAATCGCACAGCTCGAACAACAGAAGTCTGCAGAACAGTTCAGACTTTCGGTGATGACCGCTGTTGGAGAAGTATCTGATGCGCTGGTAAAATCGAAATATGCTCAGGAGCGTTCGTTGCTTGTGGATGAAAAAAGGGCTGCACTTGAAAAAGCAGGCCGGGATGCGATGCTACTCTTCAGGAGCGGAATGGCTACCTATCTGGAGGTGATCGTAGCGCAGAACAACAGTTTACAGAACGAACTGGAAAGAACTGAGATCAAACGCGATCAGTTTAATGCCATAATAGATCTATACCGCTCGCTTGGTGGTGGTGTGGAATAAATTTAAGAATCTCTCCCGCGGTCTTTAAGGTCGATCTGCATGGGGTGGAAAATGTCCACCCCATTGATTAACTGAAAATGTCGGAAAAACCGAAAATTATGATCTTAAAATACAAAGAAGCAAAAAGGGTTGGCATAATAGATCATGCAGGTTGTTTTGCCAGCGAAACCATCAACCGCTTAAAATCAATGGGATTGGAGGCTTCACAGATGGTGGTATTTTTCGACAGGCCAGAGGAGTTTGCACCCTTAAGGGAAACTGACACCCTAGCGAGGCAATTAAAACCGGATGCATCCAGCACCATGGTAGGCGGTTTTTCGGATATTGACAAGTTGATCATAACCCTCCCGCTCATAGAAAAAACAGATTACCGCAAAAGAATGTTTGAAATCATGTCTGCTGCCAGGCTCGCTGCTATTGGCCATGTGGTGATCCTCGCGCCCTCACCAGGTTTCGGAAATTTCACCCACCCATTCTGCAATATCTCCGATCATGTTGAAGATGTAGATTTTGGTCTGCCTTATACGTTATTGTTAAATGGAATAGACCGGGAATCGATTTTCAACCTGGCATTTCTACGCACGCTTTCCATTGGAGGAATCAGTTCTGCAACCTTGGGAAGGAAATTCAATTTCGCTTCACGCAGCGACATTGCCCTTGCCATAGCAAAAGTTGTGATGGGTAAACACCATAAAAACAAGATTTACCACCTTACCTGTTCCTATCTCCATTCTTTCGAGGATATGGCTCAAATTGCCTCTCGGCTCACCCACACGAAGGTCAGGAACTTTAATGTTGACGGGAATACTTTAAAAAAGATAATGGTGGAATCGGGCACGCCCCTCCAACAGGCAGACATTATGGTTGAGGTGCTGCACCGCAAAATTGCGGAAGGGCTTTTTGAATACACCACAGAAAACCTGGACAACATCCTTTCTGCAAGGGAAGAAAACTTTGAGTCCTTTGCAAAAAAGTTCCTGGTGCTTGGATAAGGGGCAACGATTTTGTTATTTAGAACTTAGATAAGTGCGCTTCGCGGCCTGCCGTTCATCAGCTAAATTTAATAATATTTTGTGATGAACGGTCTAATGAATTCTATTTCCCAATCAAATCATGTCTAACCAAGTATATCCGCTTTAACTTCTAATTTCCCTACGCATAAAAAGGTAATAAGCAATGGCAAAACAACCTGTACTGGCGGCAATCATCCCGCTTAACTGGGGCCATACAATCATCAGGCTCTCTTTTACCGGAAGCGGACTGGGAATGGCACCTGCCATTTGCTCCATGCTCATCGGGCCGAGGCTCCGTATCGATGGCATCAATAATGTAGTGGCCGCATCAGTATAAAGCTGGTTTGGTGCAATCCGCATCATATCTAAAATAAATTCATTGTAACCCATTACCTGTGCCTGCGTAAGGTAGGCAGGGTCGGGTAAAAAGGCCCTTATAACCAGGTTAACAATAATCGGGTAAAAAACAGTAAAGAACAGCCACAGCCCCAAAGCACTCAGCGCAGCAGTAGCCGGTTGCCTGAAAACAATAGAAAGCAGGATAGATAAACTTAAATAGAAAGCAACGTACAGCAGGGTTACAAAAACAAAACCCATTATTCTGATCAGTTCCTGAGCTTCCAGCCTAACGCCTGTTAACACCAGCCCCCCACCAATCATCAGTAAGGTAAGCGAAAGAAAAAGCATGCCTACTATCATTATTGCACTGCTAAATTTAGCCAGCAGCAGGTTATCCCGGTAAATCGGCTGTGCCAAAAGCCGGGTTAAAGTTCCATTGTTCTGCTCCGAATTAATGGCATCAAAGCCCATGCTAATGCCAAGCAAGGGTGCAAGAAAACTCAGCAGTACATGGAAAGGCGGCATAGCATTATCTGTCGAGGTAAGCAGTTTCAGGTACATAAAAGCATGGTCGGGATCGTTCGTATTGGTAAAGGCCGTTCTAATATTGCTTACCGAAACATATAAAGAAGCCACAAAGGTTAACAGCACCAGGCCAACTAATACCAAAAAGCGCCAGCTCCTGATATGATCGGCAATTTCTTTTCGGATGATTACGCCAAAGGCCCTGTTTGGATGAGATGAGCCCTTATATTTCTTATCTTTTGTGCTGCCCGAAGAAAGCGCGCTTGAAGATACCGCTTGATTTTCCATGATTTAGATTTTCATTAAAACTACTTTCAAAATATTTCTGATAGATCTCATCCAGGCCATACTCCTTACGGCTTACCTGTAAAATGCCATAACCCTTTTCCACTAAATGACGAACAATGCGGGGGGTAATATCATGCCGGGTGGTAAATTCCAGCGTATCGCCAGAAATGCCGATAGCTGTAACCTCATTCCATTGCCTCATTTCTGCTTCCAATGGCCAGGGCTGCTCTACTAATTGCGCTGTTTTAATTGTGGTAACGGCTCCTTCTTTGCCAAAAAGGTGCGCAGAAAGCGAGGCAATATCGCCCTGGGCCAGCAGTTTCCCGCCAACAAATATGCCCACCCGATCGCATACCTGCTGTACATGGTGCAGGTGGTGCGAAGAGAGCAGAACGGTTAAGCCCTGCTGCTGGCTCAGGGTTTTAATCAGGCTTAAAAATTCTTTTACCCCTGCAGGGTCTATGCCGAGTGTTGGCTCGTCGAGAATAATTACCTCAGGGTCTTTGATCAATACATCAGCCAGGCCCAGCCGCTGTTTCATGCCACGCGAAAAAATGCCGGCTTTTTTATCCATGCTGCCGGCAAGCCCCACTATATTAAGCACTGCTTTGGCCCGGTCTTTTAATGTACTTTCGTCCAGGTTGTTCAGCCTGCCCAAATAAATTAAATTTTCGAGGGCCGTCATGTGGTTATAAAAGCCCACACTATCTGGCATATAGCCCACCTTTTGCTTTACCGCAATAGGGTTTTTGGTGGCATCATATCCGCAAACATGCGCAGTGCCACTAGTGGGGTCGGTTAGCCCAAGCATCATCAATATCGAGGTGGTTTTGCCTGCGCCGTTTGGCCCGAGCAATCCAAAAATCTCACCGCGGTATACGTCCAGGTTCAGATCGTCAACCGCCCTAAAAGTTCCGTAGCTTTTGCTTAGGTTCCTGAGTTGTATGATAGGTTCCATCTTTCAAATCTGTGCTGTTAAAGGATGGATTATCTTCTGCCGTACTTGCGGATGAGGTAGTATACACTGCCAATGGCGAGCACAATCACCAAAATACCGATCCAGCCAGAAAGTAATGAAGTTTTAACAAACATGCGGAACGCCAGTTGTGTGTTCGCATTGGCGCCAGAAAGGCTAAAGGTTGCAGCATAATCTCCGGCTATGGTTTTATCCGGAACTTTTAGAAAGGCGGTAACCGTTACGCTTTTTCCGGCCTCAAGTTTACTGATCTTGGCCGGCTCAAAACGCACTTCCCAGCCGCTCGGCAGCTGGCTGCTCAGCTCCAGGTTGTTCAGGGCCAGTGTGCCGGAGTTTTTAACCTCCAGTTGCAGGTCTTTATGCCCGCCCGAGCTCACCTCCTCACTCAGCCTTCCGCTCGGCGTATTCATGGCAACACCATACGAGCCTTTTACTACCGCTTCGAGCTTAAGTAAAAGGGTATCATTGGCCGAAACGGCTTTAAGGGGGATATTGTATTTTTTAGGTGATGCATTTGCACTGGCATTAATCTCCACTGCAATTTCCTGGCTTTTGCCTGCATCCATATTAAGCGAGGTAACCTGGTTGCCTTCTACTTTGTAACTCACTACCCAGCCCTCGGGCAACGTTGCCTTCAGCTCGTAAATGGCCTGCTTTTTGGTTCCATTATGCAGGGTAGTGCTGTACCTGAAAACCTCATTCGTGGCCGCCTCAATATTAATCAGCTTGGCCGTAAAAGCCGATGGACCTGCCTTGGCTTCGTTTAATGGTTGGGCAATAGTGGCCAGTGATGGCGCAAAAAAGATGATGAAAAAAAACGCAAATCTTCCTGATAAGCGAAAACGGTTAAATGGTAATGCTGATAACATGATCTAAAATCAAAAAATAAATAATTGCTCTAAAAAATGCTTTCCTGTTTGTTTATCTGATGGAGGTTCAAAAAAAAACAACAAAATAATATTTTCAAATTCCTTTAACATTTTTTAACAATTGGCCGGTTAAGGCAGGCCAGCGCTGGTGTTTTTCGACGTTTGTTTATGGTAGCCACTAATTTTAAATAAAATAAGTTTAGCCTTGCCTGAGCGGGCTAAATGGTATCTGTTTTAAATCAAATTCTAATTAATTGTAAAGACCCAATTCGGCAATGAATGCCTGCTCAAAGTGTCCAAACCAAGCATTATCCTGTACGCTGCCAGACAGGGGAGATAGAGCAAAAATCCGTCAATTACGTCGTATTAAGAAAGAGAAGCAGAACGCTTCCCTTTAAATCACTACAATTTTGATATTACACAGGTTACAAAAGTTGCGCTTTAAGTTAGCACTGTATCGCCGAAGCATATCTTTTTTCGAGCTCCATTACTTCCATTCGGTTCTAAAAATTAAATCGCCTTTAATTTTCCCTTTACGGTTTTCCGTAAGGATTGCCCTTACTATGCTTATACTTTTGATCAACTAAACAATACAAAGCGCATTAAAATTTATAAGTTATGAAAACAAGCAATACTCTGAATTTTTTCAGGATAATGGGATTACTGGCCTTATTTGCAATTTCAGCATGTAAAGGTTCTGGAGGATCCAAATCAGAAGATCCGTTTGCTGCTACAAATTTCAACTTTTATGATCAGGATTTAGGAAAGCGTATCGAAACATACAATAAGGCCATAACCCCAGGCCATAATCCGAAAAGAGGTACCCCGGCACTTTATATTGATTTTTCATCTGGTATAAATAAGGCCTTTAATGACCCTGTGATTAAAAGTATGATGTCGGCCTGCTTCAACACCGTTCTTGCCCAGCAGTTTGAAGTTTACAAATTAGGCTCCAAAAAAATATCATTATTAAACGTAGCCAATACAACCGAATTGGGCCAACAGGTAAGTGATCCGAAGCAATACGTTGATATTTGGGCACCTTTGCAAGCTACAGTAGAGAAAATTGTTGCCGGCAACAACGATGCGCTCCTGATTACCGATTTTGAGGAGTGGCAAAATAACATAGAGGTTACAAATACGGCCTTTTTAAAAATCCCCTTCTCCCAATGGCTTGCAAAAGGAAATGCGGTCCATTTTTTTATTGCCGATTATAAAGAAGGAAAGGTTAACAAACATCTTTACTTTACCATATTCAGCTGTGGTAATCCTGATGCAGGAAGCATAATTTCAAAACTCGAATCAAAACTTTCGCCATCAACAACCAGATTTGATTTATCGAACAGTGCTTATAAGCTATCTACAGTATATCCTTCAGAAAAATCAGGCGGTATTTTTTATGATGAAAGTGCAAAATCAGATAAGGCAAAAAACATCCTCGATTTAAAGGAAGGTTACATTAACGGCCTTAAAAATGGGCACAACTTTGAGTTTTATCCACTTGGTTTAGATTGGAAAAACATCGATCAACTGCATATTACATACGCTGGCCAAAATCAATTTAACGATTTCTTCCGGAAGCTGTTGATTGATCTGAGTAACGGGGATAGTTACACTTTCGGAAACTTCAGCGTAAAAGTTTCGGATGTGACAGCTGATTTCGAAAATTTTGCCAAAGCTGAAGAAGCTAAAAAACATCAGCCAAAATTAACCAAAGGAAATAATGGCGAGGCCAAGTTCTCTGACAAAGAAAGTGATGCAATTGCACTCGAATGCTATAATACCGAAGGGAAATTAAAAGAGCAATGGATTTACAAACCACAGGCAGCGAACCCAATAAATGAGGTTTTTACCTTAAATCAAACCCTGTTTACAAATACCAAAGCGCTAAATCCAAAACAGGTTGAACTTGGTGTTTCTTTTGACCCTAAGTTTAGTCTCGTTAACATCCATAATCCTGATGGATTAGTTAAGGTGGATATTTTATTAAATGCTGCCACACCTAATCTACAAGGCACAAAAATGTCAAAATTCGAGTGGATTAATGCCAAAAGCACTCCCAATACCGCTTTATCCGAATCTATAAAAAACACCTTACAGGAACTTAAACCTGTAGATAAAGTAGTGTACTCATACTATATCAAAACTAAACAGTAATCCAAAATCATTAAAATAAATTCTAAAATGGAATCAACTTCAGCTTACATCATCTCGATCATTACCGCATTGATCTTTCTTCTTTTATCTGCCATCATTGCAAACGCTATCAAATTTGAAGGGGGGAGTAATCCCAAAGACCCACAGGCACGTAAAACCTGGTTTTGGATATTAGCCATCTTAAATCCTGCTGTATGTTTTCTATTGGGCTATTATGCGTTCAAGCCAGAAGCAAACATTATGGTATTGAATAATTATGTAACAGCCTTGAGTATAGGTACAGCTATCGGTTTTATTCTCTACATCATCATCGGTTTTGTAATGAGCAAAATATTTTCCACCGGAAAAATCGGCCACTGGTTTTAATCCCTAATCAAAACATCAATGGATAAATTATTCGTAATCGCGATAGGCGGTACCGGGATGCGCTGTTTGGAAGCCTTTACCCACTTGTGTGGAATCGGAATGTTCGACAATCAGGAAATCGAAATCCTCACGCTTGATACCGATCAAAATAATGGGAACAAAGGGCGGGTTGAAGAACTGATCGGCCTTTATAACCGGATCAAAACAACCGGCTCAAGTGTAGGCGGAACACCAAATGCAAATACTTTCTTTTCAGCCAAACTGAATTTACACCGGTTTTTTACCAATTATGCCGGCCCTGGAAGGGAAACTTATAAGAACATTAGCAAAATTACCACGGGCTCAACCGAGCAGCAGAAAGCCAATAAATTAATCTCTGATCTGTTTCTGGACAATGGCTCAGTACAGGAATTTGCATTGGATCATGGCTACCGGGCCCAAACCCACCTGGGTTCTATGCTGATGTACCATGGCATTGTTGAAGCAGCGCGGAATATTATAAAAGGTTCTGAGGTACAATCGCAGGAAAGGGAATTAGATGCTTTTATGGGTAAACTGGAAAGTGCTGGTGCAAATGCGAGGGTTTTTATTTTTGGGTCTATATTTGGCGGTACAGGTGCATCTTCTATTCCAGTAATTCCAAAGGCGTTACAGGATTTCGTAAAAATCCGTTCTAACGGTAATGCCAGTATCGATTTTGCTAAAGCCAAATTTGGCTCAACATTATTAACAGCGTATTTTACCTTTAACAAACCCGATGATAAACAAAAGGCAAGCAAAGCGAATAGTGTAATCGCCGATTCGTCATTCTTTCCTTTAAACAGTCAGGCTGCGCTGCAGTTTTATCAGAGCGATCCTACGGTTCAGAAGTGTTACAAGCTATTGTACCATATCGGCTGGCCGATAGAAAGCAAAAAAATTGATGGCAACAACATTTCCAATCAGACCATAACTGGAGGAAGCGAGCAAAAAAACCCATGTCATATTACAGAATTGTTATGTGCCTGTGCAGCATACGATTTCTTTACCCGAAGCGATGGTTTAAACAGTGCAAAAGCAGATTACCTGTATAAAGCAGTAGAATTTAAAGATAATTCGTTCAATTTCTCTTTTGACGACTTTATAGGCAATGAAAATAAATCAGGTGAAATATTTGTAAATAAACTCGGCGCCTTTTTCTCGCTGGCACACATTTCTTTAACCAAAAACGGTGGCGCTTTTGATGATGCAGGTATAAAAGGTTTCATCAAACAATGTGAGAATCAAAAACTCAACCAATACAGTACCATTACCGATGCAGAATGCAAAGATATAAACGAATACTTTAAACTCTTTGCCTACACATTCAAGGATGCCAAATTTATACCGGGCTGGCTTTACCAGGTTAGAAACTCTGTTGCCCCAGGCAGGTTCCTCTTTGATAGCAAGGCATTCCCTGATAACCCTTCCGAACTAAAAAAACTGGATGTTGGAACCATTTTCCTGGATGAAAAACACCATTGGAGTAAAGGGGGGCTTTTTAGGGACCGCTATGATCTTTTCGTCGAAAAACTGATCAATACCAATCCCAAAGACGAGCAAAAAGTAAATACCACCAAGGAGAAATTCCTTGCGCACATTTTTAATGCACTTACCATTTCACAAAACTTCGATATAAACTAAAGAACCATGTCAGATAAAAGAATCAAAGCCCTGGCGATAAAAGTTCATCCTAAAACAGAGCCGAACGGAGTCGAATTTGCCTGGGATAAAATTCCCCAGCTTGAAGTATTTACAAAAAACATCCTGATACCCGAAATCGCAGTTGATCAGGACGGAAATTCTTCTGTTAATATCGGAACAATTGTATCTGGTATACCTTCTGTATTTGCCAGGGCCAATTTATTCAAAAATGCCATAGATAATATCCGCGATAAAGATGCTGAAGCATCAGGTTTAATGTTGTTCTATAAGTCCCTGATCAGTGAATGGAAAGGATTGATCAGTTGTATAGCCTTAAACTATAAAGATATAGAAACGAATAGGATTCATCTATCTTATTCAGACGGAGGTCATTTAAATACAACAGAAAATATATACGAACCCACTGGTGCATTTGGCAATATGCTATTCGAGCGAAAACCCTTATGGTGTGATCAATCTTTAGCAAATAATGCAGATAAAATACCCTTTATTGATGTAATGTCTTTTAAGGGTAACGTTATCGGTGGAACTTCTCCAGACAGTTTTGTTTTTACTTCGGTATCGTACCAGATTAAGGAAAAATTCCCTTTCATCAACGTACAGAACGGAAAATTTATCGATCCTTTACAATCTGAGATTAATCCGCAGGAACTTTTTACACTGTATGGTTACGCCAAACACATTCTGGATAATATTGAAAGGTTCAGGTTAAATTATGCCGGAGTAGAAGAACTGATCAGGCCAGAATATGGAAATATTTCGACCTGTATCCAAGCCTGGATGAGCGAGATGGTTATTTATCAGCAGGCAAAGGGATATCCAAAACTTGATAAATCTACACCGCCCGAAGTTGGCTCTTTATTCAATTATCCTTTTAGCCTGCTTTTCAACTATTCTACAGAATTATACGGTTCGGAGGGGATTATCTATAACGAATCGAAAGAAGGAAGTATCCTATTTGATCCGAAAGATTTATTGCTTCCGGATACTACCGAGATTGCCCAGATAGATTTTGGCAGAGAAGGGATGGAAACCCGGAACTTTCTAAAATCAAAACCCATATTGCTATTGGCGGCCGAAACCAAGGGCCAGCTGAACAGCTACGTTTATTTTACACTCCCATTAACACCGTTGGCTCTAAATGTTTTTGGTGCTACGCTTGACGCATTGGTGGGTATTTCGGAATCATCTAACGTAAAATCGAGAATTACCGCTATTTACGACCCAGCAGATAAAGACGGCGAACGTTTAATCGTTCAGTTAAAACTATATACCGAAACCGGAAAAGAGATTGTTAAAGAGGTAATTTATAAGGTAACCTCCGAATTGATCAGTGGAAAAGACATTTTAATGTGGCCTAATTTTATATCCAAACAATGGAACCGATATTTTCTTTACTCAGAAATACCGCATAACGACGCTAAGTTTCAGGCTACGCCATTTATCGGAAATGTTGATGATGATTTTTTCAGGATAGTTTTAGATGAGAAGGGTATCCCTTTATACCTCGCCAATAACGGAAAAGCAGCAGTAATTCCGGAAAAATACGGTAACATCAAAGCGCAACTTCATATTGCCTCGAACAATGCAGTGGCCGACAATAAATACAAATACGAAATATACGAAAGCAATAAACCTTTTAAAGGGATAAAATTTGCACACGCTGGGGTTGATTGTGGTTTTGGGATTATCCGTTACGACGGATCTGGCAATACACAATCTTTACCCATAAACATGTTAAACGCTCCGAGGGCATTATCTCCGGCCTTTTTGGGTGTCGACTTTGGCAGTACAAATTCATCGATTGCTTACTTTTCCGATCAACGGAATGAGGTTTGCGAAAATTTAAAACTGACCAATAAGAGGGTGTCATTGCTGGCCAGCGACAGCAAAAACAATGACGAGAGGCCAGCAGTAGAAGATGAGATTTTCTTCTTTCAGAACGACGAAATCCTGACCAATTCCATTAAATCCGTATTAACAATACACGATTCGAGAAGGGTTGTGAACGATGGCAACATCCAAATTAATTCATTAATGGCGCAGGCGGTAAAAGGTGGTTTTCCATGTTTTGAAAAAAACCTGCCCATTGAAAATGCAGAAAACAACAGGTACATTTTAGGTTATAACCGGATTGGCAGGGCCGAGCTGGTGTACAACATGAAATGGTCTACACAACAGATTGATAAAAGCTATAAAACGGCCTATCTCAGCACCTTGCTCCTTCATGTATACGCACAGTTATTTATTGAAGGGCACGAACCGCATACTTTAAAATGGTCTTATCCATCATCAATGGGCAAGGAATTGCTGAGCGAGTACAGGGGAATATGGGACTCGCTCAAAGAAATATCACCAATTGAAAGCAACGTTAAATTAAAAACCTTCCCTCCTTCTGATCTTTCAGATATCGGCGACACATCGGGCAGTAATAGCTGGGGATCTCCGGTAGCTGCATCTGGATGGGGCAGTCAGGCTTCAGCCCCTACAGCCACAACCTCGGCCTGGGGTTCAGCAGAAACGGTGAATGCCGGATGGGGTGAACAACCTAAAGCAGATACTGCTGCAGGTTGGGGCAATGAGGCCCAAAAAATAGTTACAGCTGTTGATATCAAAACTGAAACCGGCCCGGTAAGGTTCGATTTCAAAAAGTTAAGCAATGAAGAATCCTTATCCGAAGCTTGTGCCGTAGCAAATTACCTGGTTCGCCCAAATGGGGGTTATTCGATTAACCCCGGAGAGTTAGTACTCTGTTTCGATATCGGTGGTAGTACAACGGATATTACTGCATTGTGCCAAATGGAAGGTGGAAAGGCAATGATCAAACAGAACTCAATCCGTTTCGCTGCCGAACGTGTGGCACAGGCAACCAAGTTTTCTCCAAATTTTAAAAATGTGCTGCTCAGGATATGCGAAAAGAAAAAAATATCAATCCAGGGACTAAATTCCGGCACACCTAAATTTAACGAAAATACAGCTCCATATTATTTTGAGCAGGTTGTTGATCGCTTAGAGGCATCAGACTTTGAAACTTTTTACCTTTTAATTGCTGCTGAGTGTAAAGAAATGATGAGCATTAACCTGTATGTTACAGGCCTGATCATGTTTTATGCAGGTCAGCTTGCCTATAAATTAAGGAATGAAATTGTAAAATCTGAAGATGCCCCTCCAGCGGTTAAAGCCATCCCGCCTAAAATAAAAATTGCTTTTGCAGGAAAGGGCGCCAGGATATTCGACTGGTTTACAGCAGTAAATCCCGCCGCAGCCGATGATTATTATTCGCAGATGTTTATCAGGGGAATGGGTGGAGAAGCAGTGGCTAAACAAACCATTAGTCCGATCACAACCAGTCCGTTAAAGATAATCGATATCAATTCGCAGCGCGGAACAGACAATGCAGATGTTAAATACGAAGTATCGAAAGGTTTGGCAATCCCAACCAATATCACCAGTATTCTGGTGCCTACCAATAAACAGGCCATTGAGATATTAGGTGAAGATAATTTCTGTGTAGTTACTCCAAATGGTGAATTTAAGTACCTGGAATCGACCAATTCCATTACCCCTGAAATGCTGGAGCATATCGGGAACCACTTTATCTGCCTGCCACAGGAAGGCAAGCCGCATTGCCCAAGGTTTATGGACTTTGCAGACCTGTTTTATAAGGTCTCATCGAGCATGTTCGGTTTGAAAATGAATGCAACAGATTTTATGGCCGGTTTTCAGGATATGAACATCGAAAACTATATCAAAGGAGAGCCGGATTTTATCAAAGCGCAAAAGCGGAAACACGACGATCAGAAAGATTTCGATTATGTGGCTCCAATCATCATTCTGGAAGGCATGAAATTCTTCGAAAAACACTTGCTTAAGGGTATTCAAAAACAATAGTGGTGATGAAATTCTGTGTATTGGCAAAAATATCGAAGCGGACAGTTTCTTTCTGGTATCAATCAGACAGTAACCCTTATGCTCCATTAAAAATGAAGGAATCGAATGAAATTCCTTTATACTTTTATGTAAATGGCAACGATTTTATTTTTGGGGCCGCAGCGAGGGAACGTTTCTATAAGAATGATCCACATGCTTATGGCAATTACTTTGAAATTACAAAGGATCCCAGTAAACACTTTATTATTTACGGCAACAAAAAGCCTGTTAAACAGCTATTTTATTACGGTATTGAACAATACCTATCGCACTTTTTAAATACGGTATTATACAAAGCCGATTCTATCGAATCGTACAGACAGCAGTTCCCTTTACGCTTTTTATTTGATGACGATATTGAAGACAACGAAAAATCCCTTATCGAAACCCTGTTCCAGGAAGCCGGTTACTTTAATTTAGACCGCGTCGGGTATAACCATACACTTTTTAACATTCTGGCTCAAAAACAGGTACTGCCAAACAATAAGGCTATCCTGCTAATGAATGGTATTGATGATGTACTTTATCTAAAACTTTATAAAAATATTAAGGCCGATGTGCTGGGCTCAGCCAAACTGGTAGGTCAGGGTGCAGATCCAAGGGTAAAAATATTGGCCGATATGATTGTAGAATACATTATTCTCCAAAACTCTTATCTGTCGATTAATAAAGAGAACGAAATTTCTTTTCTGCTGCCGTTCTGTGCAGGTTTACTTCAAAATATCAATCCGATTATTAATGGTGAGGCTGAACTATCAGACGGAAACCGGTACTGGTTTAATATAAAGGGGAAAAACCTAAACGACAGGCTTCATTATTATGCCAATGATGGAATGATTTTCAGGGCAATAGACGACCTGTTGAAGGTAAATAACTTATCGGCTGATAATGTGATGATCTTACTTGGATCAGAAGAAATCAACACACTTTATTTTTCCGAAAAACTGCTTAAAAAATATCACCATGTTGTCGCATTACGACCACTTGATGTTAAAGATACCATGCAGTCTATTTTTCAGGAAATTGCCAGTATCAATTACAGTGTTAAAATAAAAGCACCTACTGCAGCACCGGTAATAACAAGGCCTCCGCTACCAACCCCTAAACCACCACCACCTTTGCCACCAAAAAAAGAAAGTGGCGCTCCAAAATCGGTGAATATCCCCAAGCTACCCGAATTAAAAGTACCGCAAAGCACAAAAAATAATTCAGTAAAACCACCACCGCTGCCTCCTAAAAAAAGTTAGGTGCATCAATTAAAACATAATAAAATGGCTATACAAATAGAAAAAAGAAAACCTGTATCACTAACCATGGAAGAACCAGGTTTAAATAACATTATTGCCGGTTTAGGTTGGGATACAGCCCTTGTAAACGGGCATTCTGTAGATCTCGACCTATCGTTATTTATGCTCGGCGAAAATGGTAAACTCATTGCCGATGAATACTTTGTTTTTTATAACAATAATACCAGCCCAGATGGTTCTGTTCATTACCCTGGCGATAGCAGAGGTGGCGAAGGTGATGGCGATGATGAAGTAATCCATATCGATTTATCCAAAATAGACCCAAGAGTTGAGTTCCTTTATTTTGCGGTAACCATCGATCAAAGCGAAGAAAGAGGCCATCATTTTGGCCACGTTCAAAACTCCTACATCAATATCAGAAACAATGCCGATAAATCGGTTCTGTGCCAATATATGCTTAAGGAAGAATTTACAAATGAAGATTCCCTCATGATTGCCTCTTTATCCAGAAATGGTGGTGAGTGGAATGTCGAGGCCCTTGGCCAGGCTTTTTCTGGTGGCCTTAATACATTAATAGAATTATATCAATAAAAGATGAGCAGTTTTAACTTAAATAAGGGAGATCGGTTCTCCCTTTCAAAGGCAGCGCCCGGACTAACCGTTGTAAAAATTGGAATGGGCTGGAATCCTAACGACCAACAGGGAGGACCAGAATTCGACCTCGATGTTTCGGCCTTTTCGATAGGCAGTGATTTTAAAATCCCTTCTGATTCTTACTTTACCTTTTACGGGCAGATAAGGATGGGCAATAAAATTGAGGATAAGATAGAAAAAGGCCTATTTAGGCCATTTACTGAAGATGGAGCAATTATCGGCGCTATAGATGATCCGGATGGAACCAGAAGTGATGGCGACGAC
Source organism: Pedobacter ginsenosidimutans (assembly GCF_001442625.1). GTDB lineage: Bacteria > Bacteroidota > Bacteroidia > Sphingobacteriales > Sphingobacteriaceae > Pedobacter > Pedobacter ginsenosidimutans. The sequence goes on along the minus strand of NZ_LMZQ01000002.1, from coordinate 27,431 downwards.
GATGAAGATATGTTTATTGATTTATCCAAAGTCAGCGATAAAATCGAACAGATTATCATTTGCTGTACGATCTGTAAATACCCTCATGACAATAAAAAAGACAGGAGAACATTAGACCTGGACTTTGGAAAAGTAAACGATTGTTACATCAGAATCGTTGACGAAAGTAATGGTTCGGAAATATTGCGTTACGACCTGAAAGACCAGTATACCAATGAAGATGCTGTAGAATTTGGACGTTTATTCCGTGTTGGCAATAGCTGGGAATTTGAAGCAATGGGCAGGCCGCACACCGGTAGTTTACAAACTTTAGTTGATATGTACACCTAAACAATATAAAATTATGGCATTTGATTTAAATAAAAAGGATGATTCTAAAAAGGAACCATCTAAATTTGATCTTTCTAAAGGAGAGGTTGAGCTCCCAGCTCCAAGGTCACGGGCGTGGTTAATTGGACTGTTTGGGATATTAATTGTTGGTGGTGGTATCTGGTATTATTCATCTAATAAAACGTTAGATACTGTTGCAAAAGAGCCCACCCAAAATGTTTCTTCAGATCCGGTCGCCGTGGCTAAAGCCATAACACCGACAAAAGAAAAAGTTGATGGTACAGACACAACAGCTGCGCCGATAAAGGCTTTGGGAACCGAAGAAAAATCAAACAAAAAAAACAGACTGGATGATGCTTCGCCTAAATTAGAAACTGCAGCACTAAAAGCATTAAATCATACGGTACCGGTAACATTTGCCCGGGGAACATCATCTTTTGCAAGCATTAACAAACCTTTAATTAAACGCATTTTGGCACATTTAGCCAAAAACCCTACGGCGTCCATCCATATTGATGGTTATGCAAGCAGTGATGGCCCCTTAGCAGTAAATCAACAGATATCGCAGTTGAGGGCAGAGGCATTTAAAAATCATTTAACCTCACTGAATATTGAAGCAGCTCGGATAAGCACTATAGGAAAAGGCATTGAAAATCCGATTGCATCAAATAGCACCAATACTGGAAGAAAAAAGAATAGGCGTGTTGAAATTACATTTCTATAAGCTAACCATTTAAGAAAAACCTGTGGCAAAAAGACGCACAAAGAAAACAAAACAAAGGGGTTTTAAGGAAATCTTAATCTTATTGGGGATGCTGTTTAGCAGCATCCTTTTTATTATCAAAATAATTATCGGGCGCATTGGCTGGTTAGAAGTTTTTGCTCCGATAGTAACCATATTTTGTATCCTTTTTATTCTATCAGTGTTAAAAACTGCATTGAGAAAGGTATAGCAAAATTTTTATAGGATGGGTGCCTGATAGATGAATATGCTATCAGGCATTTTAATATAAGAAAGCAATGATTTATTTAATCTTTCATCTCTTATTTTTTAAGTGGTTGCAGTTTTGGTTTCCGCCACTCCCAGGGCGCTACCGCATCAGCTTCCTGCCATAGCCCTGTTTTATGCTTCCTTGCTTCAACTTCCAGCTGAGCATATAATGGGTCACTCGAATATTTTTTAAAATGCCAGGCCATGCCCTGTTTAATCATTTCCTGGTTCACCACCTGTTTTTTGCTGTTAATCACCACAGCAATTAACCTTTTATAGCGATCGTATTTCTGGCCTTGCACACTCACGATTTGCCCAAAACACAAATCGGAAAGTGCTTTTTTAGCATTATTGCCAAAAGGTTGCGAACCACGTTTCTCAGGACAATCGATATGTGCCAAACGGATCTTAATGGGCTGGTTTTCGTACAGTACTTCCATGGTATCGCCATCCATAATCCGGATCACTTTGGCGGTAAAAACAAGATGATTGTAGTTTCTTAGTGGTTTGCTTTCGCCTGGTGGGATGAAACAAGCCTGGAGCGTAAACAATAAAACCAATAAACTTACTTTTCCCAACCGCATAATGTTTTTCCGTCTTTTTTGGCTTTTTCTATATCCACCTTTATAATTTTATACGTGCAATTGCCTAAACCGCGGCAACTGGAGGTATAGTGGTATTTTTTAGCGCCAGGACTGTTGCAAATGTACACGCTTGTATTTTCTTTACAAGTAATGTTGACAACGAAAAAAATTAATAAGGAGAGGGTTTTCATGATGGGGGGATTGATTATGAAAAAGATGAACGATTAACAGCTGTGTATAAGTAGAATATGGTAAATGTAGAAATAATTATGGCTTATGGTTTCCTTGAATGAAATCATTGATTACAGGCTCCAGGCTAGAAGCTAAGTCGGTTGTTCGCAGATCAAACTTCTTCACCTTCATGGCTTTGAACCAATCTGTCCAATATTGCTTAATTACATCTTCTTCGTAAGGATTTTTAACGGAAGGATTAATGCCTAAAACAATAATTTCGAGGTCCTTTAAATTATAGGGAAAAGAAATAAAGCCCAGGTTGTTTTTCTTCATTATACTTTGGTAATTTGCTGTGTTGAGCTTTTTTAAGCTTAGAAATTCTGGGGTGATATAAGAGCTTTTGCCTTTTATCTCAATTTTACTGTTTTTGTGGTACATGTAACCATCCGTTAATATCACCAGAATATTCCGATGTTGCGGTTTAATACAGTACTGCTGTACATTGTTTTTGAAGAATCTCCAGATGTCGGAGCCAACGTAATTGCCATCTTTAATCGCATACTGATAAATTTTGGCAGGATTATCGGTATAAACCCTGTCTATATTCTGGAAGTCCTTTTTGCTCGTTTTAGGATTAAAATCAACTTTTAATTTTTGGCTTAACTGATCAATGTTCGTAATTTTAGGAATTGGATTAAAGAATACCTGCATCTGGTCTTTTAAAAGAAGCATCTTCTTTTTCATTACATGATCTACAAAAACCTTTTCTACGGATTTAATATATTGAAGGTCGCGCTGATAAAGTCCAGGGTTTCTTTTAGGGTCGATCCGATCAGATAAATCTAACAAAAAGCTAATGTTCAGGTTTTGGGCCTTACTTTCCTTTATAAAAACACCAACAAATAAAGGGATCAAGAAAAAGGTTAATAATTTCGGTTTCATGGTGCCGGGTTTATAAAGTAGATACATAAACAGAATTTTGTGAATCTTCACTGGCACCTACACTTTTAAGGTTTTCGTGATAACAGGTAATACATTCGTTTTCGAGTGCACTTTTTTCGTATTGAGATATATGGAGTTTCTGATTGATGAAGGTAATCCAGCCTTGCATATATTCTGAAGCATACAATACGTACTCTTTGGTGGGGATAATTACCGCATCAATTATTCTTTGTAGTGAGGTAACGCGTCCTTGTGCTTCTAACGATGATTTCTTAATTTCATTAAGTTCTTCTATCAGTTTCCCTTTTTGCATTTCGATATCCGTTATCCTATCCTGATGAATTTGGATGTCTTTTTTTCTGCGGAGCTGCTCATGTTTGATTTTGTCTTTCTCGCGGTGTTCTTTCATGATAAAATCGAACACTACGCCCCAGATGAGGTACACCACAAAACCCGCGAATATAATTCCCCAGAACTGGATTTTGCCAAAGGCAACGAAAATTCCAAATTTGTCATCTTCTGCAGTTTTATTTAGTTCATAAATCTTCTCTTCGATCTGGTAAGCCAGTATAGCATCGAATAAAAGGGATGTGGTAAAAAGGATTCCGATTTTGAAATAATTCCATTTGCTTTTAACCTCACCGAACATATGGATCAAATAACCCAAACCCAGGAACACAAAAGGGATAAAGGTGACAAATAAACCTTCCAGCGAACCGTCCTGCCAGGCCTTTTCAAAAGCTTTTGCATCAAGAATATTCATAACGACGGTGACACTGTTCGCATCTAACAGTTTAAAAAAAGCCGAATAAGAGGTGGAAATATAAAAGGTAAACAAATACAAGCTTAAAGGCATCAGGATGATCAGACCGATCCAAAATTTTGTTGAGGCACCTTTTGAAGCACTGACGTGATATTTTTCCGGATCCCTCGCCAGCTCATTAATTTCGAATTTTAACTCTTCGATATTGTCTTTTACCTTTCTGATATTGCTTTCTACCTGCGTAATCTGCTGTTTTTTGCTTTCTTCGCTGATAGCAAGAGTTTTGATTTCAGTTTCCTTGCTTTTATGCTCATTAATATAAGGCTCTTTTGCCAGTTGCTGTTTTTCTACCAGCTCTTTTTCTTCGTTTTGAAACCTGGCATAAATGGCGTTCAGGCATATCGAAAGGGCCAGTGGGCTACCGCTGTTCCGCGATCCATCTCTAAAACCGGCTTCGTGATAGGTCCTTTTTCTTACTTCTTCAGCTTCTTCGGCAACAGGTTCCTTGATCTCCACATTTTCATCCTGAGGCGCTTCAGCTGTTTTTGGGTTAAAAAATTCTTCTATTTGGGCAATCATAACATTAAGTTTTGAGTTTGATTTATTAAATTCATGATTATATTTCTCGCTTTGCAGAAACAATCCGGTCTCTGGCGTATGTTTTTTGAACAGGTAAAACTTCTAGGGCTTTTTCTTCTTTTTTTGCGGGTTGTTTTTTGTTATAAAAGGCGATCAGTAAAAAGAGTAAGCCGGTAATTATGTCGAGCGGGATCCAAATGCCTTTTCGGTGCAGATAAATGGGGAACAGGGGGTTAAAAAGAATGAGGACGAGTATAAAAACAACTGTTAAAGCATAGTTTTTTCGTTTTGTCCAAACGTAAATAAGCAGCAAAGCGCCCAGTGAAACTATTGCTCTCAGAAAGGTGTAATATTCAATGGGCAACTTCAATATTGCTACAAAACAGCAGATTGAACAAACGATCAGGAATGGTTTCATTGATGAAAAGTATAGGAATTCAATTAATTTTAGAGAGTAAACCTTAGCTATAGGAGAAAAATCTAGCTGCAATCTCATTTTCTTGAAGCAATTGACCATCGGGTAATATCATCATCTTACTACCATCGATATGATTTTCGAAAATATGAAAGCCAGTTCTGCAGTTTTGGTATCGATATTTTAGTGCAATAAACCCTTTCGACAGGCCACTTTCATTAGTAATTTGATAAACATGTTTAGAGCAACTTACTTTGAAAATGCATTTACGTCTTTTATTTTGAGGAAATACTAACCAGTAAATCCTAATGATTAATAGTAAAATTATTTTCATACTGCACCTTTGCTAAAAACAACCATTTGATAGGAAGCTAAATAACCAGGTTTTGCACCTAAACCAAAACACCCTGGGTCAGGTTGCACATAAGTTGAAACACTTTCTAATCTGATGTATTCCCAACCTTGATTAGTAAATTGCTTGATTAAATTTTCTAATTGACTAGCAACCGCAGCTGTAGTTTCATTTTTTTGATTCAATGTTGCGGTAAATGGCACTACTTTGTATTCCATGATAAGTTTGTTTTAAGTTTATAATTCAAAAGTATACAAGCCTAAACCCCAAACCTTACGGAAAACCGTAAAAAGATAAAGTATTTAATAAAAATTACAACTTGATTTTCAGTTGATTGTGTGTTTTTACGGACAATTTAAACACTAAAGAAGGATTGCCCCATTTTCCTAAACGAACATGAAACAATCCTTCAATTTTTAAGCGCTTATAAGTTATATCAGTTTTACTTGGTATGGCAGTCTATAGAACATGTTCTGCAACCGTTTGATTTGCTGTAAGTTTTTTTCGCTTCTGTTACCGCGCCCTTACATGAAGAAAATTCACCCAAATACTTTCTGTTATCACTAGAAGGTAAGTAAGTACAGTTTTCATCATGAACTTCATGATCGCCGTTGCTTTGGGCATTTTTGTTTACATAATACTTTTTCATCTTAAATCATTTTAGACTATAAACCTATAACGACAAGAAATCTTTTCCTAAAGGAAAACCGTAAAGCAAAATTTATAAGTTTCTTTTTATCAGATTTCTCCATTGCAGTCGAAATGACGACCTCGCGAGACTTATAGCCCTACTCAAAATCGCCAATCGTTTATATGGATTTTACGAAATGAATTATTCCTTCGGCTTAACATAATCCTCTGATTTTTCTTTCTTCCACCAGCTATTATCGAGGCGTTTAATGGAATAGAAAGCACGGTTTATACCAGGTTTCATGGTCGCGGTATCTAGGTGCCTGGGCCATACATGGATAATGGTATCGGTGCCGATTACTACCCACCAAAAGGTTTTGCCATAACGTTTTGTAGTGTATACCTCGCTGATGGTTCCTTTAATTGCTTTGGTGTTAAAACCCGGCTCCATTAACTGATAGGTGACTGCTTTCTGTTTTTGTGCCTGGGCGTTGCCCATTATGAACGTTAATAATAACAGTGCAACGAGATGTTTCATGCCACTAAGATATTTAGGCAAAAAATGTATTCCTTACGGCTAACCTTAAGGCAAGCATATTAGGTAAAACTTTAGGCTCAACTTAATCTTCACAACTTTCGAAACCTATCCTTCGACTCCGCTCAGGATGACAAATTACTGAGGGTTTTTCGTGTTTAAAATGAGAGATTGCCAAGTCTGCTCCCAACACAGACAATGAAGCAACCTCTACATTTTTTGAGAGATGAGCAGTATTAATTAATAATTTTCTATAGTCTGATGCAACTGGTTTCTGTAATCGTAAAGCTCATCGAGATTAAACAGCTGTTTTTTCTCGCCGGCATCTTTCCCTTTCTCGAAAGTTTCGATATACTTGTTAACGGTATTAAAATGGAATCTGCAAATCGGTTTTCGGTTATTATCATCGAGCAATACGCCAAAGTAAGATTGGGTATCTCGTGCAGCAATTCTGGCAGATGGAATCTTCTCGCGCAAAATGGCTTTTACAATTTGGAAGGCTTCTAATTCTTCTTCAGTAGTTACGATTTTAGAAGCATCGGGATCTTCATTAACGGGAATCATTTTGCCTTCCTCCTTTTTCTCGATTTTCTCGTTAATATTCAATGCCGATTTTAAGCGGTCGCTGATCGATTCGTTGATGGAAATGGTAAGGGCTTTTTTTGTATAATCTTTAAAAGCAATCATCCGGTTTGCGGTTAAGGGTTTATCGAAAAAACGGTTCACCAATAACTTCACCATTTCATCAGAAGGGCTGTCTATTTCTTTTTCAAATTCCTTTCTAATGGCTTTGATGTATTTTAAACCTTCGGCCGAATCGAGGATCGTTTCTAAATTATATTCGTTTTTGGTAAAACTTTCGAGGATTTTAATGGCATTATCTTTCAGGTCTTCGATATCGATGGTTAAGAATGGTTTCTCGTCCATAATATTCGGCTTTTCCAGATCGGCGTAAAAATTATAAACCGTACCGTTGGTTAATACCCCAAACCGTGCTTTAGAAACATGGTAGTAGCGATGTAACTGAGAGTTGTGCGCATCGGCACTTTCTTTCCAGTGTTTGCATTCGAAAATGAGGATGGGCTCGTTGTTTTTACGGATCACATAATCTACCTTTTCGCCTTTTTTGGTGCCGATATCACAGATGTGTTCGGGTATAACTTCTGTAGGGTTAAAAATATCGTAACCGAGGATTTGAATAAAGGGCATTACAAATGCATTTTTCGTAGCCTCTTCGGTATTGATCTGCTCTTTTAATCCCACCACGCGCTGATGAAGCTGTTCTAACTTTAGTTTAAGATCCATAACTTTTTGCATTAAATGGTTTCATCTTTTACTGATGCATTCGGCGCATTTTCTTTAACCGATTCGATACCGTTATCTCTGGCATCAGCAGTGGTATACATTTGGCTGGTACCGATAATTTCGCCATTCGCAGCTTTTAAATTGAAATAGTACGCTCCGTTTTTGGCAATTTTTCTGTCGTACCTGGCATCGGTTGGTGCATTGGTTTTTACCGATTCAATACCTTTGTTGCAACCTGTTTTTGTGGTATAGCCCTCGCTGGTGAGGATAACCCTGCCGTTTGCTGCTTCGAGATTAAACTGGTATTCGCCATTTGTTCTTTTGGTAATGATAAATTTTCCCATAGTTATTTTTTTAGCTGCTCAAAAGTATGGGAGGAATATGGCGCATCATTACGGGAAACCGTAAGTTGGTTCATTAGTCAATAGTTCATTTGTTCAAGGTTAATCACGCCATACAAATCGATCGTTTTTAACCACAAAGCGTACAGAGAGAAGGCACAAAGGTCGCAGAGCTAGGTGCAGAGTGCAATTTCTTCATCCATGTTAAAGCCCCTGACTGCCAAATGGCTATTCGATCTTAAAAAACAATAAGAATCCTTAATAAAACAAGTTCAGAATGACGAATTTACGGGAGCATAACCTAGTGACTAACTGAGCTCGATTGACTCCCGACTATGGACTGAAGACTTAGGACTAATCAAATAATCCCGATATCTTTACAATAGGCGATAAGTTGTTCGTTTTTGGAGAAGCCCAGCACCTCTTTCATCAGGTTAAGGCGTTTTTCTATACTGCTTAGACCTGAGGGCTTGATATTGTTCTCCTGCAAATAGTAAGGGATATTTTTTTGTGGCATTCCATCAACCAGTTGAGAGATGATGGCAATATCGAGGTCGGTAAAATCGTGAGAATTATTTTCTTTCCTGACCTGTTTTAAATCGGGCGAAAGATATTTTTTGTGGTTATGGATAGCAGATATGGCTAGGCGTAAATACTGACCGTCGTGACGTGCTTTTCGCACGTACCCATCAATAAGCATTTCTTTAAATAACATGTCGATAACCGCGGGCCTGTTTTCTCCGGAAAACACTAGGGTTTTTAAGTTGGGCTGCACCTCTTTTGCGGCTTTGATGAGTTCGGCACCTCCGTCTATTTTTTGTGGATTATGATCTTCTTCGAAATAGAGATCGGTGATTAACAGATCATAAGGCCGCTCTGCTTTAACGGCATTTTTGATCCACGTAAGTGCATCATCGCAATAATATACATAATCGGGTTTTTCGGCACCCAGTTCGGCCAATGTTTTTTGTAGCGAAATATTCTGTGTTTCTTGATCTTCGGCAATAATTATTCTTTTAAACATATTTATACAATTAGGAAACCGGAAAAGAGATTTTGATTTTGAGTCCCTTTTCTACATTGGTATCAAAGGTAATCGTACCACCAATTGCCGCAATACGGGTTCCCGTATTCGTGAGTCCATTATTGGGTTGCACTTTACCCGAAATGCCGATGCCGTTATCGGTATAATAAATGTTTATTTTTTGCTGTGCCTGCTCAAACTTAATCACCACATCGCTTGCCTGGCTGTGTTTATCCATATTCACCATAAGTTCCTGAAGGATATGTTCAACTTCATCCTTTGCCTGTTCGGATACCATTTCCCAAAATGTGGGGGAATTCCCTACGAGGACCACTCTTGTACTTTCTGAGGCGAAAGATTTTAAGGTATCAGCTATTTTTTCGTTAAAAGCCTGGTTTTTAGATTTTGGCCTTTCGTAAGAGAGGTCGCGCGATTGTTCGTAAAGTTCTTCTATCTCGTTAACAATAGGATTGTCTTTTAAGGTTTCCTGATTATCGAGTTTGCTCATGATTCTATACAATCCGTTGGCAACCACATCATGCACTTTTTGAGAGGTTTTGAGTTTATTTTCGCGGATGGTGTTTTGAGCTTCGAGTTCTAATCTTTGTTTTCTTTTTTTGTACCAAAGTGTACCAACAACAATTAACAAAACAATACCAAAGATGAGTATGATGATCTGGTATCTTTTGCCTTCATTGTCTTTTTGTAGAACAAGGTTATCGGCTTTGCTTTTTTCAGTGTCGTAACGGATCAGTGCAAATTGGTTTTTTGCAGCACTTCGGGCGGTTTGAAGACTGTCGTCAATGTTTTGGTATTTTTGAAAATACTGTTTGGTTGCTGCAGCTGGGCTAAGTTTGATTAATTTTTGAAGTGCTTCGAGCCGATCATCAGGACTATTAAGTTTTGTTGCAATTAGATACATCTTTTGCAGGTAACTAAATGCTGAATCAGGTTTTTTCTTTTCGTAATAATCGGCAAGATGTGAATAGCTGGCATTTTGACCCCACTCATCCTTTTCTGAATAACGAATCTGTAATGCTTTTGAAAAATCTGCCAGTGGATTGTAATTGGGATTTTGAAGCCATTTTGTTTTAGCCGCATTGGAAAGTACTCTTGCGTATTCTTTCTTATTACTGATTTTTGCCAAAACCTCATTGTAAATATCAATTGCTTTTGAATAGGCTCCACTTTTTTGATATGCCAATGCTTTATTATTAAGGAATTGTAATTTATACGAATCGTTCCGGCAAAACTTTAGTGCCAAATTATAATAATTTATAGCATCGGTATATTTTTTGAAATATGTACTATTTAAGCCAAGCTCATTATAATTCGAAGCGAGGCAGGCGAGATCAGTTTCTTTTTGTTCATTTAAGAAGCCTAATGATAATGTTAAGCTTTCTTGGCCTCCAAAGTAGTCACCGGCATCTGATTGTATTACTGCCATATAATTATAAGCCATTGCCACCTGTAAGCTATCCTTAGAGGTAGTAGTTACCTTGTTGAAGTAATAGAATGAAGAATCGTTATTTTTAAAGAAAAAGGATTCTGCTATCTCAAAATTCTGGTTTTTAATCGGTGCTTGAGTGTTGTTCCTTTTCTTACAAGCAAATGCTGCCAAAAGAAAAAACAGGAGAAAGTATATTTTTTTCAAGAGCGAGAATAATTATTTACTCAAATATAAAAAAATAGGATGGTTTTCTCTTGGATATTTTGGGATTGTTTTATAAGCAAACAAGTAAGGCAGAAAATATTGCCTTACTTGTTGTCGAGATAATTTCTATCTCTGGTAAATCATAAACTATGGATTTTTTGGTGGAACATGTGAGCCTTCACCACCAGTATCATCACCTGGAGGGGGATCGCCTGGGTCACCTGGATCACCAGGGTCGGTATCGGCAGTCGTTACTGTTGTACCGCTATTAGGGTTACAATTGTTATTGGTATTTGCAGGCGTTGCCAAGCCAAGTAATATGGCAATAAAAAGAGGTAAAAACATCTTGTCAAAAATTAAAGGGTTGATAAAATTTGTAGGTCCCCGCGAATCCTATCGCGGGGGTTGCTACGGTTGTATCAGAAGGCCTTCTGAATTTTTGGGAAGTGTTGAGTGTCTGTCGCGGGAGCCAATAACTGCTTCCCAAACCGGCTAATAACTACCGCGATTTCTACTCTTTTATTAAATCAGTTTTTTGCTTAGATTTAAATGTTGAATCGCTGCTTGAACTAATTGTTGAACAAAGATGCTTGGTTCAAAAAGCTAATTGCCAGATAATTCCTATTCTACCTGAAATACTTTTTTAATTCTTTTGAATTCTGGAAAACCGTAAAAATTCCAGAAATACCGTTTTTACTTTTATGCTAAATTTTTTGAAAATGCCTGAAGATTATCAAGACTTAGTATTGGCTACCTATAAAAAGAAATGCGAAGAAAGGAAGCTTCATTTGAACCTCTTAAAGCCAACAACTGTAAAGTTGAAAAGGGAGTGTCTAAAGAAATATGATGCGAGTGATGAAGCTAAAGATGTATTCTCGGACTTTTTTGATAAAGACAAGATGGATAATATTTCTCTGATCTTATCACAAGCTGATCCTGGTGATTTTAGAGCCCTATTAAATCATATAAATGGTATAACAACGAGAACTGATGAAAAGAATAGTGAACTTTTAGCGTGGTTAATAGACTTTCGGCCGAGACCAAGTACGACTTACTATAAAAGTTTTGATAGAGAGCGTCAAAATGAAATAGAAGAAGTTATAGGAGCAACTGATGTTAAATTAGAAGAACCACAGAAGGTAACGGGTGAAAATGAGGCCTGGAACTCTGAAAATGAAGAAATAATTATAAATGAAGAAGCGGATAAACAAGGCGACTTAATTGAAGAAGTAAAAGGACCCATAGTTGAAACAACTGATATAGGTGTTACCGGTCAACCTATTTATATAAAAGAAAAGGAAGAAGAAACCAATAAAGTCGATTATATTGAAACAGAATATGTCCGTCTCTTCTCCCCACGATATATTACCATTTCCTGTATTATTTTACTATTGGTTGGCAGCACTTCCTTTGCTGTTTGGGAACGTAGCGCGACAACGGTTAAGGTGCCAAGTGAAGGTGAGAAATTTATGTATTGGGATGAGGATCACTACGAGCCGGTTAAAGATGAAAAACAAAATGTTGGTATGCCAATAATTCCGTTAAATGTTCGAACTTTAACACAGCAAAGGAAAATTAATTTACCTGATACGTTGACAAATTATTCAATAGGTAAAGTTTGGTATAAAGGTCATGGAAAAGACCATGAGTTTTTTACCGATAGCGGTTCTTATCCGAAAGATATACAAAGAGTGTTAAAGCCACTTACCAGCACAATTTTAATCAAATACACTTCCAATTACAGGTATATGCTTACCCGTTTAGTATGGTTTTTATGTGCAGCTGTTTTTATAAGCCTCTGTGGTTTTGCTGTGAGCAAGCTAGAGAAAGAAGTTAAGCGCTCTGGGGAAGAAACAAAGACTGAGGAAGGAGAAATAGTAGAGTTTCGCAGCAATGAGCTGCAGGCTACTAGTGTGTAGCATCTGCAGAAGTTGGTCGGGAGTCTTGGGACTTAATAATGGTTTAATCCAAATATTTCAAATCTGAATTAAACCATATGTTATTATTTTTATTGGCCCCAGTTTACCTGGATATTGTTCTTTTGGGCATAGGCTTTGCCTTTCTCCATTAAGGCATTAAAGTTTTGTTCAAAACGGGCGCCATATTTCTGGTCGATGCTGTGAATAATTTCATCTTTGGCACTTTGGCTGCCTTTGCTGTCGCACAGTTTGGCGTAAGCCAGGTATTCATTTTTATAAACGGGGATGACCAGTTCGTATAATTGCTGCGAAAGGACTTTAATCTCTTTTTCTTCATCGCCAGAAGCGGAGAGCTTTTTTACTTTTTCGAGCGATTGCTCAAGGTATAAAATTTTGTTGTTGAGGTTGGTGATGGCTTCATTGCCTTTCTTTTTACTGGATGGAATATCGGGATATTCTTTGGTTTCGTCGTTAATGTGGCGGGCCAGATCGGCGCTGGCAAAATCGTTGATCATGTTGGTGTTTAAGATGGCAATGTCGAAGAAACGTTCTGGTGTTTCCGAACAGGCCGAGAGGAAAAGGGTAAATAGGATTAAAAGGGATACTAATGGTTTTGGGGATAGTGCTGGTAATTTGTTCATGAGCTAAAATGGGGTTTCCTTATTAAATTTAAGCTTCGGTAGGAGCAAAGATTGAGCCGTTTTTGAGTTGGGAGCCGGAGTTCAATTAAAGTGCTATTTCCTGTGCGTTGTCATTCTCAACATGATTGGGGATGCATTGAGCAGTTTCCGCAATGACGATTGCTCTTTACACCCAACTCTGCAGCCTTTGTGCCTTCTCTTTGTGCCCTCTGTGGTTAAAAATATGGAAAATATAATATGGGTGATGAATTTTTAGTCCGGAGTCGTGTATTTTGAACCATATAAGACATAGAAGATCATATAAGCTTGATGGTGCTATTTTTCCACTCAACTCTGCGGCCTTTGCGCCTGCTCTTTGTGCCCTCTGTGGTTAAAAATATGGAAAATATAATATGGGTGATGAATTTTTAGTCCGGAGTCGTGTATTTTGAACCATATAAGACATAGAAGATCATATAAGCTTGATGGTGCTATTTTTCCACTCAACTCTGCGACCTTTGCGCCTGCTCTTTGTGCCCTCTGTGGTTAAATGACGAGTGATGCTTTTCAGAACTTTTGCAGGTAGCATGATAGATACTGACCACGTAGTAGCTATAAGACAATTGAAAATAATATTTCTACTTGTAAAACAAGTTCAGTATGACGGAATGCACTCAATCAACTCACAGTTAACCGATTTAAACAATTAACCAGTTAACAAAATGAACCAATGACTAATGACCCAACTATTCTAACTCTCCCGCAACCATCTTTACGGCCAGAATATGTTTGCAAATACCTCTTTTGCCCTGATAAGCGGTAAACCACTCGCAGGTACAGCGATAGCCTTGTTTATCGATTACTACCTTGTGTAATACGCCTGTGCCTTTAACTTCGGCTTCTATATAATCGTTTTCCTTTTTAACCATTTTAACCTGTTGCTCATCGATCAGTTTTTTGGCGTTTTTAAGCCGGGGGTTTAAGCTTAAAATGCGTTCGGTTTTAAATGGAAGCTGGCGGTAAAAATGGCTTCTTCCCATTACATCATAACCCAGTAAACCGATAGCGGATAAACTGGAGGTGAGCTGATTCATGGTGTCGAAATCGATATCGTGCTCAATGGAAAGTAAAGTAGGATCGAAGTTTTCGTTGGCTTTAAGTAAGCTGTTTAAGCCATATATCCATTCAGACGGAAGGTTTTCGGTCATTTGATCTAATGCTTTGCCTTCGCCCGAAAAGCCCCTATAGGCGTCTGGGGAGAAAGCCATCAGCAACTGCATTTTGCCAAACTCATATACAAAAGCAACGGTCTGTTTATCGGCCGATTCGTAAATGAAAACTTTATCGGCAATTGCTAAAATACCATCTAATAAACGGAGACGGTGTAAGCCACCAACACGAACGGCATCGGCCGTGGCAATGGTAGAGAACATAAATTTGCCTGCCCTTTTCGCAATAAAGAAATCGCCTTTAATAGTGCCTTTTGGCAGGTTTTGAAAAAGCTGTATGGTTTGTATTTTGTTCAGCTCGAACTGGAGGTCCATATCGGCCAGGTAAAGCTGTACACTGGTTAAACCTTTAATCCAGCGTGTAGGTAATGTTACTTTTTTTTCTACTACCTTAGTTTTGGTGGTAATTATCTGTACATCTTGCTGACCAACGGCCAGGGTTACTTTTTCGTTTTTTTGAATGCTATTTAAGGCATTAAGCATGGGGTCGTTAAAATCGACATTGGTAGTGCCACTGGCTATAAATTCTCCGTCGATAGATTCGGGTTTCATATCTAAGCGAACATAGACCCCGTTGCAGGAAGAAAAACCTTCGAACCTGATGCGTTCGGTGCCTGCAGTAACAATAGGATCGCGTAAGCTTGGCGGAACTGGTCCGAAGCTGGAGCGTACTACTTTGGCAATGGTACTCCAGCATTTAGCGGTTATATAAGGATCGGTTAAGTTGCCCCAAAAAAAACAGGGAATATTGTTTACAGCTTCTATTTCGGTTTGATGAGCCAAAACCAGGCTGTTTATGCCTTTTGTTTTGGTAAAGGTAGAAACACCGCTATAGTGATATTGAAGATCGGTCATGTTAGGCTTTGATAATTTGTTTAATTAAACTTTTAAGGGAGGCATTATCTTTCCATTTTTCGAAAAAAGCAATTGCTGCTGCCGAAGGGCTTTGATTGGTTTTGAAGAGGATATCGATGTAATGTTCTATCAGTTTTTTAAAATTAACAGGAAGTTTATCGTTAATTACCAGGTGTTTAAATAAGGATTCGAGCAATTGTAGAAAAGCGGAATTGTGCAATGCAGAAACATCTTTCAAGGCTCCAATACTTTCTACCAGGCGTAAAAATGCACCATATTTATTCGATGCCAGATAAGCTAGTTTAACCGCAAGCAGATCGAGGTTTATACTTCGTTTTTCGATCAGGTTGATCAAAACTTCTGATGCCATTAAACGCACTTCTTTTTTATCCATAAAAAACATGCAGGCAAAAACGAGCATCGAGATATCGGAAAAACGGAACCCTGTACTGTTGGTTACATGGAGAAAACCTTTCAGTTCTGATACTCCACCGCTGGCATGAATGCACGACGAACGGAGCATAAACCAGCTTAATGCATCAGCATTTTGTGGCATCAGGCTGTGCCAATAATTGATATTGCCCTCTCCGCTTATCATATACTCCCAACTGTTTTTCCGGCCGTAAAGGTCTAAGCTAAAAAGGAAATAACCTGGTGTGTTTACATAGGCTGGAGAATCGAATTCGATGGCGTACCAGGATGGAGATTTTTCCATTTTTTTGGTTTGATAGTTCATGTATTCATTCCATTTTTCCTTAATGCTGATTTCGGGTTTAAAAGGAGAAACAGCCATAGGATAATCTCTAAGGTAGGTACTGCTAAATTCGGTAAAGGTTTCGTCAGGATAGTAGGTGCGGGCCGCTACAGCCCATACACTTTTAAAACTTACATCTGCCGGGCTATTGATTTTATTTAAGAGTTTATTAAAAATACCGTCTGATTTAACAACAATCTCTTTGGTGGTGCCGAGACAGAAGGCCATTAAGGCTTTAAGCGGTCCGGTAAGCTTACCTAATAAAGGGATGGCTTCTTCTACCTGCTCTCGTGGCATACGGCCAATGGCGATGGTTAAATCGAGCGGGTTAATTTCTGCCTCATTTTCCTGGTAGGCGATTAACCTTTCTAAAAGCACTTTTGGTGCCACCCAATATGGATAATGGCTGGGAAAAGAGAGCATGGGCAAACTGATATTGCCGGCCATTCTTTTTTGTACGATATCTAAATAAGGCCTGATGAGCAGCAGCGTTTTTATTTTGTGATAGGTACTTTGTTCTATGGTAAAAACGTAATCGATACTTTTTATTTTTTCGCGCAGAAATGTGCCGATGTAATTTTTATGGACACTCTCAAAGTATTTCTTTTCTACTTGTTGGCCATAAGGAGCCAGCTGTTTGGCATAATCGGCTGGAAACAGATACCTTTGGTTAGTATAGGCGTTCAATAAGATTTCTCCATCGGTAGTTTCTTCTGATGAGATAAATTTACCGAACAGATAAAGTACCTCGTTCCAATCTTTTGGCAATACAATCGGTTCCAGTAAAACCTGTTCTTGCTTAGGTTCGTAATGATAGGTTGCTAATTCATCAACTGCTGGAAGAAGATCTTCTGCGGCCAGTAAGCTGCTTAAACCCGAGCGGACATTTCCCAGCATTAGCGAAGTATAGCCCGATAATTTATCGCGTAAAACCGCATCTTTTGGTGCTGCTATTTTTAACAGCAGTTTACTTGCCCTTTCCTGCAGGTTAAGATCGGGCACTACATACACATCAGCAATGAGCGCGGTTATCTTTTTATTTAGCTTAGGCTGCGATTTATTTAGCTTTTCTAAAACCGGTAAAATATTTTTGATGGCAGTTTTATTATCATTGCTCATCATCAAAGGTTCAAGCCAATCAAGAAAAGAATTTACGTTAAACTTTTTCTCTTCATAAATCTGTTTAATCAACTCTATTGCTGCATTAACAACCGGTGCAAAGGCATATTGTAAACAGGCAAAAATATATTCCTGGTAAACAATAAGTTCGGCTGCGCCTGGATTTAAATCTGTTAATCTTTTACGATAGAAAGATTTAAGGTTATTGTTCCATGCTTTGGTTTGGATTAAAATGGCCTGTTCTATAAACTGCTGGCGGTCTAATTTGCCTTCCTGGAGTAAGGTGTTATAAATAATTTCCCATATAGAAAATTGGTTATAGGCCTGGCTATCGCTATCTCTGAAGTGATTATTCTGTATCCCGGTTTCGTAAAGGTATAAATTGGGCACATCGCGTGTATAGGCTAGTTCATCGTTTACAATATATTGGATAAAATCTCTTGGTTTCACTTTGGTTACCCACTCATTGGCATTTGCTAAACATAAAGCATAAAGCTCGGGCTGTGCGGTAATTAAAGTATGGCTTTCGAGAAACCTTAGGGTTTGATAACTAAAACTTCGCCACTCGCTCTTTTTTATTTTATCGAGAATAAATTCGTTGATCCAATCGGGCTTTGCCCATTGAAGGACCGCTAAAATAGAATTTCTTTGTTTCGCCTTGGCCAATAAATCGAAGACCTCATCCCAGGGCATGATATCTGTTTTGCTCAAAATGCCGATTGCGGTAAGGGTGATTATCTCCTTTAAATTTTCGTCGCCCCTGGTACCCCAGCTATAGTTTCCTGTTTTAAATTGTGGCTCGTTGGAGAGATCTACGAACGCCATCCAATAACGTTTTTTTGTCTTAATATGCTTTTTAAGTGCCTCTATATTTCCTTTGGCATTTTCTTGCAGAAAGGGTAAAAGTGCGGCAAGGTTTTTCTCTTTCAGAATGGCATCGTAAGCATTTAATATTTCCGCTACATCTTTATTGCCATCTTTTTTAGCTGTTTTTATAGTCTGGTTAGTAAGCACCTCGCCTGTTTCAGAATAACCCTTTTTTGTTTTTTCGGTCAGCAGTTTTTCAGCGGCTTTTAAACACTGTTGGTTATCATCAAAAGTTTTGGTTTGCGAAGTACCGCCGGTTCCATTTCGGCCGTAAGTAACGGTATAACAATTGTTCAGTACTTCAATCTGCCAGAATTTATCTGAGCTGCCATCAATATATTTAAGGTGTTTTTTCATGCGTAGAGCACTTGAGATTCCGTTAATTTATAAATAGCTAAACTATTCAATTTTTTCTAAAAAGAGAAGGTTAGCTGGAAGTTGATCATTAGTGATTTGTCATCCTGATCAGATCGCTATCAGATGAAATGAAAGCGCTTTAAAGCACGGATACGATGGGCTTTTAGCCCCAAGCCGCGTATTATGGCGTAATTAATGCGTCATTCCCTGCGTCGTTATTCTCATCCCAATAGCTATCGGGTTGATTGGGACCCACGGAGTGCTCATGAATGCCTCTGAATAAAAGGAAAACTTATGAATAATCGTAATGTATTGAGATTTAAGGTTCCCGCCTGCGCGGGAATGACGATTGCTTTTTACACCCAGCTCTGTGGTCTTTGTGCCTGCTCTCTGTGCCCTTTGTGGTTAAAAATATGGAAAATGATGATGGAACCATGCAGGCGCGTTTGGACTACAATTAACCCATTCAATTATTCTTCTTTATTGATGATGTGTACCGAAATCCGGTTATCGGCCTCGAGTAAACCAAAATGATGCCGTTTAGGAACATTAAAAATGCGTATAATATCATGATCGGTTATGACCTCAAATAGTAGCTGTGCTTTTTTTCCACTGATATCGTATACCCGTGCTTTTTCGCTGTTGGCTACAACAAGGTGATTGTCTGGAAGTATCTGTATACAATGCGCACTTAAGTCTGTCGCGAAAAGCGGGATACTGATGGGCATTTCTTTTAGCGTAGGATTAACAACCAGGCAGCCATCGGTTGTTAATACGGCTATTTTTAGCGCAGTATGCACACTGCTTACCGAAAAATTGATAATGGGCGATTCGACAAATAACATTTCGAGTATTCCGGTATCAGCTGCACGCACCAACATATCGCTCCCGGTAAAATACAGGTGGTTTTTGCGCCAGTACATTTTGTTCTTGTTCGAGAAAATATGATAGGCATCAATCGACGATTTATCCCAGGTACAAACAACAGAAGTTAAGGGCTGCCCTGTTACCGTGTATCTGTTTAACCGAATGTCTTCACCATGTGTTAGAAGAACAGAAAGCGTTTTTTGATCGGTAGGTTCGATTGCGGCAGCCATATTTTGGCCTAACCAACTGATTTGAGAAAGAACGATTTCCCTTTCGAAATCGTGGGTTTCGGGTAATTTGCGGTGTTCACTTGGAGCGGTATCCCCACTGATTAAAATGCGGTTTGATATGCCTGCATCGGCTATTAAAGCATGTTTTTCGCCAATATCGGCTTTAAACAGGTATAAATAATCCATACAGTCTTCCCACTTCATGCGGAGCAGCTGCATGGTTTCATTTTTGATACCAATGCCGATCAGCTGATCGTGAAAACTACAGAAATCAACCCACTTTATTTCACGGTCCAGTTGAATATAATAATCAGCCTGCTGCTGTTTAATCTCTTTATAATGGTTAATGGTATAACGGTTTATATCCTGAACGATCATTGGATCCTGGTGCATGAACCGATCCATCATTTTTAATGCACTAAAATCGCCTGCTGCGGTTTGTTGGCTTACAATTTCGTAACAGATGTTTAAAGCTGTTTCCCGAAAGCTATCATCTTCACTGTTTTCGGCAACATTGGCAAGTACCCTTAAAAAAACCGTGCTTTTGCCCTTGCTTAGCTGTTCTGTATAAAAGGCGTTAACTGTTTTATTTAAAGGTATTCCGTTTTGTACCTTAATTTCGAAATAATGTTTTAAACATTGTTCTGCCTGGTTGTTGTTGTGCCAGCCGTTAAGTAACACTTCTTCACTTCTTTTAGGGTCGCCAATTTTGAGTTCGATAATGCTTGCAGCCTTTAAATGATCTCTGGCACCCAGCGATTGCAGCACTACATCTTCATAATATTTTAGTGCCTGCTGCTTTTGTCCCATTTGCACATATAGATCGCCAACTTTCTCGTAATTGGCCAGGTCTACATATAAATTTATGGCTTCGTTTAAAAGCCCGCCTTTTTCTAAACACCCGGCTGCCAGATTTTTATTATTAAGGTGGTCTTTATAAATTGCCGCAGCTTCGCGATAATGTTTGCCATCCTGTAAGGTTCTTGCTGCCCTGTCAAGATCACCCAGGAGGTGTGCATAAACATAGGCTGCCTTTTTAAAATCGCGATCTATTATGGCCTGTGTAGCCGTTTTTTCGTAGCGTTGCTGAAGTTCCCATCTATAACTGCCTAGATCCCACACATCGGCAGCTAGTCCGTTGCCAAAATTCTTAAAATTCAGGTTTAAACTTTGCCTGCTTAATTTGCCTGATGGTGCTGCGGTACCACGGTTTAGGTATGCACTATTTAATGGGATGGCATACTGTAAAGCGGCATCTTTATCTTTATCAAATAGTTTTACCAATCTATTGAGTTCACTATCCCGCTGTTTTTCGATGGAGGCCATTTTTTGATTGATCCAGGCATCTAATTGTTGTAGAAAGCTGGGGGTTTGTATATTGGCCATGGAAGCCGCCTGTTTAGGAAACAGAAAGGCAATAATTTGGAGCAGAAATTTACCGATAAAAGCAAAGCCTAACAAAACCCGAAACCCCAGGTTGCTTAAAGGTTTTAACATGTTGCTCCACTTATTGCTATGCTTTTGATCTTCTTCTGTTTTTGGGATATCGGATAGTGGCTGTGTATTAATCAATGCCTTTAAATCATCAATGGCATCGGTAGTCTGTAGTGGTTCGATCATTACCGAGCAAAGCTGCGGAAGAACGGGCGCTAAAGGCAAATTGTGGAGCCAGGGCTTTGCCACTGTTTCTGGTGTTTCAATCAGATCTGCCAATTGGTAACTGTCCTGTTGTTCGAATCCAACCAGGCCTATATTGGGATGGAAAAACTGTACATCCCATAGTTTTGCTGCACTTAGTTCGCTATTGGGCAGTTCGGGAAAAAGTTTGGCATTTACAGGAATGAAAAAGCCCTCGGTTACCTGGGTATAGGGATATCGGATCTGATCGCTTTTTGGAATAGCAGCTCCAAAAACCACAAACAACCCGATACAGTTGTTCTGTGCCACGCTTTCGGGTACGAGATAGGCCTTGATGGATAAAAAATCTACAGACCAGTTGGCCATTTCTGCAAACCAATCGGCGGGGCTGCCTGGTAAATAAGCGCCCCAGATGGCATGAGTAGATTTTGCCTGATAGCGGAGTTGAAGTTTCATATTATTTTAGTCCATCTATAAAAGCCTGAATATATTTTTTATAAAATACGCTGGGTTTTAGTTTCCCCGCACGGGTAATCCCTGTAAAATAGGTTGATCCACTAATCTGTCCATCGGTGCTCCAACAGGCAGTTGGCTGACCAACGATCATGATAATGCAAATTTCAGGAATATGCAGAATGCTGCTTTTTAAGTGTAGTATACCTCTCGAATCCATAGTGGCCGTGCTTCCGTCTTTCCATGTAAATTTGGTAAACCTGATAAAGGGCAAATGATCTACCTTTAAAATGCGTTGTGGTGGAGCAGCTAACCAGTTAACCGTAGACCTTTGATTATCTTTCCAATAAAATTTATCATTAACCAGCAGGAATTCTTTCTTATCAGAATAAATTATTCCTGCGGCATTTACATGGATATTTTTAACAGAATTAATGGTACTATAGCCGTTGTTGAGGTGCCTTTTTAACTGGCTTTGAAAAACCCGCGAAGCACTCTCCTGGCGCGAGATAAGCTCATTGATCCTGCTATTGGAGGGGATAACTGTTCCATTACGCGGATCGATAATGTTTAGGTATGTTTTGCTTTTGAAATAAAAATAAGGCCTGATAAACTTAATATCGGTTGCTGCTTTGTGCGGAACGTTTATTTCTGTTACGCTGTAAGAAAGTGTCTTTGCATCGATCCTATATATTTCTATTGCTTTATTGTTTTCGGGAATGAGCATGATAAAAATGGCATTTTCCATCTCTCCGAAACAATATTGGCCCCGTGCTAACTGCACGGCCAGTTCTTTTGCGCCGAGGTTTTTATCTGGCCAAAAAAGCAGGCGCGAATCGACTGAAACGCCAATTGCGGTGCTGTTTGATAACATGTACAGGTTATTGAAGTTCGGCCTGATCTTCGAAGTAGGGTAATAAAGTGGAAATTCAGGTTCGTACAGTGCCGCAGGCAGATCAGCCTGGTTAATTTGTTTAATCTTTTTCTCATAGCCGTGGCTTACAAGATCGGACAAATCGATATGCGCCTCTCTGATCAGTTTCGATTGCTTTTTACTGAACTGGAACATCTGCAGGTGTCCGCCGGCAGATATGGTGATCAGGTAATTTAACTGATCTCTGATTTTTGAAAAATAGGGCGCAGCAGTAGTATCTTTTAAAAAATGGGAAGAGGTGATTAATATATACCTGCCATTTTTTTCGGCATGTGTTGCGAAAGCCTTAACCAGCGGTTCGCCGCAGTGCAGTGCCGGATCCATTTTTTCGAGTAAGGCCTCGGTATCTTTTTTGGTTTCGAGCGCTGTTATGCTGAGGTCTTTTCCGCCCAACGACCATACTTTTAACTGTTGGTTTTTTTCTTTACTTTCTCTAAAAGCCAAAGCGGCAGCAACAGCGAATACCCGTGCAGATCCCCACATTTTTAGGGTAGAATCGATAATTATGCCCAATTGCTGCACCTGATGGTTAGGTGCTGTTTCGCGTTTTAGAAAAAGGGCTTCATTGTTGGCCAGCCGGGCGGTGAGCAGAAGATCGTCTTGCGCGAGTTCGCTCAGCAACAGTTTATCATAAGTGCCTTTGTTGGCGATATCAGAAATCCCGCCCAAACTTTGCTCGTTATTGCTGTTCAGGTACATCGGGATACTTAAGGCAGCCATAATCCTTCTGGCCAGCTGACTAACCGTATTCGTTTTTTTATCGATTTCCAGTTCGGCTAAAAGGTCTTTCCCAACTGGTTCAGGTTGAGGAATATGAATTGGGCTGGGTAACGCTGTGAGGCCGGTACGCTGTTTAAGCACTAAGCTTTCTACATCTTCGAAAAGAGCGAGGGCGGCCGCCAATGGTGCGAGATCCTGTATAACGTTTATGTGTTTAAGTACCGCCTGTTCGCCAAAAATATCCTCGTCCATTTCGCCGCTGTTAAATTCCTTTAATATGGGCAAGAGTCCCATATGGTATCCTTTAACACTTAATGCATCAAAAATAGACTGGAGCAGTAGTACCCTGTTCATTTCGGAGCGGTACTGGTGCGGCAATTGGTTAACGATGCATAGAAACTGGTAAGCCTGCCTTTTTAGTCCGTGGTCTGGATCGTCAATGGTGCTACTGGCATCCATACTGCTGTAGCGAATATCCAGCAAAGTTTGCTTGACATTATAGAGGGTCTCCCAATCGTCTTTACAGGCACATAAAATCAAAAGAATAGTGCCTAAAGAAAGCGAGGTAGTTTTAGGAAGGTCTTTTAAAATATTGGATAAATCTTCACGGTAGCAGATGGTTTTTTGGTTGGCAAATTCGATTACCTGCCCACGCTCTGCCCACCTCCAAAAATAATTTTGATAGGCCCTAAAATAGTCGACGGTATTTTGTGAGGAGTAAGCCATATGTTAAAATGAAACCTGCCTTACCACCGCTCGATCAGCGGGTTTAAAAAGATCAATTGCGATGGTATTTTGCCTGCCGCTTTCGTTAAAAAGAATATATGATGGTATAATTGGTTTAAGCTTTTGGTTAAGCAGATTGCCTAAAAATGGTGGGTCGAAATTGTATCCGGCCGGAACAAGCAGATTTCCATTTAGCCAAAAAGTTTTGCCAGGTATGGGCGGAAGCGGATCGCCAATAATAAGTACTTCTTGCGCTGTTGATACCACAAATTTTAGCTTCTGCAAACGGATCTGTGGAGCGCCATCTACATACTTTTTCCATGCCATAAAATTGGTTTGCAGGGCATATGCAGGGTAAGGATTTTGGCTGCGCAGCAGGTTTACAGGCATTAGCGGTGCCTGTTGTGCCGGAATTGCCGATACAGGCATTTCTAAAGGCATAAATTCAGTCAATGTTTTCCATTCCATAACCTCGAGCAGGGCAACGGGGGTTAACTTTCCATCTGGGAAAAGACGGTTTTGCCCATCGAGTTTATAGCTGGCCAAAATAGGGAGAGAATCGATCAATACCTGGTTGTGTTTATTATCCAAAGGTCCCTTCAGCCAGATCAGCTCATCCTGCCTGCAGGCACTCCAGCCCTCAACCGCCCTGATATTACCAATCTGATCTTGGTATTTGAGTTCTAAAACCAGTGCCCTCATGTTCATGCAGACTGCATAATCTGTTTCCAAAGCAAATCTATCGGCTCCTGTACATATTTGCGCTGCGCTTCGTTTCCAATCCACTCGCAACGGTTGTTCAGGTGTACCAATCGGTCTTTAATTGATGATCTTTCTGCCATTGCAATTTCGGGCAATGCCCATTGCTCGGTTAAATGCTGTACCTCTTTATAAATTTCTTCTGCATCAGGTTTGGTGTTTTCTTTTACCCGGGGGTGCTGGTTTTCAGAAATATCGGTAACGATGATAACATTTACAATATTGGCGATAATTTCGCGCTGCTCTTCTGTATCCCAAATGTGCTTTAATATCCAAAGATCAGAGGGGATGGCTTTATTTCGTTTGCAGATCAATGCACTTGCGGCAATCATCCGTTGCAGTTTTACAGCCCGTCGGTCGGAAACCTGTAGTCCGGCATTACGCATTTTATGGATCAGTTCGATATAGGCAGGCCTGACTTCCTGAAGATCTACTTTTGCGGTAAGCTCCTGTAAACTGGCAATTTCGGCTACCGAGATAGCAGGTTTATCACTTCCATCGTGCTGTTCGAGCACCCAGCCTGCGTTTAATACTGCGTCAAGCTCTTGTGGATCAACATTATCTGATTTTACACGGATGAGAAAGCGGTCGAAAAGCGCTTGCAGGGCTTCGTCTTCGGGCAGGTGATTACTGGCGCCTATTACCATCAGTGCAGGTAGCTTACGGGTTTCTCTTCCACGCCTGAAAATCCGCTCGTTAAGTACCATTAACAAACTATTTAATATGGCGCTGTTTGCATTTAAAAGTTCGTCTAAAAAGATGAGCGATGCTTCTGGAAGCATCCCCGCTGTGTTGGTCACCAGGTCTCCTTCCCTAAGTTTGCGGATATCAAAAGGGCCGAAAAGTTCGTTCGGCTCTGTAAAACGGGTAAGCAGGTACTCAAACGTCTGTCCATCTATCAATTTGGAAAGCTCGCGTACAGTTGCACTTTTTGCGGTTCCCGGAGGACCTAAAATGAAAAGGTTCTCTCTGCCCACCAGGCAAATGCCCATTAGGTCGATGATTTCATCTTTGCCAACAAAAACCTTTTTTAAATGCTGTAGTACCTGCTTCAGCTTATCGATGGTTAAATGTGTGGCTAACTGGGTTTCGTTCATGTTGTTTCTTCGTTAAGGATCAGGTTTAAACCAGGCCATAGTTTTGCCTGGTATGCGCCCAACGCTTCTTTCACTAATTTTAATTCATGTTTGCTATTGATCCTGTTCATATCCTTTTTTAATATAAGCCGATCAATGTAAGCCACCCTAAGTGAGGGATGATCGAGTATTGTGTTTCCTATAGCCACGTCTATGTTGGCTATTCCAATGGTTGAAAAGGGCCAATGGCGGGCTATTGCTTTAAGTTTGTAGATTAATGGATCTTCTGGCGACAGGCCGCTTGCGAACCTGAAAATATCGGGTAGGAAACGCAGCATCAAATCTGCTGAATACACTGCTTCGGATGTATATTGGCCATTATAATCGACTAGTAATTGATTTAATTTTTCTTCGCCAATATCTCTGAGCAGAACCAATTGTATGGTGCTGAAAATATATTTCGCTGCCCATAACGCTGCTTCAGGGTCAAAACCTGGGGCAGTATATGGCATAGCTAAGGCATCTGCCCAGTAATATTCCTCTAATAAGATAATTGCTCGATC
The DNA here is from genome assembly GCF_001442625.1 of Pedobacter ginsenosidimutans. Classification (GTDB taxonomy): domain Bacteria; phylum Bacteroidota; class Bacteroidia; order Sphingobacteriales; family Sphingobacteriaceae; genus Pedobacter; species Pedobacter ginsenosidimutans. The sequence goes on along the minus strand of NZ_LMZQ01000002.1, from coordinate 1,126 downwards.
TGAGGTATAAGCATCAAAATCTACAATTTGGTTAGGCACGGTTACCTGTCCGGTTTGAATAAGATCTATTAAAAAAAGGTCAAGCATCACCCTCGAGTATTGTTAATTTAGAAAAGCAAGATATAAAATTACCGAGACAATTTTTGGCTTTGCTGGGGAAACGTAGAATTTTTAGTCTGTAGTGGAGCGCTTGGGCTCATTAAAGCGTTATTCGTTAGTGTTAGCGGGCTCGTACTAAGCGTAGCCGAAGTGAAGGATCTTTTTGATTAACTATATAAGACATAGAAGGTTCATATAAGCTTAATAGTCTTACCTGTTCTTCAATGTCTTATATGGTAAAAGCTTTACACCGAACTTTGCGGCCTTTGTGCCTTCTCTTTGTGCCCGCTGTGGTTAAAAATATGGAATGATGTGGATGATGGAATTTTTAGTCCGGAGTCGTGTATCTTGAACCATATAAGACATGGAAGTTTCATATAAGCTCAAGGGGCTTATATTTTATTCCTTAAATGCTGGTATTCTTTAAGATTAGCTTCGCTGAGCACTGCGTGGTTCCCGTCTACACGAGAATGACGACTACTTTTTACACCCAGCTCTGCAGCGCCTGCTCTCTGCGTCCTTTGTGGTTAAAACATAGATGGTGAATGAAGGAAACAGTTAAGGGGTTGGTGGGGAGCGGTTAGCGTGTCATTCCTGGATATTTTATTGAACCAAATAAGAGATATAAGGTTCATATAAGCTCAAGTGTCTTATATTTTCTTACATGCCTTATATGGTTAAAACCTTAATTTTACGCCCAGCGCTGCGATCTTTGCGCTTTTCTCTCTGCGTCCTTTGTGGTTAAAACATAGATGGTGGATGAAGGAAACAGTTAAGGGTTTGGTGGGGAGCGGTTAGCGTGTCATTCCTGGATATTTTATTGAACCAAATAAGAGATATAAGGTTCATATAAGCTTAAGTGTCTTATATTTTCTTACATGCCTTATATGGTTAAAACCTTAATTTTACGCCCAGCGCTGCGATCTTTGCGCTTTTCTCTCTGCGCCCTTTGTGGTTAAAACATAGGTGGTGGATGAAGGAAATAGCTCGGCGTTTGGCGGGGAGCGGTTAGCGCGTCATTCTCGGA
>NZ_LMZQ01000001.1 GCF_001442625.1 Pedobacter ginsenosidimutans | reverse complement strand
AGATTTAGCTTCGCTGAGCACTTCGTGGTTCTCGACTTCGTTGCACCCGATAGCTATCGGGTCCGCTCGAAATGACGATCTCGTTTAGGTTATCGAAAAATTTAATCTGTGCAAATCTGCTGCAAAAACTAGCCTGCAGTAGGTAAAAAAGGTTTCTCGAAGAAACTCATCGGTTCATCGGGATTTTTAATAATCTCGAATACTACATAACCCCATGGTTTCCAGAAGTTTTCCAATACCTGCGCATATACTTTATTTTGCCAGACATCAAAAAGCGGTTTAGTCATGTTTCCACGTAATGGCATGGCTTCGATATAGGTGGTACCTTCAACAGGCATAAAAGTATATTCAGGCAAGCGGTTAAACAGATAGGCCGAATAATAAAAACGCGCACTTAGCTCTTCAAACTGTTCGGCTGTTAGTGCTTTTCCTTTTATTTCGTTGATGATATCCTGATGATAGCGTTTATTAGTACCATTATCCTGTAAACAGGCGATGATACCAAAATCCTTCATTTTTAACGAGAAGGTTAAAGTGTTTATCTCATCGCGGAAACTGAACGGTGTTTCTCCGTTTTCTAATTTCACTACCGTGATAGACCATGGTGAAAAATCTTCAAACTCCAAACTGGTATACAGGTTCTGCATCATGAAATTCAGATTGGCAAATTTCATCATTAACGATTGCGACATATTTAAACCATCGGCAGTCATTTCCTTATGTAAGGCCGAATGCATTTCGATATAGACAAAGCCATATAAAAACTTGCCGATCCAGTTAAATAGATCAAGCTCTGGCAATGCAGAAACAGCATCATAACCTGTTGCAAAGGCTGCTTCGATCTTGTTTTCAAGCGGGCTTAAAAACTGCTCGTTCACCTCATTGTTTACCGGGATAACCAAGGTGTTGTACGAACGGATACTCTCATCCAAAAACTGGATCTGCTCTTCGCCGCTTAAACCAGCCTGTTCTAAGAGCCATTTTGGAATTAACGGTACCTGAATAACAGGCGAATTAAAAGTTTTGCCACTTAAGAAGCAGATTTTGTATAAAAAATCGAAGTTTTGGAATGGATTGTATAAGCCGGTATTCATCACTGCAATATTAGCCATTATATTTTTAGGGCTTTGCACCGATATTTTATTTTAACGCAGGGATTACAACCGTCTCACCCTGTTAGTTGACTTATTTTACCTATTACCCTTGCAGAGCTAAATAAAGATTTGTCATCCTGAGCTTGTCGAAGGACCTGCTTAAATACGCTTTAAGGTGTTTCGACAAACTCTCCGTAGGAGTCCTTTGGACAACATGATAGCATCTGAGGTGAATCGTCTTATGATACTACCTCAACTAAAGACATCGCTTTACCATGTCCATTAACAGGGTAAGGTCTACAGGTTATTATAATAATAACTGATATCATCAACCAATTGGTTGTAAATGGGTTTGGTAAATTCTAAAAACAAAGTACTTGGAGGTGGAGGCAATTGTTCTCTCCTTCTGGTAATGGCCAATTGTTGTTTACTCAGTGCCCTGTCATCGCCTTTATAAGTCGCCCAACTGTCTCTCCATACATAAGTTCCAGGGAATTTCTGCTGGCGTACCAGTTTTTTTGTACCCCAATCGGTAATGCTCATATCCAATAAGCCCGATGAGGAGATGTTCTTTTCGAAAATACTTAAGGTGGCTTTAACTGTACCATAAATTGGCTTTTTCTCACGGGTTTCGCCAATTACTACGCTGTCGCGTTTCAACTTTTCTACCCTTTCTTTTACATAGGTTTGGCCTACCACAAAATCGTCGAAGTTTAAACTCAATACCTGATCGGGAACAATTTTTTGATCTGTTGCCTGTGTTTCTCCATAAAAAATCACAAATTTATTTCTCGAGTAATTTCCAATAAACTGATCGATCTGCTGCTGAAAATAATCAGCGCTTAATTTGTACATGCCGCTGTTTACAATAATCGGTTGCACCACAACCCTGGTTACTGCTGCCCAATAAGCATCCTCCATTTTGGCTTTGGTATCTTTATAAGTTGGTTGAAGATTCTGTGTTTTCTCAAATTCGTAGTAAGCCTTTTTAGCCGATTGGCGGTTATTTTCTCTCAAATAGCCCAAACCCGAGTTATACCTTGCCGCAGCAGCATTGTATTTACTATCAGCAAGTTCATTGATGTATTTTGTCGGACCAGGAACAACCGTTAAACAGGCCGGGCAGCTATTGATCTCATCTGCCAGTTGATTGATTTTTTGATAATCGTACATCACCGATTCCCATCTGAAAAGGTCGTTAGATGCCTTTGCCTCTTCAATTTTTCTTAAATGATCCTGTAGGGCCAAATCGTATCCCGTTTTTAGCACCTGCATGGCTTCGCTGTTTTTTGGCGAGTTTTGCAATCTACTTACCGCTTTGGCAACCGAAGCATCATAATCACCTTTTTGTAAGGCTTTTTTTCCTGTGGTACATCCCCCAATAATTATTAAGGATAAATAAATAAAATACCGTAATCTTGAATTGTTTTTCATGGCAGTGGTAGTTGCGTTAATAAAACAAAGATAATTTGTAAGACGATAATTACCTTATTTATTTAGAAGACGATTGATAATGAAGATTAGTTGCAGGCAATTTGAATTAGAATTAAAACATCCTTTTTCGATCTCGAAATTTACCCGTACCAGCACCCCCTTAATGCTGTTAAAGGTAGAACATGAAGGTGTAACAGGTTATGGTGAGGCCTCTATGGTGCCTTATATGGGCGAAAGCTACGAAAGCGCAGCGGCTTTTCTTAGCCTTGTAGATTGGGATAAAATCCAATACCCATTCGATTTCAAAGAAATTATTAGCTATTTGGATAGCCTTGCTCCAGGCCAGCCCGCCATTAAAGCGGCTATCGATATTGCGCTTAACGATATACAGGGGAAGCTGTTAAATAAACCCTGTTATGAAATTTACGGCGCAGATCCTGCAAAAATGCCGGTAACTTCTTATACCATTGGGATTGATACGCCTGAGGTAATCCGCGAAAAACTGAAAGATGCCGAGGCTTTTAAAGTGATCAAAGTTAAACTGGGGAGAGATAACGATCAGGAGATTATCGAAACGATCAGGAGCATGACCAATGTACCCTTATATGTGGATGCCAACCAGGGTTGGACAGATAAAATTGAAGCGATTGATTTAATTTATTGGCTGCATAACCAGGGCGTGGTGTTAATTGAGCAGCCTATGGATAAAAATAACCTTGATGGGAATGCCTGGTTAACCGAGCGCAGTCCGATCCCGCTGTTGGCTGATGAAGCCGTACAGCGTTTAGCCGACATGGACAAACTGAAAGGCGCCTATCATGGCATTAATGTAAAACTGATGAAAAGCTGTGGCATGTACGAAGGGCATCAGATGATTTTGAAAGCCCGTTCTTTTGGGATGAAAGTGCTGATTGGCTGTATGAGCGAAACCAGTTGCGCTACTTTGGCTGCGGTTGCTTTGGCACCCTTATGTAATTGGGCCGATTTGGATGGGCCATGGCTTACCAAGAATAATCCCTTTACCGACCCAGCTTTCGAAAACGGTAAGTATATCTTAAGAGATCTGCCCGGTTTAGGCTTAACGGGTGCTACTTCTGATCTTTTTCTTTAAAGCTTTTTCTGATGTCTTTGGTAAGTTGATACTTAAAGTAGAACAAACAGGCCGTAGTGCCTACCAAAAAGCCAGCTGGAAGATATTTAGCATTGTTATAACACCAAACCAATCCGAAAATAGAAAGGATAATGGCCAGGTTATAGAAGATATTTAAAGCAAATTTTTTACCCACGGTAGAAGGATTGAGTTATAGAATGAGTGAGTTTTGAATGAGTGAATGTGACTAGCTTAAACTAATTCAATCATTCTCTCATTCAAAATTCAATAATTATTTTAATATACCGGCATGCTCGGATCAAAAGCTTCTTGCCAAGCTAAAATACCGCCTTTTAAGTTATAAAGATTGTCAAATCCGTATTGTTGCTCCAACTGCATTACTGCTGCTGCGCTTCTTTTCCCGCTGCGGCACTGAATAATTACCGGCTTATCTTTCGCAACCTTATCAGCCTCAATTAAAATTCCACCTAAAGGGATATTCTCGCCTTCAAGATTGGAAACCTCATATTCGAATGTCTCACGAACATCAATCAATTGAAAATCTTCTTTGTTATCGATTTTCTCTTTTAGTTCTTGTACCGATATTTCTTTCATTTTATTAAATGTATTTATGCAAATATAGGAAAATCAACTTTACGCTCCCCATCAAAAAAATGCCATAAAATTTTGTGTGCAACTGTAACAACTGTAACCCTTAGGCGTTTAATTATAAATAGTTACAAATGGACAAACTGAACCGTTTCTTTTGGTTTTGCTCTGGCGCTCATATCCCGACACTGGAAAAGTATCCTTCAGAACAAAATAAATATACTGGCATTGGCGCCACCATCTTTTTTACAGGCTTATTTGCAGCTCTTTCTGGGGGTTATGCCATGTATTTTGTGTTTAAGGGGGATGATCTGGCCGTAATTTTTGCCATTGTTTTCGGCTTTTTATGGGGGGCGGCCATCTTTAATATGGACCGTTATATCGTATCGAGCATCAATAAAAGCGCCAGTACCAATAAACAGTTGTTGCAGGCTACACCACGTATTCTGCTGGCCATTATGATTGGTATGGTTATTTCGAGACCAATAGAGCTTAAAATTTTCGATAAGGAAATTAAAGAGCGCCTAAAAGTAAGTTACCTAAACGGCCAGCGTTCTAAAATTGATACCCTGAACAAAGCCTTTGAGAAAAAATATCAGGTAGAATTCGGCAGGTTAAATCAACAGAAAGCCACACGGGACTCGCTTGAAAAAGGAATTAAAGCAGATAGACAAAAGCTTAATTTCGAGATTTTTGGTAACAAAACTACCGAAACATCAGGGGTAATGGGCTACGGACCTTATGCCAAACGTAAGGAAGCAGAAATTGCACAACGTACGGCTGAATTAGATTCGTTAAAAGCTGCCATTAATAAATCGGAAGGCTTTGTAGATAAACGCAAAGAATTTGATGGCCTGTTTACCGAAAAGCTGTATACTAAAAAACAGTTAGACAGTTTATCGGATATTGCTGGTTTTGCCGACCGCAACTGGGCATTAGGGCAGCTTAAATTTAATGTTGATGGCACGCGGGATAACAATACGGCAATTGCGGTTACTTTTATCGGGCTGCTGTTTATCTTTTTTGAATGTTTACCTGTGTTTGTAAAACTGATGAGTGCACGAGGCCCTTATGATTATGCTATAGCGGATGGAGATGAAGTATCGATTTATCATTCTAAAAAGGATAAGGATTTCCATTTTGAGGTGGCCGATAACATTCACGAAACTAGGGTTGATTCCGAATCATCAAAGAAGAAGGAAATTATAAAAGGAAAAGCTTACCGCGATCTCGAAAAACACGATTGGGATAGCGAGGGCTAAGGGGAAATGTAAGAAGGGGGTTAAAGTGGATGGTTTATGGTCAGATGGCTCATAGGTCATGGCTTAAGCTCCTAAACTATTAAACCGAAAAAAATCAACGGTGAACATTAGGCTATCAGCTATTGATTATCAGACCATCAACTATTAGCCATCGTACATTTTACCTCAAACATCTTCCATTTTTATTAAATTGCCCTTGTAATCCCGATTTTATGAAGAAATTTTTAGGTGCTGCGGTATTTGGTCTACTATCGTTGCAGGCTTTTGCCCAAAATGAGATCAGTTATACGGTTTCCTTTCCAAATGTTATCCATCATGAAGCTGAAATAAGCATGGTTGTCCCGAATGTTCCTGCGGGTACGCTAAAGGTTAGAATGAGCAGGTCGTCTCCGGGCCGTTATGCTACACATGAGTTTGGAAAAAATGTATATCACCTGAAAGCTTTCGATGCATCAGGCAAACAGCTGGTTATTAAACAAACAGCGGGCGATGTTTATGAAATTCCCAATCATGGTTCCAGCGTAAAAGTAAACTATACACTTTTTGGAAACTGGATTGACGGCACCTATGCTGGTTTCGACGAAACCCATGCACACATGAATATACCGGCAACTTTTGCTTTTCCGGTAGGCATGGATAACAGACCGCGACTGGTTAAATTCAATTATGCCGAAAAACAGGACTGGAAAGTAGCTACACAGCTTAAACCAATGGCCAACGGGACTTATTTTGCGCCAAATCTTCAATATTTTATGGACAGTCCTACCGAAATTGCCAATTATAAAACAGCAAGCTGGCAGGTTAAAAATACCGATGGTAAAGTACAGACCGTCCATTTAATTACGCATGCTAACGACGATCAGAAAACCATCGATAACTATGCTGAGATGCTTAAAAAAATGGTCGATGAACATTTTGCCGTTTGGGGCGAATTCCCCACATACGATTACGGTAATTATTATTTTCTGGATGACGTATATCCGGAGAATGCAGGCGATGGAATGGAACATAGAAACTCTACTTCGATTGTGCAGCGCACACCAAAAATTGCAGGTTATGAATCTAACCTCCTGGGTACTTTTTCGCACGAATATTTTCACAGCTGGAATGTAGAGCGTTTGAGGCCAAAAACTTTAGAGCCCTTTAATTTCGAGCATGCCAATATGGGTGATGAACTTTGGCTGGCTGAAGGCTTTACCCAATATTATGGCAATCTGCTATTAACAAGGGCGGGTTTAAAAACTGCCGACAATGCCATACAAACTTTTAACGGCCTGGTAAATGCTGTTTTACTTTCGCCAGGAGCAAAAAACTTTTCGCCGATTGAGGCCAGTAGGTATGCGGTGTTTGCCGATGCTGGTGTGGCTATCGATCAGACCAATAAAGGCAACATTTTCACCTCATACTATACCTATGGTGCTGCAACTGCCCTTGCTTTAGATCTCCGTTTAAGAGCTGAGTTTAAACTCAGCCTTGATGATTATATGCGTGCGCTTTGGAAAGCTTACGGCAAGCCAGAAATTGCCTATACCGTTCCTGATTTAGAGAAAACCCTCGCAACGCTGACTAAAAATCCTGCTTTCGCTGCCGATTTCTTTAAAAAATATATTTACGGTATCCAAAAGAACGATTATGCCAAGCTGCTTATAAATGCGGGCCTTGTTTTGCGCAAAGCAAATCCTGGTAAAGCTTTTGCAGGTTTTGGCAAGATTAATACGTTGGATGGAAAATTGATTTTGGGTCAAACACTGATGGGTACGCCTGCATATGAGGCAGGTTTAGACGTTGATAATGTATTGCTAACCATCGATGGTGAGGTATTAAAGGATGTTGCTGCAGTTACGGCCATTACTGATGCTCACAAACCAGGTGATGTGCTGAAGGTTACTTATCTTTACCGTGGAGAAGAGAAAACGGCTCAATTAACCTTAATAGAAGACCCGGCTTTAGAAATTGTTCCCATTGAAAAAACAGGGGGGAATTTAACACCAGCCATGCAGACTTTTAGGGATAAATGGTTAACCTCGCAGGTAAAATCTAAATAACAAAACTAATACTTATTATATATTATATGAAGAGAATATTCTTTTTTACCCTTGTAGGGATGGCAAGTTTGCAGCTTAAAGCGCAAAACATAGATAAAATCATTACCCGCGAATATACGGATCACCTGATTAAAACATTAAGTGCTGATGATATGCAGGGGCGTGCAACCTTTACGCCAGGTATTGATAAAGCAGCTACTTTTATCGAATCTGAATTTAAAAAGATCGGTTTAAAGCCTTTAACAGGAGAGAAAACTTTCCGCCAAACCTTTAACAAATACCAGGTTACCAATCTAAGTACAAGCGTTAAAATAGATGGACAGGAAGTTGCCCCAGAAAATTTAATCGTTTCAGGTGTAACTTCCGAAAGTGTTACGCTTGATAAGTCGAACACCACTGTTGTTAAATTAGATCCCGAAAAAGCATTCGTGCCTCAGCTAAGGGCAATGATGGGTGCCGGCAAAAATCAGATTATTCTTGTTGACAATAAATTTGCCGATCTGTTTAACCGCTATAGAAGTTACTTCGGTAAACCGGCAACCGTTGATGAGAAAGATGTTAAAGCAGCTACAAGCGCTGTGCAGGTTTTTGTTTTGGGTAAAGATGCTGCAACAGATTTTTCGGCAACATTTAAAAGTAAGGTAGATAAAATGCCTTTATTTAACGTTGCAGGGGTAATTCCAGGTAAATCAAAGGCAAAAGAAATTGTAATTTTCTCAGGCCATTATGATCATTTAGGCTTTTTAAAAAGTGTAGATGGCGATAGTATTGCCAATGGCGCAGATGATGATGCTTCAGGTACAACAGCTATGATTGCATTGGCCAAGTATTACAAAGCACAGAAAAACAATGAGCGTACTTTAATCTTTGTTGCTTTTACCGCTGAAGAAATCGGTGGTTTCGGTGCAAAATATTTCTCAGAAAAACTAAATCCTGATGATGTAGTAGCTATGTTCAATATTGAGATGATTGGTAAGGATTCGAAATTTGGCAAGAATACCGCATTTATTACAGGTTACGAAAGATCTGATTTTGGGAAGATTTTGCAGAAAAACTTAGCCGGGACTGAATTTACTTTCCATCCAGACCCCTATCCGGATCAAAACTTATTCTATAGAAGTGATAATGCAACTTTAGCTGCTTTAGGCGTTCCGGCGCATACCATCAGTACGGATAAAATTGATATTGATAAATTGTACCATAGTGTGAAAGACGAATACAGTTCGTTAGATGTAGAAAACATTCTTTCTACCATCAAAGCCATAGCAAAGAGCGCAATTACCATTGTAAACGGAACGGATACCCCAACGAGGATTCCGAAGTTGAAGCAATAAAATATAATGCGATCGTCACCCTGACCTGTAGCGCAGCGGAAAGCTACGCAGTAAATTTATTTCAGGGTCTTAATAACAGAAAAGATGCTGAAATAAATTCAGCATGACGAACAACATAATAAAACATCACAAAAAAAATGGCCAGTGAAAATCATCACTGGCCATTGCTATTTTACAAGTCTTCGTAAGCAGTTACTTACTCAAGTACATCGATTTGTCTTTGTAAAGCTTGCGGAAGTAAGGATCTTCTAAATCTTTGATGAAACGGATCGCCTCACCTGTAGATTTCATTTCAGGACCTAATTCTTTCGCTACCTCCGGGAATTTCTCGTAAGAGAAAACCGGCTCTTTAATGGCATAACCTTTAAGTTTACGAACGATGGTAAAATCTTTCAGTTTTGCTACACCCAGCATAATTTTAGCTGCGATATTAATGTATGGAACATCGTAAGCTTTTGCGATGAAAGGAACTGTACGCGATGCCCTTGGGTTTGCCTCGATTACATAAACTTTCTCATCCTTAATGGCGAACTGAATGTTTAATAAACCGCGTACATCTAATGCTTTTGCAATTTTGATTGAGTATTCTTCCATTGCTTTAGTTACCGTTTCTGATAAGCTGAATGTAGGTAATACGGCAAATGAATCTCCTGAGTGGATACCTGCAGGCTCGATGTGCTCCATCATACCCACAATGTGTACATCCTCGCCATCAGAAATCGAATCAGATTCTGCTTCTTCTGCCCTATCTAAAAAGTGATCGATCAATACACGGTTGCCCGGTAAATCACCTAGTAATTTTACTACTGCTTTTTCCAGGTCTTCATCGTTGATTACGATACTCATGCCTTGTCCACCAAGTACATAACTCGGGCGGACCAATACAGGGTAACCTACTTCGTTTGCAACAACGATTGCTTCTTCAGCATTCTCTGCAACACCATATTTTGGATAAGGAATATCTAATTCTTTCAACAGGTCTGAGAAACGGCCACGGTCTTCAGCAATGTCCATATTCTCGAAAGATGTTCCGATAATCTTGATGCCTCTTTCGGTTAATTTCTCAGCCATTTTTAAAGCTGTTTGTCCACCCAATTGAACGATAACGCCCACTGGTTTTTCCAGCTCGATAATTTCGCGGACATGTTCCCAGAAAACCGGCTCGAAATATAATTTATCGGCCATGTTAAAGTCTGTTGAAACCGTTTCAGGGTTACAGTTAATCATGATGGCCTCAAAACCTGTTTCTTTTGCTGCCAATAAACCATGCACACAAGAGTAATCGAATTCGATACCCTGACCGATACGGTTAGGACCTGAACCCAATACAATTACCTTTTTCTTATCAGATGGAACAGATTCGTTTTCCTCTTCGAAAGTAGAGTAGTAGTATGGTGTTTTGGCCGGGAACTCCGCGGCGCAGGTATCAACCATTTTATATACCCTGTTTATACCTAAAGCTTTACGGCGATCGTAAACTTCATCTTCTGTAACATTCCCTAACAACCAGGCGATCTGGATATCAGAGAAGCCTTTTTGTTTAAGCGTTACGAAGAAATCCTGCGGGATATTGTTTAGTGAATATCTTTTCAATTCAGTTTCAAGCAATACAAGCTCCTGAATCTGGTTTAAGAACCATTTGTCAATTTTGGTTACCTTACGGATAGACTCCAAAGGTACGCCCATTGCCATGGCATCTTTTATTAAGAACAAACGGTTCCATGAAGCGTGCTCCAAACCGTCCATAATTTCTTCAATATTGCGCACCTGTCTGCCATCTGCACCTAAACCTGCGCGGTTGATCTCTAAACTCTGACAAGCTTTTTGTAGTGCCTCGATAAAAGTACGGCCAATTGCCATTACCTCACCAACCGATTTCATCTGCAAGCCAAGCTCTTTGTTAGCGCCTTTAAATTTATCGAAGTTCCAGCGGGGTATTTTAACAATTACGTAATCTAAAGTAGGTTCGAAATATGCTGAAGTAGTTTTGGTGATCTGATTTTCAATTTCATCCAGGTTGTAACCGATTGCTAGTTTTGCGGCAATTTTTGCAATTGGATAACCGGTTGCTTTACTTGCCAAGGCTGATGAACGTGATACACGTGGGTTAATTTCGATGGCGATAATTTCATCGTTTGCAGGGTTAACCGAAAACTGAACGTTACAGCCACCAGCGAAGTTACCGATTGCACGCATCATTTTAATCGCCTGGTTACGCATTTCCTGGTAACAACGATCAGATAAGGTCATTGCCGGAGCAACCGTGATCGAATCTCCTGTGTGGATACCCATCGGGTCGAAGTTTTCGATCGAACAGATAATGATTACGTTATCATTGCTGTCTCTTAATAACTCCAACTCATATTCTTTCCAGCCTAAAACGGCTTTCTCTACTAATACTTCATGTGTTGGCGAAGCCTCTAAACCACGTTTTAAAGCGGCATCGAACTCTTCTTTTTTGTGTACGAAACCACCACCAGAACCACCTAAGGTATATGAAGGGCGGATTACCAGTGGGTAACCGATTTCTTGTGCTGCTTCTTTACCTTCTAAAAATGAGTTGGCAATTCTCGATTCTGCAACACCTACACCGATATCAACCATTAACTGGCGGAAAGCTTCGCGGTTTTCAGTTTTTTCAATTGCAGCAACATCTACACCAACAACCTTTACACCATATTTTTCCCAAACACCACGTTCTTCAGCTTCTTTACAAAGGTTTAATGCAGTTTGGCCTCCCATAGTTGGAAGTACCGCATCGATTCTAGGTAAATCTGCAGAGTCGATATGCTCTTGTAAAATAACCTCTATTGAATCAACAGTTAACGGGCGCAGGTAAACATGGTCGCCGATAACCTTATCCGTCATAATTGTAGCCGGATTGGAGTTGATAATGGAAACGGTAATTCCTTCTTCTTTTAAAGAAAGAGCCGCTTGCGAACCCGAGTAATCAAATTCACAGGCTTGGCCAATAATAATTGGTCCAGATCCGATAATCAGTACTGAGCGTATGGAAGTGTCTTTAGGCATGATAAAGCTTAAACAATAATTAAAATTCTAAAGTATTGGTTCTTTTGAAACCCTGAAAGCAACGAGATTTTGTGCTTGTAAGAAGAAAAATCCCAACTGTTCTGTCGGGATGCAAAGATACATCTTTAGCGTGATTTTAAGGTGTTTTTTTTAAAATAAAAAAGAGCATTATTTAAGTGCTCTTTTTAGATTTTTCTTTTGTGAAACGGACTATTGCTGTAATTTAATTTCGCCTAAATCTGTAGTGGCGCTATCTTTTACGGCAACCTTTTCTATTACAGCATCTTTGTATGGTGCATTGGCTTTTACCACAACAGTATAAACGCCTTCTTTGAGGTTAGTAAAAGTAAAAACACCTTGGCTAATCTGCGCTTTTAGCGTGTCTGTCGCCGCTACAAGCGATACAGCAGAAGCCGCATCACCCGGCGTAATTTTTCCGATTATTCCACCCAATTTAATATTTGTAAAGGCAATCGAACCTAAAGCAAATACAATTAGAAGAGATAATACAACACATAACTTTTTCATGGTATAACGTTTTAGTTGTTGATGTCTTAAATAAATAACACCATTTAGTACAAATAGTTTTAAATAATGAACACTAATTTTCAGATTGTACTATTAAATATACACGACTGTCAAAATCAAATGTACGGTTTTATTGTAAATGTTAATTAGTGTTAAAAGAATTTCGTAAAAGTGGCACTACACGTCAGAATTAAGTCACGAAGTTGTGATATTAGAAATATTGGCAATAATGTTGTAATAAGCAGAACATATGTACGTTTTGTATATACTTTAGACAATGATCTAAAGCTTCCTCCGCGGATTAGTTACCCGCCATGAGGATTTCTTCATAAATAGTTTGTTTGGTTTATTATCCGGTTAGAGGAGCCCTCCTCAACCGGATTTTTTCTTTTAAGCCTTTTTCTTTTACATTTGACCGTATTCAGAAAACATATCGTGAATAAAAACATTAAAAAGATCGCTATTGTTGGCCCGGAAAGTACGGGAAAATCTACTATATCCCAATTGCTGGCCAAATATTATAAAGTTTCGTGGGTGCCAGAGTATGCCCGCTATTACTGCGAAAACCTGGTTGCCGACTATACCCTGCAGGATGAAGTGAATATGTATTACGGGCAGGTAGCTTTAGAAGATGCCATTTTAGTAACGACCGAAAGCGATTTTATTATTTGCGATACGACTTTTATTACGGTAAAGATCTGGAGCGATGAAGTATTATGTGAAACACCACAGCTAGTGCTGGATGCACTGCCTGAAAGACCGTACGACCTGTATCTGTTAATGGACATTGATTTGCCCTGGCAAGATGATCCGCTGCGTGATTTTCCGGAGAAACGCGAATATTTTATGCAGGTTTGGCATAAGGAACTGAAAGCACTAAATGCAAATTATAAAGTAATTAGTGGATTGGGCGATGAGAGGTTAGAAAATGCAATTATGGCCGTAAACGATTTTCTTGGTGTATAAGAAAATAGATGTTTCTTGATTAAATTCATGGACTTTGTTTCAAAATGCCAGGCTCAGTGTCGCTCGTTTCCCATTAATAATAAAATGTTTTTTTAGGAAATGAAAGGTTAGTGTTTCATGGATGCTGTAGTCCCGCCATCCGCTTTATCCCGATTGAAGAAATCGGGATGTTCGCTCCTGTCGGGTTTAATTAACAGCGGTTTGCTTTCCAAGCACCGGCCTAAGTGAAATAAACCCGATTGTCGGGAAGAGCTTCCGATCCTTCATCGGAACTCGTACCAAAAGCGGGGCTGAAAAAGCTAAATGTTCAGAAACCACTCGTTTCCTATTAATAATAAAATGTTTTTCTTTTTAGGAAATGAAAGTACAGTGTTTCATAGATGCTGTGGTCCCGCCATCCGCTTTGTCCCGATTGAAGAAATCGGGATGTTTGCTCCTGTCGGGTTTAATTAACAGCAGTTTGCCACAGGGCACAGAACTTTCGATTTCTAAACCTAAAAGGTGCAAAATTCATCATTAAGCAATCAGTTTTTGTAGATTTAGCCCAGAAAGCACCAAAAAACACGCTTATTGTTAAATATTTCCTACATTTGCACCATCATTAGGGGTGCCTTGTTTAAATAAACACAAAAACAGGCTGAGATCATACCCATTTTGAGGTGAAAGGTAGAAGGTAAAAAGGTAGAGGGGTAATGCCATCAACCTTAAAACCCTCCAGCCAGCCACCTCGAATGCACCTGATCCGGGTAATGCCGGCGTAGGGATTGGAGTTATGGAAGTTTAACTGAAAATCGGCAATGCCCCTTTTCCGATGGGTTTAACTAAAAACAATAAAATTGAAAAATTTACTTTTTGCAGCGCTTGTTGCAATGTTGCCCTTCTTTGTATCGGCACAAATTTCTGTTACAGGTAAGGTAACAGATCAAAACCAGCAGCCACTTCCGGGTGCTACGGTTAAATTGAGAAATCAAAAAACGGCAGTTGTAAGCGATGCCTCAGGAAACTACACCATCACAAACCTTAGTAATGGAAAATACACGATTATAGTAAGTTATGTAGGTTATAAAACAATCGAAAAAGCTGTAGAACTTAAACAGCATACTACGCTGGATTTTAGCCTCTCGCCTCAAAATTTCCTGGCAGATGAGGTGATTGTTCGTGCAACACGGGCAACAGAAAAATCAGCAACTACCTATAAGAATATTAGCAAGGAAGAAATCCAACAGAATAATTTCGGACAAGACCTGCCTTTTATCCTGCAGAACACACCAGGAGTTGTGGTTAATTCTGATGCTGGTGCTGGCGTTGGCTATACAGGTATCCGTATCCGCGGTAGCGACAATAGCAGGATCAATGTAACCGTTAACGGTATTCCGATCAACGATAGTGAAAGTCAAGGTACGTTTTATGTAAACATGCCCGATTTTGCTTCATCAGTAGATAATATACAGATTCAGCGAGGTGTAGGTACTTCAACAAATGGTGCAGGTGCATTCGGTGCGAGTTTAAATATTCAGACAACTGCCAGCGAAATGGAGCCTTATGCCGAAGTAAACAGCACCTACGGCAGTTTCAATACCTGGAAAAACACCGTTAAGGTTGGAACAGGTTTGATTAACAACCGCTTTAGCTTTGATGGCCGTTTGTCAAGGATCAGCTCTGATGGTTATGTAGACCGTGGTTCGTCATTGCTTAAATCATATTTTCTTTCTGGTGCTTACCATGGCAATAAAGACCTGCTGCGCGTAAATGTTTTTTCAGGAAATGAGAAAACCTATCAATCATGGAACGGTATTCCGCAATCACGCTTAGAAAATGATGTGGCCGGAATGAATGCCTATATTGCCAGAAACGGATTAGGTGCAGATGATGCTGCTAATCTTTTAAATTCGGGAAGAACTTACAACAGTTTCTTGTACAATAACCAAACGGATAACTATACACAAAACCATTACCAGTTAATTTATGCCAGACAGCTTTCCGATCAGTTTTCTTTCAACGGCGCTTTACATTATACTAAAGGTGAAGGTTATTATGAAGAATACAGGGTACAGGATGAACTGAAAAATTATGGATTAAATCCGGTTGTTATTCCGGGAGGAACACCGATTACAAGTACAGATTTGATCCGTCGCCGTTGGTTGGATAACGATTTTTATGGCATTACCTATGCCTTTAACTACGTGCCTCAAAAGAATTTAAACTTTACTTTGGGCGGTGCATATAACGAATATAAAGGCGCCCACTTCGGGCAGGTAATCTGGGCACAATATGCTTCAAATGGAAATATAGACAGACATTATTATGATAACGATGGTTTTAAAACCGATTTTAACGTTTATGGTAAAGTAAATTATAGCCCGGTAGAATCGTTAAGCTTATTTGCCGACCTACAGTACCGCCGGGTATATTTCGATGTTGCCGGAACGGAAAACAAACTAAACACTTTGGCTATTAACGAAACCTTAAATTTCTTTAACCCAAAATTTGGGGCAACATATTTTATCAATCCGCAGAGCAATGTTTATGCCTCATTTAGTGTGGCCAACAAAGAGCCCAACAGAGATGATTATACAGATGCTGCGGTAGCGGGTATCTCTCCAAAACCTGAACGTTTGAATGATGTAGAGTTAGGTTACCGATTTAAAAATGATAAATTTAATTTAGGTGCCAATGCCTATGGTATGTTTTATAAAAACCAATTGGTTGTTACCGGGCAAATAAATGATGTTGGAGCCAACTATCGTCAGAATGTAGACAGAAGCTATCGTTTAGGGATTGAGGTAGATGGTTCTTATATCATTAGCCAGCAATTTGTATTAAATGCCAATGCTGCGTTGAGTAGGAATAAAATCAAAGATTTTAGTGAATATTATGAAGATTACGATAATGGCGGATTTGTTGTAAACAACTATAAGTTAACCGACATCTCCTATTCTCCAAATGCTGTTCTTTTTGGGGAGCTGGTTTACAAACCTGTTAGTGGTTTTGCTGTAGCCTTACAGAGCAAATATGTAAGTAAACAATATTTGGATAATACGCAGAACAACGGTAGAACCATTAACGGTTATTGGGTAAGCAATGCACGTTTGGGCTACGACTTTAAATTTGCAGGTGTTAAAAACGTAAACCTGGGTTTATTGGTAAACAATATTTTCGATAAGAAATACGAAAGCAATGGTTATACCTATGGCTACCAGGCAGGTGGAAGCAGGGTAACCGAAAACTTCTTTTACCCACAAGCAGGAACTAACTTTTTGCTAAGTTTGAATGTGAAATTTTAATCTGTTATTCAGAGCTGACAACTTTCCAGGCAAATCGCCTATTAAAGTTGTCAACTCGAACCATTAATTGTTGGCTCACTAAACAAGATCCTATTCAGATGGTCTGTGCGCCATATAGTATGAAACTGAAAAAAGATTAAAGCTAAAACAGGATCGTCATTGCGGAATATACTTGCAATGGCGATTTTGTTTATATTGCCCTCCTGATCTTAAAATCTGATCATCTTAAAAATCCTGTTCACCCAGTATGAAATACATAGAGAAACTTCATTACATTACGCACGATATTCCACATTTAAGCCATATCGAACAGGCACAACAGGCCTGCGAGGCTGGTGCAAAATGGATCCAGTACCGTTGCCTGAGCAAAAGTGATGAAGAACTCTTAAAGGATATTAATGCAATAGCCGAAATTTGTGATGATTGGGGTACCACCTTAATTGTTACCAATCATGTTCATTTAAATGGAAAGGCCGATATACAGGGTTTCCACATGGAAGATATGGATGCCGATTTTATAGCGCTGCGCAAATTGGTTGGCCCTGATATTACCCTTGGAGGATCGGCAAATACAGTAGAAAATTTAATCAGACTTGCCCAGGAAGGAGCCGATTATGCTGGCTATGGTCCATTTGCAGAAACTGAAACCAAACCCAATAATTATACGCCTCTAGATACCGAGGGCTATCAACAGGTAATAAAAGAATTGAAGGCTATGTCCGTCAATATTCCGGTATTAGCTGTGGGTGGGATAAAGACCTACGATGTAGAAGCTTTAATGCAAACTGGTATTTATGGTATAGCCGTTTCGGGAGCCATTAATTTTGCAGATGATTTTATTGAAGCCTATCAAGATTTTTACACATTAGTTAAAGAAAGTGCTGTTAATTAACATTTTATAATTTGAAGCCCATAGGATAATTTTTAGTTTTGGATAAAACCCAGCTAAATATGTCTGAAAACGCTCTTCAAACCAATGCACCCTGGAACATTTATAAAAAAATCTCTTTCAGGTTCTTTTTCCTCCTCTTGTCTCTTTTCATCATCTTAAATAACAATGGAGCCTTTACGTTCCTGTCAAGTGTACTGCAGTTGCCAAATCTGGTATTACACGATCTTATTCCTTGGTTCTCTAAAAACATTATCCACTATAATTACGATTTTACAATTTACACCAATGGAAGTGGCGACACCTCTTATGATTGGGTACTGCTACTCTTTATATTTTTAGTATCGGTAATCGGTAGCATTATTTGGTCAGTTTTAGACCGCAAACGTAAAAGCTACAATTCGGCTTATTACTGGCTTGTAGTACTGGTAAGATTTTATTTAGCCTTTACATTGATGCTATACGGTTCTATAAAAGTTATCAAACTCCAGTTTCCTGATCCTTCATTGATGAGGTTGCTTCAACCTTTCGGAAATGCATCGCCAATGGGCCTTGCATGGACCTTCCTTGGCTTTTCTAAAGGTTACAATATCTTTATGGGCATTATTGAAGTTTCTGCCATCATGCTTCTGTTCCGTAGAACGGTTGTTGTGGGCGCCTTTCTATCCTTAGCCGCAACAGCGCATGTAATGTCGATGAATTATTTTTTTGACGTTCCTGTAAAACTACTCTCAACCGCACTTGTGGTGATGTGTGTTTTTATTTTGGCCCCACATTTCTTAAAACTATATCGTTTTTTTATCAGATATGAAAGCCAGCAGCTCGAAAAAATGTATCGTCCAAAGTTTAAAAAGAGATGGCTTTACTTTACGGCTTATGGTGCAAAATATCTATACATTACTGCTTCGCTGGTATTCTTGATATCATCATTAATTGAGCAGAGAAAAACTTATGGTAGTGCGGCACCCAAGCCATTTATGTATGGTATTTATAATGTAGAAAGCATGAAACTTAAAGGTGAAACTTTAGCGCCTTTAACTACTGATAGTACACGATGGAAACAGATGATTATTAATTATTCAGGGTATGTAAGGATAAAGAAGATGAACGATAGTTCCGCTAATTTCACTACTGTTTTTGATCAGAAGAAAAAAGAATTGTTGCTAAAATCAACCGATAAGGACTCCACTAAATATGTTTTAAACTATAATGTTATTGGAAAAGATAGGCTGATTCTTTCAGGCCTAACAGAGAAAGATTCCATATCGGTAAGTTTTAAAAGGAAAGATCTTAAAGATTTTAAGCTCATTAACAGGGGCTTCCATTGGGTGAGTGAATATCCATACAATCGTTAATCATTTTACCCCTAACTGATTCTTCCTCTACCGTACTTAAAGCGAAATTTCTATATTCGCAGTATGTCTTCACACCATATTGTAAAAGAAAAACAAGAGCCAGCTTTATACATCGATGAGCTTGGGAATTTTAACGAAGAGCTATTGGGGCAACTGCTCGAATGGAGCCCTACGCTTTTGGTTAACGGAGAAAATTACGATAAGATTTTTTCTTTAGGCTTAAAGATAGATGTGCTGGTAAACGGGAACGGACAGGAAACACAAGAGGATACAAAAGTTATTCAAGGCCCTGTTGATGCTTTAATGGTGGCTATTAATTATCTGTACGAGGAGAGATACCCTGCTGTAAATGTAATTGCGAAGAAATTTGATCTGGAGAAGTTTGCCGGATTTGAAGATAAAATTAATCTGGTGGTGTTTACTGAAAGAGCGAAGCATTATCCCATAAAAACAGGATTCTCAGTTTGGAAACCTGCAGGAAGTGAATTCCTGATCCATGGCAACCGATATATCGAAGTAACCAACCTGGTGCAGAATGAAGAAGAAATTTTTACCGTAGTTAAAGATGGCTTTGTAGAATTTACCTTTTCCGGACAACCAATTTTTATTAGCGAACCAATATGATTACCCTCAGAAAAGCAAAAGAAGAAGATATAGAAATCATCAGGGATATTGCCTCGGCAACCTGGCCATCAACCTATCTCGATATTATCGGGCAGGAACAGATTGATTACATGTTGGATAAAATGTACAACAAAGGAGAACTCCTAAAGCAATTTATGGAAGGGCATATTTTCCTGATTGCAGAGGAAGGCGAAAATCAGTTCGGTTTTGCAGGATATTCTATTATTGGGCACGAAGAGCGTATTTACAAACTGCACAAGCTTTATGTGCTGCCATCTGCACATGGCAAAGGTGTTGGGAAAATTTTAATTAACGAGGTTTTTAACCAGGTGAAAGATGCAGGTGGAATTGCTTTACAATTGAATGTAAACAAACATAATAACGCCAAGGATTTTTACCTAAAAGGAGGTTTTACCATTAAAGAATCGGTAAAACTTGATATAGGTGAAGGTTACTTTATGGATGATTATGTAATGGAATACAAATTCTAATCTATTCTTTTCAGGTTCAAATAATATTCGCGTTCGCTTTTGTCAAAATGTTCTATGGCGTAGCGCAGCATGGTACGGGGCATTATTGCAGCATGTTTTTCTAAGAAAGCCATTAGCTGAACTTTATTTTTTGTGCCCGCCTGTCTGATCCAACCGCCAACTGCTTTGTGGATCAGGTCTTCGCGATCATTTATAAGGATTTCTGCAATACCAAAAGTGTCGGTCAAATCGCCTTTACGGATAAAATAAGATGTGCTGACCATTGCTGTCCGGCGCTGCCACATATTTTCTGAAACGGCTAATTGGTATAAAATAGCTCTTGGTTTATCAAATAAGTAACTACCCACTACAAAACATGCGGCACGGTCTACCAGGTCCCAATTGTTAATCCGGTCGTGCCGGTTAAGGTAAAGTTCAAAAAGGGCTTTCTTTACATCTTCAGTTGTTTTTTTATCCCTTGCCCGAAAATCCATTATGCTTACCGCGCCTGCCCGGTATTCATGAACCGGACTTTCTAAAAGCTTTTCTATTTCCTGAACAGGCATGCTCACAAAAGCCTTGGCGACTTCGAAAACCTGCCCCATCCGAACGCCAATAAACTGGTCTCCCGCCCCGTAATCATCTTCCTCAGTTTTAAAATAACGGGCAATCTTTTCCAATTCTGCGTTAGATTGGTAGGCGCTTAATTTTTCAATAAAAGCAGCAGCTGTTAAATTTGTGGTTTGTTTGGAGATTTTCTCGACAGACATTTTGTTCAGGTTTCCAGTTTAAATATACACAAAACAGAAAACCCGACCAGCATAATGTTGATCGGGTTTTCACAATTGAAGGGCTGAGTGTTAATTTTTCATACGGCCTTGTTCTGCTTCGGTACCCGTTGCACGGCGGCGGGCAGGTTTAATTTCGTTTTTACCAAAACGATAGGTAAAACTGATTCTACCAATTTGAGTTTCATTTTTTTGATGTACTGAGTAAGTTAAACCCGGATAGGCGCTTGATAAATTGTTTTCAGATATATTAAATACATCTGATAAGGCAAGCTTCAAGCTTGCTTTTTTGTTGAACAGGGCTTTGCTCAAACCAGCATCGACATAATAACGGGCTTTTAAACTTAAGGTTCCATAATCAAGCGGTGATTCGTAGCTACCGTTTATCTCTGCTGTAAAACCATCCATAATGGTAAAGGTTTGTTGCGATTTAAATTGGAAAGAGGTTTTTCCGGTTTTTAAAGCGCTCCCGGCCAAATCTGGTGATTTGAAACTGAGGTAAAAAACATTTAAGTTATTGTTGGTCTGCCACCATTTCGTAATCTGAACAGGCACATTTAAATTGGCGTTGTAGCTGATGTTTGTGGCAATATTTGCATTGGTTTGATATAACGATTGATTTGCTGCATCGGGCAAAATTACCTCTGCAATTACATCGTTAACCCTGCTATAGCCAATTGAGAGCATATACTTTTGCAATAGCGTATAACTAAGCTCAAAATTGTGTGTATACTGTGGATTTAAAAAGGGATTTCCTTTGCTATAGGTAAATTCGTCTAAATAATAAATAAAAGGATTTAAGGCATCATAACTTGGTCGGTCTATCCTCCTGCTATAAGAAAAACCTAACTGATTGTTTTTTGAAAGCGTTTGTTGAATAAATAACGTTGGAAAAAAATCCCAGTAATTTCGTTCTACAACGGTGTTTGTGGTAATCAGATTTCCTTTCGAATTGGTTTGCTCAACTCTTAAGCCAATCTGTACGTTGGTATTTTTAAACTGTTTGTTTACATTGGTATAAGCCGCATTTACATTTTCATCATACACAAACTGATTGCTTCGTTTTACATCATTCTGCCAAGCATTGTTTACCAACATTTCCGCCTGCAAATCATTATCGGTTTTAACCCAGCTGCTTTTAACCCCAGCTTCGAGTTTAACCGTTTTGTTAAGTGATACATTATAGTCGACTTTAAATGCTTTGATATCAATAATCGATGGGGTGTTGTTCCGGGTATATCTAATAGGACGGATTCTATCTCCATTTTGGAAGCGGTAATCATTTTCATAATTGGAACCATCGTTTCCTTTGTACTTGGAGTAATCTACATCTGCCGAGATTTCTGAACCCGCGGTATCCAGGACAGATTTATAATTTAAGTTATAAGAAACATTATTGTATTTGTTTGCCTGAAATGAATTGGTGATCAGGCTCGAATCTACCTGGTTAAAAGAGGGGCCAATTAAAGTATTGTTTCCTGCGGTTTCATTTCCATGGTTAAAGTAACCATTTACCAAAACACCAATTGTATTCTTTTTATCAATAAAATAATCTATACCTGCTTTAAAATTATTGTTCTGCTGCTTTCTGTGACTGGTGCCAACCTGCATGAAATAAGTATCTGGGGTTCCGTTAGAAATACGGTCGATGGCGATGAGGTTGTCGCGCTCATTTCTTCCATAATTGTAGTTGCCGAAAAGATTCAGTTTTTGTGTTCTATGATTTAAGTTTAAACCAGTATTTCCCCTAAAGTTTTTGCCATAACCAGCCGTTGCACTTAAGCTGCCATTGGTTCCGCCATTTTTGTTTTTCTTCGTTTTGATGTTGATGATGCCCGAGTTGCCGGAGGCATCATATTTTGAAGATGGATTGGTAATCAGTTCAATGCTCTCAATCTCTGAACTCTGCATATTACGCAGTAGGTTGGCCACATCAGCACTGCTCATATAAGTCTGTTTGCCATCCAGTTGAATCAGCACACCCTGTTTACCCATCATCGAAATCTTATCATTCTGATCTACCGTTACGCCTGGTGCTTTTTGCAGAACTTCTAATGCGGTAGAACCTGTCATAATCGAACTATTGGAAACGTTCATCACGATCTTATCCATTTTTCTTTCGATTAATGGTTTAGTTACCGCTACATTCACTTCTTTTAAGTTTTGAGTGCTTGAGGTGAGCTGTGCCGTTCCGAAATCTACCTTTTGATTATCTTCTGTTAAAACGATGGTTTTACTTTTAAGCGTTTTATATCCCATGTTACTGGCTTTATAATAGTAGCTACCCTTTCCCGAAACATTAAAATTAAATGTTCCATTTGGATCGGTAAATGCCGTTTTAACCACGCTCGAATCGGATGCTTTAAAGAGCACAACCGTAACGTAATCTGCTGGTTTTTTGGTTTCATCTAAAATTACGCCACTGATGTTCGGTTTAGAGTTTGTTTGCGCAAATCCCGCTGTAACGGTAAAAAGGAAAGTAACGATAAGTGATATTCTGTATAATGTTTTCATTTTTAGGTGTTTATTCTTAAAAAAAAATGGGCAATAAGATTTCCATAGCGTATATGCACACTTGCCATTTAATTGCCTGCTTATTTTAAAGTTTAGTCCGGAAACGAAAGGTTTCCGCTTGTTTAGTTATAGGTAAGACGACCGTTTTTTAAAAAGGTTACAGGGATTTTAAAAAAGTCCGGCGTCGGAGGTCCGATGACAGAAGTTTAGGCGTTTAATTCCCTCTTCAGCCCTAACCTTGAGGATTATTTACCGTATAAATATAAATGACAATTTTTCTTTTATAGCGGAGGGAAAGATTTTTTTAAGGAGCTTAGGCAATTAACCCAGTCCCACAAATAAACTAATGACTAATGAACCAGTGAACCAACAACGTAAAAAAGCCACAGATAAACAAGCTTACGCCTGCATATCCATGGCCTTAAATTCCTGGGTAAAAGAAATCTTTTATTTTACCCCAAGCACGTCAACACCTTGTTCGAAAACAACATCAACCGGAATATTCTTTTTGGTCAACCGATCCAGATCTGTTTGAAGTTCTGTATGGATAACCGCTTTTTCTTTTTGTGCTTTTTCTACCGCAGCTTTATCGCCGTTACCCTGAAGGGTAAGAATGAATGCGCTTAAATCGTTCATGGCAGTTGCAAATTTTTCGAAGTTTACCTTGTAAGTACCTTTAGCGGTGCGCTCAAAAGCACCTTTCTCCTGAAAATAATTAAAGCATTGCATATTGGCTTTTCCATGCGCCTCAGAAACGCCGAAGCGAACAGAACGTAAAATACCAGCCATAAATGTGGTGTAATAATCTTTTATATCACCTTTCAACTCACCCTTTTTAAGTAAGCCCGTTACCATATACAAGCCTAAAATATCGGCTTTGCCTTCTTCTAACCAGCTATACTGTTCTTTTAATGCCGCACGTACAAAGCCTTTTCCGGTAATGGTTTTTTTAATCCCTAAACCATGAGCTACTTCGTGAAACATTACGTTTGCAAAAAAAGCATCAAACTTAATGTATTGTTGCTGATCGGCTTCAATTAATTCTTTTGAAATCGGTACCAGGATCTTATCAAATTTCGCCTGCATAGCATTTTTCAGCTGCGAACGGCGTGTTCCTTTTTCCTGTTGGATTTTTTCATCGTTCGGGAGATTAACAGCAATGGTTTTCGATCCGGCATTACAGTCTCCAGCATAATAAACCACATCATATGCATTTAGTTCAGAGTCGGTTCCAGGTGTTTCGGTTTTGTATTTCGCCGCAACAGGTAAGTTTTTCTGCAATTCAGGAAGCATTTTTACATACTTCGCCAAACGCTTGCTCCACTCTTTATCTTTGATTAAAACATAAGCTTCGTAACTGGTACGGGCATTAAACAGTTTATCCTCATAATTTTCAATCGGACCGATAATAATATCCAAACCATTGGTTTTCATATCTAACCAGGCATAATCACTTGCAGTAAAATTATCCGTTACCAAAGCATCTGCCCTTAAGTTTAAATATTTTTTTAAACCGGCATCTTCGGCAATTAAAGCGGCCTGTTTTAATAACGAGCTTGCTTTTTGTAATTCTGAAGCAAATAATACATGATAAGGTACAGTTGATAATTTGCCAGTACTGTCTTTTTGAATAACCGAATATGCACCAAACTTATCAGCAAGGTCCGATTTCTCTATGGCTTCTTTGGTAATTCCGTAGGGATAAAAAGATGCGCCCTCTGGTTTGGCACCAACACCTTCAACAAAAGGTTTATCATTATTTAATCTATCCCAGGGGCCATAATTGATATTAACAAAATCGCGTGTTTTTTCATCTTTAATAGTTGCGAGCAGGCTATCTCTTTGTGGGTAGGCTTGTTTCCAGTATAATTGATCCATAATTTCTGCTGCCTGAATTAACAAAGGCAAAATTTTACGGTCGTTAACACTTAACTCGTTAATATTGGTGGTTAATTTTACCCTTTCGTAAATAGGCAGGCGTTGAGAAACATAATTGATCAGACTATCTTTTTGTACTACCACAGCCTTTTCATCTTTAGATTTATTATTGCCGGTACAAGACGATAAAGCGCCTACAGAAATAGCTACTGCTGATAAAAATAGGGCTGATTTGTATAAATTCTTCATATTAAAGTATATGGCCGCTAAATTAGTAAATTTTGAAAGCTTTGTATAAAGTTTGATGTATTGGGTGAAGTTTAAGATAACTTTGTAACTTCAACTTGCTAACAATTCATACTATGTTATTTTCCAGGTCATCAAAATCATTATCTATTTCCGCTTTTTCTCTTGTACTTATTTTATCTGCCTGCGGAAGCAGCAAATACGCCGCAACAGAAAAAATCTATAAGGAAAAAGCAAAGGATTTTTCGAAAATAATCAATACCACGCCACCAATTGGTCAACTTTACGATTCATTAGGAGCAACAAATCAGGAGTGGGTTGGTTCTGTAAATTTTGGGATACGGAAACCAAATTTTGTGGTGATCCACCATACCGCGCAAGATAGTTTGGCACAAACCATAAAGACATTTTTTTCAACTAAGGCAGGTACAAGTGCCCATTATGTGATCAGCCGTGATGGTAAAGTAGTGCACATGGTGAATGATTATTTACGCGCAAACCATGCTGGTGTGAGTAAATGGGGAAAAGATACCGACCTGAAT
Source organism: Pedobacter ginsenosidimutans (assembly GCF_001442625.1). GTDB lineage: Bacteria > Bacteroidota > Bacteroidia > Sphingobacteriales > Sphingobacteriaceae > Pedobacter > Pedobacter ginsenosidimutans. The sequence goes on along the minus strand of NZ_LMZQ01000001.1, from coordinate 626,595 downwards.
TCTTCATCTATTGGCATTGAACTGGATAATAATGGCTTAACTGACCCATGGCCTGATGCACAGATCAATAGCCTGCTAAAGCTGTTGGCTACTTTAAAGAAAACCTATGGCATCCCAACGGCGAATTTTATCGGTCATGCCGATATAGCACCTAAACGGAAAAATGATCCAAAAAACTTCCCCTGGAAAAAACTGGCGGATAAAGGTTTTGGCTATTGGTATGATGATGTGCTGAAAAACCCACCGGTAGATTTCAATACCGAAATGGCCTTAAAATATATTGGTTACGATACCAGTAATCTCCCTGCAGCAATCACCGCTTTTAAAATCCATTTTATCCAGAGCGACATTACACCTACTTTAACACCGGTAGATGTTTTGGTGCTGTATAATGTGTATACGAAGTATTAAAGATGTAAAGTGTAAGAGGGATGATGGTTAAAGAGTCCGAAAGTCAGAGGTCCGAAGTTTATGGTGCAAAAGACAAATGCTAATATTTGCTAGCCCATATTCTCTTCTCCAGGCATTGGAATACAAATTCTAGCAAAAAAACACGGATGAATCTGTGTTCATCCGTGTTTATCTGTGGTTTAAAAAGCTAATTAATTCGGCTTCTTAAACGTATCCTTTAATGTAACGGTACGGTTAAAAACCAATTTATCTGCAGTAGAATCTCTATCTAAACAGAAATAACCTTTACGGATAAACTGATAACGGCTTTCTAAATCTGCGTCTGCCAATGCCGGTTCGATGTAAGCGTTAGGTAAAACCGTTAAGCTTTCAGGGTTTAGGTAATCTTTAAAATCTCCTTCTTCAGCATCTGGTGTTTCAGAAGTAAACAAACGGTCATACAAACGGATTTCGGCAGTTTTGGCATGTGCAGCACTCACCCAATGGATTGTTCCTTTTACATTAATGCCGCTGGTATCATTTCCACTTTTCGATTCTGGGATGTAAGTACAATGAATTTCGGTAACGTTTCCGTTTTCATCTTTTACAAAATCTTCACATTTAACAATGTAGGCAAATTTTAAGCGTACCATTGCACCTGGAGCCAAACGGAACCATTTTTTTGCCGGTACTTCCATAAAATCTTCACGTTCTATCCAAAGTTCGTTGCTGAAAGGGATTACACGCGTGCCCCCACCATCTTCAGCCTCCGGATTGTTCTCGCCGATTAAATCTTCTGTTCCTTTTTCGTAATTTGTAATCACCAGTTTAATCGGATCTAAAACCGCCATTACACGGTTTGCCGTTTTATTTAAATCTTCGCGGATACAAAATTCCAATAAACTTAGCTCAATTAAATTTTCGCGTTTGGCAATACCAATACGTTCGCAAAACTCGCGTACACTCTTTGGTGTAAAACCTCTCCTACGTAAACCACTAATTGTAGGCATGCGCGGATCGTCCCATCCATTTACCAAGTTTTCGTTAACCAGTTGCAATAACTTACGTTTACTCATCACCGTGCTGGTAAGGTTTAAACGGGCAAATTCATATTGTTTCGAAGGAAAAATCTCTAATTTTTCGATAAACCAATCATACAATTCACGGTGTGAAACATATTCTAATGTACAGATAGAATGCGTGATGTTTTCGATACTATCACTTTGTCCGTGAGCAAAATCGTACATCGGGTAAATGCACCATTTGTTGCCTGTACGGTGATGTTCAGCATGTTTAATACGATAGATAATCGGATCGCGCATTAACATATTCGGACTGGCCATGTCGATTTTTGCTCTCAAAATATAAGCGCCATCGGCAAATTCGCCATTTTTCATTTTAGTGAAAATGTCTAAATTTTCTTCAATACTGCGGTTGCGGTATGGGCTATCCTGTCCTGGTTCTGTTGGCGTGCCTTTTAAAGCTGCAATTTCATCTGCAGAACTCTCGTCAACATAAGCCAAACCTTTTTCGATCAGTTTAACGGCAAAACCATACAGCTCATCAAAATAATCTGAGGCATATAGTTCATTTTTCCAGTTAAAACCTAACCATCTGATATCTTCTTGCTGACTGTTTACATATTCTGTTTTTTCTGTTACCGGATTGGTATCGTCAAAACGCAGGTTGGTATAGCCGCCGTATTTTTGTGTTAGTCCGAAATTTAAGCATATTGCTTTCGCGTGGCCGATGTGTAAATAACCATTAGGTTCTGGCGGGAAACGCGTAACCAAAGTTTCATACTTACCACTATTTAAGTCGTTCTCAACAATTTCTTCAATAAAGTTCAATGACTTCTCTTCACTCATAAAAACCTGTAAATTAGGAATGCAAATGTAAAAAGATTAGTCTAATTCTGCTTGTTTTAGTTAATGATTAATTTGAGAATCAAAATCAATACATTTACGTGAACTTAATATTCATTATGAGCAAAGTATTAAATCGGCCTATTCGCGTTTTAGTAGCTAAAGTTGGATTAGATGGCCATGACAGAGGGGCCAAAGTAATCGCAACTTCCTTACGGGATGCAGGCATGGAAGTAATTTATACCGGCCTGCGCCAAACGCCAGAAATGGTGGTGAACACAGCGCTTCAGGAAGATGTTGATGCCATTGGGATTTCTATCCTATCGGGCGCGCACATGACAGTTTTTCCAAAGATTATTCATTTTATGAAAGAAAAACAGTTAGATGATGTGTTATTAACCGGTGGCGGGATTATTCCGGAAGCAGATCGGTTAAAACTTGCAGATATGGGTGTTGGAGAGCTATTTCCTCCAGGTACAACAATGGCAAGTATTGTAGAATATATTCAGAATTGGGTTACAGAAAACAGAAATTTTTAAGCTATGGCATACCAGAATTTAATTTCAGAGATAAAAGAAAACATTTTATACATTACCATTAACCGTGAAAAAGCACTAAATGCTTTAAATAAAGATACTTTGGCTGAACTGGCAGATGTTATTGCTTTCGCAGGTAAAAACGATGAAGTAAGAGGCGTTATTTTAACCGGAGCAGGTGAAAAGGCCTTTGTTGCGGGAGCTGACATTAAAGAGTTTTCTGATTATAATGGTAAACAGGGAGAAGATTTAGCAAAACGTGGTCATGAGCTGGTTTTTAATGCCATTGAAAATTCTTCAAAGCCATTTATTGCAGCAATTAATGGCTTTGCTTTGGGCGGAGGACTAGAGCTGGCTATGGCCTGCCATATACGCATCGCATCAGATCATGCAAAATTAGGTTTACCTGAAGTTACTTTAGGTTTAATTCCCGGTTATGGCGGTACCCAGCGCCTTACACAATTGGTTGGAAAAGGTAGAGCAATAGAAATGATTACGACCGCAAATATGATTACCGCTTCGGATGCAGAAAAAATAGGTCTTGTAAATTATGTTGTTCCACAGCCCGATCTAATTAGTAAGGCTGAAGAGATGCTTAATGTTATTAAAAAACGCGCACCGCTGGCTGTTTCGGCTGCAATAAAATCTGTAATTGCAGCTGTAAATAACAACAATGGCTACGCTACCGAAATTGAAGAATTTGGCAAATGTTTCGAAACGGCCGATTTTAAAGAAGGCGTAAATGCATTCGTTGAAAAGAGAAAAGCAAATTTTTCTGGAAAATAGCATTTGTGTGTAGTATTAATTTGATGCATGGCGTAACGAAAGTGTTGCAAAAATTTTTCAATGCAATTTTTTTTGAGTAATTATGTTAAGTAATTATTAACCCTAATGTGCTTACTACAACGTAAGGGTTTTTATAATAATAACGCTACTCATGAAAAAGAAGATACTCATTGTTGACGATGAAATTAGCATCGGTTTATTGCTCTGCAAATTTTTAACTAAAAATGGATTTGAAGTTTCGAATGTAACAACTGGTAGAACGGTTTTACAAATTCTTGAAAAAGAGAAATTCGATTTGGTATTATGCGATTATCGTTTGGATGATACAGATGGGAAGGAGATTTTAATCCACATTAAGGAAAACTATCCGGCCACCAGTGTGATTATTATTACAGGTTATTCGGATATTAAGCTTGCCGTGGAATTGATAAAACTAGGGGCTTACGATTATATTGTGAAACCGCTCTACCCGGATGAAATTTTAAATACCATAAATAAAGCCCTTGAAACGCAAGAGGTTTTAAAATCGCCTAAAAATTTTGAACGCGCTGATAGTAATGTTATTTCCGATTTTCTAAATGGCCCGGAGTATATAAATGGGGAGAGCAATGCTTCAGCGCTTTTACTGAAACAAATCCAACTCATAGCACAAACAGGATACACGGTCATTTTAACTGGGGAAAGTGGGACAGGAAAAGAATGTGTTGCTAAAACCATTCACCTGAATAGTTCGCGTGGCAAAGAACCTTTCATCGCCATGGATTGTGGCTCTTTAACAAAAGATTTAGCCGCCAGTGAATTTTTTGGACACGAGAAAGGGGCATTTACTGGAGCAGCCTTCACTAAAATTGGTCACTTTGAGCAAGCTAATGGCGGTACATTATTTCTTGATGAGATCGGTAATTTATCATATGAGATCCAGGCAACTTTACTCAGGGCAGTTCAAGAGCGGAAAATAAAGCGGATTGGAAGTACAAAGGAGATTGATCTGGATGTGCGGCTTATTGTAGCCACAAATGAAAATTTAGTAGAGGGGATTCAAAAGGGTATATTCAGGGAAGATTTATATCACCGCTTTAATGAATTTTCTATACACGTTCCATCATTGAAACACCGGGATAATGATATCCTTATTTTTGCTGAGCATTTTCTAGCCACGGTAAACAAAGAATTGAATAAAAAGATCGAAGGCTTTTCTGATGAAGTGATGAAATGTTTATTAGCATACAATTGGCCAGGTAATGTACGCGAGCTGAAGAATGTTATCAGGCGGATTGCCTTATTAACCGATGGTGATTGGGTAGAAACTCATGTTTTACCATTGGAGCTTCGAATGACTGATTATCCTAAGGCGCAGCACGAAAAAAAAGCGCTTCTTTTGCCGCTAAAATTAAATAATGATAAATCGCTTAATTTGCGGAATGCTGCTAAGGAAGCCGAATATACTGCTATTTTAGAAGTGCTAAAAGCGGTTAATTTCAACAAAACCAAGGCGGCAAAAATCTTAAATATCGACAGAAAAACACTTTACAATAAAATCAAATTTATTGAGGTTGATGATGGAGTATAAATTTTAAATCTAGAAAAACAAAATCAGCCATTTTAGCATTTAAAGAATACCCTTATTATCTAAATATGTCAGTATTCTCTTATAAGCAACGCAATAACATTAACCTGGTCATTATTATTGCGCTTGGGGTGTTAATTGCGTATTCCTTGCAAAGTATTTTTAGTGCTATTTTAAGTACTTTAGTGCTTTACACGATAATGCGACCGGCCTATATCCATTTGGCAGAAAATAAGGGATGGAATAAAAGAGTAACGGCTATTTTCCTTATCACCATCAGTATCATACTCATTGTAATGCCTTTTTATGCATTAAGTAGTATGGTTATCAGTAAAATTTCGGAATTGAAAAACAATGAAGTGTTTTTCAGGAACCTGTTGGTTAAATTACAGCATCTTATTCCAGTTAAAATCAATCAGGATCTTATTCAGGAAGGATTGAACCGCTTGGGGAATTGGGCCACTCAGCTTTTCCCATCCTTAATATCGAGTGCAGTAAATATTATATTAAGTTTATTGGTGATGTACTTTTTACTCTACTTTATGTTAATAGAGCGAAGGAAATTCGAATTTTCGTTGATTAAATATGCACCTTTCAGAGAACAGAATGCACTTCGTTTTGGTGATGAAATGCGAAATACAACTTATGCGAATGTATTGGGACAAGGGCTGATCTGCCTCGTTCAAGGTTCGCTTTTGAGTCTTTCTTTTTATGTTTTGGGCTATAAAGACCCTGTATTTTGGGGTGTTATTACAACATTTATCTCTTTTGTGCCCGTTTTGGGGCCACCGGTTGTATTTGTTCCAGCTGCGATTTTGCAGATTGCAAACGGGAATAATTTTGCTGGCTGGGCCATGCTTATTTTTGGTTTTGTAGTCATCATCAATATCGATAATGTGCTCAGGTTTATCATTGCAAAAAAAGTTGGCAATATTCACCCCATAATTACAGTAATTGGCGTAATTATTGGTATCCCTTTATTTGGAATATTGGGCCTTGTTTTTGGCCCGCTACTGTTATCTTATTTTATATTGCTCGTTAAGATTTACGAAACCAGTACGCTTGCATCAGAAAGATTGGAAAGAATTAAAACAAATAACGAGCATACGGAGTTATAAATATAGCTTAACAATAAATAATGTAGTAGTTTTATATTGTACATAATTGTTAAACCCTTAAAATACATTAATTATGAATGATAACTCAAAAGTTGTAGTTGCGCTTTTAGCAGGATTAGCTGCTGGTGCGGCTCTAGGAATTTTGTTCGCACCGGATAAAGGTGATGAAACCCGCGATAAATTAAGCCAATCTCTAAAAGATTTGGGCGATTCTATCAAAGATAAAGCTGCTGATGAAATTAACCACCTTGCAAGCTTAAAGGATAAAGTTGTAAGCTCGATCAAAACGAAATTAAGAAGCGTAGAAGAAGAATACAGTGACGACGTGGAGCACGCGTAATAAATAAAATATTGCATAGCCGGGCAACTGCCCGGTTAAATATCAATCTGAATTATGCAGGAAAATAAAGATAAAAGCATTGAAGATCTTGTAGACGATGCCAAGGGTTTTTTAGAGGCCAGGGTTGAGTATACGAGACTTTACCTGGTAGAAAAAGTCTCTAAAGTTTTTGCCGATTTAGTAACCAGTACGGTAGTTATTGTTTGTTTTATATTGGCCTTTTTATTTGGCTCGGTAACTTTGGCGCTTTATCTGTCTGATCTTTTAGGTAGCTATGCCGGAGGCTTTGGCTGCGTTTCCTTATTCTATATTATATTGGCACTAGGTGTTTATTTAACTAAAGATAAGTATATCGAAAAGGCAATTATTAATGTAGCCATTAGAAGATACTTTGATAAACTTGCAGATAAGGAGGAAGATGAGAAGGTATAAAGACATCCGTAACCTAGAAGACCTCCAGGCTAGAAAATTAGAACTTAAGGTTGAATACACCCTTAAGCAGAATATGCTTAAATCTGATTCAAAGACTTACTTTCACCAATTTACCTTAGGTGCATTGATAAAAAGATACGCTACACCAAGTAACCTGTTTAAAGCCGACGAAAAATTAAATATTAGTGGAACCGCTATGTCTTTGCTTTTGCCTATGTTTATGAATAAAACCATATTTAGAGGTGCTGGTTTTTTAACCAAAGCGGCTGTAGGTCTGGTTTCGGGAAAAATTGGTAAATCGCTTGATGCGGAACATTTATCTGCAATTTTTAATTCTGTGAAGAGTTGGTTGGGGAAAAAGAAAGAGAAAAAAGAAAAGAAATTTATAGACTACGGCATTCCGCCTGATAGTGAAACATATTAGTTCAATAGCTCATTAGCCATTTGTTCATTCGTGAGCAAAGCACGAAATGATATCATTAAAAAGCCTCAGAATTCTAAATCCTGAGGCTTTCTTGATTAAAAACTTAGCCGTTGTAAACCTTGTTATGACTATGCTATTTCTGCTCCCAGCCCAATTAAACAATGACCAGTGAACTCATGAACCTATAAATCCGTTTTAATCTTCAATTCTTTCAATTGCTTCTCGTCAATAGTGCTTGGACTATCGATCATTACATCTCTGCCTGAGTTGTTTTTAGGGAAAGCAATCACATCGCGTATGGAATCTAAACCTGCGAAAATTGAGGTTAAACGATCGAAACCAAAGGCAATACCGCCATGTGGAGGCGCACCAAACTCAAAGGCATCCATTAAGAAACCAAATTGTTTTTGTGCTTCTTCTGCACTAAAACCTAAATGTTTAAACATTAAAGCCTGTAAAGACCTGTCGTGGATACGGATCGATCCGCCACCAACTTCAGTTCCGTTGATCACCATATCGTAAGCATTGGCACGTACGTTTTTAGGATCTGTATCCAATAAGGCAATATCTTCAGGTTTTGGTGAAGTGAAGGGGTGGTGCATGGCATGGTAACGTTCTGTTTCCTCATCCCACTCTAAAAGTGGGAAATCCAATACCCATAGGGCAGAGAATGTGTTTTTATCGCGTAAACCTAAGCGGTTACCCATTTCTAAACGAAGCTCATTTAATTGCTTGCGGACTTTATCTGTTGAACCGGCTAAAATCAATAACAAATCGCCTTTTTCTGTACCGAAAGCTTCGCTCCACTGTTTAAGATCTTCTTCGTTAAAAAATTTATCTACAGATGATTTAATGGTTCCATCATCATTGTGGCGGGCATAAATCAAACCTGTAGCACCAATCTGTGGGCGTTTGATAAAATCGGTTAATTCATCTAACTGCTTACGTGTATAACTTGCTGCACCTTTTGCATTGATACCCACTACCAATTCTGCGTTATCAAAAACCGGGAAGCCCTTACCTTTTACCAAATGGTTAAGCTCCACAAATTGCATCGCAAAACGGGTATCAGGTTTGTCAGAACCGTATAAACGCATCGCATCTGCATATTGCATACGCGGTACTTCCGGTAAGTCGTAATTGCGTACTTCTTTAAATAAAGTACGGATCAGACCTTCAAAAGTGTTTAATATATCTTCTTGTTCGATGAAAGACATTTCACAATCAATCTGGGTAAACTCAGGCTGACGGTCGGCTCTTAAATCTTCATCTCTAAAACATTTTACAATCTGAAAATAACGGTCGAAACCCGAAACCATTAGCAGTTGTTTGAAGGTTTGCGGCGATTGAGGCAAAGCATAAAACTCCCCTTCATTCATACGGCTAGGCACCACGAAATCTCTTGCACCCTCTGGTGTAGATTTAATCAACACAGGCGTTTCTACTTCGATAAAATCTAAAGCATCTAAATAACGGCGAACCGATTGTGCCATTTTATGACGCAAAACCAGGTTATTGCGAACCGGGTTACGGCGTAAATCTAAATAACGGTATTTCATACGCAACTCGTCACCACCATCAGTTTCGTCATCGATCATGAATGGCGGTAATTTTGCAGCATTTAAAATCTCTAATGCAGAAATTTTAATCTCCACGTCACCAGTTGGCATTTTTGGGTTTTTGTTGCTTCTTTCTACAACGGTACCAATTGCTTTAATTACAAATTCGCGACCTAATGAACGTGCTGCTTCGCAAAGTTCACGATTATCGTCCATGTTAAAAACCAACTGAGTAATGCCATAACGATCGCGGATGTCTATAAAAGTCATACCGCCTAAATCTCTTGATTTTTGTACCCAACCACATAGCGTAACACTTTCGCCTAAGTTATTCAGGTTTAATGCACCACAAGTTACTGTTCTTAACATATATTGTAATCTAAATTGAGCGGCAAAAATACCGATTTTGTTTTAAAGTTGCTGCTATAACCAAAGGTTTTTGAAGCAGGTTTTTTAGCAGGCAAAAAAAATGCAATTTGAAAACTCTTTGTATAAGTTTAGCAAAAGGGAGATATCCTTTAGATGCCGTCACCCTGAATTTATTTCAGGGTCTTTATTGCAAGAAAGATGCTGAAATAAATTCAGCATGACGACCGCATTAGCCTAACAGTACAAAAAAAACATTATTTTCGACTATTAATGAATTCAGATTAATCTATAGAGATGAATTGGAAAATATTAAAAAACGAAGCTGACTATAATAAGGCATCAATAAGATTGATGGAGATTTTTCATGCAGCACCCAACACACCTGAAAGAGATGAATTGGAATTATTACTTGTTTTGGTAAAAGATTTTGATGAAAAAAATTACCAACTACCAGAATTGGATGCTTTAGCCGTTATTAAGTATAAAATGAAGGAAATGGGCGTAAAAGCCAAAGATTTAGACCCAATTATAGGAAGTAAAGGACATGTGTCAGCAGTATTATCAGGAAAGAGGGATATCACTTTAAAAATGGCACAAAAGCTTAAAAACTATTTTAGCATCCCATCTGATGTATTTCTACATTCAGCATAATTGATATTCTTTACCATATTTAAATTAGGCTTTTGATTTTAATCTGCTTAAAGTTTCTTGTGAGATATTTAAGTAAGAGGCAACCATTTTGTTCGGCATGCGCATGACCACGCCTGGATTTTGGGCAAGCAGCTGCCTGTAACGTTCTGTGGCATCGAGCGTGATAAACGACATTAAGCGATTGGTATTGGTTACGTAGGCGTACTCCAGGTAATGGTGGTAAAGTTTCTCCCATTGAGGGATGATTTTAAGCAGATGGTAAAAATCGTTTTGCGAAATGTAATACAGGTTGGTATCTTCTATGGCCTGCACAAACTCCTTTGAAGTTTCGTTAGTAATAAAACTGACCAATGCCGTGGCAAACTGGTTTTCGAAAGCAAAATGCCTTGTAGCTTCAGTACCGCCTTCTGTCAGAAAAAAAATTCGCAAGCAGCCTTTGTCAACAAAATAAATGCGTTGACTCGTTTCGCCAGGACTGATCATGATTTCGTTTTTCTTTACCTTCATCATCTTGAAATAAGACAATACCTGCTCCAGATCCTCATCGCTGATGGTAATTTTTTCTCTGATATAACTGGAAAGCTGTTCGTGCATTTAATTTAGTCTTAACCAAATGTAACAATGTTTAGGCTTTAGAAGTGATCTTTTCTGCAAGTTTCCGTGCATTTGGAATAATGATAAAGGCCGCAAAATAAGCTACAGGTAACATAATACTCCATGCTTTTAAAAATTTGATAAACCAATCTTCGCCAAAACCATAGTTACGCATTAAACCCACAAACGCCATAATTAATGTCATAGGAATAACCACGAAAAGTGTGTTGATGTATTTGAAATGTTCTTTTTTCATTTTTTGATCTGTTTAATTTATAATTTATAATGTTGCAAAGGTGCAGCCATTAAAAATCTTAAACTTTGATGTAGGTCAAAAAAGGAGGAGGCTAATTATTTAGGAGACGGTATTTTTTGCATCAACATTCTTCTTTTAAAAATTATGAGAATAGCCGTAAGGATTACAGAAATAATAAAGTAAACTTTCATATTTCTGATACGCTCACAAAGATTATCTCCTGAAATTATTGAAATACAGTCACTAGCCTTGTCTGTTTCATATTTCAGGCTTACCATTGTATTAAGTATTCCATAAGGGAATAAGAAGATGCCGATTATTGCCATCATTAAAATTATGTAATACGCTGTTCTTTTTAAAATCATGTTATTTGAAATTGATGCTTATCATCTAAGCAGCTTTCGGCGTAATCAATAATCTCTTTTTCTGTCAAATTCTTTAATTCATCATTTATGGTTTTATAATTTAAACTTGGCGAGATATCAATTACGAAATAGTCATTACTAAATTTTTCAATTTCAGCCCCTAAAGCTTCAAGCATTGTAATGATTTCATTAGTAGAACTTGCGTCTTTGTCCATTAATACCACCTGAATAGTAGAGTGGCCCGAAAAAGCAACAGTTTCGCGATAGGTTAACATACCTTCATCTTCATCATATTCTGCAAATACGAGGTCGTTGTAGGCAAAGGGTGCATAAAAAGGAATGTTTTCAATCTTATAATGACCTTTTTCCTGATCTACAGTTTCGCACCACATGGTTTCTATTGTCCATTCCTCCAAGGCATCACTATGAAAAGCAAAGAGGACTTTTACCAGTTTATCTTCAGTCATTAGTATTTCTCTTCCAGCACGATTTCTACAGCGATTACTTTCCACTCACCTTTAATGTTTTTCCAGTGGTAGATTTCTTCTGTCTGGATGGTTTGTTTTTTAGAGAAAATAAGCAGATTAGGTTTTAAAATGACTGATTTCCGGGCTATTTTTTCAGTAAAAACTTCGTTTTCAAAAGAGGATTTAATGCGATAATAGCTGGTGTGGATTTCCTTAATATGGCCAAAATACTTTTTTAAATCGAGTGTATAATCGCGTTTATTAAGCGCGATACCTTCTGCAGGGGTATAAGTTATGCTGTCATCAAACATCGCAGTATAGGCCGTTATATCCTTACTTTCTAAAGCCTGATCTGCTTTTTTGTGTAATTCGTTTATTGCTGAAATGATTAAATCGGTTTCCATGGCATGAAGTAAAATATATTGGCAATAGCCAGCTATAAGCAGCTATTCAGAATTTAAAATAAAGAATTTTCTTTTTAATATAAGATATCTTTTGCGAAAGAAATAAACATTTATCATTTAGAGATTGGGACATTAATTGAAGCGTAAAACTAAAATAGCCCAAATTTATTTATCAATTTTTCATTATTATAAGTTTATTAAGATTATAATACAGGAATTATTTAAAAATTAGTCACCTATTTTTCCTTTGTTTGGCCCTTACTCAATTTCCTAAAAGACATATAATAAGTCATCTAACTACTTATTATAAGACAAATAATAATGACCTTTTTTTATATATTAGCAGGTATTATACTACAAGTAAATTAACTGCTCATAAAATGATCTTAAACAAAAAGCCTAGATTAGGTATGGCAAAATCATGCCATTACTATTCTCAATTTTTTTCATCCTTAACAGTTGTAAAAAAAGATGCTTCAATTTCGAACCTATCGCATGCTGAAAAAGCAATGAACTGGTATCTGAACCAACAAAAAAATATTAAATCTATTTTTATTTCATCTGCAGGAGATTCAGTGAAATTAAAATTTAATCCAAAGTGGGAAAAGGCATTAATTGAAGATATTGATGGTAAATCTCTTCTTGTAGCAATAGTTCAGACTAATCTTCGAAGAGCATCAGACAAACACACAGAATTTGCCGTTATTATAGTAAATGATGAAAACAACTACGACTATAAAATAGCTTCCGTAAAGAAAATGAATGAAAATACAAATTAACGGTTAAGGGTCTATATCTATCTGCTTTCACTGAAATTAATATTTATAACAGATATTTTCAGGGAGATAAAACAATAATTTATAATCAAAACGGAAGAACATCAATTGATTTAAATCAATCTTCTAAAAATTTACATTCAATTAGTGGGAAATCAGGTGAAAAACTGGCGTTGAGCTCAAATGATATAATCAAACTGTCATCGCAAGCACAGTGCATTGATTGGTACTTAGTAACAACAGTTTACATCGATGGTATAGCAGTTAGTTCATATGAACAGTTTGTGTACCGAACATGTACAGCCGGAGATCAACCTGTAAATCCTGAGGATGGGGGGTAGAAGAAAATACAGAAAATATTTTTGAGGATATTGATATTAATTGGGGAGATGAAGATGATACTAAAATTTCCCAGTCTGTAGGTGAAAGTGAGGCTGACATTAGGAATGTTTATGTTAGTTGGTACGCCTATCGTTCCGGATCGTTAAAATTTAAAAGTTTTGAAAAAATTAAAATCAGAAAAGCCATCATTGGAGATGACTATATCACAGGTCTGGATCATTTAAGTATGGCAGCAGAAGGAAGCGTACCTGGCCAATCCGCGGAGCCAGTTTTAAATTATGCAGAAGATAAAAGTGATGAGAAGACCGCAAGAATAAAATTGTCTTTTAAAGATAAACGTACTTATATGAGAAACGGGGTAATGGAGAGCGTGTACTCAAAAGACAAGGTTGCACCGCAAGCCTGGCATTTATCAGAATTAGTATATTAACAATGAAAATAATTAATATACTAATTCTGGTCACTTTATTGTACTTTGTTTTTGCCTTTAAAAGGGGGGATAAAGCCAAAGATAAATTGAGGTCGATTACGCTTATATCTCATTTTAAGGACACTTATTCCAATGATTCAGTAGGTTTAGAAACTGATAGCTTTAAAGTTATTTATTTTAAAGATTATACGATATATGAAAATCCTTCAATTGAATATGAATTTATTAAGCGTGGAAAGGTAAACGACACTTTAATAAGTGAATTAGTCCCTAAAGATACTTCATCTAACTTTTACATTATACAAAATGGATCAAAACAAGGGCTAAAGTTTGAATCTAAAAATCTTAAAGAATGCACTACATTTTCGCTTGATTCTTTTTTGGTAGAAAGAGCGATTGATCCCGGCAACCTTAATCTTTTCGATCTCGAATTAAATAGGCCTATTGCCACAAAAAAAAACAGGAATCAGATTACTGAAACCTTTACGCCACCTAAGCTGGATGCAGAGTATTCAGATACGATTTATCGTTATTTCGATAAGAATTTAAAATGGGTAAAATTCTCATACTCGAAAAGATTAGATGCAGAAAAGAATAGTAAGCTTATTAGAACTCATTTTGTTACATTGTATTCTGATGATCCATCTAAGCCTGCTGTTAAAATCAGAAATGACATAATTTACGAAATTAAAGAAACACATCTTAATTATTCTGATAAATTAATGCAGCTAATTGAACAATTCGAGAAAAAAAAAGAAAAAAAGGAAATATAAGGCTAGCTATGTGATAGCCCTTAATAACTACAGTGGTATTCTTTATCAAGATAATAAATAATATAATTGGTAGCTCGGGGCTTTTACTTTTTCAGATTAAATACATTATTTGATACGTCTAAAGAATTTATTTTTAGTTATTCAATAATTAGGTTATCCCATCAGCAACCCATTTGGCGGATGAAATATTTGAATTTCCTGCACTGAACTTTGTCAAATAAACCTGATTGTCGGGAAGAGCTTCCGATCCTTCATCGGAACTCGTACCAAAAAGCAGGGCTGAAATTGCCAAGAGCATGGAACCAGTCATTTCCTAATATTGTAAATTATTGTTAGGTTTTGGAAATGAAAGGGTAGCATTTCATAGTTGCTGTAGCAGCGGTTTGCTTCAGGGCACCAAACTTTGTTAAATAAACCCGATTGTGGGGAAGAGCTTCCGATCCTTTACCGATAAATCGGCACTAAATTAGCATCGGAACTCGTACCAGAAAGCGGGACTGAAATTGCCAAGAGCACAGAACCACTCGTTTCCTATTCAATATAAAAACATTTTTTAACGGAATGAAGAAGTCATTTTATGCTTCGCTCCTGAACATAGCAGCATATTTGATTCCTAATCTTAACACTGTATTAACATATTTCTAAACTTTTTTCTACCTTGATGCAACGTTTTAAAATCCCTTATGTCTTATAATCAGAATATTCGAAATTTTGGAAGCCGTATACATCGATAAGAACCTAGAACTCGTAAAAAAATGCATGCAGGGCAGCCGCGCAGCACAGTTTGAATTGTACAAGCTGTATGCAAAGGCCATGTATAATGTGGCGCTGCGCATTTTAAATTACGAAGAAGAGGCAGAAGATGTTTTACAGGAAGCATTTTTGGATGCTTTTACCAGAATTGTAGATTTTAGGCAGGAAACCACTTTCGGGCTTTGGTTAAAGCAGATCGTGATTAATAAATCCATCAATTATTTACGTAAGCGTAAGATGGAGTTTGTAAGTACCGATGAGCTATCGGAAGTGCCTGATGAGGATAGTTTTGACGACAGTGAAGTACGGTTGCAAGCTGATGAAATTAGAACAGCCATTACCGAATTGCCAGATGGTTATAGAGTAGTGTTGAGTTTATACCTTTTAGAAGGTTACGACCATGAAGAAATTGCACACATTTTAAAAATAAGTGAAAATACAAGCCGCACACAGTACATGAGGGCGAAAAAGAAGTTAAAAAGTATTTTAGAACAGAAAGGGATGAGAGATGAATAATAGATTAGAAACCTTTGTAAAGGAAAACCGTAAAGCTTTCGATGTAATGGAGCCATCGGCAGGACTTTGGGCAAAGATTGAACAGGAATTAGACAACAAAAAGAAAAAAAAACCGGCAAAGCTGTATTTATGGATGAGTGCAGCAGCAGCTATCGTGGTGGTTTTCGGTTTAGCCTGGTTATACGTAGGAAAATTACAAAACAAAGATTTAGAAATAGCCGACGTTAGCGCTTCATATGCTAAAAAAGAAGTCCACTTCGCAGGTTTAATTACCGAAAAAAGAGATAGTTTGGCCATTTTCGCTTCTGCGAATCCAGAATTGTATAAAAAATTTACTGCTGATCTTAAAAAGCTTGATGAAGATTACGAAAGATTAAAAGCAGAGCTGCCAACCTCGCCCAACCAAACTTTTGTGGTAAAGGCCATGGTTAAAAACCGAGAAATACAGCTGCAGTTATTAAAACAACAATTATTAATTATTAACCAGGTTGACGACTATAAAAGGGTTAACCAGATTTAAACCAAGTTGAAACAGTAGCCAGATCAGTCTCGATACTTGATTCCAGATACTTATTACTGGTAGATACGCTCACCACATTAAATTGCTTATTGCCAGCCGGCAGGTTTTAAGCCATTAAATGTTTAACAATTAACAACATGAAAACAATAAAAATATTTTTGGCCTTTATGGCTTTAATCGCCGTAAAAATTAATGCACAAGAAGTTGCGGTAAATACCCCGTCTGAGAATGTAATTGTCGGAAATGTAGAGAAATCTTCAACACTGGCGATGGTTAGCACTTCAAAACATAGGCAAACGGCCAGCGATGCCGAACGTTCAAAATCTTTTAGCAAGAGTTTTAATGTAGATAATAACGATAAGGTTAATTTAAACAACCAATATGGATCGATCACCATTAAAACCTGGGATAAAAAAGAAGTACGTGTTGATGTAGATATTAAAGCTTACAGCAGTTCGGATAATGACGCGCAAAAACTGATTGATGGGATAAGTATTGATGCGACTAAAAACGGAGATGTAGTTACTTTCAGAACAAACATGGGTGATAGAAACGGACGTTATGGCCGTGGGGTGAAAAATGGAGTAACCACCTGGCGGAGGGAAGTGAAAGTAAATTACGTGGTATATATGCCAGCAGTAAACCCATTAACGGTTTCACAAGAATATGGCAATGTAGAATTGGGTAATTTTTCAGGTCCAACTTCTTTAAAGGTAGAATATGGCAATCTGGTTGCTGGCAATTTAAGTAATGTAAATAACTACATCAATGTTCAATATGGTAAATGCGATATCCAGGACCTGAATGCAGCAGTGGTAAAACATGAATATAATGGCCCGGTAACCATTGGGGCTGTTGGTACTTTACAACTTGATGCCGAGTATGTTGCTGTAAACATCAATACCATCAGAAAATCGGCTGATATTAAAGTGCAATACGGCAAGGGTTTAACCATTGGCACTATTGGCGGCAACCTGCTTTTAAATGCAGAATATGCCAAAGTAAACATCAACACGGTTAAAGGCAATACGGTTGCTAAACAGGCCTATGGAGATCTAAACATTGCATCAGCAGGTAAAATTGCGGTTAAAGCAGAATATTCGAATGTTACTTTAGGCTCACTTAATGGTGATGCAAATATCAACATGGATTATAACCGTTTAAATGTGAGCGAAATTACACCGGCCTGTAAAAACTTCACCTTCGGTGGCGAATATGTAAGTATCGGATTAGGTTTTGCAGACCGTTATAACGCTAACTTCAATGTTTCTACCTCGTATGCGGGCTTTAAATATGGCGCTAACGTAACCTCAAACCTGGTAAGCAAAGATGATGAAACCAAAAAATATACTGGTAAAATTGGTAGTGGTGGTGCTGCTAACGTATCTATTAAAACCGAATATGGTTCAGTTACCTTTAAATAAAATTTTTCAAAACCAAACAAACTATAAAGTCCTGCCAAATTGGTAGGATTTTTTTATGTCTTTATTGTTCGATATCGGATATGTGGTGTCCGTTTACGAACACCCTGTTTTTTCAGGCGGCCATAATTTTAATGTCAGGGAGGATTTTTCAAGTGGTATAAAAATTGAAGCAAAATCTTATAAAACAAATGATATGAAGAAAATTCTTTTATTAATGCTCTTGCCTATGGCTGTTTTTGCCCAGTCGAATAAATTAACAAAAGCTGACAAAATTTACGGGTTATCAAAATTTTGGCAGGAAGTAAATTATAACTTCGTTTATTTAAACAAAATAGATCGTGTTAAATGGGATAGCACCTATAAAGCATTGATTACTTCCATTCCCGAAACTAAAACTGATTACGAGTACTATCACGAAATGCAGCGGTTTTGTGCAATGCTTAAGGATGGGCATACTAATATATTCATGCCAGATGGTAAAGATTTTGAGCCAATGAATACCATGTTCGGAGATTACCGCTTATTTATCGAAAACGTGGAGAATAAAGCAATTATTACACATGTTAATTTAAGCAAAAAGGACGAAATTCCTGTTGGAAGTGAGGTTATAGAGGTAAATGGAAAACCAACCGCTAAATACATAGCTGAAGATGTTGCACCTTATATTTCTTCCTCTACTGATTATGTTTTACAGGACTGGAGTATTAGCAAATTGCTTCAGGGACTTGAAGGAAGTGAGTTCGAAATCAAAATCAAAAAACCAAAGGGACAAATTTTAGTCTTAAAATTAACGCATAAACGCACCGAAGAAAAGGAAGTTTTTCCTGCATTTCCTGCAGAATCATCGCTGTTGGATTTTAAATGGTATCCTAATAAAGTCGCTTATGTTGCGCTTAACTCTTTTGGAGACGAGAAAATAGATTCTCTTTTTATCACTAAGCTCCCAGAATTATACCAAGCCAAAGCAATAATAATTGATTTAAGGAATAATGGAGGGGGAGATACTGGGATCGGCAGTTACATATTGAAATACCTTACCAATGATAGCCTGCTTTATGGTGCCCGTTATTCTACCCGACAATTAACCTCGGCCTTTAAGGCATGGGGGAAATATACTTCTCCCAAAGATACGGTAAACAGTGAATGGAACAAAAAGGCACTTTTAAGCTATCAGGATAATTATTTTTACAATTTAGATTACCGTCCACTAAAAAACAAGCTTTCGGCAAAGCGCATTGTAGTTCCAACGGTACTGTTAATTGGCCATAATACTGCTTCAGCAGCTGAAGACTTTTTGATTTATGCTGATAAACAAAAACACATGACGAAAATCGGCAGAAATTCTTTTGGCAGTACAGGACAACCTTACTTGTTTGATCTTCCTGGCGGAGGAAGTGCAAGAGTATGTACCAAAAAGGATACTTATCCCGATGGGCGTGAATTTGTAGGCAAGGGCATAAAACCTGATATCGAGGTAATTCCAACAGTAAAAGATTTTATAGGCAATAAGGATGCAACGCTGAATACTGCAATTGAGTACCTAAATAAAAAGATTAAATAAGCAAATGCATTTAACCTCTTTTGATAAAGATAGGTTTGTCATCCTGAGCCTGTCGAAGGACCTATTTAAATACGCTTTAATTTGTTTCGAGAGGCTCTCCCTAGGAGTCCTTTGGACAACATGACAGCATTTGAGGTGAAATTGCCCTTATGATACACCCTCTTTTTTTTATATTTAGCGTTGATGAAAATTTACCTTATTCTACTATTCTCTGTATTTTCTTTCATAGCATTGGCTCAAGATGCTCCTGTTAAATGGGCTACGCAGGAAACTTTTTTTGAAGATTTAATAGGTAAAGATTTACCTCCTTTTAACGGTTTAACCATCAATAAAAAACAACTCTCCAATACCGATTTAAAAAATCAGGTAGTGGTGATTAACTTTTGGTTCGAAAAATGCCCGCCCTGCATAGCCGAAATGCCTGAATTAAATAACCTGGTAGCTAAATATGGCAAAAAGGCTGTAAGGTTTATCGGGATTACCCATGATAGCCCCACCAGTGCCAGGCGCTTTCAGAAACGGAACGGCTACAGATATGAAATTATATCATTGAACAAAGATGAGATCCGAAAACTGAATATTAATCACGGCTTTCCGTCAAATGTTTTGGTAGGAAAAGATGGAAAGATTATTTACGCTACTGCTAATATTTCCTTTTCTGACCCACAGTTTAAAACTAAATCGGTACTTTTTGAGGAGAAGTTAAAATTTGCATTAAAAAGTAATTAATAGCCCTGAAAACAAAGATTGAAAAATTAAGCCTTAGTAATAAAGGGCATTAAATTTTATTCATCCACATTAATTTCCTACTTTTCTATCATACTCAGTGTTAGCTTATGGATTTAAAAGAAAATTTCAGGCCTTTTGTTATTTGTGCTGCTATTGTTGTATGGTTTTCCCTGGCACTTCAATTCCATGTAAGTTTACAACTTTTGAATAATGATTATCCTGCAACGCTTAAGGTATTTTTATCATATTTTACGGTAATAACCAATATTATCGTTGCCATTTGCTTTACCAGCTTATCTTTTGTTAAACGAGCTGAATCAGGGAGTTTATTTACTAAAGCATCTACTTTAACCGCGATAACAATCTACATTGTAGTGGTAGGTCTGATTTACAATATAGCCCTGCGTGGTTTGGCTTCGCCTGTAGGCTGGGCCAGGTTGGCCGATGAGCTTTTGCATGTGGTAAGCCCATTGATCTTTTTATTTTTCTGGATTTTCTTCGTTAAAAAATCAACATTGCAATACAGGCAGGCCACCACCTGGCTAGCTTATCCATTGCTTTATGTCGTATTTATTGTGGTTAGGGGTTATTTGATTAATAAATACCCCTATCCGTTTATCGATGTCGTACAGCTGGGTTATCCTAAAGCTGTTCTGAATGCGATTGTGATCCTGTTTATCTTCTGGCTTTTATCTCTTTTGTTCATATTTATAGGTAAGAAAACAGTTAAAGCTTAAAGGACATATTCGTCATTAATCGGCTTAACGGGCTCTGGAATCTCGTCTTCTTCGAGCATTTGCAAAAGATTGATCTCTATCGTTCTCGTAATCTGGTTAAGCGGAACACCTGCTGAATTGTTTTCGAAAGGATTAACGAGGCTCATTCCATTAATCTGCGTAGATACAAATACGAAACCAATTAACCAGCCCAAAAATATGGCTGCAGGCCCGGCATCCTGACTGATTACCAGGGTAAATGTTACCACAAATAACCAGATAAACACTTTGGTTAAATAGGTATAGGTGGTAGGGAATATGGTGTTTTTAATGCGTTCGCTCATACCCATCGAATCGGAGAACCGGGTTAACATCTCGTTAATTTCGATAAAGCGAAAACCATCAATGGCATTAGCTTTTGATAATTTCTGTAAATCTCTCGATTGTATATTTAAAATCGCATTATGCGCATTGTTATGTTTTTTTATTTCTTTTAAATCTGCTTCAGATAAATATTTGGTGTAAATTTCGTCAACAGTGTTTCTTAAGTTGGCCTTTAGTGCATACAAAAAGGCGACGTGCCTGTAAATCATCCGTTTTACACTTTCATCATCTTCATCAACATAATTGATCAATGCCCTTGCAAAAGAGCGGGAATCGTTTACCAAAGCGCCCCATAT
The DNA here is from genome assembly GCF_001442625.1 of Pedobacter ginsenosidimutans. Taxonomy (GTDB): domain Bacteria; phylum Bacteroidota; class Bacteroidia; order Sphingobacteriales; family Sphingobacteriaceae; genus Pedobacter; species Pedobacter ginsenosidimutans. Next base: position 605,252 of record NZ_LMZQ01000001.1, on the reverse strand, counting down.
TTTTCGGGCTTCCCACCACCTATCGTAAGCCTGGTTATTGTTAAAACCGATAAAAAAGGCGATAGCTGTACCTAAAACCGTTGGAATAATGGATGGAATGGAGAAATGATGCGCAATTAAATACTCGCGTACAAAGTAAGCCGCGGTACAAGAGGCAATCATGATCAGATCAACATGCCACGTATTTCTTAAAATTCTACTTAACCTGATGTTTTGTATTAAAAGCATATAATCTTAATGGGAAATAAATTCGTTACGGTTGAAAATACAAAACTAAAGCCAAAATGTTTGGTAATGTAACAAATTAAATGACAGACAGTACAGGTTGCCGATTTTCATGCAAATGTTTATCTTGGGAAACCAAATATTCTTATTTCTTATGAGCGACACTTTACCCAAGAACAATATTTTTAAAGTAATCGGTGCATCATCGTTAGGCACGCTGATTGAATGGTATGATTTTTACATTTTTGGTAGCCTTGCAGTTATCATTGGTCATCAATTGTTTCCAGAAGATGCAGGGGCATCTGCCCTGATCAACACTTTGGCTATTTTCGCAGCAGGTTTTATCGTTCGTCCCTTTGGCGCATTGGTTTTTGGCAGGCTTGGCGATTTAATCGGCAGAAAATATACCTTCTTGCTCACTTTGGTGCTGATGGGTGGATCGACATTTTTTATCGGCTTAATCCCATCCTACAAAAGCATTGGTTATGCCGCACCAATTTTGGTTTTAATATTAAGGCTGATTCAGGGATTAGCCCTTGGCGGAGAGTATGGTGGAGCTGCAACTTACGTGGCAGAGCACGCACCTAAAGATAAACGGGGTTTTTTTACCAGCTGGATCCAAACTACCGCAACTTTGGGTTTGTTCCTTTCGCTGGGGATTATCGTAATTACAAAGAATATTTTAGGTGCTGAAACTTTTGGCGATTGGGGCTGGAGAATCCCATTTCTGTTATCGATTATACTGGTAGTGGTTTCGATTTACATTCGCATGAAAATGCACGAATCGCCCATGTTTTCTAAATTAAAGGCTGAGGGAAATGTATCGAAAAATCCGCTAAAAGAGAGTTTCAATAACAAAGCGAATTTTAAAATGGTACTTCTGGCGTTATTTGGTGCTACTATGGGGCAAGGGGTAATCTGGTATACAGGTCAATTTTATGCACAATCATTTTTAGAGAATACCTGTAAATTAGATTTTAACGACTCGAGGTATATTTTACTTTGGGGAATCGCTTTTGCCACGCCATTTTTTGTGGTTTTTGGTGCCTGGAGTGATAAAGTTGGCCGGAAATGGATTATGCTGAGCGGTATGCTTTTGGGGATTCTTTTCTACCGCCCAATCTATCAGCTATTTTTGGATGATACCAATTACACAAAAGTTGAACAGGCTGATATTTTATCTGCGAGCCCAGCTCAGGTAACTTCTGTTTTAATTGCGAATTCAACTGATAGCTTGCGAACAGTTTCTACCAAAGTAATGCTTAGAAACGGTGCATCCTTTAATAAGGTGCAAACCGATACGGTTTCTGCAACCAAGGGGATTCTCCTGGGCAAAGAAGTAATAAAAGATAAAGTTTTGCCTACGCCAGTATTCTGGAAATTTGTCGGTTTAATCTTCTTCCAGATTTTGCTGGTTACGATGGTTTACGGGCCAATTGCAGCTTTCCTTGTTGAGTTATTCCCGACTAAAATCAGGTACACCTCTATGTCTTTGCCTTATCATATCGGCAACGGTGTTTTTGGAGGGCTTGTACCATTTATTGCAACACTAATTGCAAGCTTTTCTGGTTCTACACCATTATCAGGATTATGGTATCCGATAGGTATAGCGGCACTGAGCTTAGTTATTGGCGCAATTTATTTATCGAATAAAAGAGACGAAAATATTAACGACTAGATACGAAGAAGATGAATACGTTAAAGAAATTTTTAGGCTTGGTTTGGATGGTTTTAGGGCCATTAACAATGACATTTTTGTTTATCCAGGCGATAGATAAAGTGGGCTTGACCCATTCGGATATAGAACGTACCAATACCATATTGCAATGGGCAATTATCCTGTTTATTTTCCTCCCGATCAGTTTGGGATTGATGATATTTGGTTTTTATGCCTGGAAAGGAGAGTATGATCATCTGCCGGAAAGTTCGGAAGAATTGTAATTTATACGCTGTTAGGTAATATCTTTTCCTTAATTCGTCTTGCGGTTAATGTTTTTTAATTCATTGTAAATCAACTGTGCAACTGCTTTGGCACCTTCTGGTTGGAAGTGGGTATTATCTTTTTGTCCTTTTGGATAAGCCTCATATTTGGCTGAGTCTAAATTCATAAAGTAATGTTTGCTTACAAATTCATTGCCTTTTGTAGTGAAAAAACTAGCTGAAAGTGAGGTTAAATCTATAAGGGGGGTATTTAATTCTTTGGCAACATCTTTCACCGCTTGTGGATATTCGCCATGTGCACTGCCCAATTTGCCATCTTTCCAGGGGTAATTGCGTGTAACTGGTGTGACCAGGATCGGTAAAGCACCTTTTGCTCTTGTTTCTTTCACGTACATCCTTAAAAAATCTTTATAGCCAGGAATATCAACATAACGTTCGGGTTTATCTTTCGCGGCATCGTTGTGTCCGAACTGGATCAATACAAGATCATTCTTTTCCAAGGTTGATAAGACTTCCTTCCACCTTCCCTCTTCAAAAAAAGTTCTGGTACTTCTTCCCCCTTTTGCTTTATCAATAACCAAAGCGCTGTCGCTTTTAATCAGCCTGTTTAATTTTTTTAAGCTGTCTTTTTTAAAGAACTGTTGAAAAACCTGTCCCCAACCTGTAATGGGATACTTTTTCTGTAGATAACCTTCATCTAAAGTATAGTCTGCTACGGTAGAATCGCCGATTAAATAAATTTTAACAGGTTTGGGTTTTACAATGAAAGACATCAGTAAAACGGTGCCAAGGGCTGCGATAAGGTATTTATGTTTTTTCATCTTTGTTATTTTAATGTTTGTACACGGAACCAATCGTATTCGGCAATTCCTGAATCATTGGTTTGGGTATCTCTGGTGGCAAATATTCCCATTTTTGCGCCGATCCATTGGCCTGCGGTGGCCTGGAACTCATCTCCTACATCCGTAAAACGAGTTCCATCTTCACTGTAACTAAACTGGCATTTTGCACCAATAGTAACTTTAACCCTGAAATATACTGAACCCGATTTTAGTTTAGCAATTTCCTTTTCATTTTCGGTTTTTCCCTTGTCGGCACTTTGGCAAGCACCGTACATAAGGTACAATCCGTCTTTTTTGCTTTTAATACTAATCTGCGCATAACTTCTCCCCATCACCACTAAACCCGTTTTTTCGTTTTCCAATTTTGGGTTAGGTTTAAACAAGAGCTTTGTTGTTGCCATAAATTCATCAGCAGGAAATTTCTGCATCAACAGGTTCGGAACATCCCAAAGATTTTTGGCATCATCAGGAATTTTCGAAGTGTATACCTTTAATAAACCCCTGCCTGCATCAGTAAATAACCAGGTTGGTTGCGGATTGGCCTGCCATTGCCATTGTAAGCCTAGTTTTGGCGTGGTAAATTCATCACTTTCTTCAGGTGTTTCAATCGGATAAACCTTGCCCACATTTGGTTTTTTATAGGTGATAACCGGTTCGCCTTTGCCGTCGCCATCTGCATCAAGCCCGATAATAGGCCAGTTATTGATCCATTTCATCGGCTGGAGGTGAACCACGCGACCATAAGCATCTTTATCCTGAAAATGAAGAAACCAATCTTCGCCTGTTTGAGTATTTACCCAGGCACCTTGATGAGGGCCATTTACCGAAGATTTTCCTTGATCCATGGCTACCTTTCTTTCATATGGTCCGTAGATATTTTTACTTCTCAAAATTAATTGCCAGCCTGTAGAAACTCCCCCTGCTGGTGCAAACAAATAGTAATAACCGTTGCGTTTATAAACTTTTGGACCTTCAATGGTTGGGTCGAGTTCGTGGCCATCGTATACAATTCTGCCGGTTTCTGTAGCTGCTGATCCGTCGCTGCTTAATGGCATAATAGCCAAAACACTTTTTATGCCCGCACGGCTTCCTGCGTAGGCGTAAGCAAGGTAGGCCTTGCCATCTTCATCCCAAAACGGACAGGGATCAATCAATCCTTTACCTGCGGCGACCAATTTTGGTGCAGACCAGGCTCCTGTTATGGTTTTAGCCTTTGTCAAATAAATCCCAAAATCAGGGTCGGGATAATAGATGTAGAATTCGCCATTATGGTAGCGGATAGAAGGTGCCCAAACGCCATTACCATGCTGTGTTTTTTCGAAATGCTCAAATGGAGGCTGGCGTTTTAAGGCATGGCCGATTATTTTCCAATTGACCAAATCTCTCGAATGCAGGATCGGCAAGCCTGGGATAGCATCAAAACTGGAGGCGATCATGTAAAAATCATCCCCCACCCTGATAGCGTCAGGATCAGAATAATCGGCATTGATAACGGGGTTTTTATAGGTTCCGTTACCTAAGTCAGAAACCCAAACTTTAGATATATACCCACTTTTTGGAGCAGGTTGGGCAAAGGTATTTATGCTAAAACTTAAAACGAGGATTAAACTAAATAGATGTTTCATTATACAATGATGTTTTTAATATTTGGTCAGTTATTTATTTAGCGTTACGTCATTCCCGCGCAGGCGGGAACCACGAAGTGCTCAGCAAAGCTAATCTTAATGCGGCTTGTAATTTAGAGGCTGTATGTATCATATTTGTAGTTCATTTCGAATTTGTCACGTTGAGCCTGTCGAAACGCCATGTAAGGCATTTAAGGCAGGTCCTTCGACAAGCTCAGGATGACAATGCTATATTTATGACGTAGACGCATGTATTTTATCAAATTAGCTTACTAACAAGGTTAAGTCTTTTTTTATTTTTAGGCAAGTTGTTATTGTGCAATCGTTCCCGACATCGTTTGCAATGTTTAATCTTTAAAAAACTTCTTTCTGATGAATATTAATGTTTAAAATTGTTCATCATATATTTTAAAAACACGGCTGCGTTACAAAGTTTATACTTTTACGTGGCCGATTTTAATTTAAGCCTAACCAAATTGATATGAAAGCAATCATCCTATTCTTACTGATAACTACTTCATCAGCTGTTTATGCCCTAGGTGTTAAACCCGATTTTGTGGTAGCTGCCGATGGAAGTGGAAATTTTAAAACGGTACAGGAAGCGATACATGCTGTGCCCGATTTCAGGAACAAAACAACCATAATTTTTATCAAAAAGGGTATTTATAAAGAAAAACTGATATTGGCAGCCTCTAAAAAGAATGTAAAATTTATTGGGGAGAGCCTAAACGAAACCATTTTAACTTATGATGACTACGCCCAAAAGAAGAATGCTTTTGGTGAAGAAAAAGGTACATCGGGTTCTTCTAGCTTTTATATTTACGGCGAAGGTTTTTCTGCAGAAAACATCACTTTCGAAAATTCATCGGGCCCGGTGGGGCAAGCCGTTGCGGTTTGGGCTGGAGGTGATAAATTAATTTTTACCAACTGCAGGTTTTTAGGTTTTCAGGATACACTTTATACCTATGGTGGCAATAACCGCCAATATTATAAAAACTGTTACATCGAAGGAACGGTCGATTTTATTTTCGGAGCTTCTACAGCCTGGTTCGAAAGCTGCACCATTTTCTGCAAAAAGGCGGGGTATATCACCGCGGCATCAACTGCTGATACTACAAAATTTGGTTATGTATTAAACAAATGCAAAATCAAAGGAGATGCACCAGCCAATAGTTTCTATCTAGGCAGGCCATGGAGGCCTTATGCAAAAGTTGCCTACCTCAACTGCGAACTGCCAGATTTAATCCGTCCTGAAGGCTGGAACAACTGGGGCAAGGAAAGCAACGAGAAAACGGCCTATTATGCTGAATATAAAAGTACCGGAAAAGGCGCCGATCCAAAAAGCAGGGCAAATTGGTCGCACCAATTAACTGATGAAGAGTATAAAGCCTACATTTTGGAAAACGTTTTCCGTGGGTGGAATCCAGAGACGAAATAAGTTGGCTAAGCGATTGATATACAGGTGTTAATAGGTTGTTTTGTTGCTGTTTTTTACCTCGTTTTCCGGTAACGATTGCATAGATTTCTCTTCTGTTTTAAGTGCAAACAACGTACACTTGTTATTACAATAACCAAGTATAATTTAACAGCGCAAATAATGAAACATATTTCTGGTAGTTTATGCCATATTAAGGTAGCTCTGGCATGCTTAATTTTATCTTCTGCAAGTGCTGCCATAGCGCAACAAAAGCAAGCCTTACCCGTTATCCAGCAGGTTAAATTTAAAAAAGATACCACTAGTATTGCCAGCTTTGGAGCAAAGGGTGATGGGATTACCTTAAATACGCAAAGCATCAATAAAACCATAGCCAGTGTAAGTCAAAAAGGTGGTGGTGTGGTTTTAATTCCATCAGGCTTGTGGTTAACCGGCCCTATTGAGTTAAAAAGTAATGTAAACCTACACCTTAAACGCGATGCAATCCTTCAGTTTACCGACGACTTTAACCAATACAAATTGGTGCAGGGAAATTGGGAAGGCCAACCCGCGTGGAGAAACCAGAGTCCGATTTCGGGTGTTAACCTCGAAAATATAGCCATTACCGGTACAGGAATTATCGACGGGAACGGTGGTGCCTGGCGTATGGTTAAAAAAGATAAACTCACCGAAACACAGTGGAAAACCTTGGTGGCATCTGGTGGCGTAGTGAGGGCCGATGGAAAAATGTGGTACCCATCTGAGAAAACCGTTAAAGGTTCTAATACTAAAAATGCAGGCGTAATTGAGGCTGGTAAAACAGCAGCCGATTATGAAGATATAAAAGATTTCCTTCGTCCGAATCTGTTGGTGTTAACAGGTTGCAAAAAGATTCTTTTAGAGGGCGTTACCTTTCAAAATTCACCAGCATGGAATTTACATCCTTTACTTTGTGAAGATTTGACCTTAAGAAACCTACAGGTAAAAAACCCCTGGTTTGCACAGAACGGCGATGGTGTTGATGTAGAATCGTGCAAAAACGTACTGATTGAAGGCAGCACTTTCGATGTGGGCGATGATGGGATCTGTATTAAATCGGGAAGAGATGAAGCAGGCCGCAAACGTGGCGTACCTACAGAAAATGTAATTGTTCGAAATAATGTGGTTTACCATGCGCATGGTGGTTTTGTAATCGGCAGCGAAATGAGTGGTGGTGCGAAAAATATCTGGGTGTACGACTGTTCTTTTATCGGCACCGATATTGGCCTGCGTTTTAAAACTACCCGCGGCCGCGGCGGTGTGGTAGAAAATATTTACATCAACAACATCAACATGATTGATATTCCGGGCGAAGCAATTCTGTTCGATATGTATTATGCTGCGGTTGATCCGGTTCCTTTGGCAGGCGAAAAACGCGAAGCCATTAAAACCGTAACAGTTCCGGTAACCGAAGCTACCCCTCAGTTCAGAAACTTTTACATTAAAGATGTAGTAGCCAATGGTGCTGAAAAAGCCATATTTTTCAGGGGATTGCCAGAAATGAATATTAAAGATATCCACCTGGAAAATGTAACCATAAAAGCGAAGAAAGGCATTGAAATTATTGAGGCTGCAGGAATTTTCCTTAAAAACATAAACGTAATTACCGAAGATACCAGCCCGGTTGTAATGATCCAGAACAGTTCGAACATCAATATCAGTAACTTAAAATACCCTGATAACAGCAAGGTTTTGTTTGACGTATCGGGAGAAAAAACAAAAGGTGTAAAAATTAGTGGAACAGATGTTTCTAAAGCAAAAATGGCTACTCTTTTAGGTACCGAAGTAGATAAAAAAGCACTGGAAATTTCAAAATAACAAACATGAAGAGATCAATTCTATATACAGCAGCTGCGCTCATCGGTTTTTCTATTTTAACACAAAGTGGATTTGCCCAAAAGAAATTGTCAGAACAGTTAACCTTAACAGCAATGGAAAAACTGTTTCAGGATACTACACTGTTAAAAGGTGCCAAAGGCCCTAAATGGACCTACGACATGGGCGTGGTACTGGAAGGTGCTGCAACGGTTTGGCGGAATACCGGTGATGGGAAATATTTCAAATACATCCAAAGCTCAATGGATGCCTATTTGGATAAGGAAGGGAATATCAATACGTATAAACCTGACGATTTTAATATCGACAACATTAAAAATGGCCGTTCGTTATTATTGTTATACAAAGTTACCGGACAACAGAAATACCTGTTAGCAGCAACTAAATTATACGATCAGCTGCAAAAACAGCCACGTACACAGGAAGGTGGCTTTTGGCACAAGAAAATTTATCCCAATCAAATGTGGCTGGATGGTTTGTACATGGGCGAACCGTTTTATGCGGAGTACGCCAAGCTGATGAAAAAAGATGCCGCTTTCGACGATATTGCCAAGCAGTTTATCCTAATGGAAAAAAATGCCCGCGATGCTAAAACTGGATTACTTTATCACGGCTATGATGAAAGTAGAGCAGAGCAATGGGCCGATAAAAAAACAGGTCGCTCAGCAAATTTCTGGGGCAGGGCAATGGGTTGGTACATTATGGCTTTGGTAGATGTGCTGGATAATTTTCCGGCTAATCATCCACAACGGAAAGAATTAATCGCCATTTTAAACCGCACAGCAAGCGCTGCTGTAAAATACCAGGATCCAAAATCAGGCGTTTGGTTCGATATTTTAGATATGCCAACCAGAAAAGGAAATTATCTGGAAAGTTCAGCTTCGAGCATGTTTGTATATGGCCTGGCCAAAGGGGTGCGTAAAGGATGGTTGGCACCATCATTTATGGCTGCTGCAAATAAAGGTTACGCTGGCTTAAAGAAAGAATTTGTTGAGCAGGCAGGCGCGGAAAGAATTAACTTGACCAAAACCGTTTCGGTATCGGGATTGGGAGGGAAACCTAAATACCGCGATGGAAGTTTCGACTATTACATCAGCGAAAAAGTAATCACCAACGATCCGAAAGGGGTAGGTTCATTTATCTGCGCCGCTTCAGAAATGGAAATTGCCGCACTACCTAAAACTGGAAAAGGTTTAACCGTTACCGTTGATAATTTTTTCAATAACGAGTATATGACTGGCCCAACAGGAGATAAAATCCCTTTCCATTACGTTTGGGATGAAGATGATAACAATGGCTTTTCGCTATTCGGTAAAGTATTTAACGATGCTGGTGTAAAAACCGCTACCCTTAAAACTGCACCAACAACAGCAAACTTAAAAGGAAGTAACATTTATATTATTGTAGATCCTGATACGGAGAAAGAAACGGCAAACCCAAATTTTATGAATGCTGCACATGCCAAACAGGTTAGCGATTGGGTTAAAGCGGGGGGTGTTTTGGTACTCTTATTAAATGATGCTGGTAATTGTGAAATTTCAAAATTCAATGTGCTGCCAGAAACTTTTGGTATCCATTTTAATGAAGATAGCCGCAATAAGGTTCAAGGTTCGAACTTTGAGCAGGGAGCGGTAAAAATCCCTGCCGGAAATTCAATTTTTAAAACAGCTAAGAAGGTTTACATTAAAGAAATTTCGACAATAGTAGCAAAAAGCCCTGCGGTTTCGGCCTTAACAGATAATGGTGATGTGCTTATTGCAACAGCAAAATATGGTAAAGGAACTGTTTTCGCGGTGGGCGATCCCTGGTTTTACAACGAATATATCGATGGCAGAAAATTGCCCGCAGATTTTGAAAACTTTAAAGCAACGAACGATCTGGTAAACTGGTTGATTAAACAGGTTCCAGGTAAAAAGTAACCATAGGTGAATAAATATTAGCCACGGAAATACAGACAAACGGAAAAATTAATTAATGGTCTGTGGGGACACAGACCATGGCTTCAATGATAATCCGTGCCTCAGTGGCAATAAACTAACAAACAGAAATGATGAAAATAAAAATACTGTTAACTCTCATCTGTATAAGCTCAATGCTATCGTGTTATGCGCAGCAGCCTACTGATTCTACCGCAGAAAAAATGCTTATATATCAACTCGGCAATGGTGGTTGGCCTAAGCAGTTGGAAGATAAAAGTGTGGTTAACTATGGTGCAACATTAACGCCTGAGCTTTTAGCCAGGATAAAAGCAACTAAAGATTTACACGCCACCTTCGACAATAAAGCAACCAGCAGAGAAGTGGTATATCTGGTTCAAGCTTATAAAAAAACACAGAATAGGGCTTATTTAGCTGCAGCTGAAAAAGGATTGGATTATATTTTATCCGCTCAATATGCCAATGGTGGCTGGCCCCAGTACTATCCTGATAAAGCTTTGTACCGTTCAGAAATTACTTACAACGATGATGCAATGATTAATGTGCTTAATATCTTACAAGATATTGTTACACAGAAAAACGATTTTGACGTTGTGAATCCAGCTTACATCAAAAAAGCAGAGAAAGCCATCGCAAAAGGTATCGATTGTATTATCAAAACACAGGTAAAACAGAATGGAACTTTAACCATCTGGGCTGCGCAATACGATAAAGACTCGATGTTGCCAGCAAAAGCAAGAGCATTTGAGCCGGCTTCGTTAAGCACAAGTGAATCGGCAGGTATTGTCCGTTTCCTGATGAGGCTTAAAAATCCATCACCAGAAGTAAAAAGTTCAGTCGCAGCAGCGGTGAAATGGTTCGATACCTATAAAATTGCCGGCTACCGTTTCGATAGACCGAGCGATCCTAAAACCAATATTAAAACCGCAGCCTTGGTTGCTGATAATACAGCCAATACCTGGGCGCGTTTTTACGATATGGATAAAAACACTCCGATTTTTGGAGATCGCGACAATACCATTAAAACAAAATTGGAAGAGTTAAGCCCTGAGCGGCGAAACGGCTATGCCTGGTATGGTAACTGGGGGCAAAAATTAATTGAAAAAGAATACCCGAAGTGGTTAGCCACAACCGGAAAATAGATAATTATAACCCGTCATTACCAGCAGCGCGCAATGACAGAAATTAGAAAGGCAATGATTTTAAACAAAGAGAATTTAGCAAACATTAACGGCAACAAGGTTACCAAACCAAGTGCCGAAATTTTGGCTTTACCAGAAAAAGTAATCCAGTTTGGAACAGGTGTTTTATTACGTGGTTTACCAGATTATTTTATTGATAAGGCCAACCAGAAAGGGATTTTTAATGGTCGGGTTTTAGTGGTTAAATCTACTTCAAAAGGTGGTGCAGATGCATTTTCGAAACAGGATAATTTATATACGCTTTGTGTAAAAGGTATCGAAGATGGTGTTAATGTAGAAGAAAATTCAATTAACTCTTCTATTAGCCGTGTTTTATCGGCATCGCAAGATTGGGCCGAAATTTTGAAAGCCGCCCACCAGCCAGAAATGCAGGTTGTAATATCGAATACAACGGAAGTTGGAATTGTTAAAAGTGAAGATAAAATTACCGATAACCCACCGCAATCTTACCCAGGGAAATTACTGGCGTTTTTGCACGAAAGATACACTGCTTTTAATGGTTCGGCCGAAAGCGGAATGGTGATTGTTCCAACGGAATTAATCAGTGACAATGCCGATAAATTGAAAGAAATTTTATTGGATCTGGCTATCCAGAACAAATTGGGCTGGGATTTCGAAAACTGGTTAAAAACGGCCAATCATTTCTGCAAAACTCTGGTTGATAGGATTGTTCCGGGAAAACTTCCCGAGGCAGAGCAAAAAACGATTGAAAGTGAACTGGGTTACGAAGATGAGCTCATGATTATGGCCGAACCCTTCAGACTTTGGGCAATCGAATCGTCAAGTGAAAAAGTGAAGGAGATTTTATCCTTTGAAACGGCCGATAAAGGGGTTTTTATTGTTCCATCGATCGATAAATTTAAAGAACTAAAACTTCGTTTACTTAATGGTACGCACACCATCAGCTGCGGATTGGCCATTTTAGCGGGCTTTAATACTGTAAAAGAAGCTATGGCGAATGAAGATTTCTCAGCCCATGTGTTAAAACTGATGAAAGATGAAATTGCGCCTGTTGTGGTAAACGAAGATATTACCTATGATGAAGCGATTGCCTTTGCAGAAAGCGTAATTGACCGTTTTAGCAATCCATCCTTAGAGCACCAGTGGCAGGCCATCACGCTAAACTTCACCTCAAAAATGCAGATGCGTAACATGCCGTTAATCAGAAGGTATTACGCTTTAAAGAATGAAGTTCCTCAACTTACCGCTTTAGGTGTGGCAGCTTATATCCTTTTCATGAATGTGAATAAAGATGGTGATACTTACACGGCCAGCACGAATGGAAAAACCTATCCGATACAGGATGAATTTGCAGAAATTTTATACGAATACTGGAAAAACCCTGAAACGGTTGTAGATAATACCCTTGGCGACAGACGTCTTTGGGATAAAAACCTGAATAACTATCCCGGCTTTAACGCGGCCGTAAAATCTTACGTTGATTTATTACAGAATAAGGGTGCAAAAGAAACTTTAAGTAACTTGCATTCAGAAAGAACAATTTAAAATGGTTACTAGAATTTTAAAAATCCATCCTAATGATAATGTGCTTGTTGCCCTGCAAAACCTGGCAAAAGGCGAAACCGTTATTTACGATGGGCAGGAATATATTTTACAGGATGATATCCAGGCAAAGCATAAGTTTTTTATGCAGGATATGAATGCAGGTGATCACATCATTATGTATGGCGTGCTGGTGGGGAAAGCGCAGCATTTCATCCTAAAAGGCGGCTTAATGGATACTGAAAATACTAAACATGCATCAGATCCTTATGAGTTCCGCCCGTACCATTATGAATGGCATGCCCCTGATGTTTCTAAATTTGAAGGCAGAACCTTTAACGGTTATATCCGTAGTGATGGCCGTGTGGGAACTGCAAATTATTGGTTGTTTATTCCGACCGTTTTCTGCGAAAACCGCAACCTGGATGTGATCCGTGAGGCTTTGCACAATGAATTAGGCTATGCCGTAACCGATAAATACAAATCTTATGCCCACCAACTGGTTGAGGCTTATAAAAATGGTGAAATTTTAGCAGAAGCCGACCCAAGTTCTATCGGACTGGCAAATCCAACGGCTAACCGCGTTTTTAAAAATGTTGATGGTATTAAATTCTTAAACCATCAGGGTGGCTGTGGCGGTACCCGTCAGGATGCAGCAGTGCTGAGCAAATTATTGGCCGCGTATGCCGATCATCCCAACGTTGCCGGTGTAACCGTATTAAGTTTAGGCTGCCAGAACTTACAGGTTAAAGATTTTATGGACGATTTAAAACATCGCAGTCCGAATTTCGATAAACCTTTATTCGTTTTTGAACAGCAACAATCGCAAAGTGAAGAACAATTGGTGAAAGAAGCCATCAGAAAAACCTTTATCGGCTTAACCGAAATCAATAAAATCGAACGTCAGCCTGCTCCTTTAAGCAAACTGGTTTTAGGTGTTAAATGTGGTGGTAGCGATGGTTTTAGCGGCATCAGTGCTAATCCGGCAGTAGGTTATACATCTGATTTATTGGTGGCTTTGGGCGGTACTGTACTTCTTGCCGAGTTCCCTGAGCTTTGCGGCGCAGAACAACAGTTAATCGACCGTACCAAAGACGAAACCGCTGCGCGTAAATTCATTCAATTGATGACCGCTTACAATCAATCTGCAGAAAATGTAGGCTCTGGATTTTTCATGAATCCATCGCCTGGAAATATAAAAGATGGTTTAATTACCGATGCGATTAAGAGTACTGGTGCAGCCAAAAAAGGCGGAACATCGCCAGTGGAAGATGTTTTGGATTATACCGAGCCTGCTACAAAACCAGGATTAAACCTGGTTTGCACACCAGGAAACGACGTTGAGGCCACTACAGGAAAGGCAGCATCTGGTGCAACCTTAATTTTGTTTACCACAGGTTTAGGCACACCTACCGGAAACCCGGTTTGTCCGACCATCAAAGTTTCAACCAATAATGCATTAACCAAACGCATGGGCGATATCATCGATATCAACTGCGGACCTGTGATCGAAGGTGAAAAAACCATCGAACAAATGGGAGAAGACATTTTGGAATATTGCATTAAAGCCGCCAGTGGCGAGGTAATACCTAAAGCCGTATTGCTTAATCAGGATGATTTTATTCCATGGAAACGAGGGGTGAGCCTTTAGTCGTGAGTCATAAGTCCCAAGTCTTTCGCCGTGATCTGTGTCCCCACAGACCACCAAGCGAGTAAAGCATAAATTGAGTTCCGGTCTGTGGGGACACAGACCGGGGACGGGACAAATATTATTATATAAATAAAAAATTAATAGAAGGACGTTTAGATCATCTCAAATCCATTATCTAATGTCTCAAATCACATAGCATGAAACCTTTTTTAGACGAAAATTTTCTTTTGCAAAGCAAAACTGCTGAAAAGCTTTATCACAATTTTGCAAAATCATTGCCGATTATCGACTACCATAATCACCTTATTCCAGAGCAGATTGCCAATAACACTCAGTTTGCAAACATCAGCCAGGTTTGGCTTGCGGGCGATCATTACAAATGGAGAGCTATGCGTGCCAACGGTGTTGATGAAAAATACATTACCGGTATCGGATCAGATTATGAAAAATTTGAGAAATGGGCAGAAACTGTTCCTTATACTTTACGTAATCCTTTATACCACTGGACACATCTGGAACTTCAACGCTATTTTGGTATAACTGATTTACTTTCTGGCAAAACGGCGCAGAAAATTTTCGATGAATGTTCTGCCAAACTGCAAACACCTGAGTACTCCGTACGCGGTTTGTTAGCTAAAATGAATGTGGAAGCTGTTTGTACTACGGATGACCCTTTGGATAGTTTAAACTTCCACCAGCAATTGGCGAGAGAGGGCGCAAACCTTAAAATGTTACCAGCTTTCCGCCCGGATAAAGCGATGAATGGTGACGATATTGAAGGTTTAAACGAGTATATCGGCAAATTAGAAAGCGTTGTAGATAAAACAATCAGTAGCTTTCAGGATTATATCGATGCTTTAAAAAGCCGTCACGATTACTTTGCGGCAAATGGATGTTCAGTTTCTGATCATGGTTTAGAACAGATTTACGCAGAAGATTATACAGAAGCAGAAATCGCATCAATTTTTGATAAAATCCGCAGTAAACAACATATTTCTTACGAGGAAAACCTGAAATTTAAATCGGCTATGCTGATT
Source organism: Pedobacter ginsenosidimutans (assembly GCF_001442625.1). Lineage (GTDB taxonomy): Bacteria > Bacteroidota > Bacteroidia > Sphingobacteriales > Sphingobacteriaceae > Pedobacter > Pedobacter ginsenosidimutans. The sequence goes on along the minus strand of NZ_LMZQ01000001.1, from coordinate 590,000 downwards.
TATTTTGCAGAGTGGGATCATGAAAAAGGTTGGGTACAGCAATATCACCTGGGTGCATTGCGTAACAACAATGCCCGGATGTTAAGACAGTTAGGCCCCGATACTGGGTGGGATTCAATCGGCGATTTTAGCCAGGCCAGAATGCTTTCTAAATTCTTAAACCGTTTAGATAATCAGGATAAACTGGCAAAAACCATTATCTACAACCTTAACCCAGCCGATAATGAATTAATTGCAACCATGATCGGAAATTTTAACGATGGTTCGGTTGCGGGTAAAGTACAATTCGGCTCGGCATGGTGGTTTTTAGATCAGAAAGATGGCATGATCAAACAATTAAATGCATTATCAAACATGGGGCTGCTAAGCCGTTTGGTGGGTATGCTTACCGATTCGCGCAGTTTTCTTTCTTTTCCGCGCCACGAATATTTCAGGCGAATTGTTTGCAACCTGTTTGGAGAAGACATCGAGAACGGCGAATTGCCAAACGACTTGGAGTGGGTTGGCAAAATTGTTCAGGATATTTCGTACTTTAACGCAAAAAATTACTTTAAATTTTAACTAAAATAGGGCTTTAAAGAGGTATTTCGTTGGAATCAAATCATTTCAATCGTTTTCCTTCCATTTTCATACCGTTGTAGAAAACAGCATGAAATACGCCGATTAGATACAAAAATGAGCACCCAAATATTCGCTTCATCAAAAAAAGGAGAAAAAGTTTTAAGCTTTGGTGAAATACTTTTGCGCATCTGTCCCGATATGGACGGCCAGTGGTTAAAAGAAAATAAACTACCATTTTATGTAGGCGGCGCAGAGCTGAATGTAGCAACGGCACTGGCACTTTGGAATGTTCCTTCAACTTACTTATCGGCTGTGCCTGATAATTCGGTAACCAGAGAGATTGTAGATTATCTTGATGCAAGGAAAATTGATACTACACCAATGGTTTATCATGGCGAACGTTTGGGTTTATACTATCTTCCGAAAGGGAAAGACCTTAAAAATGCAGGCGTAATTTACGATAGGGCTAATTCGGCCTATGCCGATTTAAAGGTTGGACAGATAAACTGGGATGAAGTTTTCGATGGCGTGAGCTGGTTTCATTTTAGCGCCATATGCCCAGCAATAAATCAATCTATTGCCGATGTTTGCTTAGAGGCTTTAAAAGCGGCAAGTGCAAAAAATATTACCATTTCGCTCGATTTAAACTATCGCGCCAAGCTATGGAAATATGGTAAAGATCCGATTGATGTGTTACCCGAATTGGCTCAATATTGCACCCTGATTATGGGCAATGTGTGGGCCGCCAATAAAATGTTGGGTACTGCACTTCACGAGGATTTAACACCAACTGAGGGTTATGCAAAGGAAACGTTACTGCAACAGGCAACAGATACTTCTAAAGAAATATTAAGTTTGTTTCCGTCTTGCAAGGTGGTTGCAAATACTTTCAGGTTCGATCATGGTAAAGGTATCAGGTATTATACTGCCATTTATACTGCCGATGAATTAACAGTTTCTGAAGAATATGTTTCTGAAGAAATTTTAGATAAGGTGGGTAGTGGCGATTGTTTTATGGCTGGCCTAATTTATGGCTTTTACAACCAGTTGTCAGCCAAAGAAACCTTGAATTTTGCCACCGCAGCAGCATACGATAAATTATACATTCCAAGCGATGCTACAACCAGTACCGTAGCCGATATAGAAAAAAGAATAATACGCAATGATTAGCAACAAGCACAAAATTTTAGATGCCATTTTAGAGCAGGGCATGTTACCCCTTTTTTACCAGGATAGCGAATCGGGTAGCGTAGAAATATTACGTACTTTGTATAAAGCCGGTGTTCGTGTTTTCGAATATACCAACCGAGGCAAATCGGCCTTGCCGAACTTTAAAAAGTTGAAAGAAATCCGTGATGCAGAGATGCCAGATCTTTATTTGGGTATTGGAACTATTAAAACGCCTGCCGATGCAAATGCATTTATCGAAGCCGGAACAGATTTTATTGTGGCACCGATCGTAAATCCGGCAGTTGCCGAAATTGCAAACAAAATTGGTATGCTTTGGATTCCAGGTTGTATGACGCCGACCGAAATCAGTGTTGCGCAAGAACACAAAGCGATGCTGATCAAAATTTTCCCTGCCAATATTTTAGGCCCTGAATTTATTTCATCAATTAAAGACCTTTTCGCTGGACAGCTGTTTATGCCAACTGGTGGTGTAGAAATTAATGCCGACAACCTAAAAACCTGGTTTAAATCAGGCGTTTGTGCCGTAGGCATGGGCAGCAAATTAATCAGTAAAGACGTGATGAGTAAAGGTCTCTATGAGGAGTTATTCGACAATACAAAATTAGCGCTTGACTTAATTCAGAAGAGCAAATAAAAATTTAACACACCTAACCAAATGAACCAACCCAAAACAAGCAAATACAGATGGACCATATGTTTGCTGTTATTTCTAGCTACGACCATAAATTATTTAGACAGGCAGGTACTTTCGTTAACCTGGACAGATTTTATTAAACCTGAATTTCATTGGGATAATAATGATTATGGAAATATTACTGCCCTGTTCTCTATTTTCTATGCAATATCGATGCTTTTTGCGGGGCGTTTGGTTGATAAACTAGATACCAAAAAAGGCTTTTTATGGGCAATAGGCGTTTGGTCTGTTGGAGCTTGTTTACATGCCTTCTGTGGTATAGCTACGGCAGGGATTATCAATGGAAACTGGTTTGTAGGATTTGAGGGTGCCAAAGAAGTTATTGCCCGTATTAACGATACAGGATTAATTGTTTCAGTAAGTGTAACCCTGTTTATTTTTGCCCGTTTTGTATTGGCTGTTGGGGAGGCAGGAAATTTTCCCGCAGCGATTAAAGCTACAGCTGAGTACTTCCCTAAAAAAGACAGGGCATTTGCAACCAGTATTTTTAATGCAGGAGCTACTGTAGGTGCACTAGCTGCACCGATTACCATTCCTTTTATTGCAAAAGCTTATGGATGGGAAATGTCGTTCATTATTATCGGTGCACTGGGTTTTGTATGGATGGGACTATGGGTGTTTGTATATAACAAACCAGAGTTGCATAAAAGAGTTAGTCCTGAAGAGTTGGCTTATATTCAGCAGGATGTGATCAACGACCGTAAAATGGCTGATTATGTAGAAGAGACTAAAGAAAAAGTTTCTTTTATCGACTGTTTTAAATATAAACAGACATGGGCTTTTGCTTTTGGTAAATTTATGACAGATGGGGTGTGGTGGTTCTTTTTATTCTGGACACCTGCCTATTTAAAATCGGTTTATGGAATGGATTCTACGCAAAGTGCCCTTCCGTTATTTGTACTTTACATGATTACCTTACTGTCAATTATCGGCGGATGGTTACCAACCTATTTCGTTGATAAAAAAGGCATGAACCCGTATGAAGGTAGAATGAGAGCGATGCTGATTTTTGCATTTTTTCCGCTTTTAGCCTTAGCTGCACAACCTCTCGGACACATTACCTATTGGATTCCGGTAATCATTATCGGTATTGCAGGTGCAGCTCACCAGGCATGGTCGGCAAATATATTTTCAACCGTAGGCGATATGTTCCCTAAAAAGGCGATTGCTACCATTACAGGTATTGGTGGGATGGCCGGTGGACTGGGTTCTTTCATTATCAATAAAGGCTCTGGTTTATTGTTTGATTATACAGGCAAAAACGAGATTGTTTTTATGGGCTTTAAAGGTGAAGAAGCAGGTTATTTTATTATCTTCTCTATCTGTGCGGTATGTTACCTTATCGGCTGGACTGTAATGAAAACCTTAGTGCCAAAATATAAAGTTATCGAACTAAAATAATTTAAAGGCCGAGGCTTAAGGAGCATAAGCAATCCTGATACCCGGCCTTTTTACAACAATAAATCTATACTTAAACTATAGACTTAACATTAATTTAACCCTAACAACAACCCAAATTGAGTACATCGCTAAACCTCGAAAGTATTTTCGTTGAAGAGAGCCAGATTCCAGATGAATTTAGGCTCAAGGAAGAAATCAATCAAAAAGAGTTTCTTTCAAATGGAGAGATGAAACCATGGAATGGACCATTTAATGAAGTGTTTTCTCCGGTATGCGTAAAAACCCCCGAAGGCTTAAAACGAAAGCGTATTGGCAGTTTCCCTGTTTGTACAGAAAAAGAGTCGACAGAAGCTTTAGATGCAGCTGTAGCGGCTTATGATAACGGACGTGGACAATGGCCAACCATGAGCGTTGCTGATCGGATTAGCTGTGTAGAAAACTTCACTCATAAAATGATTGAGCAAAAAGAAATTGTTGCGAAATTGATTATGTGGGAAATTGGAAAATCTTATGCCGATTCGGTTAAAGAATTCGACCGTACGGTTGAGTATATTTATGCCACCATCGATGCACTAAAAGATATCGACAGGCAATCATCACGTTTTGAAATCGAGCAGGGAATTGTTGCTCAGGTTCGCCGTTCTCCGCTGGGTGTGGTTCTTTGTATGGGGCCGTTCAACTATCCGTTAAACGAGACTTTTACTACGCTTATCCCGGCTTTGATTATGGGCAATACGCTTTTATTCAAACCACCTAAACATGGAACTTTATTGCACTATCCTTTATTGGAAGCTTTCCGTTCCAGCTTCCCTAAAGGTGTTGTAAATACCATTTATGGCCGCGGTAATACCATTGTGCCTGGATTAATGAAATCGGGAAAAATTAATGTACTTACTTTAATAGGATCGAGTAAAGTAGCGAACGAACTGAAAAAACTGCACCCTAAAGTAAACCGTTTAAGAGCAATTTTAGGTCTGGATGCTAAAAATGCTGCAATCATTACTAAAGATGCCAATCTGGATTTAGCGGTTTCTGAAACTGTTTTAGGTTCGCTTTCTTTTAACGGACAGCGTTGTACTGCGATCAAAATCGTTTATGTTCACCGCAGTTTAGCACAGGAGTTTTTAAAACGTTTATCTGCCGAAGTAGAGAAACTGAAATTTGGTATGCCATGGGAGAAAGGCGTAAACCTTACACCGCTGCCCGAGCTGAACAAGCCTGAGTACTTAAAAGAATGTATTGATGATGCAGTTTCGCATGGCGCTAAAGTGATCAATAAAAATGGTGGACAAACCTTAGAAACTTTCGTTTATCCAGCCATTATGTACCCGGTAAACAGCAATATGAAACTATACCGCGAAGAGCAGTTTGGTCCGATTGTTCCTGTTGTTCCGTTTGATGATCTGGAAGAACCTATCGAATATTTAATTGGTTCGCCACACGGCCAGCAGGTGAGTATTTTTAGTAATAACGCTGCGGTAATTTCTTCATTGATCGATCCTTTGGTTAACCAGGTAAGTCGTGTAAATATCAACTGCCAATGTCAGCGAGGTCCAGACGCTTTCCCTTTTACTGGTCGTAAAGACAGTGCTGAAGGAACGCTTTCTGTAGTGGATGCATTGCGTTCGTTCTCGATCCGTTCGTTGGTAGCAACCAAATTTACTGACGATAATAAAAAGTTATTGAACGAAATTGTTAAAGGAGACGATTCGAACTTCTTAAGTACGAAGTATATTTTCTAATTAGAAGTTTTACAAAAACTAAGCCGCAGATTCGCAGATTAAAAATCTATGAATTTGCGGCTTTTATCATGTGTTATAGTCCTCGTTTGTAACGAGGATTACTGAGTGCCGCATTTGTAATGCGAGGTATTGTAATTACATCTCGGCGATATAATCGCTATTCTCATACATCCTCGTTGCAAACGAGGACGATTCCCGCCGTATTTTACTTCAAACTCTTCATCAAGTTCAACTTTAACTCTTTAATCCCCTTCACCACTAAACCCGCAACTTGTTTAGCCCCTTCAGGGCTTAAATGCGTATTGTCTTTTTTGCCATTTGGGTAGTTCACATTTCCCGAATCAACGTAATTGAATAATTTAATGGACGGCTCTTCACCTAAGCGGTTTAATAAACTTTCGGTTTTCACCAGCATATCAATCAAAGGAACATTTAACGAATCAGCTACCTGACGGGTTATGCGTGGATAATCGCCATGTGAATCCATCAAAACTCCATTTTTAAAGCTTCTGCGCGAAATTGGCGTAAGTAAAACAGGAAATGCTTTTTTACTTCTGGTTTCTTTTACATAATTAACCAGATTGATCTTGAAATCTGCTAAGGATACACCGACAGCTGGTTTATCAACTTTCTCATCATTGTGACCAAATTCGATGAAAACATAATCTCCGGGGTTTAACTCAGCCAATATTGGATCCCAGCGTTTCTCTGCCCTGAAAGATTTTGTACTCCTTCCGTTCAAAGCCCGGTTATCAACCGTAACATCAGCTTTGAAATAAGACTGTAATGCCATGCCCCAGCCTGTTTCCGGATACGCTTTTTCTTCTTTATTAGCTGCGGTAGAGTCGCCAATGATATAGAGTTTTGTTTTCTTTTGAATGAATGTAAAAGAAAATAAAATAGCTATAGTTCCAGCCGCCAAAATTTTAAAGAAATTCTTGTTCATGTTTTTATCAGTTATTTTATTTGGCTGGATTCCATTGATCTGCTCCACCTAATATATTTTCTAAAGTATAGTTTTTTGCCTCTTTATCTGTTAATTGTTTTGTCCAGGGTAACCTTGTTTTAGGTGACGCACCATCGCCCTTACTTTTATATTCTGCATAAAAAACGGTCAATTCCTTATTTGGGAACATCAGATCGCCTTTCCATGGATTCCAACCTTCGGGCAAAATATGTTTCCCCAGATCGCAGCTAATGAATACCGTTTTTGCATAAGGCCTCCATGGCCTGCCGAGATAAGCTTTCGTTACAGTTTCATCTGCAATGAGCATACAATTTATAAAAACAAATCCAAACTTTTGCCGGGCCGAGGTTGATGCTGCTGTAACATATGAGTCACTTAAGTTTTTGATGGTGCAATGTTGAAAAATAACAGTAGCCTTGCCGAAAATAAAATCGGTTGTGCCTTCAATATAACAATCCTGATAGTATTGCCGGCTATTTTCAATCGCGGCATACAGCGTATCCTGATTGCCCAAAAATCTGCAGTTTTTTGCTTTAAAACGATCGCCTTCTACATGTAAGGCTACGGCCTGTCCAACTCTTCCAGATGAATTGATAATGGTTAAATTTTCAAGCTGGATATCATTTCCCTGAACAAGTACGGTAAATGAGGTATAGGTGCTGAACTTGGGATTGCCAAAAGCATCATTACCCAGAGGATTTGGCTTTCCTGAATAATCACCAAAGGTAATAATTGTTTTTTCGACATCTTCTCCGATAATCGAAATCCTGATCTTCCAAGAAGGAATAATCAGCTTCTCTTTATAGGTTCCATTTTTAACATAAATTTTAACTTCTTTCTCCCCTAAATCCCTCACCGAATTTACGGCTTCCTGAATGGTTTTGTAATTTCCGCTGCCATCCTGCGCAACGGTTATTTCAGAAGGATATTTGGGGTCCTGGGCACGGAGATAAAGAAAGGGAGTGGTAACTAAAACAAGTATTGCAATAAACTTCAGATAGGATATTCTTGTCATTCTCTTCGATTAAATTACAGCATAAAGTTCATTAAAAAAGGGCAGATTAAAAACCTGCCCTATAACTTTTGTTAATATGTCCACCTTGGATCGCCGATCGGGCCTCCGGTGCTTCCCGCACTTCTTAAAGGCGAACCTAAAGCTAAAGTAAAATCAGCTGTTGTGGCTGTCCAGCCTGTATTGATAGATTGGTTACTAGCTAAAGTTGCTGTTCCAAAGGTTAGTGCTGTTCCGCCTGTTAGGGCGCTGAACAGGTTGAAGTAATTACTGTTAGAAATCTTCAATGTACTTCCTGCACCTGTGCCCCTAATGACAGCAGCGTTAACCGTACCAGATTTTGGCGTATTGGCAAAAATGCTGTTCAGAATGGTAAAGTTGATTGGGTTTGCATTTGCATCTAACAGCGCGTATTTAGCATTGCCGCCAAAACCATTAAAGGTCGAATTCGTGATGGCAACTGTTGGTATCACATCTCCTGCATAAGTGGTGCTTGCAGTAACCAGACCAGGACCAGCATTGTAAAAAGTAGATTTAGATATGGTAAGGGTATTAAACTGCATTTTATTTACGTGGAAAGTATAATAAGCAGATGAGCCATTTAAGCCCATGTCGTAAACAATCGAATTATTAACCGTAATACCTGTGATTTTAAAATCGCGGGCGGCAGTGCCTCTATCACCTCTTAAAAACGAAGTTATAGAGCCGTGCGCAATACAGTTATCTACCACTACATTAGTAAAAGTTGCTGCTGCACCATTGGCTGCCTGTGTGCCAATAAAATTAATGAAATAAAGTGATGCACTGGCTGTTCCATCAAACTCGATGCCTGAAAGGGTTACGCCTGCTCCTGTGCCCTCTAAATCAATTTCCCTATAATTTACCTTTGTATCGGTTGGGTTGCCTGATGTTGATTTTATGGTAATGGTTTTTTGGGTGATGAAAGTGGTTGCCGACAAGGTATAGGTACCTGGGTTTAAACCGATAATTGCGCCATTTGTTGCGCTCGCTATTGCAGCTGCCAGATCATCACCAGGATTTAATTTTACCGTATATGTAGTTGGTGCAAGGGTAGTAAAAGTGGCAATCCCTTTGCTTTTCGTTCCTGCAAACAGTTCGGCAGTATATTTTGTTCCAGCTGTTAATCCTGCTATGGCTTTTAATCCAGCCGAGGCATCAGTAGTACTCAAGGCTACCGTGGTTGCCGTTCCGCTTTCAGGGGTTAAAACAATGGATGTTAACCCAACGGTTGGGGTATAACGCAGTGTAACGTTATTCTCTTTAATTTCATTATCTCTGATGGCCGTAAAAAGTTGAATCCCGGTTAACTGAAAAACGCTGCTACGTATATATTTCGATTCAGGCTGGCTTTCAGTTGCACTGGCTTTAACCCTTGCATAATATTTGGTTCTTACTGCTAAATTCTCTTCAGTTACCGTTACACCGGCCGTATCGGCTGTAGTGGTGTAATTTACAGTAGCAAACAGCGAATCTGTTGAGAAATCGATACTGTATTTAAAGGTTTTACCTGTCGACATTAATGGAACTGTCCAGGTTAATTTCGCAGAAGTTTCGCCAGTGGTAATTTTTACATCGCTTGGCTTAAATATCCGCGCAGGTTCTGTTGGAACATCTTCTTCCTTTTTACAAGAAGAAATTATTACAACCATCAATAATAAAACGACGAATTTAAACCCCAATTGATTTATAAATGTTTTCATAATTAATATCTAGTTAATAACCAAAGTTTTGAGCCATATTCGGATTTTCGATCAATGTTGTTTTAGGATATGGGAAAAGTTCCTTTTTATTTGCTTCGAAGTAAAAAGCAATTCCTGTTGAAGTGCTGGTTATGGAGTTTTCTTCTGTAACAGCCTTTCTCCAGTTTTTAGTGGTATAACCGCTCGGGGCTGTTGAAGTGTTTAATCCTGGCGAGGCAAACACATTATTTGGTACACCACCATAGAGATCGAGTGTGGCTACTTCGTTTACGCTCGTTCCCAACAGGTAATTTCCCTCTTTGGCATAAACATAATTCGGTACACTGATATAATCGCCGGTCCCTGCAATCAAAGCACGTATTTTAGTGCGTGTTTCTTCAAATTTACTGCCTAATAAATTCCAGCGGATTAAATCATATTTACGGATGCCCTCCCCTCCAAATTCCAATAACCTTTCTTTTACAATAGCAGTAAAAAAGCCGTTTTTATCCATTGGTGTTACCGGGATCTGACCTTCAAAACCAGCATAGGCACGTTTCTGTACTTCTTGCAAGGCATTAACTGCTGTAGCAGATGGTGCGCCGTTAATTTCATTATCAGCCTCTGCGTACATTAACAGTATATCGGCAAAACGTAACATTGGCCAGTTTACCCCAAAAGTTTGAGCAGCAGAAGAGTTGTTAAAAGCTGTCCATGATTTGCGGAATTTTCCATCCGTCATGTTAAACAGGGTATTGATAATTTTCTTTGATGTTGCGGTAATTTCGAAAACACCGATAGTTACATCTCTGCGGCAATCTTTGGTAACATCAAATTCGTAAAAGTAAGTGGGGATAGCATTCATCCCGCCACCACCTGAGCCAAAAGTAGAAGCAGAGTTAAAACGGATACCATTGTAATAGCCTAGTTTACTATCAGTAGAAGCATTGCCACCAAAAGCAGCCACTTCAAACATCAGCTCGTGTGCGTCATCATAGCGGGTTGTGGTATGCAATGTCTTGAATACATTTTCATAAACCGGATTCAGGCTATGTTCCGAACGGTGGTTCATAATATCCAAACACTCATCAAAAGCAATTTTATAATAAGTTAAATAATCAGCACTGCGCTCCATGGTATGGTTGGCCGACCTTAGCGAATAACCGCCTCTGGCTAAAGCAATACGGGCCCTTAAGCCTTTAATTGCACCTTTGGTATAACGGAAACTGCCGTATTCTGTGATTCCACTTCTCCATGGCACCAGGTCCTCAGCCATTTTTAAATCCGCGATGATCCGATCATAGGTTTTATTGCGGTCTACATTTGGGCCATACAAAGTTTCGGCATCTGCAGAAGGCACAAAAGACGCAGGAACATCACCCCAGTTACGGATCAATTCATAAAGAAATTGTGCTCTTAATGTTAAAGCTTCACCATAATAGCGTTTCATAATCGTTTTGTCAGCCTCAGAACCGTTAGTATAAAGACTAGAGGCCGGAATAAATTTGATACAGATGTTTGCACGCTCTACGCCTGCATATAATTGTAAAAATGGGTTGATTAGATCGGTGTTGTCTGAACTTGCACCATACATGCTGATTCCCCTACGATCGGAAGAACTATAACTCCCCGAGGTTTTAAAATCATCGGCGGTTAAACCAAATAATGTAGATATGCGGCTTCCATAACCATTATCGCCACAAAGACGGTTGTAAACTGCAATAATTGCTGCATTGGTATTGGCTGTACTTTCAAAAACAACATCCGGACTGGAAGTTGATGGTGATTGTACATCTAAATATTTTTTACAAGAAGTAGTTATGCTCAATGCTCCAACAGCAATTACCATTAAAGCCGATTTTATAAATTTATTGTTCATTTTCTTTAATGTTGAGGTTAAAATACCATGTTTATACCAGCAAGGATATATCTGCTGCGCGGATAAGCAGCGTAATCTATACCTGGCGTAAGTGGATTCGATCTGCGGGTGTTTGCTTCAGGATCATAACCTGTATAGCCCGTTATCGTATATAAATTATTAACTGTTCCGTATACCCTTAATTTTGAAATGAAACCTGTTTTTCTAATCAAACTTTGTGGCAGTGTATAACCCAATGTTACATTGCTGATTCTTAAAAACGAGCCATTTTCAATAGCGTAAGAAGTTAAGGCATAGTTCCCCCCTGTTGGTGTCCATAAGGAAGTATTGGCGTTCATGGCAGTTAATAATGCCGGATCTGTTACCTTTACACCATTGGCATCAAAGTTCTGCCAGCGATCGTTCATCACAGCAAGTAAATTGTTGTCTTTTACGTTGTATTGCGAGGTAAACTCTATTTTGTTTGCGTTGTACACCTTGCTTCCGTAACTAAAATTTACAAATACAGTTAAATCGAAGTTTTTATAGGCAAACTGATTGTTGAAACCGCCGGTGAATTTTGGCTGCGCTGTACCTAAAACCGTTCTGTCGTCATCCCCAATCATCATACTTGATGAAGATGATAGTTTTTGAACCTTCATGTCGCCTGGCTGAGGATCACGGTTACCCAATAATACCCTGCTATTTGCAACAGTTGGCTTAAGTGTATAGGTATAAGCACCGGTAGTTGTGTTTTGTACATAGGTAAAATCATCAACGGTGTAACGTCCATCAGAAACGAAACCGTAAAACTGACCTACAGGCTGGCCTACTTCGACTTTAAAATCGCCCAAACTGTTTACCCAGCCTGATTGGGTGATGTAAGAATTTACACCGTTTTGCAGTTCGACAATTTTATTCTTGTTAAATGAAATATTGAAACTGGTGTTGTAGCTAAAGTTTTTGGTTTTAATGGCCTGATAATTCAATTGCAGCTCGAAACCAGTATTTTGGGTTTTACCCACATTTTGCTGTTGTGTTGGATAGCCGGTAGTGGGGGGAACATTTGCATTTAAAAGCAGGTTTTTAGTTCTGTTGTCATAATAATCTAAATTAAGTGATAACTTGTTTTTAAATAAATCGATATCGATACCCAGGTTTTTAGAAATGTTGGTTTCCCAGGTAATGTTGGGGTTAGATAAAATATTCGCGGTGATTAAGCCGGTAGATATAGCACCATCAGTATCTGCATATCCACCAGTAATGGAGTTTTGATAAAACAATGTTCTAAATAAATCCTGACCGATGCGGTTGTTCCCAGCTGCACCATAACTAAACCTAACTTTAAAGTTATCTAACCAATCGAGGTTCATGTCTTTTACAAATTTCTCTTCCGTTACCCTCCAGGCTACCTGCGCCGATGGGAAATAACCCCATTGTTTCCCTGCCGCAAATAACGAAGAAGCATCTGTTCTAAAATTCACGGTGGCCAGGTATTTATTTTTAAAACCGTAAGAGGCCCTGCTAAATATCGAAAACTGTCTGGTGCCAGAAATCAGTGAAGTTGGCCTGTCCTGAATGGTATTCGCCGGAGCGCTGCTCACAAAAGCATCATCAGGAGAGATGTTGATCGGTAAAAATTTAAGTACTGTTGTTCTCGAATCGATATCGACCATGTTGATTTCCTGGCCTACCAATAAATCTAAACTATGGTCTTTACCGAGATTTGGTTTATAGTTAATGGTGTTGGTATTGATAAAAGATTTTTGTGCTACCGTGTCCAGTTGGATAGCAGGTAAACCCGCATTGTTCCTGGCTACGTTACTTACCGGGCCATTAAAAGTATTAACGTGCCTGTTAGTTCGGTTGTAACCAACGGTACTCTTTATCGTTAAGTTTTTAAGAATCGAATATTGTACATAACCGCTCGAAATTAAATCGTTGCGGTAATCATATTTCAATTCCTGGTTGGCCAAAGTAATTGGATTGGTTAGTCCAGTGGTTAAATAATCTGCATCGAACAAATCGCCAGAATCGCTTCCGCCAGAGTAGGGCTGATAACGCACCGAGTTTCTTAAACGGTTGGTACCTTGCGAGCCTGTAGAGCTTGTTCCCACCCCATCAATACGCTGACCGCTGTAACGGGCATTTAGGCCAACCCTGAGTTTGTCTGAAAATTTATGGTCCAAACGCATCGAAGCAAAAGTTCTCCTATAACCAGAGTTAAGCATAATGCCATCTTCTTTTGTATTATTTACCGAAACATTGTAAGTGGTTTTAGAAGTACCGCCTGACAGATTTAAAACTTCGGTATTGCTCCATGCCTGACGGCCGAAAACTTTGTCCTGCCAATCGATATTTGGAATATTTTTGTAAATGTCCAGATCTTCAAAAGTGCCATATTTTTTGGTAAAAGTATCTTTTACATCCTGATTGGTGTTGTTATTGTAGAGTTCATATTGATATTTGATAAACTCATAAGGATTCATCACATCCAGTTCATTTACAATCTGTCGTGCACCCGCATAAGCATCAAACGAAACAATCGGTCTTCCTTTTTTACCACTTTTTGTGGTAATGATAACCACTCCGTTAGCACCTCTACTGCCATAAATCGATGTTGATGCCACGTCTTTTAAAACATCAATAGATTGAATCTCGTTTGGCGATAAAATAGACAATGCATTTTCTACCTGGATCCCATCTACAATATAAAGGGGAGAATTATCACCAGTAAGGGAACTACCACCCCGTACTTTAATAACGATTTCGGCGCCTGGGCTTCCTTCTGTTGTGGTAACCGATACCCCTGCCAGTTTCCCGGCTAATGCCTGCGCAGCTGTACTCACGGGAAATTGATCAATATCTTTCCCTGTAATAGAAGAAACGGAGCCTGTTAAAGCCTCTTTACGCACCGAACCGTAACCGATGTTTACGGTAACCTCTTGTAAAGTGTTGGCATCTTCTTCAAGTGTTATATCTATTTTATTTTGCTCTCCTACAGCAACATTTTTTGTTTTATAACCTACATAGGTAAAAATTAGGGTAGCACCTTTGGCCGGAATGGTAATTTTGTAAACTCCATTCGCATCAGTACTCGCTCCAATTTTCGAATCCTTTATCGATACACTCACGCCTATTAGTGGCTGCCCATCAGATTTATCCTTTACAGTTCCTGTTAATTGTCTGTTTTGTGCTTGGGCAACAGATAATCCAAAAAAAAAGAGAAGTGCTAAAAAGAGTAAAACTCTGCTCATAGTTATTTATTTATTTGAAGTAATTTGGTTTTTTAAGATGCTGCAATCGCTTGCAGATAGAATATAATTCTATTTCGGGATGTTATAGTTAGTTTATATTTGGTTACGTTGATGTAACAATTTTACAAACTAAAAAGCAATTGAAACCAGATTTAACTAAAAAACTGTGCAAACGTTCCCAAAAACGTAGATGCGACGTTTATTAATGTTGCTCATCCAATCCCCTTAAAGAGATATTTTTTGTAACTTGTACGCATTACGAAAATGAGATTTGAAACATCTACCATAAAGGATATTGCTAAAGCGTTGGGACTGTCTACTTCAACAGTCTCAAGGGCTTTAAGAGACCGTTACGAAATTAGTGAGGAAACTAAAAAACTGGTTTTGGCTTATGCCGAAAAGGTTAATTACCGAGCTAATCCAATCGCCAGAAGTTTAAAGGAGCGCCGTAGCTATTCTATCGGCATTATTGTGAGCGAAATTGCCAACAACTTTTTTTCTCAGGTGATTAATGGCATTGAATCAATTGCTTATGATAAAGATTATCACGTCATCATCTCTCAAAGTCACGAATCTTACAAACAGGAGAAGCTGAATGTTGAGCACCTTGCATCACGTTCTATCGATGGTTTATTGATCGCGCTATCATCTGAAACGCAGGATATCGATTATTTAAGGGATCTGTACGCCAAGGGCTTACCAATTGTTTTTTTTGATCGTGTGCCTAAAGATTTTGAAACCCATAAGGTAATCGCAAATAATTTTAAGGGCTCTTTTGATGCCACAGAACATCTTATTTTATCTGGAAAAAGAACCATTGCCCATTTAACAAATTCCGAAAACCTTTCGATAACAAAAGAAAGGTTAGAAGGTTATAAAGCCGCCTTGATTAAATACCATATCGAATTTAGACCTGAGCTGGTTAAATATTGCCAGCATGGCGGTATGCACAGCGCAGAGCTGGAACAGGCGGTTAAAGAACTTTTGCCGTTACAGCCAGATGGGATTTTTATTTCGAGCGATCGCTTAACTACCGGTTGTATTATGGCCCTAAAGAAAACCAATCCTGAGGTGGCACATAAAATCGCAATCGCGGGTTTTACCAATTCAAACTTAGTCGAATTATTTTCGCCTTCCCTAACCTCGGTTAAACAACCCGCATTTGAAATGGGACAGGTGGCTACCGAACTTTTAATCTCCATGATAGAAGCCAAAAGACCCGTAACTGAGTTTGAAACCAAGGTTTTGGATACTGAGCTGGTGAAGAAGCGGTGAGCATTTGTGCAAGGCGTTTACTGGTATGCGGCTGATGTACGGCAGGCTAAACGTCTAATCCTCAACTCCAAACTTATCATCCGTCGCTTAGCGCCAAACGCTCTACGCCAAACTCCCTACAAATTATTACCTTTGCCCCATGGTAGAAATCACATTAAAAAAGGGCAAAGAAAAAGCGGCATTACAAAGACATCCATGGGTATTTTCGGGAGCATTGGAAAAAGTTAAGGGAAAACCTGAAGATGGTGATGTAGTAAAAGTTTTTGCTTTCGACAATGAATTTCTGGCCTATGGTTATTACAATAGCAATTCGCGTGTTGCCGTTCGTCTTTTAGAATGGGATGAAGCGCAAACTATTGATAACAGCTGGTACCAGAACCGCTTAAAACAGGCAATAGCTTCACGTCAGTTTATTTTAAGTGAACAGACCAATACCTGCCGACTGGTTTTTAGTGAAGCCGATTTCCTGCCAGGTTTAATTGTTGATCAATATGCTGATTTTCTTTCTCTTCAGATTTTAAGCTCTGGAATCGAAAAAGTGAAAGCAGAGATCGTAGAAATTTTAAAAACTGAATTAAATCCAAAAGGGATCTTTGATAAAAGTGACGCTACTGCCCGTACCCACGAAGGTTTACCTATCGAAAACGGACTGCTCTGGGGTGAAAACCCGCCAGAATTTTTGGAGGTAAAAGAAAATGGAATTATTTACCACATCAATATCGCAGAAGGACAAAAATCAGGATTTTATTGTGATCAGCGCGATAACAGAAATATTTTGGCAAGTTATACAAATGGGAAAAAAGTTTTAGACTGTTTCAGTTACAGCGGTGGATTTAGCTTAAATAGCTTGGCTAATGGTGCGGAAAGCATTACCAGTGTTGATAGTTCGGCTTTGGCTGTAGAAACACTAAAACAAAACGTAGCCTTAAACCAATTCGATGGAGATAAAGTAACAGCCATACAATCAGATGTAAATAAACAACTCCGGACTTTCAAAGAATCAGGAGAACTGTTTGATGTGATTGTGCTTGATCCACCTAAATATGCACCATCACGATCGGCATTAGACCGCGCGGCAAGAGCCTATAAAGATTTAAATCGCTTAGGCATGTTATTGTTAGAAAAAGGGGGCTTATTGGCTACTTTTTCTTGCTCAGGAGCAGTTGATATCGAAACTTTTAAACAGATTGTCGCCTGGGCAGCACTTGATGCTGGCAAAGAGGTTCAGATTATTAAACAATTCTGCCAACCAGAAGATCATCCGGTTCGGATTTCTTTTCCGGAAGGAGAATACTTAAAGGGATTATTGTTAAGGGTGCTATAAATTTATCCCCTACCGATCTACTTTAAAGCACAAAGACACAAAAGCACCAAGGTATTTTGAACATAACCAAGTGTTATTGTGTCTTTGTGATAAGCTGAAATCAGCATCTGGTTATCCAACCATCACTTTAGCGGTAATGGCCAGTCTGTTCCAGGCATTAATGGTAACTATAGCCATAATAATCTGTGCTAATTCCTGCTCGCTAAAAAAGCTTGCAGCTTTTTGATAAGTTGCATCAGAAACATGGTGGCTAATTAAGGTTACTTCTTCTGTTAAAGCTAAAACAGCTTCTTCTTGTGCCGTAAATAAGGTTGTTTCTCTCCAGGCATTTAATAAATACAGACGTTGTTCGGTTTCTCCTATTTTACGGGCATCGGTTGAGTGCATATTTAGGCAAAATGCACAGCCGTTAATTTGCGATGCACGCATTTTAATCAGTTCTAAAAGAATTGGATCTAGTTTGCTGGTTGATAAATATTTCTCTAAACCGTACATGGCTTGGTAAGCTGCAGGTTCTACTTTTGGGATATCAATTCTACTTTCCATTTTATTTGTTTTTTGATTACGATGTAAAGGTCTGCAACTTAACGGGCAAAAAACTTAATGTAGTTTAAGAAATGATTAGCTAACATAAAGAACACGTTTTTTTTGCCACGGAGGTACGGATTAACACGGAGTGTTTCCATGGTCTGTGTCCTCACAGATCATTTGTTTTCTTTTTCGATACCCGTATATATTTATCCGTCCTTTCTGTGTCTCGGTGGCCCACGTTAAATGAGACTAACACTGTGTGTTCTACGGTTAACAAAGCCCTATTTTTTAGCCCTGATTTTACTCAGAAATTCTGGTGTAAAGCCGAGATAAGAAGCCAGCATATACTGTGGCACGCGCTGTACAAATTCAGGGAATAAACTATTAAAATGGCGGTATCTTTCCTCTGCTGTTTGGCTGTACAGGAATTTTATTCTCCGCTGTGAAGCTTGATGGTTTTTTTGCAAGATTAACCTAAAGTACCTTTCCAGCTTAGGGAGTTTATGGAACATTTCATTATAATGATGATGTTCGATGGCAATCACCTCGGTGGTTTCTGCAGCCTGGATGTAAAATTCAGATTGCTCATGAAATAGAAAGCTGGTTAGATCGGTAATCCACCAGTTTTCGATGGCAAACTGTGTGGTCTGCTCAGCACCTTTTATGTCAATGAAATAAAGCCTCAGGCAGCCTTTAACAACAAAATAATTCGCTTTGCAGGTTTGTCCTTCTTCTAATAAAAAAGCCTTCTTTTTAACAGAAAAAGATTTGAGTAGCGACTCAAGCGTTTCTTGTTCATCGCTATTCAAATCTATAAATCTATTGATGTGGTTATAAAGTGCACTATACATTACTGATTTTTAATTAGACTAAAATAGGCATAACAATTAAAAATCAGCTCAACTAGTTTGTATAACTTATATAGGAAGCGGTGGAACATTTACCCTTACATATCCGCAGCTTTTAAAATATCGCTGGCATAATTACCCCAATCTTTTAAGGCGCCTTTTAATATTTCACTAAGCTGTTTTTTATTAACAGGTTTTCCTTTTGAGGGTATCTTAAGCTTTGCATCAGCTACTTCTATATCTTTTACTGTTGTGGCAAACCAGGTAATATGTTCGCGTGGCAATGCCACGCCTAATATCATGCCTGGCAGTCCGCTAAAAGTTTCTGGGCCTCCTGATACAGGAATACTTTCTGTGTAAAAAGCAACAACATAGATCGAATCCATAATAAGGGCATTTGCTCTACGGCAATCATAACCCGCAATAGTTCTAAATTCGTCAGTTATTTTCCAGTTTATCTTACGTGTAGAATCTTTTACCAGATAAGTTTCTTCGTAAACTGATTTTTGATTAATGCTAGTGGCAGTTTTTAAATTGGTTAAAATGATATTATTCTGTTTGGCAGAGGCAAAATTACTCGCCCAGCTGTTAGAAACACTTTCATCAGCCAGTGGGTTAAAGAAAGTCTGATCGTTTTTAAAAATAAGCTCGCTTTTTAAAGTTTTAAACTGCGGATTGTTTTTTTGGTACTGCTCTAGTGCCTGTGCACTCCAAAAATTGTCAGGATATCGTTTTGCCTGGTCTTTAAGCAGCGCATATATGTTTATCTTTTTTTCAAACTCAATAGTACCTTGGGTTACAAACCTTGCGTTTTGTGCCATTGCATAATTTATAGTGCAAATAAGCATCAATATGGCGTATTTTAATTTCATTTATATGTTTTTAATAAATCTTATTTTATAATATTTTCAAAAATAATGAGGTGTGGCATTAATGATTATAAATTATTTTTGAGGTGTACCTCCACCCATTTTATTAAAATCCCACACCAAAGAAAACATAAAGTAACGGCTGATATTGTTGTAATTGGTTTGGGTAATGATGTTGGAATATGCATATCTTCTAAAACCTCGGTTTTGATTAAATAAGTCATTTCCTTGTATGGTGAACTTCAGATCTTCCTTTTTGAAAAAGGATTTTGTAATCGAAGCATTGATTATGATCTGTTCAAAACTGGTGTCAAATGCCTGTGATTTTGGCGTATAAGTATACTCACCATCAGCGCGAAATTTAATTTTCTTTGGCAAAGTAAAGCTCATTCCTCCATAACCCTGCCATCCCCATCCTTTATTAGGACGGTCTTTCTGTAAAGAAGCTATCTGCGCATTATAGCTCGGCCCGAAATTAATATAGAGCTCACTTTTGTCTTTATATCTATTAATATCCAACGAAGGGCTAAAGCGGGTGGTTGTTACTCGGTTTAATTCAACCTCGTTACTGAGCTGACTTTTAACATAGCTATAACTGGTATTGCCACCAGCATTTAAATTTAGACCGATACTGGAGTCGAATAAAAATTTCAGCTTTCTACCAATGCTACTATATATATTATAATTAATAGGTGTTTTGTCTGATAAATTAACTGATTGGACAATTGTTTTACCTGAAGCATCTGTTTGAGTATTGCTTACAATAGCTTTGTTTACTAAACCGAAGCTAGCCCCTACATATATCGATTGTTGGCTTAAAACTTTGTAAGAATTATAGTTTACATTGAAACGGCTATCGAATGATGGAGCCAAATCTGGATTGCCCAAAGGTTGATATAATGGATTATCGTTTACTTTTACGGGCTGTAGTTGATTTACAGAGGGTTGAGTAGTATTTCCGTTATAACTGATACGGAAAGATTTTTGCGCAGAAAACTTATATTGATAGCTGGCTTGAGGTAGCCAGTTTACAAAGCTTCTTTTGTAACTTTGGCCCGAAAGCTGTTCTAACTGATCGAAATTTACAGCGCTCACTTTACTTCCAAAACTGATTGTTGTTTTCGGTTTTTTGTAATTAAAAATTGCTCCTCCCTGATTAATGTATTGAGTAGCTTTAAAATCGTTGCTAAATTCTGCATCTAATACATCGTAATTTCCTGGGCTTGATTGATTGAACGATTTACGGTTAGAACGGCTATCGTTGATCCCAAATCCATAATTTAAAACTAATGCAACTGATTTACTCAGAGGTTCATTATAGGTTAGGTTAGTGCTAAGAATAGAATTGCGTGTATTATTTGTTTTAAACTGATCTGTTACCTCACCTCCATTTTTTACACCAGATTCATCGAAATACTTCACATCTGAATATAAATAACCAGTACTATTTATTTGATTTAGTTTTTGACTAATGTTAACAGAGTAGTTACGGCCTAATTTTTTGAGTTTTTTGGTGTAAAAAGCAGAAATATTAAAGATTTGCTCTTTACCATCATTGCTGTTCGACTGATCATTGCTGTTTAACATAGAGTTGTTTCCTCTAAAGCCTTTACTGTTAGAGGTTGATGTATTGTCGCTATTTTTAAGCGTTCCATCAATTGAAACCTTAAGATTGCTTGTCGTATCTAATTTAATGGTATAAGTAGCGTCTAGTTTTTGTCTAAACACATTTCTGTCCGAATTTTCGTCAGTATTGGTATTGATAATCCCATCAGGTAAATTATTTTGGCTGATGGTATTCTTCGTTGTTTTAATACCTAAGGCACCCAACTTATAATTGGTATTAATGCTTTCCTTATCGCTGTTCCATTTGTTATCATAATGAGCTCCACCTGTCAATGCTCGTGGTATGCCTTCGCCATAATAACTACCGCTTTCAAGCTCGTCTCCTCCACCATAACTAAACCACATACTTCCATCATCACTCATCTGCATATTATCACTTCCAGCCCCCAGTTTATTATTATCTTGCCAACTTAATCCTGTTGTGCCATTGTTACCAGCAGTGCCATAAACAGAGAACTTTTGTTTGCCTTTAAAACGGTTAAACAATACCTGTCCCTTGTAAAAATCATCAGTGCCGTAACCCGCATCAACCTTACCGAAAAACCCGGTTTTTTTATCTTCTTTTAACTTAATATTAATGGTCTGTGTTTTCTGCCCGTCATCAACTCCGGTAAATGCTGCCTGATCACTAGATTTTTCATAAAGCTGTACTTTATCAACCATATCTGCTCTCAAATTTTTAGTTACCAATGTTGGGTCGTCTCCAAAAAATTCTTCACCATCTACTAATACTTTCGGAACAGTTTTACCTTGAGCGGTGATTTTCCCGTCTTTATCCACTTGTATACCAGGTAGTTTTTTTAACAAATCTTCTACTTTGTCATTTGGCTGTATACTATAACTTGAAGCATTGAATTCAGTGGTATCACCCTTAATTTTAATAGCAGTTCTTTCTCCTTTAATAATTACATCGGCAAGAATTTTGGCCATCCCTGTAAGATTAATCTTTCCATAATCTTTAACCTGAGTGGTAGAATCGAGCGTAAAATGATCTACAAAATCTGCATACTTAGGGTAAGAAACCAACAAGATAAACTTCCCGTTTTTAATTCCGCTAAGCTCGAATGAGCCATTTTCTGCTGCCCGGGTAAATTTTACCAATGTAGAATCTTTTGCATTTAAGACTGCGATAGAAGTTCCAGATAAAAGCGTTGTCGATGCAGTATCAATCGTTCGGCCTTTAATGGTATGGAGGCTCTGTGCTTTTGAATAGGATGTCATAAAAACAAAAAGGCACAGCGAGAGTAATAGGCGTTTCATAGATAAGATTTGGTTTTGTTTGCCGAATATAAAACTAATATGTTAGTTGTGCATAATGCTTTAACCTTTTTTAACATTATTGCCTAATACTCAATTCATTTTAATCTTTCGGGTTTTACAACAAATCGTTTTTCATATAGGTTAATTAGGCGTTCGTCTATAAATACAAGCTCATGGTATAATTGCCGCTAACTCGCTGAAACGTTTTTGATAAACCGCAGTCTCAATTACAAAACCACCTAATAATTAGGGATTTAAAACAAAATATTTATCACAACATAAAATATTAAAGTCATGAGAACTTCTATTAAAAATTTATTCGCAGCTGCATTAGTAATGGTTACTTTAAGTAGCGCAACAGTAGTAGCAAACGCTACAGAAAACAACGCAAATTATACTGCGATAACCCAGGTTAAAAATATCGGTAAAATTGTAGTAACCGGAAACGTTAAATTGATCCTTGTTCAGGATGCCAAAGAAAGTGTTGAAGTTTATGATCAATATTATACCAAAAATGCCTTGGTACAACAGCAGGGAGGAGAGCTTAGAATCAGCTCTTTTGATAAAAATACCTTAACTGTAATTGCACACGTAAATAATTTAACTGCCATTGAAGCATCAAATACAGCAACGGTAAGTACCGCAGGAAACTTTAACCTGATAAACTTAAATGTTGTTTTAAACGACAAAGCATCAGCAGATATAACGGCCAATATCGTTAACCTATCAACTACAGTTAAAGATACTGCATCATTAAAATTAACAGGTTCTTCTGAAATACATTCGGCATTAATTGGATCGGGTTCTGAAATTAAAATGGGCGATTTTACTGCTCAGGAAAGCATAATCAAAGTAGCAGATAAACCAATTTTAGCCAACAACAATAAATCACGCTATGATGATTTGCAGATAGATTTATTAGAAAGAATATTCTAATCCTCCATCATATATTTTACCACAAAAGCGCTGAATTTAAGTTCAGCGCCTTTTTTATTTTAAAAGATGGTCCTCGTTTGTAACGAGGATCCACGAGGTCTGCACTTGTAATGCAGGTAAGAAATCTGATTGCGATAAAATCGCTTTTCTCCTGCATCCTCGTTACAAAGGAGGACGATTTTACAAATCAAATTTTATCCCCTGTGCTAAAGGTAGCGTGTTCGAATAATTGATGGTATTGGTTTGTCTGCGCATATAAGCTCTCCATGCATCAGATCCGCTTTCCCTGCCACCACCTGTTTCTTTTTCGCCGCCAAAAGCACCGCCAATTTCTGCGCCTGAAGTACCGATATTTACATTGGCTATGCCGCAGTCAGAACCTTTAGCTGATAAGAACTGCTCTGCTTCTCTTAAATTCAAAGTCATAATGGCCGATGATAATCCTTGTGGAACGGCGTTTTGCAAAGCGATGGCTTCATCCAATGTTTTGTATTTTATCAGATATAAAATGGGTGCAAATGTTTCGTGCTGAACAATCTTAAAATCATTCTGAACTTCGGCAATACATGGTTTTACGTAACACCCGCTTGTATAGGCATCGCCCGATAAAACGCCCCCCTCTACCACAAAATTGCCACCCTCTTCCTTACATTTTGCAATGGAATCTAAGTATGCAGCAACCGCATCCGTATCAATCAGTGGGCCTACATGGTTATTTTGATCTAAGGGATCGCCAATACGCAATTGTCCGTAAGCTTTAACCAGTTTAGCGGTAAAAGCATCATATACACTTTCGTGGATAATTAGCCTCCTGGTAGAAGTGCAACGCTGGCCAGCGGTACCAACAGCACCGAATACTGCACCGATTAAACTCATATCCAAATCAGCATGTTCTGAAATAATAATGGCGTTATTACCGCCAAGTTCAAGCAAGCTTTTTCCCAATCTCGAGCCAACTGCAGCCCCAACCGCTTTACCCATACGCGTCGATCCGGTGGCAGAAATTAAAGGAATGCGTCCATCATTTGTCATGAGTTCGCCAACTTCCCTATCGCCTAAAACCAGGTTACAAACCCCTTCGGCTATATCATTATCTTTAAAAACCTTTGAGATAATATGTTGACAGGCTATTGCGGTCAGCGGTGTTTTTTCTGATGGTTTCCAGATGCAAACATTACCACAAACCAATGCCAAAGCAGTATTCCAGCTCCAAACCGCTACAGGAAAATTAAATGCAGAAATAATACCTACAATCCCTAACGGATGCCATTGTTCGTACATGCGGTGGCTTGGGCGTTCGCTGTGCATGGTTAAACCATAAAGCTGGCGCGATAAACCCACTGCAAAATCGCAGATATCGATCATTTCCTGTACTTCACCAAATCCTTCCTGTAAACTTTTCCCCATCTCGTAAGAAACCAAGGTGCCTAACGCATCTTTATTTTCACGTAACGCATCACCAAACTGGCGCACAATTTCTCCTCTTTTTGGAGCCGGAACCATACGCCAGGCTGTAAATGCTTCCTGCGCTTTATGTACAACAGCATCATAATCTGTAGCACTAGCAACCTTGGCCGAAGCAATCAGCTTGCCATCAACAGGAGAAAAACTTTCTAATGTCTTTGCATTAAGTTCTCCGCCCCAATTGCTGCCCGTACTATAAGCGGCATTGCTTGTTTTAATGCCCAGTTTGTTTAAAATGGATTGAATATCTGTAGTCATATATCTAACGATTTACACAAAAAAACAAAAAATTAACAGAAAGGAGGTCAAATTCTGGTCTTTAAATTATTTCCATAATCAATATCTTCCTTTAAGCAGAACCGGGTGTTAAATAAGGCTATAGATTTGTGTTTTTTGCTTTGCAATATAAATAGCGTAGTTTTCCAAAAAAATAATGATATCAAATTAGACTTCAGTTATTATAAAATAGAATGATGAAAATAAAATTATTGTTCGTTGCTTTTTTAGGGTTTAGTATTACCCTTTCGGCACAAACAAAAAAGGCAACTAACTCACTTTTGTGGGAAATTTCTGGTAACGGATTAAAAAAACCATCTTATTTATTTGGTACACACCATCTAATACCTGCAAAATTTGCTGATACCATGAAGGTTTTGCAAGAGAAATTGCAATCGGCCGATGCGGTAGTAGGCGAGATTGTAATGGATAGTACCATGCAAAAGAAAATGGCGCCGTTTTTAATGATGAAAGACAACACACTCGATAGCTTATTAACCAAAGCAGAATTTAAAGAGGTGGAAGATTACTTCAAAACCAAACAACCGGGATTTGAATTAAAGCACCTAAATAACTTTAAACCAGCAATGGTATCGCTAATGATCATGCTTTTTGATAATCCGGATATGTTAAAAGATGTAGGCGAAGGAATAGATAATAGTTTCCAGGCATACGCCAAAAAAAATGCTAAATCTTTATATGGATTAGAAACTGCTGAATATCAGGGGGCACTTTTATTTGATGGCGATTTGCAGAAGCAAAAAAAAGCGCTCTTAAAATCGATCAGGGAAATAGTTAAAAGCAAGCAAAAAATGCAGGAATTGAAAACTTATTATCTTACACAGGACATAGATAAATTAACCGATCTCTTTAAAATTCAGGATGAAGAAAACAAAGAATTTATAACCGAACTCTTAAAAAACCGGAATAAAAGATGGTTAGATCAATTGCCTGCCATGATGCAAAACCAGTCGCTGTTTATAGCGGTCGGAGCAGGTCATTTAGTGGGTGCTGAAGGTTTAATAAAAGGGTTACAGCTTAAAGGTTACATTTTAAAGCCCGTAGCAACTAATTAAATATTTCATTGCGTTTGTAAAAAACAAAAGAAAGGGAGCTACATTTGCGTTTTTACTTTAGCACAAACATCAGTGTTTAAAGTAAAACTAATTTGTAAAAACATAAAAATGAATAAAAAAAATATTGCCTGTGGGGTGATGCTGGCTTCTGCCTTTATGGCTAATCCACTTTTTGCACAGGAACAGCCCGTAGAAAAATCGAACAACTTAAATGTTTACCGTGTAACTGCAACTAAAATTAACGATCTGGTACATACCAAACTCGATGTATCTTTTGATTATGCAAAGCGATACCTATACGGTAAAGAATGGGTTACTTTAAAGCCTCATTTTTATGCTACCGACTCTTTAACCCTCGATGCGCAGGGAATGGACATTAAAACCGTTGCATTAGTTGGTGCAAAAGGAAATACCCCGCTTAAATATGTTTATAACGATAATAAGCTGTATATCACCCTAAATAAAAAGTACACCAATACCGAAAAGTACACAGTGTATATTGCTTACACCGCTAAACCCGATGAATTGAAAGTAAAGGGGAGTGCGGCCATAACCGATGCTAAAGGTTTATATTTTATCAACCCAGATGGTACTGATAAAAATAAACCAACACAGATCTGGACCCAGGGCGAAACAGAATCGTCTTCGGCATGGTTTCCAACAATAGATAAACCTGATCAGAAAACTACTGAAGAGATTTCGATGACGGTAAAATCGAAATATACTACACTTTCTAACGGAAAATTCGTGAGTCAGAAAGCCAATGCAGATGGAACAAGAACCGATACCTGGAAGATGGATCTGCCACATTCGCCATATTTATTTATGATGGCTGTGGGTGAGTTTAAAATCACAAAAGATACCTATAAAGGTAAGGAAGTAAGTTATTATCTCGAACCAAAATTTGCGCCTTACGCCAGGCAGATTTTTGGTAAAACCCCTGATATGATCCAGTTTTACAGCAACCTGTTAGGAGTAGATTATCCATGGAACAAATATGCGCAGGTGGTAGCCAGAGACTATGTTTCGGGCGCAATGGAAAATACTACGGCTACTTTACATGGCGAGCAGGTACAAAAAACAGATCGTGAGTTATTGGATGAAAATGAAGAAGGAACCATTGCACATGAACTTTTTCATCAATGGTTTGGCGATTATGTAACCGCAGAGTCGTGGTCTAACTTAACCATGAACGAATCTTTTGCCACCTTTGGCGAGGTTATCTGGCATGGACATGATGAAGGGCAGGATGCGGAAGATAAATCGCGTTACAGTAAACTGCAGTCCTATTTAGGATCAACCAAAAAAGGTGAAAGCCCTGTTTTGGCACGTTTTTATTATGGCGACAAGGAAGATATGTTCGATGACATCAGCTACGCTAAAGGATCGATTATTTTATATGCCCTAAAAAATCAAATGGGCGATGCCGCTTTTTACAAATCGCTTAACCGCTACCTCACCACCAATGCCTTTAAAAATGGCGAAACACATCAATTGCGTTTGGCTATGGAAGAGGTTACCGGAAAAGACTGGAGCCCTTATTTTAACCAGTGGTATTACAATGGTGGCCATCCGGTTTTAAGTATCGATTATGGTTACGAAAACGGCAAGGCAACAATTAAAGTTAAACAAACACAGGATTCGAGCGTACAGATCTTTACGCTGCCGATCAAAATTGATATTTATGCTGGAGGCAAAAAAATCAGAAAAGAAATCCTGATCAATAGCCGAGAGCAGAATTTTAGTTTCGTGGTGAGTGCTAAACCCGATTTAATCGATTTTGATGTAGATAAAATTTTAGTTGGCGAAACGAACGACAATAAAACTGCTGAAAACTACTATTTTCAATACAAAAATGCGCCTAGTTATGCCAATAGAATTGAAGCCCTGCAATTTATTATGCAGAGCAAAGCCAAAAGCGGCCAGCTGGTGTTGCTGGAAGGTTTAAAGGATAAATCTGCAGATTTACGCGCTTTAAGCATTGATGGCATTAACCTGGACGATGCTCAGATTAAAGCAGTAGCTTTACCGATTTTACTTCAGATTGCTAAAGCAGATAAAAATACCGAAGCAAGATCAGCTGCAGTTGTGAAATTAGCCGAAACTGGCGATCAGGCTTATAAAACTTTAATGTTAGAAAGTTTAAAAGATAGGTCGTACAAGGTAATTGCTGCCGGTGTTGATGGTTTGGCCAAACTGGCCCCACAAGAGAGCATTGCTACTTTAGCATCGTTAGATGAAGATACGAAAGCACATATTGCACCTTCTATCGCAACGTTATATATTAACGAACCAAAAGATGAGTATCAGGCATTTTATGATAACATTATGCTTACAGGTGATAGGAATAAGGTTTTTGCAGTAGTTGGCCAGTATTTTCAGTACCTGAGAGCCAACAATAATCCTGTAGTTACCGAAAAAGGTATTATGAACATTGCTGGCGCCATTGAAAGATTAAAATTACAATCTTATTTAAATAAGCAACTTTCAGGAGCCTACACTGCAGCTGCTCAGGCTAAAACACAACAGGCTGCTGCAGTAAGCGGAGAGGCTAAAACAAAGCTGAGCAAACAGGCCGAATTATTTAAAAAAGGCGCAGCTGATCTGGGAAAAGAATAAATAGTAAATCACATATAGAAAAGAGCTGGCCTGGAGACATCGCCGGCTCTTTCTTTTCCCAATCCTGCCTAACAATAATCAAGCTACAGGTTTTGCTTTCCAAAAAAATAAACATGAAATATAGAATTGAAAACCAATTTACATAGAGTAGCATTATTTAGAGATTTTGGAAATGAACAGTTCTGTGCCTTTGGGAGGCGATAGTCCTGCTATCCCTGCAAGTCCTCACTCATGCTTCGCTCCGGGCTTTCCGTTCTATCAGGTTTATGAACATCGAGTAGTGCATCTTGGCCAATGCAACCCCAAATAGCAGCACAAACCTGCGTAACTAAACGGGATTGCAGTGGCAGCTCGCGATTTTCCTTCAAAATCGGGACTATAACGAAAAGCCCGATTAACATTAAAATGTGCTACAAGCTCTGCTTTCCAAAAAACAATAATACTTATCCGTAAAAATCACTAATTGCACTTATCCTTTCTCCTGGTGTCGATTATATAAACAATTTGCCAGTCCCCGTCTCCCTTTACCAACTGAAAGGAATTAACCCCACAATGGCTAAATTTTTCGCCCAGATAAAATTTATAGTCTGTCCAAACAGAAGCCAAAGGACCATCGATTAATATTTTCGTAAAAACAATACGCTCATCATATTTTTCCTGGTGTGAGGTACCGATAAATTTGATAAAGTCGTTAACCGATTCCGTGCGTATATTCACTTTACCTTCTTTGTTCGTAATGGTTTGCATAATAGCTGTTGGTGCAAAGGCAGCTCTGGTTAAAGTGCTGTCTCCATCTTTCATACCTGCAAAAAGATTGTTTATGGTTTTTTTGATGGCGCTTTCTTCATCGCTTTGTGCAAAGGTATTTGTAGCAAAGCCTAGTAAAAACAGGGCAAAAATGACTAATCCTTTCATGACTTCTTAATTACGTATATACCATAAATTTATAGTATTTTTGTCAAAGAAGGGAAAAGGAACCGCGATGTTGCAAAAAATCTATAGATTATCCACACATCTTAATCACAGTCAATACGCTTTATAGTCAGCCATTTACGCTGTTTTAACCGATTGATGTTAATAATTATTTTAAAAACGGATAATTAAAACTTGTAAACTTATAATGTGTTTTTCTGCTAATTGGCACGGTTCTTTAATAGTATAATATATGGAAGAAGAATTCTTTTTTGAATCCAACGAAGATGCACAACGCTCGGTAGAACGTTACGAAGAAATGCTCCGTAACCAGGATCAGTATTTCTTCGATGCAGGGGCATTCGAATACATTGTAGATTTCTACATTGAGAAAAATGATCCGGTCAAAGCTTTGCAGGTTGTTGATTTTGCAATCAGTCAGCACCCTTATGCAACAGTGTTTTTAATCAAACAAGCTCATCTTTACATTTTAACCAACAACCACGAAAAGGCTTTTATTGCTTTGCAAAAGGCTGAGCTTTTAGAACCGTCAGAACCAGATATTTATTTGCTCCGCGGTAATATTTTTCAAAATACCGAACGTTTTGACGAGGCTTTGGAAAATTATGAAAAAGCTTTGGGACTGGCCGAGAGTACTGATGAGATTTTATTACAGATGGCTTATGTTTACCAGAGCATGAGTGATTATGAAAGCGCCATTACCTATATTAAGCTCAGTTTAGAGCAGAATATGGAGAACCAGGATGGTTTATATGAGCTGGCTTTCTGTTACGATGTGTTAGATAAACAGGAAGAAAGTATTAAGTTTTATCAGCAATACATCGATACCGATCCGTATTCATATGCGGCATGGTATAATTTGGGCAATAGTTTCCATAAGCTGAACCTTTTTGAAAAAGCAATCGACGCTTACGATTATGCCATCCTGATCAAGGAAGATTTTAGCTCTGCGTATTTCAATAAAGGTAATGCGCTGGTTCAGCTCGATAAATATGATGAGGCGATAGATGTTTATAAACAGACTTTCGAATACGAACAGCCTAATGCCGATACCTATTGTGCCATTGGAGAATGTTACGAGAAACTGGAGAAAATGGACGAAGCCCGTTCTTACTACAAAAAATCGGTAAAAATGGATCCGAAAATGGCAGATGCATGGTTTGGGATCGGTGTTACGCTGAATTTTGAAGAACGTTATTTCGAATCGTTGCATTTTTATAAAAAAGCAATCGATTTAGAGGCTGAGAACCCTGATTTCTGGTTTGCCATGGCTGATGCTTATTATAAATTAGGCCAGATTGATGAATCGATCGAAGCTTACGAAAAGGTATTGGAGTTTAATCCTTTGGATATTGAAGCCTGGTTAGATTTTAGTACTGTGCTTTACGAGCAGGGAAAATTGCTGGAAGCATCAGAAACAATGGCAGAGGCGATTAAGAATAATCCGGAAGCAGCTGAACTGTATTACCGGATGGTAGCCTATCTTTTTGCCCAGGGGAATTATAGCGATGCACTGGGATATTTGGAAACGGCTTTAACAACCGACCCTGATAAACACTATATTTTATTTGAATATTTGCCACAATTGCAGGATAATAGTGCCATTTTGAACGTTATAAACAGATATATTAGGTAACGACCTTGTGAGAAAAATTTAACAAATAAATCTCAAAATTTTTTTCACTTTTGTACGCATATGAATTATCCATTATTAAACGTTCCCGAACGTCCAGCTAAACCACGCCAAAAAGGCTTAACAATGGTTATGGATAAGGGATTGAGCCTACGCCAGGTTGAAGATTTTATTGAAGTTGCCGGCGTACATACAGATATCGTAAAATTAGGTTGGGCAACATCACACGTAACACCAAACCTTAAAGAAAAATTAGCTTTATATAAAAGTGCAGGCATTCCTACCTATTTCGGAGGAACGTTATTTGAAGCCTTTATCATCCGTAACCAGTTTTCAGATTATCAACGTGTTTTAGATCAATACGGGATGGAATATGCAGAAGTTTCTGATGGTTCCATTGAAATTGAGCACGATAAAAAATGTGAGTTTATCCGTGAACTTTCTAAACAGGTAACCGTTATTTCTGAAGTAGGCAGTAAAGATGCCGCTAAAATATTTGCCCCATATAAGTGGATTAAATTAATGCAGGCTGAAATTGAGGCGGGATCGTGGAAAGTAATTGCCGAAGCACGCGAAGGTGGTAATGTAGGTATTTACCGTGGAAGCGGTGAAGTACGTGAAGGATTGGTTGATGAAATTTTAACCCAGATTCCTGAAGAAACCATTATTTGGGAAGCACCTCAAAAAGAACAGCAAGTTTGGTTTATTAAATTAATCGGTAGCAATGTAAACCTTGGTAATATTGCCCCGGCAGAAGTAATTCCTTTAGAAACCATTCGTTTAGGTTTACGGGGAGATACTTTTGATTATTTCCTGAATCAAACTAAATAACTCAACCCGCTATTGCGGGGTGCATAGTTAAATAAACCTTGCAGGTTTCTGAAACCTGTAAGGTTTGCTTTTTTATATAAATAATGAAAACATACGGCTTAATCGGATACCCACTTTCTCATTCTTTCTCGAAAAAATATTTCACGGAAAAATTTCAAAATGAGGGCATAAACGATCATCAATATGAGCTTTTTCCTATTGCCGATATTAAATCAATGCCCGATCTGCTAAGTGAAAATCCGTCACTTTGTGGGCTTAATGTTACGATTCCGCATAAAGTTAACGTGCTTTGTTATTTAAACGAAGTAGATGAAGCTGCAGAAAAAATTGGGGCCGTAAATTGTATTTCGATCAAAAGTTTTGAAGATGCAACCTATTTAAAAGGCTACAATACCGATGCGTATGGCTTTGAAGAGTCGCTAAAGCCATTATTAGGGCCGCAACATACAAAGGCACTTGTTTTTGGCGATGGTGGGGCGGCGAAAGCGGTAAAGTATGTTTTAGAAAAATTAAATATCCAATATCAGGTTGTGGTACGAACGACTGTTCAGGGTGCTATTCTATATTCGGAAATTACACCAGAGATTTTAGCCTCGCACCAGTTATTGATCAATACCACCCCCCTGGGGATGTCGCCAAATGTGGATACCTTTCCTGAAATTGATTATAGTTTAGTTGGGCCAGGGTATTTAGCTTACGATTTAGTGTACAATCCGCTAGAGACGGTATTTTTGGCTAAAGCTGCCGAGCGTGGTGCAACGATTAAAAACGGTTTGGAAATGCTGTACAAGCAAGCAGAAAAAGCTTGGGCAATCTGGAATAAATAATTTAACCTATCGTCAAAGCAAGGAGGAACGACGACGCAATCTTTGATAAAATGTTATGAAACTAAAACAACTGATCTGCCTTCCCTTTGTACTGCTTTTGTTTATAACAGCTTGTCAGAACCACGATTATAGCCCAAAGCCAAAAGCTTATTACAGGATAGTATTTCCAAAAAAAATTTATACTGCATTTACCAAGCCTGTCCCTTTTACTTTCAAATACCCAACTTATGCTGCGGTAGAACAAGATCAGAGCCGCGATGCCCAAAAGAACTGGTACAATTTGCACTTTAAGCAGTTTAATGGCTTTTTGCATTTAACGTATTACGATGTTTCGGGTAAAGGCGAATATGATGAAATGGTAGAAGATGCCCGAAAACTGGCTTTTAAACATACGATAAAAGCCAGTGCAATTGATCAAAAGCTCATCAATTACCCCGATCATAAAGTTTACGGTATTTATTACGCCATTGAAGGGAATACCGCATCATCAGTCCAGTTTTTTTTAACCGATAGTGCTAAGCATTATTTTAGAGGGGCTTTATATTTTAATGAACGCCCACAATACGACTCTATTGAACCCGTTGTTAAATTTATTAAAAGGGATATCGATACCTTGATTTCTACCTTTAGGTGGAAAAATTAATTTATTATTTGTCATCCTGCTTTTGAAAGCAGGATTTTTTTCTAAAATTTTATGATTACAATAAAAACCTTCACGTTTAATGCCTATAGCGAAAATACCTATGTGCTTTATGATGAAACCAAAGAATGTGTCATTATCGATCCAGGGATGTACGAAGGTTTTGAGCAAAATGAATTGGCGGCTTTCATTAAAAATGAAGGGTTAAAACCGGTCTTATTGCTCAATACACATTGTCATCTCGATCATGTTTTCGGCAATAAATTTGTGTTCGAAACCTATGGCTTAAAACCACAGTTTCATCAGGGCGAACTGCCAATTTTAAATGCAGTTCCTGGTTATGCACCATCAATGGGCTTTACCCGTTATGATGTATCTCCTCTGCCCGATACCTTTTTGCCCGAAACAGGAACAATTTCTTTTGGTAGCAGTACACTGACCTTAATTTTTGCTCCGGGGCATTCGCCGGCACACCTGTGTTTTTACAGTGCGCCCGATCATATTTTAATAGGTGGCGATGTGCTTTTTTATGGCAGTATTGGCCGTACCGATCTGCCTGGAGGTAATCATCAGCAATTAATCCAAAACATTTCCGATAAACTTTTTGTCTTACCTGATGAAACCAAAGTTTATCCTGGCCATGGACCAGCCACGAGTATTGGTTTTGAAAAACAACATAACCCATTTTTTTAGCAGGATTAAAGGTTCATAATTGTTAAAGGGTTTACAACCTTAAGCCTTTTACCTTTAAACCCCCAACCTTTTATTTATCTTTGCCGCTGTGAATACATCGTTTTATATTGCCAAAAGGTATCTTTTTGCCAAAAAATCTACCAATGCCATTAACCTGATATCGGGCATATCGATGGTAGGTGTAATGGTTGGTAGTGCTGCATTGATTATTATCCTTTCGGTATTTAACGGTTTAGAAACAGTGGTATTGAATATGTTCGATACCATTACCCCACAAATTGCCATTACACCGGCTAAGGGGAAAACTTTTGATCCGAATACAACTTATTTTAGTGCGCTCAGAAAAAACAAAGATGTTGCCGCTTTTACCGAGGTGCTACAAGAAAATGCTTTATTAAAATACAACAACAAACAAGCTGTTGGAATGGTTAAAGGTGTAAGTTTAGACTATTTGAAAAACACCAAATTAGATAGTACCATAAAAGAAGGCCATTTTATACTGCACAACAGAAGTGGCGATAATGCGGTAATTGGTTCTGCCCTGCAGAGTTATCTGGCTGTAAATACTGTCGATCCCTTTACAGAATTGGAAATCTATTCGCCAAAGAAAGATATCGCTGCAAATAGCTTAAACCCAGCCGACGATTTTGTGGTAAAGAACATTCGGGTAAGTGGTGTTTTTGAAGTACAACAAGATTTCGATAATGGTATTATTGTGCCATTGAATTTTGCCCGCGAACTTTTAGGCGAAGAGAAAAATGTGTCTGCAATAGAGATCAATCTCCAGCCCGGAGTTGATGTAGACGATTTTCAAAAAGAGGTAATCGAAAAAGCTGGTAAAGATTATGAAGTCAGAAATCAGGCCCAGCAAAATAAATCACTTTACCACATTTTAAATACCGAAAAATGGGCGGTATATATTATTCTTACTTTTATCCTGATTATTGCTATATTTAATATCATAGGGTCGTTAACCATGTTAGTAATCGATAAAGTGAAGGATGTAGCCATTCTGAGCAGTTTAGGCGCAGGCAAGAAATTAATCAAACGTATATTTTTATTTGAGGGAATGATGATAACCATGTCTGGCTGTGTGCTGGGCTTAATTATCGGCCTCATATTTTATTATTTTCAGCACACTTATGGTTTTATCAAAATGGGTGATGAAGTAAATAAAACGCTGGTAAGCTCTTATCCAATCGGATTAAAATGGAAGGATTTTGTTTTAGTTTTTGTTACAGTAGGCATCTTCTCATTTTTGGCATCTGCTTTGTCATCCAATTTAAGTGTTAAAAAGATAGATCAAATTAATCAAACTATATAAAATGAAGTTATTTAAACAAGCAATTGTATTTGTTGTGCTCCTTGGCGTAGCCGCTACAGCTTGTAGAAACGATAAAGCCGAGGGAGAAAAAAGTAATCTGAAAACGGTTAAAGGTTTGTATAGTTTTGGCCCTGAAATGAAGTCTTTTACCTTATGTGAAGATGGACGTGAGTATTGGGTTAAAGACAGCGTAAAAAACTTAGAGCTCTCTTATAGTAATCTAGGGTTCGAAAAGCCTTACGAGCCAGTATATGTAGAATTAGAAGGTTATTTCGCGAAGTCTGATACCGCTACAGTTTCCCCTGATTTCGATTCTACCTTAGTGGTTATGAAAGTGCTTAAAATCAGTAAAGAAATACCTGACGGACCTTGTGCGCAGTAATTTATTCAAAACCTACAGGAGTCGTCATGCTGTCCCGAATTTTCGGGATCAAATGCCTTGGTTCGTGTCTCCACGAACTAAACCAATGGTAAAAGGAAATATCGTGTAACGATTGTTAGCCTTGCGATTTAAATATTTTTTTCTTGGAGCGCAATAGTTGTGCTTATCGGTTGCTGTAGCCCTGCTTTCCGTTACAAGTCCTCTCCCGATGAAAAATCGGGATGCGGGCTTTCACTTCAATCAGGGCTAATTAGGGCGTTTTTCTACAGCTATTAATGGTTTGGGTCTCATCGCGTAATTCGCTACGCCCTGCAGCCACAAATAGTTGCACCTTCTTAGCCACCTAAACCTGATCTGAGTGGTTCTGATCCTTTGCCGATAAATCGGCACTAAAATAGCATCCGAAAGAACGGAGAGCAGGACTGTCATTACCTAATATTGTATCTGTTTTCCAAAAGAATAGTATTACTATATTATCGGTTTCTGCTAAAACAAAAAAAGCTTTCCTGTTTCCAGAAAAGCTTTAGAAATATAATAAAAAGATGTCTACTACCAGTATATACTGTAAAGGGCTACCAATAAACCGATAATAATCAACGAACCAACAGCGAAACCTGTTGTGGTTTTGAACATTTTCGAATCAATTTCCAGTCCTTTTGGATTAACACCGTTTTTGTTTTCGAACAAGCTGATAATTACCATACCGATAATACAGAATACGAATACAATACCCATTCTATCTAAGAAAGGAATTTCGTAAATACCAGCATTTTTAACCGAGAAGCCCACTCCCGATAACCAGGAAAGATCGGTCCATGTTGGAAGAACCTTTAACAATAACGATAATCCGAAACCACCAATTGTTGCAAAAAGTGCTGCATTTGAGGTCGCCCTTTTCCAGAAGAAACCTAGAATGAACATGGCAAATATACCCGGAGAAACAAAACCTGTATACTCTTGGATATATTGGAACCCGCCTTTTTTATCGATACCTAAGTATGGTGCAATAATAACGCCCAATACCATGGCTACAACTACCGCAATTTTACCTGTAAAAACAAGGTTCTTTTCAGAAGCATCGGTTTTTAATACTTTTTTGTAAATATCTAGCGTAAAAATGGTTGCTATACTGTTTGCTTTACCGGCTAATGAGGCTACAACTGCTGCAGTTAATGCTGCAAACGATAAACCTTTTAATCCGGCAGGTAATAAGTTTAACAGTACCGGATAAGCACGGTCTGGATTAACAGATCCATCCTGCAGCATTTCCGATTGGAAAGCCCCATCTTTATACAGTACATAAGCCGCAATACCTGGCAATACCACAATAATTGGCATTAATAACTTTAAGAATGCAGCAAATAAAATACCCCCACGGGCAGTTTTTAAATCTGCACCTAAAGCACGTTGCGTGATGTATTGATTACAGCCCCAATAGTTAAGGTTTACAATCCACATACCACCTACTAATACGCTTAATCCCGGTAAATCAATATAATTTTCATTATCAGGTTTTAAGATCATATGGAAATGCTCTGATGCTTTTGAAGTCATCAGGCTATAACCTTCAAAAATACCTGAGGTTCCGTAGTGGGTAGAAACCAGGTTTAATGCCAGGTATGTTGTGGCCAAACCGCCCAGAATTAAGAAAAATACCTGAATAACATCAGTATAACCAATTACTTTCATTCCGCCCAGTGTAATTACGATGGCAAAAGCTGCAATGGCATACATACAGAAAGTCAAATCGAATCCAGAGATACTGCTAACAGCTAAAGCACCTAAATAAAGAATTGATGTTAAGTTTACCACTACGTACAACAATAGCCAGAACACTGCCATAATCATGGCAACGGTTCCGTTGTAGCGTTGGTGTAAAAACTGCGGCATTGTGGCGATCTTGTTTTTCAGGTAAACCGGAATAAAAAAAACAGCAACAATAACCAGGGTAAGGGCAGCCATCCATTCGTAAGTTGCAATTGCCAATCCCATCTTAAAGCCCGATCCGCTCATGCCGATAAACTGTTCTGCAGAAATATTCGATGCAATTAAAGATGCACCGATTGCCCACCACGTAAGTGAACCTTCAGCTAAGAAATAATCTTTTGAGCCTGTGGATGCGGATTTTTTCTTATTGTAGATGTACAGACCGTAAGCAGCCACAATAACGAAGTACACCGCAAATACAATGTAATCCTTCGTGTCCAATAAATTGTTTTTCATTAATATAATAGTGGTTATTTGGTTTAGAAACCTAAATGTAATAAAATCATAAATAATCTCTGCTTTTTTTTGAATTAAAAAGTGTTAAAGTAACGTTTATTAATTTGCACTGTTAAAAATTAACAGCTATTCTACTTTCCACACGCTACCGGACGGGTTAAATTAATGGTGGTCGCCCCGGTTCTCATTCATGGTCTGTGTCTCCACAGATTATTCTAATTAAATCAAATGCCGGTGGTCTGTGAGGACACAGACCACTGAGATTACATTTATAAAAATAAATTAAATATACCGGTTAATTAAGTTTTCCAGGTATTCTTGCTTTCCGCTGCGTACCTCTGGTTCGCCGTTTTCTGCAGCGTAATTTCTCAGATCTTCTAAACTTAGTTTGCCTTGTTCAAATTCGGCACCCTTTCCACTATCAAATGAAGCGTAGCGGTCGGTTCTTATTTTTTTGTAATCAGATTTTTGAAGAATGGCATCTGCAGTGATTAATGCCCTTGCGAAAATATCCATGCCACCAACGTGTGCATAGAACAGGTCTTTGGGATCTGTAGAGTTACGGCGGATTTTCGCATCGAAGTTTACACCTCCACCCTGTAAGCCACCACCTTCTAAAATGATTAACATAGTTTCTGTTAGCTCGTTAATATCGTTCGGGAACTGATCGGTATCCCAGCCATTTTGATAGTCGCCACGGTTTGCGTCGATAGAACCTAATAAACCATTATCTACTGCAACCTGTAATTCATGCTGGAAAGTATGGCCAGCCAAGGTAGCATGGTTAACTTCTAAGTTTAATTTGAAATCGGCCAATAGATCGTATTGTTGTAAAAAGCCTTTCACTGTTGCCGCATCGTAATCATATTGATGTTTAGAAGGCTCACATGGTTTCGGTTCGATGAAGAATGTTCCTTTGAAACCCTGTTTGCGCGCATAATCTTTAGCGGTATGTAAGAATTTTGCCAGGTGTTCCTGCTCGCGTTTCATGTTGGTGTTCAATAAACTCATATAGCCCTCTCTTCCTCCCCAGAACACATAATTTTCGCCACCAAGAGCAATGGTAGCATCTAAAGCTGCTTTAACCTGTGCAGCTCCGTGTGCCAGCACATGGAAATCGGGATTGGTAGATGCGCCATTCATATAGCGCTTATGGCTGAATAGATTGGCTGTTCCCCAAAGTAATTTTACGCCGCTATCTGCTTGTTTTTGCTTGGCATATTCAACAAGGGCCTGTAATCTGCGTTCGTTTTCGGCAATATCGTCGCTATAATCTACAACATCCACGTCGTGGAAACAATAATAAGGGATCTGCATTTTAGTGATAAATTCAAATGCCGCATCCATTTTGTCTTTTGCCCTTTCTACTGCATCTTTTTTTTCATCCCAAGGGAAAATGTGCGTTGCACCTCCAAACGGATCTGCACCATTGCCGTTAAATGAATGCCAATATGCACAGGCAAATTTAAAATGCTCGTTCATGGTTTTGCCGGCTACTACTTTGTTGGCATCGTACCATCTAAATGCTAATGGATTGTCACTTCCCAGGCCTTCAAACTTGATCTGCTCAATGCCTTTAAAAAATTCCTTTGCTCCTGTTACTACTTTTGTCATGTTTTTTTTGTTTTTTGGTTGATGGTCTGTTGGTCAATAGTTCATAGTCGGTCTCGCTATGGACGATCAACCATTAACCAATTGCTAATTGTTTCTCTAATATTTTTTTCCAATCCTGATAAATGGGTTCGTATGCTGCTGAATGTTGCGGGATTAAAGTTTTAATTACTTCGTGGTTGCTAAAAGCTTCTTCAGCGCTTTTAAAAATCCCAGCCCCTATGCCGGCACCTAAGGCTGCGCCAATACTACCGTCGTTTTCGTAAAGTTCTACCGGAATGCCCGTAACATCAACAAAAGTTTGTGCAAATACATCACTTAAAAAGAGGTTAGCCCTCCCAGCGCGGATTACTTTAGGTTTCATGCCGTTTTCTCTCATAATATCCAGTCCATAGCGGAAAGAAAAGGCAATCCCTTCTTGTACTGCCCTAAAAATATCTGATTGATTGTGGAGATTTAAGTCGATACCTAACAACTGGGCTCCTGTATATTTGTTGTTTAACATCCGCTCGGCACCGTTTCCGAAGGGAAGTACTTTTAAGCCATTGCTACCTATTGGTGCTTTTAACGCCAGGTTATTCAGCTCGGTATATGTAGACTGTGGTGCGAAATTATATTTAGCCCAACGGTACATGCTGCCAGTGCCATTGATACAGAGTAAAACGCCGGTGTGTTTTTTCTCTTCTGAATAGGTTACATGCGCAAAGGTATTCACCCTCGATTGTTTATCGTAAGTAAGATTGTTGCTTACTCCATAAATTACACCTGATGTTCCGGCAGTTGCAGCAACTTCTCCAGGCTTTAATACATTTAATGAAAGTGCGTTGTTGGGCTGATCGCCTGATTTATAGGCTACAGGGATGTTGGCTGACAGGCCCAGTGACGCTGCAATATCGGCCTTTAAATAGCCGTGTTCCGAAAACAAAGGTTTCACCTGCGGAATAAGGCTGCCTGAGATGCCGTAATAATCCATCACATCTTTGGAAATTTCATGATTTTCAAAATCCCAGAAAATGCCTTCTGATAAAGCAGAAATACTTGTTGTAATTTCTTCCGTTAATTTCATTGCGATGAAATCGCCTGGCAGCATTATTTTGTCGATACGGTTATAAATCTCTGGCTCATTTGCTTTTACCCAGGCTAGCTTTGAGGCTGTAAAGTTCCCCGGAGAGTTTAGGAGGTGTTTTAACGATTTCTCCTCTCCAATGGCCTCAAAAGCACTATTACCTAGCTCTATTGCCCTGCTATCGCACCAGATAATACTATCGCGGAGTACGTTTTGATCTTTATCTACTACAACCAGACCATGCATTTGGTAAGCAACACCAATGGCTTTAATCTCTTTAGGATCAAATAAGCCGGTTGCTTTTAATTTAAGGATTGCCTGTTGAACATTTTGCCACCATTCATCCGGCGATTGCTCTGCCCAGCCCGATTGTAAAGATTTAATTGCTGTTTCCTCTTCCGGGTATTGTGCTGTCGCAATGTTTTTTTGTGTAGCTACATCAACAACTGCAACTTTTATAGATGAGGTTCCTAAATCAATCCCTAATAAATACATGGTTTTAAGTTATTTTAATATTTGGTTATGCAAACGGTTGCATAAAGATAGTGCTTAAAATATAAAACGCAAATTTTTTGTAAAATCTATTCCATTTAATGCAATCGGTTGAATTGAGTATTCTCACTAATTTAAACTACAATTGAATTATTTTAATAATTTATATTTTTGCCATTATATTAAAATTGAGCTATGGAAGAGATTACCTGGAATGATTTCGAAAAGGTAGAATTGAGGGTAGGCACCATTTTAGAGGCTTTCGAATTTCCTGAAGCCCGACGACCTGCCTATAAAGTTAAGGTAGACTTTGGTGAATTTGGTATTAAAATGAGCAGTGCGCAGATTACCAAACACTATTCCTTGGACGAGTTACCAGGGAAACAGATTGTAGGGGTGATCAACTTCCCGAAAAAACAGATCGGAAAATTTATGTCCGAATTTTTGGTAACTGGTTTTG
Source organism: Pedobacter ginsenosidimutans (assembly GCF_001442625.1). Lineage (GTDB taxonomy): Bacteria > Bacteroidota > Bacteroidia > Sphingobacteriales > Sphingobacteriaceae > Pedobacter > Pedobacter ginsenosidimutans. The sequence continues at coordinate 548,398 of NZ_LMZQ01000001.1, read as the reverse complement.
CTGACGAGAACGGTGATATTGTATTGACTGCCGTGCAAAGTAAAGTTCCCAATGGGAGTAAACTTGTGTAATGCCTGTAAACTTCCGAAGTTTTGCTGGCGCTCTGCCCTTGGGGACTTCGGAAGTCAGCGCGTTATTTGTTCATCATTAGCACAGACCTTTGTTCAATAGCCCTGATTGACGCGTAAAGCCCGCATCCCGATTCTTCATCGGGAGAGGACTTGTAGCAAAAAGCAGGACTGGAGCAACCGATTAGCATTATAAGTGCGCTCCAAAAAACCAACTAGACCTCTGAAGATTTACTAGCACTTTGCCCTTAGAAACTTCAGAATTCTTAGCCTATATTTGCCACATGAGTTTTTACAACTTCGAAAATACCGATCCTGAAGAAGAGGATATCCATTATATGAAATTGGCTTTGGAAGAAGCAAAAAAAGCTTTAGCTGAAGATGAAATTCCAATCGGGGCAATAGTGGTTAGTAAAAACAGGATTATAGGCCGTGGCTACAATTTAACTGAGCGCTTTAATGATGTTACTGCGCATGCAGAAATGCAGGCGTTTACCTCTGCAGCGCAAACCATAGGCGGGAAATATTTAAGGGATTGTACCTTATATGTAACCATCGAGCCTTGTGTAATGTGTGCTGGCGCAAGTTATTGGACACAGATTGGCCGCATTGTGTATGGTGCCAGAGAAGAAAAAAGAGGCTTTATCTCCAAAAATACCAATCTGCTCCATCCTAAAACGATATTGAAAGGTGGGATAATGGCAGAAGAATGTGCGGCCCTGATGAAAAATTTCTTTGCGAAGAAAAGATGAGTTAATGGCTCATGGTTTATAGGCAAGTGGGCTATTTTACTATCGGCCATTAACTATTGACTAAATAGTAAATTTTTTCATTAAAACTGTTTGGCTATCGCCCTGAGCCTTACAACTTTTGAACTCCCAACTTTGCAACAACGGAGCAGAAAACGATTTGATGATAATAACATGAACAAATCTTAACGTTCTAATGTTATATTTGCTACAAGAAACATTTTTAAATCTTTAAACATAAAACATTATGGCTTTTGAATTACCTGCGTTACATTACGCAACCGATGCATTAGAACCGCATATTGATAAAACTACCATGGAAATCCACCATGATAAACACCATCAGGCTTACGTTACCAACCTAAATAAAGCTTTAGAAGGTAAGCCGGAAGCGACTTCTAGCATCGAGGAAATTGTAAAAAACATTTCAAAATTCCCAGCTGCTGTGAGAAACAACGGCGGAGGTCACTATAATCACTCTTTGTTCTGGAACATTTTAGGCCCAAATAAAGGTGGTGAGCCAACTGGAGATTTAGCTAAAGCAATTAACGAAACTTTTGGTTCATTTGCTGATCTTAAAACTAAATTACAAGAAGCTGGTGCTACCCGTTTTGGTTCTGGCTGGGCTTGGTTATCAGTTGGTGCTGATAAAAAACTTCAGGTTTCTTCTACACCAAACCAAGATAACCCTTTAATGGATGTTGCTGAAGTTAAAGGAACGCCAATTTTAGGTATAGATGTTTGGGAGCATGCATATTACTTAAAATACCAAAATAAACGCCCTGATTATTTAGCGGCAATTTGGAATGTAATTAACTGGGATGCAGTTGCTGAGCTTTACAAAAAAGCTTTATAAGCTAAACATTCAATAAAATTTAAGAAAGTCCCGACGCAAATCGGGACTTTCTTGTTTTAAGATAATTAAGTAACTTCGCAGATATAAAATGTTCGAAATGAAAAGGCTTGTAATTTTATTTTTAGTTATTGTTGGTGTAAATGGATTGGTGCGTGCACAACAGAATAAAGTACCTACTCCAGGGGAAATTGCACAGAAGAATGTGGAGGATCTGGATAAACGGTTAAAACTAAATGGAACGCAAAAAAGCGTAATCTACAGCTTTACCTATAATCAGGCGAAAGAACAGGCTGATTTAATTAAAAGACAACAGGCAGGCAACTCGCGCGAAGAGGATGTAGATAAATTCTATAAACTACAGAACGAAACCTCGAAGAACATCCGCAATGTTTTAAGACCGGAGCAACAAACCGAATATGATAAAATCATCGAAGAACGTTTAAGCGGTAAAGGACTTAAAGCAAAAAATAAGAAAAAGAAAAAAGGTGAGGAAGAAGAAGTGGAGAGCGATATTAAAGGATTGTTATCTGCACCTCCGGTAGGAAAACAAAATCTTTAAGCCCGCTAGCGCTTTTGTAATCGATTAATTCAATAACAAATGCCAGAGATAATCGTAGGCACTATTGTACTCGGACTACTATTGTCGCCGCAGTTACTTGCAGGTTTTTTGGCAAAGCGAACAGGCCGGAATTTTTGGTTCTGGTTTTTTATTTCCTTTTTAATCCCCATTATTTCATTAATTATTTTGATCTTTTTAGAAGATAAAAATCCTGCTGCATCAGGCTATAAGCTGGCTGATCATGTAGATAGGGAGAAGGGATTAGTTTCCGATGCTTTATAAATCTTTTGTATAGATACTTTTAATCAATTGCCGTCATCCTGACCTGTAGCGCAGCGGAAAGCTACGCAGTAAATTCATTTCAGGGGCTATCTATGTGGCAGGAAAGATGCTGATCCCGAATATTCGGGATCAGCATGACGACCGCGTGGGTAAAGTCACCAAATGTCTGCTTTGCTCAATTCCCCTCCAGACTTAGCCATACAATCTATATCCCAACAATATCTTTTTTCTTTTTCTGCTTCATGGTTTTTGGGATGATTTCTAAAATCTCATCTTTTAAAGCATTAAGCATCCTTTTTTTAATAAAGTTTTTATGGGTTACCAGGCTGATCTCGCGCACAGGCTCAGGCGATTTAAAATGTCGGATTTTACTAGTCTGTTTTGCATTTAATTCTGCTATGGCCAGCTCGGGCAATAATGTTGCTCCTCCATTTAAGTCAACCATACGTACGAGGGTTTCTACGCTGCCTGTATTGTATTCAAGTCCCTGTAATCTGTTGTTTTTTGTAGAGCGGCAAATGTTCAATACCTGATTGCGCATACAATGACCTTCATTTAATAACCAGATGTTTTCATCATTCAGATCTTCGGCATCAACGGCCTTCTTTTTATAAAGCTTGCTGTTTTTGCTGATATAGCTTACAAAGTTTTCGTAATATAATGGGATTTCGGTAATGTTCGGATCGGTAAGTGGCGTAGCTAAAATACCACAATCCAGTACACCTGTTTTTAGGTGGTGAATAATATCTTCCGTGGTATATTCCCAGATTAAAAGTTTTAATTCAGGATATTTATCCAACATGGCAGAAATCACTTCAGGCAGCAGGTATGGCGCAACGGTTGGAATTACACCTATTCTTAATTCCCCTAAAACATCCTGCTGCTGACTGCTGATCAGTTCTTTTATTTTCCCACTTTCCTGTAAAATAATCCTTGCCTGAGCAATAATCTGGGCGCCAATTTCAGTCGGGCTTACGGGTTGTTTGCTCCTGTCGAAAATTTTAACGCTGATCAATTCCTCCAGTTTTTGCACCTGCATGCTTAAGGTAGGTTGCGTTACAAAACATTTATCTGCAGCGGTAACAAAACTTCTGTAAGTATCTACAGCAACAATATATTCTAGCTGAACTAAAGTCATATAGTTAAAATTTATTTATAATATCAAATATATCAATTTTGACTATAGTAAAAAATATTTGAGACACTGATGGATGGATAATTGAGTTGCTAATGATTTGGATAAATAAAATTCTCCATTAAATGAGACATTTAAACAAAAGGTTGAATAGAATATTGAAGTAGGATTGATTTAATTAGCGATAATCCAAACCATCACGGTTTACGAGATTAATTAGGTATTTTAGCTTTATGAACAGAATCGCTTTACGCTTATTTCTTCTTATATTTTTTCTTCCGCTTGCCTTTATAGCAAATGCCCAGAGTCAATTTCCCGAATGGGCATTAGGGCCATTTATACGGCCGCAAAATGTTAATCCTATTATTTCTCCAAAAACCGAAAGTCTTTTCTTCGACCCAATGAGTAAACAAAAAATTGCGTGGGAGGCCGGCGATGTTTTTAATCCTGCTGCTGCGGTAAGCAAAAATAAAGTATATGTACTTTATCGCGGAGAAGACCGGTCTGGCATTGGTATTGGTAAGCGTACTTCAAGAATAGGCATTGCCGAAAGTATTGATGGCATTAAAATGAAGCGTAATCCAGCACCTGTGCTCTATCCTGATGAAGATAGTCAGAAAGCTTATGAATGGCCGGGTGGCTGCGAAGACCCACGCATTGCGGTTACTGCAGAGGGTGTGTATGTGATGTTATATACCCAATGGAACCGGAATATATTCCGCTTGGCTGTAGCCACTTCCAAAGATTTAAAACACTGGACCAAACACGGCCCTGCGTTTAGTAGAGCTTATAATGGTAAATTTCAAAATCTCAAATGCAAATCGGGTTCAATTGTAACCAAGGTGAAAAATGGAAAACAAGTGATCGCCAAAATAAATGGCAAATATATGATGTACTGGGGCGAACGTTTCATGAATATTGCTACCTCGGTCGATCTTATCAATTGGGAGCCAGCTTTAAACGCAAATGGTGATTTAGATTTAATTGTGAAACCCAGGAAAAAATATTTCGATAGTGACCTGACCGAATGCGGTCCGCCGGCAATTGTAACCGATAAGGGTATTTTAGTTTTATATAATGGTAAAAACAGGAGCGATGCAGAAAGAGATATCAATTATGTAGCCAATACCTATTCGGCCGGGCAAGTATTATTCGATCTGAAAAATCCTTCAAAAGTGGTTGCGCGGCTCGATCAACCTTTTTTCGTGCCTACTGCACCTTTTGAAAAAAGCGGGCAATACCCATCGGGCACGGTTTTTATCGAGGGGCTGGTTTATTTCAAAGAGAAATGGTTTTTATATTATGGCTGTGCCGACAGCCGGGTAGCAGTAGCCATTTATGATCCTGCCGCTAAAAAATGAGTGATAAATATAAAGAGGCCGTATCATAAATATAGAATTGTCATCCTGAGCTTGTCGAAGGACCTGCTTTAAATGTCTTACAAGGCGTTTCGACAACTTGTCCCGATTCTTCGGGAGGCTCTCCGTAGGAGTCCTTTGGACAACGTGACAAATTCAATTGAATTGCAATTTATGAGACAACCTCGTTGTAAAACTTATTTAGTAACGGCTTTCGAAATCCTGATAAGCCAGCGCAATCCCTTCTTTAAGTTCTATTTGATGTTTCCAGCCTAAATTATGAAGTTTGCTTACGTCCATCAACTTACGGGGTGTTCCATCTGGTTTGCTTGCATCGAATACCAACTCGCCTTCAAAGCCCAATACGTCTTTGATTAATAAAGCTAGATCTTTAATGGTTAAATCGTGCCCGGTACCGACATTAATCAAATGCGGCTCGTTGTAATTTTGCATCAGGAAATAGCAGGCATCTGCCAGATCATCTGCAAACAAAAATTCGCGCATAGGCGATCCTGATCCCCAAACCACAATCTCCTTTTCGTTGTTCGCTTTTGCCTCGTGTACCTTACGGATCAAAGCGGGTAAAACATGCGAATTTTGAGGGTGATAATTGTCATTAAAGCCATATAAATTAGTTGGCATAACCGAAATGAAATTACAGCCATATTGATCGCGGTAGGCATCGCACATTTTGATCCCTGCAATTTTTGCAATCGCATAAGGTTCGTTGGTATGCTCTAAAGTTCCGGTTAAAAGGTAATCTTCCTTTAAGGGCTGTGGGGCCATTTTAGGGTAAATACAGCTCGATCCCAAAAACATGAGTTTCTTAACTCCATTTACATAAGCATTGTGGATAACATTATTTTGTATGGCCAAATTTTCGTAGAGAAAGTCGGCCCTGTAAGTATTGTTGGCTACAATACCACCCACTTTTGCCGCGGCAAGAAATACATAATCTGGTTTTTCTGCCGCAAAGAAATCTGTAACGGCCTGTTGGTTGCGTAAATCTAACTCGCTCGAAGTTTTGGTTATAATATTCTGATAACCCTCTTTTTGCAGTTTACGGTAAATGGCCGAACCTACCATACCACGATGGCCTGCAACATATATTTTAGCGTTTTTTTCCACGGTATTTTTTATAAGTTACAAAAATACGATTCCTAAATAAGAATGACATTAATCTTTCTGGCAAAAGAAACTTCGATTATTGATTTAATTGTATTTTTGCAGAAAAAAAACTTTTGGGTAAAGATAAACTTAGGCGTTTTGCAGAAATTGAAACATTTGCAAACGTATATCAATTAGAACAAGGAAAAACTTTAAAGGGAAACTGGGCTTCAGCACATTTTAAAAATACGAATCCCATTGTACTCGAACTGGCGTGTGGAAAAGGCGAATATTCAGTAAACTTAGCCAGGTTATTTCCTGAAAAAAACTTTATAGGTGTTGATTATAAAGGTAACCGCATTTGGAGAGGGGCAAAAACAGCTATTGAAGATGGAATTAACAATGTTGCTTTTTTAAGAATCCAGATTGAAAATTTATTGGAGTATTTCAACGAAGGAGAAATTGATGAGATCTGGATCACTTTCCCCGATCCGCAACCACAAGATAGCCGGGAGAAAAAACGTTTGACTTTCCCTGCATTCCTGAACCGTTATAAACTTGTTTTAAAACAAGGTGGCAATGTTAATTTGAAAACGGATAATGACCAACTGTATGCTTACACTTGCGAAAAGGTGGCAGAATTAGGATTGCCTGTACATAAAAACACTGACCATCTGTATACTTCTGATCTGGTTGATGAAGTATTGTCTATCAAAACCTATTACGAGAAAAAATACTTGTTACACGATAAAAATATTAATTATATTCAATTTTCTTTTGAATAATGGATGTCAACTTTTACGAACAGGTTTATGAGATTGCCCGGTTAATCCCGAAAGGAAGGGTTACATCTTATGGCGCTATCGCAAAAAGTTTAGGTGCAGCAAAATCATCGAGAATGGTGGGACATGCCATGCTTTATGCCGGAACAGCCCATCCTAGTGTGCCTGCCCACAGGGTGGTAAACAGTAGTGGCTTGCTAACCGGAAAGTTTCATTTCAAACCGCCCGAACTGATGGAGGAGCTGTTGAGGAACGAAGGCGTCGAAGTAAAGAACGATAAGGTGGTAAACTTTAAAAAAGTATTCTGGAATCCGCTCGAAGAAATTACAGTATAAAGGGTAAACTTCGTTTATAATCGGTAAGGGTAAAAATAATCAGAATCAATAAACCTAAACAGGCGTAGAAAATTTCGTCGGTTAAATTCCCTTTAAAAAGCGTAAAGGCTAAGATGACAAGGATAATACTAACAAAAAATTCGATAAGGCCATGAAGTTTAAGGTTAATGATCTTAAAAATACCCCCGCTGAAATTAGTGGTTATCGTTAATAAAAAATGAATGATGCCCAATGTGTAAGCCAGTGTTGAAGCGGTTTTAGAAAGACCAAAAATATCAGGCGAAGCCAATAAAAGCATTACCAACAGGTAATCTAAAACGGCATGAAATTTTGGAGATATCATTTTCATAATCAAATGTTTATATCCCTAACAAATAACAGTTAAAAAAGATTTTAAAATATGGGAAAGCTTGTAGAAGAATTTAATGGCTATCGTGAAAAAATGAACGATAGAATTATGGAAACGGCGAATACAAATATTAAACGATTTTTTGCGCTCGATACAACCTCCTATGCTGATGGAGCCTTAGATGTTAAAACGAAAGAGATGTTGGGCCTGGTAGCCTCGATGGTTTTGCGTTGTGATGATTGCATTAAATACCACTTGGGCAAGTGTTTCGATGCCGGTGTAAACCATGATGAGATGAACGAAATTTTCATGATCGCCAACCTTGTAGGCGGCAGTATTGTAATTCCGCATTATAGGAGAGCTGTGGAGTACTGGGATGAGCTGAGTTTGGAGGCGGGAGTTTAGCTCATTTTATACAGAAGAATCGTCATGCTGAACTTGTTTCAGCATCTTTTTATGAAAAATTACCTTGAGGTAAAGACCCTGAAACAAGTTCAGGGTGACGATCGCACTTGGAGATTTAACTTTTAATCCTTCACGGAATAATTTTGAACTAAACTTCTAAAACCAAAACTATGCAAAACTCAATAACCCGTTGCAGCTGGGCCGGAAATGACCCACTTTACATCAAATATCATGACGAAGAATGGGGAAAGCCTGTTTATGATGATAAAATTTTATTCGAATTTCTGATCCTCGAAGGTGCACAGGCTGGTTTAAGCTGGATTACTATTCTCAGAAGACGAGAAAACTACCGTAAAGCCTTTGCCGATTTTGAGGTTAACAAAGTAGCTGCTTTTACCGAAAAAGATGTGGAGCGGCTGATGAACGATGAAGGTATTATCCGCAATCGTTTAAAAGTTAACGGCGCCATTACCAACGCTAAACTGTTTCTCGAGATCCAGAAGGAATTTGGGAGCTTTTCTAAATACATGTGGAGTTTTGTTCCAGGTGGCAAACCGATTCAAAATCACATCGAAAAAATGAGTGATGTTCCGCCAAGAACTGAACTTTCTGATCAGATCAGTAAAGACATGAAAAAACGTGGTTTCAAATTTTTCGGCACCACCATCTGTTATGCACATATGCAGGCCACCGGCATGGTTAACGACCATTTATTAAACTGCTGCGCAAGGTAATGTTTGCTTCAGCTACAATACACACGGATAGATTTTTATTGAGGCAGTTCTGTTCTGACGATCTAGCATTTATTTTTGAAGGATTATCCCATCCGGATGTGATTCGCTTTTATGGTGTGCGCTATGCAAGCCTAGAGGAAACCAATGAGCAATTGATCTGGTTCAATGACCTTCAAAAAAATGAAACAGGTATCTGGTGGGCAATCTGTGATAAAGAAAACCTTAGTCTCTTAGGTGCCATAGGATTTAATGATTTAATTAAAACAGATCAAAAGGCTGAAATCGGTTTTTGGCTGTTGCCCACACATTGGGGAAAAGGCATCATTAAAGAGGTAGCAAATCCCATTTGCAATTATGCCTTTGAGAAATTAGGCTTAAGAAAAATCGAGGCTATGGTTGAGACTCAAAATGAAAACAGCAAAAAGGTACTCCAAAAACTTGATTTTAGCTATCAGAAAACAATGGAGAACTGTGAAATTAAAAACGATAAGCTTATTAGTTTAGCCATTTATGTAAAGCTAAAGCGCGAAGATATTATTTAAACGATCTTGCAATCCTGAGATAAGTTAATCCTAATTCTATTTCTTTGTCGCGTTATATTCCTTAACCCATTCAATTACATCCCTACTGTTAAAATCTGTTCCAGCTTCAACTTTAGCTTTTAAAGCAGGTTGGTCGCCCATTTTTTGCAATAAAATATTTTTAACTTCAGCTTTTTTAGTGTCTTCGGTTATTGCTTTCATCGGTACTTCCTGTAAAGGCCCGGCACCCGGTTTTTCAATAAAGTAACGGATAACTGGGGCGCCTGCAGGTCTTTCTGGCGCAGCATTACGGCCACTGCCGATGCTAATGCCTCCACCCATACCCATGCCACCATAGCCGCCGGTTCCTGTTCCAATACCAATTGATGGCCTGAATTTTACTTTTTTTTCTTTTACTACAGGAACTAAGGTACCTCCGCCAAAAGAATAAAGATTAACCGTTCCCATTTCTATTACTTTAACAAAACGGTATTCGAAATTGCGCCCATTTGCAAAACCCTTGCTTACAAAGCTATCACCGTTCCAGAAGAAGTTCTTAACGTCCTTTGCAGGCAAAATTACATCAGCTTCATCATTGGCGCTGATAAAAACCGAAAAATAATCGGTGCCTTTTATTGTTCCGCGGATGACATCATCGTTGTTTTTAACAATAAAATCCTGGGCTGAAAGTTGATTTAGCGTAAATAAGAAAAGGAAAACAGATAATAGAAATTTCATATGATCAATTGCTTTTCACAAATAACGGAACTTAATTCCAAAACATACTAATTCAGATTAATTTTGATATTGCCGGCAGCTACATCAGGATGCTCTTTTTGGAAATTAACAAACGATTCTTTCATTTTATTTAAAGCATAAGCTTTTGTGTTGGAGATATTCTTGCCCAATGCATAAAACTTATTCAGAACATAAAACTTAAACAGGTAATTCTTTAATTCCGGATCAGCTTGCGTATCAGTCATCACTTTACGTAAGTTTTCCCGATCAATAAAATTAATCAGTCCGATATTACTGGCAATGTAGTTGGCAATCCTGTTAATGTTTTCCTGTTCATTGCTAAAAGCATCTTTAGCGGCGTTGATATCCTCGATTGATTTTAGCTGTACTGCAATTTCTTTTGCCAAAACTTCTTTACTAACAGCAACCAATCCCTTTGGGATATAAAATGTAGAATCGGTTTTATAAGGATCAACAAAGAGAAATAGCGTATCTTTTGTAGTTGGATTTATCAAAGTATAGCGATCTACAATACCTGTATTTGAATGTTGACTATTTCTTTTAGTAAAGTCGATTTTTGATCCATCAGGCCAGCGGTAAGAATTTTCGAGTTTGGCCATTCTTACTCTTAAATTATCCCGATCGGATATGTTTTTAAAGGCACCACTGCCTATCGGCCGATCGATTGACGCGCCATAACCATCATCGGGTCCTTTTAGGTTTTCGAAAGTGATATAGGTAATCAAGGTATCGGATGGTAGCTGAGCCTTGGTTAGGCAGGTTAGCAAGCAAAAAATTAAGGTAAGGAAAGTTTTCATAAAAGCGTTTTTATAAATGATGCTTAATGTAAGAGATTTCAATAAATAATTTATTTTTTTTGTTGAAAAAGCATTTTAGTGATATGACTAACTTTGGTTACTTTTATCACTCGATAAATCTATTTGTCGGTATAATCATTAAATCGGTGTAATCACATGAATAAAAAACTCTTTCTCCTAGATGGTATGGCGCTGATGTACAGGGCGCATTTTGCATTAAGTAAAAACCCTCGTTTTACCTCAACAGGCATTAATACATCGGCAGTAATGGGCTTTACCAATACTTTGTTAGATGTTTTGAAGAAAGAAAAACCAACGCATATTGCTGTTGTTTTCGATACTGAGGCACCAACAGAAAGGCATACTTCTTTCGAAGCGTATAAAGCACACCGTCAGGCTATGCCCGAAGATCTGGCTGCGGCAATGCCATATGTAATTAAATTAATTACGGGTTTTAACATTCCTGTAATCACCTCTGATGGTTACGAAGCTGATGATATTATTGGTACGCTGGCTAAAAAGGCCGAACAAAAAGGCTATCAGGTTTACTGTATGACGCCAGATAAGGATTTTGCGCAATTGGTTTCCGAAAATATTTTTATTTACAAACCTTCCCGTATGGGTAACGATATGGAAATATTGGGCGTAAAGGAAGTACTGGCCAAATGGGAAATCGAAAATGTATTACAGGTAATCGATATTTTAGGATTATGGGGCGATGCGGTAGATAATATACCGGGCATCCCCGGCATAGGCGAGAAAACGGCAAAAGCTTTGATCAAACAATACGGTTCTATGGAGAATATTATTGCAAACTCCCATGAACTAAAAGGCAAACAGCGCGAAAACGTAGAAAACTTTGCAGAACAAGGTTTAATCTCAAAAAAACTAGCAACAATTCTGTTAGATGTTCCTGTTGAGCTGGATGAGGCTAGTTTAGAACTTTGCGATCCAAGCCGCGATTTATTAGAACCTCTATTTACCGAATTAGAATTCAGGACTTTGGGACGTAGGGTATTTGGCGATGAATTTTCGGTTACTACAGCGCGTTTTCAGGAAGGTACACAGACAGATTTATTCGGAAACCAGGCAGGCGAGGCCATTCAATATACCAATACGCTCGAAGAAGAACCAGCAGAAAAGCTTCCGGCTAAAACCATCGAAAATACGGAACACGATTATCAGTTGGTTGATACGGTTGAGCAACGTGCAGATCTAATCAAATTATTACTTGCCGAAAAACGCATCTCATTTGATACGGAAACTACAGGTACCGATGCAAACATGGCCGATTTAGTTGGTTTATCGTTCTCCATAAAACCCGGCACAGGTTATTATATTCCGGTTCCGGCAGCGAGAGAAGAGGCTCAGGTTATCGTTGACGAATTTAGAGTCGTATTGGAAAATGAAGAAATTGAAAAAATTGGTCAGAATACCAAATACGATATTTTAGTGTTGAAATGGTATGGTGTTCAGGTGAAGGGCAAACTTTTTGATACCATGCTTGCCCACTATTTAATCGATCCTGATACCCGCCATGGTATGGATATTTTATCAGAGAACTACCTGGGTTACTCACCGATCTCTATTACCAAATTGATTGGTGCAAAAGGCAAAAACCAAGGCACCATGCGTGATGTGCCAGTAATAGATGTGGTAGATTACGCGGCTGAAGATGCCGATGTGACATTACAATTAGCGCACATTTTTGAACCAAAATTAAAAGAACTAAATGCAGCCAAATTAGCCGAAGAAATTGAGAACCCTTTGGTTTATGTTTTGGCAGATATTGAAAAAGAAGGTGTTCGCATTGATATGGAAACCTTAAAAGCTTATTCCAAAGAGCTCGAAACTGAAATTATCAAGTTCGAACAGAATGTTTACGATAAAGCAGGAGTTAAATTTAATCTCGCCTCGCCAAAGCAATTGGGAGAGGTTTTATTTGATAAACTTCAGCTCGATCCAAAGGCTAAAAAGACTAAAACAGGCCAATATCAAACTGGTGAAGATGTTTTATTGGCATTAGCCAGTAAAAGTGATATTGTACAGGATATTTTAGATTTCCGCCAGTTGCAGAAACTTAAATCGACCTATGTTGATGCTTTGCCATTAATGGTTAACCCTAAAACTGGTAGGGTACACACATCCTACAATCAGGCTGTTGCGGCAACTGGAAGGTTAAGTTCCAATAATCCGAATTTACAGAATATTCCGATCCGTACCGAGCGTGGCAGAGAGGTACGAAAAGCCTTTATTGCAAGGGATGAAAACCACATTTTGTTATCGGCGGATTATTCGCAGATAGAATTGCGCATTATTGCCGAAATCAGTAAGGAAGAGAATATGCTGGATGCTTTTAACAAAGGGATCGATATCCATACGGCAACAGCAGCTAAAGTATATGGTGTAAGCATCGAAGAGGTAGACGGAACGCAGCGCAGAAATGCCAAAGCCGTTAACTTCGGAATTATTTACGGTCAGTCTGCTTTTGGTTTATCGCAAAACTTAGGTATTCCACGTAAGGAAGCTGCCGAAATTATTGAACAATATTTTACGCAATATCCGGGTATTAAACGTTACATGAGCGATACCATGAACTTCGCACGCGAGAACGGATTTGTAGAAACGATAATGGGCAGAAGACGTTATTTAAGAGACATTAACTCGGCCAACCAAACTGTAAGAGGTTTCGCAGAACGAAATGCCATTAACGCGCCTATACAGGGCTCTGCAGCTGATATGATCAAGATTGCCATGATCAACATCCATAAAGAAATGAAAGCGCAGAATTTACAGTCAACCATGACCATGCAGGTGCATGATGAGTTGGTGTTTGATGTGGTGAGATCGGAAAAGGAAGCGATGAAGGCAATTATTCAGGATAAAATGGCCAATGCCATTAAACTCACTGTACCCATTGTAGTAGAAATTGGTGAAGGCGATAATTGGCTGGCTGCACATTAAAAAAATAAAAATATTCGTTATCTTCATTAAAACTTCATATCAATTAATCAATTTTATATCAACAAATAACGAGTAAACAAAAATTAAGGATTATGAAACCTCTGAATGAAACAAAGAAGCTTCATGATAATTAAAAAACAAATCTAAAAAACATGAAAAAATTATTGAGTTTAATCGCAATCGCAGCATTTGGCTTAACAACAGCATTTGCTCAGACACCAGCAACAACAGCCCCAGCTAAAGCTAAAACTGTTGCTAAAAAAGAAGTAAAAACTACAACTGCACCAGTAAAAGCAGGCGTAAAACAGGAGGCTAAAAAAGTAGAAACTAAAACAACTACTACGGCTGCTAAAGTAAAAGCAGACGGTACGCCAGATATGCGTTTTAAAGAAAATAAAGCAAAGGCAGTAACTAAAGTTGCTGGTCCAACTAAAAAAGACGGAACAGCCGATATGCGTTACAAAGCAAATAAAGCTGCTGCTAAAAAGAATTAGGTTCAGGTTTATAATTTGAAGGGTCTCCAATGAAAATCGGAGGCCCTTTTTTTGTTTTAGTATATGCTCCTAAAACGGCCGTCATCTCGAGCGGAACGTAGTGGAGTGGAGAGATCTGCCTCGAGACAGATCTCTCCATTTCGTTGCACTTCAGTCGAAATGACGGTATTGCGGGCGGATTTGTAATCCGTATTAGGCTATAAACTTATCGTCTCACCAATTTCTGGCAACAATAAGGTTTTGTTTTCGCGCTTAAATTTATCCAAAGCTGCCTTGGTATCAATTTCGATAACCGGAAAAGTATTGTAGTGTACGCCGATTACATTATCACAGTCGAAATATTTAGTCGCAATCAAGGCATCATCAACATCCATGGTATAATTTCCACCGATCGGTAAAATGGCATAATCCAGGTTGTAAATATCAGCCAAAACCTTCATCTCGATGGTTAAACCTGTATCGCCTGCAAAGTAAATCTGTTTGCCATCTACTTCAAGCACAAAACCTGCCGGGTTTCCGCCATAACTTCCATCTGGCAAACCCGATGAGTGGGTTGCAGGCACCATGCGTACAGTTCCCCAATCAAACGTAAATTTACCAAAATTCATTCCATGTACTTTTTCTACACCTTGTTTGCTTGCCCAATCTATTACCTCTGGCATGGCAATAACGGTGGCTTGCGTTTGCTTTGCCAGTGTTATCAGATCGCCCACATGATCGCCATGGCCATGGCTAACCAGTATATAATCGGCCTCAATGGCTTTAGTATCTATATTTTTAGCTAATGGATTGTGAGATATAAACGGATCGAATAGTAGTTTTTTGCCGGCTGCCTCTAATAGAAAGCAAGACTGGCCGTAATAAGTGTATTTCATAATAATAGTATCAAGATTTGAGTCTTAAGTAGCAAGATCGATTCTTTTTAGGATAAAACAGTTAAGTTGCCTGATGGTTTTATTGCCCAAACATACCGCCTAAGCCTCCAAGCATATCCTGCGCTGATGCCTGCATTTCGGCGGCACTAACTTGTTCAGCACTTGCCATAGCTTTATTAATAGCTGTTAATAAAAGTTCTTCTAATTCTTCCTTATCGGCATTTTTCAAAAACTCTTCATCAATGGAAATTCCAGTGATGGCCTTGTTTGCTGTAGCAGTGATTTTTATTGCGCCATTTTCAACTTCGCCAAATACAGAGATCGTATCCAGGCGTTTTTTAATTTCTTCGGCTTTTTGTTGGGCCGCAAATAATTTATCAAACATAATGTTGTAATTTTTATAATAAAACTAGATTCTGCCTAAAATCGTATTGGCTTCATCAAGAAACCGCTCAATTCTTTTAGTACCTGTAAAGTGTTTAAGGTTTAAGGTGGTTGTTTTGTTTTTGGCCGGCAGTAAAATTTCTGCCCTAACTTCGGTACCTGAATAAATAAGATTGGTTGTTTTGCGGATCACTTGAAAACGGATCAGGTCGTCAAACGGATATTCTTTTACCACACGGCCTCCGAAAGTAGAACGGATAATTTTTCTTTGGCTTTTATCAAAACGGATATTGGAGGTTGCTGCAAAAAGAAGCGCTAAGCCGATCGCCGCTGGAAAATAGGTGAGGAGTATTTTTTGAATAGATCCTTCGTTTGCCAAAAAATCTGGACTAAACAATATCGCAACGGTAGCACCGATCAAAATTAATCCGATAATAAAACTTCCTATCTTATTATCCCGCAACAGGTAAATGCCTCCTTCTTCTTTAAAAAACCGAAAATCGTAAATGGTCTGTTTGGGAATTACAGGTGCATTAGCGAAAACAAGTTCATCAATCTTTGGCAGTACCTCCTGCTGAAAAGCGATCAGATTGACATCGGTGGCTTTGCTATACCCGGAAGAAACAAGTAAGCCTCTACCATGCCTGTTACTTTTTTTAAACAGTTTATAATTGAAACCGCTTCCAAGTACTTCGTATGGTTCTACTGAAGCGATATCATCAAAAGGGATTGATCCCGTTGGCAAAAACGCAATTCTTTTATATAAAATTCTGCTGTTTCCATCAAAAACAACCTTCGTTTCGGCCATTAAAATCAGCAGCAAGGGAATTAATAATAGGAAGCTATAATAACCAAAAGTAAGGCCAGCCGAATAGCCCTGTACCGATCTCGATAAAAAGAAGATAAAGGCCCCAATCAGTACAAAAAAAATAGCCCCAACTATCCTTAAATTTCTTTTAGGATAGATGGTTAATGTTCCTGGTCCAATAATCCATTTTGTTTTTGCCATAAATTTAATCCTCGTCGCTTCCCGGCAAACTTCCATTGCCATGGTAAGCCCCTTTACGGATAATAGGCATATTGAAATGCTTGTACAGCTCGTCAAGATGCATCAAACTTCCATTAGTAAGATTGCCTAAAAATATAATTACGATGTTTTTGTTTAAATCCCGCACATAAATATGGCGGAAACCATGCCACCAACCTGTGTGGTAAACTACTTTGTCCATATTTTCGCCGTCGAACATCCTCCAGCCATAGCCATAGTTAAAATGACCGTTTATAGGCTTATTGCGACCTACATACGCCGAATCGAGACTTTTTTTGGTCAGTAATCTTCCGTTTTTCAAGTATTTATCAAATAATACCAAATCGTGTACCGTGCTGTAAATGCCTTTATCCCCAACCGGGCCGTCTAAAAAATTCTGCGCAACAGAATATCTGAAACTATTACGGTCGTGACCAACCACATCAACAGGAATTTTTTCATACTCAGTGGTGCTATACACATGCGTATGCTTTAATCCGGCAGGCTTAAACACATGCTCCATCATATACTGCGAGTAACGTTGTCCGGTTACCTTTTCTATAATGGCACCCAAAACCATAAAGTTTGAGTTGTTGTAGTGAAAACGGTTATCGGGTTTAGTATACGGGTTTGGTTTCCGCTCGGCAATAACATTCATTACTTCCTGATTGGTTACGCCTTTTTTCATGTTTCGTTTTTCCTTACGCCAGATATCATCTATAAAGTACACATAGTTCATCATGCCGCTGCGGTGAGAAAGCAATAATTTCACTGTTATGCCCTCGTATGGGAAATTAGGATAGAATTTTTTTACATTATCGTTTAACGAAAGTTTTCCGGCTTCTACCAATTGCATAATGGCTGTACCGGTAAAGGTTTTGGTAATTGAAGCCAACTCAAATTCTGAGTTGATGGTTAAACTATCGCGGTGCAGGTAATCTGCCCATCCAACGGCTTTTTCGTAAAGAATTTTTCCATCTTTGGCTACCAGCATATTTCCGTTGAAATTGAATTTCCGATGTAGGTTATCTACAAAATCAGCAATCCATTTATCACCTTTTTGCGGATTATAAACCAATAAGAGGCTATCTGCTTTGTCGTCGTCTTTGGTGCGGATTTTTTTTTCAGCGGCCTTTTTCTCTTCAGATTTTTTGCTTGAACATGCGGTTAGTAAAGTTACAGAGAGGGCTAATGCTGAACATATATATCGAAAATTCATTTATATTAAGGATAGTGTATTTAAAACCCGAAAATTAAAGAATTTTAGACGGTTAAAACGAAAGAGTTTTACACATTTTCGCAATTTTGATTGTACCAGCATTCAAATAAGTGACCTTTACTTCCATAAACGGGATCGCTGTCTGGGTTTTTCACTTTGGCGATGGTTTCATCTGCTTCAGGCCGCTCTTCGGCTTTGCCATATTTAATATCGTAGTCTGAGCCATTTGGGTATGCACCAACAACGGTGAAGTCATCGGTTGAGTTCAGTTTTTTATGTGCTACACCCGCGGGGATGATAATTACATCACCTTTATCCAGTTCTATACAAACACCGTGATCGCCTCCAAACTGTACATCGGCTTTACCACAAAATACGCCCATAACCTCGTGTGTATTGCTGTGATAGTGGTGGTAATCAAAAATACCATCAACCCAGGCATTGGTATACCCGTTCTGTGCGAAAACTTTCTTGATTACTTCTTCGGTATCATCAGGGTGCAGCCTAAATGTACCTTTGTAAATCATTAACGGTAAAGTAGGATTGTTTGGAAAATTGCCATTCTCCTCTATTTTATGTGCAACCAAGTAGGCTTCTTGTATCAATTTTTCTTTGTCCATGATTTGGGTGTTTTATTATTTAACAAAGTAATGGGCAAAGGGTTTCGAGATTTAATGAATTGAGCGGTTAGATTCCCGCAGATTATTTACATAGTCGTCATCTCGACTGGAGCATCGCGGAATGGAGAGATCTATCTGTACAGATTTAGCTTCGCTGAGTACTGCGTGGTTCTCGCTGCGTTGCACCCGATAGCTATCGGGTTCGCTCGAAATGACGACTTCTTGAATAACGATACACAATGACAAATAGAACTACTTCTGGCTTTCGGCCCAGGTATCCATCTTCGCTTCAAAAACAGATAAAGGGAACGATCCATCTTTTAAAACTGCAGTATGAAAGGCGGCCAGTTTAAATTTCGGACCTAATTCTTTCTCATATTTGGTTCTCAATTCCCTTATTTTCATTGCCCCGGTTTTATAGCCTAAAGCTTGTGCAGGTATACCCATATAACGTTCAATTTCTGCTGTTGCACCTTCAGTGCTGATGGCTTCATTGTCTGTCATGTATTTTATGGCTTCCTCTCTGCTCATGTTTTTAGTATGGATGGCCACATCAACCACTAAACGGATGGCCCTGTGCATTTCATCGCCCAAAGCACCCATGTGCTGGTAAGGATCTTGGTATAAGCCTAGTTCTTTACCCAACGATTCACAGTATAATGCCCAACCTTCTACATAAGCATTATGTCCGCCAAAACGGCGGAAATTAGGTAGCGATTTATTTTCTTGGGTTAAAGAAATCTGATAATGGTGGCCTGGAATTGCCTCATGAAGAAAAAGAGATTCCATGCCTGAGGTAGTGTTAAATGTTTTAGCATCTAAAATTGGCACATAAAAGATCCCTGGACGTGATCCGTCAGCCGAACCTGGATTATACTCTGCACTTGCCGATGCTGCTCTGAAAGCTTCTGTTTGGCGGATTTCGAAAGGTGTTTTAGGTTCAACATCAAACATTTTCTTCAAATTGGGTTTCATGCGCTGGTGGATATTCTCAAAGGCAGCTAAAACTTCTTTTGGTGTTTTATAAGGCATGAATTTTTTATCTGTTTTCATGTACTCGAAAAAAGCCTTCAAATCACCCTTAAAGCCAACTAAGTTTTTGATGCTATCCATTTGGCCTTTAATCCTGGCGACTTCTTTTAAGCCCGTTTGATAGATCTCCTCGGGCGTTTTGTTGGTGGTAGTTTGTTGTTTAACCAGATAAGTATACCAGGCCAAACCGCCTGGCATGGCAGAATAGCCTGAGGTAGTTCTTGTTTTTGGCAGATATTCGTTCTGCAGGTAATCGCCCAATTTTTTATAGGTAGGAACAATTACTTTAGTGATCGAATTGCGGTAAGCTTCTGTTAATTTTTGTTTATCTGCCGCAGAAAAACTTGCAGGCATTAATTTGATTGGCCCATAAAATAAACTTTCTTCGGGTTTAGCCACAACCATACTCTGCATTTGAGGGATCATTTTAATCACCAATGCTTTTGGCAATACAATACCGGCGGCGGCACCTTTTTTAAAATTGCCAATGGCGGTATCGGCCCATACCGAAAAGGCATCAATACGTTTTAACCAATCTTCATAATTTTTTACAGTTTTAAAAGGTTGGATGCCGGTACCAGCGCCAAACTGACCAATGGTTAAAGGCAGAGCAAACATTTGGTTGAACGGCAGGTATTCGAAATGATATTTAAGGCCTTCGATATTGATATCCAACTGATCTTTTAAATAATCAAAAGATAATTTGTCGTTTGCACTTAGGCTTTCTCTGTCGTATTTGCCCAGGCTATCTAAATAACGTTCGTTATAGCTTTTAAATTCTTTTATATAGGCTTGGGATCCATCGTTGGCTAAAAGGTCGTTATAACGCTCGTCGCCAATATAAGTGGCGTTAATAGGGTTCAGTTTTAATCCCTCCTGATAGTATTGTTCGCACAAGGCAGCAAAAGCTTTGTTTTCGGTAGTATTGTCTGAACTGCTTTTTTGTTTACAGGCAGCAAACGCCGTAATACAGGCAGCAAAAAGAAATATCTTCTTCATTTATTTTGGGTTAAGGTTCTAATCAAAAATAGCAAATTATTAGCCATTTACGAGTGGCTCTCCTTAACGCAAAAAAGCCACCCTATAGGGATGGCTTTTAAATTTTATATTGAGATCCTTCGACAAGCTCAGGATGACAAAGTATTAAGCTAATAACCTGATCGGCTCTTCTAATAAACCTTTTAATGTTTGTAAGAACTGTGCTCCGGTTGCACCATCAACCACACGGTGATCGCAACCTAAAGTCAATTTCATTACGTTGCCAGGAACAACAGCACCGTTTTTAACAACAGGAACCTGTTGTATAGCACCTACTGATAAAATTGCACCGTCAGGAGAGTTGATAATTGAAGTAAACTCATCAATACCAAACATACCTAAGTTAGATACGGTGAAAGTAGAACCTTCCCAATCTGCCGGTTGTAATTTTTTAGCTTTTGCTTTACCACCAAAGTCTTTAACTTCTGCTGAGATATGTGATAAAGATTTACCATCAGCGAAACGCACTACCGGTACCAATAAACCATCTTCAACAGCCATCGCTACACCAATGTTAGTATGTTCGTTAAATCTGATTTTATCGCCACCCCATGATGAGTTAACAGCTGGGTGTTTTTTCAATGCAACAGCAACCGCTTTAATTACGATATCGTTGAAAGAAACCTTAACCGGAGCAACAGCGTTGATTGCCGTACGGGCAGCCATTGCATTGTCCATATCAATGCTGATGGTTAAGTAGAAGTGTGGAGCGGTAAATAAACTTTCTGCTAAACGTTTTGCAATTACTTTACGCATCTGCGAAACAGGAGCTTCCGTAAATTTAACTTCACCAACAAATTGAGGAATAACTGGTGCTGGTGCAGCAGCTTTCTCGGCAGCCGGAGCTGATGCAGCTTCTGCTTTTGCTGGCGCTGCAGTTGGTTTGAAGTTTTCGATATCTTTTTTAATGATACGGCCACCTTCTGCACTACCTGCAACCTGTGCTAAATCGATCCCTTTATCTTTAGCAATTTTCTTAGCTAAAGGAGATGCTTTAACGCGGCTATCGCGGTTATCTGTAGTTGTACCACATGATGAAGTTCTTGGTGTTTCAATTTCAGCAACAGTTGCAGATTTTTCTTCTTTAGGTGCTTCAGCACTTTCAGCTTTTGGAGCCGGGGCTGAGCCGCCTGCTAAAATTCCGCTCACATCAGTTCCTTCAGGACCAACGATAGCGATAATTCCGTTCACTTTTGCAGCAGCACCTTTCTCTACACCAATGTGTAATAAAGTTCCGGTTGCATAGCCCATTACTTCCATAGTTGCCTTATCGGTTTCTACATCAGCAAGAACATCATCATCTTTTACTTTATCGCCAACTTTTTTATGCCATTCGGCAATTACGCCTTCAGTCATGGTATCGCTTAACAAAGGCATGCGGATAACCGTAACACCTTTTGCTGCTAATTCTTCTTCGCTTAGGCCACCGCCCTGAGCAGGTGCAGCTTCTTCTTTTTTCTCTTCAGCCTTTGGTGCTTCAGCACTTTCGGCTTTTGGAGCTTCTGCGCCTTTTTCAGCGTCTAATGCTGCTTTATAATCTTCGCCTTCTTTACCAATAACGGCCATGATGGCATCAACAGGAACAGCTGTTCCTTCTTCTACACCTACGTATAAAAGAGTCCCATCCCAATAAGATTCCATATCCATTGTTGCTTTGTCAGTTTCTACTTCTGCCAAAACATCGCCGCTTTTCACTTTATCGCCCACTTTTTTATGCCACTTTGCCAAAACCCCTTCGGTCATGGTGTCGCTCATTTTGGGCATTTTAATTACATCAGCCATTATATCTAATTAATTGAAATCTTATTAATATTAGTCCATTACGTAAGGGTAGTCCTGTTGCATATATACATCTTTGTATAATTCAGATGCATCAGGCCAAGGAGATTCTTCAGCAAATTTTACGGCCTGATCTACAATTGCTTTTACTTTAGCTTCTACTTCTTCAATCCAGGCTTGATCTGCATACTTTTCTTTAAGAATCGTTTCTCTTGCATGCTCAACAGGATCTTTTGCTTTATAATCTTCTAATTCTTCTTTGGTACGGTATTTTGCCGGATCTGACATCGAGTGACCACGGTAACGGTAAGTTCTCATTTCTAAGAAAGTAGGTCCTTCACCTTTACGTGCACGTTGGATCGCTTCGTCCATTGCATTGTGAACAGCAACCGGATCCATACCATCAACTGGTGCACATGGCATATCAAAACCTAAACCTATTTTATAAATATCGGTCATGTTGGTCGTACGTTGTACTGAGGTACCCATTGCGTAACCGTTGTTTTCGCAAACAAAAATAACAGGCAATTTCCAAAGCATGGCCATGTTAAAAGTTTCGTTTAATGCACCCTGGCGCACAGCACCATCGCCCATATAACAAATGTTAACATTATCAGTTCCTTTGTATTTTTCTGCAAAAGCAACGCCAGCGCCTAAAGGAATCTGACCGCCAACAATTGCATGACCACCGTAGAAGTTGTGCTCTTTGCTGAACATGTGCATTGAACCACCTTTACCTTTAGAGCAACCTGTAGCTTTACCGTACATTTCTGCCATAATACTATCAGCACTAACTCCTAAAGCTAAGGCATGAGCATGATCACGGTATGTTGTAATCATTGAATCACCTTTTTGCATTGCAGATATTGCACCTGCAACTACAGCTTCTTGTCCAATGTATAAATGACAAAAGCCACGTATTTTTTGTTGTCCGTATAACTGGCCAGTTTTTTCTTCGAATTTGCGCATAAGCAACATCGACTCAAACCACTTTAACCAGGTATCTTTATTTATTTCTACTGCACTCATTTTAGGGTATTTGTTTTTTGCGACAGCAAATCTAATTTTTTTATTGTAATTTTTGGCACTTTTTAGTGTAAAAACATCATAGTATTAGGGTTGTAATCAGATTTAACAGTTGTTTTACAATTAAATATAAACCCTGGCAGCCGATATCGATTTAACAGCGATTTCTTATAACTAAATCAACACCCTTTATCATAATATGGAATCAATTTATTCTGAAATTTAATTCTGTATATATGCTTATTCTCATAATTTAAAATAAAATAGAATTATTCCTATTTAGCGTATTGAAGTAAATCGTTTTTTTTAGAAAAGATGATTTTTAGGGGATGTTTATAACAAAAAATGATGGCGGAAAAACAAAAATGTTAATAACTTTCGTTTTTTAACGTCTAACATTTGGATAACATTTGTATAATTAATACTTTTGGTAACCAACAATAAGCCCATGTGGTGTACGTTAATGTGTAAGTGAATACCCAAACATAACTGTATAACATGATTAAAAAATTTTTGTTTTCTACTCTAATTGCTATTTGCACGCTCTCAGCCGCATTTGCGCAAACAAAAACAAAAGAATCTGGTAAAGAATTAAATGACCCCGACAACCTAGCATCACAATATTTTTCGCAGGTTATGGGTGTTGCGGTAGATGCAACTTCGAATTTAAAACTGTACAAGTTTATTTACGAATGGATCGGAACGCCTTATAGTTATGGTGGAAACACCAAAAGAGGGATCGATTGTTCGGCTTTCACTAAAGCGATTTACGATAAAGTTTTCAACACGACCATCAGAAGAAATTCGCGCGATATTTTTAGTATGGTAGATCCATTGTCTAAAGAAGATTTAAAAGAGGGCGATTTAGTTTTCTTCAAGATTAAAAGCAGAAGTATTTCACATGTTGGTATTTACCTGGGCGATAACAGATTTGCACATGCATCAAGTTCTCGTGGTGTGGTAATCAGCAACCTGAACGAGCCTTATTACAGCCGTTATTTTTACAAAGGCGGTCGCGTTTTAGAATCGTTTAAGAAAGAATTTACAGTAGAATAAATCCGTATACGGTTGGCAATTTTCAGTTGACAGTTATAAATTAAAAATATACGATCCTCCTAAAGAAATTTTGGAGGATTTTTTTATTATTTAGCATTTTAATAATTAGATAGATGCTGAAATAAATTCAGCATGACGATTGCTGTAAACCATAAAATCAAGAATGAAGTTTTTCAACACCTTAATCCTTGCCTTCATCGCAATAGTTATTTTAATTAGCTGCACGAGCAATAATGCACAGATTACTGTGCCTTTGGCCAAACAAGATACGGTGATCAGGAAAACAAAGGATACCATATCCATTACTGCTGTAGGCGATATTATGCTCGGCTCTGCTTTTCCATCTAAAACCAACCTCCCTCCTGACGATGCCTTAAACAGTTTCCAGGCGGTTGATAGTTTATTAAAAGGGGATATTGTTTTTGGAAACTTAGAGGGCTGTTTTCTCAACTCAGGTAATTCAAACAAATGTAATGGCATTAACCCGAATAACTGTTACGCTTTTAGAATGCCAGAGCGCTATGCCGGGATATACAAGGATGCAGGATTTAATGTTTTAAGCATCGCCAATAACCATGTTGGTGATTTTGATGCCAGGGGGAGAAAAAATACGGCAAGGATTTTAGATTCGCTGCAGATCCATTATGCCGGGCAGGTAAACAAACCTTTTGAAGTTTTTGAAAAAGATAGCGTAAAGTATGCATTCTGTGCCTTTGCACCAAACGAGAATACGGTATCGATTAATAAAATCGACAGTGCCAAGGCTTTGGTTGCCCGTTTAAAATTGATGGCCGATATTGTGATTGTTTCTTTTCATGGCGGTGGCGAAGGCGCAAGGTTTGAACATGTTCCCCGTAAGAACGAGATTTTTTATAAAGAGAACAGAGGTAATGTTTATGCTTTTGCACACGCTGTTATTGATGCCGGTGCCGATGTAGTGCTAGGGCATGGCCCGCATGTAACCAGAGCCGTTGAGGTTTATAAAAACAAATTCATCGCTTACAGTTTGGGTAATTTCTGCACCTATGGTATGTTCAGTTTAAAAGGCAATAACGGTATTGCGCCCTTGCTTCAGCTAAAAATAAATGCGAAGGGCAATTTTCTATATGCAGATGTCGTATCAGTTAAACAGGATAAGATTAACCGTTTAACCCTGGATGATAATCATGGTGCCTTTAAACGGATTAAAGAATTGACAGATATTGATTTTATTGGCCATCAGCTGAAATTCGCTGATAACAGGATCAGTTTAAAAGATTAATTTTCTGCGACATCAATCTCAATTTATTTCAGAATATTTGTTGTATGAAACCATCATGATTTTTCAAACCACATAGTGGGATGAATAAATGGCTCAAGCCTTCTTGAACACCGTTACAACATTTACATTAGTGAAAAATCTGATAGCTTCATCACCTTTAAAAACAAACCGAGCTTTTGCGGGCTCATTAACTAAGCGAAACGTTCTCTTGAACACCACTGAGAAAATAAATGCAAGTGAAAAATGCCATTGAAAACAATGAGCAATAAATTAATAATTATACAACGATGAAAAAAGGATTAATACTTCATTATATTATAGGTATTGCAGCTGCAGTTTTAGTATTGGCAGCAGCATACTACATTAACCAAAATCCCGAGAACCTATTGTCTGCAGGAATTATTATCCTGGCGGGCTGTCTGGTTGCTTTTAGCCAGTACCAGATCATCAAACACAAAAAGAAGCAGTAGTATATGATGGCAGCTGTTCGCCAGACTACAAAGGATAATCGTCTTAAAGATGGGTCTATCTTGGCCTAGACTCTTAGCTGCTTTGTACTTTTTTGCTATCTAAAAAGCCTAAGAGAAAAGCCTGGTTTAGCTTTCGTCTTTTGTGTTCTTCACTAAGCCAATTCCCGATACAAAGAATATAAGTCCGATGATGCCATAAACCATTAATCCCCTTGTATTTTCACTGTGGCTTACAAAGCCATAGCCAGCGTATATCAATCCAATTATACCAAGTACGGTCAATATGGTTCCAAAAGTGCGTTTTACATTCATAAGGTTATCTATTAATATGATTAAGACAAAATATTGTCAATTTTGTTTTAAACAAATAAAGAAGCCCATCTCATTAACTGAAATGGGCTTCTATTATTAGATGAAAGGATCGTTACCACACGCCTAACCGGTTTGTTGGGGCTATATACATTTTTGCTGTTGCAGGAATGTTGAATGCCTTGTAAAATGCTTCCATATTGTACACGGGGCCGTTTACGCGGAACATCTCTGGGCTATGGGGATCTGTTTTTAATCTTACACGCATGCTTTCGTCACGGGTTTTGATTCTCCATACCTGGGCAAAACTTAAAAAGAAACGTTGGTCAGGGGTAAAACCATCAATCTTTTTATCGCCTTTTCCCTGCTCAGTTAATTTAAATGCATCATATGCAATGTTTAATCCACCAATATCGGCAAGGTTTTCGCCCAGTGTTAATGAACCGTTTACATGCTGATTATCCAACAGGGAGAAGTTGTTGTAAAATGTTTCTACTTTACCCGCTTTGACTTTAAATTTATCGGCATCGGCTTTTGTCCACCATTCTTTTAAATTACCTACTGCATCGTACTGGCGACCTTGATCGTCAAAACCATGTGTCATTTCGTGGCCGATTACCGCACCAATTGCACCATAGTTGATCGCATCATCTGCGGAGAAATCAAAGAACGGGAACTGTAAAATTCCTGCTGGGAAAACAATTTCGTTAAAAGATGGATTGTAGTAGGCATTAACCGTTGGCGGAGTCATTCCCCACTCGGTTTTATCAACATTTTTGCCGAGTTTATCCATCATTTCTTTGTAGGCATGTTTACTGGCCGATTGAAGGTTTGCATAATAAGTGTTTTTCGAAACCTCAACATCATCATACTTTTTCCATTTATCAGGATAGCCGATTTTTTTGATAAACGCGTTTAGTTTTTCTAAAGCTTTCTTTTTGGTTTCAGGCGTCATCCAATCTACCTTCTGGATTCTTTCTGCATATACTTTCTGTAAATTGTTTACCAGCGTTAACATACGCTCTTTAGCCTCTGGCTTGAAATACTTTTCGGCATATAACTGACCTAAAAGCTCACCTAAATTACGATCGGTAGCATTTACAATGGCTTTCCATCTTTCTGTTGGCGCCTGTTGACCATATAGTGTTTTAGAGAAAAAATCGAATTTAGCATCTCTGAATTTTTTGGTAAAGGCATTGGCCGACCTGTTTAAGGCATCAAATTTTAATTTTTCTTTCCAGATTTCGATAGGCTGGCTTTTTACCAGGACTGATAGGGTTTGATAATATTTTGGCTGCCTAACGATAACAGTATCTGTGCTTGCCCCCAGTTTACTTAAAACAGATTTCCATTCAATATTCGGCGTCTGCTTTTGAAAGTCGGCCACCGTCATTTTGTTATAATTTTTCTGTGGATCGCGCAGTTGAACAGGAGTTGAATGCGACTGCGCAATCGCTGTTTCCAGCTTTAAAATATTGTCGGCATATTTAGCTGCATTCGCAGAATCGCCTGACAGGTTAAAAATTTTTATAATGTATTTGATGTACTCGGCTCTGATTTTTTTTGCCTTATCATCCTGTTCTAAATAATAACTGCGATCAGGCAGGGTAAGACCAGCCTGCGAAAATGACAAAGCATTTTTAGTGCTTAATTTATCATCTGGTTCTACACCAAAGCCCAATAAATCTCCCTCACCGTCTTTGTAGCCGTCGGCTATAAAATTGATTAAATCCTTATCGTTTTTAATTCCATCTATTTTACTTAAGAGCGGCTTTATAGGTTCTATCCCCAATTTCTCAATGGTAAGGGTATCCATTCCACTGGTATAGAAATCGCCTACTTTCTGTTCGGTACTCCCTTTAGCTGCATTAGCTTTTGAAGCACTTTCAAGAATGCTGTTTAGATTTTTCAGGTTATCGTTATATAAAGTATAAAAAGAACCCCAGCCTGTTTCTGTTTTAGGAATTTCAGTGTTTTTCATCCATTTCCCATTGGCATACAGGAAAAAGTTATCGC
The DNA here is from genome assembly GCF_001442625.1 of Pedobacter ginsenosidimutans. Lineage (GTDB taxonomy): Bacteria > Bacteroidota > Bacteroidia > Sphingobacteriales > Sphingobacteriaceae > Pedobacter > Pedobacter ginsenosidimutans. The sequence goes on along the minus strand of NZ_LMZQ01000001.1, from coordinate 520,032 downwards.
CAGGTTTTACAGTGGTATCCATGCCGGCTTTATCGAAAAATTCGGTGCGTGCATTCACCACATCGGCATCTTGATGGCTTTTATTCTGGCAGGCAGCAAAAAGCAATACGCCGGCCGCCGGAAGAAATAATTTAGTTTTCATTGTATATAAGTTAGTTAGAAAAACTTAAAGCTACAAAATGCCTGATGTAGTTTGTATGAATTTTTTATAACTTCATAAAAAAATCTAATTATGCAATACACCATTTACATTATAGCTGTTGTAGGATTTATTATCCTGCTGAGCTCGTTCGTTACTGTTAAACAGGGAACCATTGCGGTGGTAACCGTTTTCGGTAAGTACCGCCGCCAGTTAAGGCCAGGCTTAAATTTTAAAATCCCATTAATAGAGCAGATTTATTCTCGTATTTCCATTCAAAACCGTTCTGTGGAGCTGTCGTTTCAAGCGGTAACACAAGATCAGGCCAATGTATATTTTAAGGCGATGCTATTGTATTCTGTTGTGAATCAGGATGAAGAAACGATCAAAAATGTAGCTTTTAAGTTTGTGGATGCAACTAACTTAATGCAGGCATTAATCAGGACTATCGAAGGTTCGATTAGAGCATATGTTGCCACACAAAAGCAGGCAAATGTATTGGCACAGCGTAACGAAATTGTGCTTCATGTTAAGGAACAGATCGATCAGGTTTTAGATGGCTGGGGCTACCATCTTCAGGATCTTCAATTGAACGATATTACCTTTGATGAGGAAATTATGCGTTCAATGAGTCGTGTAGTAGCTTCAAACAATTTAAAAGCAGCGGCAGAGAATGAAGGACAGGCATTATTAATTACCAAAACCAAAGCTGCCGAAGCGGATGGTAATGCAATCAAGATTGCAGCTACAGCCGAGCGCGAGGCTGCACAGTTACGCGGGCAGGGTATCGCTTTATTCCGTGCAGAGGTGGCTCATGGGATGAGTAAAGCTGCTCAGGAAATGGAGCAGGCCAACCTGGATATTTCGGTAATCTTATTTACCATGTGGACTGAATCGATTAAACATTTTGCCGAAAATGGAGATGGAAACGTTATTTTCCTTGATGGAAGTAGTGAGGGCATGAACAGGACCATGAAAGAAATGATGGCTATGCAGTTGAATAAACAGACTGAGCCAACGGCTAAGAAAGGGTAGTACTTTTGTCATGCTGTCAGATGTTACCATCTGACAGTTAAATAGATCAAAAATAAATATTGTTTAATTTCGGATAGGAACATCCTACACCACAAAATAAAGACTTCCGAAGCCTCTAACAAAAAAGGCCGCTTTAGTTTTGCTAAAGCGGCCTTTCCTATGCCTATCGTCATGCTGACCCTGAAATAAATTCAGGGTGACGACTATGCGTTAAAACATATATCCGTTAGTTATTCTTTGGCATCACCCCTAAGTTCATCACATAGTTACCAGATTGTTGCATAAAATCGCCCATTACTTTTAACGATTCATCTTCAATAAAATCGAAAGCATCTTGCTTGGTAATTTTATCTCCTTTTTTAATGGCAGGTAATCCTCTTAATGCTCTTAATTCATTCTGTCTGGCAAGTGTTTTAGCTTCTTGCGCATCGCGCTCAGCTTTAAGTTTTGCCTCATTTAAGGTTACAGAAACTTCATTGTCACGTTTTTTAAGATCAGCAATATCTTGTTTCAGGTATTTAAAATCCAACGAGTTTGCGATACGCTGCTCGCTGTTTTTAACCAACTGTGCTTTAACAGGGGTCAGATTTGCAACTGCTTTAAAGCTAGAGCTTGGAATAACGTCCCACGGTAAGGCAGATGATTCAGTATCTTCTCCTATTTTATCCATCGGATAAACTGAAGGGAAAACAACATCAGGTGTTACACCTTTATGCTGAGTGCTGCTTCCTGCTACACGGTAAAATTTAGCCATGGTTAGGTTAATCTGACCTAAGTTAATATCAGCCGCGCTTGCTCCGCTTGGCGATGTGCCAACGGTTTTATCTTTAGAAATTAATCCTGCTACCCTTTGCAACATACTTGGGTTTACCAATTTGTTTAAATCGATAGAAGATTGAACGGTACCTTTACCGTAAGTTTGGCTACCCATAATAATACCACGGCCGTAATCCTGTATAGCACCGGCGAAAATTTCTGATGCAGATGCGCTTAAACGGTCTACAATTACACCAAAAGGCCCATCCCAGGTTACACCGCTATTTTCATCCTCATCCACTTCAATTTTACCACGTAAATCTTTTACCTGAACTACAGGACCTCTATCGATAAATAAACCAGTTAATGAAATGGCTTCAACCAATGAACCGCCACCGTTTCCACGTAAATCCATTACAATTGCATTTACCTTATCGTATGTTTTTAACGAGTCGATTAGTTTTCTAACATCGCGGGTAGTGCTTTTGTAGTTTTTATCACCTGCATTAGCTGCTTTAAAATCAGCATAAAACGCCGGTAGAGTGATAATGCCGATTTTATAATCTTTGCCATTGCTGTTAATGGTTTTAACTTTTTTCTTGGCAGATGTTTCTTCCAAAACAATTTTATCGCGAACCAATTCGATAATTACTGGTTTAGACGACATTTCTTTTCCAACAGGGATAACTTTTAAACGCACCTTGGTTCCTTTCGGACCTTTAATTTTCGATACTGTATTATCCAATCTCCAGCCTACCACATCAACAAATTCTCCATCACCCTGGGCTACGGCAATAATACGATCGCCAGCACTCAGTTGTTTTCCTTTAAATGCAGGTCCACCGGCAATAATTTCAGAAATTTTAACTACCTCGTTTTCTAATTGTAAACGGGCACCAATACCTTCAAAAGAACGGGACATATCTTCGTTAAACGCTGCTGCATTGGTTGGATTAAAATAATTGGTATGTGGATCGATAGATTCGGTAAAAGCATCCATCAGAATCTGGAATACATCCTGATTATTGGTTTTTGAAGTTTGCGACTGTAAGTTCTGATAACGTTTAGTTAATGTTTCTACGTTCTTTGCTTCAGCTGTTCCAGCTAGATTTAAGTTGATCAGTTCGTATTTAACACGTTTTTTCCAGGTATCGTTTAACGCTGCAGAAGAAGTTGCCCAGGGCTGTTTCTCTCTGTCGTATACATAACTGTCGGTTTGATTAAAATCGTATTTGGTTTTAATCTGTGCTAAAGAATAGGTAAAATATTCGTTTAGTCTTTTGGCATAAACGTTATAGATGTAAAACGGGCCGCTTAGATCGCCATTTTTGAAATCATCATCCAAAGTATATCTGTATTTTTCAAATTCCTTAATATCCGAAGCCAAAAAGTAATTTTTGCCCTGATCTAGCGACTTGATATACTTATCTAAAATGATCGAAGATATAGAATCGTTGATCTGAATTTTTTTATAATTATAACTCTCGATCAAATTTACAACCTCTTTTATAACAAGTTGTTGCTGCTCATCAGGTTTCACATTGGTAACACCCTCAACCATTGGCTGAGTTTTAGGTGCAGCATGACAAGCAAGTACTGCCGCAGTAAAAATTACAAAAAATATTCTCTTTAACATCTCTTTAAATGATTTAAAATCCATTTCCAATTCTATATAGCCAATATGATACCATTTTAGCAAAAAAACAAAAAAGAGACAGCATTATTACCGTCTCTTGTTAAAACTTTATCAAATCTAACTAAAAGCTTTTTATTTAACAATTTCTTATGTAGAACGTTGAGCGTTATTTTTTGTTTTGATCGGTAATCAAAATTTGACCAATTACAGACCTTTGCGGGCTGTAGTGTAAGTAATGTAGGGAGATTTAAATAAAAATAAGTATCTAAACTAGCTTGGGTTTACCTTTTTACTGGTGGTTTTGCTGGCGATCATTTCCCTGGCATCTTTGATTTGCGTTTTGTACTGGGTGGTTTTGATCGAGTTGGCAAGCCATTCGGCCGATTTCAGATCTCTCAGTGCAAGTGTAAAATCTTTCTTTTTAATTTTAACCTGAACAATGCCTAAAATAGATTCGATATAAGCGTTGTTGCTTTTTAACTGTTTTGCGAGTATGCCTTGTTGTGTGTAAAACCACATCGATTGGGTATACTTGGTATTGGCCAGATAAACTTTGCCTAAAAGGTTATAGGTGTTCATTACTCCTGCTCTGTTCCCAGTTTTTGAATAATTTTTTAAAGCCACATTTAAAAGAATCTGCTCAGCATCGGTGAAACGGCCAAGTTGATAATGCATGCTGCTCATCTTGATAACGGCCTGTCCGTACCTATTGAAGTTTTTTACAGCATTATATTCGAAAGCGGCTTTGCCAAATAAGGTGAGGGCTTCGTTGTAATCGCCTTTTCGCTCTAAATCTTCTGCTTCCTCAAAAAAAGAATTCCCATCCTCCAGGTCAAATTTAGATACGGCTATATTTATAGCACTACCATTAGGTTCTTGGATCTCAGATTTATCTATATTTTGAGCTTGTAGTTGTAATGATGCAAAAAGGCCAATTAAAGCCAATACAATTTTGGTCATGCAACAAAAATAATACTTTAAATCTAATTTCAGCTAAATACCTGTAAATTAACATCAAAAGATGCCCAAACCATGTATGGATGCGAGTCGCAATGGTACACTTCTCCTGCTGTAGAAATGCCTACAACGCCTGCAAAGCCATCAATAGCTTTAAGTTCAGCGAAAGATTTATCTGATGCTTCCTTTAAAGAAAAACCATCGGTAACACGGGTTACAATTTTTGCGGCTAAGGCACCACTTACAATATCTTCACCTACTCCTGTACAAGAAATACCTGCATATTGATTGGCATAGTTGCCTGCCACGGTTGCAGAATCGCTAACCCGGCAAGGGATTTCGAATCCTTTTCCACCTGTGGAGGTTGCTGCTGCTAAATTCCCATCAGCATCGAGTGCTACACAGCCTACCGTTCCTTTATTGTTTTTTTGGTTTAATTTAGCTTCGTATTCTGATTGGCGTTGTGGGGTAATCGGATTGAAATATTCAAATCCATTTGTTCTTGCAAATCGCTGGGCACCATCACCACTGAGTACGCGGTCATCATATGTTAATAAGTTCTCCGCAATCTGTATAGGATTTTTAACATCTTCTACATTAATTACACCACTAAATTTTTCTGTTTTACCATCCATTAGGGCAGCACTTAACCTCACTTTTCCATCACTTTGAATCTGCGAACCGATACCTGCGTTAAACAGCTCGTTATCTTCTAACAGCGCAACAGTATAAACCACGGTTTCTAAAGCAGTATGTGTTTTTAGGTATTCGTGTCCGAGTGTAACAATCGACGCCAAAGCATCTTGTTTAGCCTTTTTCGTTTCCTGGTTGGTAGACGATTCGCTGAAGAAGCCGCCATGTATGATTAATTTCATTTTTTTGAGTATTGTAGTATTAAGTAGCAAGTATCAAGTATCCAGATTGGGTAAGTCCTAACTGAAAATCGCCCACTGTTAACTGCTAACTGAATTACCCTATCGGAACAACCTTTGGATGATGGATCACTAAGCTATGGTCTGTTAAATCATAAACGTCGCCATCACACATTACATGTACCACCATGTTTTTAATTGAAACGGGCTGGCCCATTTCTACATCGGTTAAATTGGTATCGGCCATATTGCGGCCATCTACTAAAATTACCATGCCAGAACCAATGGCTTCCATTATATGGCCATCAGAGATGAAAAGCCCGGTATCTTCACCGAGACCAATCCCTAAAATGCCTGGATTGCTGGCAGCGGCATATAACAAGCGGCCAATTCTTCCGCGTTGAACAAAATGTGTATCTACAATAACATCATCAATAAAGCCTAATCCACCGGTAATTTTAACTTCTCCCTTAAGTAAAGCATCCTTACTACTACCCTGGTAAATCATGTTTTTAGAACTAGCAGCGGCCCCGGCCGAAGTACCTGCAATTACCACAGGCTCATTTCTATATTTCTCCAATAAGATTTGATGGATTTTTGTTCCACCAAAGATTGAAGAAAGACGGAGCTGATCACCACCGGTAAAAATAATTACTTCGGCTGCTTTGATACGTTCATAATTTTCATCAGAATTGGCTTCTTCACGGTTGGTAATATTAAGTACACCAACATTATGCACGTCTAATTGTGCATAAGCCTTGATATATTCTTCACCAACTTTTTCGGGCATTAATGATGCTGTAGTGATGATCTCGAAGCGAGATTGAGTATCTCTTAATGATTCTGTAGTAATCCGTTTTAAAATTCCACGCTCAAAAAAATTCATATTCTCAGGCAGTCCAAATTGCGTTTCCGCGAAGCTGCCTGTGTTTATTGCGCCACCAATGATGATGAGTTTACCTTTCGGAACCATTCTTTGTGTATTATAATTGTATCAAAAAACCCAAATATATAGGCTTATGATAAAAAACACGACTTTTTTTGTCAAGAATATTCAATTTATTAACAAACGTTAAAATATTATAACATAAAATTAACGGTGTTATGCTTGAAAATAAAACAAATAGGCGCTAAAATTGATTTAGGTTAATGGGGCGTCTAATTTCAAAATAAATGCATAATTTACAGTCATCAATTTTATTCTAAAAATTGAGTTAAAAAGGCTGTCCCAAACGCTTGTTTAAATTAAAAAACGAACAAAACATTACATGAAGATATCAAACATACAAGTATTAAGAGGGCCAAACATATGGTCAATTAGCCGAAAAAAATTGATCCAGATGCGTTTAGATCTGGAAGATTTGGAGCAAAAACCAACCAACGTTATTGAGGGATTTAGCGAGCGGATAGAGAAATTGTTACCCAGCATGTTTACACACCGCTGTTCTAAGGGAGTCGAAGGTGGCTTTTTCACCCGGGTAAAAGAAGGAACATGGATGGGGCATGTAATTGAACATATTGCCTTAGAAATTCAAACTTTGGCCGGCATGGAAACCGGTTTCGGCAGAACTCGCCAGACTAAAACTGAAGGCATTTACAATGTGGTATTCAGTTATCTGGAAGAAAAGGTTGGTGTTTACGCTGCTGAAGCTGCAGTTAAAATTGCTGAAGCCCTGATCAATAACGAAGAGTACGATTTAGAGCACGACATCCGCAGGATGAAAGAAATACGTGAGCTGGAAGCTTTGGGACCAAGTACAGGTTCTATTGTGGAGGAAGCCGTAAGTAGAAGTATTCCATGGATCAGGCTGAATAAAAGTTCGTTGGTGCAGTTGGGCTATGGTAAAAATCAGGTTCGGTTTAGGGCAACCATGACCGAAAAAACCAGTAGCATCGCTGTAGATATTGCCAGCAATAAGGAAGAAACGAAACGTTTACTTACCGAAGCGGCCATTCCGGTGGCTTCTGGGGTAACCATTTCAAATCCTGATGATCTGGAAGCATCCGTTAAAAAAGTTGGATTTCCTTTAGTTTTTAAACCACTTGACGGCAACCATGGTAAAGGCGCAACCATTAATGTGAAAACGATGGAAGATGCTGTTGCCGCCTTTGAATACGCCAAAACCTATTCGAGAAAGGTTATTATAGAAAAATTTATTACCGGTTTCGATTTTAGGGTACTGGTAATCGATCATAAAGTTATTGCTGCCGCACAACGCGATCCTGCACATGTTAAGGGGAATGGAATTCATACCATTCAAGAGTTAATTGATAAGGAGAATGAAGATCCGCGCCGTGGTTATGGTCACGAGAATGTGTTAACTGAAATTGCTGTTGATCGGGATACTTTGGATCTGCTGGCCAAAAAAGAATATACCTTAGAAACCATTCCCGAAAAGGGAGAAGTGGTTTACTTAAAATCTACTGCAAATTTAAGTACAGGCGGCACATCTATCGATGTAACTGATATTGTACACCCGCAGAATATTTTTATATGTGAAAGGATTTCGAGGGTAATCGGATTGGATATCTGTGGTATCGATATCATGGCGCAGGATCTTACCCAACCCTTAACCGAAAACGGAGGTGTGGTTTTGGAAGTTAATGCAGCGCCAGGATTCAGGATGCACCTTGCACCAAGCGAAGGCTTGCCTAGAAACGTGGCTGCATCGGTTATTGACATGCTGTACCCACAGGGAAAATTATCACAGATTCCAATTATTGCTGTAACCGGAACAAACGGAAAAACCACTACTACACGGTTAATTGCGCACATCATCAGAAGTAATGGTAAACGTGTAGGTTTTACCACCAGTGATGGTGTATATGTGCACAACACGATGCTGATGAAAGGCGATACCACTGGGCCGGTAAGCGCTGAGTTCATTTTAAAAGATCCAACAGTTGAATTTGCGGTACTTGAAACTGCCCGTGGCGGAATTTTAAGAGCAGGACTAGGATTTAATGCATGTGATATTGGCGTAGTAACCAATATCCAGGAAGATCACCTGGGTATTTCTGATATCCATAATCTTGACGATTTAACGCGGGTTAAAGCCGTTGTGATTGGGGCGGTACGCCGTAAAGGCTGGGCAGTATTGAATGCTGATAATGGTTATTGCGTTCGCATTGCCAAAGATGCGCGTTGTAATGTGGCTTATTTTAGTATGGATGAAAATAATCCTGTAATTAAAGAGCATTGTAGAAAAGGCGGTATCGCAGCTATTTATGAAAACGGATATATTACCATTAAAACCGGCGACTGGAAATTAAGGGTGGATAAGGCCACCCATATTCCTCTAACTTTCGGTGGTTCTGTAAACTTTATGATCCAGAATGTACTTGCAGCAACGCTAGCAACTTATTTATGGGGCTATAAACCTGAAGATATCCGTTTATCATTAGAAACATTTATCCCTTCTGCAGCACATACGCCCGGAAGGATGAATATTTTCAGGTTCAAAGATTTTAAAGTACTGGTCGATTTTGCACATAATCCTGACGGATTTAATGGCGTAAAAGGTTTCTTGCAAGGGGTTGAAGCTACCGAACATGTAGGCATTATCTCGGCAACAGGAGATAGAAGAGATGAGGATATTATCGAAACTGCCCGCATTTCTGCCCAGATGTTTGATAAAATTTATGTTTGTCAGGAGAAATATCTCCGTGGCAGACAACAACAGGAACTGGTTGATCTGCTGGTAAAAGGTATTAAAGAAGTTGATCCGGATAAAGAGATCATCATCAACAATAAAAGCACCGAATGTTTGCAGATCGCGATCGAAACGGCTAAAAAAGGCTCTTATTTAACGATTTTAAGTAACACGATCGACAATACGATCCAACGTGTTACCGAACATTTAGATCGGGAATTGGAATCTTAATTTCATTAATTTACTTCGCCACCAATCGTCATTTCGAGCAGAGTGCAGCGCAGTCGAGAACCACGTAGTGCTCAGCGAAGCTAAATCTAAATAGATAGATATCTCCGTTCCGCGTTGCTCCATCCGATAGCTATCGGATCGAGATGACGGAAAGACAAAAAACCTCCTCCGATAATGAATCGAAGGAGGTTTTTCCGTTTTTATGTCTCGGTCACTTATGCTTGAGCATCACGTAATCTTTTAATTTCATCATGCGATACTCTTAACGATGCTTTTTGGTCAGCAATTAAATCTCTGATGTTTGAAGGGATATCTTCTTCCTCTAATGCCGTTTTATACGCATTTTGTGCGGCATCTTCTCCAAACTCACAATTGTTTAAAACAGTTTTACGGTCGTGGCCGGTAAATAATGCCTTAACATCCATCCATGCCCTGTAAATTTTTCCGGAATTTGTTGTTCCGGTTTCAATATCCTCACCCAATGCAGCTACCTCTGCAGCCAAAGCCATTTTATATTTTTGACTTTCGGCAATCATATTTAAAAATAGCGTTTTTAAATCGGCATCACCCTCTTTTAATTCCTGACGTGCTTTTTCATAACCTTCAATACGATCATTATTAATTTGAACCAGATCGTTTAATACCTCTGCTGTTGCTGTTGTCGTTTTCATGTTTTTTTATTTTATAGTTTCGATGTATAAAAGCAACATGGCCAATTAAAAAAAGGTTTGTCATTTTTTTTAATTGTCTACAACAGTGAGCTATATCAGCTTAATTATTTCTTTGAAAAGTATTGTGCCAGCTTCTCTTTTACGAAGCGCCTAACACGGGTAACCATATTGCCTTTCCGTTTAATCAAAAAACTCTTGATGGCTTTGTATGCGATGGGGTCTTCAGCTATTACGGTCGGAAATTCGACAATGGGTTTAGGGTTGATAATTACGTTATAAATATCGTTTATTCCTGAGTGCACGCCAGTACCATCATGGCCAATATTGTTAACGAGTGATTGCGATGGGTTAAGTGTGATGCCTCCTTTTAAAAAGATAGAAGCATACCATCTAATTGCCCAGCTGTTGTTTTTTCCTTTCTTAAACTCGAGCATCTGCTTCCAGAAATTCATTTTATTATCAATCGAAAATGCAGTTCTTTTCTTTTTATCAAACTGTTTGATAAGAACGTTAATGTCCGGTTCAAAGTTTTTCCATGCCCTTCCCCATGTGGCCCAGCCCCAACTTGTGGCTGCCCTGTAGAAAAACGATTGCGAAAGGTTCTCTGCTTTTAAGGGATACATATAGGCCCCTATATGCATTACTCTTTCCTCTTCGCGGTAATGGTTTAAAGCATTGTTGAAATAGGCTAAAGTATGGGGAGAGGTAACCAGGTCATCTTCAAAAACAATTACCTGATCGTATTCTGCTATTAATTGGGTTACACCTGCAATTACCGAATTGGCTAAGCCAGCATTAGCTTTACTTTCGATTACTTTAACCGATTTAAAACCATCTACTTTTTTGATGATTTTTCTTACTTCAGCAACTTTTTCTTTATCCTGATCTGTTTTGGCACCATCGGAAAAAATATATAAATGGCTTTGTGTAGCCAACTCATTTTGTTGCAGAAATTGTAACGTACGCTCGGTGTGCTGCGGGCGGTTGTATACGAAAAGCGCTATTGGGGCAAGGTTTTGCATTTTGTTTTTTATCAATTAAGTCTATCAATAAACTGCTCAGTTTCTCCGTCATTTCGACTGGAGCAACGCGGAATGGAGAAATCTTTAATTATGTTAAGAATCAAACTATAAGATTTAGCTTCGCTGAGCACTACGTGGTTCTCGACTTCGTTGCACTTCCCTCGAAATGACGATCGCCCGACCCTTAAAATATATGTAGATTATGGTCAGACTTTTTCGTTAATACGGTATATGCATTGGCAAACTGCTCTTGCTTTTTCTTCCCAAACAAATTGCCCAAGGTTTTTTTAATCCGGTATTCCAGCTCGATTTTTAAGTTTTTAGAAAAAGTTTTAGGTGCTTTTCTATTGATAAACTCATTAAACTTTACCGTTTCTGGTGCAGTCATCGAAACTTTATCTTCTAGAATCTCTAAACCCTCACTCTGCAGCAAGAACCTTAAGGAAGTTGGGGTGTACATGTTAATGTGCCCATAATCCAGAAAATGTTTCATTCTTTGGTCTACACCAAAGCGATAATCTTTAGGTACTTCAACTACAATATATTTTGCTACCCTTTTCAATTCACGGATTAGGATCCTTTCGTGTTCTACGTGTTCTAAAACGTGTGCAAGAATAATCAGATCAAAAGCATCATCTTCATAGGGGATTTTATACCCATCAAAAGTTTGTGCTTCTTTTAAACTGGCGAGGTTACGGTCTTTTATAATGTCGACACCGCTTTGTGCAATTTCTAAAGCATACAATTCTGGTGCGAAATGCCATTCATTTAAAAAATGTAAAATACTGCCATCTCCGGCGCCAACTTCAAGCACTTTTTTAGGCTTTAAGCCTTTGCAAACATCAACAATGTTCTGTGCTTTATATTTTGCGCCAAGCATTCTCCATGCTACATCGCTATTGGTATAAAAATTATCGTAGGCCGTTTTTACTTCTTCGCTTAACATGATGCTTACTGATTTAAATACCTAAACAATTATCCTGTTTATAAAAAACTGAGGTTGCTTTTTCGTAAAAAAGGCCCGGTGAAATCCCACTGAAGCTGATTTCTTTGAAACCTTGGGCCTTTAAAAGCACACGGGCAGGATTATAAACTTCACGTTCACTATCATCCAAAACTAATACTCCGCTTTCTGATAGTGCATCAACGCTGTACTTACAACAGTTTACACGGTCGCGTCCATCAACAATAATAATATCGAATTTTTTATCGAGCAAGGTTGCTTTTTTGGCATATTCCCCATCTTTTTCCAAATGGCAGAATATCATCTCAGCATTGGCCGGACTTGTGTTTTTTACTTTATCAAACCAACCTTTATCGTGCTCCACAGAAGTTACCGAGCCAGCTCTTTCAGCATAAAAAATAGTAGAACTGCCAGAGCCGTATTCGAAAATATGCTGTGTTTTGTTTATGCGTTCTTTAATAAAATCGATAAACGAATAGGTTACCCATGGCAATGCCTTTCCTTGCCCGTCTACGGCCTGTTTTTTATCAAAAGCCGTGAACCAGCCAATGCTGTTCAGGTAGCCTTTATGTCCGTATGATAATAATGCCTTAAGCCTGCTTGGCTTTGCAATTAATGTGGTTAATGCTTTAAGAGTACTCAACGTTTAAATATTTTTTGAAATGCGGTGACCAAAAATAATGATTTTAACATCATTATACCTTGTTGACGAAGTTTAGGGATAAATAGTATAAAAAAGGCTGAAACAAAGTACGCGATTACTGTAGCTATTGCTGTACCCATCATTCCCATTCTTGGGATAAGGATAATGTTTAAAATGATATTTACAACCGCCCCTATCCCTGTTCGGATAAAAGTTAGGCGGCCAAAATTTTCTGCTATTAAATACTGTCCGCTTGCTACACCAAGGAATATGAAGGCAGAACCCCAAACATGAACAGACAAAACAGGTGCGGCATCAGCAAATTCTGGTTTAAAATAACTATAAATGAACGGCGAGGCAAAAGTTATAAAAATGGCAAAACTTAAGCTTAACCAAACCATTAAATCGTATAAATTCTGAAGCCTCTTCTGATAACGTTCCTTATCGTCTCTCCTCGCATTTAAAATTGCAGGAAAGAGTGATGAAACGATAGCAACAGGGACGAAGTTTAAGGCCTCGCTAAAGTTGACCACTGTTGCATAAGCACCTGCTTCGGCTGTCCCTTTCGCGCCTAAAATCTGCTTAAGCATAATCTGATCAATTTTCATATAAACTGAAACCATTATGCCAGAAATGATCAATGGCCATGAAAGGGAGAAGAGTTTTTTAGCCAATGTTTTTTCAAATCTCCAATTCAAGATACTTCTATTTTTTCTGCTATAGGTAATAATATAGCCTATAGAAAGTAAAACGGTATCAAAAAGAAAAGCAAAAAAGAAATAGCTGATTGGCGAATTTGTGTAGATTAAAATAATTTTTATTGCAGCAGAAACTAGATTCCCAATAATCTGCACCTGCATAATGTATTTGGATTTTACTTCTGATTGAAAATAAGAATCGATTACAGTAAAAGACTGAAATACACCGACAAACGAAAGCAATAATATGAATTGATATTGGATGTCCTCAAGTGGATAAATGAGCCATGCAAGTGAAATTAAAGGAATGCACATAAAACCTGCAAAAGCTTTCAACCCAAATGCTGTGCCTAAGATCTGATCCCTTTTTTGCGGAAACTGGTGAAGTTCTTTTACAATAAACTGATCTAAGCCGAGCCCCGCCAATGCTGCGAATAAAAAAACATAAGCGATTGATGTAGTGAGAATACCATTACCATACGAGAGCAAATAGTTTGCAACCGCGATATTCGTTAGCATTTTTATTCCTAAACTGCCAACTTTCCCGATCAAAAGCATTCCTGTATTTTTAAAATACTTTAGTAGTGCTTCCTGGTCAAAACCTTTTATGGCGGGTAATTTCATTAACGCAAAGATGTAAAAAAATGTGCGTTAAGTTAGGTGCTGAAAATTCAAAATATTAAGTGCATAATATATGTACTATTATTTCCCTTCACTTTTTGTCTCCAGCGCTTTTGTTTCGGTTGTTTTGGTTTCGGGTGTTGATACAGGAACAGTATTTACCACCGGGGCAGGTTTGCTGTTTAAAGGTGCACCTACAGCAATATCGCAGCGATGGTTAGGCTGGCCGTGAGGTGGGTTCAAACCCTTTCCTGTTTTTATCGCTACAGTTTGTTTCACTACAGCAGGCTGTGTGGTCGCTACTTGTGTTGGTTTACTATCCAGCGGTGCCCCAATAGCTATGTCACATCTGTGGCCAGGCGCTCCATGTTTAGGATTAAGTTTTTTACTTGATGTATTTACTATAGGAGGCGCCGGAACAGTTACTGGTTGTGGAGTAGCGCTTTTTTGTGGTTGAACGGCAGCTGTTTGGTGTAATGGTGCGCCAACCGCTAAAGCACAGGTATGGCCGGCATCGCCATGTGGCGGATTGAAAATTAGGTTAGTTTTGGCACTTTGCGCTGCGGGTTGCGCAGTATTGCTTTTTTGCAGTCCCTGTATTCCAGTAGGTGTTGGAATAACCGCCTGAGCAGTTTCTTTCTTTTCGCTATTACAGGCGCAAAGTAGAGTTAAGGCGAGCAGATAAAAAACATGTTTCATGGCGCTGAATTTAATTTATCCAAATATGGCGAAATTAATTTACGCCTAAAAACTCTTTTCTATCCTTTCTAACTGCTTGAGGTGATGTTTTAAATGAATTTCGATAAATCTTAGCCATTGTTTGGCATTTAAGTAACCTAGTCGTGGGTGTTTTGTTTTACAATCGGCTTTTGCGTTGGCAATTGCGGGATAATTATCATCAAGGCCTTTTTCAAATTCTAAAATAAAATCGAGCGCTTCTGTTTTGCTGATTTTTTTAATACGCTCAGCCAGTCTTTTCGGAACTTTATACTTTTTTGACGGCGGCAGGGTGCCTAAAAGCAAAATCAGTTTTACAATAAAAAGTGTGGGTTTGTTTTCGCCTTTACCGCTTGCTGCGCGTTCAAGTGCAATTAGGGAGAGCAAACTTGAATCGAAAATATGCGAATATACTTCGCTGTAACTCCATCCGGCAATGGGCGGGGTGGTTTGAAAAATATCCTCAGCATAGTGAGATAATTTCGATTTATAGGCATCGACAATTTTATGTATCGATGCCTTTATTTTTGCAGCCGTCATGTAATAAAGATAAGCCGAATTACTGGTTCTCCAAGTATTTTAAAAAGTCGTCCTTATTAGATTTAAAAACAAAAATATCAGATAAGGTAAAGTAATTCTGGGGATCGGCAACGGTTTTGTAAAGGTTTCGGGCTACCTTCAACCGTTCATCATCAAAGGCGAAAGATTTTAAAAGCACCCTGGCCTGAGCGCTTAGCAATGAGGCGTTTTTACTCACAACATTAATCATTCTTGTTCTGCCATCATCAAAACTTTCTTTTTTGTACTGGCTTAAAAAAGTCTGAAAAGCCTCATCAGAAAGTAATCTGTAGTTCAACTCTGGTACTGCTGGTGGAGGAGGAACAATGCCCGTATTGTAATCTCCTGTATAGCCATCAAAATCGTTAAGGGCATATTGCCTGTTTCGATAGATCGTTAGCTGCTTTAAGGTGATTAACCGTTTATCTTCAAAACTTAAAACAATTCGTTGTTGTGGGATAACCCTTATTCTCTGTTTCAGGATTACAGTATTGCCCTGAATAATAGATAGTACTGGTGCGGTATTGTATACATCGTAAAAACGGAACCTACCGTTGGCCGATCCAACTAGTTCATCGTCTAAATATACATTATACTTGCCAGGGTTAACGATTTGCACAAATACTTCGGCTGTACTACGGTTGTTTTGAGCGAAACTTAGGGTAGCAAAAAGCATTGCCAATCCTAAAAAGATGATTTTCTTCATTTTAATTAAGGTTTCATTTGTGTGTGTTTTAAGCTAATGCCAAACGAATGCCAAAACCAAACAAAAAAGGAGTGAAACTAAAAAAGTTTCAATAATTCTTCGAGATGCACAATTTCTTTCTGCACATCACCAGGTTTTTCTTTCTGTAAAGGATTGAAAAATATAGCCTCCATACCAAAATTTAAAGCACCATAAATATCAGCTTCGAGACTATCACCGATCATGATACTTTCTTCTTTTAAAGCCTTTGCTTTATCCAATGCATATTCAAAAATGATGGGGTTGGGTTTGTTTACGCCCACATCTTCGGAGATAATCACATTTTCGAAGTATGGGTTAAGGTTAGACAGGTTCATTTTGGTTAAGGTTGTTTCCTTAAAGCCATTAGAAATAATATGCAGGGTATATTTTTGCTGTAGGTAGCGCAAAACATTTTCTGCCCCATCGAACAAATTGGTTTTGGTGGGTGAGATATTTACATAATCGTCTTCAAATTGATGAGGTACCGCATCAGGATGAATACCTAGTTGAATGAATGTTTTGTTAAACCTTTCCGATCTTAAAAAATCTTTGGTAATTTTTCCCAAGTGGTAATCGGCCCACAGTTGATGGTTGTTTTCGGTATATGTTGTAATAAAGTCGGCACACGATTTTAAGCCAAGCTCCTCTAATTTATAGGTTTGGTATAGCTCATTTAATGTTTCTTCGGCATTACGGTCAAAATCCCAAATGGTGTGGTCAAGGTCGAAGAAAATGTGCTTTTTCATGAATAATTATTTTCACAAAGGTAGCCTAATGATTTTTGATTTATAAATAATCGGCAACTTTTGCGTTTAGTTCTTCAATAAGTTCTTCATCCATATACTGATAATCATCCGGGATATCGAGTGTAATGATTTCCTTATCGCAGGTTTCTTCAGGAAAATGTTCAATGATCCTTTGTTTATGCTTTTTCTCCATCACAAAGATGAGATCGGCCCAGATGATTAGTTTTTCATTGATTTTAATCCTGGCCGATGGCGCTGTTCCCGCTGACCTCACGTGATGATCGGGATGGTTTTTATAGATATTTTCGGCAGTGGCACTACGCCATTTGTTTCTGCTGCATATAAAGAGGATGTTCACTGGCTCTGGACTTAAGACTAAGGACTAAAAATTAAACTTTCTCTCCATAGGCCAGATCGCCAGCATCGCCCAGTCCTGGAACGATATAAGATTTACTGGTCATTTCTTCGTCGATTGCTCCAAGCCAGAGTTTTGCTTTTGGGAGATTGGCACGTACATGTGCAACACCTTCTGTACTGGCTATTGCGGCAACGATATGAAGCTCTGCAATTTTGTAGCGGTTGATCAGTTCTTTACAGCACATCACCATGCTTTGTCCGGTTGCCAACATCGGATCGGCCATAATCAAAACTTTTCCTTCTAAATCCGGGGTAGAAATGTAGTCCATCTGGATCACAAAATCGCCGCTCTTTTTTACTTTTCGGTAAGCAGAAATAAAACAGCATTCGGCTTTATCAAAGATGTTAAGTAAGCCTTGTTGAAGTGGCAACCCGGCTCGGAGTATGGTCGCTAAAACCGGCTGCTGGGTTAAAACCTCACAGGACGATACACCTAAAGGCGTTACGGTTTCTTGAACGGTATATTCCAATGATTTGCTGATTTCGTAGGCAAAAAACTCACCAAGCCTTTCCATGTTTTTGCGGAAACGCATCGAATCTTTCTGGATGTTCTCATCCCGAAGTTCGGCAATAAAGGTATTGGCGATAGATTTTGTCTTGCTTACATCAAAAATCATAATAATGTTTCCGGTATTTTACAGGTTTATTCCAGTGGGACGTTTAATTACTAAAATTAGCAATTTTAAGCCGGATAAATTAAATTAAAATCAATTTCCCGCGTAATCGAGCATTTCTTTAAACAGCGATTTTAATTTTTTGTATTTTGCATTTGAAGACAGACTTTTTAGACTCCAACTGCTATAAAATGTGCCGTTTACCACCTTTACTGCAGCAATATACTGGTGTATTGTTTTAGTGGCTGCCTCATGTGTTAAAAACTGAAGAATATAATCGGTGAGGCAGTAAGAATTAACGGTTAAAGGGGTTACTTTTTCGAGCTGAAGATCGTACCAGTTAAATGGCGTACAAGTTCCGGCCCTAAAGCCTGGTACATTACTATAACCCATAGAATAATCGGAAGTAATACCTGAATTAAGAATATTTAAATAACAAATGGGGAATTTTAATACTTCTAACTGCTGACTGCTTACAGGTGCGGGGTTAGGGTTAATTTTTTTTAGCTTAACCAGGCCTTCTTTTATCTCGAGCATTTTTTGCTTATCGCTGGCACAGGGTCTTAATAATCCTACTGATTGATTGTTAAGTGTTTTTGAAACACCGTTTATCCTGATGTAATTTATCGGCACGTCAGGGAAATCGACAAAATAAATAGGATTGCTTTTTTTTGAAGAAAATAGCTGGTTTAACTCATCTAAAACCTGCTCATTATTAATCCCTACTCCTGTTAACCTGTCAAATTTCGAGCTCAGGTAATTGTTTTCTTTTTTAAAGATGGCACTGAAAATGAATTTGGCCCTATTTAATAATCCCTCAGGTAAGTTGGGTAAAATATTGAAGTGAATGGTTGGTTGATGTTGGAATTTCTTTTCGTGGAACTTAAAATGTGGATGTTTTTTTTTGATCAAACTTTTAATGATCAATGCCCATTCATCAATAATCGGTTTATCTAAAACTCTCCATTTATGCTGATGGCTTCTCGATGGCCTAAATTCTTCTTCATTTTTTTTGGGATAAAAATATTCTTCATACCGGCTTAATATAAAAAATGAGGCAGCAAAAACATCAAAGGGCAAGGCTGATTGTGCAACAGGAAAAGGAGCCTGATATTCGCCAAAAGGAATGGTTTTTGGCTTAATTTCTTCTAATTTATTGGAGAAGAGTAAAGCGGTGCGCTTAAAGAAAAGTTCCTCACCTAATGGCTCTTCGCCATAACTGATTTTGATATGCTCGCTTTGTAGAAAATATTGGCTATTGCCCGTAAATTCCAATTCTGCTTTAAGAACATCTTTAAAAATAAAGTTAAAGATATATTTTATCCGAGGCGTTAATATGTTGGAGAAGATGATTAGATGCATAACTTATTTTAACAACACGGTATTTAAAAAAAGATTACAAGAAATATTTCTCAGCAGATATTAACTTAAATAATATTGCCTTCTAAAATTAACGGTAATTTAACATTGAGCTGTAATTTAATACAAAAATTACAATTAAAAGTTTGCTGTGAACTTTTTTTCAGGGTAAAGGATTTTTGTGCTTTTACGGTTAGGGCCTTTTACAATATGTACAATGCTCATC
This sequence comes from Pedobacter ginsenosidimutans, assembly GCF_001442625.1. Lineage (GTDB taxonomy): Bacteria > Bacteroidota > Bacteroidia > Sphingobacteriales > Sphingobacteriaceae > Pedobacter > Pedobacter ginsenosidimutans. The sequence goes on along the minus strand of NZ_LMZQ01000001.1, from coordinate 500,770 downwards.
TGATCATCAAACATATCATATAAAATAGTGTTGCTCACCTCAACCGATTTTACAGACGGAATTTTCTCCACTTCAAGATAAATATTAGTAGCCTCATGATCGATCTCAAATCCGATGTAGTTCATGGCAACAGCTTTGCCATTAGCTTTTAGCTGTAAATGAGAAAGTAGATATTTTTTCACCAATTCATCCATTACCTTCTTCATATTTGGATTGCTCAGATCGGTTTTCTGTTTATATAATTTGGCTAAAATTGCCTCAAAGTCGTCTGAAAAGATTTTACAGCTTACTTCTAAGGTTTTATCCTTTGCATTAAAGTTTACTTCAGTTGTGCTTACATGCAAAGGGTGTTTTATTCCTGCTCCAACAGAAAAAAAAGCAACACACAAAAGCAAAAAGCTATATTTTAATTTACGCAACAACATATTAAATCTTTCCTTAAAAGGGCAAAGTTAACAGATAATCTTCTACTTGTTAAATGTAATTAAGGTGTTATGCCCACATTGTTCTAAATGTAAGTGCCTGAAATTTAAGCTGGCAAATATTTTACTTAGTTTCTTATGGGATGGATGAACATGTGTAAGCTTAATATTAAAATTTTCATTGAGCCAAAAACTCATTTTAATGGCCAATTTTCTAAAACCTGATTCTTTTGCAAGTTCCTGCTGAAGATATTTCTCATTGTTAACCACAATAAACCCATACCCGTTTTTTTTAATCAAGTTGTAGATGCATTTTGCAAACCGGTAATCGTTAATGCAGTAATACCAACATATGCGGTTAAAAATAATGTCGAACTTGCCATGGGCTTCTTCTAAATAGCCCAATGAAAAATTTATTGTTATATTTTCGTCCTGAGCTTTAGCTTTTGCTATTGTTAAATAATTCTGGCTAATGTCGTGCCAGGTAACTTTTGCGCCCCTTTTGGCAAATTCAATACTATATTGCCCAGGCCCGGCACCCAAATCAAGTAAAGTTTTGTTTTCGAAACTACCTAAATGGCTTTTTATGATATCTATAATTTTATTGTCTATTTTTTTGTATTCGTTTGCAGCATATTGTTCTGCAAAAGCTTTTGGAACAGGATCGAAACCTTTTTCTGGTTTTTGTAAGTGATATTTGAGCCAAAGCATAGTTTTGAATAGAAGACCAATAGTTGTAGGTACCAAGTTACCGTATTGACTATGTATATTAAACAACAATTTTGTTTACAACTGTAAACCCAGTTGTTTGCGATAAAACTTCGCCAAAAAGAACTAAATAACTTAAAGAATAGTAACAAATTTGGTATTTAGGCTTTTGTTTGAAGGATATTTGGAGTTTTTATAATTAAAAATATAATTTTAGCTATTGTAAACTATTTTATTCTCAATAGTTAGCTTATTATTCATGCCGTTACAAGATTTTATCTTTTATTTTAAATTGGGTTGGGCGCATATCATCAGTGCCGATGCTTTAGATCACCAGCTATTTATTTTGGCGCTGGTTGCTATTTACAGTTATGTCAATTTAAAACAGGTACTCATATTGGTTACGGCTTTTACCATTGGCCATTCATTTACCTTACTTTTAAGTGTATTGGATATGATCAGGTTTGATAGTAAGTGGGTAGAATTTTTAATTCCCTGTACCATTGTAATTACCGCAATAAGCAATTTGTTTAGAAAGAATTTCTCCTTAAAATCAATTAAGATCAATTATTTTTTGGCGCTTGGCTTTGGTCTTATTCATGGAATGGGTTTTGCAAACTCCATCCGGATAATGCTGGCCAAAGATCAGAATATTGGTTGGGGCCTATTTGGTTTTAATGTAGGCTTAGAAGCCGGACAGGTTTTTATGGTGATCATCATTCTTTTAATTACCTTTTTAATTTTTAATTATACCCGCATCAAACGCATGAGCTGGGTTTTATTTATATCAGCAGCCGTATTTAGCCTGGCTTTAAAAATGGCTTTAGAACGAATTCCTTTTTAATAAACCACATCATGAATAAACTATTTACTTTAACCGGCCTGCTGCTCTTTTCTGGTAGTTTGGCTATGGCACAAAATACGCAGAATAACCCAGGGAGTAACCATGGGAATAAGTTTGAGCAGTTGGGCACCATTTTACCAACACCTAATGAACAACGTACGGCCAGCGGGGCACCTGGTGTTAAATATTGGCAGCAACGTGCAGATTATAACATCAAATGCGAGCTGGATGAAAAAAATCTGTTGTTAACGGGTTCCGAAACGATCACTTACACGAACAACTCTCCCGATCCATTAACTTATATCTGGTTGCAGCTTGATGAAAACGAGCATAGCACCGATCGAAACGCCAATTATCAGGATGCAACTAAAATGCCAGCTACCGGAACCACTAAAAATTTAGATCAGTTAAGTGCAACAGGAAATAATGGTTATGGCATAAACATTACCAAATTAACTGATGCAACAGGTAAAAACTTACCCTATACGGTTAACAAAACCATGATGAGGGTAGATTTGCCTGTAGCGCTGAGAAGTGGACAAAAATTTATCTTCAATATCGATTGGAACTATAAAATTTCTGACCGGATGAGTGTTGGCGGCCGTGGAGGTTATGAGTTTTTCCCGACCGATGGAAACTATCTGTTTACTATGACCCAGTGGTACCCACGCTTATGTGTATATAGCGATTTTCAGGGATGGCAGAACCATCAGTTTACAGGTAGAGGTGAGTTTGCCTTAACCTTTGGCGATTTTAAAGTTCAAATGACTGTTCCTGCTGATCACCTTGTGGGTTCAACAGGAGAGTGTATCAATTATAGCGCTGTTTTAAATCCAACACAGTTAAGTAGGTATAATGCTGCTAAAACTGCTGCAGCACCCGTAGAAATCCAAACTTTGGCTGAAGCTAAACTGGCAGAAACCAAAAAATCGACAGCTAAAAAAACATGGGTTTTTAATGCGAATAATGTCCGCGATTTTGCCTGGACCTCTTCCCGTAAGTTTATCTGGGATGCCATGCCTCAAAAAATTCAGGCCAATAACAATACCGTAATGTGTATGAGTTTTTATGGAAAAGAAGCATACAACCTGTACAGCAAATTTTCTACCCGTGCGGTGGCACATACCATTAAAACCTATTCAGATTTCACCATCCCATATCCTTACCCTGTTGCACAAAGTATCGAAGCTGCAAATGGAATGGAATACCCAATGATCTGTTTTAACTATGGCCGAACAGATACTGACGGAACATACAGCGAAAGCACTAAAAATGGGATGTTAGGTGTAATTATTCACGAGGTTGGGCATAACTTCTTCCCGATGATTGTAAATAGTGATGAACGTCAATGGACCTGGATGGATGAAGGACTAAATTCTTTTGTTGAGTATTTAACCGAAGAGCTTTGGGACAACAAATTTCCAAGTAAAAAAGGACCGGCATATACTATTGTTGATTACATGAAACTGCCTAAGGATGAGCTGGAGCCAATTATGACCAACTCTGAAAATATTACCCGTTTCGGTCCGAATGCGTATTCGAAACCCGCCACCGGTTTAAATATCCTTCGCGAAACCATCATGGGAAGAGAACTTTTCGATTACGCATTTAAAGAATATTCGAGAAGATGGGCTTTTAAACATCCTGAACCAGCTGATCTTTTCCGTACCATGGAAGATGCCAGTGGCGAAGATCTGGATTGGTTTTGGAGAGGTTGGTTTTATGGAACCGATCCATGTGATATATCTTTAGACAGCGTGAAATTTGCGAAAGCCGATTTCCCTAAAGATTTACCAGAAGCCAAATCGAAAATGGTTAAAATTGATAAACCTGCCGTTAATGCATTTGAAGATATTTCAAAAATCAGAAACCGTGAGGATAAGAAAATTAATTTTTACGTAGATAAAACTCCTGCAGCGCAAGATTTTTACTATAAATACGATAGGGGAATGGTTACTGTTGATACCACTGTTGCTACTAAAACAGAAACCGCTGCAACACTAGAAGCTGTTCCCTCAGCAGAGCAGGACCAATATGGTAACAAATTCCTTTACGAACTGAGCTTTAGCAATAAAGGCGGCTTGGTAATGCCTATCATTGTTGAGTTTACCTATAAAGACGGAACAAAAGAAATAGACCGTATTCCAGCGCAGATCTGGAGACATAATGAATTGAAAACAGCTAAGTTTTACGTTAAAAATAAAGAAGTAGCCTCTATTTTAATTGATCCATTACGCGAAACTGCAGATATCGATACCTCAAATAATACCTGGGGCGGTAAAGCAAAAGAAAGTAAGTTTAAGGTATATAAAACCAAAGTTGGTGGAGCAGTAAGAGGCCAATCGGTTGGTAAAAACCCAATGCAGGCAGCGGGTAAATAGCCCCATTATTATCCTGGGCGATTGTCATTTCGAACGTAGTGGGGAAATCTTTAGGCGGGAATGGCGTTGCCCAATAAAAATCCCCGAGATTTTTTGGGGATTTTTTATTGAATTTGAGGTAAAATATTCATTAGGAAATTTTTTAAGTTGACTACTGTTACATCATTTGATGTCACATAAGTTTCACTTTTTGGAGTGATGATATATTTGTACTTTGGTTCAAGGTCTTTGGTACAGTTTATAAAGCCTTGAGATACTGTTGGCGCATTTGACAATTTAATTTCGATACAAGCGAGTGGTGTAATTCCCTGTACAAGAACTAAGTCGCATTCTGCTCCTCTTTGAGTCCGATAAAAAAAAAGATCTGTTTGTTTTTCTTTTATTTGATAAATCTGTTCAACTACGTAGCCTTCCCAGGAAGCACCTATTCCCGGATGGCCAAATAAATCACTATAGCTGGGAATATTTAATAGCCTATGAAGAATCCCTGTATCTCTGATATATGTTTTTGGTGATTTAACCAAACGCTTTTTGGCATTTACAAACCATGGCTGCAAACGTCTGATCAAGAAGCCACCTTCTAAAAAATCTAAATACCTATTAACGGTTGGTGCGCTAACCCCTAACGATCTCGCAAACGATTCGCCATTAAATAAGTTTCCGTTTAAATGGGCAAGCATGCTCCAGAAGTTTCTAAGCAGTGTTGGTGCTAAATCTACATTAAACATCTTTGCCAAATCTCTTTCCACATAACTCACAATAAAATCGTTAATCCATTCTTTGCTCTGAAAATCATTTTCCGATAGTAGTGATTCAGGAAACCCTCCCCGAAACCAATGCTGTTCGAAACTTAATTCATCTGGCAATTCAGTTAATCCGATGGGGCATAACTCATTATACGAAATCCTTCCGGCTAATGTTTCAGAAACACCCTTAACCAGTTCGGGAGATCCTGATCCAAGTAAAATAAATCTAGCAGGTGTTCTTTTCGCATCAATTAAAGGGCGTAATAAAGAAAACAAAGTAGGCAATAGTTGAACCTCATCAATAATTACAGTATGATCTTGCAGACCTTCTAAAAAAGTATAGGCATCGTGTAACTTTGCAATATCCCTTGGGTTTTCCATGTCCATATAGATATAGTCGTTACTTAAACTTTTTGCCAAAGTTGTTTTTCCGACTTGCCTTGGACCAAGGATCGCAATTGCTGGCGATTTTTTTAAGCGACTTATTAATTGTGCGGCGAGATTTCTGGTAACTAACATATACAAATGTATGCTTTTGTGTTGTAAATCAAAAGTTGTACTTTTGATTTACAACATTGATGGCCTTTTTTGAAGCTTGTTGCTGCATTGTCTTATAACTTATTGCATTTAATAATAGATTATTTACATAATTACCAACTTTCCTGACTTTCTCCTGTTTTAGACTTTGCAGCTTAAACCGTATATTTCCTCCCAGCCGTTTATGTTTTTATAAGCGGAGGAGAGAACATTAAAATTGATTTAAAGATCAATTTTAACTAAGTTTGATTTACCCATGAAATTTAAAATCACCTCAGAATATCAACCTACAGGAGATCAGCCGAACGCGATAAAACAATTGGTAGATGGCGTAAATGCCAACGAACATTATCAAACTTTACTAGGCGTTACGGGATCGGGAAAAACATTTACGGTAGCTAATGTGATCGAGCAGACACAAAAACCTACCCTGATTTTGAGTCACAATAAAACTTTGGCGGCGCAGCTTTACGGTGAGTTCAAAAATTTCTTCCCTGAAAACTCGGTGAATTATTTTGTTTCTTATTACGATTATTATCAGCCAGAAGCTTTTATTGCATCAAGCAATACTTATATCGAAAAAGATTTGAGTATAAACGAAGAGATTGAAAAACTCCGGTTACGCACTACCTCTTCGTTAATGAGCGGTAGGCGCGATATTATCGTGGTATCATCCATCTCCTGTATTTATGGTATGGGTAATCCAGAAGATTTTTCAAGGATGGTTTTCCGTTTTGGCGTGGGCTTGCGGATTTCGAGGAATGCATTTTTGCATAGCTTAGTTGAAATTTTATACTCGAGAACTACAACAGATTTTAAACGCGGAACCTTTAGGGTTAAAGGCGATACTGTTGATATTTATCCGGCCTATCTTGATCATGCTTACCGCATTTCTTTTTTCGGTGATGATATTGAAGAACTTTCTGCAATTGATCCGGTTTCCGGAAAAACAATAGAGAAATTAGAGGATATGGCCATTTATCCGGCTAATCTTTTCGTTACCCCTAAAGATAGGTTCAATTCTTCGATTTGGGGAATACAGGAAGAACTGGAAATCCGTAAAAACCAGTTAATTGCAGATCGGCACTTATTGGAAGCAAAACGTCTGGAAGAACGTACCAATTTCGATATCGAAATGATGAAAGAATTAGGTTATTGCTCCGGTATCGAAAACTACTCCCGTTTCTTCGATGGAAGACAACCCGGAATGCGCCCTTTCTGTTTGTTAGATTATTTTCCTGAAGATTATTTAATGGTGATAGATGAAAGCCATGTTACCGTTCCACAGATCAGGGCCATGTATGGTGGAGACAGATCGAGAAAATTATCTTTAGTTGAATACGGCTTCCGTTTGCCAGCAGCTCTTGATAACAGACCTTTAAACTTTAACGAATTTGAAGCCCTTGCGCCGCAAACCATTTATGTAAGTGCTACTCCAGCTGAATATGAGTTAGAAAAATCAGAAGGGGTGGTAGTAGAGCAGGTAATTAGACCTACAGGTTTGTTAGATCCTGTTATTGAGATTAGACCTGCCATTAACCAGGTTGATGATCTTTTAGATGAAATAGATATTACCATAAAAGAAGGTGGGCGTATTTTGGTTACCACATTAACCAAACGCATGGCTGAAGAATTAACTAAATATCTTGATCGGCTAAATATCAAGACCAGGTACATCCATTCTGAAATTAAAACCCTCGAACGTGTAGAGATTCTTCGTGGTTTACGCTTAGGAGAATTCGATGTGTTGGTTGGAATTAACCTTTTGCGTGAAGGTTTGGATTTACCTGAGGTTACTTTGGTTGCTATTTTAGATGCAGATAAAGAAGGTTTCTTACGGTCTGAAAAATCGCTGATCCAAACCATCGGCCGTGCGGCCCGTAACGATAAAGGCCGTGTAATTATGTATGCTGACAGCATTACCGATAGTATGGAGAAAACCATATCAGAAACGAACAGACGTAGAGATATACAGATTGCCTATAACCTTGAAAATGGCATTACCCCAAAAACGGTAGGTAAATCGAGAGAAGCAATTTTAGAGCAGACTTCTGTGCTCGATTTCTCACAAAAGGCCAGCGACAACAAAGCCAGGGCTTATGTAGAAAATGCAGAAATCAGTATAGCAGCTGATCCTATTGTACAGTATATGGGTAAAGCGGAACTGCAAAGAGCAATTGATACGACACGTAAGGACATGCAGAAAGCGGCAAAAGACATGGACTTTTTGCAGGCGGCAAAACTGCGTGACGAAATGTTTGCTTTGGAGAAAATGTTTAATGAAAAATTCGGCAAGTAACGATTTGGTTTTATAGCATGATTTTTAGATAATTTAGCCTACAATTGCTTTCAACAAGTTATCTAAAAATCATTCAATGAAATCTTTTAAACTAGTAACACTGATCGTACTCGGTGTCATGGGGCTAAAAAGTCATGCCCAAAATGTTACAGCAATTTCCCTTCCACTCGGAGGTAATGCCTACAGTTCTTTACATCAGGATTCAGAAAGAACATTATCCAACAGGGGAATTGTAAACTGGTCCAACCCGAAAGAATATTTTACAGCTTATTTTCGGGTTTCTAAACCTGGTACCATAACGGTATTATTAAGCGATAAACCAGTGGTCGATGGGCAATCAGTTCTTGAATTCGCCATCAACAATCAATCTAAAAAAGTAAGTTTCGATGAAACTAAACCATTTGACGGTAAGATTGGTGAATGGATCATTAAAGATACTGGCTACGTTGCCTTAACCATTAAAGGAATGAGCAAAAGTGGCACGAAATTTCCTTCAATACAAACCTTATCCATTAGTGGAACAGCCACTGAAGGCAAAACAGCTTATGTTAAAAACAACGAAGGCAACTTTTTTCATTGGGGCAGACGTGGGCCATCGGTTCACCTCAACTATCAACAACCTGAAAATGTAAATGCAGCGTGGTATTATAATGAAGTAACTGTGCCAAAGGGTGAAGATATTTTAGGCTCTTATTTTATGGCGAACGGATTTGGTGAAGGCTATTTCGGTATGCAGGTAAATAGTCCAACCGAACGGCATATCTTATTTTCGGTATGGAGCCCTTTCAATACCGACGATCCCAAAAGTATCCCGGAATCGCACAAGATAAAAATGCTAAAGAAAGGAGAAAACGTACATACGGGAGAATTTGGCAATGAAGGTGCTGGAGGTCAGAGCTACCTGAACTACATGTGGAAAGCAGGAAATACCTATAAATTCTTGTTGCATGGCGTACCTGGAAAAGATAGCCTAACCACGTATACCGCATATTTCTTTGCTCCCGAAATCAATAAATGGCAATTGATAGCCAGTTTTACAAGGCCGCAGACTAAAACCTATTTAAAACGCTTCCATTCCTTTTTAGAAAACTTTTCACCAGTACAAGGAGACCTATCGCGAAAAGTTTTGTTTGATAACCAATGGATCTGCGATGATAAAGGAATATGGACTGAATTAAAATCTGCCCGCTTTACTACCGATAATACAGGAGCAAAAGGATATCGGATGGATTATCAGGGAGGAGTAGATAAAGGCGCCTTTTATTTAAAGAATGGTGGCTTTTTTAACGATTATACCACACCAAGAAAAATCTTTACCAGAAGCAGCGCAGGTAAAAAACCTGAAATAGATTTCAGTAAATTACCTTAACACTCAAAATAATTATGGAAATTTGGGGCTTTAATCATACTACAGTACACATGGACGGGCAAAACAGAAAAGACATTTATCCGGGTCTAGAAGTCGGAATTATTTTGAAGAAAGATCAACGGTCGGGAAATATCACTTATGGCGTGGTAAAAGATCTGCTTACTTCATCGGCATTTCATTCCAGAGGGATAAAAGTGAGGCTCGAAGATGGTCAGGTAGGCCGTATAGCTGAAATTATTGAAGATTAATGCGGATATTAAAACCTTTATAGGCTTATTTACGTATTATATTTGTAATCAAAATGCAATTAAAGGCTAAATAAGTAACAAAATAAATTTTATGACGTCTATATTTGTAACAACAGTAATTTAAAAAATGGCATTAGTAAAATTCATTTTCATCACAATATTGGTACTTTGGCTGATCAGAATGTTGATTAGGTTAATTCTGCCAATGCTGTTTAATAACCTGGCCAGCAAAATGCAGAGTCAGGCTACAGGACAGCAACAACAAAGACGGCCAAAACCTGAAGGCTCTATTTCGATAGATTATATGCCTCCAAAGCCTGATCAAAGTAAAACAGATAAACTCGGCGACTTCGTAGACTACGAAGAAGTGAAATAAAACTAAACCCTGACTTGTTTCAGGGTTTTTTGTTTAAAGTATATAGTTTAAGTTTATACTTTTAAATCTCAACCCGAAAACCAAACTATACCGGCAACTATGAAATATTTTATTGTTTTTATCTCCTTGTGGATGGTAGGTTCGAAATGCTTCAGTCAGACAAAACAGGACAGTTTAGAAATCAAACGTGCCGCTCTTGATTACATAGAATCGCAACATAACCCAAACCCTAAACAAATGGAGCAAGCTTTGCACCCAAGGCTGGTTAAACGCACATTTTGGACAGATAAGGAAACAAACAAGGACTATGTTCGTGAAACCTCTGCAGAATCAATGGTTATCTTAGCTGAAAGTTATAACCGCAAAAAGGATAAATTCCCCGCTGTTCCTAAAAAGGAAATTAAAATGCTTGATATTTCAGAGAAAACTGCCTCAGTTAAACTAATTGCAGATGAATGGATCGATTATATGCACCTTGTTAAATTAAATGGTGCCTGGAAGATTATTAATGTGCTTTGGCAATTTAATGATAGTGCGAGGCACAAATAGCATATATTACCATTCCGCTTGAAATTTGATTACCTCATTTCTTTTCTCAATTAGTTTCAGCATATAATTTTTAAGAAATATTTTTTCTACAAGCCGGCCTAATAAGCCAAACGGTGCCTGAAACTCAAAAACATCAGTCATTTCTGTTTGAGAACCCATTATTTTAAACTCGTGCTGGTGGTGGAGTTTTTTAAAGGGGCCTTTAACCATCTCATCTACAAAGCGTATTGGGTATTCCATTTTACTAATCTTGTTTGTCATTTCGAATGGAATGCCAAAATGTTTGGCCCGCCAGGTAACCGATTCATGTAAACCGATCAATCCATCTCTTTTCCCAGCGATGGCTTTCTCACCAGAACTTTGCATCGACTGTACATGAAGGTCGATACTTCTAGCCAAATCGAAACAGCGTTCAATCGGTGCATTAATCAGTGTCTTTAAAATAATTGTTGCCATTTTTATTTTACTAATGCTGCCGTTGGGCACCCTACGCCCTCCGCTATACCCTTCTAACCCTCCGCTCTCAGCCCCCTAACTGCCTCATCTATCTTCGCATACTTAAATTCAAAGTCATTGTTCAATAATCTGTTTGGTTTAACCCACCTGCTTTTTAAAATCAGTTCGGTTTCGGTTCCGATTATTTTTGCGCCTATGGCCAGTAGCCAGTCTGGGGCAGGCAAACCAAAGCTGATGCCATAGGCTTTTCTGATGCTGTGCATAAACACGTGGTTTTTAATTGGCTCGGGTGCGGTACAGTTTATTATGCCTTCAATTTCATTGTGGTTCATTAACCATTCAATACTGCCCGCAGCATCTAACTCGTGTACCCAGCTTACATACTGTTCGCCATTGCCCTGTTTACCACCCATGCCCAGTTTAACCAGGTTGAGCAAGCGTGGAAATGCGCCATCTTTTAGGCCCAGCACAATGCCCATCCTGAGGGCCACTTTTCTGGTTTTTGGAGTTTCGTTTTCAAAGAAGCTACTTTCCCAGGCCTTGCATACCTCAATAGAAAAGCCATCGCCGATTTCTCCCGTCAGTTCATCTTGCGGACGGTCTTCGGCATGCCGGTAAATGGTTGCAGAGGTAATGTTGATCCAAAGTTTTGGTGGGTTTTCCAGGCTTTTGATTACTTCACCGAGTAAACGGGTAGGGATTAACCTCGAACTGATAATTTCTTTCTTGTTTTTAGGGGTGTACCTACAGTTTACATTTTTACCACAAAGGTTAACCAGTAAATCGGCACCTTGAAGGCTTGTTGCCCAGTTGCCCAGGGTTTGGCCATCCCACAGCAGGGTTTTAATGTTCCCTGCTGCGGCTTTTGGTTTTCTAGATAGGATAATCACTTCACCAGCCAGACGACTAAAGTGTTTGGCCAATACGGTACCTAAATATCCGTTTCCACCTGCGAGTACAATTCTTCCGTATTTCATGATTCCTATAAAGTAAAGATTAAACCTAAAACAATTAAACGGTAAAGCACCCAGGTAATACTCATCGTCCAGCCCAATTGTAAGAGCTTGCTTCTGCGGAGGTGCTCCAAAAACATAAGTCCGGCCACTATCAAAAAGTAAAGGATAAAAAATATAGGGGGGATGATGAGGTATTGTGCAATAACCAAAACAGGCAAAAGCAAAAGTGCACCAGCAAAAGAGATGGTCATGATGTTGCCCAGATAATCCCAAAGTTTTTCTTTTTTATAAAAAACAATGATGATACCCTGAAAAAACATTTGTCCACCACAGATGAGGTATTCACGATATTGGCTGCCCAGTGGGACAAAATCGGTAAGCAGATGTGCATAAGCGGTTAAAATGTAAGCTGTAACAAACCAGGTAGAAAGCAGATAGGCCAAACGGTATTGGATTTTAAAGCTGGGCTGTATCGTGTTTTCTTTAACGGCCGCAGGAATAATTACTTTACGGTTGTAAGAGATAAAGGCATAAAACTTGCGCATCAAATAAACAAAAGGCCTAAATAAAAACAGCGGTTTAAAGATTGGCATGGCATGCGCAATAATTTTAAATAAGCTCTGGATGCCATATGTTACTTCACCATTTTCGGTATTCACGAGTGCAATCTCATTGGCGGCTCTTTGTTTGTCAACCAAAGGACAAATGTTTTCAGGCATATTTTGATAAGCCTTACGACCACCTTTGGCCAGCATACCTGTTTTTACAAATGTTTTGGTATAGGCATAACACATTGGGCATTCATTATCAAATAAAATCACATGGTTCTTAAGCGTTTTCATTTTATTTAAATTTTAATACTTTCAGTAAAAAATGAAAGATATGGTTAAAAAATTAAGCCGAACTTAAGGGTAAGGCTTTTTAATGGTTAGGGTTTAGTGTGAATATGTCTTGATACTCGATACTTACTACTTGATACTTACTACTTGACACTCAATAGCCCCGCTCACATCTATTTAAACACTTTCAATATCGAACCCCAGAACCAGCTTTCTTCAGCTTTAAGCATCGTTTCTAAAGTTTTATCTACGTTGAGTGCAAGTTTGTTAATATCGCTTACCGATTTTTTGAAGGTTTTAAACTCAGGATCTTTTTCATCACCTACGACCGTTGATAGTTCATTCAAAACTTTTAAAACAGGCTCTAACTCTCTTTTTTTACGCTCTTTAGCTACCTGGCGGGAAATATTCCAAACATCCTTATCGGCAAAAAAGTATTCCTTGCGCTCGCCTGCTTTGTGCTGTTTTTCAATTAGGCCCCAGCCAATTAAATCGCGCAGGGTCATGTTGGCATTTCCCCTGGAAATACTGAGCGCTTCCATAATTTCTTCGGTGGTAAGCGCTTCAGGAGAAATTAATAATAGCGCATGTACCTGAGCCATGGTGCGGTTAATTCCCCATTCGGAGCCTAATTTACCCCAAGCTTCTATAAACTTTAATTTTGCTGCTGCTAATTCCATATACAAATATAAAGTTATTTTTAAACTTTCAAAAATTATTGAAAGTTTATTTGTTTGGATGCTATTTGCTTTCGCGTTGTAGTTTATCCAATATCATCTGCCAGCTGGTATCATTGTTATTTACTTTTTTTAACAGTTTAGCCTGTGCCCTATCAAAATATACAGATAGTTTTAATACCGGCAATGCCAAATCTGGTTTAAACATTGTCCCGGGAGCAAATCCTGGTTCGTTGTTCTTTGCCCGGTCGCGGTCGAATTTAACGGTCGTATTTACATATTCTTCGTGCTGTTTTTCACCATTAATGTACGGGATCATCCATTCTACAGATTTTTTGATGGAAGATCCTTTAGGTGACTCGTAGGTATAAAAGTTGATGCCTTTCGCCCTGTCGATCATAATGGCCAACTTTAACATAGGTTCCAGGTCGTAAATGTGGTAATGCATGGCATCGCGCTCTTTAAAATCCAAACTGGTGCCATCTGGATATAAATTGATGTTGATGTGGCTTTTTAAATTATCGATGGTCCACTTAATAAAATGCTGATTGTTTAAGGTGTAACCAATTTCACCAACTTCTTTTAACCGGTGGGCGTTCCAGTTATTAATGGCGGTAGCTCTCCCCGCTTTCATCCGTTTGCTGCTAATTTCTGCCAAAGCCGTTTCAGTAAGCCATTGCTCAATCTGTTTTTTATCAGCTGCTAGGATATCTTTTTTAATCAGGTCGTAAGCTTCAATGGCTTTATCCAGATTGGTATCGTCAATAGGATCGCCATTTGGTTTGTTGATTTTGGCCCATGCACCAAGAAATTCTACACATTTGTTTAAATATTTTTGATCATCGGTAATCCGGTATTGTAAGGCCAGTGCAAACATTTTGTTCATATCTGCCAGGGCTAATCTGGTTTTCTCTTTTTTGGGATTTCCCTTTAATAATCCTTCAGTTCTGATGGTATCAATTGGGTTCGGGTTTTCGTTTAGATAATTTAATACCGATTTTTCAAAGCCCAGGTATAGTTTTTTGGTTTCCCCATCATTTTTGACCTGCGTTTTCAGCTTTTTAATTTCATTGTTATTTAAACTTACAATTTGCGAAAACGAAGAAAAAGATAATAAAGCAAGAGCGATTGTAACGACAAACTTTCTCATAATAAATAGGTTGAATTTTTATTCTTTGTTACAAATCTAATTTTTTATTCAGCATGCATTTAATTTATTACTTTTTTATACCGCCCAATTTTTTATTTTTGACGTTCGTTTAAACTTAAACAAACCTTAATGAATAACTGGTTTAATAAAAATGGCATTCACTTAGCCATTATTGCATTTTTTGTAGTCATCACTTTTGCCTACTTCAGTCCTGTTTTGGTAGGTAAAGCCCCTGCGCAAAGCGATGTGATCCAATCGCAAGCGATGCAAAAGGAAATTATGGACTTTAAAGAAAAGGATGGTAAGGCACCGCTTTGGACCAACCAGATGTTTGGCGGTATGCCGGCTTATCAAATCTGGGTACCTTACGCCTATAATGGCGCTACCTATGGAATTGCCTTAATTACAAAAGCCCTGCCTAATCCAACAGGTACAGTTCTTCTATTGCTTTTGGGCGCTTATTTCTTGTTTATTGTATTAAAGGTTAATCCTTGGCTCGCTGCGGCTGGTGCAATTGCATTTACATTTACCATGTACAATTTTGTTTTAATTGCAAGTGGGCATAGTAGCAAGGCATTGGCAATTGGTTTTTTTGCGCCAATAATAGCCAGTATATTGTTAACCCTAAGGGGTAGATATTGGTATGGAGCGAGTTTAACTGCACTGTTTTTAGCCCTTGAAATAAGAACTAACCATGTTCAAATGACCTATTATTTGATGTTGGCTATTTTTATTTTTGTTATTGTAGAGTTTTATCAGGCATTTAAAAGTAAAACCGTTTCAAACCTGCTAAAATCGTTCGCTTTTTTAGCTTTTTCAGTAGCTATTGCTATAATGATTAATGCAAGTTTATTATGGTCTACAGCAGAATATGCTAAAGAAACAAACCGTGGTAAATCTAACTTAACTGCCACAGAATCTTCACCAGCAGAAAAAGGGGCAGGTATGTCAAAAGAGTATGCTTACCAATGGAGCCAGGGTGTTGGTGAGAGCTTTACTTTTTTAATCCCGGATTTATATGGAGGCGCCTCAGGAATAGATAAGCTTGTGAAGCCGGAAGGAAACATGTATAAAGCTGTTTCTGAAATTACAGGTGGTGATCCAACCCAAACTGCACAAGCTATTCAGCAGTTGGGCTCACAGTTAAATATGCAACAGTATTGGGGTGAGAAACCATTTACCCAAGGCGGCTATTATTTTGGTGCAATTATCTGTTTCTTGTTTGTTTTCGGCTTATTCATTGTTCGTAGCCAGTTAAAATGGTGGATATTGGCAACAACAGTTTTGTTTATATTACTTTCTTTTGGCCGCCACTTCCCTCTTGTAAGTGATTTATTCTTCGATTATTTCCCGCTTTATAATAAATTCAGAGCAGTTGAATCCATTTTGGCAGTAGTTGGTTTAATGGTTCCGATATTGGCAATTTTAGCAATCAAGGAAATACAGGATGGCAATGTAGACCAAAAGGTTTTAATCAAAAAATTAACCTGGTCGGCTGGTATTACCGGTGGTTTCGCTTTAATTGTAGCAATCGTGCCTACGCTGTTTTTCAGCTTTAAAGCATCAAACCATTTGCAAATTGTGCAGGCTTTAACGCAGACTTTGCAAAATAATGCTTCCATTGCGCAAAAGATAGCAAATGGATTAGTAGAAGATAGAATTGCAATAGGCCGTGCAGATGCTTTGCGTTCATTCTTTTTCGTAGTTATCGGTTTTGGGATTGTCTGGGCATTTATTACCAAAAAATTAAATGCACAACTGGCTTTAGGCTTGTTGGCACTGGCTGTTTTGGTAGATATGTGGCAAGTAGACCGTAGATACTTAAATAACCAGAATTTTGAGTACAAAAAAACGGCTTCAGATTTCTTTAAGCCAAGAGACGTTGATAATTTTATAATGGCTGATAAAGACCCGAATTTCAGGGTATTCGACGCAACCATAAATACCTTTAGTGATGCCAGTACATCTAATTTTCATAAAACAATTGGTGGTTATCATGCCGCTAAACTGAAACGTTTTGATGAACTCATTCAGCACCAATTTACCAAAAGTGTTAACCAGGATGTATTGGATATGTTAAATACGAAGTACATCATTACACAAGATCAGCAAAACGGGTCGTATAAAATGCAGCGTAATGCAACGGCTGCGGGTAATGCCTGGTTTGTACAAAGTGTTCAGTTTGCTAAAAATGCTGATGAAGAAATGAAGGCCATTAGCAGTTTTGATGCTAAAAAAGAAGCCATAGTTGATGAAAGTTTCAAAAATTCGATTGATACCAAACGTTTAGGGACTGGCCAGGAGGGTTTTATTAAATTAACCAACTATAACCCTGATCATTTAACTTACGAATACTCAACCGCTAAAGATGTAATTGCAGTGTTTTCAGAGATTTATTATGATAAAGGCTGGAAAATGTATATCGATGGTGTTGAAAAGCCATACTTCAGGGCTGATTACGTTTTACGTGCAGCGCAGTTAGAAGCAGGGAACCATAAACTTGAGTTTATTTTCCATCCAACATCGTATTATACCGGAGAGAAAATCTCTTTGGCCGGATCGATCTTATTGTTGGCCGGATTAGGTTTTGGGTTTTACTCAGAAGAAAAGAAGAAAAAGAAAGCAGTTAAAGCTTAATAATTTCTCAAATAGATTTACACCCCGCAGGATTTTGATCTTGCGGGGTTTTTTGTTGCTTGTAGTTTTGCCACGGAAACACAGAAACACGAAATATTTTCTCGGTTTGTCATCCTGAGCGTGGTCGAAGGACCCTTTAGTAAGGAAAATTTTAGGATAATTCTGTATCCGTCTCAGCAATGACGACGGTGGGTAATAAACCAATGGCAAATGAACCAGTGAACTAATGAACCACCAAACTAAAATTTAACAATGTCGTAACATTTGTTTGATATACAGAGTCTTACCTTTGTAATGTAAATCAGATGATATGTTAGAATCATTCTTTGCCGTGTGCTTGTTAATTGTTGTACTTTATTTCTTTAGCCCCTTTGAGGTAAAACTCGATGAGGAAGAGGAGTGGTAACACAGCTAATTTATCTCTGAACTGCTTTAATGGAGCGGTAATAAGATCCTTCCCCCTAAAATTTCCCGTTTATGGATAAAAGAAATGTCGATGTAGTCGTAATATCCGATGTACATTTAGGTACCTATGGTTGCCACGCAAAAGAACTTCTAAAATATCTTAAGAGCATAAAGCCCAAAACACTGATCTTAAATGGCGATATCATCGATATCTGGCAGTTTAGCAAAAGTTATTGGCCCGAATCGCACATGAAAGTGATCCGTAAACTGATGAAATTCGTATCGGAGGGTGTTCAGGTTCACTACCTGACGGGGAATCATGATGAGATGCTCCGCAAATTCGACGGCATGGAAATGGGTACTTTCCATCTCCAGAATAAGTTAATCTTAGAGCTGGACGGTAAGAAGGCATGGTTCTTTCATGGCGATGTTTTTGATGTTACCATGCAACACTCTAAATGGCTGGCTAAACTTGGTGCAGTTGGTTACGATACACTGATCCTCATTAATAGTTTTGTAAACTGGGTACTTACCGCATTCGGGCGGGAGAAGATGAGCTTTTCGAAAAAAATAAAAGCAAAGTTTAAAGATGCTGTTAAGTTCATCAATAGTTTTGAGCAAACTGCAGCAGAACTGGCCATCGAAAAAGGTTATCAATATGTCGTTTGTGGCCATATTCACCAGGCCGAGCAACGCGAAATTGCCACCGAAGATGGAAAAGTAGTTTACCTGAACAGTGGAGATTGGGTAGAAAGTTTAACTGCTTTGGAATATGAAAATAAAAACTGGACGGTTTTTAAGTACGAACATCAACATTTTACTAAAGACGAATTGGATGAAGGAATCCTTTCTGATGCGGAGGATTTAAAAAGTAAACTTGACATAAATATTCTTTTACAGAATATAAAATATGAAATTGCCCAATAATTTTAGATATTCGGGCATAAATGAAGATACTTTACGCAATACAGGGAACAGGTAATGGTCATATCAGTAGGGCGAGGGAAATTATCCCTTTGCTTCAGCAGTATGGCGAATTGGATATTTTAGTAAGTGGAACACAGGCCGATGTGAAACTCAGTCAGCCTGTAAAATACCAATTGCATGGTTTCAGTTTCATCTTTGGGAAAAAAGGCGGTGTAGACCATTTTAAAACATGGCTGAACATGAATCTTTTCCGTTTTAGAAAAGATATGAAGCAGCTGCCCCTGAAAGAGTACAACTTAATCGTTAACGATTTTGAACCTGTAAGCGCCTGGGCCTGTAAACTGCAGGGCATAGAATGTGTATCATTGAGCCATCAGGCTGCCTTTAAGTCTAAAAAAGTACCTCGTCCAAGAACTTTAGATTGGGGGAAACTGATCTTGAGCCGCTACGCACCTACCAAATACCACATTGGTTTTCATTTCGACCGTTACGATACTTTTATCCATACCCCGGTAATCAGGGCAGAGATCCGAAATCTGAAAAGTGAAAATTTAGGGCATTATACCGTATATCTTCCAGCCATTGATGATAAACGTTTGGTAAAGCTTTTTACGCAGCTACCTGAAGTTACATGGCAGGTTTTTTCTAAACACAGTAAAGTTGCCTATCAGGAAGGGAATGTTTTTGTAGAGCCGGTTAACAACGAGAAATTTAATAAAAGCCTGGCAACCTGCGAAGGTTTATTTACCGGCGGTGGTTTTGAAGGGCCTGCAGAAGCACTTTATTTAAAGAAAAAACTGCTGGTAGCACCTATGCGTTTCCAGTTTGAGCAGCAATGTAATGCCTACGCCTTAAAACAGTTTGGCTTGCCTGTAATTTGGGGAAGTACCAGGAACTGGTTGCCGATTATCAAAAACTGGGTAGAAAACCCGCAACAGCATGAGTTTAATTTTCCGGATGAAACAGCGCAGATTATTGATGATATGGTGAAGAAATATGCGAGGATTTAGTCCTGAGTCCAAAGTCGATCACCCTCGGATTGTCATCCTGAGCGTAGTCGAAGGATCCTTATCATGATTTTACTCACCAGAGTTAGCTGTTTGATTTTGGAAATGAATGCCAGAAACTTTTGGCTTGCACAGCCCCGTTGTTCGCTTTAGCCCGATAAAGGATCGGGGCTGCCGCTACTCCCGGGTTTATTTAACGCAAAGCAGCGCTTTTGGGAATGGTTAGCTATCTATCGCCTATTGGTACGTTCCGCTGCTACCTATCCGCTTTGATCTTGAGGATTATTCTAATCCGTGGCACAATACTGCGTAATCTAAACCTGACAGGAGCGGACACCGAAAGTAGAGAGGTAAAGCGGATGGCAGGACTATCGGAACCGATACGAACAGGACCCTGCTTTTCTAAAAAGGACAAGATTTCTTTTTAATCGCCCTTAATCAAACGGTCTTCGACTCCGCTCAGACTGACAAAACTTTACGAGTGAGACAACTATACATCCCTGCTTTCGTCTTAGCTTATTCTAATCTGTGGTACAGTACTAAGTAATCTAAACCTGACAGGAGCGGGCAGCGAACGTAGTGAGGTAAAGCGGATGGCAGGACTATCGGAACCGATACGAACAGGACCCCGCTTTTCTAAAAGAACAAGATTTCTTTTTTAATCGCCCTTAATCAAACGGTCTTCGACTCCGCTCAGACTGACAAAACTTTACGAGATAGACAACTATATGCATCGCTGCTTTAGTCTTTAAGCTTTGGTCTTTCTGCTATACTGTTAAATTATTTTCTTTACTTTGCCTTCTCTTTAAAAAGGCATGATTAATCAGTTTAGAAAGCTAAATCCAATTAACCTCGTATTCTTGCTGGCGTACACGTTCTTTTTGCGTATTGCCATTTTTCATGAAACGCACGATAAGCTGAACTTTGATTTTTTGGAACCCTTTGCGCGATTGCTGATCAATATAGATTTGGATAATGCCTTTACGCCATATACCAATATTTTTATCGCGGCACTTTTGGTTTATGTTCAGGCGTTAATTTTCAATCGGATTGTAAACAACCATAATTTATTGGCCAAACCCAGTTTCCTGCCAGGGCTGATGTTTATAACAGGAACAAGCTTGTTCATGCCTTTTATGATCCTAAGCCCGGCATTGTTGTGCAACTTTCTTTTGATTTGGATTATAGATAAGTTTTTAAAACTGGGTAAAAGTGCCAACGCAATTACAACTGTGTTCGATATCGGGATGATTATTGCGGTCGGAACATTAATCTATTTTCCGTTTATGACCATGCTGCTTATGATCTTTTTAGCGCTGTTGCTTTTTAGATCATTTAACTGGCGCGAATGGGTGGCAGGCTTAATTGGTTTTATTACTGTTTTCTTTTTTCTGGCCGTATTTTATTACTGGAATGACAATTTAAGTTCGTTTTATCAGATATGGAAACCATTGGGCAATAAGTTTCCTTCGGTTTTTAAAATTAACTATAACGATTATCTGGTGCTGATCCCGGTAACGGTGATTATCGTACTGGCATCACTACAGCTCCGCGAAAATTTCTTCAGGAGTTTTATCAGTACAAGGAAAAGTTTTCAGCTGTTGTTTTTCATGTTTATTATCTCTGCAGCTAGTTTTTACCTTAAACCCGATTTCAGGACCTGGCATTTTTTGCTGTGTGTACCACCGGGATCGGTACTGTTGGCCTACTATTTTAGCAATGCCAAAAAACGTTGGTTTTACGAAACATTGTTCGTTTTATTTGTGCTTTCGATACAGTATTTTCTGTTTGTTTAACCTTTTTTAACAAATAACTAGAACGAAACTTGACAAAGATTAATAGCTTTGTGCATGATTTTTGAATTAAAGCTTTTTTAGTTTTAATCAAGATGGATAAAAAATGGAGTCATTGGAATTTCTAAGAACATATTATCTGCAGTGGGAGATTTTAAATGCGTAGGTTAAGCATTGATATTGGAAATTCTGCTGTGAAGGTTGCTGTTTTTGCAAATAAGGAAATTATTCATCATCAGCGTTTCAATAAAATTGGGATACTTGATCTGGCTCAGTTGATTGAGAAGTTTTCGCCAGCGAAATCCATCATCAGTAGTGTTAACCAGGAAATTGGACCGTTAGAAGTATTTTTAAAAAAACATACCGAGTATATCCGTTTTTCAACCATGTTGACGAACGGCGTACAAAACAGATATAAAACGCCAGTTACTTTAGGGTTAGATAGATGGGCTGCTATTTTGGGTGCAAATGGCTTACATCCAACAAACGCAAGTTTAGTGGTTGATGCAGGTACCTGTATTACTTACGATGTTTTAACTAGCGCGAAGGAGTATTTTGGCGGAAGTATAAGTCCTGGCATTAAAATGCGTT
Source organism: Pedobacter ginsenosidimutans (assembly GCF_001442625.1). GTDB lineage: Bacteria > Bacteroidota > Bacteroidia > Sphingobacteriales > Sphingobacteriaceae > Pedobacter > Pedobacter ginsenosidimutans. The sequence continues at coordinate 478,853 of NZ_LMZQ01000001.1, read as the reverse complement.
TTAGGGCTGTGCACGAATTTACTGGCCGTTTGCCTTTGGTGGAGTGGGATGCAAATGAGGCTATTGTGGAAGGTACTGATACCCAATCGGCAATCAAAAACGGCGTTTTACAAGGAATAATAAACGAAATTGAAGGCTTTATTGCCCTAAATAATAAAAAAGAAAGTGCTCTGAAGGTAATTATAACGGGAGGTGATGCTAATTTTTTGTATAAACAATTACAAAACAGCATCTTTGCGCCTCAAATTATAAAAGATCCTTACTTAGTATTAAAAGGATTAAATGAAGCTATTGCAGATTAAAATGTACAAAAGAATAAATTATATTGCAGCCATACTCGTTCTAGTTTGTGGTTTAAGTGCTCAGGCACAGGTTACCACTTCATCACCATATTCAAGATATGGACTTGGAAATATAAAGGGATCTTTGTTGCCCCAGCTTAGGGCAATGGGTGGAATTTCTACCGCAGTAGGTAAAGTAACAGGGTTCAATTATATTAATATGCAAAACCCTGCATCTTATGCCGGAATATCTTTAACTACCATTGATGTGGGAATGAGTGCGGGTATAACCAATCTTTCACGAAACAATTTAAGCGAAACGAGTTTCAATTCTACTTTTAGTCATTTGGCATTTGCCGCTCCGGTTACCAAAAGATCAGCCTTGAGTTTTGGTATTTTGCCTTACTCAGATTTGGGTTACTCTTACAGAAATACGACCAAAGTTGATACAACCACTTTAGACCAGCTTTATGAAGGCGAAGGTGGCTTATCAAAGGCTTATTTAGGTTATGGTTATCGTTTTGGCGATCATTTAAGGATTGGCGGTAACTTAGAGTATATTTTTGGTAACCTTCAAACTACCCGGGCTACCGAATTTCAATCGGTAGGGTCTTATAATGCCAAACTTCAAAATAAAAACAGTGTTGGTGGTATAAATTACTCTTATGGCATTCAGTACGATTTTAATATCGGCAAGAAAACAATTATGACCCTGGGTTATTCTGGAAGTACTTCTGGGAAAATAAATTCAACACAAACTTCTTTTGCTACGTTCTACACAAGAGATCAAAGTGGTAATGAAAACCCTGCAGCCGATACGTTAAATATTGCGAATAACGGGAAATCTAATCTTACCCTGCCATTAACGCACAATTTTGGGATTTCTATCCAGCAAAATGATAAGTGGATGATCGGTGCCGATTTTAGAATGAGTAAATGGTCTGCAACAAGTATCAATAATGTAAACCAGGGTTTGCAAGATAGCTGGGGTGCTTCTTTGGGTGGCCAGTGGACACCAGATGCATATTCTTACAACAGTTACATGAAACGTGTAGATTACCGCCTTGGTTTTAATTACGATAAAACTTATATCAAAATCGGTAATCAGGATATCAAACAAATGGGTGCATCGTTAGGTTTTGGCTTCCCGTTGCCTACTGCTAACGGTGGTACGGCATTTTATAAAATCAACTTTACAACCGAGTTCGGACAAAGAGGAACGTTAAGCGATAATCTTGTTAAAGAGAAGTTTATTAATTTCCACTTAGGCTTTACCTTGAACGATACCTGGTTCCGTAAGTACCGTGTAGACTAATGAATTTAAAGACATTTTTATATGGTCTGTTTCTGGTGTTGCCTTTTTTTCTGGCTTCCTGTGGAGACGACGATCTAAAAAATGCCAATTCGGTTTCATCAAATAAAGTAATCTTAACCAGAGATCGGACCATCGGTGTCGATATTACTTACAGCGATTCTGCCAGAATTAAGGCTAAAGGATACGCCCCAATAATGGATAAGGTTACACCTAATAATGGAAGCGCTTATCAGGAGATGATAAAAGGGGTAAACATCGATTTTTATAATCCGAATGGGACTGTTGATGGAAACTTAGTGTGCGATTACGCCATTAGGAAAGATAATGAGCTTAAAACCGAATTTAGGAAGAATGTTGTGGTAAAAAACAGTAAAGGCGATACTTTTTCTTCGCAGGAACTGATCTGGGATGAGTCGAAAAAGATTTTTTATTCCAATCAACGGGTATATGTGAAAGGAGTTGATGGAAGCATAGGTGAAGGCATTAACTTTAAAGCTCCGCAGGATTTTAGTACCTATGAAATGGATAGCGGAAACGGTGAACTGAACATGAAGGAAGGTGTAGCACCTTAGTCGCAATGTATAAATGATGGAATGAGTGAATTATTGAATGTTTAAATGGATTTATTCAAATCATCTTTCAATAACTCCATCATCCACTCATTCCCTAATTCAATCACTCAAAATTCTTTCATTCAAACATTAAAACAGGGCTTGTATTTACTTAAAAATTAAACACTTGATAAATAAAATTTTGTGTTTTCTTTTTTGAGGCAAATTTGTATCTTGCGCCCTCTTAAAAAAGAACTAAATAAATTTATAATTACAATATGGGATTAATGACATTTTTGCGTAACCGTGCAGGCTATATTCTAGTTTTTGCCATCGGTTTTGCAATTGTTGCATTTTTAGTAGGTGATGCAATTAACGTGGGTAAACCTTTTTGGGCAGCAGATCAAAAAGTTGTAGGATCAATTGATGGTAAGGATATCAGTATTGATGAGTTCGGACCAAAGGTTGATCAGGGTGTAAACCAGATGAAACAACAATATGGCGGCAGTGCAAATGCACAGATGACTGCTATGGCTGTTGATCAGGCATGGAATGCAGAGTTGGCAAAAGTTTTGTTAACTAAAGAGTACGATCGTTTAGGTTTAACAGTTTCTGAAGATGAACTGTTAGATTTATTACAAGGTCAAAACCCTAGCCCCCTAATTAAACAATATTTCTCTAATCCTCAAACAGGACAGTTAGACCGCGCTACCTTGATGAACTTTCTAAAATCGAAAGAACCTCAGGCTTTGCAGCAATCTAATATGTTACAGGAAGAAATTAAAAACCAGGCCCTTCAAACAAAATATTCTAACCTGATCCGTAATTCGGTTTATGTAACTTCTTTAGAAGCTACTGACGAATATACCAACCGCAATAAACTGGCTAATTTTAAATACGTAAGTTTAGATTATACTTCTATTCCTGATGCTTCTGTTAAATTAACAGATAACGACTACTCAGAATATTATGAGCAGAACAAAGCACGTTTCAACAATCCACAAGAAACACGTGCTTTCGAGTACGTTACTTTCAGTATCAGTCCAACCAAAGCAGATTCATTAGCAATCAAAGCTCAGGTAGACAAAATTGCTGCTGATTTTCAGGTGGCTAAAAACGATTCACTTTTCGCAGCCATCAATTCAGACGTAAAAGTTCCGTTTACTTATATCACAAAAGGCAAGTTAGATCCTGCGGTTGATTCGGCAGTATTCGCTTTACCTGCAGGCAGTTTTTACGGTCCGAAATTAACAGGTAACTCATACAAAATTGTAAAGGTAGTATCTACACGTATCTCTCCTGATTCGGTAAAGGCAAGCCACATCTTAATCGATCCGGCTAAAGTTGGTGGCGAAGATAAAGCACTGAAGTTAGCTGATTCATTAAAAACATTAATTTTAAAAGGAGCTAATTTTGCAGAACTGGCTAAAAACTACAGCGTAGATGGTTCGAAAGATAAAGGTGGCGAAATGCCGGCTTTTGCCCGTGGTGCTATGGTACCTGAGTTTGAAAATGCAGCTTTTGATGGGAAGACAGGAGATCTTAAAGTAGTAAAATCTCAGTTTGGATACCATGTGCTTAAAATCGAAAAACAGATCGGTTCATCTAAAGTGGCTAAATTGGCTTACGTAGAAAAAGCATTAAATGCAAGTAGTAAAACCCAGGCAGCTGCTTACAAAGCAGCAAGCAATTTCTTAACTGATGTGAAAGGTAACGACTTTAGCAAATTTGCAGCACAGAAAGGATTAAAAGTTGCCGTTGCTGATAAGGTTGCATCAACACAAGGATTTGCAGCTGGATTGGATAACCCACGTAAATTAATTCAAGATGCTTACGCAGCAGATAAAGGTGAAGTATTGCCTGAAATTTATACCATGAGTAATGCTTATGTTGTGGCCCGTTTAACTACCATCAGTCCAAAAGGTGTTTTATCATTAGCTGATGTGAAGAAGGAAATTGAGCCAATGGTAATTAATGCAGTTAAAGCAAAACAATTAAAAGAAAAATTAGCCAACGCAGGTAAAGGAAGTATCGATCAGGTTGCAGCTAAAGTTGCACGTCCGGTTAATCCAGTACAGAACGTGGTATTTGCTAATCCGGTAATCCCAGGTGTAGCACAGGAAAATGCTTTAGTTGGAAGCGTTTTCGGTTCACAGCCAGGTAAAGTATCTGTTCCTGTTCAGGGTGAGCGTGGTGTTTATGTATTTTCAGTTGATGGATTTACAAATCCTGCACCAATTGCAAATATGTTTAAACAAAAAGAAAGCATGATGTTAAGTTTAGGGCAGCGTTCATTAGGATCGGCTTTCCAGGCTTTACAGGAAAATGCAAAGATAAAAGACAATCGTGTGAAATTCTATTAAATAGAAAATACGTAATTTTGTAACCGTTCCGATGATTAGTTGGAACGGTTTTTTTATTTAAGGACATGGAAATTCAGGAAAACATTATTAATAAAGTAGCTAATAGCGGTTTAATTACCTTAAATCTCGAAGATTTTTATCATAAAGGCGAAAGAGTGGTTTATGATATTGTGCATAATCTATTTCATGGTTTAATGTTAAGAGAAAAGGATTTTAGAGAGTTTATCAAAAATCACGATTGGGCGCAATATCAAGATAAGAATGTAGCCATTATCTGCTCGGCTGATGCAATTGTACCTACCTGGGCTTATATGCTACTGGCGAATAAACTAAAACCATATGCAAACGAAGTGGTATTCGGCGATTTAAATACATTGGAAGCTGTTTTATTTACCAAGGCATTGGCTAAAATTAATCCACAAGATTATGCTAATGAGCGTGTGGTGGTAAAAGGATGCGGCGATATCGATGTTCCGGTTTCAGCCTATGTTGAGGTAACCAATCTGCTTACACCAGTAGTTAAAAGCATTATGTTTGGCGAACCCTGCTCTACCGTTCCTGTATATAAAAGAAAAGATTAAATTTTGGTTTGCTTTTTGTATATCTTCATAGAGGAAAGAATTAACCATATCTTTTAGGAATGGTTTTTTCCTCCCAACACACACAAATGATTACAAAAGCAATGAAGAAATTATTTATAACCGTCACGGCTGGCTTATGCAGTCTTTTGGCAACGGCTCAGGAACTTCCCCTGAAGAAAGAGGCCGTATTTCAGGAAGGTGAAGTTTTGCAATATAAATTAAGGTACGGATTTATCACGGCGGCAGAAGCCACTATTAAGGTAGCCAATTCTGATTTAAAGTTTGATAACAAGCCTACCTATAAACTTACGGTTGATGCGCAGACTTCCGGAACTTTTGATGTGTTTTATAAGATAAGAGATCATTACGATTCGTATATTGATAAAACTGACCTTTTACCTTATTTCTATCAGGAGAATATCCGTGAGGCCAGCTATAGACGCCAGGATAAGGCACGTTTTACGCAGGATGCAAAGAAAGTAGTTTCGAACAGAGGGACTTTTACAACACCAACTAATCAGACTTTTGATCTGGTTTCGGCTTATTACTTTGCCCGAAGCCTGGATATCAGTAAAATCAAGATTGGTGATAAGTTTAAACTGAACTATTTCTTGGGTGATGAAATCTCAGCCTTAGAGGTTGAATATATAGGGAAAGAAACGATTAAAAGTAAGTTGGGTAACATCCGCTGTTTAAAATTTAGTCCATCCATTAAACCAGGAAGGATCTTTAAAAAAGATAGCAGGTTATACCTCTGGGTAACCGATGATGGAAACCGCGTGCCGGTAAAAGCCCAGGTAGAGATATTGGTGGGGGCAGTTACGATGGAATTAAAATCGGCCAGTGGCCTGAAATATGCTTTAGCAAAAGAATAATGATGATAGAAGTTGAACAGGTGCTGGTGCACGAAGACGTATTGAAAGAAAACTTTGTTTGTAATTTAAGCAAATGTAAAGGAATCTGTTGTGTGGAAGGTGATTCGGGTGCACCATTGGATAATGATGAAAAAGCCGTTTTGGAAGAGATTTATCCGAAAATTAAACACCTGTTGAATGAAAAAGGCATTAAAGCCATTGAGGAACAAGGTGTTTACGTAGTTGATGAAGATGGCGATTTAACCACCCCTTGTGTAGATAAAAATAAAGAATGTGCTTACGTGCTTTTTGAGGGTGGTATTACCAAATGTGCCATTGAAAAAGCGTATGAGCAGGGTATTGTAGATTGGCAGAAACCGATTTCCTGTCACCTTTATCCTATTCGGATAACCAAGTATCCAGAATTCGACGTGCTAAATTACGACCGTTGGCACATCTGTCATGACGCCTGTACCTTTGGCCGAGAACTTAAAGTTCCAGTATACAGCTTTTTAAAGGGCCCGCTGATCCGTAAATATGGAGAAGAATGGTATAAAGAATTAGAAAGTTCTGTGGCGGCGATGTAGTTTGTCTTCCTTAAATTTTTATGCTTATTGGAGCAACACCAAAGTCAATATAAGCTTTGTCTATACTTTCCTTGCGCATATCTATTAGAACTGCAAGCTTATCTATTTATACAGAAGACGTTCATAGAAATTAACTAATTGCTTCTAAATTATTTCGTTCAGTTTTTAGCTTATGTCAAAATTAAGTTGTTTTTTGCCGAAATCTAACTTACTTTAGCTGAATTGAAAATCATTTAATAACTGTGAAAAAAATCTTAATCACTGGTGGTGCGGGCTTTATTGGCTCTCATGTAGTCCGCCGTTTTGTTAACAACTATCCTGGGTACGAAATTGTAAACTTAGATAAACTTACCTACGCAGGTAATCTTGCTAATTTAACCGATATTGAAAATAAGCCAAATTATAGATTTGTAAAAGAAGATATTACTGATGCGAATGCGATGTTTGATCTGTTTAAAACAGAAAATTTCGATGCGGTAATCCACCTTGCAGCAGAGAGCCATGTAGATCGTTCTATTTCTGATCCAACAGCTTTTGTAATTACCAATGTAATTGGGACTGTAAATTTATTAAATGCAGCTCGCGAATATTGGAAAGGTGATTACGATAAAAAACGTTTCTATCATGTAAGTACCGATGAGGTTTATGGCGCTTTAGGTGAAACGGGGATGTTTACCGAAACCACCGCTTACGATCCACACAGCCCCTATTCTGCATCAAAGGCAAGCTCTGATCATTTTGTAAGGGCTTACCACGATACTTATGGTATGGATTGTGTAATTTCTAATTGCTCCAACAACTATGGTTCTCATCATTTCCCTGAGAAACTGATTCCACTGGCCATTAATAATATCAAAAATAACAAACCGGTACCTGTATATGGTAAAGGCGAAAACGTACGCGATTGGTTATGGGTAGAAGACCATGCCAGAGCAATCGATGTAATTTTCCATCATTCTAAAACGGGGGATACCTATAATATTGGTGGTCATAACGAATGGAAAAATATCGATCTGATCAATTTACTTTGCACCATTATGGATCAAAAATTAGGTCGCGAAGCTGGTGAATCGGCCAAACTGATCACCTATGTAACCGACCGTGCAGGGCACGATTTACGCTATGCCATTGATTCGAGTAAATTACAAAATCAATTGGATTGGGTACCAAGCTTACAATTTGAAGAAGGCTTGGCCAAAACGGTAGACTGGTATTTACAAAATGAAGACTGGTTAAACAATGTAACCTCTGGCAATTATCAATCTTATTACGAACAACAATACAGCAGTAAATAATGGAAATTGAACAAACAGGATTAAAAGACTGTCTGATTATAAAGCCAAGGGTATTTGAAGATCCCAGGGGTTATTTTTTTGAAAGCTTTAATCAAAATACTTTTGAAGAAAAAACAGGTTTATCTGGCAGGTTTGTTCAGGATAACCAATCTTATTCTTCATATGGTGTAATCCGTGGCCTACATGCCCAAACGGGTGAATTTGCGCAGGCAAAGTTGGTACGTGTAACCAAGGGTGAGGTATTGGATGTTGCGGTAGATGTTCGCCCAAGTTCACCAACTTATGGCAAGCACATTGCTGTACGCTTAAGTGCCGAGAATAAACTGCAACTATACATCCCCAGAGGCTTTGTTCATGGCTTTTCTGTATTAAGTGAAACCGCAGAATTTTTATACAAGTGCGATAATTTTTTCAATAAAGCTTCAGAAACTGGCGTAATTTATAATGATGCGGACCTGAATATCGATTGGTTAATTCCAGAAGAAGATCAAGCTATTTCAGATAAAGACCTTCTTTTAAAACCCTTTTCAGTTTTACAGCATATATGAGCAAAATATTAGTAATTGGTGCCGGTGGGCAATTGGGCCAATGTTTAAAGGTGGTTGCGGAGCGAAGAGGAATTACGGAAATTGTTTTCCCAGCCGAGCAGGATGCCAATATTCTGGATGAATCTGGTTTGAACGATCTGTTAGCTGCAGCGCAACCTGCTTTTGTAATTAACTGTGCCGCTTATACTGCTGTAGATAAAGCAGAGGATGAAGTTGAGCTGGCTAAAGCCATTAATGAAACAGGTGCGGGATATTTAGCCTCAGCTTGTTTAGTAAATGGAGCAACGCTTATACATGTTTCTACCGATTTTGTTTTTGAAGGAAATGAAGTTAAATTGCTAAAAGAAGATGATAAAGCTGAACCGATCAATGTTTATGGTGTAACCAAACTAGATGGAGAAAAAGTAGTTATTTCAACACTGCCTGCTCACTTCATTATCCGCACCAGCTGGTTGTATTCTGAGTATGCCAACAACTTTGTAAAAACCATGCTTAAGCTTGGTGCCGAGCGTGACGAACTGAATATCATTGCAGATCAGGTGGGTACACCAACCTACGCGATTGATTTGGCAAATGCCATTTTTGATATTGTAAGTTCTTCATCCGCCGCTTATGGCGTTTACCATTATAGCAATGAAGGTGTAACCTCATGGTTCGATTTTGCAAAGGCCATTTTTGATATTAGCGAAACAACCGTTAAAGTGAACCCTATTCCGGGGTCTGCTTATCCGACCAAGGCTATCCGGCCAGCGTTTTCGGTGATGGATAAATCTAAAATAAAAGATACATTTAATATTGAAATCCCTTATTGGAGAGATAGCTTAGTAGAGTGTATAAAACAAATTAAAATACAATAAATAGGCATCATTATTTCATTTAGGTCTGTAATGACCAATGAACCAATGACCAATGAACTAATGACTAAAATATGAAAGGTATAATTTTAGCTGGTGGCAGCGGAACTCGTTTGCATCCTTTAACTTTGGCTTGTAGTAAACAGATGATGCCGGTTTACGATAAACCGATGATTTATTATCCGCTATCTACCTTAATGTTGGCTGGTATAAAGGAAATTCTGATTATCTCTACCCCACACGATCTGCCAAATTTTGAAAAATTATTAGGCGATGGTGCTTCTTTAGGCTGTAAATTTAGTTATGCTGTGCAGGCTGAACCGAATGGTTTAGCACAGGCTTTTGTGATTGGTGAAGAATTTATCGGTAAAGATAAGGTAGCTTTAGTATTGGGCGATAATATCTTCCATGGCGATGGTATGGCCAAATTATTACAGGCAAGCGCTGATCCCGATGGCGGTGTGGTATTTGCTTATCAGGTTTCAGATCCTGAACGTTATGGCGTGGTTGAGTTTGATGCTGATAAAAAGGCCATTTCCATTGAAGAAAAACCTGTTCAGCCCAAATCAGACTACGCAGTACCAGGTTTATATTTTTATGATAACGAGGTGGTAGAAATTGCAAAAAATATTAAACCTTCGCCACGTGGAGAATACGAAATTACTGATGTAAATCGCGTGTACTTAGAGCGGGGCAAATTAAAAGTAGGCGTATTAAGCCGTGGAACAGCCTGGCTGGATACCGGAACCTTTACCTCTTTAATGCAGGCCGGGCAGTTTGTGCAGATCATTGAAGAGCGACAAGGCTTAAAAATCGGGTGTATTGAAGAAATTGCTTACCGCATGGGCTTTATCGATGCAGAACAGCTTAAGGCTATCGCTACTCCATTGGTTAAAAGTGGCTATGGTAGTTACCTGTTGAAGCAGATTAAATAAGAAGTTCTACTTTAGTTTAATAATAAATCACCATTCAATGCAATTGTATTGAATGGTGATTTTCTTTTTTATCATTCAGGAGGATGATTTAAGGAGATAAACGATCTTGAAGTATCGTCATTCCCAACTCGATTGTGAACCACGGAGTGCTCATGAATGCCTATGAATAAAAAGAAAACTTATGAATAATCGTAATGCATGAGCTTTAAGATTCCCGCCTGCGCGGGAATGACGAACCTTGTATTGGAACTGTCAAATAAGTAATAGAATAAAGGATCATATTTTGCAGAACCTCAATCTTAACCACATAAGAGATATAAGTTCATTTAAGCATTACGCTGCACCCAACATTGTATGCTCTGTGCTTTTTTTCTCTGTGGGCTTTGTGGTTAAAAGAATTAAGCATTCTACATTTATCTTCAGAAGGATCATTTAAGGAGATAACGGTCTTAAAGTATCGTCATCTCGACCGCAGTGGAGAGATTTTTTAATATAGTCCAAAGATCTCTCCACCGAAGGAGTTCCTTTGGAACATTACGCGTTGCTCTGGTCGGGACGACCGTTCATTGCTATCCCAGCCAAAGATCTTCAGAAGTATCTGAAATCTTTACCATATAAGCGAGATAAGGCCATTTAAGCATTACGCTCCCCCCTAAATCTATGCCCTTCGCGCTTTCTCTTTGTGTCCTTTGTGTTTAAAAGAATTAAGCTTTCTACATTTGTCTTATCTTTGCCCAATCACCGAAAGAAAAATGAATTCAAAAAAGCAGATTGCCATTATTGGTTTAGGTTATGTTGGGTTGCCACTGGCTATCGAATTTGCAAAAAAATATCAGGTAATTGGTTTTGATACCAATGAAAGCCGTGTAGCGGAATTAAATCAATTAAAGGATCGGACAAATGAAGCTAATCTGGAGGATCTGCAGGCTGTACTTGACGGATCTGAACTAGGCTTAACACTAAGTGCTAATTTGGCCGATCTAGCCGCTTGCAGCATCTATATTGTAACCGTCCCAACCCCTATCGACCACCTGAAAAGGCCAGATCTGCAACCTTTAATTGCGGCCAGCAAGATGCTGGGAATCGTGCTTAAAGCTGGTGATATTGTGATTTACGAATCGACCGTTTATCCGGGCTGCACCGAAGAAGATTGTGTGCCTGTTTTAGAGAAAATTTCAGGATTAAAATATAATATCGATTTTTTCTGCGGTTATTCGCCGGAGCGGATCAATCCAGGTGATAAAATTAATACCCTTACCAAAATAAAAAAAGTAACCTCAGGCTCTACGCCCGTAATTGCTACTGAAATTGATGAACTCTACGCCTCTATCATTATTGCGGGTACCCATTTGGCACCCAGCATTAAAGTAGCAGAAGCCTCAAAAGCAATAGAAAATGCACAGCGGGATGTAAATATCTCTTTTGTAAACGAACTGGCCTTAATTTTCGATCGCATGGACATTGATACAGCAGATGTGTTGGCTGCTGCTGCAACCAAATGGAATTTCCTCAATTACAAACCCGGTTTAGTTGGTGGCCATTGTATCGGTGTAGATCCTTATTATTTAGCACATAAATCGGAAGCGCTGGGTTATAAACCCGAAGTGATTTTATCAGGCAGGCGGGTGAATGATAACATGGGGATGTTTGTAGCCAATAAGGTAATCAAAATGCTGGTGGCCAAAGATAAAGTGATCAATGGCGCTAAAGCCCTAATCTTAGGTTTCGCTTTCAAAGAAAATTGTCCTGATACGCGTAATACCCGGGTAATTGACATTTATAAAGAACTGAAAGCTTTTAGTATGGATGTTGATGTATATGATCCATGGGCTAATACCGATGAAGTGAAAGCGGAGTATGGCATCGAAATGATTAATGATGGTCAGTTTAAACATTACGATGCTGTTATCCTCGCTGTGGCGCACCAGCAGTTTTTAGATATTGATTATAGCAGTATTAAAGAAAAAGGAACGCTCATTTTTGATACCAAATCTTTTATCGACAGGAATTTGGTTGACGCCAGGTTATAGGCACTTCGCTTCCAACCTGCTCTTTTTGGCTATAGTAGGATCATTAACACCGTGCGTCATGCTCACGCAGGCTAGCCTGTACCGATTTGTTGGTAAAGCAATCTTATGAATGGAGCAACCTGTGGTCTTGGTTTTTGCCCCTTGTTCGGGCTGCTCCGACATCGCTATATACCAAATTAACCCTAAGTTATCTTTTTCTTTAGCTATTGTTAACCTGTTAATCGAAGGTAATGCAAACTTCATGAATAGCACACCTGCAACAAAGCCTCAGTCCTACCGAAGAGGCTTCGAAGCAGCAGGCCGTTTAGTACAAAGCAGGGTGAAGCCAAGCCTGGCCGGAAGCTGGAGTAAACGTGGGGTAAATGCGGAGTAAAGGTGGGGTTTGGGATATTTTTTGAGATTTTTAATCAAATCGATTAAATTGAGTGATCATGCTTTTGTTTAACCTAATATACTCAAATTATGGTTCTCCGGAATGGAACAATCAAAATTAATGGGCAACTGAGCGATCTTATTTTTCACAAACGGGGAATTAAGGGTGTTGTAAGACAAAAAGCTACCCATAAACAGCAAATCGAAGCCAGTAGGAAACCTGAGGGTTTGGGAACCTAAATATAATTCAGCAGCTTTGGTAAAAGATGGTCATTTCTGATTTGTATTTAATGAAAAGATGAAGATTTAAAAGAAGGATGTTTTAAGCCCTTAAATATTTTGAATAACATTTCTGAAGTACTGGTTGATAGTATGTAAGTTATATTTTTGTTAATTCTCTTGCGCAAATTAAGCTGTAAGTTCTTTTTAAAGCATTATTTTCGACTATTTGTCTGATTTAATCTACTATTTATTGGAAAGTAGTATGAATTTTCTTAAATTTAACACGTTAATTAGAATACTTTTGATGTTCTGTAAATAATACTTTCCAATTCGCATATTATTGCAGTAATTATTTCGTTTGATAAACGAATGATTATGATAAGGCGAATTAATTTGATATTCCATTGCTATAAATATGTTAAGTTTTTTTTCAAAAAAGAATAGAGTAACTGATATCTCCTGGCTAGGCATTGATATTCATTCACATATCCTGCCTGGTATCGACGATGGTTCTCCAGATCTGGCTACTTCTTTGCGTTTTGTTAAATCATTACAGGAACTGGGGTTTGACCAATTGATTGCTACGCCACACATCTATCAAGAACTATATCCAAACACAAAGGAAACAATCGTTAATGCAAAAGATTTACTACAACAAGAAATGGATAAAGCTGATGTTTCTTTGAAATTAAGTGCTGGTGCAGAGTATATGATTGATCAGGATTTTAAAATGGATGGGCCTTTATGTGCTTTAGATCAGAAGCATTTGTTGATTGAAATGTCTTATTTAAATGAAAGTCCAGGGATTAGTCAAACCATTTTTGATTTAGAAATTAAAGGATATAAGCCTATTCTAGCCCATCCGGAACGATATACCTTTTATTTTAAAGATAGAAGCCGATTAAAGCGGTTTAAAGAAAAAGGATGCCTCTTGCAATTAAATTTACTATCCGTATTGGGTTATTATGGGAAAGACGTTAAACAATTGGCCGAAATTTTGCTAAAAGAAAAGATGTATGATTTTGCTGGGACAGATTTGCATCACGATAGGCATTTGGATACCCTAACAACCGCTATCCGATCAGGAAAATTATATGATTTAATAGGGCAATATGAGTTCAAAAATCAAGATATATTTGGTCAGATATTAGTTTAGCTTTGAGTAATCAAACCTTATATTGGCTCCAGATTAACATAACTATTAATTAATTTTCAAACTTTACTTGATCACATATATCGAATCTGATGTTTCGGTTTTTAGATATTACAATTAAATGATTAAGTTTGCAGTCTGTTTAGAATGCCCAATTTCATTTTGAACAGATATATACCTATGAATAAAAAAAATAATGTGATTAAAGGGTTAAGTTTTTTAACTGTTCTTTTTGTGATAACCCTAAGTTCTTCTTGTGTAAGTAATAAGAAGATAGCCTATTTCCAAGATATACAATCTGTTAATCAGGCTAAGCTGGAAAATGCTGCAGCTTTTACCGAACCTACAATCCAGCCTGATGACATCCTTAGCATAAATATTTTTACGTTAAACCCTCAAAGCGGTGCGATTATTAATCAAGCAGCCTTAACACCTACCCTAGGAAGTAATACCAACACCAGTTTGGCTACTCAAAGTACAGGTTTTTTGGTTGATAAGAATGGAGAAATAGAATTGTCGCTCATTGGTAAGTTAAAAGTTGCTGGGTTGACAACATATCAGGCGAGAGAACTGATCCGTGAAAAGTCATCAGAGGTTTACAAACAACCTAATGTTCAGTTAAGATTCGCCAATTTCAAAGTAAGCATCTTAGGCGAAGTAAATGCGCCTTCGGCATACACACTACCCAATGAAAAAGTTACTATTTTAGATGCTTTGAGCCTTGCCGGTGATTTAACTATATATGGTAAGCGAGAAAACATATTAATCATTCGCGATAATAACGGCAAAAAAGAATTTGCGCGATTGGATCTAAACTCAAGTGATATCTTTAATAGCCCTTTTTATTATCTAAAGCAAAATGATGTGGTTTATGTAGAGCCAAATAAAAGGAAGGTGTCTGCCTCAAACTCGGCCCAAATTCAAACAATTGGTGTAATTGCATCAGTTATTTCTGTAATTGTCTTGGCCATTTCTAGTTTTAAATAATCAGCAGTCGAATGAATAACTTGCAGGAAAGAAATATAGTACAGCATATTGACGAGGAAGATAATATTAACATTAAAGAGATTTTAAACAAGTTAATTGATAAATGGCCATGGTTTATTATTAGCATTTTCTTGTGTGTTTTAATCGCTTTCTTCTATACCAAATATACTTCTCCGTTGTATCAGATTAATGCCAAGGTATTGGTTAATGATGATGAAAAAGGCGGTGGCCTTAGTGGTAAATCAAGTGGTTTAATGGATTTAGGTGGTTTAATTGGCGCTAAAAATTCGGTTGACAATGAAGCCGAAATCTTAAAAACAAGGTTCCTGATGGAGCAGGTTGTTAGACAGATGCAATTAAATATTGTTTATTCAAAGAAACAAAATTTAGTGAGCAGAGAACTCTACCATACACCTTTTAAATTGAATATTTTAAAAGGTATGGATACCATCACGACTACTAAGTTCGAGGTAAAAAAAATTAATAATAATAGACTAAAAATATCTACCAAAAAATTCGAAAAAGAAATAGCCTGGAATGAACCTTTCAGTGTAAACGGGGTTGGTACCATTCAGCTTGAAAATAATCAAATTGGGCAAATGGATGATGGTGAATATTATGTTTCTGTAAGCTCCATAGACGAACGTGTAGCAATTTTGATGAAGCAATTATCTGTGAGTGTAACCAATAAGCAGGTAAGTATTCTGGACTTAGGTTTATCATACCCTCTACCAGATAAAGGTGAGGATATTTTAAAAACATTAATTAGTAAATATACAGAAGCCAACTTAAGCGATAAAAATGCTATAGCAGACAGTACTTATAAATTTATTGGGGAAAGATTAAATTTGATTGCTTCTGAGTTAGGAGATGTAGAAAATCAAGAAGAAGAATTTAAACAGAATAATAAATTAGCAGACATGAGTGAGCAGGGTAAATTACTTGTACAAAATACAAGTGAATTTAGCACTGAACTAGCTAAAGCAGAAACCCAGGTGTCTATTTTAAGTGATTTAGAAAATTACCTGAAAGATGAAACTAAGAATAAAAGGGTTTTTCCTACCGCATTACTGCCACAAGACATGGTTTTTTCTGGATTGATGGGGCAGTATAACGCCTTATTAATCGAAAGAGATAAACAATTATTAGGCCTTACAGAAGAGAGCCCGTTTATCAAAAACATTGATAATCAAATTGCAGGCTTAAGGAGTGGGATTTTATCAAATATCCAGAGTACAAAAAATACCTATGTAGTTACCAGAGATAAGTTGAGAAATCAATTGAGTAAATCTGAGAACCAGATTTCTGGGGTACCTAAAATAGAAAAGAACTATTTAAAACTTGTTCGTAAAAAAGGAATTAAGCAGGAACTTTATATATTTCTTATGCAGAAAGCTGAGGAAACTGCTATCTCTAAAACGAGCAACATTTCTGTTGCTAAAACAATTGATCCGCCAAAGGCACAAGTAATGCCAATTAGTCCTAGGAAAAACATTATATATCTAGCAGGATTAATAGCAGGATTGGTGTTGCCGATCATAATTATTTTTGCTGTTGACCTGTTAAATACTGGTATTGCAACTAAAGAAGAAATTACAAAATTAACCAGAGTTCCTGTTATTGGTGAGATTAGCCACAATACAAGTAACGATAATCTAATCGTTGCCAACCAAGGTAGATCCGCCATATCCGAACAATTTAGAGCATTGCGTACTAACCTTTCTTTTTATTTAAAGACTGCTGAAGAAAAGGTTATTTTATTAACCTCAAGTATGAGTGGCGAGGGTAAATCGTTTACAGCGATCAACTTAGGGAATATTCTAGCACTAGCAGGAAAGCGGGTATTATTGATGGAATTGGATTTACGAAAACCAGGTTTGTCAGCTAAATTAGGTTTAAGTAATGATATTGGTTTTAGTAATTATACAATTAGTCCGGATATCAAAATAACCGATATAATAAAACCACTATCCATCAATAAGAATATGTTCATTATTTCGTCTGGTCCACTACCTCCAAACCCGGCTGAAACCTTATTAAGTGAGAATACTCCCCAATTAATCGAAGAGTTGAAAAAGCAATTCGATTATATTATTATGGATGCGCCTCCTGTGGGTATAATCACAGATGCACAATTACTATCTGTTTATGCTGATGTAACTTTATATCTGGTTAGACAAAAAGTTACGCAGAAGGCACAGCTAGCCATTGTTGAGGAGTTATATACAAATGGCAAAATGAAAAACATAGGTATTGTTGTTAATGATATTATCAGCAAATATTATGGTTATGGCTATGGCTATGGTACCTATGGTGAAAAGACAGACAAAAGTATCTGGCAAAAAATAAGATTTAAGCGCTAGTGATATTGAATTATATTAAAATAAAATGAAAACAGCATTAATTACCGGAATTACCGGGCAGGATGGTACATATCTTGCAGAATTGTTACTAGAAAAAGGGTACATGGTTCATGGGATTAAAAGAAGAAGCTCTTTATTTAATACCGATCGTATTGATCATCTTTACCAGGATCCTCACGATGAAAATGTTCGTTTTAAGCTACATTATGGTGATTTATCTGATTCTACCAATTTAATTAGAATTATTAAAGATGTTCAGCCAGATGAGATTTATAATTTAGGAGCGATGAGTCATGTAAAGGTGAGCTTTGATACGCCTGAATATACCGCTAACGCTGATGGTATAGGTACCTTAAGGTTGTTAGAAGCCTTAAGAATTTTGGGCTTAGAGAAGAAAACTAAGATTTATCAAGCATCTACTTCAGAGTTATATGGATTAGTACAAGCAGTACCTCAGTCAGAAACTACGCCCTTCTATCCTCGCTCTCCTTACGCAGTAGCTAAGATGTATGCTTATTGGATTACCGTAAATTATAGAGAAGCTTATGGCATATTTGCCTGCAATGGAATATTGTTTAACCATGAGAGTCCGTTACGTGGTGAAACATTTGTGACTCGTAAAATCACCAGAGCGGTAGCTAAAATTGCCCAAGGTTTACAAGCTAAATTATACTTAGGTAATTTAGATGCAGAACGCGACTGGGGACATGCTAAAGATTACGTAGAAGCAATGTGGAGAATCCTGCAACAGGATGTGGCAGAAGATTACGTGATTGCAACAGGAGTTACCACACGTGTAAGAGAATTTGTTCGTATGGCATTTGCGGAAGTGGGTATTTCATTAGAGTTTAAAGGTACGGGAGTTGATGAAAAAGCTTATGTTGTGAGTTGCGCTAATCCAGAATTTCAATTAGAGATTGGTAAAGAAGTGGTAGGAGTTGATCCGGCTTATTTCCGCCCAACAGAAGTTGATTTGTTAATTGGAGACCCAACAAAGTCTAAAACGAAATTAGGATGGGAGCCTAAGTATGATCTTGCAGCATTAGTTAAGGAAATGGTTGCGGCAGATGTTGATCATTTTAAAAAAGAAACTCTTTTAAAAGCGCATGGCTATACGATCAAAAATCAATACGAATAATGGCAGAAACCTATTTAAAAGATAAATCTTCAAAAATATACATTGCCGGGCACAACGGAATGGTTGGTTCGGCTATTATGCGCAAGTTAACTGCAGAAGGTTTTACTAATATTATAACAAGATCGTCAAAGGAACTTAATTTGATAAATCAAGTTGCTGTAAATGATTTTTTCGAGGAAGAAAAGCCAGAGTACGTTTTTTTTGCCGCGGCGAAAGTTGGAGGGATCGTTGCAAATAATACTTATCGTGGAGAATTTCTATACGATAATCTGATGATTCAGAGTAATGTAATCGAATCATCAAGGAAATTTGGGGTAAAGAAACTGATGTTTTTAGGTTCCTCATGTATCTATCCAAAAATGGCGCCACAACCGTTAAAAGAAGAATATTTGTTGACGGGAGAATTAGAGCCAACTAACGAACCTTATGCAATTGCTAAGATTGCTGGTATTAAAATGTGTGATGCCTATAGAGCGCAATATGGTTGCAATTATATTTCAGTAATGCCTACAAATTTATATGGCTACAACGATAATTATCACCCACAAAATTCGCACGTATTGCCTGCTTTGATCCGTAGGTTTGATGAAGCGAAAAATAATAATGCAAAGGAAGTGGTAATATGGGGTACCGGAACGCCTAAAAGAGAGTTTCTATTTGCTGATGACCTTGCAGATGCCTGTTATTTTTTAATGCAAAATTACAATGAAGCTGGCCTGGTAAATATCGGATGTGGTGAAGATATTAGCATAAAAGACCTATCGCTTATGATAAAGGAGATCGTAGGTTATGTTGGCGAATTAAACTTCGATCATTCAAAACCAGATGGAACACCTAGAAAATTAATGGATGTTAATACATTAACTCAGTTGGGCTGGAAGTATCGAACTGAATTACAAGATGGACTTAAATTAACATATGAGAACTTCAAGGCATTAATTTTGAGCAAATAGGGGATTAAATATATAATATGAATAAGAGGGTAATTGCTAATGTTTTAAGCTCAGGTGGGCAGATTGCGTGTATTGGAGTTGTTTATTTCTTTCTCTATAAATATCTGCTGAAACAACTTGGGGTTGAGATGTTGGGGGTTTGGTCGGTGGTGATGGCAACATCGTCTATCGCTAACATCGCAAATTTTGGTGTGGCCACCTCTGTTGTTCGTTTTGTTGCGTTATATTTAAAAGAAGATACCCAGGATAGAATAAATGAACTAATTTTCACAGCTGTTATATTTATTGCTGGCTTTTTTTCTGTATTAGGCCTAATTATTCTACCTTCTGCCCATTTTATACTTAGCCGAATAATAGATGTAAAATATGTAGATGTTGCGCTAAAAATTCTGCCTTTTTCTTTGATATGCCTTATCGTAAATGCAATCGCAGGAGTGTACGCTTCTGTTTTAGATGGTATGCAGAAAAACTATATCAGAAGTTTGATTTTTACGCTTTCTTCAATTGTATTACTCGGTTTAACATTTTTACTGACACCAACATATGGCTTAAAAGGTGTGGTTTTTGCCCAATTAGCGCAGTCAATCTTTACTATTTTAGGTTGTTTATTTCTCGTAATGAAAATTACAAAATATAATCAGCTGAAGTGGCAGTGGAATAAAGAAATATTTAAAGAAATATTTGCTTATGGGATTAAATTTCAGGTAATATCTATTTCAGCAATGCTTAATGAACCTGTTACAAAACTATTAATGGCTAAATTTGGGGGACTCCAGTTTACAGGATATTACGAAATGGCAAATAGGCTAATTATGCAATTAAGGGGAGTAATTATTAATGCCAATCAAAGCTTAATGCCATTAATGGTTAAATCTTCGGAGGATCAACGAATGAATAAAGTTGATAACCTGTATAAAATTAACTTTTTAGCAGTAGCGGCTGTGTCATTGATCTTACTAACTATGCCAGTTCTGGCGAGCAACGTAATCTCAAAAGTATGGATTGGACATCACGAATCAATGTTCGATTTAATTTTGTTGTTGACTGCAGTGAGTATGTATATAAATTTATTATGTGGACCTGCATACTTTTCATTGCTTGCAGAAGGTATATTAAATCCTGTAATTAAGTCTCAGATAATTATCGGTGTACTTAACCTGATATTAGGATTTGTTTTAGGAAAATATTTTGGAGGAATGGGTGTTGTGTTTGGATGGCTTTTGGCTGTGCTATTGGGTACAGTATATCTTATTAGGAATTACGCAATAAACAATAGGTCACTAAGTAAATTCAAATTAAGTTTGGGGTTAAATTTAATTTTGCTAACTACATTATCATTCTTAATTTTCAAACATTTTAACCGTAATTTCTTTTCTAAATATGCTTCTTATGAAGTGGGATACACAATAGGATATGGTTTAATCTGCCTTGTTTTCTTGTTTTTAATTTATAAAGAGATAAAGAATTACGATAAAGAAAAATCAGTATCTTCATTATAAATAGATGATTATTTGATTAATAGTATTATGTATCAATTTTTTCAGCGCCTTAAGTTATATCTTTACTATGCTTCCACTCTATTAGGGAATAAATTGAAGTATAAAAAATTTGGCAATAGAAGTATCATACACCCTCTGCTAAGATTAGAACATCCTGAAAATATTACGATAGGAAAAAGTGTTGTTGTAGGTAAGCATTCCTGGTTGGCAGCAAGTCCAAATGTAATTTCAAATCCAGAGTTAATTATTGAAGATAGATGCGCGATTGGAAGTATGAATCAGATTTATTCTAACTCAAAGATCATTCTTCGCAAGAATGTACTCACAGCAGATAGGGTTTATATTTCAGATGGTTCTCATGATTATGAAAATCCTAATCTTCCCATAATGTATCAAAAGGTATTGTCTCTTGGAGAAATGGAAATTGGAGAAGGCACATGGATAGGAACTAATGCTTGTATATTGGGAGTATCTGTTGGTAAAAATTGTGTAATTGGGTCCAATAGTGTAGTAACTAAAGAAATTCCTGATTACTGCGTAGCTGTTGGATCACCTGCAAGAATAATTAAAAAATACTGTTTTGATTCTAAAGCTTGGAAAAAAACAAATGCTGTAGGTGAATTTATATAATACTTCAAAAGAAAAATGGATATTTTGACTAAGTGTTGCGCTGTTTATCAAAAATTGAGATATAAATACTATCAAATTTTAACTGGTTTGAAGTTATTAATTCTTAACAGAGATCACGGGAGAAAGAATTTATTTATCAAGCCAATTCTATTTAGTTACAGAAGTGTAAAATTGGGTAGCTATGTCTTTATAAGGGATCATGGCAGAATAGAAGCAGTTGTAAGTTACAAAGAAGAAAAATTTAGTCCATTGATAGTTTTTGAAGACAAAATTTCAATAGAACAAAATGTTCATATTACTTGCGCCAATTCTGTTTATATATCAAAAAACACTGCAATTGCAGCTAATGTTAGTATAACCGACATTGATCACCCTTATGCTGATGTAACTATTGCACCAGAATACCAGGATATTGTGGTTGGTAAAGTTTTTATAGGTGAAGACTGTAAAATATATAATAATGTAGTCATCTTACCTAATGTACATTTAGGAAAACATACTGTGGTTGGCGCAAACTCTGTTGTATTGGGAAATAAATACCCTGACTTTTGTGTTTTAGTAGGAGCACCTGCTAAAATAGTTAAAAGATATTGTTTTAAAAAAGAGGCTTGGCTTAGTACGGATAAAGATGGTTGTTTTCTAAACAATAATTAAAATTATAATATAAATATGAAAAATATATTGATAACAGGCGGAGCTGGGTTTATTGGCTCAAACCTTGCGTTAAAATTGATAAGTAAAGGGTATGATATTACTGTGTTAGATAACTTATCACAACAAATCCATGGAAATGATCCTGAAACAACTTCTCCACTATATCAATCCATTAAGAATAAAGTTACCTTTATTAAAGGTAGTGTAGTTAATAAGGAAGATTGGCAGAAAGCTTTAAAGAATGTAGATTGCGTAGTCCATTTAGCCGCAGAAACAGGTACCGGACAATCTATGTACGATATTTATAATTACGTAAATGTAAATATTGGTGCAACTGCCTTGTTGCTTGATATTCTGACTAACGAAGAACACCAAGTGAAAAGGGTGGTTGTAGCAGAATCAAGATCAATTTATGGCGAAGGAAAGTACTACAGTGAAGAACTTGATACTTTTGTTTACCCGGAAGAAAGGACAGAGGATTTTTTAAGCAAGGGAGATTTTGAGGTAAAATACACTTCAGTTACAAAGCCATTACAACTTGTGGGTACAACAGAAGATTCTAAAATACATCCTACTTCAGTTTATGGTATTACAAAACAGGTACAGGGTCAATTGATCCATTTAGTGTGTCCAAAAATTGGCATAGACGCTGTCTCATTTAGATATCAAAATGTATATGGTCCAGGGCAATCGCTTTCAAATCCTTATACGGGTATTTTGTCGATATTTTCTACACGGATTAAAAATGGAAATGGATTAAATATATTTGAAGACGGTAAAGAAACACGAGATTTTGTTTACATAGATGATGTTGTAGATGCTACAGTACTGGGCATTGAGGTAAAAGAGGCTGCCGGACATGCTTTTAATATCGGAACCGGCGTTGCAACCGATGTTATTACTTTAGCAAATACATTAATTGAAACTTACGGAGTTGATGTTCCGGTAACTATTTCTGGGAATTATAGATTGGGAGATATACGTCATAATTTTGCTGATATTACCTTGGCGAAAAATATTTTAGGATATGAGCCTAAGTGGTCTTTTAAAGAGGGTATGAATGAATTTGCTAAATGGGTAAATGAGCAGAAAGTGCATGAAGATAAATATGATGCCTCTATTCAGGAAATGAAAGATAAAGGTTTATATAAATAGATATGGCATTGATAGGAATTGTTACTGTTTTATATGGCAGTGAAACCGTTGTAGATGAGTTCTTTAAAACGCTCGACATACAGTCTTATAAAGATTTTGTCTTATATGTTGTTGATAACAAGTCTCCAGACAAATCCTTAGAAAAGTCGAAAGAGCTAGCCAAAAATGTTTCATTTAAGACTGTTTTTATTGAGAATGAAGGGAATTACGGGGTAGCAAAGGGTAACAATATAGGAATAAAAGCGGCCCTGGAAGATGGATGCTCCTATGTTCTGTTATCTAACAATGATATAAAACTTAATGCCGATACAATAGAAAATTTAATGTTTTCTGTTAATGAGGATAATGCCTTATTGGCCGTTCCTAAAATATACTATTATGGAACAAATTTGATATGGTGCGCCGGTGGTACTTTTGATAAATCTACTGGTACCACAAGGCATTTTCATGTAAGAGAAGAAGATCAGGGACAATGTAACGATAAGAAAATTGTTCCATATGCGCCTACTTGTTTTATGGTTATATCCAGAAAGGTATTTGAGCAAATAGGTTTTATGGATGAGCAATATTTTGTTTATTTTGATGATACAGATTTTATGTATCGTGCATACCAGGCTAAAATTCCATTATATTATTACCCGAATTCTACTCTTGATCATAAGGAAAGTGTATCTACCGGCCATAAAAGTGCTTTCTCGTTATACTATCTAATGAGAAATATCATAATTTTTAATAATAAGTATCGGTCAAAATTATATTTAATTTTTATAATTCTGAGAAACTTTGCCTATTTATCAATAGTAATTGCCTTTTCTACAAAATGGCCGGTATTAAAAGCTGGATATAAGGGGCTTTATGATGGGATAAAAGCGGTATAAAATAAATATAAGATGAGAGTGGCAATTATAACCGGAGCTATGCCTTTAGCTAAGTGTGGTGTTGGAGATTATACTGATGTTTTGGTTACCAACCTGATTAAAGCAGGTGTAGAAATAGACGTTATAACAGATGTAAAGTATGGTGAAAGCGATAAATCTTATACATTACATAATGTAGTGAAAAAGTGGTACGGTTTTTCTTTTTTTAGTACAATATTAAGAACATTAAAAAATATTAAATGTGATGTTGTACATATTCAATATCCGACCATTAGTTACAAAGGCTTTGTAGAAATCAATCTTCTTCCATTAATTCTCAGGTTAAAGGGATATAAAGTCGTTTATACACTGCACGAATACAGTCAACGTCCATTTCTATCCAGAGTAAGGCGCTGGCCAAGTGTATTAGGATCTCATAATGTTATTGTTGTAGAAGATATTTTTAAAAAAGATCTGGTTAAATTACCTTTTTTCAGAAGTTCTGAAGATAAAATTGAAGTAATCTACATTGGTGCCAATATTCCTAAATCTTCATATTCAAATGATGAAATACTAAATGTTAAAAGGAAATTATTTGGAGATTATGATGGATTGGTTGCCTCATATTTTGGCTTCGTAAATTCAAATAAAGTGCTTTTAGTTACAATTGAAACTATGGGGCAATTAAAAAAAGAAAATAAGCTTTTTTTTAAACTTTTAATAATTTCTCAACTAGATCTCAATGATTCTTACCAGAACGAGGTGTTAAAGTTAATAACACAGTATGGTCTTACAGATGATGTGAAAATTACAGGTTTCTTGCCTAAAGAGGATGTCGGAAACTATATAGCATGCTCCGATTTTGGAATTTCCCTTTTTGCCAATGGTTTATCTGTTCGAAATGGCAGCTTTTTGGCGCTATACCAAGAAGGGATAAAAATAATTGCTACAAAACCAAATGAAGACTATCCTATAGCATTGAACAACGTTATTTTCATAGATAATAACCATGTGGATGAGCTTAAAAATGCATTAATAAAAATTTCTCATATAGACTTAAATAAAACGCATGAGCAAATAACAGATTGGAGCGAAATAGCGCAAAAGCATATTCTTGTTTATCAGCAAGTTAGCGCTGATGTAAATAAATAACATAATGACAATCAAAAGAATAAGAGAGAAATATTTATATCTATATCTATTTGTGATATTAAATTTTCTTGGTCTGTCTTACAATCCAGAACAGGCTTATAATCTTGTACGCGTATTAGGTGTTATAGTTCTGTTGACAGCGCTTTTCTTTTGGAATAAAAAAGAGTCTGATAACTTCTCTTCGTTTGTTAAATTTTTTGCCGGATATGTTGTCGTAGAAATCTTTGTGTCTTCTTTTCAGTATGGCACACCGATAGATATTATGTTCTTGTTTTCCATCAGCTATGCAACTATTCTGTCATACTTTGTTTTCTATAAGATAGACCGGGAGCGTTTAGTTAGAATCGTTTGTTGGATGTCAAGTATTACGATAGCGATCTTGACCGTGCAGTATTTTATCTACAAATATTTAGGGATAGAATTCCTTTTTAAATTTAGTGAAATTCCAACCAGAATGGATGTTCAGCGGATATATGTGGGTATTTATATTTTCCCTTTCGCTTTTCTGATTGCACTTTCGAGAATTATTACCTGTCTAAACACCAAAACTAAAATTCCCCTTTTGTATCTATTCACAGCGGGCCTCACCTTATTTGACCTGTACTTTTTTGTGATGACGAGATCTTTCTTAATTCTCATATTAGCAGTAGCTTTAATAATGATACTGCTTTTTTTAAGGAATAAGTATAAAATTTATTTTATTCTTTCATGTGCTGTACTGGCTTATGTAAGTTACTATCATTTGGGATTGTTTGATAAATATATTGAATTTTCAAAAAGCGAAGACGTTTCGCTATCGACAAGATTTGCAGCAATAAATTACTATTATAACATCACAATGAATGAGAGCCCCTTTTTGGGTTTTGGTTTCATAAAGATTGATAATAATCAGCTAAAAGGAATACTTCAAGGTTCAAATGGCGAATTTTTTAGAGAGGACGTAGGTATTTTCGGCTTCTTTAACAATTTTGGTTTAATAGGTTTAACCTGGCTTTGCCTTTTAATATATCGTATGATCAAGATAGTTGTTAATAAGTACATGGATAGATCTCTTAAGAATCATCCTGAATATCTTGCGATTTTATTAATGTTTATTCTTTGCGAACTTACTTCAATCAATTTAATTAACTATGATGGTATCGCAAGTTTTGTTATTATTTTATTATTACTAAATGATTCTCATCGACAAAGAAATACGGCAGTACTCGCTTAACGCATATCTCCTTAACTTAAATCTATTATCATATTGGTAACTATCAAAGCATGGAAGAGTATAAATTAATAATACCAATAGTTGCAAAAGATATTAGTTTAATAATAAGTAATATCGAAAAGATAAAGAACTATTTAAATTCTTATAAATTAGTCTTTATAGGTAACGCAGAACTTAAGAATCTTTTACCCAACTATGATTATGTAGAATTTATAGATGAGAATGCAATTTTTTCAAACCTTAATATTGGAACAATAAAAGAAATATTGGTCCAGAAAACTGGTGTAGGTAATAGGGCTGGATGGTACTTTCAACAGTTTTTAAAGATGGCGTATTCCCAGCACTGCGAAGATGAATATTATCTGGTTTGGGACAGCGACACACTGCCCCTGGAAGAGATTTGTTTTTTTAATGCAGATAAGAAACCTTATTTGTCTTATAGAACCTTTGAGAAACATGATTTGCCATATTTTGATACCATTAAAAACATTTTTAATATAGAAACCGTAATAAATTCTGAATCAAGATCCTATGTAGTGGAGCACATGCTATTCAATACAAAAATTATGAGAGCGCTAATCTCCAACATTGAAAGCAATTTAAGTTTATCTGGTAACACGTTTTTTGAAAAAATTATGGACGCAGTTCCCCATAAAAACCTTAACCTTTCAGGTTTTAGTGAGTTTGAGACTTATGTCGCTTTCGTGATGAAAGATTACCCCGATTTCTATGTAAGTCGTTTTTGGAATAACCTGCGGTGCGGTAAGATCTTTTTAGGAGAGCAACCCGATGAGGAATCTTTACAATGGATATCTAAAGCGTTTGTTTCGGTTTCAATAGAACGGTATGATAAGGAATGGAAAATATTCAGGATAAATGCGATTAGGAAAATGGATTTTGTGAATGTTTATAATTTTTTCTATCCTATTATTAGAACGAAATTTAATATCAGAATGTTCCTGCGAAAGTATTTTAAGCATATTTACCTCAAAATATTAAATCTTAAACAATAATTTTAACAACGGCTTTAATAATTATTGAACTGTAACTTTTTAAGTTCAGAATAAATTACTTAGTCGTATTTTCAATAAAATAATGTTGATCCAGTAATATAAAAATTTAGTAATTTTAAAGACTCAGATTTGTCGCTATTGTACTAAAATCAATATTCTGGATGACCTATTTCAATTTAAGGCTTGGAGAATGCTTGAATAAGAAAAAAACAGTTTTGAAAACACACAAAAAAGAAATTATCAGAAATTGATAACCTCATAAAGTTAATTAGTACCGGACACACGCAGAAGCGTAAAAAATACATTAATGCAAAAAGAGAGAATTTTAATAAATGATTTTGGAGGATATCCTTTTCCAATAGGATTGAGTAGATATTTAGCTAACCAAGGATATGTTGTAATGCATTGCTATCTTTCGAATATCAATACACCTCATGGTAACATGATCAAAAGAGACTCAGATCCTGAAACCTTGATCATTCAACCGGTTATGTTAAAGGCTGAGTTTAGTAAGTATTCTTTTGTTGGCAGACTTAAGGGTGAATTGGAGTATGCAGGTAAGGTGAGTAAACTGATTGACACATTTAAGCCTAACATTTTTCTGTCTGCAAATACCCCTCTTCTGGCACAGGGGAATTTGCTGAGTAAATGTGAGCGATCGAATGTAAAGTTTATCTACTGGTGCCAAGATATTCATAGTATTGCTTTGAAAGGTTTTTTACGGAAAAAAATACCTCTTTTCGGAGGATTAGCTGCCAAATATTTCGAATATAAAGAAGTTCGCCTGTTGAAAAGAAGCAAGGCGATTATCACCATATCTGAAGACTTTAATGAGATTTTTGCTGGTTGGAAAATTAAATTGAATAATGTTTATGCTATTCATAATTGGGCACCAATTGATGAATTGGTTTCTTATCCAAAACAGAATGATTGGTCGTCGAAATTAGGGCTAGACGCTAAATTTGTGGTTACCTATTCTGGTACATTAGGATTAAAACATAATCCTTCACTTATTGCTAATGCAGCAAAAGCACTAAAGGATAATGATAAAATTCAGTTCCTTGTAGTTTCTGAAGGCTTAGGTGCTGATTTTTTATCGGAAAAGAAAAAAGAATATCAATTAGATAATCTAACTTTACTTCCATTTCAAGATTATAAAGACCTTCCAAAAATTCTTTCTTCTGCTGATGTATTATTGTCAATTCTAGAGAACGATGCTGCACTATATTCAGTTCCATCAAAAGTGCTTACATACTTGTGTAGCAGGAAGCCTATTATTCTTTCTGTGCCGTTAGATAACTTAGCAGCAAAAATTGTTTTCAAATATAATGCTGGGTTTTGTATCAGTCCAGGTAATCATGCCGAATTGGTTGAGAAGATAGTTCATCTTTTAAATAACCCAGAGTTAAAACTTTCACTTGGTGAGAATGGCAGAAAATATGCAGAAGAGAATTTTGATTTAGACATCATAGGCAGAAAGTTTATCAGTGTTTTTGAAGCAATAAAAAATTAATCATATGAATCATCTGATATTCGGCGGTTCGGGTTTTATAGGAACTCATTTGAAAAGATACATTACAGAAACTTTATCGCTTCCTGATTTGGTTTATAGTTATGATATTCGAAAGAAAGTAAGTGATGGTTTTTCAGAACTTGATGTTAGAAAACCTATTTTAATAGATTTACATAATGCTGAAAGTAGCATAATTTATAATCTGGCAGCTGTTCATACAACACCAGGACATCCTGATCATGAATATTTTGAAGCCAATATATTTGGCGCGCAAAATGTTTGTGATTTTGCAAGGAAAAACAATATTAAAACTATCGTTTTTACCAGTTCTATAGCTCCGTACGGTGCTTCTGAAGATTATAAAACTGAAGAAACCTTGCCTATGCCTAATACTCCTTATGGTATTTCCAAACTAACCGCAGAATATATCCATAAACTGTGGCAGGCAGAAGATCCTGAAAACAGAAAACTTGTGATTGTTAGGCCTGGAGTAGTTTTTGGCAAGCAAGAAGGTGGTAACTTTACAAGATTATATAACTCCCTTAAAAAAGGATTTTTCTTTTACCCTGGAAGAAAAGATACAATTAAAGCCAGTGTGTACGTAAAAGATGTTGCAAGAATATTATATGAAGCAGGTCAAAAGGAAAAACCAGGACACGTTACTTATAATTTAACTTATTTTCCTGCACCTACCATTGAAGAAATTTGTGTTACAATGGCTAAGGCTACCGAAACTAAAGCTCCTAAAGTACTGGTGCCAGGCTGGGCATTAAAATCGGCTGCAGGATCAGCTTATTTTGGTGCCAGAGTATTGGGTAAAAATATTAGCGGAATTCACCCAGATCGCGTAAAAAAATTAATGATCTCTACTAATATTTCTGGTGAAAAGCTTAGTCTATCACCTTATAAGTTGCAATTTTCATTGAAAGAAGCCTTAGAAGATTGGTATCAAGATTGCGAAAAAAAAGGACTTTATTAATTTAAATTATGAACAAAGATACATACGTATTAATCATGGCTGGTGGTGTTGGCTCTCGCTTTTGGCCAAAAAGCCGTAATCATTTTCCTAAACAGTTTATAGATATCTTGGGGACTGGGAAGTCGTTATTGCAACTTACTGGTGAGCGATTCCTGAAAATCTGCCCTAGCGAAAATATATTCGTTTTAACCAATGAGGCATACGCAGGCCTTGTTGGAGAGCAGTTGCCCAATATCCTAAAAGACAATATTCTGTTAGAACCTAGTAGAAATAATACCGCTCCGTGCATTGCGTACGCTACGTATAAGATATTGAAGCAAAATAAAGAAGCAAACATTGTAGTAGCTCCTTCTGACCACTTGATTTTAAAAGAAGATGTATTTGTAGACAAGATCAATAAAGCGCTTAATTTTACAGAAAAAAATGATGCTTTACTCACTCTTGGGATCACACCTAATCGACCAGATACTGGCTACGGGTATATCAATTATAAAAATGATGCGGCCGATGAAATTTTCAAAGTAAATTCTTTTAAAGAGAAACCAGAACTGAAAGTTGCCGAAGAGTATTTAGC
The DNA here is from genome assembly GCF_001442625.1 of Pedobacter ginsenosidimutans. Lineage (GTDB taxonomy): Bacteria > Bacteroidota > Bacteroidia > Sphingobacteriales > Sphingobacteriaceae > Pedobacter > Pedobacter ginsenosidimutans. The sequence goes on along the minus strand of NZ_LMZQ01000001.1, from coordinate 448,232 downwards.
GAATGGCAATTATTTGTGGAATGCAGGAATTTTTATTTGGAAGGCAGCTAATTTGAAACGCGCTTTCGAAAAATATTCTCCCGAAATCAATGAATTGTTTGAAAAAGGAAATGAGTTTTATAATACGCCAGGTGAGAAAAAATTTATTGCCGTTAACTATCCAACAAGTCCAGATATTTCCATTGATTATGCGATTTTAGAAAAAGCTGATAATATTTATACTATACCTGCTGAAATTGGTTGGTCTGATCTTGGAACCTGGGCCTCACTCCATGCTGTTGCAGATAAAGATGATCAAAGTAATGTGGTAAATTGTAATCAAGTTAATTTGCAGGATACCTCGAATTGCATTATAAACCTTCCAACTGGTAAGGCTGCAGTAATTAGAGGGCTCGAAAATTTTATCATTGTTGATGATGAGCAAGTATTGTTAATTTACCCAAAATCTGAAGAACAAGAAATAAAACAAGTAGCCAAAAAAATGGTAGCTAGTTTTGGTGAAAAGTATTCTTAATCTTTACTGATTTCTAACACATCCTTATAAAATTAGTCTATGCTATCGATAGCTTTTACCTAAGATGAAAGGGAAAAATCTATTGATAACATAGATTATCGGTATAATAACAATTATAGTTGTAATCGCAATCGAAAGTCCTCCAATATTGTTTTCTAAAGATGATAGCGGTATTTTCAATACAAAATAAACGAATCCTTTGATTACGCTCATAATGATAAAATGCAAAGCAAAAATAATGAGTGTGTTTTGAGCAATATATCCGACAAATTTATTTGATCCAATATATCGTGCCATTAATTCGCTAATAGAAATAATAAAGCCAATTCCAGCAAAGGCTGCAATATAAAAAAGTGAATAATTTCCATATACTCTCCCATTCATATCCACCCTCCCGTTAAATTGTGTAACGTAAATCACTAAGAAAATACAAATTGCCGAAATAGCTCCAAGTAAGTACATTTTAATACCCAAAAAATGTTTAACCTTCTCTCTAAATATATTTGCAAAACCGTAGAAAGTTACTGCCACTATTGCTATATTAAAACTCCAAGGCAATCTAATGAATTGATATTTATAGTCGAAAAATCCCAATACCACTAAGGCAGCAAGCATGATATATTTTATCTGGTGCTTTAAAAATCTGAAAGCTAGAAAATATATGTTTTCCACCATAAATAAGCAAGGTAAGAACCATAAAGGAACGCAATGAATTAAATAATTATCAATTCCATTTCCGTAAAACATCCCAATGATGGGTTTATATAGAGAAATGTTTACTTGGCTGTTAGCGCCAAATTTCCTGCCTACAAAAAGCCAAAAAACATAAGTAATAATATTGAAAGCAAAATATGGAATTATTAATTGCTTGAATCTTTTGACCAAAAAAATCTTATAACTTTTGTATTTGTCAAATGAGAACAAAAATCCTGACAAGAAAAAAAATAAAGGCATATGGAATGCGTAGATAATATTAATATTATTGGTGCTAATCTCCTGATGACCTAGAACGACTAAAAAAATTCCAATAAATTTTGCATAATCTATGCTTGTAAAACGATCTTGAATGTTTTTTTCTGTAAAAGATTTTCTCATATGCTATTGCTAATGTTATTTCCTATGGAGATAAAGCACAATAATACACATTTCGAAGAGATAATTAATCTAATCTTTAATTGAAAAACAACCTCCCCTTATGCGCATTGAAGACTAGTGAACCTGATTGTTTATCTGTTGATAAGGATCGGGCCGAGGCTAATTTAAGTTGCTTAAAAAACTTCCAATATAGAAGTTAATATAAACAATTTTTATTTGGTGGGATTCAGACAATTTTAAAATCATAATCGAGATTTTTCTAGACTAAATATTTCTATTACTTACATTGTAATTTACTTGAAATAAAAATAAAAAGATGGCTGATATAAAACACTAATATTACTGCAGGATTTAATTTTTTCTGCTAACTATAAAAGGGTATAATATTTTATTTATTCTTGTTTCTACTCCACTGTGCTATTGGTCGACTAATTTTTAATAGTCGAATACTCCTTTTTATACATCTGGTTTTAAAGCATATATTGTGTGATTATTACCGGTTTTTATTTTGGTAATGATTTTTTAACTTTGAAATCAGATTTTGGGCATCAATTTTGTTCATTATGATTCACTTAAAACAAAAACAATAGATAAATGTTTAAGTCTTCCCTTTAAGCCTATGCAAACACGTTACTTATTTATACTCAAATATATTTTACCGATTACTGACCTGATTATGGTCAATATTGTGTACTTTTTTGCCTACGAATTTACCGCTTATATGGGTAAAGCAGTAAGTTCTGAATTACAATGGCATTATATTGTGGTGTGTAATCTGATCTGGATTGTGAGCACTACAAGCTTTGGACTTTATAGTGAATATGGGTCGCGTAGGATTGAGCGAATCTATCGCGGAACCTGGAAAAGTGTGGTTTTACATGCAGTGTTGTTTTCAATTTATCTTTTCTTCTCTAAACAAAATGATTTCTCCAGATCTTTTTTGGTAATTTTTTATGGCATGTTAGCCATTTTATTTTTGGTGAACCGTTTCATCGGCACCTCATTTCAGTTTTTACTGTTTAATCATTTACGAGGTGTTAAATCAGTTGCCATTATGGGCAACAATGCTACAGGATTACAGTTAGCAAGTTATTTTGAAAAGCAGCGTTATATCGAATTTCACGGCTTCATCAATGACGTTCCTGAAGATTACCTAGATCGCAATGGCCAGATTTCTGATATGGTTGGGCGCCAGTTTAAAATGGCAGTTGAAAAGGGGATTAAGGATATTTATGTAACCATTGCACCAGAGCGGATGGCAGATATGAGCCTATTAACTGAAGAGGCCGAGCGCCAATGTGTGCGGCTAAAGTTTATTCCGGATATTAGCGGAGCCCTACTGTCTCCTTATACGGTAAGCTATCTGGGAAACGAATTCCCTGTGATTTCTTTGCGTTCTGAACCCCTGGAGAAAATACACAACCGCTTTAAAAAACGGGTTATCGACGTGGTTTTTAGTGGTTTGGTGATTTTATTTGTACTAAGCTGGTTATATCCGATTATTGCATTGTTAATTAAAATGCAAAGTAAAGGTCCGGTATTGTTTAAACAATTACGTAGCGGACGTGATGATGAACCTTTTTGGTGTTTTAAATTTAGAAGCATGCGCATGAATGCTGACAGTGATAAAAGACAAGCGAGTAAAAACGATGACCGGATTACGCCTATAGGCAAGTTTTTAAGGAAAACGAGTTTGGATGAATTGCCTCAGTTTTTTAATGTATTTATGGGGCATATGAGTGTAGTTGGCCCACGGCCACATATGTTGAGCCATACCGAACAGTACAAAGGTATTGTAGATCAATTTATGGTTCGCCACTTTTTAAAACCAGGTATATCTGGTTGGGCGCAGGTAAATGGCTACCGTGGTGAAACCAAAGAAGATTATAAAATGGTGAAACGTGTGGAACATGATATCTGGTACCTAGAAAATTGGAGTGCGATGCTGGATGTGAAGATTATCTTTATGACGGTCATTAATATGGCCAAAGGTGAAGAGAACGCATTTTAAATAAATATAAGGAAAGCCCAAATGGGCTTTTTCTTTTATAGAAATTTGGAGAGGATCGTTAATTTCATAATTAATAACGTTCTTTGCCGTTTGAATTAAAATTTACCAGATGAAGAAAATCTTATTACTCCTATTTTTAGTCGTTTCTTTTTATGAGTTAAAAGCACAAGCTGTTTATCAACCCTATTCTTTTCAATTTTACCAGAAACTCAGTGGCGAAATTTACAATCCAAATACTAGGCTTCACAGCTCTTTAAAGCCTTTTTTTATTGATGACAGTTTGCTGCGCGATAAAAGTAGCATATTGCTAAGTGTTGGCGTAGACTCAACGAGAAAATCATGGGCAGCCAGAAAGCTGTTTCAAGAACATTTATTTGATATTCAAAAAGAAGATTTTACGGTTTATGCCGATTTTTTGCCTGACTTCCAGATTGGAAGAGATTTTTCAGGAAAGAAAAATACTTATTTAAATACCCGCGGTTACCAGGTTGGTGGTACAATAGGAAAGAAATTTTCTTTTTATACAAGTGGGTTTGAAAATCAGGGTCGCTTTGCTGACTATTACAGGAACTATATAGATGAGCATGGCATTGTTCCTGGGCAATCTTATAACCGTGTTGGTGGTAAATACGGTCAAGGTTATAATCCGGATATTAATCCTTTAACTGCAGATTGGTCTTATGTAACCGCCACCATATCTTATACACCTATAAAATATTTAAATATTACTGCTGGGTACGATAAGAATTTTGTGGGTGACGGTTACCGTTCATTGCTGCTATCAGATTATGCCTCACCTTATCCATTTTTGAAATTAACAGGTAATTTAGGTAATGTACAGTATATGGTAATGTGGGCAGCCATGCAAGATCCAAGTGCGCCACAACTATCGTACGAAGCTGGTTTTAGAAAAAAAGGCGGAATATTTCATTATTTAGACTGGAATGTGAATAACCGTTTATCTATCGGATTCTTTGATTCAATAGTGTGGGCACAAACAGATGACGCGGGAAATAGAAGGGGATTTGATTGGGGCTATGCAAATCCTATTATTTTCTTGAGACCGATCGAGGCTTCTAGTGGTTCTCCTGATAATGCATTGATTGGGTTTACAGGAAAATATAAATTTGCGAAAGAGCTAGTTGCTTATGGGCAATTTTCCTTAGATGAATTTCAGGCAAAGGAATTTTTCTCTTCAGAAGGTAGTTCAAGAAATAAATATGCCTGGCAATTGGGTTTAAGAGGCGCAGATGTATTTCATGTGGCTGGGTTAAATTATTTGTTAGAGTACAATACTGCTAAACCTTACACATTCTCATCACGTAAACCTATATTAAATTACGCACAGTATGGTGAGCCGTTAGCACACCCCTTTGGTGCCAATTTTAGAGAGCTTGTTGGTTTGTTAAACTACTCTTACAAACGTTTTGATTTTAGTGGCGAATTAATGTATGCTAAGTATGGACTGGATATCGCCGGACAGAATTATGGTAAGAATATTTTCGAACCTTATACTGATGCGGTACAAACTACAGGGAATTATACTACACAGGGTATCCGTACCGATCTTTTTTATGCTGAAGGGAAAGTAGCTTATGTAGTTAACCCAAAATACAACCTACGCTTAGAACTAGGTGGTGTGGTTAGGAGAGAAAGTAACAATTTAGGTAAAAATACTACCGGATTAATTACTTTCGGTTTACGGAGTTCATTCCGGAATTTGTATTCTGATTTTTAGGATTTAAAAGATCTAATTATATAATGAAGCCCCAGTTAACCAAATAACTGAGGCTTTTTTAATATTGTCATCCTGAGCCTGTCGAAGGACTATTTAAATGCCCTTTAAGGTGTTTCGACAAGCTCAACATGACAGCATCTGGGCCGAAATTACTTTATGTTACAACCTCGTTTTAATACTTGTCTCCCTGACGATAGGAAGGATCTTTACTAGTATCATTGAGATTCTATCAATACATATTCTAAAAATTGGCGTCATCTCGACCGGAGCAACGCGTAGTGGAGAGATCTTTGGACCATATTAAAAAAAAGTATCTCTCCTCCAAAGGAGTTCCTTTGGAGGAGAGATGACGATTTATCTTAAGCCCTCAGAATGACAACAAATACGACAAGCTACTACCCTGCCATACTATCTGTTGTTCTTTTGATAGCAACTTTTCTTACTGCTTCGATAATCGCGTTTTTATCATAACCACATTCTGCCCAAAGCTCGGCCTGTTCGCCATGTTCGATAAACTGATCTGGAATACCTAAGCGGATTACATTTGCGCTATAACCATGATCGGCCATAAACTCCAATATTGCTGAACCCACTCCACCTGGTAACGAGCCATCTTCTACAGTGATTACATGTTTATATTTAGCAAATACTTCATGTAGTAGCTGCTCATCCAATGGCTTCACAAAACGTAAATCGTAATGTGCCGGATAAAAACCCTCGCTGTTCAGTTCAGCACGTGCTTCAACGGCAAAGTTGCCTACGTGGCCAATGGTCAATAGGGTTACATCTTCACCATCACATATTTTACGGCCTTTGCCAATTTCTAATGCTTTGAAGGGTCGTTTCCAATCGGGCATAACACCATTACCACGTGGGTAACGGATTATAAATGGGCCCATATTTTCTTGTTGAGCGGTAAACATCAGGTTACGCAATTCTTCTTCATTCATCGGAGAAGAGATCACTAAATTCGGAATACAGCGCATGTAAGCGATGTCATATGCACCATGGTGTGTTGCACCATCAGCGCCTGCTAAGCCCGCTCTATCCAAACAAAATACGACGTTCAATTTTTGAATGGCAACATCATGGATCACCTGATCGTATGCCCTTTGCATAAAGCTCGAATAGATGTTACAGAAGGGAACTAATCCTTGTGCCGCTAAACCAGCAGAGAAAGTCACGGCATGTTGCTCTGCGATACCCACATCGAATGCGCGTTTTGGCATCGCTTTCATCATAATGTTTAACGATGATCCCGATGGCATGGCAGGTGTAATACCTACAATTTTATCATTCGCTTCAGCCAGCTCGACCATGGTATGCCCGAAAACATCCTGGTATTTTGGTGGTTGTGGTTTATCTGGAATACTTTTTTTGATTTCGCCGGTAATCTTATCGAAAAGACCTGGTGCATGCCATTTGGTCTGATCTTTTTCTGCCAGCGCAAAACCTTTCCCTTTTACAGTAATACAGTGTAAAAGCTTAGGGCCAGGAATAGCAGATAAATCTTTTATGGTCTGCGCTAAACGTTTTACATCGTGCCCGTCAACAGGGCCGAAATACCTAAAGTTTAAGGCTTCGAATAAATTACTTTGTTTTAGTAAGGTTCCTTTAATGCTCTTTTCTATTTTTTTAACATACTTATGTGCGTTAGGACCTAGCTTAGAAAGCCCTGTGAGTACATGAGAAATATCATCACGGAAACGGTTGTAAGATTTTGAAATGGTGATGCTGGTTAAATACTCCTTAAGTGCACCCACATTCGGATCGATAGACATGCAGTTGTCATTCAGGATCACCAGCACATTACTATTTTCGATCCCTGCATGGTTTAATCCTTCAAAAGCTAAACCAGCTGTCATGGCGCCATCGCCGATAACGGCCACATGCTGCCTGTCTGTTTCGCCCTTTAATTGCGAAGCCACCGCCATGCCCAAAGCAGCCGAAATAGAAGTAGAAGAATGGCCTACACCAAAGGTATCATACTCACTTTCCGAAATTTTCGGGAAACCGCTAATACCACCGTATACACGGTTGGTATGGAATAAATCCCTACGGCCGGTTAATATTTTATGCCCGTATGCCTGATGGCCTACATCCCAAACCAACTTATCGTAAGGAGTGTTTAATGCATAGTGTAAGGCTACTGTTAATTCAACAACACCTAAACTGGCGCCAAAATGGCCACCGTTAACACTAACTACATCAATGATATACTGTCGTAATTCCTGGCTTATTTGTTCTAAGTCAGAATCGCTATATTGCTTTAAATCAGCGGGGTAGTTGATTTTAGATAATAGGGGGCCAGCTTTTACTTGCATTCGAAATTTATGGTAAAAAACAAGATACAAAGTAAGGCAAATTTGTTTTAATATAGAAGAGAAAAATAGTGGTTTATTATTGAGCGTTAAGCGGTTGGCGGTGAGGGCTTAGCGCTGAGCGTTTGGGGAGAGCCATATGGCATTTTGAATTAGGGTTTAGATTGTTTGGACCTAAAAATTTTCATTATGTTTGTCTCTTCACATGCAGGCAGAGAATTTTGAAATAAAACTTCCGGTATTCGAAGGCCCCTTCGATTTGTTGCTGTTCTTTATAGAACGGGATGAACTTAATATCCAGGATGTGGAGATTGCCAAAATCACCAACGACTTTTTGGCCTATATCCATCAGCTCCTTGCCTTAAATGTAGAAGTTGCCAGCGAATTTATTTTAGTGGCTGCAACCCTGATGCGTATTAAATCTAAAATGCTTTTACCGAGGATTGAGGTTGATGAAGCCGGAAATGAAATTAATTCTGAACAAGATCTGATCGCAAGGCTTATTGCCTACAAACAATTTAAATCTGCTGCAGAAGAAATGAAAGTTTTTGAAGAGGAACGGTTTAAACAAGATCAACGGGGTAATATTGCATATGATTTAACCCTGGCCGCTGCATCTTCCAGTCACCAGGATGAACTTTTATCATTGGATCTCTATAAACTTTTAACCGTTTACCACCGGACGATGCAGAAGTATGAGCTGCGCAGCGAAGAGGTTAAACACACCGTGGTACAATATCCTTATACTATCGAGCAGCAAAAACACTTTATTGCCAATCTGCTCGATATCAATAAACAGATCGATTTTGCTTTAGTGCTTAAAAATTCGGAGAATAAAGTGCATTTCGTTTATAATTTCCTGGCTATTCTAGAAATGTTGCAGCAACAAATCGTAGAGATAACCATTGGAAGTGGCTTTAACAACTTTAATGTGAAAGCATTATCCTAATACGGCCTAAATTAAATTTGAATTTCTTACTTTTGCAAAAAAAATACAAACCTCATATAATGATGACACGCGACAACCAAATTTTTGAACTTATTGATAAGGAGTTAAACCGCCAAGAGCATGGTTTAGAGCTTATTGCATCAGAAAACTTTGTAAGCAAGCAAGTGATGGAAGCTGCCGGATCGGTACTAACCAATAAATATGCTGAAGGCTTACCGGGCAAACGTTATTATGGCGGTTGCCAGGTAGTGGATGTAGTAGAGCAAATTGCTATCGATAGGGCAAAAGAGTTGTTCGGTGCAGCATGGGTAAACGTTCAGCCGCACTCTGGCGCGCAAGCTAACGCAGCAGTAATGCTTGCTGTTTTGCAGCCAGGCGATAAAATATTAGGATTTGATCTTTCTCATGGAGGTCACTTAACACATGGCTCGCCTGTTAACTTTTCGGGTAAGCTATATCAGCCTTTATTTTATGGGGTAGAAAAAGAAACCGGACTTATCGACTATAAAAAATTAGAAGAAGTTGCTTTAGCCGAAAAACCTAAATTAATTATCTGCGGTGCATCTGCTTATTCCCGCGAGTGGGATTATGCTTTTATCCGTGCAGTAGCTGATAAAATCGGTGCTTTGGTTTTAGCTGATATTTCTCACCCTGCAGGTTTAATCGCAAAAGGATTATTGGCCAACCCACTTCCACATTGCCATATTGTAACCACTACCACCCACAAAACTTTACGTGGTCCACGTGGAGGTATGATTATGATGGGGCAGGATTTCGAAAATCCTTGGGGATTAAAAACACCTAAAGGCGAAATCCGTTTAATGAGTAATTTACTTGATATGGCGGTTTTCCCTGGTACACAAGGTGGTCCGTTAGAGCATATTATTGCGGCTAAAGCAATTGCTTTTGGCGAAGCTTTAAGCGAGGAGTACGGAACATACATTAAACAAGTTGCGGCTAATGCACAGGCAATGGCCAAAGCATTTGTAGCTAAAGGATATGGCATTATTTCTGGTGGTACTGATAACCACTTGATGCTGATCGATCTTCGAAATAAAAATATTACAGGTAAAGTAGCTGAAAATGCTTTAGAGAAAGCAGAAATTACAGTGAACAAAAACATGGTTCCTTTCGATGATAAATCGCCATTTGTAACTTCAGGTATCCGTGTAGGCACCGCCGCAATTACGACACGCGGTTTAAAAGAGACTGAAATGGAGAAGATTGTAGATTTAATCGATCAGGTTTTAACCAATCCGGAAGATGAAGCTAACCTGAATAGTGTAAAAGCCGAGGTGATTAAGTTGGTAAGTGCCTTCCCACTATATAAATAAGATTATACACTCACTCGGCTAGAGTGGCAATAACACAAGCAGTTACATTAATTTGTAACTGCTTTTTTTTGTGAAGCAAGTTTTTCGCCTTAATGATGCAAAACAAACGTTTGTTTTATATATTTGACCAATAAAATGATGTAACTTATGTGTGGAATAGTAGGCTATATTGGCTACAGAGAAGCCTGGCCGATTGTATTGAAAGGTCTTAAAAGATTAGAATACCGGGGTTATGATAGTGCTGGTATTGCACTGATGAACGATAGCGGTCAGCATATTTATAAAAAGGCCGGAAAAGTAGCAGTTTTAGAAGAATATGCCGAAGACAAAGATAAGTCTGGTACAATTGGCATGGGGCATACGCGATGGGCAACTCATGGTGTACCTTCCGATCGAAACTCTCATCCCCACACGTCAAATAACGGTAAACTCTCCATTATCCATAATGGAATTATCGAAAACTACGCCACCTTAAAGGAAGAATTGACTAGTCGTGGCCACGAGTTTAAAAGCGATACCGATACAGAGGTATTAATCCACCTGATTGAAGAAATCCAGGAAATTGAAAATATTGATCTTTTAGAAGCAGTTCGTTTGGCTTTGCAGGAAGTGAATGGTGCCTACGCCATAGTGATTATGGATAAAGAACACCCTGATCGTTTAATTGCTGCGAGGAAAGGAAGTCCGATGGTAATTGGCGTTGGAGCCGGAGAATATTTTATTGCCTCTGATGCTACGCCAATTATTGAATATACTAAAACCGTAATTTATCTAAAGGATGGCGAAATCGCCCTGATTACCAAAAATGACCTTTTGGTTAAACAATTGGATAACGTGGTGCAAACCCCTTTAATTCAAGAGTTACAGCTAAAGCTTGAAATGCTGGAGAAGGGTGGCTTTGATCACTTTATGCTTAAAGAAATTTATGAGCAACCACGTTCAATTAAAGATTGTATGCGTGGACGTATTTATCCTGAAGAAGGAAAAGTTCAGCTTGGCGGGATCAAAGAATTTGCAGAGAAATTAAAAAATATAGACCGGATCATTATTGTGGCCTGCGGAACATCGTGGCATGCAGGTTTGGTTGGCGAATACCTGATTGAAGAATATGCGCGTATTCCGGTAGAGGTGGAGTATGCTTCAGAGTTTAGATACCGAAATCCGATCATCACCGAGAAAGATGTCGTAATTGCCATTTCCCAATCTGGCGAAACTGCCGATACGATGGCTGCCATCGAGATGGCAAAAGAACGAGGAGCAACTATTTTTGGGATCTGTAATGTTGCGGGGGCTTCCATCCCACGTTTAACCCATGCCGGTGTTTACACCCATGCGGGACCAGAAATTGGCGTAGCCTCAACAAAAGCATTTACTGCCCAGGTAACGGTTTTAACCTTGATGGCCTTTTATATGGCGCAGCAAAAAGGAACCATTACCACTTCAAAATTAATTGAGCTTTTAACCGAACTGGATCATATCCCTGAAAAAATTCAGGTTGCTTTAGAATCGAACGAGCTGATTAAAGAAGTTGCAGAAAAGATCAAAGATTCTACCAACTGTTTGTTCCTGGGGAGAGGTAGCGGTTTCCCGGTGGCCTTAGAAGGTGCCTTAAAACTTAAGGAAATTTCTTATATCCATGCAGAGGGTTATCCTGCAGCAGAAATGAAACATGGGCCGATCGCTTTAATTGATGAAGAAATGCCAGTGGTTTTTATTGCTACGCAGAATTCATCATACGAAAAAGTGATCAGCAATATACAGGAAGTAAAAGCAAGAAAAGGTAAAGTGATTGCGATTGTAACCCAGGGCGACACTGAGGTGAAGAAAATGGCCGATTACTGTATCGAAATTCCTGATGCCAATGAAGCCTTTTTACCACTTATAGCAACTATTCCGCTTCAGTTATTATCATATCATATTGCAGTGATGCGTGGTTGCAATGTAGATCAGCCCAGAAACTTAGCTAAATCGGTAACAGTAGAATAATTTTACAACAAAACAAATAAATAGGGCAGTTGCATTAATTTGTAGCTGCTTTTTTTGTTTATCGGAGTATTTAAATACTGACTTTGTTAACTATGCCCGATTGAACGGATGCCGTTTTGATCCATATATTTTTTGATGCCGATAAATTAAAACGGCAGGAGGAAAGCGGGGCTACAGGCTGCCATAGGCACCAATGCTAAATTCTAAAGAAATAAATCTTGTTGGAGATTGAAGCGATAGTTAAAAAAACAGCCTAAAAATTGAGTGGCAATCCTATAATCTTGGTAAAAAGTAAAGGGCCGATATTCTTTAGAAGAAATATCGACCCTTACCATCTAAATTAACGCTCTCGAATATATAAACGGAAATTATCGCCATTTTGTTTTGAGAAAATAAAAAAAATAAATTATTTCTCGTAACTACCTAAGGTTGAGGGATAAATTCTTGCATTTCCTTTCGCATCCTGATTAAGGTAATTAAAGAAATACGGATCGGTACTTAAATCAGCTCCCTTTTTTCTGACAATGCTACCGGGAGATACCCGAAAATCTTCAAGATCCTGATTAATGAAAAGAGGGTCGGTATTTAAAATATTGCCATTGTTGCTGTAAGCGCTGTTGGTAGATCGGATTAAATTGCTCCATAAATTGAATTGTACTATTGCAGACGTTTTCTTTTGGATATCCAGTTCATTCGTTAAACTCCCCCATATGATATTATTGGTTAAATCTACCTGAAGTTTATTATAAGCATTTGCCGATAAATAATCTGAAAAACTCAGCGAAGCAGTTTTACGTGGGAAATTTGAGTTATAACCAGCAAAAGTATTCTGTTTTAAGTTGTAATTCCCGCCCCCTGCAGCATATATTAAGTAATTCCCGCAGTTATACATCAAATTATTAAATGCAAGCAGCTCCGAGTGGTAGCCAATATAAGCCGCCACCTGCATGTTTTTAATAATACTATTGCTTAAAATTAATTTGGGATTGTTGTTAACGGACAAAGAATCGGAGGTAATGCCAACAGACGCATTTTTGATGATCGCATTTTTAATCAATCCATATCCGGTTCGTTTTAAGAAAATCCCTTTCCATTGTCCAGGCTCATCGCTATATATATATTCCAGTCTATCGCTACAAAATAGTACAGGTTCAGTAAGGCTGCCATTAACTATTAGGTTCCCTTCTATGTTTAAATTGGCATCTTTGTGGAAATAAATTTTAGTTCCGGGTTGGATGGTTAGTGAGCCCCCGCTCTTAACAGTTAACGATCCGTTAATAATGTAGGGTAAAGCTTTTGTCCAGATGGCATTGGCATTAATTGTCGATTCATTAACAAATACAGCATTCTGCCCATAAGCTAAAAGCTGAATCACCTGTTTATTCCCATTTGTATTTAATATGATAGAATCTTGAACCAGAAAGGGCAGGTTAGCTGAATTTGGGTTGATCGAAACTTTGACAAAAAGGTTTATAGAATCCCGGCCATTTATAATGAGGTCATTTTTGTTCTGCGTTTGCTCTCCGTTAATGTTAATGCTAAAAGCCGAAGTATTGCCACCTGATAACCTGATTTCGGAAACTTTAACTGCATCATTGTTCCAGTTAACGAGTTTTATTCTTTTGGTAGTTGATCCTACTGATGTAAAAATGGTATCAAATAATACTTCTTTATTAGAGATGTTTAGTTTTGCATTCGGATCTGTGGTTATACGCTCCCCCTTCCTGCAAGCTGAACAAAAGAATAAAATTAAAAGCACTAAACCAATATTTAAACGCATAAATCAAACTTAGAAAAATGTTTGGCTACTTACAATAGCGCTTAAACTATATAGTCTTAGTTATTCTGCAAAGGCAAGAGCCGCAATGCTCACTTTTGCCGCCCCAATAGCTAAGAGTGTATTGGCGCATGCTTCAAGTGTTGCCCCGGTAGTAATTACATCGTCAACCAGTAAAATATGTTTACCAATTATATCTTCAGCAGAATTTACCTGAAAAACATCTTTCATATTTTCATACCGGTTATACCTGCTTTTTTTTGTTTGGCTCTCCGTTGAAGTAGTCCGGATAAGGTGGTCTTCGCTAACATCGATTCCCATCTGCGATGCAATTCCCTCTGCAATAAAGCTACTTTGGTTATAACCCCTAAGTTTATATTTTTTACGATGCAAAGGAACTGGGATAACCATGTTGATGCTTTGGTAAAGAATTCCTGTTTTTAGCCGCTCTCCCAGCATATTGCCTAGTAGTACCCCAACATCAGTTCTGCCATTATATTTTAAGTTGTGGATTAAGTTTTGAACCTTCGCTCCTTTTCTAAAATATAACATGGCCATTGCCGCATTAAGTGGTAAGCGGCCCCATAATTGTTTGGCAACCCTATTGTCTGCATGTTGGTGATAATCTGTAAAAGGAAGATCGTGTAAGCATTTTAAACAAATCAACTGTTCGTGGCGAAACAAAGAATTGCCACATGCATTGCATAAATTTGGGAATAGCAGTCCAAATAAATCAGAAGTCCATTGTTTAACCAGAAGCATCTAACTAATTTATAAAATATTTTTGACTTCCGAAGTTTCAATAGGCATAGGCGTTGGAAAACTTCGGAAGTCTATTCAGGCTGCACAGGTTATCTTACTACTATATGTAAGCGTGTTTTTTTAGGAAAGCAGTTTTGGTGCTACTATATAGGTTTGTTCCCGCTTTTCATTTCAAGTCCTCGCTGCGCTACGGGCTTTCCATTTCAATCGGGTTTAGGTGGCAGGGGTTTCCTAAGTTTTAAACGGCCGGGCGCAGGGGAACCCTGGAAACCTGAAGGGATGCAGCTGTCCCTAAACACCTGTTTCCTTAAAAAGTTTGGCTATCTGTAAAACTTTTTCCTGTTGAAAACCACGCAGTTATCCGAAACCTTTGGATAATCGTTAGAAAAGCTTTGCATTAGTGTTGATTTTTTCTACTTTTGCATCCCGCTTCGGAGGAAGGGTTTGGTTGAAAGGATGGCATTGGAGAGCGTAGGCAAGGATTTATTTTAAAATAAATATTGCGGGAGAAGAAAAGATTGCTACCTTTGCAGCCCGGATCGGAAGAACGGAAAGCTGGTCAACACCGGCATATGAAATAAGAGGAAGGAAAAAAAAGAAGACGAAAAAATAAAATTTATTTTATTTGGAAGTTCGGAAAAGTTCCTTACCTTTGCACTCCCAACCGAAAGGAAGCGGGAAAAACCGGAACGGCGGATGTCGGAAAGGTAACAGAAAAAAGATTGAAACGGATGGAAACACGTTTAAGACGAACAAGACTTGAACGAACTGAAACCGAAGATATATAAGTGACCGGCCGTGAGGCTTACCAGGTCAGCAAGTTCTTAAAAGAGATGTCAATGTAGCGTAGCGAGGTAATGGAGTACCGATCAAAGTACATGATTACGTAGCTTTATTTTAAAGGTGGTGTCTAACAGACAACATAACAAAAAGAAGACTATTTTTAACAATAGTTAAAACTGGTCAGCATCTTACAACACATTTTACAATGGAGAGTTTGATCCTGGCTCAGGATGAACGCTAGCGGCAGGCCTAATACATGCAAGTCGAACGATATTAAGGGGCTTGCTCCTTAAGAAAGTGGCGCACGGGTGCGTAACGCGTATGCAACCTACCTTCATCAGGGGGATAGCCCGGAGAAATCCGGATTAATACCGCATAAAATCACAGCACTGCATAGTGCAATGATCAAACATTTATGGGATGGAGATGGGCATGCGTGTCATTAGCTAGTTGGCGGGGTAACGGCCCACCAAGGCGACGATGACTAGGGGATCTGAGAGGATGGCCCCCCACACTGGTACTGAGACACGGACCAGACTCCTACGGGAGGCAGCAGTAAGGAATATTGGTCAATGGAGGCAACTCTGAACCAGCCATGCCGCGTGCAGGAAGACTGCCCTATGGGTTGTAAACTGCTTTTATCCGGGAATAAACCACATTACGTGTAATGTGCTGAATGTACCGGAAGAATAAGGATCGGCTAACTCCGTGCCAGCAGCCGCGGTAATACGGAGGATCCAAGCGTTATCCGGATTTATTGGGTTTAAAGGGTGCGTAGGCGGCCTGTTAAGTCAGGGGTGAAAGACGGTAGCTCAACTATCGCAGTGCCCTTGATACTGATGGGCTTGAATGGACTAGAGGTAGGCGGAATGAGACAAGTAGCGGTGAAATGCATAGATATGTCTCAGAACACCGATTGCGAAGGCAGCTTACTATGGTCTTATTGACGCTGAGGCACGAAAGCGTGGGGATCAAACAGGATTAGATACCCTGGTAGTCCACGCCCTAAACGATGAACACTCGCTGTTGGCGATACACAGTCAGCGGCTAAGCGAAAGCGTTAAGTGTTCCACCTGGGGAGTACGCTCGCAAGAGTGAAACTCAAAGGAATTGACGGGGGCCCGCACAAGCGGAGGAGCATGTGGTTTAATTCGATGATACGCGAGGAACCTTACCCGGGCTTGAAAGTTAGTGAATCATTTAGAGATAAATGAGTGAGCAATCACACGAAACTAGGTGCTGCATGGCTGTCGTCAGCTCGTGCCGTGAGGTGTTGGGTTAAGTCCCGCAACGAGCGCAACCCCTATGTTTAGTTGCCAGCACGTTATGGTGGGGACTCTAAACAGACTGCCTGTGCAAACAGAGAGGAAGGAGGGGACGACGTCAAGTCATCATGGCCCTTACGTCCGGGGCTACACACGTGCTACAATGGATGGTACAGAGGGCAGCTACATAGCAATATGATGCGAATCTCACAAAGCCATTCACAGTTCGGATTGGGGTCTGCAACTCGACCCCATGAAGTTGGATTCGCTAGTAATCGCGTATCAGCAATGACGCGGTGAATACGTTCCCGGGCCTTGTACACACCGCCCGTCAAGCCATGGAAGTTGGGGGTACCTAAAGTATGTAACCGCAAGGAGCGTCCTAGGGTAAAACCGATAACTGGGGCTAAGTCGTAACAAGGTAGCCGTACCGGAAGGTGCGGCTGGAATACCTCCTTTCTGGAGTAGCACCGCCTACTCGCCACGCAACATGATATTTCGAATTAAGGTATAGGGTAATAAGGTAGAAGGCTTAAGGTCACCATACCGTACCGGATACTTTAAAAAATACAAGAGAAAAAAAGAAACACCCAGAAGAAACGGTGTGCGATAGCCCAATGGCAACAGCATAACGGAACAAAGCTGAGGTTAGCAAAGGAAAAGCGGTAGCGGTAAGATACTATATACTGCATCAGATGCTGCCGAAAAAGCAAAGTCCCGTAGCTCAGCCTGGTTAGAGCACTACACTGATAATGTAGGGGTCTCCAGTTCAAATCTGGACGGGACTACACGTTTGAGTTTTCAATTGGCGGTTTACGGTATACAGTTTTGATAACTGAGAACTGTTAAGTGTTAACTAAAATCTGGGGGATTAGCTCAGCTGGCTAGAGCGCCTGCCTTGCACGCAGGAGGTCAACGGTTCGACTCCGTTATTCTCCACTGAAGAATGGCAACCGGTTAACGGTTCGTCCCGATAGCTATCGGGACCGTTATTCTCCACCATTAAAGGTTGAGGGTTAAAAGGTAGAGGGTATAGGGTAAGAGCTATAGCTGAAACACACCGCAACAGAATAAACACCTTATTATCGGGATAGATAATATACATTGACATAAAGATTAAGAAAGAAGAAACGCCAGGGGGCACAGATGAAATAAACAGACATCTGAAACGGTTCGAGACCGCAGTTTTTACTAATAAGGAATAAGCTTAGGCTTGGGCAGAGGACAATGAAACCCTCCACCCTTATACCCTAAACCTTACACCTTAATAAAGTTCTTTGACATATTGGAAGAAGTTAAAAAAGAAGAGCAAACAACAATAGGCGACTGTTGTGTTTGTGCTCGCTTAAACAACACGCAAGTGAAGAATAAGTATGAGACATCATGACAAGAGCAAAAAAAGCATACCATATGGCGCAAAAGGCATATGAGTAGAAGAAAGTAATAAAGAGTACACGGGGGATGCCTTGGCTCTCAGAGGCGATGAAGGACGTGATAAGCTGCGATAAGCTTCGGGTATTTGCAAATAGGAATTGATCCGAAGATTTCCGAATGGGGCAACCCGGCTAGTTGAAGACTAGTCACATATAATGAGCAAACCTGCCGAACTGAAACATCTAAGTAAGCAGAGGAAGAGAAAATAACAATGATTTCCTGAGTAGTGGCGAGCGAAAGGGAAAGAGCCCAAACCTACTTTGTTACGGCAAAGTGGGGGTTGTAGGACTGCAACATGGCATCAGCAAACAGAAGTGGAATGGGATGGGAAGCCCAGCGATACACGGTGATAGCCCGGTACACGTATAGAATGCTGGCCTAGCAGTATCCTGAGTACCGCGAGGTCGGAGACGCCTTGTGGGAATCTGCCGGCACCATCCGGTAAGGCTAAATACTCCTGAGAGACCGATAGTGAACCAGTACCGTGAGGGAAAGGTGAAAAGAACCCCGAACAGGGGAGTGAAATAGAACCTGAAACCGTGTACTTACAAGCGGTCGGAGCATCCAAGTGGTGTGACGGCGTGCCTTTTGCATAATGAGCCTACGAGTTACTCCTCTCTGGCAAGGTTAAGTGCTTCAGGCACGGATCCGAAGCGAAAGCGAGTCTGAATAGGGCGTATAGTCAGAGGGGGTAGACGCGAAACCTTGTGATCTACCCATGGACAGGTTGAAGGTGCGGTAACACGTACTGGAGGACCGAACCGATAAACGTTGAAAAGTTTCCGGATGATCTGTGGGTAGGGGTGAAAGGCTAATCAAACTGGGAAATAGCTCGTACTCCCCGAAATGTTTTTAGGAACAGCGTGGATATTAAGTTTCATAGAGGTAGAGCTACTGATTGGGTGCGGGGGAGTCAAATCCTACCAAATCCAGACAAACTCCGAATGCTATGAAATATGGTCTGCAGTGAGGCGCGGGGTGCTAAGGTCACGCGCCGAGAGGGAAAGAACCCAGACCATCAGCTAAGGTCCCCAAGTTACAGTTAAGTTGAACTAACGAGGTCCGATTGCACAGACAGCTAGGATGTTGGCTTGGAAGCAGCCATTCATTTAAAGAGTGCGTAACAGCTCACTAGTCGAGCGATCGGGCATGGATAATAAACGGGCATTAAACTGTACACCGAAGCTATGGGATTGAAATATATCGGTAGGGGAGCATTCTAGCGGCAGCGAAGGTATCTGGTAATGGGTGCTGGAGCTTCTAGAAAAGCAAATGTAGGCATAAGTAACGATAAGGCGGGAGAGAAACCCGCCCACCGAAAGGATAAGGTTTCCTGATCAACGCTAATCGGATCAGGGTCAGTCGGGACCTAAGGAGAACCCGAAGGGGAAATTCGATGGACAACTGGTTAATATTCCAGTACTTTTTATAACTGCGATGTGGGGACGGAGTAGTGACACTGCCGCGATCTGACGGAATAGATCGTTAAAGACAGTAGGTATTAGAACGGTAGGCAAATCCGCCGATCTAGCTGAAAGTCGATAGTACCGCGAGCCTTCGGGTAAGCGGATAGCGCAGGTAATCAGACTTCCAAGAAAAACCGCTAAGCTTCAGGTTATAAAAACCCGTACCGCAAACCGACACAGGTATCCGGGAAGAGGATTCTAAGGTGCTCGAGTGAATCATGGCTAAGGAACTCGGCAAAATGGCCCTGTAACTTCGGGAGAAGGGGCGCTGGCAGCAATGTCAGCCGCAGTGAAAAGGCCCAGGCGACTGTTTAACAAAAACACATGGCTTTGCAAAATCGAAAGATGAGGTATAAGGCCTGACACCTGCCCGGTGCTGGAAGGTTAAGAGGGGATGTCATCCGCAAGGAGAAGCATTGAATCGAAGCCCCAGTAAACGGCGGCCGTAACTATAACGGTCCTAAGGTAGCGAAATTCCTTGTCGGGTAAGTTCCGACCTGCACGAATGGTGTAACGATCTGGGCGCTGTCTCAGCCATGAGCTCGGTGAAATTGTGGTCCCGGTGAAGACGCCGGGTACCCGCAACGGGACGGAAAGACCCCATGCACCTTCACTACAATTTAACATTGACATTGGATACAGGATGTGTAGGATAGGTGGGAGGCTTTGAAGCGGCGTCGCTAGGCGTCGTGGAGCCAACGTTGAAATACCACCCTTTCTGTATTCGGTGTCTAATCCCCTTAATGGGGAGACATTGTTTGATGGGTAGTTTGACTGGGGTGGTCGCCTCCAAAAAGGTAACGGAGGCTTTCAAAGGTAAGCTCAGTACGCTTGGTAACCGTACGCGGAGTGCAATAGCATAAGCTTGCTTGACTGTGAGACAGACAAGTCGATCAGGGTCGAAAGACGGATATAGTGATCCGGTGGTTCTGCATGGAAGGGCCATCGCTCAAAGGATAAAAGGTACGCTGGGGATAACAGGCTGATCTCCCCCAAGAGCTCATATCGACGGGGAGGTTTGGCACCTCGATGTCGGCTCGTCACATCCTGGGGCTGGAGAAGGTCCCAAGGGTTCGGCTGTTCGCCGATTAAAGTGGCACGCGAGCTGGGTTCAGAACGTCGCGAGACAGTTCGGTCCCTATCTGTTGTGGGCGTAGGAATTTTGAGTGGGGCTGACCTTAGTACGAGAGGACCGGGTTGGACCAGCCTCTAGTGAATCTGTTGTTCCGCCAGGGGCATTGCAGAGTAGCTACGCTGGGAATAGATAAGCGCTGAAAGCATCTAAGTGCGAAACTAGCCACGAGATGAGAATTCCATATAGGACCGTAGCAGACTACTACGTTGATAGGCTACAGATGTAAAGGTGGTGACACCACAGTCGAGTAGTACTAATCATCCGAAGCTTTCAAAGCAAACAGACTGTTGTTTGTTCTTCATAATAACTTCTTTCAATAATATGTCATTTAAGCTCGAGATAGCTTATCTAAAGAAATTTAGGTGCCTATATCGGTGGTGTCCACCTCTTCCCATTCCGAACAGAGAAGTTAAGCCCACCAGAGCCGATGGTACTGCGGTAACACGTGGGAGAGTAGGTCGGTGCCAGATCTTAAAAGAAACCCTTCAGCAGAAATGTTGAAGGGTTTTCTTGGTTTATTGGCTTTCTGTTCCGTAGCGTTCACTTTTCAACATTAAGGAGTTAAGACAGGTTAAGGCACTGTTTCAATATGATCTTCTTAATGCCCTTGATCCCTTTACTGGTGAAGGAATTGTAACAGCGGTTATTTCTGCCGTTAAGGAGTCAGGATAGGTTAAGGGCCTGTTCCCGCAGATTACGCTGTTCCCCGCTGAGTTTTACACTACTGGCCCAGGTTCAATAGCCCTGATGGCAGCGGAAATCCCTTTTGGTTAAAGATGTATTGTTTGATCAGCGCGGATATCCAAAAGGATTGCAGCGGACAGCAGGACGGAACCCAGCCTACATGTTACTGCTATTGCGCTCCAAAACATCAAAATATTTAATCTTCTGGATTCGGTTCAACGATAGCTATTCAAAAGATGATTATTTTACTCATGTTAAAAAATGTAAAATCTTTCAGCCTCAAGGTAATAAAACCGTATTATTGTAGTATTACGTACATATTATGATGATGAATGTGAACCTTAAGAAATTAACTTTTCTTGCTTTTATTTTGTGTATAAATTTTGGTGTTTTTGCTCAAAGTAAGAATGTACAACTCCCTGCAAATTGGTTTAATCTCGATTTATTGGAGAATGGATATTTTGGTATCAGTACGGAGAAAGCTTATCGTGAACTTTTAAAAGATAAAAAACCTAAGCAAAATGTTATTGTTGCGGTAATTGATGGTGGGGTAGATACCAATCACCCTGATTTACAATCTGTTTTATGGACGAATAAAAAAGAAATCCCGGGAAATGGAATAGACGATGATGGTAACGGTTATGTTGACGATATCCATGGCTGGAATTTCATTGGTTCAAAAAAAGGTAATCTAGAATTTGATAATTTGGAATTGGTACGTTTGTTAAGGATTTATACGCCTAAATATCAATCAACAACAAATTTAACGCCTTTAGATAGTACTCAGAAGGAAGAATTTAAACTCTATAAGAAGATGGTAGGTGATTTCGGTAAGAAATACGAAGATGCCAGCAATACTTTTTCTGTTCTGATTGCCATTAACAAAGTTTTAGATTCTGTAGCCAAGATCAATAAAAAGGAGATCCCGACGATGGAGGATGTTGACCGATATAAAGCCGATGATGAAACTGAAGAGCAGGTAAAAACAATCATCAGAAAAGGTGCTAAAGAGGATGGTAGTTTCGAGAAATTTTATAAAAATATAAAAGAAGGGTACAAGCAATACGATGCGATGCTAAAGTACAATTTAAACCCTAAATATGATATGCGTGCAGAACTGGTTGGCGATGATTATAGTAATCCTTATCAGAAAGATTATGGGAACAATGATGTAAAAGGCCCTGATGCTTTTCATGGTACACACGTATCGGGGATTATTGGTGCTGATCGTACAAATTCGGCAGGTATTTTGGGTGTAGCCAATAATGTAAGTATTATGGCCATTAGGGTGGTACCTACAGGAGATGAGCGTGATAAAGATGTAGCTAATGGCATCAGATACGCGGTTGATAATGGTGCTAAAGTAATTAATATGAGTTTTGGTAAAAGCTACAAGTGGGATAAAAAAGCAGTAGACTCGGCAGTAAAATATGCGGAACTTAAAGGTGTATTATTGGTGCATGCAGCCGGAAACGATAACCAGAATAATGATATTGAGGAGAATTTTCCTAATAAGTTTTTCGACAGTAAAGAGGCTGAATTTTATAAAGAAGCCAATAAAAAGCCTAGCAAGCCAGATTTTACCCCACCTAGGCCTATGTCACAAAATAACGGAATGGGTATGAGGCCAGCTTATGACCGATCTGCATTAGTAAAACCTGTACCAATCGACTCAGCAAAGTTTAAGCTGCCCCATGCCAGTAATTGGATTGAAGTAGGTGCAAGTGCTTATAAAGATGATGATAACCTGAAAGCCGATTTCTCTAACTATGGCAAATATAATGTAGATGTTTTTGCCCCTGGATTTTTAATCAAATCAACTGTTCCTGATAATAAATATGAAGAAGCTGACGGAACGAGTATGGCCTCGCCCGTTGTGGCTGGTTTGGCTGCGCTGATTTTGAGCTACTATCCGGAGTTAAAGCCTGCTCAGGTAAGAGATATCATCATTAAATCTGTGTCGAAAGTTGCACACAAGATAAAATACAAAAATGAAAAAGGCGAGAACACCCGTGTGCTCTTTAGCGAAATATGTGTCAGCGGAGGAATTGTTAATGCCTACAATGCGCTTAAATTAGCCGAAACGTATAAATAGTTATCAGTTTACAATTGGCGGTTTTCAGTTTGAAGAAATAGTACGGATAAATTCCTGAAAGGTGCCAAAAGGATAATTTTTAGCCTTCATCCACGAAATAAGATCTTCGGTGCGCTTTGCCATTTTTGTACCAGTATTTCTTCTTACATAACCTGGAAAACCAAAGCGATTAAAATCTTCTAAATCGGTAAATTCCCAAGGGTGGAAATAGATATTCAGGTATTTATCTTTTTTGTATGTCCAGCTGGCTAATGTTTTGTAAATGCCTAAAGGCAGATTGTGAAAAGACAGCCAAAATAACGGAAACCTAATCAATGGGCTTACTGAAGCCGGAATCTGCAATACGTTATTTTTGATGAAGTATGTTCTTGAGACATTAAAATTGTTGTACCGTCCCGGTAAATAAGTTGGATTAATGGATGTATTATAAGTATATCCGGCTTTTTCAATTTCCCTTTCGTCAACAGGCATCATTCTCGCCATGCGGTAACCCGTAATTTCTTTGCCAGAAAGTTCTTCTAATTTTTGTTTCGATTGGAGAAGATGTTCGGGTTTAAAATCAGAATGATAATAACCATGCGAGGCAAGTTCGTGGCCCGTTTCTGTAATCCGTTTAATCAGATCGGGAATATTTTCGGCAAAAGTAACCGTACAAAAAAAAGTAGCCTTCACCTCATATTTATCCAAAATATCTAAAATGCTAATGGTACCAGCCCTCGAAATGGCAATCTGATCTTCGAAAGAAATATCTTTTCCATATTCAAAAGGCATATCAAACTCTTCGATATCAAAACTTAACAGTACCATTTTATTTTTGCTGAATATTGGTTGAACGGATAATATAATTAGGGCGGTTTTTAGATTGCATAAACATTTTACCTACATAGATACCTATAATGCCTAAGATTATGAGTTGTAGCCCTCCAAAAAAGACAATGGTCATAATTACAGAGGCCCAGCCAGATACCTCTACATGGTTTACAAAAGCGTAAATAATATAGGGTATGTACAGTACAGAGGCAAACGACAGAATGAACCCTAGATAAACTGCCGAATACAACGGCTTTATACTGAAAGAAGTAACGCCGTGCAACGCCAACCTTAACATCTTTTTAAAGGTATACTTACTATTCCCCGAAAAACGAGCTGCAGGATTGTAACGAATAGCAAACTGCTTAAAACCGAGCCACTTTACCAAACCACGTAAAAAGGGCTCGTTTTCATGGAAATTCCTAAAAATGCTAACTACCTTTTGATCAAGTAAGCGGAAATCGGCGGCGCCTGGTTCAAGATCAATATCCGATAGCCAGTTTAAGGTTTTATAGAATAGGTTTGATGAACTTCTTTTCCCTTTTGATAAATTTTTATCTTCTTCCCTGATGGTGTACACGACCTCAAAACCTTCCTGCCATTTCTGCAGCATTTCGGGAATCAACTCCGGAGGATGTTGCATATCGCAATCCATGGAAATTACACAATCGCCAAAAGCATGGTCCATGCCTGCTTTAACTGCCAGTTGATGGCCAAAGTTTTTGGAAAACTCGAGGAAAAATATATTACCTGCGGTTGAGGCATAATCCTTTATTTTTTCGAGCGTATGATCGGCACTTCCATCATCAACCAGGATAATTTCATAATCGTAATTGATGGTAGAAAAAACTTTTTTAATACTTTCGGTTATTACAAAAATATTATCGGCTTCGTTGTAAGCAGGGATTACTATAGAAACTAGTTTATTCATTTATCGGCAATCAGATAAGACTCAAAATCTTCTTTCATCATTTGATAAACTATGGTTAGCCAAATGATAACGCAAGGTAGGGCTTTAAGCGAATATAGACGAATAAATTCTTTAACCGACCTTGGGAAAATATCGGTTGGCGATAGGCTGGTTAATATAAAAGCAAAAACAAATAAGGCTATTATCCATCCTTTTTTAGGGTTTTGTTGTACCATAAACCAAATGGCAATACCTGCAAAAGCTATAATATAGGTTGGCGATTCAGAACCGCTGCTAAATATAACCGTAAAAATAAGTGTAGATGCCAATAACATTAACCTAAAGCCGAGGTGTTTATATTGCTTAATCCGTAAATAGGGCAAACCAAATAATACAAGACCAACCAATAAAAATGGAGCATTGGGAATGTTTATGTTGCCTGTTGCCCGTCTTACAATACCCATCAAAGAAATATCCTGAAAAGAAGTTAATGATGCATTTAAATCATTCTTATGGGCAAGGGAATGGTACCAGTCGCTATACGATTGAATGACAAATGCCGGAGATGAAATAACCATTGGCAAAGCAAACAGTACCACAAAAGCGATAAAACAGCCTATGATAAATTTTAGCTTATTTTTTGTGAAGAAGAAAAATGCCAATCCAACAATCCCGTAAAGTTTAACCAATGTGCCGATGGCAATAAAAAAAGCAGACTGTATTTCTTTCTTTTTAATCAGGTAGGAGAAACTGAGTAATATTAATCCAGTCAATGCAATGTTAAACTGAAAACTGAAGAGTGCCGTTAAGGCTTCGTGTGCACAGATCCAGGCAATAATAGTGCGTTTGTTTAACGATATAGGCAGACTATAAATTCCCCAAAGCAAAATCAATACATTGGTCACATTCCAAAGCAAAGCGCCTAAACCATCGGGCAAAAGTGCAAATGGGGCAATAAAGATTGAAAATAAAGGTCCGTAGTGGTTACTGTCTCGGTATTCGGGATAGTTATTGTATAAATTTTGCAGATCTACTGTGTGCCAATATACATATTTGAAAATCAGATAATTGTTATAAGAATGATGGTGATACTGTTTATAACCCGCTACAATAGCCAATAAAAGGTAAATGGCAATTACGCATTCCTTTTTTAATAGAAATGAGGATAGTTTGTTAAGATTAGCGTTTTTTGAGTTGTTCATTATGATTTAGTGCCGCAATATAACCATTTTAACAGTTTGCATAATCATCTACATATTAATGTGTGCGTATTTTTGTATAGGTACTGGATGGACTAAAATTAATAAATTATGATGGAGAGCCATTATAATTGCATACCAATGGATATTGGGGATATCTAGTGAGCGTCTTTTAGGGATGATAGCGCAATCAGTATAAAGGCGTTCCTGCTCTTGTACTTGATTTTAATTTATGAATATTTTCGATAATGCTTAGTTATTTTCTTTCATTTAATCCTAACTTAATTTCCAATTAATACACTTAACTTACTTTTGAATCATAAATATTTGGTTAGTATTTATAAGGTTTAGTTGATTAATACAAGCCATGATGTTTCATCGTGGCTTTTTTGCGTTTTAATCCGAATCATTTTTCATCTGTTTATTTAGCGGTTAAAATAACCTCTCATATCGCCTCATTTATCTGAAAATTGCTGAATTTGAGCAATTGTGTAAATAAAACTGAATAGTTTTGAGGCTGAAGCGCTATTTTTAAGGAACTTATTGTCAAATTATATCCTGATTAGCAGAAATAATCAGATTTTTTTGTAGTCTTACCAAAAATTATAGATTCGGACCGAAGATATAATTTTAGCCATTGTGGGTTAGGAACTAATTTTTTAGCACCCTATGAGTTTTTTTTAAATTCAATGTCATTTAATGAATGAGACCTTTTTGTACAGCAAAAACACTTCATCAATCAAGAAAACCTGCTTTGAAAATATTATATTAGTATATGCAAAATAAGGAATTGGGAGAGGAACGAGATTTAATGCTCAAAATAGCTGTTGGCGATCAACAGGCCTTTCGCTTGATCTTTGATGCTTATAAAAATAAGGTTTTTTCTTATGCCAACCGCTACCTGAAATCTAAAGAAAGAGCTGAAGAAGTAGTTCAGGAAACCTTCCTTAAAATCTGGTTAAAAAGGGGAAATCTAAATGCAATTGAAAACTTTGGTGGATACATTCGAAGAATTGCCGTTAATCTTACCTTAGACTTGCTTAGGGCTATTGCTGCTGAAAACAAAACATCAGACTTACAGGAAGTTGAGTGGAGCGAGCAGGACACAGGGACTGAAGATGCCATTATGCGAAAAGATGCACAAAGCTACGTTGATCAATTACTGGCTAAACTACCCAAACAGCAAGGACTGGTTTACAGGATGTGCCATATTGAAGGTATGAAACAAAAAGAAGTTGCAGAAATACTCCATATTGCACCCGCAACTGTTAAGGTTCATTTAAGAGAAGCCCTAAAAACATTACGCAACATGGTAGGCGAAAATAATACCATACCACTTATATCTTTCGTTTTCCTTGGATTATTGAAATAATGTAATCTATTCCTGTTTTAGAACGGTTTTCTTTTAAAATACGGTTGAAATTTAAAAATATTTTAAAAAAATATTTTTTTGACTACCCCCTTTTATACTTTACAAACGTCAACTATTAAAACGAACAAAATAATATCTTTTCTATATCGCCATTTGTATGAAAAATGAAGAAATAAGTGAACTTCTGGGTAAGTATGCTCAAAATACTATATCAGAAGAAGAAAAGAGCGTTTTATTTAATCATCTTAACGCCTCAAGCAATGTTGAATTTGAAAAACGCTTAATGGAAAAAGATTGGGATTTATTTCAATCTGACGAAACTATAGGAGAAAGTAAAGCCAATAAAATTTTTAATGAAATTGTTGGCGAGGAAGAAAAGAAGTCTTTTAAATTAAATTTTGCCTGGATAGGTTGGGCTGCTGTATTCTTGATTGCAGGTTTTTCTACTTTTTATTTTTTAAAGCCTGAAACGCAAAAAATAACCGCTAAAGTCAATGTAGCAGTTGTTAATGTAGTAGCAGAAACGGAGCATAAAAAAATAGTATTACCAGATGGGAGTACAGTGATATTAAACAATGGTGCAGTTTTGCTGTATCCCCAGCATTTTGATGGCAATACCAGAGAAGTAACCCTTAAAGGGGAGGGATATTTTGATATTGTTCATGATCCGGCCAAGCCCTTTATTGTTTATGCAGGAAAAGTTAAAACAACTGTTCTAGGTACTGCTTTTAATATTAAAGCCATTGAAGGGCAAAAAGTTGTGATAACCGTAACCCGTGGAAAAGTAAGTGTGCAGGATCATCAAAAGCTTTTAGGGGTACTTACACCTAATCAACAGCTAACCTTTGATGAGAAAAGAAAAATGCCAAGCTTGACCAAAGTGATATCGCAGGAAGTTGTAGACTGGCAGGCAAAAGATATTTTCTTTGAAGATATTACGATGAAAGACGCCATTGAGGTATTGGCTAAACGCTTCGGAACCAAAATTACTTTTGTGGATGATGCCGGTAAAAATTGCCGCTTTACCACAACTTTTCAGAAAGGAGAAAGTTTAGATGAGATTTTGCAGGTAATAACTTCCTTTAATAATGCAGCATACGTAACCAAAGCCAATGAGATTTTTATTTCGGGCAAGGATTGCAATAATTAAATAATCAATATCAACTAAAACCAAACAAACCAAACTACATGAAAGAACTCTACTATTTCCACATCTGATGAAAAAATCTCCCTGTCCTTGCAAGACAGAGAGATAAAATTTGCACTGTTCCAGCTGGAATTGGAACAGCATGTATTAAACAATTTAGGCATCATTTAAAACATTTAAAATTATGAAATTTTCTGCACAATCAGCAGAGGGCGGGAATCCCTGTAAGAAATTTTTCGCTTCTAAAAAATCACGATATCTAATTCGTCAGATTATGCGTTTAAGCTTTGTATTAGCTATAGTAACCTTTGCCACCTCTTCATTAATCTTTGCTTCTAATACCAAAGGTCAATCGATCTCTAATACAGAAGTAGTGCTTGGATTAAATCATGAGAGTGTATTCTCTGCTATTGAAAAAATTCAAAAGCAAACACCTTTTATTTTCATTTATAGAAATACCGATCTTAAAGAACTAAAGGAACTCAATATCCCGGTACAAAAACGTACGGTTCAGGAACTGCTTGATGTACTGTTTAACTCCAAACGTTTTAAAATAACGCAGTTAAATAACAGGATTTTAATTTCTTCGATAAAACCAGAAGTTAAAGCCGTGCCTGTTGATATCAGAATTTCTGGTATTGTAGTAGATGAAGATGGAGTTCCCATCCCAGGGGTTTCAATCATGCTGAAGCAAAACAATAAGGTAAGCACAGCAACCGATAGAAACGGTCAGTTTGGAGTTAACCTTCCGGATGAGGGAACGAAAGTGCTGCTTTTTACCTGCATCGGCTATCAGAATGCGGAACAAGTTATCGGCTCAGAAAATTCGTACAAGATTGTAATGAAACCTTCGGTGGGTAGCCTAAATGAAGTACAGATTATCGGTTATGGTACTACAACCAGAAAAACGAGTACGGGCTCCATTGCTTCTATTACGGCGAAAGAGATCGAAAAACAACCCGTTGGTAACCCCTTAGCGGCATTGTCAGGAAGGATGTCTGGTGTATTGATTGCCCAGAATAATGGTGTTCCAGGTGGAGCAATCCAGGTGCAGATCAGAGGGCAAAATTCACTAATGCAGGGAGGAATTCCATTATATGTAATTGACGGAGTTCCTTTTACCAATTTCAATGGAAGTCAGCCTGTAACGGATAACTTAAATGCTTTTGGCACTTCAGGCGCCAGTGGAGGAATTAGTCCATTCAGTATGATCAACCCATCTGATATTGAGCGTATCGATATTTTGAAAGATGCCGATGCTACTTCAATTTATGGATCGAGAGGTGCAAATGGTGTAGTTTTAATTACGACCAAAAAAGGAAAATCGGGAAAAGTAAAAATTGGACTCAACCTTAACACTGGCTTTACAGAAGTGAACCGTTTTATCCCTGTGTTAGATCTCGAACAATACCTGGCACTGCGGACAGAGGCGTTTAAAAATGATGGTGTAACGCCAAATAGCAGTAATGCCCCGGATCTGACGGTATGGGACAGAAATAGCTCAACCGATTTCCAGAAAATGTTTATTGGGAACAGGGGCCACATAAATGAAATTCAGGCATCAATGTCTGGTGGTAATGAACAGACCCGCTTTTTCTTCAATTCTGCATACCGCAGAGAAAGTACCGTCTTTTTAGGCGATAATAATGATAAAAGATTCTCTTCGAGATTGAATTTAGACCATAGCTCGCTAAACAAAAAATTTACAGCTTCGTTTTCTGTTAGCTACGCTAATGATAATACCAATATACCAACCGGAGATGTTTCATCAGTGTACAATTTGCCGCCAAACCTTCCTCTTTACGATGCTGCTGGCAAATTATTTTGGTCTACCAATTACACTAACCCCATAGCAACTTTACTAAAGCGATACAACGGGGTAACCAATAACTTAATTGCTAGTGCTAATTTGAAGTATACCATTTTACAAGGTTTAACTGCCAAAGCAAATTTTGGTTATACCAATACCAGGCTTGATCAAACCTCAACCAATCCGGCATCATCTCAAAATCCTGCGAACAATCCTTCAAGTTCAGCTGAATTCACTAATCTGAATGCTCAAAACTGGATTGTTGAGCCAACCTTGGATTATGTAAGAACAATTGGGGACGGGAAATTTACAGCACTTATTGGAGCAAGTTTTCAACAAAACACATCCAATGGACTTTATCTTTCTGGAACCAATTATAGCAATGAAGCACTCTTGGGCACATTGGGCGCCGCAGGTACCACCACTGTATTTTACAATAATATTGTTAAGTATAAATATGATGCTGTTTTTGCAAAACTAAATTACGAGTGGAAAGAAAAATACCTTTTCAATGCCACCTTTAGAAGGGATGGTTCATCACGGTTTGGAACGATAAACCGCTTCGGTAATTTTGGTGCAATTGGTGCAGGCTGGGTTTTCTCAAACGAGGAATTTGTAAAAGATAATTTAGCTTTTCTAAGTTTCGGGAAGCTGAGGGGAAGTTATGGTACAACAGGAAATGATCAGATCCCTAACTACCTTTATCTGCCATTATATTCATCATCTACGGCATATTTGGGTAATGCCGCCACAAATGTTAACGTATTACCAAACGAATCAATTCAATGGGAAACCACCAAAAAAATGGAGTTTGCTATAGACCTGGGTTTTTTAAAGGATCGGATCTCTTTTACTGCTAATTATTACAGAAACAGATCTGCAGATCAAATCACTTCTAATGCTCTGGCCAGTCAAAGTGGATACAACAGTTATATGTTAAATTTACCAGCAACAATACAGAATAAAGGGCTGGAACTTGAATTGAATACCACCAATGTGATGACAAAAGATTTTTCGTGGAAAACTTCTGCGAACTTCACCTTTACCAGTAGCAAAATTACAGCTTTCCCTGGTCTGGAGAAATCATTTTATTCATCATCTTATATCGTAGAGCAACCAATCAATGTCATTCGCCTGTATCACTTTCTAGGTGCTAACCCTGCCAACGGAGCAGCAGTTTATGAGGACAAAGATGGTGATGGTAGCATTACCGCTAACGATCGGTATATAGCAGATTTAGGAACACCATTTTTCGGAGGTTTCAACAATACCTTCACCTATAAGAATTTTGAACTGGGCGTATTTTTTCAATTTAATCACCGTTTTGGCGTTACGCAAATTGTAAACAACAGACCTGGTGCACTTGGTAACCAAAACGACTATTGGCTGGGCAGGTGGACACCTACAAACACAAATGCTAACCTACCGGGAGCATCGGCAACAGCAGGATCAGTAATTGCCGCTTCCTATAACAATTTCACATCGTCTGATGCAGTATATGGAGACGCCTCATATTTAAAACTGAGGTCTGTAAACCTATCGTACTCTTTGCCTACCGAATGGTTAAAGCAGATTAAGATGTCTAACTGTAGCATCTTTATTCAAGGCCAGAATTTATATACATGGGCAAAGAATAAGTACATCTTAGATACAGAAACAACTGTTCCGGGTGGGCCTCCAGGTTTAGGTACCGGTACACTTAGTCAGGTATTACCTCCATTAAGAACAATTGTATTTGGTGTTAACTGTTCATTTTAACTGATAAAATCATGAAAAAAATATATAGAAATTTCTTTTATAAAGCAATTATCTTTACAACAGTCTTAACTGTTTCTTCCTGCAAAAAATTTGTAGAATTGGGGGCGCCACCCACTCAGATTTTGTTCCAAGATGCCTTTAAAACAGACGCAGCTGCACAGAGCGTTGTGATGGGCCTGTATTCTTTTTCTTCGCAGGCTACCAATGGCTTAATTACTTCACTTACTTTTTACTCGGGAGTTTCTAGTGATGAGTTGCAATATAATGCAAGTGTAGTATTAACCCAGGAGTTCGCAAACAATTCGATCTCAAATAATAATGGTACAGCTAACAACATATGGGGGACAACCTACCAACTGGTAAAAAATGCCAATAATGCCATTAGCGGTCTTAGTGCTTCCACAACCTTAACCCCTTCTGTAAAAAATCAACTTTTGGGTGAAGCTAAATTTATGCGGGCATTTGCGTACTTCCATCTCGTAAATCTTTATGGAGACGTACCGTTGCCACTAAAAGACGATTATTCCGCTTTTGAAAATGCAGCTTTACCCCGTACATCAACAACAGGAGTTTATACACAGATTATAAAGGACTTAACTGAAGCGCAAAATCTATTACCTACAGCTTATGTGGGCACATTTAGGGGTAGGGTGAACAAATACGCAGCAACAGCACTTTTAGCTCGTGTTTACCTCTACCAAAAAGATTATGCAAATGCAGAAGCACAGGCTACACAGGTTATAGGTTCGGCAGTTTATACACTTCCGGCTCCAGAGGCGGCTTTTGTTAATACCAGTAACGAAATTATCTGGCAGATCGGTAATATTTCTGGGCTTTCTGTGCCTGGCGCTGCATATGTAACTTTATCCGCGGTGATCCCGAATTATACATTAGCAGATGTAACGTATCAAAGCTTTGAAAACACAACTGATTTACGCCGTACCAATTGGACAGTTACCAAAACAATTGGCGGAAAAACCTACTATGGTATAAGCAAATATAAAATAGGCTCTGGAACTGGCAATGAATATAATGTTGCGCTTAGGTTGGCTGAGCAATACCTGATCCGTGCTGAGGCCCGTGCACAACAAAACAACCTTTCTGGTGCAAAAACAGATATTGATATGGTTAGAACCAGGGCTGGTTTAGGTGGTGTGAGTGCTACTTTAGATCAAGGGCAGATGTTAGCTGCTATTGAGCAGGAACGAAAAGTAGAGTTTTTTGGCGAGTGGGGCCACCGCTGGTTTGATTTAAAAAGAACCAATAGGGCTAATGCCGTAATTGGTGCATTAAAACCAACCTGGAAAACAACCTCGGTTTTATTCCCAGTTCCGCAGGCACAGATTCTTGCCAATCCATCTTTAACACAAAATCCAGGTTATCAAAATTAATTATTGGGAGCCAATACCTGGCTCCCATAACTACATCAACTATGAAAAAGACAATAAAATTAATAGCACCAGCAGCCTTGATTCTTTTGGTAGCAAGTGCTTTTAACATACAAAGAGGATATAAATTAACGGGTAAGATAAAAGGGATAAATACGGGATTAATTTATCTTTCGCATAACATTGGCGATAAAGAAATTAAGGATTCTACTGTTATTACCAATGGCAGTTTCGCTTTTAGTGGTACAGTGCCCGAGGTTAAAATGTATGCTTTAAAGCTTAAGGGCGGTAAGCAACAAAAAAACTTTCTTTTAGAAAATAAAGACATCTCAATCGTTGGCGATAAGGATTCGTTGTTTATGGCCAAAGTGATCGGTTCGCCGGAAACCGATATTTATTTTGGTTTTTATAATGGCCCTTGGAAAGCGATAACGGCAAAAGCTGGTGATATTTACCGCCGTTTAGATAGCGCAAACCAAAAAGGTAAAGTAACCTTAAGCCCAGCACAGCGCAAATCTTTTGATGATGAATTTAAAGCGCTTGATGTGCTTAATCAAAATGCAGTAAGAGCTTATGTAAAAGCACACGCCTCATCGGTAGCCGTTGCCGCAATTGTGGAAGACCGCTTTATTAGTTATCCCTATCCCGAGCAAGCAGCAGCAATGTATGCATTATTTGCTCCAGCGGTTAAAGCTTCATTTTATGGGAAAGCCATTAATGCCAGTTTAGCATTAACCAATAAAACTGCTCCGGGAAAACTGGCGCCGGATTTTGTAATGAATGATGTGGATGGAAAACCACTTAAACTTTCTGCATTTCGTGGAAAATATGTTTTGGTAGATTTCTGGGCAAGCTGGTGTGGTCCCTGCCGTAAAGAAAATCCGAATGTAGTTGCAGCCTACAAAAAATATCATGATAAAGGCTTCGAAATTTTAGGCGTATCGTTAGACAGCAAAAAAGAAGCCTGGCTCAAAGCAATTAACGATGATGGTTTAACCTGGAAACATGTTTCTGACCTGAAAGGCTGGGCGAATACCGCAGCTGCATTATATGGTGTGAAATCGGTTCCCGCCAGCTTTTTATTGGATAAAGATGGAAAAGTGGTTGCAAAAGATTTACGTGGAGAAGAATTGAACAATACATTGTCAAACCTATTTAAAGATTAATCACATGAGTACACTAAATATCAGTAACAAAATGTTAGGATTGCTTTCTATTCTCATTTTAGGAAGTATAAGTGGTTTAAAAGCACAAACCAAACCAGTAGATACCACCAGGATTTATCTGGATAAATTAGTGGCATCTAAGGAACCTGCAGATAAGGCCCTATTGGAAGCCAAATTGCAAAAGCTGGCCGCTGCCGATCAGGAAAAAGATGTTGACCTGGCCATTAATTACTATTATCGGTTAAAAAATGTAAAAGCTTCCGATTCGCTTGTTCAGGTAGAATTACAGAAGTTTCCTAAAGGGGCGAGAGCAAGGGGACAGGAAGCCAGCAAAATTTATGATGCCAAAACTGCATTGGAGAAAGAAAATGCCTATAAAATCTGGATTAAAAAATTTCCGGTTTCGGGCTCTGGAGAAGAATTGATTGTGTATGATTATGTGGTATCGGCTATTGCTTCCGAGTATGCCAAAGAAAAAAATGCGACTAAGGCTATTGAGTATATTAACAAGCTGCAGGTAGATTTTTGGAAAGGAAACGGGTTTAATGGTGTTGCGGATGCTTTTTATAAAACCGGCGATTTAAAAAATGCAGCTGTATATTATAAAAAAGCCATGGAAAGTGCTAAAATTTATTATGACGGAAAGTTACCCAACGAAAATTCATCCAAATTTGCTGCATCGGGTTACCCAGGCTTAACCATGACTTATGCTGGAATTCTTTTCGAACAAAAGAAGTATGATGAAGCACTCATTTATGCCGATTTAGCGGCTAAAAATCCAAAAACTGCTTCTCCGAGATCGAATTTCCAATATGCCAAAATATTAATGGCATTGAATAGAAATCAAGAGGCTTATGCTAAATTGGAAGAGGCCGTAAAATCGGGCAAGGCCAATGATGAAATGAGCAGTACCTTTAAAACACTTTATATCAAAGTAAAGGGAAGTGATGTGGGTTTCGATGCCTATGCTGCTGAAATCAGAAAAGGGATTCTGGCCAATCTACAGCAAAAACTTAATAAAGAAATCATTAATAAACCTGCTGTAGATTTTACATTAACCGATATTGAAGGTAAAAAAGTTACACTAAGCAGTTTAAAGGGTAAGGTCGTAATCCTCGATTTTTGGGCTACCTGGTGTGGGCCATGTAAGGCTTCTTTTCCTGCAATGCAAATGGCGGTTAATAAATATAAAGAAGATCCAAACGTGAAATTTTTATTTATTCATACCTGGGAGAAAACAGCTACCCCAACTCAGGATGCGAGCGATTATATTAAATCGCAGAAATATAGTTTCGAGGTGTTAATGGATACCAAAGATCCTGATTCGAAAGTTAACAAGGTGGTTACTGATTATAAAGTTTCGGGAATTCCTTCAAAATTTGTGATCGACCCTGCGGGGAACATCAGATTTAACCTGATGGGCTTTGATGGTAGCAATGAAGCCGCAGTAGATGAAATTTCGATGATGATTGATATGATTAAAAAAGGTTAAACCCTTCGTATTTACTAAATTATTAACCCTGTACAAATAATTGTACGGGGTTTGTTTTTTGAAGGGTTTTTATCCAAACTAAGTTTAATCACTACTTTTCTATTGATACGGGAATCCCACGATTCTCATTTTTATGCAGTTCTTTGCTTCTGATCCTGCTTAAGGTTTCTAATCTCATTCCTAAATAGCTTGCCAAATAGCGGAGCGGTATTTTGTTTAAGTCTACTTTTCCGCTTTCTGCCAGCTTTTGGTACCGTCGCAATGCATTTGGTATTCTAGCCAGTATAGATCTTTCGGATGCAGCATAATAGTGTAACGCTAGCAGTTTTCGCCCGATAATATTGGCCTCCTCGAAATGAGCGTATACATAGTCGATTAACGTATAGGGAATGCGGATCAGTTCACAATCCTCTAATGCCTGTAAATATTCTGCAGAGTGGTTAGCTTGTAAATCAGGGTGACGAATGGCTCCTACAATATTATTTCCAAAACAAAACCAGGTGGTAATATCTTTGGCGCCATCTTTTATAAAACCACGTACAATGCCACTTTTTACAAAAAAAAGTGCTGCATTACTATCAACGGGGGAAACAATGTGTTTATTCTTTCTGATTGTGACCAATGAGCAATGTTTTTCGTACTGTGCAATAAGGCTACTGGAAAGTTTATGATATTGCTCCATATACTGGATAAGTGGCCGTACAAAAGAACTGTTGTTGTTAGAATTGAGCATAATGTTATAAACTTTTAGCTTCAAAAAGGGATCTTTTTCGACACATAATCATCCTGCTATTTTATAATATACAAAAATAATCTGAAAACGTGCATTAAATATGTAATAATAGGCGAAGGTTGGTGGCCGTGAGCCCATAGGCCGTTAGTTCAATTTTGAATTCTACCAGGTCGCCTGCACTGAGATTTTCATTAAGATTTAAACAAAATGTAATTTCCTGTTCGTTTTCGTCTTGTATAAATCCAAAGCCAACCGATTGATCGATGTGTATTATCGTACCCTTTCTCATTATACGTATGTATGGTTTTAACTAACATACGTTTAATGTGGCCACAAAGTTTTTGGCTTGTTAATGCTCCAGGTTACAAAATGGCACAATGGGTTTTCATAATGAAATTAATCCTTCCATTTTGGTAAGGTACCTCCTATATACGGCGCTCATGGAAAAAAAATAAAGCCCTGCACCATTGTTTAAATGGCTATTTAGCCCTTAATGCTGGTTTGAGGCACTTCCTTTGTAATTGGCCTGGTATGAAAATTTAAATCATAATGGATAACCACATCATTTTTGTCCGCATTGCTGATCAGGGCGATGCACATTACGCAGAAGAAATTATACAGGAAACAGAACAATCAGCTATCGCAAGAGGTTCAGGCATTGCAAAAAGAACCTTAGCCTCGGTAATTGAGAAAATGGCTGCTGGCAAGGCAGTTATTGCTTTAACTAATACCGGCGAGTGGGTAGGTTTTTCTTACCTCGAAACCTGGGAAAATGAACGCTTCGTTTCCAACTCAGGACTTATTGTTGCTCCTAAATTCAGGAACTCCGGGGTAGCCAGATCCATCAAAAACAGAATCTTCAAAATGTCGAGAAGATTGTATCCC
Source organism: Pedobacter ginsenosidimutans (assembly GCF_001442625.1). Lineage (GTDB taxonomy): Bacteria > Bacteroidota > Bacteroidia > Sphingobacteriales > Sphingobacteriaceae > Pedobacter > Pedobacter ginsenosidimutans. The sequence goes on along the minus strand of NZ_LMZQ01000001.1, from coordinate 410,213 downwards.
AATTCAAAAATTTTTAGCATTACCTCAGGTCCGGCAATTATGCGGATGAATGCCAAACTTGGTTTTCTGCCAGTCAGTTTTGCCGAGATCACCCACGATGAGCATTTCTGGGAAGGCTGCAAAAGCTGTGTGAACTATGATATTTTAACACGCAAGAAAAAATGCAATTGTCTCTGTACCGCTATGCTTTTTGATCCGGAATACTTTTCTGATGCACAGCCCATAGTTTATCAGCATGCTGAGATCTATCAGGAAGTTATTTATTCTTAAACACCTAACCACATTGTCATGAACACGATCAGTAAAATAAAACTTACCGAAGGTCCTGATCTTAATCACCTCTATCAGGAATCACTCGAACTCCTTTCCGCTTTAATCGCTATTCCTTCCATTAGTGGTGATGAGATGCTTACTGCCGATCAGATCGAATCTTTCTTAAACTTGCAAGGTATAAACACATTTAGGAAATACAACAATATCTGGTGTTACAATAAACACCTGGATGCTTCAAAGCCAACCATCCTGTTAAACTCTCACCACGATACGGTTAAACCCAATGAACAGTATACCAGAGATCCTTTTAGCCCGATTATAGAAGATGAAAAAATATACGGGCTGGGCAGTAACGATGCTGGCGGTCCGCTAGTGGCTTTAACCGCTACTTTCTTGTATTTCTATGAGCGAAAAGATCTTCCCTTTAACCTATGCCTGGCGGCAACTGCTGAAGAAGAAACCTCAGGAGAATTGGGCATCCGCAGTATACTACCTGATATTAAAGAAATATCTTTTGCCATTGTAGGCGAGCCCACGGGTATGCATATGGCCATTGCCGAAAAGGGTTCGATGGTAATCGACTGCGTTTCAAAAGGCCGCTCAGGCCATGCAGCTAGAGAGGAAGGCGATAATGCGATTTATCATGCCCTTAAAGATATCGACTGGTTCAAAAATTATCTGTTTCCCATTATGGATGATCAGCCTCAGCCTGTTAAAATGACGGTTACAGAGATCAAGGCAGGTATTCAACACAACATTGTTCCGGCTGAGTGCAGTTTTACGGTAGATATCCGTTTCGACCATAATTATACCGAAAGAGAAATCATGAATACCATCATCAACCATACCTCATGTCATTTTACTTTGCGGCCAAATGTATTAAAACCATCTTTTATTGATATGCTTCATCCTGTTGTGATAAGCGGACTTTCGCTTGGCAGGAAAACTTACCTTTCGCCAACAAGTTCAGACCAGGGCTGGTTAGATATGCCTTCGGTTAAAATGGGGCCAGGTAATTCTGCACGTTCGCATACTGCCGATGAATTTATAGGCATTGAAGAAATTGAAGAAGGGATAGATATTTACATCAGTTTACTCGAAACTTTGAAGCTCTCCTAGTATTGGCTTCTTTCCTAGTCTTAGCGTCTCGCTAAGACTTTAGTTTTTGCCACGGAGACTCGGAGAACATGGAATTAAATTGTGGTGTCTTTGCGAGATGCTAAGACGAGAGATTAGGCTGTCGTTTTTTCTCAGCAATGACGAACTAATTTTTCCCAAATGAAAAAAACCTTTCCAAAATGGAAGGGTTTTTTTATGTCTAATTTAACTTTAAAAGTTGTTTTATTTTGTAAATTATTGTAAATCAATTGTTTGTGATTTGTTTTTCTTTTGTGGTATAAGAGTTGGCTAATGGCATATAAAATCAATACATCATGACAATACTAATTTTTTTAATCCTCATCCTGCTCTGCTGGGCTACTTACAAATCAATCGACTGGTTCGAAAAAATCTAACATTATGATCGCATTATTCATTATCGCCATCGCCGTATTTATCTATATGATCTACGTGCTGATCAAACCTGAAAAATTTTAATCCTTTCTCCTCTACGGAGGATAATTAACAAATCAAAAAATGAACACTGAATTAACAGGCATTATCGCCACCTTCCTGCTCACCCTGGTCATCGCAATACCACTGGGTAAATACCTGGCTAAGGTTTTTGCAGGAGAAAAAGTCTGGACAGATTTTTTAAAGCCATTGGAAACTGGTATTTACAAGCTTTCCGGAATCAACATTAAAGAACAGATGAACTGGAAACAGCAGTTAAAAGCACTGCTTACCATTAATATACTATGGTTGTTTTACGGCTTTTTTGTCCTCATCTTTCAGGATAAACTTCCATTCAATCCGGATGGAAACCCTGCGATGACGCCAGATCTGGCCTTCAACACTATTATCAGCTTTGTTGCCAACTGTAACCTACAGCATTATTCGGGCGAAAGTGGTGTAAGTTACCTCACTCAGCAATACGTACTGATGTTTCTTCAGTTTGTAAGCGCTGCAACAGGTATTGCCGCTGCGGTAGTCCTTTTCAAAGCTTTTAGAGATAAAACAACAACTGAGCTCGGTAATTTCTGGGAATTCTTTGTAAAATCAATTACCCGTTTATTATTGCCTTTGTCGCTTGTGGTTGCTTTAATCTTAACTTTTAACGGTACCCCCGCAAGCTATGAGGGTAAAGATCAATTTATTTCCCTGCAAGGCGATACCGTACATGTTTCGAGAGGGCCAGCTGCTCAAATGATTGCCATTAAACATTTAGGTACAAATGGCGGAGGTTACTTTGGAGCCAATTCGGCACATCCTTTTGAAAATCCAAGCTACCTAACCAATATGGTAGAAATGATGGCGCAAACGATTATTCCTTTAGCAATGATCATCGCCTTTGGTTACTTCATTCGCAGGAAAAAATTAGCATGGACCATTTTTGGTGTAATGACCATTGGTTTGTTCATGCTGCTTTTACCAACCTTAAGTTCAGAATTGGGCGGTAATCCGGCCCTGGCCAAAATGGGGATCTCGCAAACAACAGGGGCAATGGAAGGTAAAGAAGTGCGTTTCGGACCTGCAGCCACCGCCTATTGGAGTACACTTACCACTGTAATTTCTACCGGATCGGTAAACGGTATGCACGACAGTACGATGCCTTTAACCGGATTATGGCAATTATTGGCCATGATGATCAACTCCTTTTACGGAGGTTGTGGTGTAGGTTTATTGAATTACTTTATTTATCTGATTGTTGCTGTATTTATTTCAGGCTTGATGGTGGGCAGAACCCCAGAGTTTCTTGGACATAAAGTTGAGGCCAGAGAGATCAAGATTGCGGCAATTATCACTTTGTTAAGCCCATTTTTGATCCTTGCCGGAACTGCCATTGCAAGTTATATTTTTACCAGTCATGGTGATGCAGCTTGGGCAGTGCAACCTAAAAACTGGCTAAACAACCCTGGTTTCCATGGATTCTCTGAGATGCTTTATGAAATGACTTCATCTAACGCCAACAACGGCTCTGGGTTTGAAGGATTGGGCGATAACAATATCTTCTGGAATCTATCTACCGGTATTGTGATTTTCCTAGGCCGTTTCTTACCGATTATCGGGCCTGTTGCCATCGCTGGATTATTAGGTGCCAAAAAATTCATTCCTGAATCAGCCGGTACGCTTAAAACAGATACCAAAACCTTTGCCCTAATGACTTTCGCGGTTATTCTGGTACTGAACGCATTATCTTATTTCCCTGCTCTGGCTTTAGGACCCTTGGCAGAATATTTTACCATGCTTAAATAAATGAGAGTTGTCACATTGAGCCTCCAGATAAAAAAAACGGGACAAGTAGTCGAAATGCATTTATCAAAGGTCCTTCGACAAGCTCAGGATGACAACCAATACATAAATTAAAAGAAAATGAAACCCAATAATAAATTGTTCGAACCTGCCTTGGTGCAGACTGCGCTAAAACAATCTTTCATCAAACTCGATCCGAGGGTAATGGTCCGTAATCCGGTCATGTTTACCGTCGAAATAGGAACACTGGTAATGGCTTATGTTACTGTGTACTCTTTTAGCCATAGCGGACAGGGATCACCGTTATACAATTTCTTCATCTTTTTAATTTTATTGCTTACTGTGCTGTTCGCAAACTTCGCCGAGGCTATTGCAGAAGCAAGAGGTAAAGCACAAGCCGACAGTCTGCGTAAAACAAGAGAAGAAACACCTGCAAAAGTGCTTTTGGCTAATGGAACCATCGAAATCCGTTCGTCCAACCAGTTAAAAAAAGGCGATGTGTTTATTTGCGAAACAGGCGATACCATCCCAACTGATGGAGAGATTATTGAAGGTATTGCGACTATTGACGAATCGGCCATTACCGGAGAATCTGCTCCTGTAATACGCGAATCAGGGGGGGATAAATCTTCTGTAACCGGAGGTACAAAAGTATTATCTGATGAAATTAAAGTTCAGGTAAGCACTGCTCCAGGCGAAAGCTTCTTAGATAAGATGATTGCCCTGGTTGAGGGTGCATCGCGTCAGAAAACACCAAACGAAATTGCTTTAACCATTTTACTGGCCAGTTTTACCCTGGTGTTTATCATCGTATGTGTAACGCTGAAACCTTTTGCCGATTATGCCAATACGCCGATTACCATTGCTGCTTTGATCTCACTATTTGTATGTCTGATCCCAACCACTATAGGCGGACTTTTATCTGCTATCGGTATCGCTGGAATGGACAGGGCGCTAAGAGCCAATGTAATTACCAAATCGGGTAAAGCGGTAGAAACTGCTGGCGATATTGATGTATTGCTTTTAGATAAAACTGGAACGATCACTATTGGTAACCGTAAAGCAACCAATTTTTATCCAACAGCAGGTGTAAACATTAAAGCTTTTACTGATGCCTGTTTGCTGAGCTCTTTGGCCGATGAAACCCCAGAGGGAAAGTCAATCATCGAACTGGCTGCTGAACAGGGTGTTAAATCTGCCGGAACGCCTCAAGGATCTACTTTTATCAAATTCACAGCCGAAACCCGCTCAAGTGGATTAGATACCCTTGATGGAAGAAGAATCAGAAAAGGGGCTTTCGATTCGATCCGGAATATTGTAGAAAAAGCTGGGAATATTTTTCCTTCCGATATCGAAAATCATGTGAAGGCCATTGCTACCAATGGGGGAACGCCCCTCGTGGTGTCTGAAAATGAAAAAGCCCTTGGCGTAATCGAATTACAGGATATCATTAAACCAGGTATCAGCGAACGTTTCGAACGTTTAAGGAAAATGGGTGTGAAAACCGTGATGGTTACAGGTGATAATCCATTAACAGCTAAATATATCGCAGAGAAAGCTGGTGTTGACGATTTTATCGCTGAGGCCAAACCCGAGGATAAAATGAACTACATCAAAGACGAACAGACACTAGGTAAACTGGTAGCAATGATGGGAGATGGGACTAATGATGCGCCTGCCTTAGCACAGGCAGATGTTGGTGTAGCCATGAACAGTGGAACACAGGCTGCGAAAGAGGCAGGTAATATGGTCGATTTGGATAACGACCCCACTAAACTGATCGAGATCGTAGAAATTGGTAAACAGTTACTAATTACACGTGGTACGCTAACTACTTTTTCCATCGCGAATGATGTGGCCAAGTATTTCGCCATCGTTCCGGCATTGTTTATCGCTTCAATTCCTGCCTTGCAAAGCCTGAATATTATGGGCCTGCATTCACCAGAATCAGCCATCATGTCGGCTGTGATTTTTAACGCCATCATTATTCCAATCCTGATTCCCCTGGCATTAAAAGGAGTGGCCTACAAACCTATCGGCGCAACTGCTTTATTACGCAGAAACCTGTTTATATATGGCATTGGTGGGGTAGTAGCCCCATTTATAGGCATTAAAATAATCGATTTATTGGTCGGTTTATTTGTATAAAGAAAAATGTCACGTTGAGCCTGTCGAAACGCAATAACAAAAGTCCTTCGACAAGCTCAGGATGACAACAAGAAATAAAAAATATCATCATGAAAAAGTATATCATTCAATCCATCCGCTTAACCCTTGTACTATTGGTACTGTTATGCGTAGTATATCCAGTTACTGTGGCCTTTATTGGCAAAATGTCTAAAGGGAACGGTGGAGGAGAAAAAATCACCAAAAATGGTAAAACGGTAGGTTATGCACTATTAGGGCAATCTTTTACCAAACCACAATATTTCTGGGGAAGACCATCGGCAGTTGCTTACAACGCAGCGGGTTCTGCGGGTTCTAACAAAGGCCCATCCAACCCCGATTATTTAAAAGAAGTGCAGTCGCGTATCGATACCTTATTGAAATACAACCCTGGTATCAAAAAATCAGATATCCCTGCCGATATGGTTACCGCATCAGGAAGCGGGCTTGATCCAAATATTTCTGAGCAAGGCGCTGCAATTCAGATCCGGAGGGTTGCAAAAGCCAGAAATATAGATGAGAAAAAAGTAAAAGAACTTGTTGCCATGAATACCCTTAAGCCCTTTATGGGAATGTTCGGGCCATCATCGGTAAATGTGTTGAAATTAAACCTTGCCCTTGACGAACTTTAAAAACTGACCATCCTACTACCTGCCTGTAAAGCGTTTGCCAAAACTTAAGGGATAGATAACAGCGGAGACAGGTTGCGGAGGATCGTCATTCCCAACTTGATTGGGAATCTTAATGCTAATGTATCGTGTATTAAGATTCCCGCCTGCGCGGGAATGACGACACAATGATACCCCAATAAAACAATCAGATAAAAATAAATAGAATACAGATGAAAAAAATAGTATTACTTGCTGCTGCACTTACTACAGGATTCTTCGCGAAAGCACAGGAAGAACCTAAAATTAAAGTAACGGGTTATCTTGAAGCCTATTATGGATATGATTTTAACAAACCAGCCGATCATAACCGCCCGGGATTTATTTATTCACATAACCGTGCAAATGAAGTAAATCTGAACCTCGGCTTTATTAAAGCTGCATATGACAGTGGAAATATCCGTGCAAACTTAGCGGTAATGGCCGGAACTTATGCCAATGCCAATCTTGCTGCCGAACCTGGGGTATTAAAAAATATCTTCGAGGCCAATGCGGGTGTGAAATTGTCGAAATCAGAAAACCTTTGGATCGACGCCGGAATATTTTCTTCGCATATTGGTTTTGAAAGTGCAGTTTCGAAAGACTGTTGGGTACTCACCAGGAATATTTCTTCAGAGAATACCCCTTATTACGAGTCGGGTGCGAAAATTAGCTATGGTACCAAAGATGGCAAATTTACAGCAACTGCACTTTATCTGAACGGATGGCAACGCATTAGCCGCCAGAATGGAAACAACAAACCTGCAGGCGGACTTCAATTGAGTTGGAAACCCACCGCTAAGATTACGGTAAACTACAGCAATTATCTTGGAACGGAAGGGGCTGATTCGGTTAGGGTAAATAGATTTTACCACAACATTTATGGCATCTTTCAACTTACTGATAAATTTGGCGTAACCCTTGGATTGGATTACGGAACCCAGCAGAAACAAAAAGGAAGTGATGATAAAAATGAGGTGATCTCACCAGTAGCAATCCTACAATATAAATTTGCACCAAAATGGGCAGTTGCCGGAAGGTTCGAATATTATGAAGATAAAAACGGAATTTTTATTGCAACCGGAACGCCAGAAGGTTTTAAAACCAAGGGTTATTCGTTAAATCTTGATTATTCGCCCATAGCAAATGCAGTAATCAGACTGGAGGGAAAAGCCTATGATAGTAAAGACAAAATATTTGCAAGAGAAGGCGCTGCGGTAAATGCGAACGTAGCCCTTACAGCTAGTATAGCGGTTTCGTTTTAATCCGCGGCTCGTCAATCCCAACTTAATTGGTAATGACGATACTCATTAAGATTTGTCATCCTGAGCTTGTCGAAGGACTAGCCAAATGTATGGTAAAGCGTTTCGACAGGCTCAACGTGACAGATTAGTATAATTTTAATATTAAAACAATGCATCCTTACATAGAAATATTGTTCAGTCTGTTTTTAGCATTCCTTGGAATGTTAATGATGAGAAAATTAAGCTCATTAAAAAGGAAAAGAACATCTGCTATCAAAAAAAGTTATGCTACTGAAAAATACTTTAAACTGATTTCCAGAAAGATTTCACTTAAATTTATGATGGTATTATTCACCCTTGTTATGGTTGTTGCCATCACCATATTGATAGAAAATGGAATAATGACTGTTACCTGGTAAAACATCATGGAAGAAGAACAAAAAGAAGAATCGGTCAGGCACTTTTTGGATCTGGTTAAAAAATTAAGGCGCGGAAAGCTCAAGATCTATATCGGCATGAGTGCCGGTGTGGGTAAAACTTACCGTATGCTCCAGGAATCGCATGCCTTGCTACGGAATGGAGTAGACATTTGTATCGGCTATGTTGAAACCCATAAAAGAGCAGAAACAGAAGCCCTTGTTGCAGGCCTTCCTGTTATTCCAAGACGCAAGATTTTTTATCGGGGTAAGGAAATTGAAGAGATGGATCTTAAAGGAATTATGAACCGCCATCCTGAGATTGTTATTGTAGATGAACTTGCGCATACCAATGCTGAAGGCAGCAAAAATACCAAACGCTGGCAAGATGTTTTCGATTTGCTCGAAGCAGGGATCAGCGTGATCTCGGCTGTAAATATTCAGCACCTGGAAAGCATTAATGAGGAAATTGAGCAGATTACAGGCATCGCTGTTACCGAACGTATCCCGGATAAGATATTGGAAATTGCCGATGAAATCGTAAATATCGACCTTACTGCTGACGAATTGGTTACCCGCCTTAAAGAAGGCAAAATTTACGATCAATCAAAAATTGAAAGGGCATTGGGCAATTTTTTTCAGTCCGATAAAATCCTTCAGCTGCGTGAACTGGCCTTAAAAGAGGTGGTGCACCAGGTAGAACGGAAAATTCAGACCGAAATCCCAAAATCAATTAAACTTCGGCCCGAACGTTTTTTAGCCTGTATTTCTTCTAACGCCGAAACTGCAGGGATAGTGATCAGGAAAACAGCAAGATTGGCTTCTTATTACCGATCGCCATGGATTGTACTTTATGTGCAGAGTGATAGTGAAAGCATGGAACGTATTAAACTCGATAAGCAACGTTATTTGATTAATCATTTTAAACTGGCTACCGAGCTTGGGGCTGAAGTGATCAAGATAAAGAGTAATGCCATAACCAAAACCATCATTGATATTGCAAACGAGAAAGAAATTACCACCATTTGTATTGGGAAACCCCATCTTAATATTTTCCAGGTCATTCTGCGTACTGCAGTATTTAATGGTTTACTGAAGAATCTGGCGATGAAGGATATTGATTTGGTTATCCTATCGTAAATAACAATGGCTGGCCACATCATTCTCAAATAATCAAAACCATATCCTGTTAAGTTGGGTTGAAATAATAGAACCTACCGAAAGCGATATGGAAAAAAAAGATACTAAAACACATTTGATTAACGAGATCACCACTACAGGATTACAAACTGCGGCTAAGAAATTGGGCGCTTCGGCAAGTAAGGCACAGATTAGAAAAGGTGTTTCTAAAAACATCAGTTTAATTGATAAATTATTGCGCGTTGTGCTGATTAAAAGTAAAGATTCGTCGAAAAGGGTACAAAGAGATATAGAGTTTTTTGGCCTGGGAGTTATTGCAGCACATACCTTTTACCGCGGCTTTAAGAAGAAAAAAAGATTATTGATTTTCGAAGGTATTTTTCTTACGGCTGCACTTGGAGGAGCACTCCTATCCACGCAGTTTAAGGCTGTAAAACAATAGGGTAAATAATATTTAAAATCCTTTGTCCTTTTTTTTGGCGCTCTGCTTGTTCTAAAATAGTGCCCAGATTGCCCAAGGCACGCAATTGAATTTTAGCATATTTCTATGACAATTTTTAGCTAGAAAATTGTTCAATTTATATTATGCACGTAGCAATGAAATTTTATCGTAAACATTATTTAAAAATCAAAAAATGGATTTACAGTTAAAGCATAAAACAGCTTTTATAAGCGGCTCTACTGCAGGTATCGGATTCGCAATTGCCGAAAGTTTATTAAAAGAAGGTGTTAAAGTGATAATTAATGGTCGGTCGCAAAGCAGTGTAAATGATGCAGTCAAATCGTTGCAAGGTATTGCCGGGAAAGAATTTATTTCAGGAATAGCTGCTGATTTTTCGAAAGCAGATGAAGTAAGTAGCCTGATAGATAAACTTCCGGAGATAGATATACTGATCAATAACGCAGGCATTTTTGAACCTAAAGCTTTTGAAGAGATCAGTGATGAAGATTGGTTTAGGTTTTTCGAAGTCAACGTAATGAGCGGAATTAGGTTGTCGCGGCAGCTATTCCCTAAAATGTTAAAGAAAAATTGGGGCAGGATTATCTTTATATCCAGCGAATCGGCCGTGTTTATCCCGGATGAAATGATCCACTATGGCATGACCAAAACTGCACAGCTGGCAGTTAGCCGGGGCTTGGCAGAATTAACCCAAGGTACCGGGGTAACCGTTAATTCTATTTTACCAGGCCCCACCAAATCAAAAGGGGTAGGTGGTTTTATTGAAGATTTAGCTAAAAATGGAAATATTACTATTGCTGAGGTAGAAGCCGATTTCTTCAAAAACATGCGGCCTACTTCCTTACTGCAACGCTTTCTTGATGTGAGTGAAATTGCAAACGCAGTTACTTTTTACGTAAGTCCGTTAGCCTCAGGAACCAATGGGGCTGCCATTAGGGTAGAAGGTGGGTTAGTGAGATCGATATTGTAACATGTTATGGATAATTTATGGGGGCATATTAGGCTATTGAGCTTTTAATTTATTATTTTTAAGTTTTAAAAAAGGCTTTTAATATTACTCCTTAGTTTTCATGGGGTGACTCATTCAAGAATCATTTTAACGCGCAAATCCAGAATTTTTTAACTACTAAAATCAAAAGCAATGAGTAAGATTACAGTAAAAGACGGAACCGAAATTTATTACAAAGACTGGGGAACCGGACAGCCACTTTTTTTTCATCACGGTTGGCCATTATCTGGTGATGATTGGGATGGACAGATGATGTTTTTCCTTAAACAAGGTTTTAGGGTTATCGCACATGATCGCCGCGGACATGGACGGTCGAGCCAAACTGCAGATGGACATGAAATGGATACTTATGCCGCTGATGTGGCGGAACTTACAAAGGCACTTGATTTGAAAGATGCTATACACATTGGCCACTCTACGGGCGGTGGAGAGGTGATTCGTTATGTGGCAAAACATGGGAAAGGCCGCGTAGCCAAAGCCGTGTTAATTAGTGCTGTTACACCGATAATGGTACAGAACGAAAATAATCCTGATGGCATTCCACTTGCTGTATTTGACGAAATTCGTGAAGGCACAGCTTTTAACAGACCGCAATATTTTCAGGATTTTACCATACCCTTTTATGGATATAACCGCGAGGGCGCAAAAATATCGCAGGGAGTTAGAGATAACTGGTGGCGCCAGGGCATGATGGGTGGTGTAAAAGCACATTACGATTGTATTAAAGCTTTTTCTGAAACTGATTTTACCGAAGACCTTAAAAGTGTAGATGTACCTGTATTGGTAATGCATGGCGAAGATGATCAGATTGTTCCTTTCCCGCTTACAGGAGCAAAAGCTGTTAAACTCTTAAAAAATGGAACCCTGATCTCGTATCCTGGTTTCCCTCATGGTATGCCAACCACCGAAGCGGCAACTATAAATAAAGACCTGTTGGCTTTTATCAGATCATAAACCGAAAAGATTTTTCAATTTTATAATATAACCTAGCCTTGAAATGTAAATTTCGAGGCTTTTTATTTTGGTTTAAATTGGTTTAAACCTGCGTAACATAGGAATTGGCGTGCAAAGAAATATTTTTTTGCTGCACGTAGGGGTAAGTGTTGTATTTGTTGTCTCATTTTAAAATTAGACAGAAATGAATACAACTTCGACAAAAATTAAAAACAGCTTCGCAACAAGCATCAACTTCAAAAAAGCATCTGGTGTTAAAGCATTGGGTTTAGCGATATTATTAAGCACAGGTTTAAATGGTTTTGCACAAGAAAGCAAAAAAGGTAAAGCAAATATTGGGTTTTTATATCCGGTAAGCACAAACGGAACCCATGCAGTGTTAGATACAAATGTATTTTCTTTAAACGTTTTGGTTGGTGTTTCGGCAGCAGAAAAAGGACTCTCATTCGCAGGCCTTTCCAATATTGTGCGTAAAAATGCAAGCGGTACACAGTTCGCAGGTTTTTCTAACCACATTGGCGGCAAAGCAAGTGGGGCACAGTTTGCAGGTTTTATCAATACTTATGGTGGAGGGAATGGGGCCGCTATTGCAGGTTTCGCCAACATCTCAAAAGAAAATAGTGGTGCGCAGGTAGCTGGTTTTATGAACTGGACTTCGAAAAACGTTTCTGCCGTGCAGATTGGAGGTTTTATGAATAAAGCTGCCGATGTAAAAGGTTCGCAGATCGCAGGTTTTATCAATGTGGCAAAAAAAGTGAAAGGCGTTCAGCTTGCCGGTTTTATTAACGTGGCCGATAGCAGCGATTATCCGATTGGGATTATCAATATTGTTAAAAACGGTGAGAAAAGTATTGCCTTAACCACCAACCAGAATTTAACCACCATGGCTACATTCAGATCGGGCGGTAAAGTATTATATGGTATTATCGGCGCTGGTTATAACTTTAAAAATAAAGATGAAGTTTATGCTTTCGAGGCTGGTTTAGGAGCTCATTTTTTTCAATCAGAACACTTTAGGTTAAATGCAGAGCTTACCGGGAGTTCATTACAAAACTTTAAACGGGGCAATTATTTCAAATCTACCTTTCAGTTACTGCCATCGCTTAGGATAGGCCAAAATTTAGAAATTTTTGCTGGTCCGTCGTTCAATTTTGTATCAACCAATACCGAAGAGGGAAAAACCTTACAGAAACACTACATCAAAAGCTGGGATAGAAAAGATAATACCTTACACGCCCTATTTTTAGGTTATACAGGTGGTATGGCCATTAGTTTTTAAGATAAATGATTGAATGAGTGAGTTTTGAATGATTGATTTGTGCACTAGCTAACATTCGGTCATTCTATCATTTCATCCTTCAGTCATTCCCTTATTCAAAATTCAAAAATTAATAAACATATATTTGACTACAATTAAATCCGTGGAATTAACAGCATTAGCTTCCGAAATTAGCCATCAATATTATGATGATACCGCATTTGAACATTTGTTCAAAACGCATTACAATGCGCTGCATGCTTATGCTCAGGTGATTTTAAAGGATGAAGATGTTGCTGAAGAAATTGTACAGGGAATGTTCTTGAAGTTTTGGGAAAAAAGAGAAAGCCTTAAAATACAATCTGTAAAAGCATACCTATATAAATGTGTTTACAACGATAGTTTAAACTATATTAAACAGGAAAAAACCAAAAGCAAATACCAGGAATTTACGGTACACACCATGAATACAGAACACGAACCTGCCGCTGCAAAAGTCGAATTTACAGAACTACAACGGCATTTAAGAGATGCCCTGAACCAATTACCAGAGCAATGCCGCACCATTTTTCAAATGAGCAGGTTCGAAGAATTGAAATACCGCGAAATTGCCGATCACTTAGGTCTATCAATTAAAACGGTAGAAAACCAGATGGGGAAGGCCTTAAGGATTTTAAGACTAAAGCTGGCTGATTTCCTGGTGTTTATTTTACTTGGATTATGGTATTACAACGATTTTTTTAATTAGAAGAAAGCGCATGACTGATGAATTATTGATAAAGGTTCTTCTAAAAGAAAGTACTATAGAAGAAAACGAGATGGTAGAAAAGTGGCTAAATGCTGCCGAGGCCAATAAAAAGCATTTTACGCAGTTAGAAACCATCTGGCAGGTAAGCAACACCCTAAAAAACGAAAGCAAAAGGGACGAAGAACAGGCATGGACAAGTTTTAAGGCGAGAAGAGCGGATTTAAAACTACAGGACGAAAACATCAGGCCTTTAAATGCCGGTAAAGTGTGGCTAAGGATTGCTGCGGTATTGTTTATTGCCCTGGGCGGATGGATTGCATACAGTTTATACGGTCCTGGAAAATATACTGAACTCACGGCTACCGCTCAGGTTCGTACCGAGACCTTACCAGATGGATCGGCGTTGACCTTAAACAAGAATACCAAAATAAGTTATGCCGCTAACTTTAAAAACAACAGAAAACTGAAATTGGAACAAGGTGATGTGTTTTTTGATGTAGCGAAAGATAAAACGCATCCTTTTGTAATCGATATCGATAAGATAAGTGTAGAAGTAGTGGGTACCTCGTTCAACATTAAACATATAAAAAAGGATACCGAAATTAATGTAGAAACCGGAATTGTGAAGGTTCGCCTGGCCAATGACGAAGTTAAACTTTATAAGGGCGAAAAAATTATCATTAATGGCAATACCCGTAAACTGGTAAAAGAACAAAGTACAGATCAGCTTTACAACTATTATCGTAGCAATCTGTTTCAGGCGAATAATATTCCTTTATCCAAACTGGTAATTACTTTGAATGAGGCTTATGGAAGCAACATCACTTTGGATGAAAAGATTAAAGGCTTAACCATCAATACCACTTTAAAAATGGGCTCGATAAACCAGAACCTTGAGATTATCTGCCAAACCTTAAATTTACAGTTATCCCGTAACGGCAACACCCTTTTGTTGTCTGCTAAAAAATAATGAAGACAAGACTAATTATTTTATTACTCTTTATTTCGGGCTATTGTACAGCACAGGTTACCACAGTCGATTATAGAAGGAATTTATCCAAAGGAGTAAGCCTAAATGTTAAGCAAGAAAAGGTTGGCAATGTTTTGCAGATGTTAAGCAAAGCTGGTGGATTCTATTTTTCTTATAACGGTGTGCTGTTCAGGCAGGATAGTCTGGTTAGCCTGAATGTAAAGAATGTTCCGGTACGTGAAGTGTTAGATCAGCTATTTGATGGCAAGGTAGATTATAAAGAAAATGCCGAATACATTATTCTTCGCTATGCCGTAAATCATTTAACAATAGAAGCAGAGCACATTGCCAATGGCGATAATGAATATGCAATAAGCGGTTATGTGATTGATACCAGAACCGGAAATAAAGTTAAACAGGCCAGTGTTTACGAAAAAAAGCTGTTGCAGGCTGCGCTTACAGATAACAATGGTTATTTTACATTGCGTTTTAGGGGCGAGCACAGTGGCGTAATTTTAACGGCAAGTAAAGAAACCTATCGCGATACAGCCTTGGTTTTCCTGGCTGATATCAATATAAAACCTGAGAAATACGAAGATCCAGACAAAGAGAAAGGGGCATTTTTTACCAACACCTTTGGAGGGCGGGGCATATGGCGTTTTTTGCTCTCTTCTAAGCAACGTATCCAAAACCTGAATATTCCTGATTTTTTGGCGCAGACACCTTTTCAGGCATCGTTTACCCCTGGCTTAAGTTCGCATGGCAGCATGAGTTCTAGTGTAGTAAACAAGGCATCTTTAAATATACTTGGTGGTTATACTGCCGGAACAAATGGCTTTGAAATAGCGGGTGCGTTTAATTTAACCAAAGGTGATATTAAAAAGATTCAGGTAGCTGGCTTGTTCAATGTAGTGGGCGGATCAGTAAAAGGTACTCAATTTTCGGGTGCTTACAACGATGTAAATATGAATGTAGATGGTTTGCAGGTGGCCGGTTTGTTAAACAGGGTAGAAAGTAAGGTAAGAGGACTGCAACTGGCCGGGGTGGGCAATCTTGCGGGCAAAGATGTTAAAGGTGCGCAGGTAGCCGGACTAATTAATGTGAGCAAAAATACCACAGGGGTTCAGCTGGCAGGTGTATTGAATAAAACCTCAGGCCGTTTAAAGGGCATGCAGCTTGCCGGATTGGTTAACCAAGCTAAAAATATGAACGGCTTTCAATTGGGTGTGGTAAATCTGGCCGATTCATCATCGGGTATTAGTATCGGTTTGATTAATTTATCCAATAATGGCTACCGTAAAATAATGGTATATAGCAATGAGGTAATCAATACCAACATTGCCTTTAAAACCGGAAATGCCAAATTATATACCTTATTAATTGCAGGCAAAAATTTTTCTGATACTGCCCGGACATTTACTTTTGGATTAGGCCTTGGTCATGATTTTATCTTAAACAAACGTTTTGCTATCTCTGCCGAAGGAACGATCCAATCCATATATCTCGGCAATGTTGAAGAAGCAAACAGCCTCTACAGGCTACAGGCAAATCTGCAGTTTAACGCTTTGTCGAGGCTTACTATTTTTGCAGGACCTGCATACTCGTATTACGTGAAGGGAGAAGCAATTCCTGGCGAAAATTATAAAAAGGAAGTGGCACCTGCCTGGAGCCATCATTTTAAAAACGGTGCACAAGGTTGGTTAGGCTGGAACTTTGGCCTTAGTGTTTCGTTGTAAGCGCGGTGTTTTGCTGGCTTCGTTGTTTGAATTACGGGGCATTTTCTGTAATATTGATTAAGTTCATTTTGCTTATGCCTTTGAAAATTTATCGTACTTATTTGTTGGTGGGTGTTTGCCTGCTGATCTGCTTTGCCGTTCGGGCTCAAAAACAAGATAGTACGCCACTTGGTGCATTAACAGATAGCACCAAAAAAGGATTCGTGGCCAAAATGCAGGAGTTTGGCCGTAGGGCTGCCATAAAGAGCAAAGGCGAATTCGAAGCCGATAAAGCTACACTCGCGCAGACCAAAATCTTCGATGAAATCAGAACGGTGATGCAAAAAGCAAAAATGTATCTGAAAACAAGTGTGGATACTGTAGGAACAAAAGCCGAATTGGAGCAGATAAAGAAAGATTTTATGCTCGCCGGAGATGGTGTTTTTACCAATAAAGGAACCGCTCAGACTTTTAGAAACCTTACTGCTACCTCAAAGATTATAAATGAACTGCTTAATAAAGCCAAAGTAAGGAAAACGGGTCTTGATTTGCGGCAACAGGAGCTCAATAATTTCCGTTATCGTTTAGATTCTCTTTCGAGCGTACCTGCACTATTTAAGTTTCCCACAGATTCTTTAGAATTGATGGGCTACCTAAAGAAAATTTCAGTTGTTGCCTACGAAATAGCACCCATTGATACCGCCCTTAAACAGGCCAGCGGAAATATCCAAACACTTCTTAACCAGGTTAATTTAGAAGTGTCAAGCCTTCAGGTAAGTCTTGATGAAATTGATATCTATCAACGTAAAATGGCTTATAATGCCTTTGGGAGAGATTTTGGTAATATTTGGGAGCCGGCAGGTTTTTATAGGCCATTTGACGAAATTTTAAACTTCTCTAAAATAAAAGGTTTACTCACGCTGGGCTTTTATTCCGAAAACAATTCGGGCAAACTACTCATATTGTTTTTGCTAATAGCTATTTCGTTTATATACCTTCGCTCGCTAAAGCGGATATATACTTCAAGAGAACTTTTAAAAGCGGATTTCGAGGGCCAGCTTGTATTGCGCTACCCGCTGGCATCTGCAATACTGCTAGTGCTCAGTCTCTTTCAGTTCATCTTTATATCACCTCCCTTTATTCTCAGTGTTTTACTGTGGTTAATCTCATGTATTTGTCTAACCATCATTTTTAAAGGGTATATTTCAAAATATTGGCTTCGTGTATGGGGCATTATGGTGCTGTTTTTTATTTTGGCTGCGGCTGATAATTTGATTTTGCAGGCTTCCAGAACAGAGCGTTGGTTTATATTGATTGCAGCTGTTATTGGCGTAGTATCAGGTCTTATCATACTCTTACAGAAAAAGCAACAGGAACTTAGGGAAAAATGGATTATGTACTCCATAGGCTTTATGGTGCTGCTTGAAGTATTTGCTGTTTTTGCCAATATATTTGGTCGCTATAACCTTTCCAAAACACTTTTTATTGGTGGTTATCTGAATGTGGTTATCGCTATTCTTTTTTTATGGGTAGTAAGGTTTATTAATGAAGGTTTGTTATTGGCATTTGATGTATATACCGTTCAGGACAAGAAACTTTTCTATCTCAATTTTGAGCGCGTAGGAAAAAAAGCACCATTACTACTTTATGTGTTGCTGGTATTTGGTTGGTTAATTTTAATGGGCCGTAACTTTCCTGCTTTCGAATATCTTGCAAAGCCCCTCGGTAATTTCTTTAGTCAGGATAGAACGATTGGTAATTATACCTTTAGCATTAATGGTTTAGTACTGTTTGTGGCCATAATGGCTATTTCGGTATTGGTCTCTAAAATTGTCTCTTTCTTTGCGTCTGATGAGCACTTAGCGGCTGATAAAGATAGTAAGCAAAAAAAACGTGGACTTGGCAGCTGGATTTTATTGGTCAGGATTTTTATCCTGAGCATTGGCTTATTTTTAGCAATTGCAGCTGCAGGTATCCCGATGGATCGGATTACCATTGTACTTGGAGCACTTGGTGTTGGTATTGGTTTTGGTTTGCAAACGCTGGTGAACAACCTGGTAAGTGGCCTGATCATTGCTTTTGAAAAGCCGGTGAATGTTGGCGATATCGTTGATGTTGATGGCCAGGGAGGCACGATGAAATCGATCGGTTTTAGAAGTAGTGTAATCTCTACCTGGGATGGTGCTGATGTGGTAATGCCCAACGGAGACCTTTTAAATTCGCACTTGGTTAACTGGTCGCTGGCCGGAAACCGTAAAAGAGTAGCCATAGTGCTCGGCATTGCTTACAATTCCGACTTAGAAAAATGCAGGCGTATAATTGTCGAGGTATTGGATGCCGAACAACGGATAAATAAAAACCCAGGGCCAGTAGTGCAATATGAACAGTTTGGCGCAAGTACTATCGATTTAAAGATTTATTTCTGGGCGAAACACATCCGCGAAGCCTATGCAATCCGAAGCGACCTGATTGTGGCCATTTCTGAGGCATTCAACGCCAATAACATTTCCATTCCTTTTCCACGTCAGGATGTACACCTGTTCTATCCCAACAAGGAAGGAGAAGAACCCCAAACCGAATAAAAAATGGATTAAAATACATTAAAATTTATGCCGACTATATCTAAAATTAAAATAGTTGATGATAGCGATCTAAGGGCTGAAATTGATAATATTTACGAGAAAACAGATCAGGTTTCTCTATCAAAGTGGGCAATTAAGTGTGCCAAAAATGTATTAACCTGTGTGCCAGATGAAAATATAGATTTATCCATTATTGAAATCGGATTCGAAATAAATAAACGTTGGCAAGTTGGAAAAGCAAGTGTTCACGAGGTTAGACAGGCAGGTTTCAGAATTCATGAGCTTGCCCGGGCGTGTAACGCAGAGGTGATGAAAAATGCCATTCGAACGGCCGGTCAGGCGGTAGGTGTTGGGCACATGAGGGAGCATGCTATGGTATGCGCTGATTACGCAATTAAAACTATTGGCCTAGCCTTCGATAAAGATTTAAATCGGATTAAAGCCGAACGTATCTGGCAATTGGAAACATTAAAAAAGATAATAGCCATGGAAGGAGAAGAGCCTCAAGCCGAATAAAAAATGTTTTAATTAAGGTAATGGTTTCCTTAAATCGTATTTAAAATTTTAAAAATAAATATCAATGGCGCAACAATTAGAAGTTTGGCAAAGAGGGCCACTACCTGAAATTATTCCGATGTTACAGCCGGTAGCACATGCCTTATTACAAGCAAGAGAAGAGATTAATGAGTATATGGTCGAATTCCCAATCGAACTGCTTTGGCAACGCCCCGCCGGAATGGCATCTACAGGCTTTCATCTTCAGCATTTAAGTGGAGTGCTTGATCGGGTATTTACTTATGCCAGGGCAGAAGGTCTTTCTGAATTTCAGTTTGCCCAGTTGGCTGAAGAGGGTAAAGATTCGGCAGCGGGATATACCGTGGCAGATCTTGTTAACCGTTTCAACAAACAGGTAGATCTTGCATTAGCGCAGATCAAAAGTACAGATGCAAACACATTGCCCGATTATAGAGGCGTAGGTCGCGCCGGACTCCCTTCAACTGTTATCGGCTTGTTGTTCCATGCAGCAGAGCATACCATGCGCCATGTAGGGCAATTGATGGTTACCGTAGCAGTAGTGAAGAATTCTAAAGAAGTTTAAAATCGCGACTGCCATAGGGTTGTCACTCTACCTGCTAAATTTGCTGCATAGTTTAAATAATTTATGTACAATCTGTTCAGGAAAATTATTTTATGGATTGCGAAATAGCGGAAAACAAAGTAAAGGATATAGAAACTTTTCGTCCGGGCAGCGTTGAAGAATGGCGGAACTGGCTGATGGAGCATCACGATTCTAAATCGTCGGTTTGGCTTGTTTATAGCAAGAAAGGTTCTGGCTTGTCTAGCATTACCTGGAGCGAAGCTGTAGATGAGGCCCTTTGTTTCGGTTGGATAGACAGTTTAAAAAAGTCGATAGATAGCGACACGTTTATGCAGTTTTTCTGTAAACGGAAAGCCAATAGCGTTTGGTCGAAAATCAATAAGGAAAAGGTAAAACGCCTGTTGGCACAAAAACTTATCGCAAAAGCAGGTTTAGAAGCCATTAAAAAGGCCAAACAAAATGGGGCATGGGTAGCTTTAGATGCAGTAGAAACACTTAAAATACCTAAAGATTTAGCCTTAGAATTTAAAAACAGTAAAGACGCAAAGATTTTTTTTCTTGGCCTAAGTAAATCTGCTAAGAAAGCCATCTTACAGTGGATCGTAATGGCAAAAAAAGCAGAAACCCGGCAAAACAGAATTCTTGAACTTGTAAAATCCTCATCAGAAAACGTATTGCCAAAGCAATTTCTCCGCTAGGAGGCAAACAATCTAACTTAGCTGTTTAATTAAATACCTACATTTTTAAAATGGATATTACCAAAAGATTTGACCGGATACTACAGATATTTTTTCTGCTGCAATCTAAATCCGTAGTCACTACAGATGAATTACAAAAGCGGTTCGAAATCAGTTTAAGAACGATTTACAGGGATTTAAAAGCCCTGGAGATTGCCGGTATTCCGATCCTAAATGAATTAGGATCTGGTTATTCGATTATGGAAGGGTTTAGGCTGCAGCCATCAAGGTTTAGCCAGGAAGAAATTCTCAGTTTAATGGTTGCCGAAAAAGTGATGCAGAAACATGAAACCCAATTTGTTAAAAAACATTTTGAGGCAGCACTTATCAAAATAAAAAGCTCTTTTCAGGTGAATCAAAAAAGAGATTTCCTGCATTTAGAAGATACCATACATCTTAAAAACGATTTTAAATCTAATGATTACCTGCCTAACATTATCGATGTTTTACTCAACAGTACTTTAAGAAAAAAAATAACCCATATCGATTACCTCAAAAGCGGCGATATTCATACGGTTGGCAGATCTGTAGAGCCAATCGGTGTATTCTACGAACACAGTCTTTGGTATCTTTTAGCCTATTGCCATTTAAGAAAAGATTACCGCAATTTTAGGTTAGACAGGATTAAAAAAGTTTTGGTACTTGAAGAAAACTTCACCATTACACACCCACCAATTAACGAATTCAGGGATAAAAGTCTATCTGAAAATATGATGAAAGTCGAAATTAGGGTAGACCGGAAGTATGCACATTTTTTATATTGGGAACGACAGATTTTCGGATTTACAGGCGAAGAAATTTCAGATGATTTTGTGATCATGTATTTCGACAGTTCCCTTTCTGAAGTTTCTTTTGTACGCTGGTTTGTGAAATTTGTTGATGTTGCTGAAATTATAGAACCAGCCCATTTAAACAACGAGCTGATTGAAATAATGGAATCTGGTTTGAAGAGATTAAAAAACAAAGCGGCCATATCATAAATATAGAATTGTCATTCTAAAGGATAATTTATTTTATAAAAATTAATATAAATGACAGGAAATGTTAATGGAGATAAATTGTCTCAAAATATCGTCATTGCGAGAAGGAACGACGAAGCAATCTTTCCTGCTAGCCATCCTTGCTAGAAAGATTGCTTCGTCGGCTGAAAAAGCCTTCTCGCAATGACGACCACCCTACTGGACGCTGTCATTGATAGCCTGTCGAAGGACTTATTTAAATACCTCATAAGGTGTTTCGACAGGCTCTCCATAGGAGTCCTTTGGACAACATGACAGCATCTGAGGTGAAATAGCCTTTATGATACAGTCTCTTGCTTTTTTAATAACGGTCCCAGAAAAATGGAGGCTCAATACCTAAGGCCCTTAAGTATACAAAACCTTGTCCGCGGTGGTGTATTTCGTTATCAATGAAATACAAAAGGTGACTAATTATCGAAAACTCATACTGCCCGAATAATTTAATGGTTTCGTGAAGCTGATCTTCGGAGATCTGGTTAAAGTACTCCACAATTTTTGGGGTATCCTCATCCCATTTTGCTAGTAGCTCTTCCTTGGTATTCAGTGGAAGATCATGACTAAAAGGCGCTGTTTCTCTGGTAACCATTTCTTTTAAACCAGGAACATTAATTGATAACAACTCTTTAATTAATGAAGAAAAAGGCCTCATTCCACCTACAGAAAATTCGAATAATTCTTTCTCGGGAAATTTTTCAATGGTTTTTCTGGTTAGTTTTCTGTGGCCTAACCAATGCTGTAGTAATTCGCTTTTAGTAATCATAGTTGCTGACATCTTGTTATATTAATTTAATAAAACAAAACTAAGACAGGCCTATGACAGCTGTTTGTCAGTCGAAAAACAGCGTGTTATTTTTTTATTAAAATTTCTATTTTTTAGAATCTGGTAAGCAGGATATCAAGATTCTTTTACTGCTCCAGTGCTATAGTAACGGATAAATCTTGTGTTTGGTTGATATGCTTCCGATACATATTGCCCCAGTCAGACATCGCATCCAGCATTGGTTTCATGGTACGGCCCAAATCGGTTAGGCGATATTCTACTCTTGGCGGTACCTCTGGAAAAACAACCCGGGTAATGATCTGGTCTTTCTCCAGTTCTCTTAACTGCGCCACCAACATCCGTTCTGATATGCCAATAATGTCTTTTTTAAGCTCGCCATAGCGCATGGTGCCATAAGAAAGGCGACACAATATAGCGGGTTTCCACCTTCCGCCGATTACCGCTAGCGATGAGGACATGCCACAGCTGTCGATCATCATTTTTTCGTTCAAAGCATTCGTTGATGTTTCTTTTCTCATTTCTTACTTTTTTGTTAGTACCTAACAATTTGTTGCTTACCTGCAAATGTAAAGTATCTCTTTTACTTTAGCATAAAATTTAAAAAATACAGATGAAAAAATTAACAGATAAAATTGCGTTGGTAACCGGAGGAAGCCGGGGCATAGGTGCAGCGATTGTAAAAAGATTGGCTGCTGAAGGTGCAAAAGTGGTATTTACATATGCAAATTCACCAGAAAAAGCTTCAGCCGTAGTGGCTGAGGTTGAAGCTGCGGGTGGGCTTGCTGTGGCATTAAAAGCAAGCAGTACCGTACCAGCTGAAGTAACTGGCGCGGTGGCTAAAACAATTGCCGATTTTGGTCACATTGATATCCTGATCAATAATGCCGGTATTTACATTGGCAAAGCATTTGAAGAACATACCCTTGAAGATTACAACGAAATTATGGCCGTTAATGTACAAGCAGTTTTTGTGGCCGCTTTGGCTGCGGTAAAAGGCATGCCCGAAGGTGGCCGGATCATTACCATTGGTAGCAATATGGGTGATAACGCGGTTGGTCCTGAAACTACTTTGTATACCATGAGCAAATCGGCACTTCAGGGTTTTACACGCGGTTTAGCACGCGATCTTGGTGCCCGAAAAATTACGGTAAACCTGATTCAGCCCGGACCAATCAATACCGATATGAATCCCGCAGATGCACCGTTAGCTGATTTCTTGAGAACCCGTATGGCTTTGCCAGATTATGGTACTGTAGAAGATATTGCATCATTTGTAAGCTTTATTGCAAGCGAAGAAGCTAGGTACATCACTGGCTCGTTTTTAACAATCGATGGTGGGTTGAACGCTTAAACCGATCGCTAATGAAGCCTGGCTTTGGTCGGGAGGCAAGGCCCGACCAAAATATTGTAAAAAATGGATGAGACTAAATCATCTTGCTGTTGACTGCACGCGAAAGTGCTTCAACCATGTTAGTCACTTCCAATCGTTCAAAAATCCGTCGCCTATAATACTTTACGGTATCAGGAGCGACAAATATTTTTTTGGCAATTTGGTTAATGGTTAAACCTTGGGCATGTAGTTGCAATATTTCGATTTCCCTTTTGCTGAGTTTTGGTTTCTCTGATTTCTGCCAGATTTTACTTTCGATATTTAACGCCCACAACTCATCGCTACCTTGTTTGTAAATACAGATATTACCTGCCTGCTGATGGTGCGAAATAGAGACAATACACATCGCTTTCCACAACTTTCCTTCGCCGGTTAAAAATAAGGGGGTCAGTTTATGGTTAATCAACGTGGATTTACCTTCCTGGTTTTTCAGATGAAAATCGTAAGTAATGCTATAGTGTTTTTTTTCTCCACCAGGCAATTTTGCAAAGAAATCAAATCCCGCTTCGTTAATCAGACTCAATAATACGAGATCCTTTTCAGGTACATTTTTAAAATAAAATTCATAGCCTAAATCCAATACCTCTTCAGGCGAATAACCACCTAAAAATAAAGGGTTTTCTGAGACATACTCAAACGCCATTTTTTCGTAATCGATCACATACACACTTTCATAGGTTAAGCGCGCAAAAGCTTTTATAGCTTCCATGTAATCTTGCTGCTGAAGATCTTCGGCTGATATTTTTTCAACCTTATTTTTAGTCAGCAGAGTGGAGGTAATGTTATTTTTCATTTACGGGATGGCTTAATAGCAAATTTACACTAAAGTGTAGTCGTTGAAAATATTTTTGTGCCCACTTTTACAGAAAAGATTTTGAATGATGAAAAAATGGTCTGAATTAAGCCTGGCAGAATTGAATAAAACCAGGTCGAAGTTAAAGGGTGCCTTAATTGGATTTATCATATTTGGAGTACTTATTTCCCTAGCCTTGTTTTTTCTCAAGGCAAAATTGGTGTTATTTATCCCAGTAATGGTGCTGCCCATCACCTGGTTGCCTATTTATATCTCTTTAAAATCGGTAAATGATGAGATCAGATTACGTAATGCAACAAATATTAATCAATAAATTATATGCATCCTGATCTAATAAAGTGCAGAAACTGCAGCCATGTTGTAAATGATGATTTCTGCGGCCGTTGTGGTCAGCCGGCACATGTTAAAAGGGTAGATGCGCACTATATCTTACATGAAATACAACATATTCTACATTTCGAAAAAGGAATATTGTTTACCGTAAAAGAACTGCTCATCAGGCCTGGGCAAAATATCAGAACATTCATTACCGAGAACCGGAGTAGATTGGTAAAGCCGGTTATATTTATCATCGTTAGCTCGTTAATCTATACAGTAATTAGTCATTTCTTCCATATTGAAGAAGGTTATGTTGAATTTAAGGAGGTAAAAAAAACAAGCATTGGTTTAATTTTCGATTGGATACAGGGGCATTATGGTTACGCCAATATTTTAATGGGTGTTTGCATTTCCTTGTGGTTAAAGCTGTTTTTTAAAAAATACAGCTACAACTTCTTCGAAATATTGATTCTACTGTGCTTTGTTATGGGGATTGGCATGTTAATCATTTCTGCTTTTGCGATTGCCGAAGGACTTAGTAAAATCAGTTTCATGAAAGTTTCGGGTGTTATAGTGGCAGTCTATAGTACATGGGCCATAGCTCAGTTTTTTAACGGGAAAAAAGTGGCGAGTTACTTAAAAGCAATTATTGCTTATAGCTTGGGAATGTTAACATTTGGCTTTGTGTTAGTATTTTTGGGCGTTTCAATCGATTTATTGATGAAACATTAAACGTTCGTAAAATCTCTACAATTTCTATATTTTAGCATGACTGATAACAAAGAAATGCTGAAATTCACGGGGCTGAAAAGTACAATCGCCCGAAAACTAACCAAATCGCCAGGAGGCAGCACCAATCTGCTTTATAAAGCAGTTGTATTACTGTTTGCGATGGTTCTAAATTATGGATTTACCGAATCCCTGGCCCAGCAAACTCCAGTTTGGAAAAGCGCACAGGATAATTTGAGTACTGTAGATTGGCTTGTTCATGCAGAAGGCCACCCTGCAGCTGTTTTTAAAAGTGCAGATCAAAAAGATCTTATTTTAAGCAATGGCCTGCTTAAACGCGCATTCCGTTTGTCACCAAATGTGGCCTGTACCGATCTTCGCAATCTGACTACCGGTGAGCAGTTGCTCCGGTCAATTAAACCAGAGGCTCAGGTGAGCATTAACGGCAAAAAATACAATATTGGCGGTTTATATGGCCAGACAGAAAATGCCTACATTACTACTGGTATGTTGGCTAGTTTGAAAGCGAATGAAAGGGATTTTCAGTTCCAGAGTTATGAAATCACTGCATTGCCACAGTTTATCAAATGGAAACCAGGCTCGATGTGGACGGCCAACAAGAAAAATCCAACAGGCAAAACACTAATATTTACCTATAAAAGTGCAGACGCTAAACTAAGTGGTATTTTGGTTAAGGTAAATTATGCATTGTATGATGGCCTCCCATTGATGACCAAATGGGTTACCATAGAGAATAAAACGAATGCTTCTATTAAGGTTGATCAGGTGGTAAATGAAATCCTGGGCGTAGTAGAAGAAGAAAGCGCTGTTGTGGGCAGCACCGATAAAATGAAAACACCACATGGTATTTATATCGAAAGTAATTTTGCCTTTAACAATGCCATGAAGTACAGCTTAAGCGATCAGAGCACGCATTGGAAGGCCGATAGCCTTTATACCTCGCAGGTGAATTACGACAAAACCACTCCTTGTTTATTGGAAGTATACCCTGATAAAGGCGTGAATGTTGAACTGGCTGCAGGCGAAGTATTCAGCTCTATCCGAACTAACGAGCTTTTAATGGATAGTTATGATAGGGAAAGGCGGGGTTTAGCGATTCGTAAAATGTACCGGGTTATCGCACCGTGGACAACTCAAAATCCAATCTTTATGCACCTGGTGAGCAAGAACGATCAACAGGTAAAGAACGCCATTGATCAATGTGCAGCAACTGGATACGAAGCCCTGATTTTAAGTTTTGGCAGTCACCTGAACATGGAAGATTCTACCGCATCAAATATCCGGAAATGGAAAGGCCTTGCCGAATATGCCCATGCTAAAAATATAAAGATTGGCGGTTATTCGCTTTTTAGTTCCAGAAGAATTAGTGATGACGATGATGTGATTAGTCCATTGACTGGAAAACCCGGTGGCGCCTTTTTTGGTAATGCACCATGTTTTGGTAGTAAATGGGGCTTGAGTTATCGCGACAAAATCAAATACTTTTTTCAGAAAACAGGACTCGATATCTGGGAAAACGACGGTCCTTACCCTGGCGATGTATGTGCCTCAACCACTCATCCGGGGCACAAAGGGCTGGCTGATAGCCAATGGACACAGATGGAAATGCAAAAGGAACTTTACCACTGGCTAAGTGAACGGGGCGTTTATATCAATGCACCCGACTGGTACTTTTTAGATGGTACCAATAAAATTGCAATCGGCTATCGTGAAGTGAATTTTTCGTTGCCAAGGGCTAATCAGATGATTTTGAACCGACAGAATATTTTTGATGGTACCTGGGAGAAAACACCGAGTATGGGCTGGGGTTTTGTGCCACTTACGGCCTACCAGGGAGGAGGAGCAGAAGCTGTGCTCGAGCCACTCGCCGATCACCTGAAAGATTATAAACAATTGATGATGCAATATTATGGGGCAGGGGTGCAGGCCTGTTATCGTGGCCCTCGTTTGTATGATACTGAAACCACCAAAGAAACCGTAAAAAGTGTGATCAATTGGTACAAACAGTATCGAGATATTCTCAATAGCGACATTATCCACCTACGCAGGGCCGATGGCAGAGATTGGGATGGTATTTTACATGTAAACCCTAGGCTGAAAACAAAGGGCTTGTTAATGGTATATAATCCTTTGGACCAGGATATAGAAAGGGTAATATCAGTTCCTTTGTATTATGCAGGCATAACCCATAATGTTGTTGTAACCGATGAAACAGGAAAGAAAACAAGCCATGTGGTAGATGCGGTACATAAAATTCAACTTAAAATCAAAATCAAGGCAGAAGGATATACCTGGTTTAAAATGGAGTGAACGGTTGAAATATTGCCAAAAAAATAAGGCTGTATCATAAATATAATTGTCATCCTGAGCCTGTCGAAGGACTTGCGTAAATGTTTTGCAAGGCGTTTCGACAGGCTCAACGTGACAGTATAGATGAGATTTAGAACTTATGATCGTCCTCTTTTTATGTTAACCAAAACTCTGATTTTTTATACAAACCACGTTGCTATTGCTTTTTGCAGTTCGCCAATGTCTATCACATTATCTGTAGCCCAGGCTACAATTCCATCGGGACGGATCAATATCGCACATAAGCCAAATTGATTTTTTGCAGTTGCCGAAATATAATCTATTTGGCTGTATTCACTAGCCAACTTTTGGAGTGAAGTATTGTGGTCAAAATCAAGCAGTATTCCTCGGCCATCCTGCATCAGTTCACCAATTTTTGTCCCATTTTCAAATTCAAAGTTGGGAACAGTGCAACCAACCAGCAGATGCTTTCCACCAAGACTAATTCGGGTAGAAACGCCCCAAATCCTTCCAGCAAAATAGGTGGCACCATCAGTGGTATTGATAAGGTCGGTAATTATGGCGTGTAATGCGCGGGCATTGGGTTCGGGTTTCATAATTGCTGCCTGCGCGCGAGACCAATCCAGTACCTGTGCACCAATTGGATATCGTTCTGTGTCATAACTGTCCAATAAACCTTCAGGAGCTTTTCCGTGGATGGTGGCCGCGAGTTTCCAGCCCAGGTTCATGGCATCGCCCAAACCCAGGTTAAGCCCCTGGCCGCCTAAAGGTGCATGAATGTGTGCCGCATCGCCAGCTAAAAGTATGCGTCCGCTGCGGTAGCTTGTGGCTTGCCTTGCGCGGTCGGTCCAGGTGCTTGCAATATGGAGCGTACTGATGGTAACATCGGTGTTTGAAACACGGCGTAGTACCTCTTGCAAATGTTCACGCGTAACTGGCTTTGCCGAACCATGAAATGTACCACCGTCAAAATCCTGTATGGCCAGATAACCTGGCTGCGATTGCATGTACATACCTGTTGGCGTTACGTTTCGGCCTGGTTTAAGCAATTCCGGATTGAGGATGTCTACCCTAGCTGAATAACCGGTAAATTCAGGCTCAGTTCCGGCAAATTCGAAGCCACCCGTTTTGCGTACCACACTTCGGCTGCCATCGCAGCCCACAAGCCATTTACTTTCGAAAGATTGCCCACCCGCCTGTACAGTTACACCTTCGTTATTTTGATGGAAGGTCGTAACGGCAAAACCTCGTTTAATTTCAACGCCTAAGGTTGCTGCACGCCGGGAAAGTACCGTCTCCAGCTCCTCCATTTCGGTAATTAAACTAGTAGGTGTAGACCCTGGTAGACGATATTTCCATTGCGTGGTATCGATATCACCGTCGTGAAATGGAATGCCAGCGAAGTGACCTGCCTGGAGACGTGGCCCCTGAACGGCATTTTGGTGAGGATTTTTAAGGTGTTTATGTATTTCAAGTTCTTGCAGCAAACCACGGCGATAAAGCGCTTCAATGGTTGGTGCTGATAAGCCGCGGATACCGAAAGGAAGCCGTTTTAAAGGCGAGTGAGCCTCCAGTGTTTTTTCGAGTATCAACACCGAACATTTGGCTAAAGCCAATTCGCAGGCCAGGAACAGGCCTACAGGGCCGGCACCAGAAATAATAACATCGTAAAAAGTAGGTGTGTGTTTGTTTTTTTTACTTTTAATTGTTGTGTTCATATCCTATGATTAAAACACAAAATTCTGGAATGCTTAGGCATTAGGCTTGTATAAACGCGACAATTCTCCGGTGGGTTCAGGACGAGAGATTAAGCAGGTCGCTGCTTAACACTTGTTTGCCTTTCTTTGCTTTTCGGGCGAATGCTGCAGGGCTAGTGCCACTATAACGTTTAAATTCTCTGCTCAAATGAGGTTGATCGGTATAACCAAACTCATGCGCCAAACTGGCCAGGTTGGCATCTGGATCATGCCATAATCGGTTGCGTACCTGCTCAAAACGCATCAGGCCCGATACATCTTTAACCGTATGGCCTGAAGATCGTTTAAAGTTCCTTTCCAGTGTGCGCACCGTCACATGGGCCGCCGCCGCAACCTCACTCACCGGTATGGTACCCTTTGCTTCCTGCATGGCAATCCCGGCTTTGAACAACATGCTGTTCGCAGCAACCTGCGCCCTTGCCTGTAAGAAATACTGCTTTACCGTTGCCACCGCCTCATCTATTTTTCCATCAAGAATAAACGCATTCAGTTTGGGTTGAAGCTGGGCCATGGGGTGCTCAAATAGATGTAATCCATGTTTGTTGGATGGGAGACCGAGCAAATCGAATACAGTCCATGGAAAGCACCTGATCCCAATGATCTCAAAACGGTTTTTCGTGTAAAAAATAGCAGGCTGATTAAGTAATCCCATCATAAAAGGTGAGGGTAAGGGCTGCAATTCACCATTGGAAGAAATGTTACAGCTGCCAAAGTGAAAAATGATCTCTGTATAACCATCAGGTACAACTTCAAAGCCTGATAGTTCTGCTCCAGATAATCTTCTGTTGTACCAAAAGCACTTTATCGTATCCTGCAGCTCCTCTGGAGGTTCGAATTCTTGATGATGCATTTTGAATGGCGGCATATTCGAGGGTATTGGATGTAAAAAAGGACATTTCTTATGAAAAATTTATAGCCAAGCTTCCAGCATTAGGTTATAGATTTGCTATTGCGTTGCGCTATTTCGAAAATAACTTTAAAACTTGCTCCTTCGCCCGGTATTGAATTCACCTGAACCTTTAAATTAAGGTAATTCGCTATGCTTTTTACAATGGCAAGCCCTAACCCATAGCCTGCATTTTCGGCATGACCGGTTTTTTTAAAACGATCAAATACATGTGGTATGTCTTCTGCCTTAATGCCTTGGCCACTATCGCTAACCTGAATGGAATAATAACCTTTTTCAAGGTGATCAGAAATCTGTATACTTCCATTTTCTTTGTTAAACTTAATGGCATTGTTAATTAAGTTATAAAAGAGCTGAAACAAAAGATCATGATTGATATGGCTTAAACGCTTGTTATGGCTAAGCTTGATGTCGATCTGAATGTTTTTCTCTTCGAGCCTATGGCCTATTTCTTCCACTATTTCATTAAAGAGTGTTTGTGGTTCTATCTCTTCCTGTTTGGAGAATTGTTCATTTTCTATTCTCGAAATGAGTAGGAGCGAACGCGATATTTTCTTTAACCGCTCCAGTGTTTTCATCATATCAACAATATGTTCCTGTACCGCTTCTGATGCCGATTCTTCAGTAAGCAGGTTTTCCATCTTATTTTGTAATATGCTAATGGGCGTCATAAACTCATGCGAGGCATTGGCCGTAAATTCCCGCTCCTTTTCAAAAGCCTCATTAATCTGGTCCATTAACGAAATGAGCGAATGATCGAGGTATTTAAAGTCTTGTGTACTGGTGTTAATATGGCCGTGTTTCTTTTTAAAAGGAAACCGGCTATTGGTCAGCCTTAATTTGATAATCTGACCAAGTGGTTTAATTAACTGCCGGGTAAAAATCAAATCTATAATAATACTTAGGGCAATAAGAATGATGAGCACGTATAAAGCAAAGCGTTGGAGCGCATCGTTATAAAGGTTAATGCTGGCGGTGGTTTTGCCGATTTCTAAGAGGTAGTTTTTTTGATTTTTTTGAAAAGTAAAACTCAATACCCGATACGCGATGGTATCTTGTTCAACAATACGTTTGGTATCGCGTATGGTATCTAATTTCAGTGTTTGTGCTACCGTTTCGAGTGCAATGTATTCGTCTTTCAGCATGGTGTAGCTCCCATAACTGTTATCCCCTTCGAAGTAATAATCTATTCCCTTTTTATTGATGTTTTGGAGTACTTTTTTCTGCTGGTTTCTAAGCGAAAAGTTGGTGTAGTTAGAAGCAATCTGCCCGATCAGAAAAGGAAGCAATAGGATAAACAAACCTACAATGGCAAGTTTAGATCCCGTAATAAATAAAGTAAGTTTAGTAGATAGTTTCAAATTACTTTTTAATTCTATAACCAACGCCTCTAACGGTTTCCAGCCATTCGGTAGGGGCGTAAACATTTAATTTCTTCCTGATATTTTTAATGTGTGCATCAATGTAGTTCGAGTCGTAATCATCATCAACAAAGTTGCCCCAAATATGTTCGCTCAATTGCATCCGGGTAAGCACCCTGTTTTTATGCAGTAGAAGGTAGCTTAAAAGATCAAATTCTTTGCGCGAAAGTTCAATCTGCTCCTCCTCAAAAAATACGAAGCGTTTTTGCAGATCGATGTTAAAGTTTCCGAGCGGAATTAACGCTTCGTCAACTTTAAATTTTCGCCTGGCAATGGCCTGCATCCGGGATTGAAGCTCGGGTAAAAAAAAAGGTTTCGCTAAATAATCGTCTGCGCCCATATCTAAGCCTGCCACCCGGTCTTCTAATTTTCCTCTGGCCGTAAGAATAATATAGGCAGCATCCGGATTGCTTTTCTTCGCCTTGCTGAGCAGTTCAAAGCCATCGCCATCTGGCAAACCTAAATCAATCAGCACATAATCATATTGGTTTAGCTCTAGTTTATTAAAGCCCTGTTTAAAACTATGGGCCAGATCGCACAAGAAGAAAGCCTTTTTAAGAAACTTTTCCATTTCAAAGGCAAGCGTTTTTTCATCTTCTATGATCAATACCTTCATGCGGATTAAAATTGGTAGTAAACTGCTAGACCAAAGAAAGACTGCTGGTGTTTTACATTTTCTTCTTTTCTGTTTCCAAGTATGGAGAATTGATAACTGGCTTCGGCAAGGAAATTTCCATTACTCCAGTTTAAAGGTAACTTAAAATTGTAAGACAATAGTTTAAACTGATTAACTGTATTTTCAACTACCTCGGTGGTGCTCCCGTTAATGATTCCGGGAGCGGTATCACTTTTTCCCTTTCCATTCCCATTCGAGTTCTGCCTTTTGTTTTTTTCGATGATATAGGTTTCGTAAAAGTGGGTAGTACCTGCTGTAATCTCTACAGCTGGCGTAATTGAAATAAGATTCTTATCGTTGAACACCGTTCCCAGTTCAATTTCTTTTGAATTTCCAAAACTGATAAATCCATCAGTTTGCTTTCCGAAGGCCAAATCGAGACTAAGATCTGTTTTAAACCAGGGCCATTGGTAGGCGGCCGATGCATTGATATTACTGTTGTTGGATGCCTGGAGCAAAGGAGAATTAGCAGGAAAAAATGAATGGGTATAAGCTAGCCCGGCGGTAAATTTTTCATTAAAATCATAATCGTAACCTATGCCCAAATCTGTTTCCGAAATGGTTGAACCATAATTTAAGAGCTTATAACCACCGCCCGAAAAATATAAACCGCTTGGAAACCGTAAGGTAGCGTTAAAGAGTACATACGGATATTTTTCAGGGGTAACCTGTCCGTAATAATTAATGTTACTATTGTACATGGCCGCAAGTGTAAGCGTAGCTTTGGTCGAATCTTGCTGCGCCTTTACATTCGATATGACCAGAAATGAGAAGAAAATTAAGAGACGGATGCGCATATATTTATGGCCTTTTAATCTTAGGTTTAATAATCTTGATGGGTTTTACCTTTACATTAGGCTTTATTGCCATGGGCTTTACCTGTCTTTTGGCTTTTGGCACTTCTTTGATCTGAAGTGGCTCAGGTTTTTGATTTTCAGGCTGTTTGTCTTTTTTTGTCTTATCCTGTTTTTTAATCACTTGTTCTTCCTGTGGGTTTGAAACAGTTAAAGTGGTAGAATCTTGTTGCATAGCTAAAACACCCGATAATGGGGTAAAAGCCAGGCAAAAAATAATGGCGAATCGGATCATTTTATAAATATAAAAAAAGTTTACCCCCTAAGAGGTAAACCCTACCTAAAAACCACCATACATGGTGCGCTCACATTTCAAAAGTAGAATGGCAACATGAAATTAAGATGAAAAAAATAAATTTTAAATTTCATGTTGCTTTCATCTTCGGCCATCAACTTTGAAGCGTAAAACTTTAAATAAAATCTACAGTTATGAAAACAAATTTTGTAAATACCATTTTAGCCGTCATCGCCGTAATCGGGATGATTGCCTTTTATGGATGTAAAAAAAATGAATCAAGCCAGGGAACAACTAAAGTTCAGATTAAAATGACCGATGCCCCAGGTAACTTCGATAAGATTAATTTAAGTGTAAAAGAGATTGTACTGGTATCAGGCGATAAACCTTATGTATTTGCAGCCAGTACAGGTATATTCGATATTCTTGATTTTAGGATCGGCACCAGTAATCCTGATATTTTGGTTGCTTCAGGTGAAATGCCTTCAGGTGAAATTACCGAAATCAGACTGGTACTTAACGAAACCGGAAATACAATTGTGGTAAATGGGGTTCAGCAGGAACTTAAAACACCAAGTGCACAAACATCTGGCTGGAAAGTAAAATTAACCGCTAATCCTGAATTGGTTGAAGGTGCTGCTTATACACTGCTATTAGACTTTGATGCGGCGAAATCTATCGTAAGCACCGGAAACGGAAAATATTTATTAAAACCAGTGGTACGCGGAATCGCGTCAGCAACTACCGGATTAATTTCGGGAACAGTTTTGCCTTTAGCAAGCCATCCTGAAGTATTGGTTATTGCTGGTACAGATACTGTGGGTACCGTTGCCGATCCTTTAACTGGTAAATTTACTGTTGGTGGCTTATCTTCTGGTACCTACTCGGTTAAATTTGCACCGGTTGTTGGTTATAGAGATAGTACCATTACTGCTGTTAAAGTGGCTTTAGGGCAAAACACATTGTTGGGCACGGTTACTTTAAGACAGTAAAACCCATTATTCATATCTAAATTTAAAACGATGAAAAAACTATTCTTGCTGTTGTTACTCGTGGTAAGCAGCAGCCTTACTTTTAAAGCTCAGGCCCAGGTAAGTGTAAATATAAACATTGGCGCACAGCCTGCATGGGGTCCAACTGGCTACGATTATGTAGATTATTACTACCTGCCCGATATTGAGAGCTATTATTATGTACCTAAAAAACAGTTTATTTATATGGGTGCAGGAGGCTGGGTTTTTACCACATCCCTTCCGCCGAGATATAGGGGCTACGATTTATATAATGGCTACAAAGTTGTAATTAACTCACGTCAACCTTACCGTTATTTTGAAACCCACAAAGTAAAATATGCCAAATTTAAAGGCAACCATGGGCAATCGGCGATCGGGAAAAGCAAAGGACAAAAATATTCGCCGGCTAAGGGTAATGCCAAAGTTTATAAAGGCGATAAAGGAAAACCCTCACCGCATTTTAATAAAGGAAACGGAAATGGCAAAGGCCATGGAAACGGTAAGGGAAAACATTAGTTGTTTGTGTAATAAAGAAAGAAACCCTCCAAATTTGGAGGGTTTTCTTTTTTAATTTCTTTTTTGTTGCCCCGGAGCAAAAGGTCTGGCCGATTTTGAACCTGTTCCTTTTTTAGCTTGCCCTGGAGGCACTTTTCCGCTATTACCAGCAGTTCTGGTACTATAACAAGCACTGGTAAGCAGCATTGCCGATAATGCGACAATAAGATATATCTGTTTCATAATATTAAATAAGCGATAACTGTGCCAATTGCTGCAATCTCTTTTATTAATCAAGTCATGAACTTACTATCCCAGAAAATCCTTTGGGTAGGTTTGCTGATTGTATTTCAAATCCATCTCTTTTAAAAACGCTTTCCGCTCTTCTGTTAGTTCAGGTATGGGTAGCGTTTGTCCAGGGAGAACAGGTGTACCTATTTCCTGAAATAAATTTTCCAGTCCGGCGGGTACTACCGTACAGAGCAATCGTGCAGGTTTTTCTGAAGTATTCTTAAAGCAATGAATGGCTCCACCAATGGGAATATTTACAAAGCCATCTTTTGAAACGATTTGTTTGCCATTTTCTGTTTTAAATTCTACTTCACCCTCCAATACATGGAACATTTCCTGTGTGTCAGGATGAGCGTGTGGTGGTGGGCCACCCCCTGGGGGAACAGTCATTTCAATAACCGCATAGTTGCCATTGGTTTGCTCACCAGAAATGATGATCCTGTAATTACCACCTGCTATGCCTAAATATTCGCCTTCATTTTTATTAATAATCTTGATATTGGATCCCATGCTTATTAGATTTTTTGTTGTATATTTTTACTTTTCAATCCATTGGTCAAGCTCGTCCACTGCTATCCGATCATCAGCCACCATTTCTTATTTCAATCCTCTTTCTTTTAAAAGGTTTTCTAATTCTTTGTTATCATATTTCGAATTATTTGCCAATTTATAGATGAAAAATAAAGGGATGAGTGTCAAAAATCCTAAAGTGTTTTTCATCACACTGAAAAATATAACACCAGCCAGAAAGCCAATTAATATTGCATTGGTTATTGCAGCTGATTTCTTTTTTTTTGCTTCTTGCAACAATTCTTCGTCTGTTAGTTCCGTTAATTCTTTTTGTGTCATTTTGCCTGGTTCTTGAGCGTAATCCCCTTATGGGTAATGCTCAAATATACGCGATAGACTCAATTACTAAAAGCGGTAGATCAGGTTTAATAAAAAAAGGTCATCTTTCGATAAGCTTAATCAAAAGGTTATTTAACTAAGTCCTTCAACAAGCTATCATTGACAGATCCCTATATAAAGATCGTCATTCCCGCGCAGGCGGGAATCTTAAAACGTATTGCATTACGATTCCCAATCAAGTTGGGAATGATGATTCCTTACAGCCTATCGCCGCAATATAAATACGCTGTCATCTATATTGATTTTTATACAATAAATTATCCCTCAGGATGACAATACACCATTAGCTGGGTCATTTGCAATTTTCTAAGCATATTGGCATTAACCTTCATATCTACAGTGTCGCAATTCGCCACCGAAGTTGTCGTTTTTACGTCGTGTTAAAGCCCCGAATGAACTGCATATTTGTATCGTTAATATCGTTCAAACTAAATTTAAATAGCGTTATGAAAAATCTATTCCAAACAGGTAATATACTTAAATCAATACTACTCCTTGCAATCATCATGTTTGCAGTAGCTCCATCAAAAGGGCAACAGCTTAAACCTGCCGAGAGCGGTTATGCACCGGTTAATGATCTTAAAGTTTATTACGAAGTATACGGCGAGGGTAAACCACTGGTGTTACTGCATGGTGCTTTTATGACTATTGAAACAAACTGGGGGCAATTAATACCTGAATTATCGAAAACCAGGAAAGTAATTGCCGTCGAGTTGCAGGGGCATGGGCACACACCATTTTCAGACCGGAAATTAGATCAGGCTACGCTGGCAAGTGATGTAGAAGGTGTAATGAAACATTTAAAAGTAGACAGTGCCGATGTGGCAGGGTATAGCATGGGTGGCTCTATAGCTTACAAGCTGGCCATACAAAGCCCTAAACGAGTAAAAAAATTAGTAATTATTTCTTCAACTTATAAAAGTACTGGCTGGAGACCTGAAATAGCAGAAGCATTTAAAAATATGAAACCTGAAATGTTTGCAAATACGCCTATGAGAACGGCATATGATGCTGTAGCGCCTGACAAAACAAAATGGACAAAATTTATAGAACAGATGATTGTTTTTGCCGGAACAACATTCGATATGGGCGACGCCAATATCGCGAAAATTACTTCACCCGTGTTAATCATCGCAGGAGATAATGATGGTCTGGATAAAATAGAGTTGAGTAAAACCTACCAATTACTGGGCGGCGACAAATTTGCCGATATGGGGCCTATGCCAAAATCTCATTTGGCCATTGTTCCTGGCCAGGGGCATGTGAGCTTAATGATGCAGACCAAAACCATATCAGCTTACCTAAATGATTTTTTAAAGTAAATATAGGCCAAAAGAAGAGCCTGTATCATAAGTTGTAATTCCATTCGAACTTGTCACGTTGTCCAAAGGACTCCTACGGAGAGCTTCCCAATGAATCGGGACAAGTAGTCGAAACGCTTTATGGGGGCATTTAAACAGGTTCTTCGGCAGGCTCAGGATAACCATTTATATTTATGATACAGCCTCTTTTAGGCCAGCCAAATCTTAGCCCAGCTTTTCCCGCAACCATTTGCGTATTGGCTCGTCGTACCATTTTAAGGTGGCATAAGCCAAAACAATACCACCTACTAAAATGAGCAGGGCATAAGGCCAGGCCTGCACAATGGTGATGCCTTTATGATTGCTGATCCAGGCCACGTAAAAATAAACCAGTGGATAATGTACCAGGTAAAGTGGATAGGATATATCGCCTAAAAATTTGCATATCCTGTGCTCTCTTGGCGTTTGCAGCACGCCACTGGCGCCAATGTACACGATAAGCGGGAAAATAATGATAATACAAACAGATTCATAAATTCCGTTCATCCACAGGTGTTCTGCACCGCCAATGCGCGGCATATACAATACCATAGCGATTAAAAGGCTGCACCATAAAAAGGCATTTTTAATCCGGGTCGGTTTCGAGATACGCGAGAGTAACAAACCCGCAAAAAAGGGATATAGGGTACGGCTAAAACCAATGCGTACCTGTTCAACATTCAGTGTCCAGCCCCCGCTTACGTCACCGTTTGTAATGGCCAGCTGTGCCAATGCGATAGCCGCAATAATTACCAAGATAGTTAACGCAGTTTTGGAAAACTTCCTGATCCACACCGCATAAAGAATATTGGCAATGTATTCAAAGAACAACGACCAGCCCACGCTATTCATGGGATGCATTTCTTGCCAGCCACGTATATCAAGCGATAGTGGTATTGGCAGGATGGTGTAGCCAATCAGCAGTACCAGCATCATCTTCCAGAGCGGAATAGTATGAATAAGCGGCCATATGGTAGAATCTGTAAAATAGAATCCAATAGCGCCGAGGGTCATCCCCAAAATCACCATGGGCTGCAAACGTATAATACGGCGCTTGAAAAAACTGCCTACGCTCATTTTGTTCCATCGGTCGTCATAAGCGTAGCCCATTACAAAACCCGATAATAAAAAGAAAAAATCTACAGCCAGATAACCATGGTTCACCAGGATATCGAGGTGCCCGGTTCCCAAGGGCTCGGTTAAGTGAAAGGTGACAACGATTATAGCGGACACACCGCGAAGGCCGTCTAATATAGGGTAATGTGGCTTGGTAGCCAGCTCATTATTTAGGTTAGTACTCATGCAAGTGCTTGTAAAAATCGCAAGCCATAAAAATAACCAACATTCTTTATCGCATAACTTTGCATCTACAATAATACGTAATACATTAAGCCGGGCTGAAAGGATTGAAATGTTGCTTATAGGAAAGGTTTTTCATACTATTGTTTTAGGACTGTTAAAATTTGAAGGAGCTGGGGGTTTGGATAACAACAAGGCTTCCTTTGAAAGTTCATTTTATTGAGATAAGAAACTACCACTCGCTTTCTAACATTCTATCGATAACCCAAGGCACCATGATTTCAATTTCAATCTGAATCAAATCATTTTTATCTTTAAAGTAGGTTAGATCATCGCCCTCGGTGAAACCGATTTTAAAAGAATCTGTTATAGGATTTAGTTTAATTGCTTGTGAGCCATTAAGTGAGACTAAACAATCAGTGCCTTCAAAGCTTCCTTTAAAATGAAATATTACACTATAGCGGTGTGTACCGTCGTTTTCTTTACACATTCGCCAAACCTCACTTTCTTTGTGGTAATCTACACCAAGTTGATTAAATAAATGCTTAACCTGTTCTGGGAATATGTTACCTCTATTCTGAATATAATTCAAGCAATCATTACAATTACAATCCTCCGCACTACCATTTTCAACGGCAGCATAGGTTGATTTCGTGCTTTCATGATCAACTGTTAAAACCCAATCTTTAAATGTAAGTATGATCATTGGCATTATAGTCTAATTCTCCTTTCTAACGTTAGGTCAGTTTGTTAGTGATATGTGGTTTTAATTATTCAAACCACTCTTTTCGGTTTTCTAAACGCTCTAAAAAATCGGTAAAGGAAATTCCTATTTCAATATGTGCTTCTTCCTCGATTAGGAATGGAGATAACACAATTCTTAAACTATTATCATTTAATTGTTCTATTGCAATGTACTCTCCACTACCATTTCCTCCAATTGCTAATGTGTTTGGTAAATGCTCGAAAATTTGATAGTCGGTATTCATTTCAATTACTTCGTCGAAGTCCCAAAGTCTAACATATTGCTCCCCAATAAAACCTTCAAGTCCCGAATAATTTAAAGCAAAAGTTTTATAATCGTTAGGAAGTTTGAAGTTTATTATTTTTTCAGATTCCTCAAAAGTGGTCTTTGGTTTGTTGGTCCGTTTGGTGAAATTATATTTTGTTAGTATTTCTTCAAATCTTTCCATACAGATAGAGCATGATTGTTAATTTAGTTCCACAAGATATTAATTTTCATCGGGATTGGTTATCAATTAATAAATTGACAGATGGTTTTTCAACCACTAAAACAGAACAGGAATTAAAAGAAAATGGGCTTTATGAATTAAAAACTTTAATCATTACATTTGCCCTTGGTGAAAAATTTTGTATTCCTTTTTTCTCTTTATCTGATCCTTCTGGGCCTAATGCCCTGCCAGGACAAGGAAGATATGGTTTCCAAGTCTCACACTGAAAGCACTGTGCACAGCGATCAATCAAAAGCTGAGCATATGCATGGAGAATCCTGTCCGCCATTCTGCAGCTGTGCCTGCTGCTCGGTGGGTCAACACTTTCCAACCGAAAAGTTAACAGATCTGATTGTTCCGGTATTCCGGAAACCATATCCGGTTTTCCAGTGCTCGGCATTGAAAAAACAACCACTCGATATTTGGCAACCGCCTAAACTCGTTTAATCAAATTTTTGTCTCATGGCGCTGTCCATGAAAAGTATGCTTTTTTACAAGCACAATTTTGCACCATGAGGTGCAATGATGCCCCGCTATTTATTGATTTTTGATTTAAACGAAAATGTTGAACAGAATAATACAATTCTCCATCAGGCAGAAACTGCTGGTGGGAATTATGATACTGGCGCTGATTGCCTGGGGCATATACTCCCTTAGGCAGCTGCCCATAGATGCCCTTCCCGATATTACCAATAACCAGGTACAGATTATTACCTCCTCGCCAAGCAACGGCGCGGAAGATATTGAGCGCTTTGTCACCTATCCCGTAGAGCAAACCATGGCCACTATTCCCGGAATAGAAGAAATTCGTTCCTTTAGCAGGTTTGGCCTTTCGGTTGTGACGGTGGTATTTAAGGAAAATATAGAGATTTACTGGGCCCGCCAACAGGTGAGCGAAAGGCTTGCCGAAGTAGAAAGAGCCATTCCGAAGGGGATCGGCACACCCGAGATTGCACCATTAACAACAGGACTTGGAGAGATTTACCAGTATGTAATCCATCCCAAAAAGGGATATGAAAAAAAATATGATGCTACCGAACTCCGCACCATTCAAGACTGGATTGTTCGCCGCCAGCTCCTGGGCGTAGAGGGCATAGCAGATGTAAGCAGCTTTGGGGGATACCTCAAACAGTATGAGATTGCCCTCAATCCTGATAAGCTCAGAAGTATGGATATCTCCATCAGCGACATTTTTAAGGCGCTTGAAAAAAACAACCAGAACACCGGCGGATCTTACATCGATAAGAAACCCAATGCCTATTTTATCAGGAGCGAAGGACTTATCAACAGCATTGAGGACATTGAGAACATCGTTGTACGGACCAATGAGAACAGCATTCCCGTGCTGATCCGAAATGTAGCAGAAGTGCGGATCGGTGCGGCCACCAGGTATGGTGCCATGACCAGAAACGATCAGGGCGAGGTAGTGGGGGCAGTAGTAATGATGCTAAAGGGTGCCAATTCTTCAAAGGTTATTGCAAACGTAAAAACCCGGATGGATCAGATTGCAAAGAATCTTCCAGAGGGCGTGGTTATCGAACCATTCCTCGATCGCACAAAACTGGTAGACAGTGCCATTGGTACGGTGGCTAAAAACCTTGCGGAAGGTGCATTGATTG
The DNA here is from genome assembly GCF_001442625.1 of Pedobacter ginsenosidimutans. Classification (GTDB taxonomy): domain Bacteria; phylum Bacteroidota; class Bacteroidia; order Sphingobacteriales; family Sphingobacteriaceae; genus Pedobacter; species Pedobacter ginsenosidimutans. The sequence goes on along the minus strand of NZ_LMZQ01000001.1, from coordinate 368,014 downwards.
TGATCTTTGTACTGGTACTGCTTTTGGGGAATTTCCGTGCCGGACTGATTGTAGCCTCGGTTATTCCACTTGCCATGCTTTTTGCTATATGCCTGATGAACCTTTTTGGCGTCAGCGGAAACCTGATGAGCCTTGGCGCTATAGACTTTGGGCTAATTGTAGATGGAGCGGTAATCATTGTAGAGGCATCTCTTCACCATCTGGGCATCCGAAAAAACAAAAACAGGTTAAGCCAGCAGGAGATGGATACAGAGATTTTTGAATCTGCTTCCAAGATCCGTAACAGCGCCGCTTTCGGCGAAATCATTATCCTCATCGTTTACCTGCCGATTCTGGCCCTGGTTGGTATAGAAGGCAAGATGTTTAGGCCAATGGCTCAAACGGTGGCTTTTGCTATCCTTGGTGCTTTTATCTTGTCGTTAACTTATGTGCCGATGATGAGTGCGCTGTTTCTAAACAAAACCATCAGCACCAAACGAAATATCTCAGACAAGATCATGTCTTTTTTTCAAAAGGTGTACACCCCAATGCTCAATTTTGCACTGCGGGCAAGGATGGCCGTTGTGGGCATTGCCATAGGATTATTTGCCATTTGCCTTATTATTTTCAATTATCTGGGCGCTGAATTTATTCCCACGCTAGAGGAGGGCGACTTTGCCGTAGAAACTAGAGTGCTTACCGGAAGTAGTCTTTCTCAAACCATTGAGGCCGCTACACGGGCTGCTAAAGTATTAAAAGCAAACTTTCCTGAGGTAAAAGAGGTAATCGGGAAGATTGGCTCTAGCGAGATTCCTACCGACCCCATGCCGGTAGAAGCCTGTGATCTGATTATTATCTTAAAGGAAAAGGGCGACTGGACCAATGCTTCGACGAGAGACGAGCTTGCGGGAAAGATGCAGGCCAAACTGGAACAGTATATTCCTGGGGTTACTTTCGGCTTCCAGCAGCCTATCCAGATGCGCTTTAATGAACTCATGACTGGCGCCAGGCAAGATGTGGTCATTAAGATCTATGGTGAGGATTTTTCGAAGCTAAGTGCCTATGCAGCTAAAATTGGAGCTATAGCAAGAAAAATAGATGGTGCCGAGGATATTTATGTAGAACAGGCTTCAGGACTTCCACAGGTCATCATTAAATTTCACCGGGAAAAAATCGCGCAGTTCGGACTGAACATCGAGGATGTGAATACGGCTATCCGCTCGGGCTTTGCCGGCGAAGTGGCTGGTCTTGTATTCGAGGGCGAAAAACGATTTGATATGGTTGTCCGCCTGGAAAAAGAAAATAGACAATCGCTTGAGGATGTGAAGAACCTATTTGTAACGGCACCTAATGGCAACCAGATTCCGCTGGAACAACTGGCTGATATCCAGTATAGGGAAGGACCAAACCAGATCCAGCGTGATGATGCAAAGCGACGGATTACCGTTGGTTTTAATGTGAGGGGAAGAGATGTGGAAAGTATTGTAAAGGAAATCCAGCAGAAGATTGATACCGAGGTTAAGTTTTTACCAGGATATTATCCAACCTTTGGCGGCACTTTTGAGAACCTGCAGGCGGCCACCAAAAGATTGGGTATTGCCGTACCACTGGCACTATTACTCATTTTACTGTTGCTTTATCTTACTTTTTCATCGATTAAACATGCGCTTTTAATTTTTACCGCAATTCCATTGTCGGCTATTGGTGGCGTATTCGCCCTATGGGCACGGGGTATGCCCTTTAGTATCTCCGCAGGCATCGGCTTTATTGCGCTATTTGGTGTAGCAGTACTGAATGGTATTGTGCTGATCAGTGAATTTAACAGGTTAAAAAAAGAAGGAATGAACGATATTCTCGAAATTATCAAAACTGGAACTTCGGTTAGGCTTCGTCCGGTGATTATGACGGCCCTTGTTGCCTCTCTGGGTTTTCTTCCAATGGCTATCTCAGGCGGAAGCGGGGCTGAAGTACAGCGCCCATTGGCAACGGTTGTTATTGGTGGACTGATCTCAGCAACACTGTTGACCCTTTTGGTACTTCCAGTGCTTTATATCTGGGTAGAAAAAATGGGCAGGAAAAAAGTAAGAGTTGCTCCTATAGCAGGTATAATCATTATGTTTATTGCCTTGTTTGGATTGCAGCCTGCTAAGGCTCAAACAGCATTAACCCTTGAAAAGGCGGTATCTTTGGCGCTGGAAAACAACAGGGCGATTAGCGGGGCTAACCTTAGTGTAGGGCTGCAGCAGGCGCTCAGGAAAAGCGCTTTCGAAATGCCCAAAACCGAAGTGTCTATGCTTTACGGACAGTATAACAGTCTGGTTAAAAACGACAACAATTTTACCGTTTCGCAAAGCATTCCCTTTCCAACACTTTTTGCTGCAAATGCGGCATTAGGAGATGAACGTATCAAAGCAGGCCAGCTTCAGGTGGCTTCAAGTAAAAACGAACTCATTTTTCAGGTGAAGACGGTTTATACCAATCTCCAGTACCTCTATTCGAAGGAAAAACTGCTGCTCGAGCAAGACAGCATTTATAAGGGTTTTGTAAAATCGGCTTCGCTGAAGTACAAAACAGGGGAGGGAAACTTGCTTGAAAAGGTAGCCGCTGAGACGCAGCTTAAGGATGTACAGAACCTGCTCGATCAAGACCGGTCTGATATCGAAATTTATAAAGCACAGCTTGCCACGCTTCTTGGGAAGGGCGGGCTGCCCCTAATTGCCGACAAGTTTTTAAGGGAAACACCCGAGATTTCGATCGGAGATACGGCGCTTCTAAATGAAAATCCAGCCATTGCCTATTTCAGGCAACAGATTGTGATTGCCGAAAAGCAGCGCAAAGTAGAATTGGCCAAAGCACTTCCCGATTTTACGCTTGGCTATTTTAACCAGTCGCTAACCGGTTTTCAAAATGTTAACGGGAGTGATGTTTTCTTTGGCCGCGACAAACGTTTCCAGGGTTTTCAGGTGGGGCTTTCCGTTCCACTATTTTACCGGGCCTATTCGGCGAAGGCGAAGGCCGCATCCATTAACAAGGATATTGCCTCGAACGATCTGGAGCTCCAGCAGCGAAAACTAACAGGCCAGTACCAGCAGGCCCTGGGCGAATACCTGAAAAACAGGAAACGTTACGACTATTTTATTACTTCGGCCCTAAGCAATGCGGCACTGATATTGAAAAACAGCCGCATTGCCTATCAGAACGGCGAAATAGGCTATTCGGAATACCTGTTGAACCTTAAACAGGCGAATGGTATTTACGAGGGGCGCCTGATGGCCCTGCTCCAGTTAAGCCAGAGCATCAACCAGATAGAATTTTTAACCGGTAACAACAAATCATTTTAAGCATAATCTCATGAGATCCATATATAAATATTTTATCCTGCTATCCTTTCCATTTTATCTGGCTGGCTGTAGCAGTCCCAATTCGGAGAAGGCGCCCGAAAAAGAGCCCGTTCACGAAGAGCGCGATATCGTAACCCTTACCCCAGAGCAGCACAAGCTATCAGAAATTACGTTGGGAGACATTGAGCTGAAGGAATTAAGCGGAACAACGAAAGTAAACGGCATGCTCGACCTTCCCCCGCAAAGCCTGGTATCTATTTCCACACCGCTGGAAGGGATTGTAAAAAGTACCGATATGTTACAGGGAAAACGGGTAGCCAAAGGGGCGCTTGTAGCCGTAATGCAGAATCCCGAATTCATTCAGATGCAACAAGATTATCTGGACTATAAAAGCCAGTTGCAGTTTTTAAAGCAGGAGTTAGACCGCCAGGAAGAATTGGCAAAGGAAAATGTAAATTCCAAAAAAGCATTGCAGAAAGCAAGGAGCGAATACCAGAGTGTGAGTGCAAGATTGCTGGGGCAGCGGTCAAAACTTTCCATTATGAACATCAGTTTTCCTGCACTGGAAAAAGGACAAATCCAGAAAACCTTTAATCTCTATACGCCAATGGCGGGTTATGTTACACAGGTTAACACCAATATAGGTGCCTTTGCCAGCACTACTGATGTATTGTTCAAAATTGCCGATACCGAGCATTTACATGCAGAGCTTACGGTATTTGAAAAAGATGTACCCAAGCTTAAGCTGGGGCAGAAAGTTCGCTTTGTACTGGCCAATGAAGAAAAGGAACGCATGGCTACGGTTTATCTCATCGGCCGAGAAATTAGTAAAGAGCGTACCGTGCAAATTCACTGCCACCTGGACAAGGAGGATACACAACTGCTTCCGGGTATGTACCTTAAGGCTTATGTAGAAAGCGGAATGAACAAGGTTGAAGCACTACCTGATGCGGCAATTGTTGAATTTGAAGGCAAAAAGTTCGTGTTTATAGATCAGCCTGCTGATAAGGGCAGTAACACTTACCGGTACAGGATGATGGAAGTAAAAACAGGAGTTGCCGAAAATGGTTACACCCAGGTTTCTTTCGCTGAGCAGATCAATGACGTGAAGGTGGTGATAAAGGGTGCTTACGACCTGTTAAGCAAGGTTAAGAATGCCGAAGAAGAAGGTGAGGAACATTAAGTGTTTAAGCTTTATGCTGGCAGAATATTGGTGCCATGGATAACAGTTCATTTTTAAAAGATCTGTTTACACGTTTGAACTGCAGCAATTTAAATATTAACTTTAATCGCCAGATAAAATTAAGATGACTACAAGAAGAAATTTTTTGCAAAAAGGAATATTGGGGCTAACTGCCACAACGCTGATCAATGTCCCCTCAGTTTTTGCAGCACCTGCTAAACGTAATGCCGCGGGGAAAGACCCTTTTAAATTAGCAATTGCCGGTTATAGCTTCCTTAACTTTAACCTAGACGAATCACTTAAAATGATGAAAAGGGTTGATGTACATTACCTCTGTATCAAAGACTTTCATCTGCCTTTTAAAAGTACAACAGAAGAAATTACTGCCTTTCATGCTAAACTTAAGGATAATAATGTAGTTGGATATGCCGTAGGGCCTATATACACCAAAAATAAAGAAGAGATTGACAATGCATTTAATTATGCAAAAAGGGTTGGTGTTGATTTGTTGATCGGGATTCCAGCTCATGCCGATCTGGAATACGTTGCCCAAAAGACAAAAGAATATAATATTCGTTATGCCATTCATAATCATGGTCCTCAGGATAAACTATATCCAAATGCAGAAAGCATCTACAACCTCATTAAAAACCTGGATCAACGTGTTGGGATATGCTTTGATATGGGACATAACAAAAGAGATGGACGGGATTCGGTTGCAGACCTTCAGAAATTCTCGAAACGTATTTTTGATATGCATTTAAAAAATGTAACGGTAGCGGCAAACGAAGGTACCACTTGCGAACTCGGTCGTGGTGTAATTGATATCCCTGCATTCGTAAAAATGCTGAGAAAGGTGAATTACCAGGGCTGTTGTAGTTTAGAATACGAAAAAGACATGAAAGATCCCCTGGCAGGAATAGCTGAATCTGTTGGCTATTTTAGGGGTGTTTGCGATGGTACCCGTTAGTTCTATTTGCAGTTGATGGTAATCATGATTGATATGTGGTCTTCTCTTTAGTCCGCATATCAATTTATACCGCCGTATGGGAAGGATCTGCACACTTTCCGCGGAAACAATACAATATGTCTTAAATCAATACGGTATTATCGCATTAACAATACAACAGTGATATGCGAATATCAGACCGCTTTCCCGTTCTGTTTTGATAAGAAAAATCGTAACTTGCAGTAGACCAAATATACTAGCATGCAGTTGTTATTGCCCTACGCTGACCCAACGAAATATCTCCAGGAACTGACCACGAAGTACGGTTTTTCCTCAAGAGATACCTGGTCGTCCAAGAGCATTATCCTTCCAGAGCATATGGGGACTGGATTTGTTCAGGTTTTTATCAAAAACGATATCCATTTTTTTCGTGGCATCTGGGATTTTAATGAACCTACACAATTTTATTCTCCCGATCCGGTCGGACAGCGAGGGTTGATCGATTTTCGGATCAGCAATGAAGACCAGCTCTTACATTCCGCTGCGCTGGAAGGCGCTAAGAAATTTGGCTGGGAAATTACCCGTGTTGATGGAATACGGTTTTTTATCCCGGAGGCATACTTTACAGGAGGTATAACGGAGTTAAGCAGACGGTTTCAAAGCTGTGCACATCATCCTCAAGTCAAACAGCTCATCAAGCAGCTCTTTGAAATTTCCGCCCGTGACTTTTCCAATACTATGCTTCTGGACGCCAAGCTGACGGAATTTATATATTACCTGATCCGCCATTTAAGTCAGAAGGAAATAGAACCTGCTGATAGCGATGGTCTTACCCAAAGACGTCTGGACAGTATAAGGGAAGCACATACCCGGATCATGTCTAACATGGACACAGAAATAAGCGTTTTACAGCTGAGCCGTTGGGTTGGACTGAATGAGTGTGATCTTAAAAGGGATTTTAAAAAAGTATACGGACTCCCGATCCGTCAATATATTATTCAACAAAAAATCCAGATGGCAAACCTATTGGTTGCCGAAAACCATGTTGATCTTGCCGAAGCTGCCAGGAGCTTGGGCTATACCAATATCAGGTATTTCGAAATGCTTTTTAAGCGTTATTACGGTAAAATATAGAAATTCCCGTTTCGACTGAATTAATTCCCGTTTCGATTTTTATAATGCATGCATAATAATTAGTTTCATGTCAGCAAGCAAAACTTGCCGCTAACCAACTATTTTTATGCTGAATTTATCTGTGCTTTTGGAGGATAGTGCCTCAAGATTCGGAACCCGTCCGGCTTTCAGCTCCGGCAGCACTGATTTTACTTTTCACCAGGTAAATGTTATGGCCAACCAGCTAGCCAACGCACTTAAAAAATTAGGCATCCGCGAAGGTGAAAAGGTAGCCATGACTTGCCCAAACTGCATCTGGTTTCCCGTTATTTATTATGCGGTGCTAAAAACAGGTGCTGTAATGGTTCCATTGAATATCCTCCTTAAGTCTGATGAAATAAAATACCACCTTCAAGACTCCCAGGCAGCGTTTTATTTTTGTTTTGAAGGAACTCCAGAAATGCCAGTTGGGAAATTAGGCTGGAATGCTTTTGATGAGGTACCTGGCTGCAGGGATTTTGTTTTGATCGGTGCTAACAAGCCTGCCGGGGAAAGAAGTTATACGTTAGCTGAACTGATGGCAGGAGAAGATGAAGACTTTGATAGCTGCGTTACTGATGCAGAAGATACGGCTGTGATTATTTATACATCTGGAACTACAGGAAAGCCAAAAGGCGCAGAACTTACCCATATCAATCTTTATTGCAATGCCGTTCTCTCGGCTGAATTGTTTTCCCTTTCCCAAACAGACGTCCAATTGATTGTTCTTCCGTTATTCCATGTATTTGGTATGACGGTGTTGATGAATGCGGGCCTTTACAGGGCAGCTCATGGTATCCTTTTACCTCGGTTTGATGCGAAAGATGTTATCGAAAATATCAATAAACATCAGGTAAGCATCTTTGCAGGCGTGCCCACAATGTACTGGGTAATGGCCAGCTATATCCATCCCGAAATCACCGACCAGCAGGTAGGGAATGCTTTGCGGATCTGCATTTCTGGCGGAGCTTCTCTGCCACTGGCTGTACTTGAGGGTTTTGAGCAAAGGTTCAGTGTTCAGGTGCAGGAAGGATATGGGATGAGCGAAGGCTCCCCGGTAGTCACCTTCAACGATCCAAAGATCGGGCGCAAACCCGGATCTATCGGAACCCCGGTTTGGGGTGTCTGCGTAAAAATAATCGATCAGGAAGGTCAAGAGGTTGCAAACGGTGAAAAAGGAGAGCTAATCTACAAAGGGCATAATGTGATGAAAGGCTATTTCCGCAGGCCGGATGAAACCCGGGAAGTATTGCGCAACGGCTGGCTGCACTCTGGTGATATTGCCATAAAAGATAGCGATGGCTTCTATTTCATTGTTGACAGACTAAAAGATATGATCATCAGAGGTGGGATGAATATTTATCCAAGAGAAGTAGAAGAGGTGATGATGAAGCATCCGGCAGTATCACTTGCCGCTGTTGTGGGCGTGCCAGATGATAAACTTGGTGAAGAGGTAAAAGCATTTATTGTATTAAAAGAAAACCAGCAGGTTGCTGAAAGAGAGATTATCGACTGGTGCAGGGCGATGCTGGCCTCTTATAAGTGTCCCCGCTATGTGGAATTCAGAGCGGTATTGCCTTTAACCGCTACCGGAAAACTGCTTAAAAAAGAACTGAAAAATAATTTATAATGATGAAAAAGCCCATTTTGATAAAAGTGCTTATTTTCTTTCTGCTGGGATCAATGGATGCCATGGCACAACAAGATACCGTAAAGCTCAAAGATGTAAAATATGGAAGTTTTGAACGTAACCTCATGGATGTTTACCTTCCACCGGGCCGGGCACCCAAAACACCTTTTGTGATCCTGATCCATGGCGGTGCATGGGTGCAGGCCGGCAAGGAATATGTCAGGGATTTTCAGCAGTACCTGCTTAGCCAAGGTATTGCTTCAGTTAATATTAACCATAGGTATGCCAATGATTCTACTGTCCATTATAAACAGATAATGGAGGATGTAGATAGCGCGGTAAAGTATTGCGCAGACCATGCCGGTCAATGGAATACCCGTACGGATGGTTTTAGTACGGCAGGTTTTAGCTCGGGGGCACATCTGGCACTTTTGTATGGGTATACCACACAAAGAAAAATAAATGCCATAGTAGATTTCAGTGGCCCCAATAACTTTACTGATACCGCTACACTGAATTATTGTGTAAAGGCAGGACTGATAGGATTGGTAGAAAAAATTACTGGCGACCGCTTTACAGGTGTTAGCCATGTACCGGCAAGTTTTTCGTTGGCAAGTCCATATACCCATGTTAAAAACATCCCTACTTTCATTGCGCATGGAACCATCGATCCGGTGGTAAAGGTTATCCAGTCGCAGCAGCTGGCCCAAAAACTTCAGCGTATGCATGTTCCTGTGAAATTTATTGAAGTGGAAGGCCTGGCACATGATCTGGATAAAAAACCGCAGGAAAAGCTAAAATTATACCAGGCAGCTGCTGCATGGCTCAAAAAATACGGACAAAAAAGATAAAATATGAACAGATTAAGCACATTGTCCCTGGTCATGCTAATGGCATGTACGGCCGTTTTCGCACAGCAGACAAAAAAACAGAAAAACACATTGAGGCCCCTTACTGCAGCAGAGGTGAGTACCCGCTTATCGCCGGAAATCAAGTTACTTGCCTTCGGGCCGGTTTCAAAACTTGATAGTGCCTTTATTGCCAATGCAAGAAAAGCTGATAAGGCACGTCCAACGCCTAAGCTTAAAAACGCAGATAGTGTAGAAATCTCAGACCTGAATATACCAGGGCTGGAAAAAGGCGATCCGCTGGTGCCCATACGGGTTTACCGGCCAAAGTACGCCAACGGGAATGTTCCATTACTGGTTTGGTTTCATGGCGGTGGTTTTATAGCGGGAAATCTTACCAGTGACCACCAGGCCTGCGCTACAATGAGTATCCGCTCGCAGGTAGTGGTCATATCAGTCGATTACAGGCTTGCCCCGGAACATGTATTTCCGGCCGGGGTGAATGATGGTTATTCCACCCTGCTCTGGGGTATTTCCAATGCAAAAACTTATGGGATAGACACCGCTAAAGTTGGTGTGGGCGGCGGAAGTGCCGGAGCAGCAATTGCAGGAAGCATCGTACTTAAGGCCAGGGCAGAAAAAGGCCCGAAAATAAAGGCCCAACTGCTGGTTTTTCCTCCCGCAGATATGGATACAACCCATGTATCAGTAGTGGAGTTATGGAATATTCCCGGTGTTAAGGGAGCCGACATGACCCGCTACCTAAAATATTATCTTGGCGAAAAACAGTATAAAAATGTTCCTGAACATGCATTGCCCGGGCTGACCAAAAATTTAAAGGGCCTGCCGCCAACCTATATTTTAACCTGTGGCGTCGATCCTTTGAGGGATGGGGCACTCTTATATGCGCAAAGACTTATTGATGCGGGAATATTTACAGAGCTGCACAATTACGCTGGGTACCCTCATGGCTTTGTTCCTGAACGGGCAAATACAGAACTCTACTACATGGCAAAAAAACTACTTAACCAATAATATAAACTATCGGTTATGAAAAGAAAATTACACAACAATCTAAATTACGGTAAGCTTTTTATGCTTTTGGCCATGTTGCTGTTTGCTGGTATATGCAACGCTCAAACCAACACTTTTTCAGGTAAAGTTACCGACGAGCAGGGAAATGCTATTCCCGGTGCAAGTATTAAACTGAAAATAACCGGAAGAAGCACGACTACCGACCAGAACGGTGAATTTGTTTTTGCCAATATCAGTGCCCCAAAGGAAACTGCAACCGTTTCTTTTTTGGGTTTTATCACCCGGGAAATAGCTTTATTAGCCAACGCTAAAGCGGTGATCAGGATGACAACAGCGGTGAATACTATGGATGAAGTGGTGGTTACCGGAATGTTCGATAAGCGAAAACGCATTGATGCTTCCGTTGCAATCACCACCTTAAACAGTGCACAGATTGAACGTACTGTACCGGCAAGTGCTGCCGACCTTTTAAAAAATGCACCAGGCGTATTTGTAAATTCATCAAATGGTGAAATCAGGAACAGTGTTGCCTCACGCGGCATCACCGCAGGTTCGCAAGACGGAAGTTTTGGGTATGAATATGTTTCGATGCAGGAAGATGGAATCCCGGTAACCAACATTACCTATTTCAGTTATGGCCCCGATTTTTTCCTAAGGCCAGATGCAACCCTGGCCCGTTTGGAAGCCGTACGGGGCGGAACAGCCTCTGTTACAGCGGCTAATGCGCCCGGGGGAATCTTTAATTATGTTTCTAAAACCGGAGGTAATACCTTTGAGGGTGAACTCAGAACTAAATATGGCTTTCAGGGAAGCGATGGCGGTAATCCGCTCGCACGCGTTGATCTGGACCTGGGCGGGCCGATCAAAGATAACTGGTTTTACAATATCGGTGGTTTTTACCGCTATGACCAAACTGGCCGCTACCCGGGCTATCCCATTAATAAGGGTGGACAGATCAAGGCAAATCTTTTAAAAAAATATAAAACAGGTTCCCTAAAAATAATCGGTAAATATCTTCACGATAAAAACGGATATGCCCAGTTACTGCCTACCAACAGTTTCTCAGATCCAAAACCAAGTGAAGGATTCGATATATTTTCAACGATCCTGATGCCTAAATTCGATTTTACCTCCCCACGATATATCGGAGGGGGCGATATCTCGTTAAATCCGGCTAATGTGGTAGAAAGCAAATATAAATCGATAGGAGCCTTGTGGGAACAGCAGTTGGGCAAAGGCTGGTCGCTCAGCAATGCTTTCCGCTACTCCCGGAATGATATCAATTACAGTACCACAAATGGCTCAATTATGAGCGGAACAGATTTTAGCAGTTATTTTCTGCTTTCAGGGATGACCGGACTTGGATTTGGAAACTATTCGTTCAAGGATGCCAAAACCGGAGCTGAGTTGATGAGCATCAATGCAGCTCCCGGACCGGGCGGTCTGCCGGCATACACGATCGTTAAGGATGTATTGCCAGGACAGGGCGTAAGCCCACATTCTCTTTATTTTTCTGTATTGGGCAGTTATGAGAACCAGGTGAATGAGGTTATCAACCAGTTTGCTGTTAATAAAAAGCTTAAAAATATGAGCTTTAACGCAGGGATGTACTATGGAAGATCGAAAGCCCACCGCTTCTCCGGAATCAACGGAGTTGCTTTAGGTACCATCGAAAACCGGCCCAAACTCGTAAATCTTACCTTTACGGGCAGTACCTTAGGGGGCACCACAGGACTTCATCAGGTGACTAATGCTGAAGGAATTGCACAGGCTAACGGCGACACAGGCGGCTTTCTTGATTTTAACGTAACGCAGGCACAATACGCCTTTTTCTTCAGCCAAACCTGGAGCCTTACCGATAAACTGACCTTTGATTGGGGAGGAAGGTACGAAACAGCCAAAGTAGAGGCGCATAACCAGCGTACTTACTTTAAAACCGGTTTACAGGGCGGAACCGATAATGATCCGAAAACATTCTTCAATAACAATACGCTCGATCGTATCAGCTCGGTAGAATTTGAAAAAAGATTAAATACTTTCTCTTTTTCAGGTGCACTCAATTACAAGTTTAATGACAATACAGCCGTATACACCCGTTACTCAAGAGGTAAAAAATCGCCGGATATGGATGTATATTTTGCTGCCAACAGACCCGAAACAGTGGCCTTGCTAAATCCTGAAGTACGTACCACCGAACAGGTAGAACTTGGCCTGAAAGCCCGGAGGAAAGATCTCGATTTATTTATTACGCCTTTTTACAGCATGTTAAGCGGAGTGCCAAACGGTTCGATTTTTACCAACGCAGACGCAACACTTTATACCACGCCCTCCCTGTATAGCAAATACCGCACGTTTGGGATAGAGATAGAAGGCGATTATAACCTAACCAAAACCTTAAGCCTGAGGGCTGTAGCAACCTTTCAGCGTTCCAAAATTGTGGAGGCAGAATATTGGGTAGCCAATGGTCCTGGAATGGCAGACGATACTAAAATATCTTATTCCGGTAACGAAACAGATAACAATGCGCGGATCATATCACGCATTACACCCACTTATCACAATAACAAACTCTATCTTTTTCTCACCTGGTCTTATCTTGGTAAAAGACAGGCCAACGCCCCTAACGTGTTTTACCTGCCTTCCTTCTCCAATTTTGATATCGGCGCAGGGTACAACCTCACGCGTAAAATAACTTTGAGCGCAAACATCAATAACCTGTTCAATAATTATCAGGTAATGAGCTGGGCCCGGCCAGGAAACCTGTTAACACAGTTAAGCGGGGCAGGAAGCTTTAACAAGGCACAGTTTGATGCTGCGGTGGCCAATAATACACCTTATTTTACCATTTCCAACCCACCAAGGGCCTACTACTTAACTGCTTCGTATAAGTTTTAATTAGTTAGCTATATTTGATATTAATAATATCGGTCTTATGAAACGTTTATTCCTGTTCCTCTCCATTACCACCATGTGTTTGTCGCTGCACGCACAGCAAACGGTCCATTCCGGTGCCTTTCATACTGAGCGTTTAGCCCGGATAGACCGTGTGGTTCAAAGTTACATCGATAGCAACTGGATTGTGGGGGCAGTATGCCTGGTAATGAAAGATGGGAAGCCAGCCTATTTTAAAGCATTTGGTATGGATGATAAAGAAAAAGGCAGGCCGATGCATAAAGATGCCATATTCCGTATTGCATCCCAAACCAAAGCGATTACCAGCACAGCGGTGATGATGTTATGGGAGGAGGGAAAGTTTCTGCTTGATGATCCGGTTTCTAAATATATTCCCTCATTTGCCAGGCCCAAAGTGCTCGATAAGTTTAACGAAAAGGACAGTAGTTATACCACCCTGCCCGCTAAACGCGAAATTACCATCAGAGATCTGCTCACGCACACTTCCGGATTAGGTTATGCACAGATCGGTTCGGCCAAAATGCAGGCCATTTATGCCAAGGCTGGTATACAGGCCGGATTTTCGGACCATCAGCAGCTTTTGGCTGATGCTGTTAATAAACTGGGCACTCTGCCCCTTGAATATAACCCTGGCGAACGTTTTAACTATAGTTTAAGTATTGATGTTTTGGGAAGGCTGGTGGAAGTAGCATCCGGCATGACCTTAGACAGGTTCTTTGCCGAAAGAATCTTTGCTCCCCTGGGGATGAGCGATACCTATTTTCATCTGCCTGAAATCAAAAGGGGCAGATTGGTAACTGCATATACCGAAGATGCGAAGACCCGTAAGCCCGTTAAATGGGTTGATGGTACATTTCCGGGTAGTTCGATAAATTACCCGGTGAATAACAATGGCTATTTTGCAGGTGGAGCCGGATTGGTATCCACCATAACTGATTATGCTGCTTTCCTGCAATTGTTTATCAATAAAGGGAATTATCAAGGTAAGCAACTGCTGGCAAGGCATACTGTTGATGTGATGACCAGGAACCAGATCGGGGATATTTCATTGGGTGATGATAAGTTCGGAATTGGTTTTCAGCTTACAACAGCTAAGGGAAGTGGCAAATTAGGCTTATCTGAAGGAAGTATCTCCTGGGGAGGTTTTTTCGCAACCTCGTACTGGGCCGATCCAAAAGAAAAACTTTCAGGCCTTTTATTCCTCCAGCAGTGGCCCTTTAAACATAGTGAACTCAGCGACAAATATAAAGTGCTGGTTTATCAGGCACTGAATTAATAATCTGCCAGAGGAAACCGTTTGTCGGTATCCTTATTGAACTTACTAATTAGCATATCGTGAAAACTAAATGTAACTGGTTGGTGTTAGGCATCATAAAGTAAATCAGTTAATTAAGCGGAAAAGATGTGTAATTGCACATATTGCTTAAATTTTTGCTGAATAGGTACATAGCCACAGGATAAATATGAATACCAGAAGAGATTTTCTACAAAAAATAGGTGCATCAGCATTGATGCTAAAATTGGGATCGATATCGGCATTTGCGAACGTTCCTGACCAAATTGAACAAGCTTACGAGGGTAGGGTACTCAGAGTAGCCATCATGGGTTTAGGTGGATATGGCACCCGTGTAGCAGAAGCGATGAAGGCCTGTACCAAGGCGAAGCTGGTAGGTGTAATTAGCGGTACGCCTTCAAAAATTAAAGAATGGCAAACGAAGTACAACATCCCGGAAAAGAATTGTTATAACTATGACAACTTCGATCAGGTAAAAAACAATCCGGATATAGATGCGATTTATGTGATTACGCCAAATGCACTGCACCATAGTCAGGTTATCCGGGTAGCAAAAGCCGGAAAACATGCCATATGCGAGAAACCGATGGCATTGAATGCAAAAGAGGGACAAGAGATGCTTGATGCTTGTAAAAAAGCAAATGTAAAGTTACTGGTTGGCTACAGGTTGCATTTTGAACCCCGGACACTGGAGGTGATCCGAATGAGAAATGCGGGCGACTTCGGTAAAGTTATGTTTTTCCAGGGGCAATGTGGTTTTAAAATAGGTGACCCTTCGCAATGGCGATTAAACAAAGCGCTCGCAGGCGGTGGATCAATGATGGATATTGGAATTTATGCAATTAACGGGGCAAGGTATATGGTGGGTGAAGAGCCGGTTTGGGTAACGGCTCAGGAAACCAAGACCGACCCTGTAAAGTTTAAAGAAGGTGTAGATGAAACCATACAATTTCAATTGGGTTTCCCGAGCGGTGCGGTAGCCTCCTGCTTGTCTAGTTATAACATTAATTACCTGGATAGATTTTTTATGAGTGGCGACAAAGGATATGCAGAAATGCAACCTTCTACGGGTTATGGTCCAATTAAGGGTAGAACACATAACGGTGAACTCACGCAGCCCACAACTACGCACCAAACTATACAAATGGATGAAATGGCAACTATTATTTTTGAAGATAAGAAACCAGTAGTTCCTGTAAACGGTGAGGAAGGCTTGAAAGATCTTAAAATTATTGATGCCATCTACCTGGCTGTAAAAACAGGAGAAAAGGTCAAACTAAGGGCTTAATTAAAGGAGATTTAAAGCGGATTTGGCTGCAGGGTGATTATTACCAGTTACTGCGTGCGTTTCTTTTCCTCCTCACTGGCCGAAGTTCTTTTCCTGGCAGCTGTTGGATTACCGCCCAACCGGTACGAGAAGCTTAAAGTAGCACTGCGTGTATCATTTTTCTCATAAAAACCATTATGTTGATTTTCGTAATCAACATCAATACGATAGGCATTTCCATAAAACATATCGTTTACAGCCAGCCTTAAAGTGCCTTTGCCCTTAAACAAACCCTTGCTCACACCTGCACTCACATCATAAAGCTGCGCAAGTTTATAAATGCCCTGTATGGTAGGAGAAGAATACCATGCACTGATTTCTGCTTTCAACCCCTGTGTTTTGTTCAATGTAAAAGCATGATTAGTGCTTAGGTAAATACCCCAAACATGATAATCATAACGGGCCTGTAAATATCCCGACTTTTCCTGGCGGTAGGAGCCCTGTGCATAATTGTTGATTTCCCACCATGAAGCTGGCTTAATGGGAAAGGAAGCCGAGAAGCCCATTTCCTGACTTAAATCGAGGTTTCTTTGGGTATCATAAAAGAGTTTTGAGGTGTTATCCTGTACCGAGATATTACTAAAATAATCAACTACCCGCCGTAGATAAAATGAAATGTTGTATTGCTGTTTATAGGTATAGCCCAGTTCGCCATTGTAAATAAAAGCAGGTTGTAATGCAGGGTTTCCTTCCAGGTAAGTGTAAGGGCTGGTATAAGATTTAAAAGGATTTAACCTCCAGTATTCAGGTCTGTTGATCCTTGAATTATAAACGAGGTTTATTTCGTTGTCTTTATTCATTTTATACGCCACAAAAAGCGTTGGGAAAAGCTTAAAATAGTTGTTCTGGTTATTGGTGTTTAATACTAGCGATTTTCCATTTGTTCGGGTATATTCACCCCGTAAACCGCCCTCAAAGCTCCATTTGCCAGCATCTCCGCTAATACTGGCATAAATAGCCGATATGTTTTCTGCATATTCAAAGCGGTCGCTGCGGTTAGGTACCAATTCCGGACCGGTTGTCGGATTATTATAAAAATCAAAACTGTTGCGTGTGCGGATACTGCTATATTTTACACCTGATTCAAACGTCCATTTCTTCCAGAACTTATCTGTATAATCCAGCTTTCCCGAATAGATATCGATATTCTGGTTAGATGGGGTAAAGATATGGTAATTGTCAGGAAGCAGATTGCCATTACCCAATGTGCCATAAGTATCTACCTGCTGGCTATTTTTGTTCTGGTAAGGAACATAATCTAAATCCACATTAATATTCCGGCCGTTGGTATCTAATTTGATTTTGTAGTTGAGGTTGAAACTATATTGATAGGCTTTTCCATTAGAAACGTTCTGGGTATGAAGAATAGAATCTGGTAGTGCCGCGTGGTTGTTAACAATAGTAGTTAATGTACTATTCGGTCTGCTGTTCGCACCATTGTAGCCGTTTACTAAAATACCGATTACCTGTTTGTTGGTCAGGTTGTAGTCTGCGCCGATTTTATAACTATTGGCGTTCCCGGAACGTGTTCCCGATTTATCATTACGCCAATCCGAATAGTTTCCTGGCGAATCGAAAATGATGTACTCACTTTCTGTATGGTCCTTTTTACGTCTGCTATAGCCATAACTGCCATATACATTCAATTTGTCTTTCCGATAATTGAATACCATACTTGGGTTATAGCTGCTATAGGTTGATTGGGTATAACCGCCGGAAAGCACCACGTTAAAGCCATCGCCTTTTGGTTTTTTAGAAATAATATTGATTACTGCACCGCCCTGGGCATCATATCTGGCCGTTGGATTGGCAATAATTTCTATTTTAGCAATATTATCCGAAGGAAGGCTCCGCAGATATGCAGCCAGATCTTCTCCCGATAACCTGATGGGTTTATCATCCATGTATATTACCACACCTTTATTGTTCGCCGTTACCCCACCGTCAAAACGTGTCTGTACGCCTGGTGCTTTGCCCAATGCATCCCAAACCGTTGCACCACTTGCTATGATGCTATTTTCGACATTGAATATCACCCTGTCGATTTTTCTCACAATAAGTGGTTTTGAAGCAGATACCGTTACCTGCTCCAGGGTTTTATCGTCACTGATCATCTCTATAACGACTGAATCCATCGGAAGATTTAATGTTTGAACCGTATTTTTATATCCAACTGCATTAGCCTTTAAAATGTAACTGCCTTTAAAAGGCTGCGGGAAACTGAACAGCCCGTTTTTTGAAGTTTGGATGGCTAGGGTCGAGTCTCCATGGCGCAAGCTGATGGTTGCCCCATCAATTGGTTCACCGGTTTTGCTGGATACCAAACCTTTACGTAATTGCGCTAAAGTGATCAGGGGGAAGCATAAAAGAAGGAGTAGGGTTAACTTTTTCATGTTTCAAAACTAAATGCTTTTCATGTTAAGCAAAGTTAATCTCGGTTAAATATGGTTAAATCTTCGGCCCAGACTTCCATTGATAAAATGAATTGTTCAATTTAGGGAAATGAAATGGCTTAGCTCCAGATATGTTTTTCCGCTGGCGATTATTACACTGATCATTAGCCTGTGCCTGCAATGTGCATGGATACGACAGTTGTATCTGGCGCAAAAGAAATCTGTTACTACAGTACTCGAATCTATTGTTAGCGATGCTTCGAGGCAGATAAGCTATCAGAGCATCGTGAAGGGGCACGAAAAAAGCATCCGTTTTCAGCAGTTTTTCCTCTCACCAGAATGGCTGGTGCTCAGGCACGCTTTTGATGATTTAAAAGTGGATAACCTGCGGAGCCGGTTCCATTATGGAATTACCAATGATAGTTCGGTGGTAGAAATGAAAATGTCGTTCCCGAACAATCCTAAGAAGCAAATCTATCAGAAATCAACAGCTATTACCGATGGTAAATCGCAACGGGAAGTTTCGCTGGAAGATCAGCGGGACCTGAAGGTGATGGATAGTTTGGTGAACCATCGGCTCTATGGCCTGGGTGTGGCTATCGATAGGAATTATGTCCTTTACGACTATTCCAGTGGGAAGTTAGTGAAAGGGAAAGCAGTTTCTAAAGATGCATCTGCTTTCGTCAGTGGGAAATATACCTATAACCTTAAGTTTCAGAACCAGTATCAGCTGGTGGTGCCAAGTATTACCTGGTTGATTATTTATCAGATGAGGTATTACCTCATTTCGTCGTTCCTGATGCTGGCGCTTACAGCAGCGGCGTTCTACCTGCTCATCAGGCTGATGAAAAACCAACAGCTTTACGCCCAGGCGAGAATGAGCTTTACCAGTAATATGACGCATGAACTCCAAACGCCAATTTCGACGATTGCTGTAGCCCTTGAATCGATCAGTAAATATCATTTGATTGATGAGCCCGAAAAGTTGCAGAATTACATTAATATAAGCCGTCACGAATTACAGCGTTTACAAGCGATGATAGAAAAGGTGCTTAAGCAGGAACAAATGGACCTTGGAAAAACAAATTTGCAGTTTACCCTCTTCGATATTCAATCCGTACTCAAACAGGTGATTTTTTCTATGGATATTCAGGTACGCGAGAAGAATTCGCAGCTTATACTTGTGCCTTCTGATGAACCCTATTTTATCAAAGGTGATGCGATGCACATTGCTAACGTATGTTATAACCTGATTGATAATGCATTGAAATATTCGCCGGCGCATTCCAAAATTGAGGTCTCCTGCAGCATTGCCGATGGTGAGTTAACCATCAGCTTTAAGGATAATGGTCCGGGGATTAAAGAAATTTATCAGCAACAGGTTTTCGAGCGCTTTTTCAGGATTTTTAGCCAGGATAATATCCACAATGTGAAAGGATCAGGCTTGGGGCTTCATTATGTAAAACAGGTGGTAGAACTCCACGGCGGGCGTGTTGCGCTGCAGAGCAAAATAGGGAAAGGAAGTAATTTTATGATCATTTTGCCATTATATGAAGAAAACTAAGGTTTTATATGCAGAAGATGAGCCTTTTTTGGCGCGCATTGTGCTCGATGGCTTAACCAGCAGTGGTTACGAGGTAAAGCTGGCTTTAAATGGAGCGCTTGCCTGGGCGCAATTTGAAGCTGAAAAGCCTGATATCTGTGTACTCGACATCATGATGCCTCAAAAGGATGGTTATACACTGGCGGCCGAAATCAGAAAATCAGATCCCAATATTCCGATCATCTTTTTGAGCGCAAAAGCCCTTACCGAAGATGTGGTGATGGGATTTAAAAGCGGCGGAAACGACTATCTTAAAA
Organism: Pedobacter ginsenosidimutans; assembly: GCF_001442625.1. Lineage (GTDB taxonomy): Bacteria > Bacteroidota > Bacteroidia > Sphingobacteriales > Sphingobacteriaceae > Pedobacter > Pedobacter ginsenosidimutans. Next base: position 348,110 of record NZ_LMZQ01000001.1, on the reverse strand, counting down.
AGCCTTTTAGTATTGATGAGCTCCTGGTGCGGATGGAATCACTTTTAAAGCGGTTTGGCCCTGCGAACAACGAGGAAGACGATACCGATAGAAAATACCGGTTCAGGAACTGTGAACTCGACCCTGTAGCCCAAAAACTAAAAACTTCTGTAGGTGAATATTCACTTTCTTATAAAGAAGCTATCCTGCTTGAATTATTACTGAAAAACCGCAATAATATTTTGGAACGTGAGGACGCGCTGATCAAGATATGGGGAGAAGACAGTTTTTATAATGGCCGTAGTATGGATGTGTTTATGGCACATCTGCGAAAGCTCTTAAAAAGCGAACCTGAAATACAGATCATCAGTTTGCGTGGAGTAGGGTATAAGCTCATTTGTTGATGATGTATTAGTTAACTTAGAATCGAAAATCCCGAAATTGATAACCAGGGTTGAAATACATGGCCAATGCATCTCTCTCAACTTAAAAATTAAACCAGCCTTTCTTTTTGATTAGTAAGTCTTCGGGTATTTCCAAACCTGCTGTTTTGGCCGCATCAAGATGCTGTTGTACCTTTTGCTCATCCTTAAAGCCTGTTTCATTTCTATAAATCAAGGCAAGATCTATATTTGCCTGATGATATCCGCGATCTAGTGAAAGCTTAAAGTTTTCTATTGCCTTGTTCACATTTTTGCTGGTACCCAGTCCATTTAAATGAAAAATGCCAAGATTGTAGGCAGAAATATCAATGCCTTCCTCAGCACCTAGCTGATAATACTTCAGTGCCTTTTCATGGTCACCTTTTAAATCATAAAGGTAGCCCAGCCAGTTGTTTTTAGGTTCACCGAGTTCGGCAGCAGTTTGATAATATTGAAGCGCCTTATCCGGATTGAAGGGAACTAATAGACCTTCGGAATAGATGTCGCCAAGGTTGTTATTGGCTGTTGCCAGTTGAGCATCAGCTGCTTTGTTTAGCCAGAATAATGCCTTTTCCATATCCACTGGTGTACCAACTCCATACTTATAGCACATGCCCAGTCCGTTCATGGCATTCTCTTCATTGGCAATTGCACTTTCATGGAACCAATAAAAGGCTTTATCATCATCAATAAACCCTTCAATGTTATAGTAAATATGTGCAAGATTATTCATGGAGAGGGCATGACCTTTTTCAGATGCAATGGTATCATAATATATTGATTTTGCATAATCCTTAACGTTATAAGCTTCTATAGCCTTGATATAAAGATTGTAAGCAGCGTCCAGTTCGTCTGTTATCTGTTCATCATTTCTGCTTAGCCCTTTTCCATAGGCCAAAAGTCTCTTCCTGCTTTCATGTTCAAAATAATAAGCGTAATCTTCGCTGGCATGCTCCTGTGCAACTGATTTAGGGGTAGCGGTAATTGCTGTATCGCTTACGGAATAAACGTTATCGTCTTTAAATGCGTAAGCAAACCCATCTTCATTGGGTTTCTGTACAACAAGGTCAAATTCGAAACCGCTAATATTATTGTTTGCAACATTGGAAATGCACCACAACTGATTTTTTTGCAGCGTAAAAACGGTTTCATGAAGCCACAGGATCTGCTGGTAGTCATCAAGAGGGATTAACCATGATGGGTTTTTCGGATTGCCGTCATAAATGCCCTTTTTATCCCCCTGATGGACCAATGCGATATCACTTATCTCATCCTTAATTCTGGCGCGGATATCCAAAATTGCATCATATTGGCAGGGAAGTACATAACATTCATTTTTTCTGCTGATGGCACCATGTTTCTTGTTTTTTCGAATAATCAGCAGGTCGTTGAAATTTGTTTGTCTGTTTATTTTTTCAAACCCGCTATCCAGCAGGGTTCCATCTTTTTTGTATAATAGCCCCGAATTAAGACCTTTATGGGGCTTAATCATTAACAATCCATTATCGAGGTTTTCTATAGAATCAATTGGAAATTCGCCCAGGTACTTAAAATACTCATTGTAAATCTTTTGATTTTTCTGTCCACTCACCTTGGTGTAATAAAAACCGTATCCGGCATTAATTATATCCTGATGTTCAAAACCAATAACCACCTGGCCTGAGGCATCGATGACACCCCAAAGAGATTCTTTTTTTGCATTGAAGCTATTCCCATCCCCGATAGTTTCCAGTTCGTCATAAACAAGCTGGGTGATCTGCTCGCCTTTTGAATTGATCAATCCTGATTTTTGTTGCGCTGTAACTACGGCAACACCCGAATACTCAAAATCGAAAGCATCCTCCCAAATCAATGGAATTGCTATTTTTCCAGCAGTATCCACATATCCGTATTTACCGTTTTTTGATACCACCGCCAGGTCCTGTGGTCCAAAGCTATAAAATTCATCAAACTGGGGGGCTAGTAAGATACGGCTATCCTTATCCTTTAGTCCCCAAAGTTTATTTTCTTCAAATATTTCATACGTAAGGTCTTCTTCAACAGCTGTCCAGATACAGGACCAGCCGTAGTTATAGCCTTCATAATTCAATAGGTCGGGGAAAGAGGTAAAACCAGGATTGACATCATTAAGATCTTTATAATTCAGCAGGCTGATATCTCCCGCGTCCATCGCTTTGGTAATTATCTGATTGTTATGGGTAATGTTCGCGAGCCAAAGCTTTGCCTGTTCGGCGTGAGGCGAATCCTCCATATTTAAAACGTCCCACATGTCCAGGTGAAAGTAACTGCCTGTAAGCTTATCCAGATAATTGAAAAGCTTGTCGCGGGCATCTTTAAACTTTTCTATATCTGTGATCAGACCAGGCTGGTCTTCAAGAAATTTATAAAACCGTTTCAGGTTTTCAATTCCTGGTTTGGCATAATAGAACAATCCGGAATCATTAAATTCAATATGATTGTTGTAATTGTTGCCTGAAACGAAGCCTCCTTCTACTAATAATGGCTGAAGTATAAGCGGCATTTCGTAACCCCATTCCATCATCATCTTATCTGAATCTTCTGCAACTGACGGGGTATCGATATTGTATAAATAGGTACGGTGTGACATTCAATTTTATTAAGGGGCTGCAAATCCTGGAGCCAATTTTATGCCATTTATTGGTTTGGGCTTAATTTCATTTTATGGAGCGGCAGTTATGCTTTACCATACCTCCCAAAAAATGATTTCAGGAAAGAAGGGTTACTTGTGGAGAATTCGCATAAAGCTTGAAACCTCCTCCATCAACCTTTATGCTTTTTAGTTGTAGTTTAAAACTTGTAGTTGTGCGCTAAAAGTGCGGGGGTTCCTTTCTCTAAAATTATGAACTTTCGCCTGTTGCATGGAAAGTGGTTTGCACGCACTTTCTGCTTTCAAATGCTCAATTCAGTACTGTTTATCAGGTGTTTGGACATTGTATATTTCTTTGATAACGATTACGGATTGCGTTCGCATTGTTTAATTATCGATTGAAATGTATTAACTTTGCAAGAGACATCCAATAACTTTAAATATGAGGGTATTAATTGCTGAAGACGATGAGTTAATGCTCAGAACAGTCGAATTCCGTTTAAAAAAAGACGGCCATGAGGTGATCCTGGCGCGTGACGGGCGAGACGCGTTGCAGAAAATAGAGGAATACCAACCTGACCTGATTATTTCCGATGTGATGATGCCTTACCTTTCGGGCCTGGAAATCGTAGCTGCGGTAAAAGAAAATAGCCAAACACCCATCATCATCCTTTCTGGAATGGGACAGGAGGATATCGTACTTGAAGCTTTTCGTTTAGGTGCAGACGATTACTTAACGAAGCCCTTTAGTCCTAACGAACTTTCTGTGCGGATAAAGCGGTTTGCAGTAGTTAATCAGAGATGATTTTTTTTGAAGTACTGCTGTCATTTTTCTTCGCGCTGGCAATCTGCCTGATCACATTTCTTTCTTTTTATTTATTTGTCAGGAAAATCTGGAGAAGGGAATATGTTAAGTGGGACATGATGATAGATCTGTTACTTCGTAAAGCTATATTCTTTCATGAGAACAATACCACGCAACTGGCTTTAATTCCAGTAACCCGACGGTTAAAAGCCAACCTAAAGAACAAGAGATTCTGTAAGCAATTTGTGAAAAAAATTATTGCGGCAAAGCGTAACATGTCTGGACGGTATGGTGAAAACCTGCGTCATTTATACATTCAGCTTGGCTTGGATAAAAAAGCACTGCGATTACTGGAAAGCAGAAAATGGCATGTGCGGGCTTATGCTATTCAGCAAATTGGAACGATGGGCCTTAAAGAACATCTTACCAGAATATACCGTTATACCAATAATAAAAATGACCTGGTTCGTATTGAGGCACAGATTGCTGTACTGAATCTTTTTGGGTTCGAAGGACTTCGTTTTCTTGATATCATCTCGTATCAGATCACAGAGTGGCAGCAGATCAGGCTTTTAAAAGAATTGTCTACAGTGCCACAAGCCGAGTTAACGGGGATCGACAAATGGCTAAACTCCGGCAATCCGAGTGTTGTTATATTTGCCCTTAAATTGGTCCGGAATTATCATCGATATGAGCTTTATGAGCACATTGTAAGTTGCCTGGATCATGATGATGCCAGTGTGCGGAGGCAGGCGATTTCAACATTAACCGAAATATATACAGAAAATACATCAGAAAAACTGCTGAGCAGGTTCGAGGCAGAAACCTACAAAAATCAGATCGCTATCATGAATGCGATTGCAGTGATTGGGGATGTGCAAAATGTTTCAATACTGCTAGGTTACCTGGAAGCCGAGCAGCACGAAATGAAATTTGCGGTTGCACGGGCACTTGTCAACGGTAGTGCTACTGGCCTGGAATGCCTGATTAACGATCCCAGATCGAAAACTTACCCCTTAAGCGACATGATTCCACAACTAAAAAGCGAGATTAAATGGTGAGCTGGCAATCGTTTTTAACAGATTTTTTTACTTATGGGTTATTAACCTATTCATTGGTGCTTCTGTCATGCTACATATTTATTGCGGTGTTTTCGATGGGAGAGATCCGCAACTATCTGCGTAAAAATAGTTTTACAGATTATGGCGTGCTGGCAGGTTCCAGGCAGGCCCCAAGTATCAGTATATTAGCACCAGCCTATAATGAGGGCGCAAATATTATCGAGAATGTGCGGTCTTTGTTGTCTATTAATTACACCAATCTTGAAGTAATTATTATTAACGATGGGAGTAAAGATGATTCGTTATCAAAGCTGATTGAAGTTTATGATCTTTATAAGGCTGACTTTTTTATTAACGGCCAGATTGAAACCAAGGAAGTAAGAGGTGTTTACAGAAGCAGAAAAGTAGTTTACAGAAAGTTAATCGTTGTTGATAAGCAAAATGGCGGAAAGGCAGACGCCTTAAACGTTGGTATAAATGTTTCAAGCAACGATTATATTGTTTGCATCGATGTTGATTGTATTTTAGAGCAGGACGCTATTCTGAAACTGGCCAAGCCATTTTTGGAAAACACAAAAGAGCGGGTGATTGCTACGGGAGGAGTAATTCGTATTGCCAACAGCTGTATTGTGGAAAACGGGCGCTTGCTCAAAGTTAAGCTTCCCAGGCAGTTCCTGCCACGTGTTCAAACGCTGGAATATATTCGGGCCTTTTTACTAGGTCGGATGGCGTGGAGCCGCTTAAATGGTTTGCTGCTTATATCAGGTGCTTTTGGCGCATTCGATAAGGAGATCGTGATCAAGTGCGGAGGATATAATCACAAAACAGTAGGCGAGGATATGGAGTTGGTAGTAAGAATGAGACGATATATGCAAGAAAATGGGATTGCGCACAAAGTGAGCTTTATTCCCGACCCGCTTTGCTGGACGGAAGCGCCATCGACCTTTAAAATACTGGGCCGACAGCGAAATCGCTGGACCCGGGGTACAATAGAGACCCTGCAGATACATAAAGTCATGTTCTTTAATCCCAAATACGGCCTTTTAGGTATGATTAGCTATCCATATTGGTTTTTCTTTGAATTTTTAGCCCCTTTAGTTGAATTTTTCGGATTTATCGCCTTTATTGTCTTTGCCTGCTTCGGATTGGTCCAGTGGTCTTTCTTTCTGGGCTTATTGCTTTTTATATTCAGCTTCGGATTTTTATACTCAGTTTTTGCAATATTGATGGAGGTGCTCACTTATAACCAATACAAAACGAACAGAAATCTTCTGCTTTTAATTCTTACTGCATTTCTGGAGCCATTAATCTTCCATCCGTTTGTGGTATGGTCGGCTATCAAAGGCAATATCGATCTGTTGAGGAAAAAGAATTCCTGGGGTGAAATGACCAGGAAGGGATTTACAAAAGAAAAAGTTTAATAATGATCAGCCGTTTTAAATCAGCAACCATAGTTTTTCTGCAAATCGCCCTCGTTTGGCTTATTGCTTTAATTGTAATCAGAGTTGTAGAAGTTGTGGTTAATGGATTAATTCATCAATTCCCGGCTAAGCTATTTAGTTTTATGCTGTGGTCATGGCTGGCAGATCTTAGCTTTTGGCTAAAATGGCTGATTTTTGAATTTATTCTATTTGTTCCGCTGTTTTTTGTACATCCTAAACTGGCTAAAGTTAGTTTTAAAGTATTTGTTGCCATTACCATCTTCATTCAACTGGTGCTCTGCCAGTATTTCGCTACCGCCCTGGTGCCTTTAGGAGCAGATTTTTATGGTTACTCTTTTGCGGATATCAAGCAAACTGTTGGCGCATCCGGTGCGGTAAGCCTGCCTTTAATTTTAAGTTTTTTATTCGTAATTGTACTTTTGGTAGTTGCACTTAAGCGATTGCCAAACCATATCAAGGTTCCGTTATGGCTGGCCTGGTCTTTGCCTATACTGTCTGTTTTTTATCTAATGACCAGTGGCGAGGAGCATCTTTTTAAAAAAAACTTTGAAAACCTTTTTGTCAATAACCTCGCGCTGAACAAGGCCGATTACTTTTTTAGCAGTTCTTATATTCATTTTTATCCCGGGGATGAGGATGTGGATATTTATGCTGATGCCTACATTGGAGATTATGGCGACGGTAGTATTGCGCCCGCAATTTTCAGCTACCTGGGTGGCTCGGAATACCCATTTTATAGGAAAGCGAATGATCGTGATGTTCTGACACCATTTTTCAATAAAGCCAACGGTAAACCAAATCTGGTAATCATCATCGTTGAAGGCTTGGGCCGGGCGTTTACCAATGAAGGTGCCTATCTGGGAAATTTCACTCCATTTATCGATTCATTAGCCAATAAAGGCCTTTACTGGAAAAACTTTTTAAGTGCTGGTGGTCGCACGTTTGCAGTTCTCCCGTCTTTAATGGGATCTTTGCCTTTCGGTAAAAATGGTTTTCTTGAGCAGGGACGGCAAATGCCAGATCATCTTTCTTTGTTCAGTTTGTTGAAATTTAATGGCTATAAAACATCATTCTATTATGGAGGAGACGCAGGCTTTGATAATATGAACCTGTTTCTTCAAAAGAACAGCGTTGATGAAATCAGAGACCTCAAGTCCTTTTCGGCAGGCTACGCTAAGCTGCCGGCAGAAAACGGATTTTCATGGGGATATGGAGATCAGGAGCTATATAGATATTATCTGGCAAACAGGCCTTCAAAAGCTGCCAAACCTGCAGAACTGAACGTAATTTTAACGGTCACCACGCACAATCCTTTCCTGATTAATGAACAGGAAAAATACAATTCCAGGTTTGAACAAAGGATGACGGACTTGGGATTCGACGAAGCTAAGAAAGATAATTATCGCAATTACAAAAACCAGTATGGCACCATTTTATATGCCGACGATGCTTTGAAGAGCTTTTTTAACAATTATAAGAAAAGAGAAGACTACACCAACACCATTTTTGTAATTACCGGAGATCACCGGATGCCAGAGATCCCCATGAGTAACAAGATCGATCGCTATCATGTACCTTTAATTATTTATTCGCCCCTGTTAAAGCGTAGTGCCCAGTTCGCATCCATATCTACACATTTTGATATAACGCCAAGTTTGCTCGCGTATCTTCAGTCAGGCTATGGTATAGACTTACCCGGCGCTGTAAGCTGGCTCGGATCGGGACTTGATACTGCCCGCTCATTCAGGAATGTGCACAGTTACCCACTGATACAGACCAAAACCGAGATGGTCGATTTTATCCAGGGCTCCTATCACCTCAACGGCACATCACTTTATCAAATAGGCGACAATATGCAAGAGGAGTTAGTAAGAGATGAGGTGAGTTACGAACGCATAAAAAATGCCTTCGAAAGTTTTAAGCGGAAAAATGCAGGTTTGGGTTCAAAGGCCAGGGTGCTGCCACCGTCGGTAATTTTAAAATATCGGCCGACGAAGAAATAGCTATTTTTTATTGTACTCCCGTTCCTGATCAAGGATGTTGGTCATCATCGGGCGATAGAAATTCCAAAAGAAGCTCGATCGTTCCATCGGGTTACTGGTGTCATAGAATAACCATTTGAATGCACCAATCCCTTTGAAATAAGAGGAAGATAGGCTTACTGGGTTGTCGCAGAAATCTCCGGAGAAGTAATAGAAGCGATAATCGGTTTCCTTGTGCATCAACACGGCAGGAAAAACAGCACTTAGTCCATTTGCTTTCAAAAGCGCCTGCCCATTTTGGTTAACATCCATCTGAAAGCTGGCAACCTGGGTATTAATCGCCCTGTTCGGCTGAATGACGTCAAACCAGAATGCATACTTAATCTTTTCAGGCAAGCCCAGTACTTTTTGTCCGTATTCACCACTGATAATATGTGGCATTGGGTTTTTTAAGTCGCGGCCATCCTCCAGGATGATGACCCTGTCCTGATTGCTAACCAAAGCAATGCCCGACTTTTTAAAAGGCCAGTTGTTGTTATTTGCCCGTTTATAATTATTAATGAGCCATCGCGGCAGTTCCTTATTTCTTGTCGTATCTAGGCTTTCAAAAAAGCGGCCTGTCCAGCCGGTCCAATGCATCGCGAACATATCCTCAAAATGCTTTCTGGTTTCTTGGCTTGTGGGGCTTCCTATGCTATTAAATTCTGTGATAATGAGCTTCTTTTTCTGCTTCATCTGCTTTAATAACTCAATATCCTGGCTACTCATCCCACCATAAACCATTCCGGAGCGTTCGTTGTTATTCTTTTGGGTATACCATTCGTTTCGATAAATGCCGTAGGTATCAGTAAAATAAACCAGGTTAATATCCTCACTTAATTGCTGTAGCTGATCATTGTTAAACCGCTCCAATCCCTTCAGGCGAAATTTTTCCCCCTCCGAAGGGAAGAAGCCAAAATAATCGTGATCAATTTTATAAAACTTACTTGCTGTTTTCGTTAGTTTCTCATGATTTAATATCCATAAGAAGGAGATGTGTTCCTGGCCGGCGGATGTAAGAACTGTTTTATCGATTATGGCAGCAACCATTTTGGTTTTTGGGCTTAAATACCAGCAGAGCCACATCGTTAATGGAATGCCGGCAGCAGCAGCCAGTACAATCCATAGTTTCTTTACCTTCCTTGTCATTAGAAACGTCTGATGTAGCCAATCCCAAGATCAAATTGATTGCCTTTAGTGTCAGGCCTGTATTCCTGGTTCTCCAGCCCGAAGTTAACAATGAGGATATTAAGCGATTTAAACGCTTTCCGGTAACCGAGCGTAATGTTATTTGATCGAAGCTTGTAAGCCGTGTTTCCAATTAAAACATTATTCTGGGGGTCATCTGGTGATAAACCAGTGCCCAGGCGAAGGCTAAAATAATCATCGGCACCACCGAAATAGTATCGGGTGGTTAAGGCAAAAGATTGAGAGATCTGATCGTTGGAAGGGGTTAAAAAAGTCCTGAAATTAAACCAAAAGCTTTTGTAGTATTTCCCTACTGATGCGGTATAGCTCCAGGTTGATTCGCCAAAGGTTAAATAGCGAAATCCAGCTTCTGCTTCAAAACTTGCCGGTAGGTTTGCATACAATGAAAAGCCTGCACGGTAGTGAGGAAACACGCCTACATCGTTAGAGTACCCGCCACTGATATAGGCCTGGAAAGTGTTTGATATACGCGGATATGCATCTATCTCGAACTGAAGGCCGTTGCGGTTAAAACGGTTTGCATAGTTTACCCTTCCGGTAACCGAGCCCAATTTGGTTTGCCTGCTATAGTCTATACTCACAATGTGCCATGGATCATCGAATTGTTTATCGAAGTAAACAAAGTCGTAATTGAGTCCTATCTTGTTTTTGGAAGAATTTTCCCTTACTCTTGCGGCAAGTGTGCGTGCTTCGGTGAGGTTGGGCGATCTTTTTAGCACCCCTTCAATAGCTGCGTTTGCTTCGGTCCATTTTTTTAAGCTGTTAAGTATTTTAGCTTTTAACAGCAGGAGATCATCGTCTGTAGGATGGAAAGTAAGGCCTTTATTTACCTCGAGCAGGGCCTTTTCATTATTGTCTTCCCAAAATTCGAGGGTAGAATTAGCCAGATGTGCATCTTTGTTATCCGGCTGTTTCGCTAAAACCAGTGCGAAAGCTTGCCTGGCACTATCAGGTTGCTTGCTCCAGGTATAAACCCTGCCTAAAAAAATCCTAATATCTGCATAGTCCGGACTTTTAGCCAAAGCCTTTTTACTAAGTGCAATGGCCTTAGGATAGTCTTTTGATTCGAAGGCTGCAGTTCTTGCCTGGGTAAACAGCTCGTCTGCACTGCCTTCCTGCGCTTGCGAGAATTTGGAGAATACCAGGGCTGATAATAGCAATAAATAAAATTTGGGCTTCATGATAGCAAAAACTAGATTTTTAGCAGACAGAAAATTATGAATGGCGTTGAGGGAGTTCAATGCGGAAGACTGTTCCCTGTCCTTTTTCAGAGGTGATGAGCATTTCACCATTTAGTTTGTCAATTAGGTGTTTTACCAGCGATAAGCCAAATCCGTAACCTTTTTCACCTCCGGTGCCTTGTTTTGTGCCAATACCTCCTGTTAAGATTTGTACAATTTCGTCTTCCATAATTCCGACGCCACTGTCGGCAACCACGATACGTAAAATATTTGTTTCCGGCTTAACCACCACGTCAAGGTCTACGGTTATTGTCCCCCCGCTGGGGGTAAATTTTACTGCATTGGAAATCAGGTTACCATTAATCTGCAGCAGCTTGTTTTTCGAAAAGACAATGTTTTTTTTGTCTGGGTTAATATTGATATTCAGATTGATGTTTTTGCAGGTTGCCTGCGGTTCGTAAAGCTCCTGAAGCTTGGTGCGGAAACTGCTGAGGTCAAATTCATTAACACCTGGACCTTTCACTTCATCATTATCAGAAAGTATTTCGTCTGCAAGATCTAAAAGTGATTTACTTCCACTATGAATGAGTTTGATAAACTCAATTACCTGATCCAAATTGGCACTTTTCCCTTGCTCAGTAATAATTTCAGACAGACCTATTATCCCTGCAATTGGTCCGCGAATATCATGAGCAACTTTTTTGGTTGATTCTTTAAGATCTTTTAAATTATTATGCATCAACTCCATGGTCTGATAGGTTCTGATCCTGTTCATGATCTCTGCAGCAATGATCTTCAATAGCTCGATTTTCTCCGGGCCTAATGTTTTCAATCCGGTATCCAATACACAAAGGGCACCGATGTTTAATCCGTCGTTATCCTTTAGTGGTACGCCAAAATAATAACGAAGGGACAGCGGGGCACCGACATAGAAATTTTTATTAAAGCGGTCATCTGCCGAAAGATCCAGTACCTCGAACTGATCGTTTTGTGTAATCGTGTATTGGCATACAGACTCTTCCCGGGGCATCTGCTGTAAATCAAGGCCATGTCTACCTATCGTCCACTGGGTATAGGCGTCGATGAGGTTAACCAATGAGATTTCTGTACCGGCTACTTTCGCGGCCAGATGGGTGAGGTCTTTAAAACTTTCAGACAGGCTTCCGTAATCAATATCGAGATCGGACAACCTTAAAAGCCTTTCGGATTCATTATATGGTACAGGATAATTTATTTCAGACATGGGTTTATGTTTCTAATGTGGAAATGACCATTTGCTTATATATAGGCGTACTATTGTCCTATCAAAAACATGCCGAATATACGGTTTTGACGGCAAAAATTCAGGAACACAACCTATATGTTTCTTAATTATATTCTTGTTGGCAGTAATGGTAGAATCTTGAACAGGGATATCTTATGGACCGCAAATCCTGGAGCCAATTTATGCCTTTTATTGGTTTGGGCTTAATCCAATTTATGGAGTGGTAGTTATTCTGTACCATGCCCCTCAGAAAAAATGACTTCAGGAAAGAAGGGTTACTAGTGGGGAATTCGCATAAAGCTTAAAACCTCCCTAAAGAAAATTGTGAAAAAGGGCTAACTCATCTTAATTCAGTTTTTCCTTTTGAGGTCTTTGATAATGTATTCAACCCACTGATCGCCTGGTATGTTTAGCTTAACATCAGGGCTGAACCCGGTTGCATCAATAGGCTTCTTATCAGTCCAGCTCGATTTTGAAACCGGCATCATGAGTATCAGCATTTTGCACGGAAGCGGTGTTGGTGATGTTGGGCCTTCGTAATCCATCATGCCTACACTATTGCTACCGTACCGTGTTGTCTTTTTGCTTTGTTTCATTAAATGGAAAAAGTATTCTGTAGAGCTACCGCAAAGTTCATCGGTAATTAGTGCAACTTTAGCAGGGCTGCCAAGAACAGAATCAAGGGGGATCGTTAATCCAGGGATCTGATAAAAGGTGTCATTGGCAGATGAGAGTTCTTCGTAGATTTTTTTGAGGTTAGCTACGTATTGATCAGGATAGTATTTTTTAAGATCTATGGGTACTGGATTTTTGACGAAATACTCAAGCTCTGATCTTTTGAGCCGGACATTGTCCTGGGAAATGCGAAGTAGTGGGCTATCCTGTTTGATCGGGTTGGTCATTACGTAGGGTAAGAGAAAGCTCCAACCGGAATTGCCCCCTCCGTTCCCACGCAGATCTATGATCAGGTACTTACTATTCCTGATGGCTTTATCATGGGCTGCAACTAATTTCTCGATCTTACTGTCGTTATTAAAGAAGGTCGGGATTTTGATATAACTGGTTTTCCCGTCCAAACGAGAATAATCGAGGCCATTGTTGCTGTTTTTCCATGTACCTAACTCCTTTTTTTCTTTTGCAGTCATTTCATTTGGGAAAATCCTTCCAAAAAGTGAAAAATTCCACAGCTGCAACAGGCCGCCCCTTTGCTGGGCATAAAAATCTATACTGTTAAATACATTGTATTGATTTAGCAGATAGCCTTTTTGATGCGGTTTTAGCGTAAAATAAACAAGTCCCCTGTGGAGCATACTATCCTTTGCACTAAGTACAATAGCCTTGTATTCATTGCCCGGAAATTTTTTTATCCCCAGGGTAATTGAACTGTCCGCGTTTATCCATATGCCTTCAGCCCCAATACCCGGTTTCAGTGTTTTAAAATAAGATTCATCTACAGCTACGGTTTCTTTTTCGTAATCATCCTTATTGAGGTATGTTAATGAAAAATGTTTGTCTGCAAAAAATCTAACATAATCTTTAATAAGATAATAGCAGTTTTTAGGATTGTTTTCATTTTCTGCCTTTTCGCGGAGACTGTTTACCAGGTTTTCATAGGTAGGTTTTGTCTTAGCATATACTTTTTGCGGAAATCCGGCATAGTTGAGCTCAGTTTTAGCAATTGCTTCATTTAAATTCTGCAGGCAGTTACAGGGTAGCTGTTGTGCCATGAGTAAAAAGGGAAAAGTAGTGGTAATAAGGAGGAGACTTAGTCTTTTCATTACAGTAATTTGATTGAACACTAATATATTAAAGTTAACAGGTTTTTTGATCGCATGGCCCCTGGTTTAATTGCATAATCAAAATTGCATTAAAATTTATGAATGGCAGCGCAGGTATAATACAAAGCAAGACCTCATCAGATGTAAAAATTAAAAGGTCCGGACCCTACCTGATTGGATGTATTTTGGTCAACTTTTACAATGCCTTTGATACTGGATGGCAAATAGTTGAGGCTACAGTTTGGAGTGAAATCAGCTGAACTTTAGCCTAAAAGCCATTTTTAGAAATTATATTATTGGTTTTCAGGATGTTGATGTGGTTGAAAAGTGATGACTATCAGTTTTCAATCTGGTGCGCCTCATAAAATTTGACGCAGAACAGGGTAGGTTTGAGCAACAGTTTAATCCAATAACCCTGCTATGAAAACATTTAACATATTCCAGAAAAAAATCAGACCTATTACCATATTGTTTATGCTCTCACCGCTGGTAACAGTGGCGCAAACAACATATCAGCTTTCGCAAACAGCCAGCAATTCAGTTAAGGTAACGGGCACATCCAATGTCCACGATTGGTCGATGACATCCAAACAGTTCGAAAGCACAGGTACATTTAACTTCAATGCCCGTGGTGAAATGACAGATGTAACAGCCCTAAAATTTACCCTGGCGGCAAAGAGCCTCAAAAGCGGTAAATCTGCTATGGATGGCCGAACCTATAAAACACTTAACGCAACTGAGTTTCCTAAGATAAGCTATCAGCTCACTTTTGCAACAGTTACTATGGTACAGGCAAAAAGGTATTCGATTCAGACCACCGGAATCCTGACCATTGCCGGGAAAACACAAAGTCTTTCAATGAAGGTAATGGCTTTGGTAAATGCAGATGGTTCCATCAGTTGTCATGGCAGTGAAAAATTAATGCTGACCGACTATGGTATTGAACCACCAAGTTTTATGCTTGGCGCGATGAAAGTGGGGAATAACCTCGTTGTCCAGTTCGAGTTCGACTATGTTAAAACATCAGTAGCAAAATAACAGTTCATCACTAAGATAAAATCATGAAAAATAAATTTACACTAGTTTCGACCCTCGTAGTAGCAATTATAAGTTCGTATAGTTTTGGGTTACAGGCACAGGTGTCCAATCTGAGACCTTACGATAAATCAGGTATTAATGTTTTTGAAGCACCAAAAGATAGCAATGCCGTGTTTGATAAAATAAAAGTCCGTTTTGGTGCTGGATTTACCCAGTCTTTTCAGGGGCTGAAACATGAAAACACATCGGGCGGACTATATAAAATAACCCCGGGTTTTAATACTGCCAATGCCAATCTGTTCATGGATGTACAACTCTCAGATGGGATCAGGCTGAATCTTACGAGCTATCTTTCTTCCCGCCACCACAACGAAACCTGGGTAAAGGGTGGATATATCCAGTTTGATAAGCTGCCGTTCAAAGGCAAATTGTGGGAAGATATTATGTCGGTAACAACCATCAAAATCGGACACATGGAAATCAATTATGGCGATCAGCATTTCCGCAGGTCGGATGGCGGGCAAACGATTTATAACCCGTTTATTGAAAACTACATCATGGATGGCTTTACAACCGAAATAGGCGGAGAAGTTTTGGTGAGAAAAAATGCGCTGTTTGGTTTAATCGGTGTTTCAAATGGAATGATCAAAGGTAATATCGATAGCCTGATCGCAACTCCCCAGGATGCAAATGTGCACAAATCGCCAGCCGTTTATGTAAAAGGGGGCTTTGATAAACAATTGAACAGCGATTTGAGGGTGCGTTTTGCTGCCTCTTATTATAGCAATAACAGTTCAGGCGGACAGACCTTATATGGCGGCGACCGTACCGGCTCGAACTATTTTATGGTACTGGAAAAAGTTGGCGCCGTAAATACCACCAATGCTTTCTCCGGACGGTTTAACCCTGGCTTCACTAAAAAAGTGAATGCTCTTCAGCTAAACGCTTTTATAAAATTTCAGGGACTGGAACTGTTTGCAACTTATGAAAATGCAAAAGGCAGATCAAAAACAGAGACAAGCAGCCGCGGAGCTGAGCAAATGGCGATAGATGGTGTATATAGGTTCGGAAAAACAGAAAACTTCTTTGTTGGGGCAAAATACAATGTGGTTACCGCTGCAATGCCTAATGTGGCAGCTGCCGGAACTACACCTGCTGTAACCTATGCAGGTGACGTAAAAATAGATCGTATTGCCCTTGCTGCGGGATGGTTTATGACCAAAAACATATTGTTAAAAGGTGAGTATGTGAGCCAGAAATATAAAGATTTTCCGACTGCAGATTTCCGCAGCGGAGGAAAATTCAAAGGTTATGTAATCCAGGCTGTTGTAGGATTTTAGCCAGTAAACCATTTGGCTGGAGCGGTTTGTTCCGGCCTCTAAAAATCATGATGAAGCTACTGTTAACTATTCTTTTTTTGCTGTTGGCCGGCTTGAGGCCTGCAGGGAAAAACAAAAGTACCTCGAAATGGGTAGTGAGCGAAAACAGTATGCTCACTGTTAATGGATCTACCAATATAAACCGCTTTTCCTGTGTAATCCTGCGTTATCCGAAAACCGATACCGTTCTGGTTTCGAAGGATAAAACAGACCATATTGCGCTTTCAGGAATCTTAAATCTGGAGGTGAAAAATTTTGATTGTAACAGTGCGATGATGACTAAACAGCTACTAAATACACTGCAGGAGAACAGGTTTCCAGTCCTAAAGATCAAATTCCTGTCCTTAAAGGAAATCCCTTCCGAAAGTCAGAATAGTTTTGTTAAGGGTGATGTGGAGATCACCCTATCAGGGGTATTAAAAAGATTCGAAATCTGTTATCAGATAAACGTTAAACGAGGCACTATTGAGCTAATAGGACAACAAGCCATTAATTTTTCTGATTTTCATCTGATTCCTCCACAAAAAATAGGCAGGATCATCCGGGCTAAAGATCAACTGGTTGTGGCTTTCTTTTTAAAAATGGAACGGGCAGGGTAATTCAGGTGTCTTAGTGTATTGTGTTTATCTAAACTGCCCTTTTTCCAACAGTGAAATCGTACTGAGCTGAATCTTATTTAACCTTTCCTGAAGTTCGAGCGCTTTGTTCTTTTCATTGAGCAAAGCCTTCAACCGGTCGACTTCTGCTGTTAGTCGGTTTTTTTCCTGTAACTCTATCTTAGAGAAAACCTTTCCATTTTCGTAGTAGCTGAAAAAATTGTAGTTCAGGATTTCACTTACGCGGACCAAAGTAAGAATATCGATCGTTGCGGTATTCAGCATCTCCTGCGTTTTTGTTTTGCTGATCTCAAGGGCGGCGGCAATGTCTGAAACAGAGATATCTTTCTGCTTCATTTCCTTCCAGATCATTAAGCCTATATGGACACTCATCTTGTATAATGGGATAATTTTGAAACATTGAAATTACGGAAAGCATAATGATTTAATCTTTTTTTGTGGTAATGATAATTAGTCTAAATATTTCTTTAGCATATCGTAATAATGATCGGGCACTTAAATGGTAACACCGGGAGAATCATTTTAATAACTGATGCTGCTCATATTTTTAACATAAGGTTTTTACAAACTTTATACCTATCAAAAAAGACCCATTATGAAAAAAATTCTGGTACCTGTTGATTTCTCTGCAACTGCAGAGAACGCAGCCGATTATGCAACTGATCTGGCCCATGGTATTGGTGCCAGGGTAGAACTGTTAAATGTTTTTCAGGTTCCTGAGTTTTCTCCTGCTGCCGCATCTCTGGTATGGCCGCTTGAAGAATATAAGCTGATAGAAGATGATGCTAAAAAGGCCTTAGGCAAACTGGTTGAAAAAGTTGAAGAAAAATATAAAAAGGCGCATCATGAGTTTGGTTTTAAAGCAGAAGTGTTTGGGAAATCTGTTCGTGGAGAGGTTGAACAAGAGGTTAGTAAATATTTTACTGAGTGTAAAATGAACCTCGTTGTGGCTGGACTAAACCGCGCAGATAAGCTAACCAAAACGCTTATGGGCAGTGTTGCCAGAAAAATTATTGAGCAGGAAATACCTGTTTTACTTATTCCTGCCGGATATCGGTTTAAGAAACCTAAAAAAATTGCTTTTGCCACAGATTTTAGCCATAGTGATGTCCATGTTTTATGTACACTTGCCGAATTTGCAAAACCTTTTAATGCCGATATACTCATTACACATACCGGAAATGCAAAATCAGACCCAAAAGTTGATAAACATATCACCGAAGATTTTTTAAACCGGGTTGCCGATCGGGTTAACTATAGAAACATCTACTATAGGCATATAAACAGCGAACGGATTAAAGAAGGTTTAGATTGGATCGTAGAAAACGGACAGATCGATATTCTTACTATGGTGCACCGAAAACACGGTTTTTTTCATCAGTTGCTTAAAGGCAGCTATACCCTGAACATGTCGGATCATATTCAGATCCCACTTTTGGTTTTACCGCCATCACATAACATTCCGATGTAGTGGCGCTTCACCAGATAAAATTCAATTCTTACAATCTATTGTTAAACAGCATATATGTATCCTAAAACAATGAAAGCCGCAGTTATCCATGAATATGGAGGACCACTGGCTATAGAAGAACTTCCGGTTAGACCGCTCAATCAATACGAGATTTTGGTTAAGGTAATTTCATGCGGGGTATGCCACACCGATCTTCATGCCTGTAATGGCGACTGGCCGGTAAAATCAAAAATGCCATTGGTGCCAGGCCACGAAGCCATTGGATTGGTGGCGGCAATGGGTCACGATGTTAAAAGTGTTAAAGAAGGTGATGTAGTTGGTGTACCATGGTTGTACAGTGCCTGTGGCTGTTGCGAATTTTGTTTAACAGGTTGGGAAACGTTATGCTATGAGCAGCAGAATGGAGGCTATAGTGTTGATGGAGGTTTTGCAGAGTATGTAATTGCCGATTCGAGATACGTTGCCCATTTCCCTTCGCATATAAATTTTGCAGAAATGGCACCCATTATCTGTGCCGGGGTTACCGTATATAAAGGTTTAAAAGAAACTGATGCAAAAGCTGGTGAGTGGGTAGCCATATCAGGTATTGGCGGGCTCGGCCACCTTGGGGTTCAGTATGCAAAGGCCATGGGTTTTCAGGTTGCCGCGATTGATATTTCAAACGATAAACTGGAAATGGCCAGAAAACTGGGGGCAGACATTGTTGTTAATGCGCTAGAACATGACCCTGGTGAATTTCTTAAAAAACAAACTGGTGGTATGCATGGCGTATTGGTTACTGCAGTAACACCTGTTGCTTTCAGTCAAGGGCTTTCGGCATTACGCAGAAAAGGTACTTTATCACTAAACGGACTACCTCCGGGCAGTTTTGACCTTCCCATATTCGATACCGTTTTGAACAGAATAACAATCAGGGGTTCTATTGTAGGCACAAGAAAAGATATGCAGGAAGCCATCGAATTTGCAGTAGATGGAAAGGTAAGGGCGCAGGTTAAAGAGGCAAAACTCGAAGACATCAATAATGTGTTCGATCAAATGAAAAAAGGTGAGATTGAGGGACGGATTGTTCTGAATATCTCTGCTGATTAGGTGTTTATTAATCAATATTTAATAATAAGAAGATGTTAGGGATATTAAAAGAAGAGGACATAGAAAAGCTCCTTAAAGAACAATATATTGGCCGTTTGGCCTGCTATGCACATGGGGTAAGTTATATAGTGCCCATCAATTATGTGTACAGCAGCAGCACGGTTTATGCTCATTCTGCTCCTGGGCAAAAAATCAGGATGATGAAAAGTAATCCTCAGGTATGCTTTCAGACCGATCAGATTCGTGATACTTTTAACTGGAAGAGTGTGGTTTGCTGGGGCAAATTTGAAGAAATTACCGATGCAACAGAAAAACAAAGAGTACTTCAGGGGATTATCCATAAGATGATGCCTTTAACCAATACTCCTTCGGAGCAACCATCGCATGGAACTGGCAAGAAAGATACTTATGATGAAGATATTATCGTGTTCAAAATTATCTTTCACCTTAAAACAGGTCGATTTGAGATAAACGATAGTGTTGAATAAGCGGTTTTAGCAAAATATACCCCAAACTTTCTGAAGGCATGTCATAAATCGTTAAAAAGTGATCTCCCTCACTTTTCGTTTTGACTGGCATCATCTCCAGATCAGTTCAACTATAATAGTTTTGCTGTCGAAACCATTGAGAGTGTATCATAAAGGCGATTTACCTCAGATGCTGTCATGTTGAGCCTGTCGAAACACCTTAAAGGGTATTTAAACAGGTCCTTCGACAGGCTCTCCGTAGGAGTCCTTTGGACAGGATCACAAATCTATCTTTATGATGCAACTTCAGATTACATAACGAAACACCATGCCACATTCATTCCATATCCCCGTATTGGGCTTGGGCTATTCTATCGATACCCCATTAAAAGTTGCCAGGTACGGTATTTCATCCGTACTCTCTATTGTTGATGACGAACTGATTGAGCGCATGCGTGCTTTTCATTCAAAAAACCGCCAGATTCATTTCGAAGCGATTCCCAAAGGTGAAACCGATAGCCGGAGTAAACGCATCACGGCCTACCTCAACTTTTTGTGGGAAACCATAGCCAGCGATTTTAAAGCCCTAAAACAACAGGATTTTGCCACTGGTAATGATATTTGCCGTTATTTTGAGCTATTGCCCGATACTGCTAAATTAAAGCATGGCTATGACCTGATGTTGCAATATCCTGAAGGTGAAACCAAGCAGACCTTCCAGGCGCTTCTAAAAAATGCGATGCGGGTAGGAGCCATTGATGTGAACATTATGGCCAAGGTAGATAAAATGAATTATGTTGATGGCGAATATTCGGGTGATATCAATACCGATGCATTAGCTGCACTCCGTGGTTTTGCCGAAAGTAAACTAAACGCCTCGGTTGTACTCTCTGCTGGTATGAACCCGAAATTATACAGCTATATGGAAAATTTTGAAGACTTTTTCCCAGATGAAAATGGCAAGCTGAAAAAGAAAATCATCTTAAAAGTAAGCGATTTCAGGTCAGCACTGATCCAGGCTAAATTTTTGGCGAAAAAGGGTTTATGGGTTTCAGAATTCAGGATAGAGTCGGGCTTAAACTGTGGTGGCCATGCATTTGCAACAGAAGGCTATTTACTGGGGCCGATTTTGGAAGAATTTAAGCTCAAAAAAAACGATATGCTTGCGGAGCTTTTTAAAATGTACCAATCTGCATTGGTGCAAAAGGAAATCCGAACAGAAAAACAGCCTAAACAGTGGATCAGTGTTCAGGGGGGGATTGGTACGGCTGCAGAACACGATTTCCTCCTCCAACATTATAATCTCGATGCCACAGGTTGGGGAAGCCCATTCCTATTGGTACCAGAAGTAACGAATGTAGATGCCGAAACATTGGCGCAATTGGCCAGCTCAACAGAAAGCGATTTTTATCTAAGTGGAGCTTCTCCGCTGGGTATTCAGTTTAATAATTTTAAAAACAGCAGTATAGAAAAACAGCGGGTCGAAAGAATTGAGAAGGGCAGGCCAGGAAGCCCGTGTACCAAGAAATTTCTTTGCAACAATACCGAATTTACTGAGCAAGCCATCTGTACGGCATCCCGCGAATATCAGCACTTAAAAATCAAAAGCCTCAAAACTGCCGGCCTGTCAGTAGAAGATTACCAAAAACAGTTTAACCTGGTAACCGAAAAAGTTTGCCTTTGCGAAGGCTTATGTGCCGCTACCTATTTGAAATATGACATGGCTAAACCAAAAGAAAGTACCGCAGTAGCCATTTGCCCGGGGCCAAACCTGGCCTATTTTTCTGATGTGTATTCACTGGATGAAATGGTCGGTCATATTTACGGGAAAATTAACCTGTTGAGGCAGGTAGAACGGCCACATATATTCATCAAAGAGCTCAATCTTTATATCGATTATCTTCAGGAAGATATCAAACAGCAGCTTCAAAATTTCAGCGATAAAAAAATAAAACAGTTAAACGGATTCAAATTACAGTTGGCCGAAGGGATTAATTATTATAAAAAACTTTTTGCCGAGGTTGCAGATCAGGCATCTGGAGAATTAAAAGGATTATATGAGCAGCTGGCGAAATCGAAAGACAAACTGGACGGATTGATTGTTGAATAAGAGAAAAAAGATCGGGAATAACTTTTCTATATTTACAAGGATATACTGATGTGTTACATGGATAGGTCGAAATTTTTAGATGCAATTATTGAAAATGCCATTGATGGGATTATTACCATTGATGATAAGGGGCTCATAGAACATTTAAACCCGGCTGCACTTGAGCTTTTTGGTTATGGAAGGGAAGAGCTGGTAGGCAAAAATGTATCGGTTTTGATGCCAGAGCCCGATCATTCGCGGCATGATGGCTACTTATCCAGATATGAACATACCGGACAGAAACACATTATCGGAACCGGGAGAGAAGTTTCTGGTAAACGTAAGGATGGCTCGGTTTTTCCTTTCCGGCTGGGCGTAAGCGAAATAAAATTTAGCGATCGTAAAATTTACACTGGTTTTATCCACGATCTGAGTAAAGAAAAGGCCAATGAGGAGCAGATCAGAAGTTACACCGAAAAATTAGAGGTTAAGATCAAGGAACGTACACACGATCTGGTAAAGCTGGTATCAGAACTCGAAATGGCCAAAGAAAATATGCAGGCGCTTTTTCAGAAAGAGAAGGAGCTCAATCAGCTCAAAACAAGGTTTGTTTCTATGGCCTCCCATGAATTTAGAACACCACTCAGTTCGATACAATTATCGGCTTCTTTAATTGATAAATATACCTCCAAGCATGATGTGGCCAGCGTAGAAAAACATACGCTGAAAATCAAAAATTCGATTAATAACCTTACTACAATCCTAAACGATTTCCTTTCGCTTGAAAAACTCGAGGCCGGAAAAGTAGAAGCATCGGCCCAGTCTTTCAATATCATCAGCTTTGCTGAAGAAATAGCTGAAGAAATGCAGATGATGACCAAACAGAACCAGCATATTATTTACGAACACACAGGTACAACCGCCGAAGTTTACCTCGATCCTAACCTGTTGAAAAACTGTGTGATCAATCTGATTTCCAATTCGATAAAATACTCCGGCGCAGACACTTTAATCCAGTTTAATTCCATTTTGAAAGATGATGAACTTATTTTAGAGGTAAAAGATAACGGTATAGGGATTCCAAAAGTGGACCAGCACAACCTGTTCGAACCATTTTTCAGGGCACACAATACGGGCGATATTCCTGGCACAGGTTTAGGCCTAAACATTGTAAAAAGATATGTAGGTTTGATGAATGGCACTGTAGCCTGTCAGAGCGAACAAAATTCAGGTACGGTTTTTACGCTCAGCTTTGCGCTTGGTAAATAATTTACAATTAAACACCTAACCTCCATGAACAAGAAAGTTTTGATTATTGAAGATAATGACGACATCAGGGAAAGTACAGCTGAGGTACTGGATCTGGCCGGGTATGAAACTTTTACCGCGAAACATGGTAAATTAGGTGTAGAAATGGCTTTGAGTCATTTGCCTGATGTGATCCTCTGTGATATCATGATGCCGGAACTGGATGGTTATGGGGTTTTGTACCTGCTGAACAAAAACCAGAAAACAGCAAATATTCCTTTTATTTTCATTACCGCAAAAACCGAGCGGGCAGACATGCGAAAAGGTATGGAAATGGGTGCAGATGATTACCTCACCAAACCGTTTGATGACATCGAACTTTTTAAGGCCATAGAAAGCAGGTTTAAAAAGAAACAACAATCGGCCGGCTTTAATGCAGCATCGGGTAATAGCGAAGCGGTGATGGACGAGCTCCGTAAAAAAGGTAAATCAAGGCCAATTGCAAACAAACAGATTATTTATGTGGAAGGGGATGAACCGACACATCTTTATTATGTAGTTAGGGGTCAGGTAAAAACGTACAAACGTTTTAAGGATGGCAGGGAACTTTCGTCGAGCTTGTATCATGATGGCGATTTTTTTGGATATGAAAGTTTGTGTAATGGCGAAGTATACACAGATAATGCAGCAACCTTGATTGAATCGGACATTATCCAGATCCCCCAAGCCGATTTTATGGAGTACCTGCTCAACCATCAGGCCGTATCCAAAACTTTTATTGCTTTATTGTCTGGAAATGTACGTGATAAAGGAAAGCAAATGCTTCAATTGGCCTATTCATCAGTACGAAAACGTGTAGCAGAAGCGTTGCTACAAGTGGCCGCTAAATTTGGAGACGGTGTTGAAGATAGCTGTACCATCCGGATTTCGCGCGATGACCTTGCTGCGCTGGTAGGTACGGCCAGCGAAACCGTAAGCAGAATGCTTGCTGATTTTAAAGGTGAGAAACTGATTGATAAAACAGGCAATGCCATAAATATCCGCTCGATCGAAAAACTCAGAAATATTAAACAGTAAATTATTCATTGCTTAGGGATTAATCGTTTAAAGCGGTTAATCAACTCCAAACGCCTAACTTACTCTGCCCATTGGTCAATAGCTTTATGGTTCATAGTTGATGGCCAAGTTGTTCATGGATTAATCGACTATGGACTAAAGACTTCAGACGCTGGACTAATCAATCGGTTAATCGACCCCAGACGCCCAACGCCAAACTGAGAAATGTAACAAAAATCATTTTTTTCTCTAAGCATCCTCACCTGTTGCGGTTTACTTCCACTATAGTTTTGTATTCATAAACTCTGTATATGAAAGCTATAGCTTACAACATCAAACCCGATGAAAAGGAATGGTTGGTACTGGCCAATTATAAAAAACACGACATTACCATAATTGCCAATAGTTTAACTATTGATACGCTTTCATTTGCAACCGGAAAGGAAGCCCTGCTGGTTTTTAACAACGATGAACTAAGCAAGGCGATGATTCTGGGACTAAAAGCCCTGGGTATAAAATACATCGCAACCTCATCATTCCAAACAGACCACCTTGATTTAAAAGCTGCCGGTTCTGCCGGGATCAAAGTGGCAAACGTTCCTTTGGCATCCGGCGATGCCGACGCTAAACAGCGGATGGAACAGGTGATCAAAAACCTCGATCAATGGGCTGCTGGTAAATGCGTAGGTAGCGCGTGCTGCTGTCAAAACGAATGTGCTACCGTAAAAGCGCTGAAATAATGGAAACTGCTGCACTACTTAAAAAATACAATGTTGCCGCACCAAGGTACACCAGTTATCCGACTGTTCCTTACTGGGATAACGAAAATTTCAATGCAAATGGTTGGTTAGCCAACGTAGCCATTACCTATGAAAGCCATAAAGATGAAGGGATCAGTCTGTATATCCACCTTCCATTTTGCGAAAGCCTGTGTACTTATTGCGGCTGCAATACCCGAATTACAAAAAACCACAGTATAGAAGTACCATATATAAACGCTTTACTTACAGAATGGAGAATGTATGTAGATGTTTTGAGGGAAAAACCCAAACTAAAAGAACTGCACCTTGGCGGCGGAACACCAACTTTTTTCAGTGCAGAGAACCTGGGGTTACTGGTCAATGGCATTCTGCAAAATTCAACTTTGGTTCCTGATGCAGAATTTTCTTTTGAGGCACATCCGGCCAATACCACCAGTGAACACTTAACTATGCTGTACAGTCTTGGTTTCAAAAGATTAAGCCTGGGAATCCAGGATTTCGATCCTAAAGTGCAGTTCCTGATCAACCGTTTTCAAACGTCCCAACAGGTAGCTGTAGTTACTGCGAAAGCAAGGGAAATCGGTTACACCTCTGTTAATTTTGATTTGATCTACGGTCTTCCGGGGCAAACAATTCAGGGCTTAGCAGATACCATAGGAGCGGTAATCGATATGCAGCCAGACCGTATTGCTTTTTACAGTTACGCCCACGTGCCCTGGTTAAAGCCTGGCCAAAGACATTATACCGAAAAAGATCTTCCCACTGGTGATGAAAAGTTTACACTTTACCAATTTGGGAGGCAGTTACTTGATGGAGCTGGCTACAAAGATGTGGGGATGGACCATTTTGCACTGAACAGCGATTCTTTGTTCCAGGCAATGACTGAACAGAAGCTGCACCGCAATTTTATGGGCTACACCAATCAACATACCCATTTACTCATCGGCCTTGGCGTATCTTCTATTAGCGATAGCTGGACAGCTTTTGCACAAAACCCGAAAACGGTAGAAGATTATCTCAATAAAATTGAACAAAGTATACTCCCTGTAGAAAAAGGCCATTTCCTTACAGGAGAAGATCTTGAAGTGAGAAAACATATCCTTAACCTCATGTGCAAGGAAAATACAGTGTATAACGAAGGCATTCCAGAACAAGTATATGGCAGGCTGTTGCCCTTATTACGTGATAAGCTGATCTGGGTAACCGAAAAAGAAATCAGGATTACCACCAAAGGGCGATCTTTTTTACGGAATGTGTGCATGGCTTTCGACGAGAAACTATGGCTTAAACAGCCCAAAACCCAATTGTTCAGTTCATCAATTTAAGTACAGGTTAAAAATGGAAGATCAAAATAAAACCGCAACACAGGTCCTTTGCTATCATTGTGGCGAAGATCTGCCCAAGGTAAAATATCAGGTGGGAGATAAAGATTTTTGCTGCGCGGGCTGTATGGCCGTTTTCAAGATCCTTTCAGAGAATAATTTATGCAATTATTATGTGTATAACAATAACCCAGGCAGGCAATTTAAAAATGAAAGTCATTTAGAATATCTGGATGAACCCAAAATTATCGATCAGCTGCTCGATTATAAACATGAAAGTTCGAGCATCATTACATTTTATATTCCGGCCATTCACTGCAGTTCATGTATCTGGTTGCTGGAACACCTCTATAAAATCAACCCCGCTATATACAGCTCACGGATCGATTTTCTTAAAAAACAGGTTACCATAAGTTTCAATCACGACGAAATTTCGTTAAGGCAGCTGGTAGAAACTTTAAACCAGATTGGCTACGAGCCTTTGATCAGTCTGCAGGATGTAGTACAGGAACACAGCAGTTCGGTAGATAAAGCTTTGGTATTAAAAATAGCCGTTGCCGGATTTTTAATGGGCAATGTTATGCTTTTTAGCTTTCCGGAATATTTTGGTTTATCGGGTTTCGAGAAACAATTTCAATCGCTTTTTGGCTGGCTAAACCTTACGTTCTCTATTCCTGCTGCTTTTTATTGCGGTCGCGATTACTTTACCTCAGCAATAACAAGCCTCAAACACAGGCATATTAACCTCGATACCCCTTTAGCGTTAATTATCGCGGTGCTTTTCTTGCGCACTGCGTTCGAAATCCTTTTCAGTACAGGCCCGGGTTTTGCCGATACCTTAACCGGATTGGTGTTTTTGCTTTTAATGGGCAAATGGCTTAAACAGCGTACCTATCATCACATTTCGTTTGATCGCGATTACCGGTCCTATTTCCCGATTGCCGTAACTACCCTGCAAAACGGTAAAGAAAAACCAGTATCCATAAACGAAATCAAGATCGGCGACCGGCTGTGGATCAGGAATGGTGAGCTGGTTCCTGCAGATGCGATTCTAATGAAAGGTGAAGCCTGGATGGATATGAGTTTTGTTACCGGCGAATCAGACCCTGTACATAAAGTTCTGGGCGAAATTATTTATGCAGGTGGCAGGCAAACCAGCGAAGCGATAGAACTTGAAGTGATCAAACCTGTTTCACAGAGTTATTTAACCGGTTTATGGAACAACGATAATTATAAAAACAATACCGAAAAACAGAACTTTAATGATACCGTAGCCAAATACTTTAGTCTGGGGGTTTTCCTGATCGCATTTGCAGCTACCGGGTATTGGTTACTTCAGAACGATAGCCACAAAGCATGGTCGGCATTTACCGCTGTAATTATTGTGGCCTGCCCCTGCGTATTGGCTTTAAGTACCCCTTTTACCTTATCGGCTATTTTATCCGTTTTTGATAAAAAGGGTTTTTATGTAAAAAACACCGATGCCGTTGAAGAACTTGCCAAATGCGATGCCCTGATTTTCGATAAAACAGGTACCCTAACCAGCAATGAAAATGCAGAGATCGGTTTTAGCGGAACGATATCCGGGGAGGAAAAGATTATTGTTGGCTCCCTCTTGCGAAATTCTAACCATCCTTTGAGCAGGCATATCTTAAAAGCCTTAAATGTTGATCGGTTCTATTCACTCAGCGATTATAAAGAGGTGGTAGGAAAAGGTTTGACCGCTAAAATAAATAACCACAGCATTTATGCCGGACATCTTTCTATGCTGCCCATGGAAGTAGAATCTGCTCGCGAGAGCGGCGTGCATATTGTGATCGACCATGTTTATAAAGGATGTTTTGATATCAAACAGCAGTGGCGCTCAGGATTAGCGCAGTTGATCTTAAAACTTTCGAAATTGAAGCTGCTGGTTTTATCAGGCGATACCGATAAAGATCGTTGGATGCTGGATACCATATTCACTCCGAAAACAACGATCAGGTTTCGCCAAAGCCCGCACCAAAAGCTCCATGCAGTTTTAAAGCTTCAGCAGGGTGGGAATAAAGTAATGATGCTGGGCGATGGGTTAAACGATGCCGGAGCCCTAAAACAAAGTGATTTTGGAATCGCATTAACGGATAACATCAATAATTTTACACCTGGCTGTGATGCCATTCTCAAAGGCAGCGCCTTAAACTTCCTGCCAGATTTTATCCGGTTAAGTAAAGATGGGCTGAAGATTATTAAAATAAGCTTCGCAATAGCCATCGTGTATAACTGTATTGGTATTTACTTTGCTGTGCAGGGCACACTTTATCCTTTAGTGGCCGCGGTGTTAATGCCGATTAGTACGGTTACCATTATCTCCTTTACTACTTTGGCAACCAGGTGGTTTGCCCGTAAAAATAAACTGATATGAACATCCTTTACTTTTTGGTTGGCTGCAGCGTTTTAATGGCACTCATCTTTCTGGCGGCGTTTTTCTGGGCCTATAAAACCGGTCAGAACGATGATGTACATACCCCAGGTATCCGCATGCTCTTCGATGATGAGGTTGTTGCTGAAAAAAGTGAAGAAGATCACTTTTCGAGCTAACTGCCGTCATACTTTATCAGCCTACTGCCAGATACCTTTGGCATACAAAACATACAAAAATTCAGCTTCTATTATGCAGTTAGAAAAATTTACTTACGATAACAAGATTGTTCGGAACTTTGGTATTGCCACCCTGGTATGGGGAATTATAGGAATGACAGTTGGCTTGCTTGCAGCCATGCAACTGTTTAAACCCGCAATGAACATGGGCAGTCAGTACACCACATTTGGCCGCATCAGGCCGCTGCACACCAATGCTGTAATTTTCGCCTTTGTGGGCAATGCCATTTTTATGGGTGTTTATTATTCCCTTCAGCGCTTGTTAAAAGCACGGATGTTTAGCGATGTGCTGAGCAAAATCCACTTCTGGGGCTGGCAGCTGATTATTTTGTCGGCAGTGATTACGCTTCCTCTGGGCTTTACTACCTCACATGAATATGCGGAACTGGAATGGCCGATTGATATTGCCATCACCATCATATGGGTGGTTTTTGGCGTTAACATGTTCGGTACCATTTTTAAAAGGAGAGAACGTCATTTATATGTGGCCATCTGGTTTTACATTGCCACATTTGTTACCATAGCGGTATTGCACATTGTAAACTCTTTTGAGCTGCCCATTTCTTTCATGAAAAGTTATTACGTGTATGCCGGCGTACAGGATGCACTGGTACAGTGGTGGTACGGGCATAACGCGGTGGCATTTTTTCTAACTACGCCTTATCTGGGCATGATGTATTATTTCTTGCCAAAGATGGCCGGAAGACCCGTTTACTCTTATAAATTAAGTATCCTGCATTTTTGGTCGCTCATTTTTATTTACATATGGGCCGGCCCTCACCATTTGTTATATACTTCATTGCCTGGTTGGGCACAATCATTAGGCGTTGCATTTTCGATCATGCTAATTGCACCAAGCTGGGGCGGTATGATCAACGGTTTGTTAACCTTGCGTGGTGCCTGGGATAAGGTAAGAGAAGATGTAACCCTTAAATTTATGGTGGTTGCCCTTACCGCTTATGGTATGGCCACCTTCGAAGGTCCGTTATTATCTTTAAAACAGATTAATGGGGTAGCCCACTTTACCGATTGGATTGTTGCCCATGTGCACGTTGGTGCTTTAGGCTGGAATGGCTTTTTAACATTCGGTGTGCTGTACTGGTTAATTCCACGCATTTACAAAACGGAATTATACTCTAAAAAACTGGCAGGTTTCCATTTCTGGATAGGTACTTTGGGTATCCTTTTTTATGCCGTGCCGATGTATTGGGCAGGTTTTACACAAGGGTTGATGTGGAAAGAATTTACGCCCGAAGGTTTATTAAAGTACCCGAATTTCTTAGCCACAACACTACAGATTATCCCGATGCATGTTTTGCGTTCAATTGGTGGAGCACTGTATTTAACCGGTGTTATCGCAATGACTTATAACCTGGCCAAAACCATGTTGGGCGCTAAATTGCTTGCCAATGAACCGGCAGAAGCCATGCCACTAAGCAAAGTTATCATCGAAACCTCTTCAGCGGATAAAGCCTGGCACAGGGTTCTGGAGCGTAAGCCAATGAAATTTATGGTGTTATCACTCATCATCATCCTAATTGGAGGCATGGTAGAAATGATGCCTACATTTACCATTCAATCTAACGTGCCCACAATTGCCAGCGTAAAACCTTATTCAGCGCTCGAACTTCAGGGGAGAGATCTGTACATCAGAGAAGGCTGTGTAAACTGCCATTCGCAAACGGTACGGCCTTTCCGTTCAGAAACTGAGCGATATGGAGAATATAGTAAAGCCGGAGAGTTTGTTTACGATCACCCGTTTTTATGGGGGAGTAAACGAACAGGGCCTGATCTTCATCGCATAGGCGGGAAATATTCTGATGCCTGGCATTACAATCACCTGGTCGATCCTACTTCAATGTCGCCAGGAAGCATTATGCCGCCATACCCATGGCTGATTGAGCAGAAACTGGACATTACAACCACAGCAAGCAAGATCAGGGCCATGCAAACATTGGGCGTTCCTTATCCCGATGGTTATGATAAACGTGCTAACGATGATTTAAAAGTTCAGGCCGAAAAAATTGCACTAGACCTAAAACAGAATAATATTAAGGTTAAAAGCGACAGGGAAATAGTAGCCATTATTGCATATCTGCAACGTTTGGGTACCGATATAAAAGCAAATAAAGAAACCATTCCTTCAAATCAATAAAATATGTTCAACCAGATCAAAGATTTAGCCGGCGGCGAAATATACCTCATCACCTCTCTGCTCATGTTCATGGTGTTTTTTGTAATCGTGGGTATTTACCTGCTCAAACTAAATAAAAAACATATCGAAGTGATGAGCCAGCTTCCCATTCAAGACCATCAACCTATTGCACATGAAGAAGATTAAACTATTGTTGTTATTCCTGTTCATCTCAATTACAGCCTTTGCTGCAGATGAGAAAGCGGCAGAAAACGTAACACCTGCTCAGGCAGGTTTGGGGCTAAACCAGTCGGAAATACTGATTATAATCCTCTTGGTTTTTGCAATTGTCCTGCTTTTTGTTTCAGTAACCCTGTTAAATGCGTTCAAGGTAATGTACCAGGAACAGTTAAATCCTACACCATACACCAAGCCGGTAAAAGAGGCGGTTTTGGATTACGATACCTGGTTAAAGCAACAACCTGTTAAACCTTCAATCTGGACAAAACTTTTAAGCTTAAGGCCAATTGAAGAAGAAAAGGATCTGGTAATCGATCATGCTTATGATGGCATTAAAGAACTAAACAATCCTGTGCCGGCGTGGTTTAACTTCCTTTTCTACGGTACAATGATTTTTGCTGCGGCATATCTTTTTTATTACCACATTGGCGGTTATGGAGACCTGCAGGATAAAGAATACGAAAATGAAATGGCCAAAGCGAAGATAGAAAAAACAGCCTACCTCGAAAAATCGGCCAATACCATTGATGAGAATTCGGTTAAGTTTGATAATACACCAACGGTACTGGCTGAGGGCAAAACTGTTTTCACTACAAACTGTGTGGTATGCCATGGCGATAAAGGCCAGGGCATCATCGGGCCAAATTTAACCGACGAATACTGGCTACATGGTGGAAGCATTAATAATGTATTCAAAACCATTAAATATGGTGTTCCTGAAAAGGGAATGATCAGTTGGGAGAAAAACTTAAACCCAAAACAGATCAGTGCAGTTACCAATTTTATTCTGTCGTTAAAAGGGACAAATCCTGCCGGGGCTAAAGCACCACAGGGTGAAAAATACGAAGCTAAAACCCCAAAAGACAACGAGATGAAGGCAGCAACAGACAGTGTAAACCAAGCCAATGTTACCAAAAAATAAAAAAGAAAATAAAGGCAGGGGCAGAAACTTTATCTATCCTAAACAGCCATCGGGCAGGTTGTATACCTACCGGAAATGGGTAAGTTATGTGCTGCTATTATTTTTGTTTTCCTGTCCATTTTTAAAGCTTAACGGTGAGCAACTGGTACTGCTCAATTTTATAGAAAGAAAATTTGTCTTCTTTGGATTGATTTTTACACCGCAGGATTTTTACATTTTCGCGCTCGCGATGCTCATTTTTATCATGTTCATTGTGTGTTTTACAGTGATTTTGGGCAGGATATGGTGCGGATGGGCTTGCCCGCAAACGATCTTTATGGAAATGGTTTTCCGCAGGATCGAGTATTGGATTGAAGGCGATGCCAACAAACAAAAGAAACTAGATGAAGCAGGTTGGAACGCGGAGAAACTTTTCAAAAAGGTAAGCAAACACTTTATTTTTCTGGTGATTTCTTTTGCCATTGCAAATACCTTTTTGGCATACATGATCAGCTCGGATGTACTCCTTAAAATTATAACGGAGCCCGTATCAGGCCATATTTCTGGCTTTGTATCCATCTGGCTGTTTACATTTATATTCTATGGGGTATTTACCTATGTACGCGAAGTGGTGTGTACGGTAATCTGCCCTTACGGTAGGTTACAGGGCGTTTTGTTAGATAATCAAAGTTTGGTAGTAGCCTATGATTTTACCAGGGGCGAGCCACGTGGGCATCTTCAAAAAAATGCTAATGAATTAACAGCCGGCGACTGTATTGATTGTGGACTTTGCGTGCAGGTTTGCCCCACGGGTATCGATATCCGCGAAGGTACACAGCTCGAATGTGTAAACTGTACGGCCTGTATCGATTCATGCAACGAGGTAATGCTTAAAATAAACAGGCCCAAAAATCTGATCGGTTTCTTCAATCAGGATTTTATTAACAAACGTAAACCCTATAAAATTGGCTTAAAATCTTACGGTTACGCTGCGGTACTGTTTGTGGTAATGATGGTTTTTTCTTCACTGATCTATAAAAGAGAAGATATCCAAACCACGGTATTAAGAGCAAGTGGTACTTTATACCAGAGTAGGGGAGCAGATAAAACAAGCAATCTTTATAATGCAGAGCTGATCAACAAAACCAATAAAGCAGTAAAATTCAGATTTAGGTCGCAAAATGATGGTGATGAAATTGATTTTATCCAAAAGGCTGATGTTTTGCCAAAAGAAGGTTCGGTGCACCTTACTTTCTTTCTGATCAGGAAAAATAAGGCCATTAAAAAATATAAAACCGATGCTGTTTTCGAAATTATTGCCAATGGCAAAGTTTTAAGCACGGCAACTACAAGTTTTTTCGCGCAACCGGAAGGAATTGAGGATTGAGTTAGAGAATGAGAGAATGATTGAATGTGGAGTTATGTTGCCATTCAAAATTCACTCATCCAAGATTAAAAAATAAGAGATATGAACTGGGGAACAAAAATAGTGTTGGGAATGATTGCATTCATGATGTTTATTGTGGGGATGGTAGTTTATATGTTCCATGTACACGGACGGGATGCGTTGATCGAAGAAAATTATTATGAAAAGGGGATTAATTATAATGCAGAATACAATGCCAAAGTGAACGTTATAGACGATAATGCCAGTCCTAAAATTACCATTACAAAAACTCAGATTATTATTGAAATTAAAGATAGTGCTACCTACAACCTCATTTTAATGCGGCCCGCCAATAGCAACGATGATGTTAAGTTAAAGGGACAGACCACGGGAACGGCGAATCTTATTCTGGTTGATAAAACTAAAATGCCCAGGGGAATGTGGTTTTTAAACCTCCAGTGGCACTCCTCAGGAAAAGATTATCTGTTTAAAAATAATATCACCCTATGATGGATTATTTGCCATTGGCATTTTTGATGGGGCTTTTCGGAAGCCTTCATTGCGCCGTAATGTGCGGGCCGATTATGCTGGGTATGCCATTCGCGAAACAGAATTTCTTTCAAAGTGGATTTCAGCTTTTGTTGTACCAATTTGGCAGAATTACCGTGTATACTGTGTTAGGGTTGTTGGTGGGTGCTTTAGGGAGCAGTATCCGCATTTTTAGCGATCAGAAAATGCTGAGTATCCTAATCGGTTCTATACTGATTTTATTTACAGCGCTACAGTTTAGCCACTTTTATAGAAATAGGTTTTCAAAGCTTCAGTTAAAGGCGCTCAATCCGCTGAGCAGGCTTATGGGAAAAGTATTCAATTTGCCATTGTGGGGATTGTTTGCCGGAATGCTTAATGGCATCATCCCCTGCGGGATGGTTTATCTGGCACTTGCAACTGCTTTAAATACCGGTAGTATTAAATCTGGCGGTACTTTTATGCTTCTTTTTGGATTGGGTACCACGCCACTGATGCTCATGATTTCGTTAGGGGGGGTCTTCCTGAAAAAATACATCCGTTTCAACACCAATAAGCTTATTCCCTGGTTTATGTTTTTTATGGGTACCTTACTTATCTTGAGGTCGGCAGATTTGGGTATTCCCTTTATATCACCAAGAAATACGGGTGCCTACGGTCATATTATAGATTGCCGGTAAAAAAAGCGCCACTTTAATATTTTTCTATTCAGATGGAGATTTAATATTTTAGAGAAGAAAATTGTTGCATTCTATAAATGTAGTACTGCAATATTCATAGACCAACTCCAAGTGGCCATAAAAGGAAAGCCAGTTGAATACCATCCCCAATATTTACTGCAGGCTCGTTACCATCTGGTAATCACTGGTACGAGTTTGAACTCATACCAGTAGATTAGAAATTACTTAGCTAAGTAGGTCATGCCACCATCAACGAGAAGTTCGGCGCCAAGCAAAAACGAAGAATCTTCAGAAGCAAGGAAAACAGCAGTTTTACCAATGTCTGACGGCTGCCCGATCCTGCCTATCGGCATCACGCTTGCAAATTGCGTTTTCACTGCTTCGATTTTTTCAGCAGGAACGAACTTATCAAATGCAGGTGTGTCTGTAGTACCCGGTGTTATTACATTTACCCTGATTTTTCTGGTTAGCAAGTCGCTTGAAAAACTTTTCGCCAAAAAGATCACTGCAGCCTTTGCTGCGCCGTAAAGCCCAAATGATGGGTATGCCCGATGTGCGGCATTTGATCCGATAAGGATTATAGACCCGCCATCATTCATATAAGGTAACGCTTTTTGTACAGTGAAATAAACGCTTTTCAGGTTGAGGTCCATGGTTTTGTTATATTCCGCCTCGCTCACGTCTGCCACTGTTCCGGTTGTTCCGGCACCGGCATTGGCTACTAGTACATCTATTTTACCGAATTTTTCGGCTGTATCTTTAAAAACCCGTTCTAAATCGGCAAGGTTAGTTACATCTGCGTTGATGGCTATAAAATCACTGCCCAGTTGAGCAGCAGAAAGTTCTAAAGTTAGGTGATTTCTACCTACAATAGCTCCGGCAGCGCCTTCACTTTTAAATGCTTCGGCAATACCAAATCCAATACCGCTATTGCCGCCTGTAATTACGGCTACTTTGTTTTTTAATTTACTCATGATCTTAAATTTAATGTTGATCCAAAGATGCACCTGCGCAACGAACTGCATCTTATCAAAAGTCATTAAATAAGCTTAACAAAGATCAATCTATTTTGAGGAGTTCTTTCTGATCCGGCTTAAGGTTTCCGGTGTTAAACCCAGGTAAGAAGCAATTAAATTTTGCGGGAACCGCTGTATAAAGTGAGGATAATCGTTAACGAGTTCTTGAAACCGTTCTTCTCCGGTTTGACTGATAGAAGACTGCATCCTTTTCTGGGTAGCTATGGTGTTGTTTTGACTCAGCACGTTCTGCATTGCTGAAAAGGCAGGAATAGGCTTTATGAATTCTTCTACCAGGTTATGGGTTATTTGTAAGATCTCCATATCTTCCAGCGCTTCTATGTTAAAGCGGCTTGGTGTCAACTTGTAAAAACTTTCAAAATCGGCTAACCACCAGTTTTCAATGCTTAATTTTAGTATATGTTCATGCCCTTTTTCATCTACCGTAAACGTCTTGGCAGCACCTTTCACAATGAATCCAGTATATTTACATACATCCCCTTCCTGTAAAAAGTATTGTCGCTTACGGATTTTTTTAGGTTTGAAATGTACGATAAATATTTGCTTATCTTCCGCTGAAAGCGTTTGGCCAGAAAGTTTTTGAACGTAATCGAACAGCGCTTGAAAATTATCCATCTTTAGAATGCTTAAGGAGAATCTTCAAAAATAAAACTTTCAGCTTATTTTTTGCTGCCTTTTTGGTTATTCAAACTTGTTCTTGTTCAATTGCAGGAAAAGGCACTTAACCCAATCTTCTAATAATGTCATACCTGCCATAACCAAAGCACAAGACTGTCCGTTACTTTAGGCTGGTAACAACATGCCTGGTCATTTTTGAACGGGATTACCAATTAATTGAACGAATAAACAAAACCCATTAACCTTACTATAGCCATTTTTGTAAAACAATTACATACTCAACAAAAAAGACTATGGGACTATCAGGTTTAGGAATTTTTCATACCATCATTGGTATCGTGGCCATTGTAGCGGCAATCATTTCATTTATACGCTTTGGCAAAATTGATTTAACGCATCTAAGTGGTAAAATATACTTGTATACCACTACTGTTACGGCTTTAACTGCATTGGGAATCTCCAAACATGGAGGCTTTAATGCCGGGCATATTTTTTCGGTATTCATTTTTATTTTGGTGGTGGTGGCTTTTTGGCTTTCGGTAAAGCGAAGTGCCAATAATAAGGCCCGTTATATAGAGAATTTTTTGCTCTCTTTCAGCTTCTTTCTGTCGCTCATTCCCACCGTGAACGAAACCTTTACCCGGGTTCCGCTGGGGCATCCACTGGCCAAAAAACCTACCGATCCTATCATTGCCCAAACATTACTGGTGCTCTTAATTGCATTTATTGGCGGTGCCATCTACCAGTACATTAAACAACGCAATGCACTTAAAGTACGGTAAAGCAACGCTTGTGGTTTTCGGATGAAGGATATGCTACACCGGATAAGCTAATGCAAGGGGGGAAGAAAAGCCAAACCATTCATTAGTTTTTCTATTTTTATAGCTGAAGGTTTTTTAAATATGATCATAGACCATAAAAAATACGATTTGTTTGGTAAATCCATTATCCAAAACATCAGGATAAAAGCACCTTTTACCTTCGATTTCCCGATTACTGATAATGCCTGCTTTTTGTACATGTTACAAGGCGAAATGCAATATCACCGCGATGAAGACCGGGTAAATATACCGCATAAACATGCTTTGTTTTTAAATTGTATTCAAGCAAGCAAAACCATTAGTAACTTAAATGAAGGGGGGATCAACGAAATTATGGTCGTTAATTTTCATCCCGATATTTTAAAGCGGATCTACGATCGGGAGATGCCAGTCATCCTTCAGGCACCAGACCGGATGATTTCGAACAAAAGTGCCGAAATTTTAAGCAACAATTTTTTAATCGAAAAATATATCGAAGGCTTGCTGTTTTATTTTCAGCATCCGGCACTGGTTAACGAGGATATACTGGTTTTAAAGTTAAAAGAAATTATCCTGCTGCTGGCCCAAACTGCTAATGCCAGGGCCATACAAACCATATTTACACAGCTTTTTTCTCCTGCTACCTATACGTTTAAGCAAATTATTGAGGCCAACCTCTTCGAACAACTCAGTATCGAAGGCCTGGCACAACTTAATAATTTGAGTTTATCGTCTTTTAAACGCGAATTTGCCAGACATTACAACGATACGCCAGCCAATTATATCAAAACCAAAAGGCTCGAAAAAGCGGCCGAACTGTTGTTAATTTCAAACGAAAGGATTAAAGACATTGCTTTTAAATGTGGCTATAACGATTTGGCCAATTTTACCAAAAGCTTTCGCGATAAATACAAGTGTACACCTAGTGATTTTCGGCAGCGTTAGTTGGGGGTAGCTATCCGTAAATTAGCGCTAATTTATAAATTACATAACTAGATGGGGTACTACAGGGATGCCAAGATTTTTCTTGAAAAGCACACAAAAGGCCTCATCTGCTTGCCCATATCTTTTTTCATAACCTGTCAGGCCATCAATGTAATAGTTTAATTCCTTGTTCGATAAAGTAGTTGTTCTGGAAAGATCTTTTATTGTCCAGGGAAAGTTGCTATGGTTCGGATTCGGAGTGTGTAGAAATAAGGCATCGTTATAACTGTCAAAATCGATTAACGTTGCCCATATTTGATAATCAGTTTGCAAAGACTTTGCTTTTTCTTCGAGTAGATCAAAATGTCTAAATAGTTTGTTGAGATGAGGTTTACGTTTTTTAAAACTATTATTGCCATAACCACGCCAGTCAAAATGTGTGTGCCATAAATCAAACCAGGCATGTTCAGGGTCTTCGAAGTTCAATCCAGACCAATTGCTGTTTTTTACCCTAAGGTTTTTATAATAACGTCTAAGTCCCCTATGTTTTTTTAGTCTGTTCATATTGCTGTATTTCAGCTTTATTTGTCGAATAGTTGTTCCAGTCCATACACATCGTTTTTTGTCAATAAGTCAAGTATTTCATTTTGCATATTAATGATTTCTGTCTTAGCATTGTTTTGCTCAATGAAATGGTCAAGTGTTATAAAACTGTTTTTCAGTGTTTCTGTTAAATGGTTATCACTAAATTTGGTGTTCAATAGTTTACACTTAGCTTCCTGGAAAATTACCCGTCCTTCTTTTAAGGTCATATCATTTGGCCCACTGTCTTCATTTTCTTCAAAGTCATCAACGCCATCGTCTTCCCAAAAACATATCCCACAAATATCAAATGAATTTCTTTCTTCCAGTGTTAGATAACCACAAACAGGGCAAGAGTTTTTTAAAATGTCTGCACTATTCACATCCATTCTCTGCATACCAATTTTGAGTGGGAAGTTCTTTTGAAAAAAGTCTCTCCGTTCTTTAAAATTGTCGGTATAATTTTCCTGTTCTTTCATTTTTATGATGTTTTTTAAGCAGACAGCGAATGTTTTTCGGCTTGGTGATGTGGCAGATTTTTAGGGCTAAGGTTCAATAGAATTCCTGATGTAGAACTTGCACAAGTATTTTTATAGAGATGCTTGTGCAGCCATATCATAAAATCGCCTTTTCTCTCAGCAGTGGCTTTCACGGTCGGACATTTACAAAACCATCAAAGCTGACTCCGTTGCCAAATTCATTTACAGTTTTACCCAATTTTAGTGCATTAAATTTCTTTTTAATTTGGTCAGAATCAGTGTTTCTAAAAACTTTTAGGTTTGGGACTTCATGTATATAATCTTCAAAGTGGTCTGCAAATTCACTAAGAACTGTACTATATGTTACAAGTCCACTTTCTTTTATCGTTTTAAAAAGCTTTCTATGTTCTTTTTGAACTATTAAAAAGTCAACTGGTGGAAGTATTATTGAAATGTGTTGAGGCCAAACACACGCAGTATATAATTGCCCATCTTCTTTGCTTTTTAAAATAAAGTGCCCTGAAACAAATAAATCTTCTGTCAAATTATTTTGAAGTTCTTCTCTATTAAATTGAAACCACCATAGATAGTTTGATTTGTCAATAGGGAAATATTCAAAATTTAAATCAGTAAACTGGTCTAATGTTACGCCATCATTGTGTCTAATCCATTGTTCTTGAAAATATCCTGCAGGAAATTTCCTTGGATTGTCTGGGTCAGTTTCGTCTTGTGGATCTAAAACAAAAAGGTCGAGGTCGTTTATGAATTTTTCAATTATAGGGAATATTTCAAGTCCGAAAAATCTGGGTCTGAAAAAGTTAATACTGAAAGTGAAGTTCAGATATTTATAGTCTTGGAAATTATCAAAGTTTTCAATGCTGTCCTGGTCGTCTTCTGGCTCGTTCCAGTCAATGAGAAAATAAACCCCTGTCTCCGGATTTTCATAATGCCATTGTCTCGGATGATCACTAAGATTATGAGAAAGGTTTTTTGTCAGGTATTCTGCTATTTGTTCTTCCGTTTGCTGACTGTCTTTTCGTTTGTAGAAGTATAGATCGAAGCTCATGTTGATATTGTCGTAGTTAGTAAATGGATGCAGCTCGACTTAAACGAACCTTCGATTCATCTAATTCAGCATAGTTTTCTTTTGCGTATTTTATATGGTTTTCCTTCGGGTTCAAACGCTTATGAATGTTTGAATTGAGATTGAGCATAATTGTTAATTTAGTTGCTACAAGATATTGATTTTTCCTAAAAGTGCAAATCTTAGCGGATGGGCTAGATGAATTGCATTTCACAGTAATCACTAATTAAGGTTTTATCAAAGAGATAAGCTATTCATTTAACGAAAGCACATGCTTATAGTTGTATTAAGCTTGGGTGCTAAAAGAATTACCTGGGTAAGTGAGCCGTACAGACAAAATATTTGAGCCGTAGAAGAAAGCCTTAGGTGTTTCGAATGTTGATCTTTGTTTCATGAACAACATCACAAAAATTCAGTTGGGTCAGAATGGCCCTTTCGTATCTAAACTTGGTTTGGGTT
Organism: Pedobacter ginsenosidimutans; assembly: GCF_001442625.1. Lineage (GTDB taxonomy): Bacteria > Bacteroidota > Bacteroidia > Sphingobacteriales > Sphingobacteriaceae > Pedobacter > Pedobacter ginsenosidimutans. The sequence goes on along the minus strand of NZ_LMZQ01000001.1, from coordinate 307,313 downwards.
GTATGCGCATGTCTTCTGTGTGGGGTGGTGCTACGCCCAGCGAAGCAGAAAGTATTGCCACCATTCAGGAGGCGTTGGATAGTGGCATTAATTTTTTAAATACAGGCGACTTCTATGGTGCCGGTCATAATGAAATGTTAATTGGCAAAGCCATTAAAGACAGGCGCGATGAGGCTTTTATCAGCGTAAAATTCGGTGCCATTTTTCATAACGGCCAGTGGCTTGGATTAGATCTGCGGCCCATAGCGATCAAAAATTTTATTAATTACTCTTTAACACGTTTAGGTATCGAAACCATCGACCTCTATCAGCCCTGCCGAATGGACGACAGCGTGCCTGTAGCAGACATCATTGGAACGGTTGCCGACCTGATTAAAGAAGGTAAGGTGCGTCACATTGGCGTGTCTGAAATTACGGCTGATCAGCTTCGTAAAGCAAACGAAACTCACCCTATCAGTGCGCTGGAAATCGGCTATTCGCTGGCCGACCGTCAGATCGAAAGCGAACTGTTGCCAACAGCAAAAGAACTGGGCATCGCTGTAGTGGCCTTTGCCAATACCGCCGAAGGTTTATTAACCGGTGAAATGAAAGCGCCGCTTGCAGAAAACGATTACCATAGCCATTTCTCCCGTTTTCAGGGCGAAAACCTGGTTCATAACCTCGAAAAAGTAGAAGTATTGAAACAAATGGCCCAGCATAAAGGCTGTACACCTACGCAGCTTGCCATTGCCTGGGTAAAGGAGCAGGGCGATCATATCATGCCTTTAGTGAGCATGAGCCGCAGATCGCGCCTGCCCGAAAATATAAAAGCGCTTGATATTGTATTTACGCCGCAGGAAATGAACACTTTAAATACTACTTTTGCAGTAGGTGCCATACGTGGCGGTACTTATTTACAACGTTAAATGACCAATCCAGCAGAAATCCTCCCAGGCCTAATCTTTTATTCTTACCTCTCTGCCCAGCGGAAAGAGAAAGTGTGTTTCTGGAACCACCATACCCTGGTATTGCAGGTTTCAGGGCAGTTCACCTTAGAAACCGCTGGGCAAAGTATTTCGATGACCGGAGGAGAACTGATGTTGATTGGCAAAAACCAGCTGGGTACGCTCACCAAAACACCGCTGCCCGGAGGAAACTATGAAACCATCGTTATATCCCTGCAGGAAGACCTTTTGCGCAAGATCGTGTTGGAAGAAAAGTTAACAGCAGACCAGAAGTATATTGGTCCGCCAAATATCTTGATTCCATCAAACGAATTCCTCAAAGGCTATTTTCAATCTATTGTTCCCTATGCTCGAAGCTCAGGTGCCACCATGACCAATGAAATGGGCATTTTGAAAGTGAAAGAAGGAATTAAACTACTATTACTTGCCCTACCGGCACTGCGTAACTTTTTGTTCGACTTTTCAGAACCGCATAAAATAGACCTGGAAAAGTTTATGCTGAGCAACTATCATTTTAATGTGCCTATCGAAAAATTCGCGCAGCTTACCGGTCGCAGCCTGGCTGGTTTCAAACGCGATTTCCTGAAAACATTCGGTGTTCCACCCCGTCATTGGCTTCAGGATAAACGCCTAACGGAAGCCAAACACCTCATCGAAAGCAAACATCAAAAACCTTCTGCCATTTATCTGGATCTTGGCTTCGAAAGCCTGTCGCACTTCTCACATTCCTTCAAAAAGAAGTTCGGCATGGCACCTACTGCGCTAAATTCTTAAGGTATGGATTTAAAGGAAGTGTATTTTAGCTATTGTTTTAGTGTGAGGTGCCAAGAATGTACTAAATAAGGTTCTTATTTTGGTTCGAAGTCTCCAAAAATCTTCTGGTCATAATCATAGCTTGGCTCATTTGGGAAATTTCCATTTAAGTCGGGAAATACGACTTGTAAATACTCATATTTTTTGTCCTCGTAGTGCCTGATTGAAGATAACACATAATCAGATAAACTTTCATTGGTGACCTTAATAAAGTATACCGCAAATTTTTCCGTTAAGTCTGTAATTCTTTTATTTAGCGGTACATCCCCAAACTTATATTGATCTGCATAACTTTTAATTAATTGGCCAGAAAGGTTTGGGCCAAGGCCCGAAATGAACAACTCCGGGATTTTGAAATTCTCATAAATCCCTGTGGAATAAGCAAAAGGTGTAGCATTTTCTGCTTCTAAAACAGCTGTGGTATGATAGCCATCTTTACGGATATTATCATTGACGTTTTTGAAATATTTTTTCTTTTGAGCCTCGGTTGTCTTCATTGGAGAACTTTTTTGCAAAATAGCAGATAATCTAAATATGGGCAAGTACGGTTATTAGATATTCAGATTGATTTTAGTAGCATATGCGGCGCGCTAGGATAACGCTAACTGGGGATTATCCATACTTGCTCAGTGGCTTAGGCTACCAACGACGGTGGAGAAGAGCCACTTTCTCTGAAACATACAAAATACTACCAGATCACTTGATACTGCTGGCCGAAAGTAGCTAATATAGAGTGGATTCATAATTAGTTATCGTCCAGTTTATCCGTTTGCTAAAAATCAATCGATATTTGCATTCCTCAGGCGGAGGGAGTTGAGGATAACGGAAACTGAACTCAAACTCATTGCAAGGGCTGCGATCATAGGCGAGAGCAGGATCCCGAAAAAAGGATAGAGCAGGCCGGCAGCAACCGGGATGCCCACAATATTGTATCCAAGTGCAAAAAAGAGATTGCCCTTGATGTTTGCCATCACTTTGTGGCTCAATAACCTTGCTTTTGCGATCCCGTTCAAATCTCCTTTTACAAGGGTAATCCCTGCGCTTTGTATGGCCACATCGGTTCCTGTTCCCATGGCTATGCCAATATCGGCCTGGGAAAGTGCGGGGGCGTCGTTAATGCCATCTCCCGCCATCGCCACCTTTTTGCCTTCAGCCTGGAGTCTTTTTATTTCCTTTAATTTATCTTCAGGAAGCATCTGGGCTTTATAGCCATCTAACTCCAGCGTTGCGCTAACTGCTTTAGCTGTATCCTCATTGTCGCCGGTTAACATCATAACCGAGATACCCTCCCTCTGGAGTTTTTGTATAGCAGATGCACTGGAAGGCTTAATCTTATCAGAAATCACAACATACCCGACTGCTTTTTCTCCTACAGACAGATAAGAGACCGTTTTGCCCTCTTTTTGAGCAGCCTTAACCTGCTCTTTTAATTCAGGATTGATTACCGCCTTAACCTGCTCCATTAATTTTTGGTTGCCTAAAGCCAGTATTTCCGATCCCAAATTGCCTGTTACGCCCATTCCTGTGATTGCCTCAAAACTTGTTAGGGGCTTAACATCTATTTTGTTTTCTTCGCCATAGCGTAAAGTTGCCTGTGCCAGTGGATGTTCACTGCTGCTGTTCAAAGCCACAATTCTTTCTAGAATATCCATTCCGGTAAAGCTTGAGTTTACGCTAACCACTTTTTCGACCGAAGGTTTACCTTCTGTTACCGTTCCGGTTTTGTCAATCACAACTACCTCAATCGTATTCATTTTCTCCAGCGATTCGGCATTCTTTATCAGGATACCAGAATGGGCACCTTTGCCAATACCCACCATTACAGACATTGGTGTTGCAAGACCCAGGGCGCATGGACATGCAATAATCAATACTGCTATTGCATTTACAAAGGCATAAACATATGCCGGATCGGGACCGTATAATGCCCATAATAAAAATGTTATAATGGATATGAGCACCACAACCGGCACGAAATACCCGGAGATCTTATCGGCCATCTTTTGGATGGGTGCTTTAGAGCGGCTGGCGGAATTTACCATTTCGATGATCTGGGATAAGAGGGTTTCCGAGCCTACCTTTTCGGCTACCATTACAAAAGTCTTATTGCCGTTAATTGTTCCCGAAGTTACCTTTTCGCCTGTTTTTTTCTCTACAGGAACCGGTTCTCCTGAAATCATCGATTCATCAATTACCGCCTCTCCGGTCTCAATGCTGCCGTCTACCGGAATGCTTTCTCCGGGCTTTACCCTTAGAAGATCTCCTTTCTGGATGTCTTCAATGGTTACCGACACTTCCTTATCCCCAATCACTTTAGTAGCGGTGTTTGGGGCTAGTTTCAATAGCTCCTTGATGGCACTATTGGTTTTTCCATGCGCCCTGGCCTCTAAAAGTTGTCCGAGCAGTACCAATGTCAGGATAACCGTTGCCGCTTCAAAATAAACAAAGACCGTCCCGTGGTGCGTTTTAAACTGGGCAGGAAAAATATCGGGGAAAATCAGTGCGACCAGGCTGAAAAGCCAGGCTACTCCCGCACCTATCCCTATAAGGGTAAACATATTAAGTTTCCAGGTTATCACCGATATCCAGGCGCGCTGGAAGAACATCCAGGTAGCATAAAAAACTACAGGAATGGATAATCCAAACTGAATCCAGTTCCAGTATTTAAGTTCCAGCAAATCAAACAGTGGGTTATTGGGAATCATTTCCGTCATTGCGATGACAAAAATGGGTATAGTAAATGCTGCTGCAATCTTAAACTTTCTGAGCAGCGAATCATAAGTTTTATCTTCTTCTTCCAGAACTGCTCCAGTAGGAACCAGATCCATCCCACAGATTGGGCATGCTCCCGGCTCATTCCTGATAACTTCGGGATGCATCGGACAGGTAAACTGTGACGGCCGGTTCTTTTCAGGCTGTTTCACCAGGTCCATTCCGCATACAGGGCAATGTCCCGCTCTTGGATAAGTTTTTTCGCCCTCGCAATGCATCGGACAATAGAATACTTCTCCTCCTTGGTTTATATCGTTTTTTTTAGCTGGCGAATGATGTTGGTGTTCTGATTCATAATGAACACTATTTATCTGCCCGGGTGCTTTTAAAACCTCTTTTTCATGAGATCCCATCTCAATACCGTAATTTCCCGCCGCAGATAATGTCTTTTGCAATTTCTCGGTTGGGACATGTTTTTCCATGCTAATAATGGCTTCGGCAGGCTCCAGGGATACCTTTGCAGAAATGCCATCAATCGAGTTTAGTGCATTTTCAACTTTTGCCCTGCAGCCCTGACAGCTCATTCCGCTTATTTTATAGCGATGTTCCATGTTTTTGATTTTTTAGGATTTAAAATTAATGCCGGAGGATAGCAATGTTATTCAATTTTATTAAAGTCAACAGTCCGTCCCCGCCGGGTTCTTAGTCCTGCAAAGCCGGATATATTTACGTTCAGCCGGTACTGAGCAGTGTAGGTTAGTGGGAACCTACATTTAAAAGCGCTCAAGGTTAATTCTTATATAACAAATCTATACAAAGACCTGCAATTAGCTTTATACAATTTTCCTTATGTTTTATATAATTATACGTAGATCAAGAGGAGAAAACTGGATATGAGATTCTTTTCTACACCAGTTTTTTAACAGATCAATGTAGGCATTAATCTTTTAGGAATTATCGTCTCCACTTCCCGGATGAGCAAGCAGGCAAGGTTATATAACGATTAAGAGATTTAGTGAATTTGTCAAGCTTTAATATGTCGTAACTTTTACGGGCATTGCTAGGCAGTTGTAGATTTTGAAAGGTTTTAGCGAATAACTTCAAAGGGTAGTACAGCAGTAAGAAGAAGCATTAATAATAACTGCTAATTGTGGAATTACCTGGCATTGCCTTCACTTCAAGGCCTCATCAACTAACTTCTTCAACTCAACATAGTATTCGTGTCTTCCTTTATTGTTAAGGTAAAAGGCCATTAAAAAGCCAGCCGTTTTCTTTTGGTTATCAATCCAGGGATAACTGCCAAATAAGCCGGGACTGGTAACAGCGTTACCCGGCTTATTGTTTATACTATTTTCCATCACCCATTCGCCGTAGCCATAGCCAAAATTTCCTGCTTCTGTGGGGGCATAAGCTTTGTTAACTTCACCAGTTACACGGTTAATTTGCATTTGGTTCACACTATTCTCTGATAGAATTCTCTTGCCATTAAAAATGCCTTTATTTACAATCATAGTAAGAAAATTCATGTAATCGTTTGGTGTACTGCTCGCCCCACCTGCAGGCAATGCAACTTTACCTTTCCCGAAATCGGTATTTTTCATATCTAAAGGCTTGGCAATTCTTTCGGCAAATAAGGTTTCGAAGCTCTTGCCACTGATTTTTTCAATCACTGCTCCGGCGATTTGTAATCCGGTATTGCTGTATCTAAAAACCTTTCCTGGTTCGCCCTCCATAGGCAAAGCAGCAATCATTTGGATGGCTTCATCCATGCTATTGGTTTGTCGCATTTCGCTTAAACTCTCTTTTAAATCAGGAGATTTTATGGCAGTCATGTGCGATAAACATTCGCTAATGGTGATATTCCCTTTGCCCGATTTCGATAAAACCGGAAGATATTTGCCAACCGTATCGCTAAGTTTCAGCTTACCCTCATCAACAAAAGTCATTACCAAGGCAGCGCTCAGCCATTTACTGCAACTGGCAATCTGCTGCCGGGTTGTAGCGGTGTAATCGCTGAAATCGGCAGTTTTGCCTTGTCTCCTGGCTACAATTTTACCCACCATTTTCTGTTTTGCAGAAAGCTCGCTCACGCCTTTGCTATATACAATTTTCCCGTCTTTATAGAGTATGAGGTAAACTCTGCCGCCCATTACATCGGCGTGTTCCTGTAGCCAGGTATCGATTTTAGAGAAGTTCTGTGCGTTTAAATTTCCGCAACAAAATAAAATCAAGATACTAAAAATTAACTTCTTCATATTTTTAATTACAATTTCCAATTCTGGGATTAACTGTACTGCCGCACTGAAATTCATATCGGCTTTGTGCATATTTAGGCACCGGATTATCGCTTACTTCTAACGGTGGCAAAACTTCATTTTTATATCCAGGCATTGTTATTTGTGCTGTTGAACCGTTTCCTAGAGCCACATTTTTTGCGGCCTGATCGCCATTAAAACTATAATCCATCATGGCATCGAGCAGGCGGTAAATGCCGTAATAATCATAAGCATCGAATGCTGTTCTTGTATTTGGCATGGTGTGTTCCGTGTGGTAAGTGTACCCTGCAATTGTGGCTGCTTTAATGTAGATAAAATCTTTTTCTGCCGCGGAAATGCTGATGTTTTTAAAGATATCGATTGCTAAACGGTGGTCGTTAATAATATCTTCATCATAAACCTGGGCAATCATTTTTGTATTGGCAGGAAAATTCTGAAGTTGTGCATTGGTAATCTGATAACTGTACCAGGGTGCCATGGTGAAAAGGAAACGGGCATTTTGTCCCCAACCATAATCGGTGAACGCTTTATAAGCAAGGGCAATTGAAGCACCTCCACCAAAAGAATGCCCCATAAAGCCAACGCGGGTCTTGTCGATAAGATTCGGATAGTCTGTTGCTGCCTTTAAAAAGCCTGTCCAGAGTGTGTTATATCTGTCATCTATACTAACTCCGGTTGTTGGATAGGGAACAAAAACCACTACAAAACCTTTTTTTGCAATGAACTCGAAAAGGCCCTTTGCATAATTTTTATCTTCGCCGCCATAAGGATGTGAATAGAAAATAGTTCCTTTGGGTGAGGTAATCCCGGCAGGATAGAAAATAGTTACATTGGTTCCGGAATAGGTTGGGTTTGCAAAATTGATCTCTGCAACCTTGTAACTGCCATCAGCTCCATATCCAGATGCAGGTCGAGAAATTGGCCCATCTAAATCATCATCTATAGGTTCTGTTGACGGCGAATCACCTCCTTTAGTGCAAGCTGATAAAATCAATAGTAAAAAGCAAAGTCTGAGTAAATTTTTCATCTGTATAAATTTGTTTTCAATTGTGATGAAGCTATCAGATTTTTTCATACCACTGTGTGGTTTGAAAAATCATGATGGTTTCATATTACATTTTATCTTTTAGTGTGCTTTTTAACGCCTCTTGAAACTTTTCGTATTGCTGATATTGGCTGGCTGTAAATACCTTTTTCAGCTCCTCATCCTTCGCTTTCTGTAAAGACATGGCTTGTTTAAAGCGTGTTATTTTACTATCGGTGCTTTTTATAACCGGTTCGAACTTTTTAGCATAGTTTAAGTTTATGACTTCAATTTTACTTTGCTGTTGGGCACTTAGGTTGAGCTTACTCTTCATCATTTCCGTTTGAAATTTAGCCCGCTCTTCGGGCGTTTTATTCTTTAAATCATTTGCTTTATTTTGAGCAAACGCCGGGGTTAAACCGGAAACTGATAAGGCCAATAAAGCAACAAATAAATTTGTGATTTTAGGGGTTTTCATGATTTGATTTCTATTGATTTAAAAATATGAAAATTGCTTAAGATTAGTGATGAACAATAACTACCCCTCTTCTCAACGTAGGTTTTACCACTACAATTGGTGCGGCTTTTACTACGACAACGCTTGCAACAGGCCTAACATTCACCGGGCGGGTATGTACAATGATTCTTTTAGCAGGTGTTCTTACAACTATTCTGCTTTGGGCATTTGCGGGCAGTGCAGCCCAGAACGCGATACTGATAATTAAAATGAACTTTTTCATCATGTGTTTTTTATTAAATAGACGGATTAATTTAATGCATGTTTCTGCTTTTCGGTTGAAACAGAAAGATTCGGGGTTGAATTGTTATTACCGGGGATCGAACTTTTTGGCTTAAACCAGTTGATAAAGCCTTGGACCACCAGGCGGAAGGGATTATAACTTAAAAAACCGGTAGTTAGGCCATACCGTACTTTTTCTGTTTCCGGTTGATAAGTGCCAAATAGCTTATCCCAGATAATTAAGACACCGCCAAAGTTTTTATCGATGTAAATCGGGTTGCTTCCATGGTGAACCCGGTGCGATGACGGTGTATCCATTACATGCTCAACCAAGCCTAATTTTCCAACTGCCTCAGTGTGTAGAAAAAATTGGTAAGTAAGGTTAAGCGCATAAGAAATCACAATAAAATCGGTAGGTAAACCAAATAATGCAGCCGGGATAAAAAACAAGGGACTAACAATTGCCGAAAACCAGTTAAGGCGGTAGGCTGCCGTTAAATTCATGTGCATGGCCGAATGGTGGACCAAATGAAATGCCCAAAGCGGTTTCCAGATGTGTGAAAAGCGATGAAACCAATAATAGATAAAATCTGCAGTGATAAATGTTAAACCGAAAACCCAGGCATTATGCGGCAATTTAATGGGTGTCAGATTTGCAAAGAAACCCAGAATGGTTAATTGATAACCTGCAAATATGAATTTTGAAAACTGAAAACCTGCAAAAATAGCGAGGTTGGAAAAAGTTTCCTTAACATCATAAGTGCCTTTTTCTTTCTTCCAGCTCCAGATGATTTCGGCAAGAATTAACACAAAAAGGAATAACAGGATGTAAATGCGATATGGACCGATGTGATTTTTCATTTTTATCTAAACTAAATGCTGCCTTGTTAAGACAGAATAAAGTTGAATAAAAATGAATTTGGATGCGGCCTAAAAACAGGTGAAGCTGAAAAACAAAGGGGTGAAACGATTTAAGTGTTCATCCATTTTTTAAACTCAGGCACACGGGCTTTGCTGATCAGGATTTGCATTTCTGCTATTGGTTTTACTTTAACCAACAATCTTCCATTGAAATAAAATTCCACTTCGGTTATAGCCCGGCGGTTGATCAGAAACTGGCGGTTTGCCCGGAAAAAAGTATCCGGCTCTAGCTGTTGTTCCAGCTGTTCCATGGTAAAGTCCATCACAAACTGCCTGTCGTCGTCTGTTCTGGCGTAAACGATTTCATTAGCCGTATAAAACCACGAAATTTTAGCCGTTTCTACGGGTATCAGTTTATCACGGTAATGAATAAGGAAAGACTTTTTGTAAGATTTTGAAAGGTTGCCAATTTGTGCGGCTAAATCTGCAAATACAGGCAAAACATGCGGTGTAGCACTACCCATCCATCTTTTATATTTGTTAACAGCATTGGCAATTTCTTCCTCGTCAAAAGGTTTTAAAATGTAATCGATACCATTGTTTCTGAAAGCCGTGATGGCGTAATCGTTATATGCGGTTACAAAAATTACAGGTTTATCGATGGCGATTCGTTTGAAAATATCAAAAGACAATCCATCGGCGAGCCTGATATCCATAAAAATTAAATCGTACATGTTTTCGTTGCCGGCAAACCAGGTAGTTGCTTCTTCAACTGTACTTAATGCCGAAACTATATCAATATCATGCGCTATTTCTCCCAATAAGTGAATGAGGTTCCTTGAGGTGACGGCCTCATCTTCTACAACAACAGTACGGATGGTTTTCATGCTTTTAAAGGGATTTTTACCAGAAATTCGCTTTGGCTTTTGCTTATTTCGATTTCTTGTTTCACCATAATCTTAAAACGTTCGTTCAGGTTTGCAAGTCCCATTCCGTTGCTGCTTTCGGGTGTTGGAATTTCGTTGAGGTTATTGCTCAGAACCAGCAGGTCATCATCCATATACAGCTTTACATTTAAGGGCTTTGTTAGGGTTGCTGCGTTGTGTTTCACCGCATTTTCTAATAAAGGCTGTAAAGTCAAATGGGGTAATTTATAATTCAACACTTCAGTGGGAATATTAATTTCCATTTTAAAGGCATTTTCCAAACGCATGGTGATGAGCCGGGCGAATGCCTTTAGCATCGTTAATTCATCGCTAAGTATTACCAGATTATTTTTGGAACGATTTAAAGCGTAGCGAAAAACGGTAGATAAATCGCGGACATATTTTTGTGCCAAGGCAGGGTTTTCCCTGATTACACCTGAGAGGCTACTTAAAGAATTGAATAAAAAATGTGGGTTCATCTGTTCTTTCAAAAGCTCCAGTTCTGTTTGCATGTAGGCCATTTTGAGCTGCTCGTTTTCTACTTCTTTATTTTTAGAGGAACGGACAAGCAGGACAATTTTAATCAGAATACCAGTTAAGATACTACTCAAGAATAATCGCACGAAGTTGCCCGCTAGGTAAACCTTCGGCAATTGTGGCGTAAAAAATAATTTGTTTTGAAGCACACCTCCCACAAAGACAGCAAAAAAGAATATTAATGCATTTGAAATGACATACAGACTAATTTTATTTTTTTCACGATAAATACTAAGCTTTGAAGATGGATTCAGGTTTAATTGGAATATTAGTCCACAGAAGAGCAGATTGAATAAAAACTGATATAGCAGTTCCAAAGGATTAAAATGCCAGTATTGCGCCAAAATTCCCTTTTCGCGTAAAGCCAGTAGCTTCGGTGTATTTACCAATAAGGCGATTAACAGCGAACTATACCAGGAAATTCGTCGCTCATTTTTATCCATTGTTTAAACTTATGAAAAAAAAATATTAAACAGTTTTCAATGATGGTGAGGCTGACAGATTTGGCGGTCAGTTGACTAAAATATGCTTTGTCCTTATTTTTCTACGCCTGGTGAAACGGGTCTGATACGGGGTTTGCATTACAGCTTCAGTGTTCTTCAATCTCTTCAAATAATTTACCCATTAAATAATATCATTTATGTAAAAACGATGAAATGGCTTTAGGGGAAATATCCAGTTAATTTATTTTTCAATTATTTTGCGGGGTAATAGTCTCTAAATTAAGTACCAATCGGTATATTTGAATGTTGTCTATCAATTTTGTGACTGAAAGAATAAATCAGTTGAGCGGAATGCCGCAAGTAATTGATGACTTTAACTAAACCTAACAAACCTGTTGCTTCTGTGAAAACTCTCTTTGTGGGGCATTTAATAAATTAATCTTTAAATGGATTTTCTTGACGATGAAAAAGAATTATTAACTGCCTTGAAAGGCGGTGATGTAGCTGCTTTTGAAGTCCTTTATAGACATTACAGCAAATTGATATTTAGGAAATTAGTTAAGATGATAAAACATATTCCGTTGGCTGAAGAGTTGACACAGGACGTGTTTGTTAAGATTTGGGATAAGAGATTGGTTATTGATATTGATAAACCATTTAATTATTACATTTTTACTATTGCCAACCATACAGTTAGTGATTTTTATCGTAAAGCTGCCAGAGATCAACGTCTTCAGGATGAAATCCTGTCGGCTAGTGCTCAGCTATACAACCCGACTGAGGAACTATTATTTTATAAGGAAAGTGAAATTGTACTGAACAGGGCGATTGAAGATTTACCTCCGCAACAGAGACTTGTTTTTAAACTCTGCAAAATCGAAGGGAAATCATATGAAGAAGTGGCAGATCAGCTTAATATATCTACCTCAACAGTAAGTAATCATATTGTAAAAGCTACAAAGACAATAAAGAAAGCTTTTTTTGGGTCAATACATGGCTTTTTGGCGCTGGCGATTTGTCTTTTCTTTGATAAAGGATAAAAAAAATAAGTTTTTTTTAAAATGGAGTAGAGGAAGTCTGTTTTGTAAACGTATTATCTATGTAAAGCGATAATATTGGAACATAAAAATCAAAATATACATAGTATCTACTCAAAATTTTTGGATAATCGTTTGCCTGCAAAAGAAATCTCTGAACTTTTGCAGAAAATGGAGCATCTCTCTGACGGTGAACTTGAGCAGATGGTGGCTGAATTCATGGATGAACGGGAATCTCATCCTGTCCCGGGTGAAGAAGAAAGCCTGGATAGGATTTTGCTCTCCATACGTAACCTTCGTTTATCTGAGCCCTCAAATCATAAGATTTCATTCAAAATATACCGTAGATGGATTGCAGCGGCAGTCGTTTTATTGGTGCCGGCCCTGGTCTTTTTCGTGTTTTCACAAAAAGCTAAAAATGCCGGACACATCGAAATCGCCGCGGGGTCAGTTGATATTGCGCCGGGTAGGGACAGAGCTACGCTAAAACTTGCCAACGGAACCGAAGTTTATCTGGATACCCTTCATGCCGGTCAGGACAAAATCAAACAGTATGGCGCCAGTATTTCAAAACAGGGAAATGGAGAATTGGTTTATATGAAACTGGGTGACACCGAAACGGCCGTAGTTGAATACAATACCATTAGCACGCCCAGAGGTGGTAGATATAAAGTATTACTCCCCGACAGTACCCAGGTCTGGCTCAATGCATCTTCGTCGATTACTTACCCAACATCTTTTGCTCATGCAGGTGCCAGGTTGATAAAATTAGAGGGTGAAGCTTATTTCGCAGTTAAGAAGGTGTCGGACGGAAAAGGTAAGTCACAGCCATTTATAGTTAGCACCGACCGGCAAAAAGTTACGGTACTGGGTACGCATTTCAATGTAAATGCTTATGCCGATGAGTCAAGCGTCAGGACTACACTGCTCGAAGGTAGGGTACAGGTAAACAGTGATGCCATTCTTCGTCCAGGACAACAGGCGATAAGCTTTAGTAAGACCCTTGAGGTTAGGGATGTTGATACTACTGCTTTTGTGGATTGGAAAAATAATGAGTTTAACCTTAAAACCAGTGATTTCAGGACCACAATGAGGAAAATTGCAAGATGGTATGATGTAGAAATTATATATGATCAGTCTGCACCCAGCACAGTAAAGCTAGGCGGATGGATCTCAAGAGATAAAAATATATCGTCAGTTTTGAAATTAATTCAAAAAACTGGCGGTGTTCACTTTAAGCTTGAAGGAAGGAGGGTAACCGTAACAAAATAAAAACGATTAAAATTGAGCTTAAAATTAAAAACCAGAGGTGGTGGAACACCCCTGGCGTAGAATGATTTTAAGCTTTCAGAACTATTGAGAATCTTCAACTTAAACCAAACAAATGTACAAAATTTTTACTACCAATATGGGTGGCCTTTCGGGGCATGTCCAACAAATTCGCCGTATTATGCGTTTAGTTACCATCTTTATATTTGGCATCATGATGCAGGTAACCGCTTCTACATCTGCTCAGAAAATCACATTGATTCAGCGGAATGCGGATTTAGAATCTGTATTTAAATCAATCAGGGCGCAAAGCGGATATGATTTCGTATTTGATATGCGAATGATGGAAAAAGCTAAACCAGTTACTGTTAAACTTCAGGGTGTAAGCGTAGCAGAGGCCTTGAAAGCCTGTTTTGCTAATCAAAACTTAACATACGCTATAGAAGATAAAACCGTAATCGTACAGGAACGTAATTTGATTAATCAGATTTCGGACTATTTTCAGGATACCGAAGTGGTTGGGACGGTTTTAGATGAGCAGGGTAAGCCTCTGCCTGGGGTAATCATAAAATTGAAAGGAACCAATCGTACAATTATTGCAGGGAACAACGGCCGCTTTTTCATTTCTTCAAAGGATGAAAATCCCATCCTGATATTTAGCTATGTAGGTTATAAAACTAAGGAATTGCCAGCTCAGGCTAAAATGGAAGTGAGAATGGAGCTTGATCCGGCCAAACTTGATGAAGTGATGATCATTGGCTATGGCACAACAACCAAAAGACTAAGCACAGGATCTCAAGTAGGCATTAGTGCGGCAGATATTGAAAGACAACCGGTAACCAATGCACTACAGACCTTGCAGGGCAGACTGGCCGGAGTAACCATCACACAAACCAACGGACTTCCTGGTGCAGCTATCAACATTCAGATAAGAGGAGTTAATTCTGTTGGAAAAGTAAACCGCCCTTTTTATGTAATTGACGGAGTACCGTTCCTTTCCGAGCCTATCAGCGCTGCGGCTACAGGTACAGCAGCCCTGTCTGCAGAGGGTAATACCAGCCCGATGAATATCATCAACCCTTCTGATATTGAAAGCATAGAAGTGCTAAAAGATGCTGATGCTACGGCAATTTACGGCTCACGGGGCGCAAATGGAGTAATCCTCATCACCACTAAAAAGGGGAGGGCGGGAAAAACCCAGTTTTCTGTAAACGCTAATACCGGTATGTCTAAAGTAGCAAACTATGTGGAGTTGTTAAGTACAACAGAATATATGGCATTAAGAAGAAAGGCGTTTGCTAACAACCCCGCGGCTGTTCCAGGCGCTTTTGATGCCGACTTAACATGGGATCCTAATCTCGATCAGAATTTCCCCAAAATTTTACTTGGAAACACAGCCCGCACACATGATATTACTTCCAGTATTTCTGGTGGTGATGTACGTACTAATTTCTATTTGAGCGGAACATTCCACAAAGAAACCAATATTTATCCTGGAGAGCAATCGTATCAAAGAGGAGGTGCACATTTGAATTTTAATCACTCTTCTGTAGATCAGCGCTTTGCTTTATCGGTTTCATCGATGTACTCAGCCGATAAGAATGATATTGCGATCACAGAGATTGGCAACTACGCTTACAACCTGCCGCCAAACTTTCCTTTGTACAATCCAGATGGCTCATTATATTGGGCATCTGGTTTTAACAACCCATTAGGCTTTCTTTTGCAAAGTAATGATGCCAGGGGTAGTAACTTTTTAACTAACCTTAACCTGAAGTATACGGTATTAAAAGGATTGGATGTGAAGGCATCTTTGGGTTACAGTAAAACAGATATGAGGACCACGGCTGTTCGTCCGTTAAGTTCACTAAACAACTTGGGCGCTAATCCGCCAACAACAGGCTCTGTAATAGAATCATATGTTTATACGAACAATTATATCTTTGAGCCGCAGGTAACTTATAAAACGGCGCTTTGGAAAGGCAACCTGGAAGCCCTGGCTGGCGGATCATGGCAGTTTAAACAGTCGAAACAACCCTATAGTGTTAACGCCAGGGATTTTCCGTCTGATGAATTTTTATCTAACATCGGATCGGCAGCAACAAGAACAATTACGAGTGGCTCAAGTGACTTTAAATACGCTTCGGTATTCGGTCGTGTGAATTATAATATTCAGAATAAATATATCGCTAATATATCATTTAGACGTGATGGCTCTTCCAGATTTGGACCTGACAATCGTTTTGGGAACTTTGGCTCTGTTGGCAGTGCATGGATTTTTTCTGAAGAGCGTTTCCTGAAAAATAAGCTGAGCTGGTTCAGTTTCGGTAAATTAAGAGGTAGTTATGGTATTGTTGGTAACGATGAGATAGGCAACTACCAATATTATGATAGCTACTCCTCTTCTCCTTATGTATACAACGGCTATGTTGGCCTTCAACCTTCCAGGATTGCAAACAATGAATTTAGGTGGGAAGAAACTAAGAAACTGGAAGTTGCGTTAGAATTAGGCTTTCTAGATGATAGATTATCCTTAACGGCAGCAACGTATAGAAATCGTACCGGAAACCAATTATTGGATTTTCCGATAAGTCCTCAAACTGGTTTTCCCAGCTATCAGGCCAATCTTCCTGCCAATGTTCAAAATAGTGGTTTAGAATTTTCTTTGAGCAGTACAAACATCAGGAAGAAAGATTTTAAATGGACTTCTACCTTCAATATCTCCAAAAACAGGAATAAGCTTTTATCGTATCCTGACATAGATAAAACCAGTTATTTTACCAGATATGTTGTAGGAAGACCTTTGGCCTCGTTTTATACATTAAAATATACGGGAATAAATCCAACGACCGGATTGCCAGATTTTGCAGATTTGAATGGGAACGGTGTATTGAGTACGGGCTTTTTAGATACGGGTCGTGGAGATCAATACTATGTAGGTACAAGTTATCCTGATTATTTCGGCGGCTTAACAAATTCACTTACTTACAAAGGCATTAATCTTGATTTTACTTTTCAGTTTGTGAAGCAAAAAAGTAAAAATATGTTTGCAGCTACTTTTTATCCTCCTGGTTTTCCTTATAATGCATCGGCTTCGGTGATGCGGGATTATATCGCACTAGGATCTCAGGATAAATTGGTCACCCAGGATGCCAGAAGCACTCAGGGATCTGCCGCCTATTCAGCCTTTTTAAATTATTCTGCTTCGGATGCCAACATTGTGGATGCATCCTTCATCAAGCTGAAAAACGTTAGCCTCTCTTATTCCCTACCAGCCAGTTTGCTTTCAAAAATCAAGGCGCAAAGCATAAGATTTTACGTTCAGGGACAGAATTTATTTACGATCACCAATTACGATGGTTATGATCCTGAGTCGCAAGGCGCAGCAACTCCACCACTTCGAACCATTACTGCAGGTTTACAATGTACATTTTAAATATAAAGAGAATGAAAGCTAGCATATATACCAAATATATTATTGGCCTGGTGGCCATATTCCTTATGGGATGCGAGAAAATGATTGAAATTAAACCCCCGTTGAACGAAACTCCATCGGCGGCAATATTTACCCAAGACAGAACAGCGCTATCCGCACTATCAGGGATGTATGGGCAACTCGCACAGATCACCTTTCAAACAACTGGTTTACCCATTAATACTTCGCTAATGGCAGATGACCTTAGGTATCTGGCATCGGTTGTAAATTTACAAGAGTTCAATGCAAATACTTATGTTGCATTAACAGCATCTACCGAACCCTTTACCGGTTTTTATCAGGTTATTTACCGTGCCAACGCAATTATTGAAGGCTTAACAAAGTATTCAGGTACATCTGTAGCGGTAAGTAAACAAATGCTGGCAGAAGCGAAGTTAATGCGTGCCTATTGCTATTTTATTATGGCCAACTTTTATGGAGCTGTGCCATTGGTACTGCAAACAGATGTAAATACTACTGCTTACCAATCCCGCGAAACGGTTGCCAATATCTACAAGCAAATTATTACAGATCTTAATGAAGCAAAGGCTAATCTTCTTGCAGACTATTCATTTACCAAAGGAGATAGAATTGGGGTAAACAAGTTTACAGCAGCAGCATTATTGGCCAGGGTTTACCTTTATACGGAGAACTATCCACTGGCTGAAAGCAATGCTACAGAAGTTATTCAAGCTGCCAATTTATATAGTATGGTACCCACCGCTACCATGGGAACAGCGCTATTTGTGAAAAACAGTACAGAAAGCATTTGGCAGCTTCCTCAACCATTACAGGCAACAAACCAGTATACAACCGAAACGGCCTCTTTTCTTCCAAGTTCCAATACCCTGACAGCATTAAATTTTCAGTTACGCCCTACTTTTCTTGATATTTTCACAGGAACAGCAGATAGACGCCGTAGTTTGTGGATGAGGGATCTGACCATTGGAGGAAGCGTTTACGTCGTTCCAGCCAAGTTCAAGTACCGCACCCAGGCAGAAGCTGTGGCGGCCAATGTTACCGAATCTCAAATCATTTTACGTTTGGCCGAACAGTATTTAATCCGTGCCGAAGCAAGGGTGAAAATTAATTCCAATATAAACGGTGCCCTTAGTGATCTGAACGTAACCAGGCAAAGAGCGGGTTTAGGAGCACTAACAGCTACTGATCCAACCATTTTATTGCAGGAAATTGCTTTGGAATACAGAAAAGAATTTTTCTGCGAACAGGCATTTCGCTGGTTTAACCTTAAAAGAACGGGTCAGGCAGATGCCGTGTTAAGTGCATTAAAGCCGTCTTGGAAGCCAGAAGCTAAATTCTATCCCATTGCACAATCTATCCTTAATACTAACCCAAACTTGTTACAATAGTCTGGAAATAAAATAATATGAATACTAAATTTTTTAAAAACACGCCCAGGCTATCGAGTTTGGGAGTAATAGCGTTTTGCCTTATTTTGTGCATTAGCTCTTGCGTATTGGTCAGGAAAAAGCCAAGTAAATCTAAAATTCAAACAGCTAGCAGCACAGCTGCGCCAAAACCTAAGGCCGATAGCGTTAAAAATGCATTGAAGCCCTATCGGGATATCATTACCAGTAAAGCTGTTTCACAAAAAGGCTTAATGACGGTACATAAAATTGCCGAAAAGTACTTTTTTGAAATTCCTAAGAAGCTTCTTAAAAAAGATATTCTTGTGGTAACCCGATTAAGTGGGTCAACACCGGGCGCAGGTAATTTTGGAGGAGAGGAAATTAGCAGGAGAATGATTTATTGGGAGCAAGGACCAGACAACAGGCTTTTCTTGAGAGTTGCAGCGCAAGTGAGCGTAGCAGACTCTGCAGATATGATTTCAAAGGCAGTAAGCAATTCAAATATCAATCCCATTCTGGCCTCCTTTCCAATTAAGGCATTGGGCAAGGATTCTGCATCAATTGTAATTGAAGTAACCGATTTACTATTAAGCGAGAACCCGCTGGTAACTTTTAATCCTGATAGTAAGAAAAATTACGGGATGGGTGCGCCAGCAGCAGATCGCTCCTATGTGAAGAGCGTGAAATCTTTTCCAATTAACACAGAAATTAGAACCATTAGAACTTATAATTCTACCGGAGGCAACTTGCCTGCAGCCGTTATTGCCGGAGCGATTACCTTGGAAATCAATGCTTCATTTTTATTGCTGCCCGAAACGCCAATGGCTAAACGTTATGCTGACCCGAGAGTAGGGTATTTCGTGAACAGCTACAAAAAATTTACTGACGATCAACAGTCGGTTAAAGATGAGGTATTTGTGAACCGTTGGCGATTGGAAGTTAAAGAAGAAGATCTGGCTAAATACAAAAGCGGCGAGTTGGTAGAGCCTAAAAAACAGATTATTTACTACATAGATCCGGCTACGCCTAAAAAATGGAGACCTTATCTGATTGCGGGTATCAACGATTGGCAGAAGGCATTTGAGCAGGCCGGTTTTAAAAACGCGATCATCGGTAAGGAATGGCCTGAAAGCGATACTACCATGAGCCTGGAAGATGCCAGGTATTCTGTGGTAAGGTATTTTGCTTCGTCAAACGCTAATGCCTACGGACCAAACGTATCTGATCCAAGAAGTGGCGAAATATTAGAAAGCCACATTGGATGGTACCACAACGTAATGACATTGGTGCACGACTGGTACATGATCCAGTGTGCTGCGGTAGATCCCCGTGCCAGGAAAAATAAATTCGATGATGAATTAATGGGCCAGCTCATCCGTTTTGTTTCCTCTCATGAGGTAGGGCATACGCTTGGCTTGAGACACAACATGGGGGCCAGTAGCTCAGTACCTGTAGAAAAGCTTAGAGATAAGGCCTGGGTAGAAGCCAATGGACACACCCCATCAATCATGGATTATGCCCGTTTCAATTATGTCGCACAGCCCGAAGATGGGATTTCTGAAAAAGGTCTTTTTCCACGCATTAACGACTACGATAAGTGGGCAGTAGAATGGGGTTATAAGGCTTTCCCGGCAACAGGAGCAGCAAAGGACGAGCAGAAGATACTTAATGTTATTACCAGAGATCGTTTGGCGAAGAATAAGAGGTTATGGTTTTCTGGCGAAGGAAGGGATTATGACCCAAGATCTCAGTCAGAAGATTTGGGCGATGATCCTATTAAAGCCAGTTTATATGGTATAAAAAACCTGAAACGCATTGTTCCAAATTTAGATGCCTGGACCCGTGAAGAAGGCGAAGATTACACTCAGCTTACAACGATGTACAAAGCAACTGTTGCACAGTTAAGCCGCTACGCAAACCATGTGTTAAAGAACCTCGGGGGCGTGATGGTAACTGAAAAATTATCAGATCAACCTGGTGCAATTTATCAACCGGTTAGTCTTGCTAAGCAAAAAGAGTCTATAAAGTTTTTTAACGAACAGATTTTTAAAACACCAACCTGGTTGTTAGATAAAAATATCCTTAACAAGATTGAACCAGGGTATAGCGGTAACAGCGTTCAGCGTATTCAGCAGGAAACTGTAGCAATGGTTACCTCGCAATCCAGATTATACCGGATGATGATCAATCAGAGAGATTATGGTAAAGGTGCTTATTCGCCTGCCGAATGGTTGACGGATTTGAAAAAAGGCATTTTTACTGAACTATACACAGGTGCTCCAACTGATGAGTATCGAAGGGCATTGCAAAAAATGTATGTAGGCAGTATTATCACGATGTACAATAAACGTTTCGCACTTCAAGGCTCAATCGATAATATTTTAGCAGCTGTTACCCCAACCGATGTACTACTTTATTCAAACGTGAAGGCATTGGCATTTGCGCACTTAAGGGAATTGAGAAAAGATATTGGCAGCGGCATTCCTAAAGCTAAAGATAGGGATACCAGGATACATTTAGAGTACCTGAAGCAGATGTTGGATAAAATCATCAACGAATCTTCAATTCCAGGCTTAAATTATTAGTTCGCTTTTTAAATAGGTAGTTATAATGTGGAACGCAGATGGTGGATGCCTCTGCGTTTTCATTTACTTAATCAAAAATGTATGAAAACAACATTAAAGTCACTCATCATAATCGCAATTTTTCTTTTCTCTAACCCAGAGCTACTTTTGGCAACGAAAATGCCGGCAGATACCGCTTTACTGATACTGAAAAATGTAAACGTGCTCGATATCAATAAAGGTCGATATAGGAAAGGAAGGAATGTTGCAATTTCCCAGAGCAAAATCCTGAGTATAGATTATGGCCGGAAGAACTGGAAAAATGCGAAGGTGGTGGATCTCTCCGGAAAATATCTTATTCCGGGATTGATAGACGGCCACGTTCATGTCACTGCGCAAACTAAAAACAACATAGAAAATACCTACAGTCATTTAAATTACTACCTGCAACATGGGGTAACCTCGGTGAGAGATGCCTCAGGCGATGGTGCATCGCTGCTTGAAGCACAGCGTGCGATTAACAGCGGTAAGCGTCAGGGAGCCAGCGTATATTTTGCAGCGGTAATGGCCGGTGATTGGTTCTACAACAGGGGTATTAATCTCCATAAAGAACCCTATGAGCCATGGCGACAGTTGGTTACCGAAAAGACCAATTTGGATAGCGCCATGAAAGAGGCAAAGGCTTGTGGCGCAACAGGCGTTAAATTATATCATTCATTTGATAAAGTGTTGTTGCCAAAAGTTGTTGCTGCCGCAAAACAACACGGGCTTAAAACCTGGGGGCACGTAATGATGTACCCGGCAAATCCAATGGATGTGGCTTCTTCCCGTATGGAAGTGCTTTCGCACGTATTTATGTTAGAAAACCTGCTTACAGACACACTCTTTTTCAAAAGAAAAACGCCACTTAGTTACAAAGATAGTGTGATCAATACTTTAGATATAAAGCCATTTTCAGATATTATGAAAGCCAATAATAGCATACTCGATGCTACACTTTGCGTTTCTGAGGAGCGCGATCCCTGGATTTTCACATTGTTGAAAAAGATTTATAAAGAAGGTGTGGCCATAAATGCTGGAACCGACCAGATTGTAGACTTAAAAAGTGCTCATCCCAGATTGCTGGATGAGTTAAATTCCTTTGTAGATAAGTGCGGTTTTAGCACCATAGATGCATTGAGGTCCGCAACTGTTGTTTCTGCCCGGGTAATTGGACAGGAAAAAAACATCGGAACAATTGAAAACGGTAAGATGGCGGATCTACTGGTGCTGAACGGCGATCCTTTAAATGATATTAAAGAGCTAAGCGCTATCCATATGGTCATCAAATCAGGAAAGATAGTCGATATAAAGTAGCAGTAGCAAACTGTTTAAGAGCATACATAAATCCATTATAAAATTGATATGAAAAATATTACGCTAAAAACAACCAGAATAATACCTGGTCTAATTATCTGTTGCAGTATTCTTGTTTTTGCACTAACGACTACTGCTTTCAGAACCGGGGGCTACGTGATTGAGGGAGAAATGATAGCGCCCAATGGCACCAAAGTTTCGTTGAGTTACGAATATTCGGGCAAAAGATTTGCAGATTCAGCACTGGTTAAAGACAACAGGATATTACTTAAAGGTAGCCTGCCCGAAGCTTTGCAATGTACATTAAGTAACTCCGTTAATCAGCAGTTGAAGATTGTTCTATTGGGCAATGAGACTATAAATCTACGTGGTAACGTTGCCAAATTTTACTATTCGGAAGTCTCCGGCGCAAAGGAAGATGTGCTTTTCAATACGTTTAATAAGAAAAAACTAGCGATAACCGGTGAATACCGAGACCAGTTGAAGGCAACTTCAACAGATTTTTATGATAGAAACAGCCGTGTCTATCTAGATTTTCACCGTAAGATTGATAGCCTGACTTTATCGTTCGTAAAAGAATATCCTAATGCTGCTGCTGCCAGCCTGGCGATTATCAGTAGCCACATGAACAGTACCGATGTCTTAAGGGCGGAAGCTTGTTACACACACTTGTCTGAAAGTGCAAAACGGAGCTATTATGCGAAACGTATCAAAGCTTTTATCGATGCCTCTAAAGGCATTGCCGTTGGTAAACAGGCACCTGATTTTGCATTGAGAGACATCAACGGTAAAAAATTTGACCTTAAAGATTACAGGGGGAAATATCTGTTTATAGATTTTTGGGCAAGCTGGTGTAAGCCATGTCGTGAGGAGCATCCTTTGCTCAGACAGTTAAATACGGTATATCAGGACAAGAATATTGTTTTCGTAAGCATCTCTATGGACACTAATGAAAAGAATTGGCGTCAGGCAGTAGCTGATGATGGTTTAAGCTGGGTGCAACTCAATGATCCGCTTGCATTGAAGGGACCTTTGGCCGAAGCCTATTCGGTAATGGCATTACCTTCTAATCTTATTTTGGATCCTAAAGGAAAGATCTTAGCAACTAAGCTCAGAGGGCAGCCCTTGAGTGATTTCATGCAAAATCTATTTAAGACGAACAATTAGTGGGTGATAAGCTTACAAAGTCGGAGCGCCTGTCTTTTGCAAGCTTTATCTTCAGGAAATGCAAATGCGTCCTGAAATATAATTTTTTCATTATTTGTAATTCCCAGCTCTCCTCCATTTTCCATTGGTACCCTCTCGGGCGCCATGCGAACTGGTTTAGCTATACTGAATAATCCTGAGGGAAACTGGTCGATTCCTGTATTCAAAATACCTTGACTGATCTGTTGAGCTTTGTAGCCAGCATCCAAAAAAATATCGAATAAATACTGAAATCTGGGAGTCAATGGATTTAGCCTTGACTCCCTTAATTTAGGATAGCTGGCAATCTTTCTAGCAAGGGAAATTAACGACCTGCCCACCATTCCAATAATTTGATGCGTTATTGGCAGTTTAGTTGATGTGAATTTTGATTTCTATTTAGATGATAAATGGCTAATTGCAGAGTATTGCCGGTTTATTCATGTTTACGTCTTTTCTGGCTGCGAAATTTGATCGATTTTGTATAAAATTCCATTTAAAATAGATAAAATAGCTATTTTTTTAAGTAGATTGATTATAAACAGATGTTTATTGTTATAAAGGCTGGGTAATTGTGTTTTTCGTGCCTTTTTATATGTCAAAATCCTTATTCTTGCTTAAATTTCGCGTATGATTGTTTTTGTAGAGGTTTAATCAATAAATTACTGTTGCTAATCTAATTTTGATTCAATGTCACCAAAGCCCCTTCCAGATGAGGAAAAAATACTAAGTAGAATTTCTGCAGGGGATCAGAGTGCTTTTAAATTAGTATACGATCATTACCAGCAAATGGTATTTTCCAGGGCATTATATTTATTGAAATCTGAAAGTCATGCAGAAGAGGTTCTCCAGGATGTAATGCTTAAACTATGGCTAAGCGCTTCAAATCTCAAGGAAAATAGCAACCTGGCTGCATTTTTAACTACCCTCACACGTAACCGAAGCTTTCAGTTGCTGAGAAGGAAGGTTTTGGAGTCAAAAGCAGAAGTAGAGATGGGGAAACAATGGAAAGAATACCACAATGAAACAG
This sequence comes from Pedobacter ginsenosidimutans, assembly GCF_001442625.1. Lineage (GTDB taxonomy): Bacteria > Bacteroidota > Bacteroidia > Sphingobacteriales > Sphingobacteriaceae > Pedobacter > Pedobacter ginsenosidimutans. The sequence continues at coordinate 282,752 of NZ_LMZQ01000001.1, read as the reverse complement.
AAGAGAATATCTTGTTGTCCGATGTGAGGAAAAAACTTCATGATGGCGTAAACTCACTTCCCCCTCAACAGAAACTGGTTTATGAACTTTGCCGAAATCAGGGTTACAAGTATGAGCAGGCTGCAGATATCATGAATTTAAGCGTCGAAACGGTTAAAGCTTATATGAAACTCGCGCTCCGTTTCCTTCGTGCCTATCTGAAAAATAATACCGATGCAGTAATTATTGCCATTATTTTCAAATTGTTGTAATTTATTTTTATTTCTATACCCCCATAATCTGTTCTCGCGGATTGATATAAAAAAGGGGTGACAATTTCTCTCTGTAATTATGGATTTCCAAGATAAACACATCATTACTTTATATCAAAAATTCTGCAATCAAACAGCATCAATGGAAGAGCTGGCTGAATTCAGCGAATTTTTAAAACATGATGCTGCCGAAAAACGATTGTTCGATCTTTTAGAAATGGATTATGAGTTAAGTGATATCCATCTTCGTGAAATCGACGACCTTCGGGCAACGCAGATTTACCGGGAAATCATATCAAGGCGGCAACCTTTGAGAAAGGTTTTTTCCCTTACCTCAAGAATCGCTATTGCCGCTTCATTGGTGATTATTGCGGTTTCATCCCTACTATATTATCATTTTGTTGATTCTCAAACGCAACAGCTTACTTATATTTCCCCCGCTACGGATATTCCTCCCGGAAGAGTAGGTGCAACGCTCACACTTGCGGACGGAAGTACGATCAAACTCGGTGCTGCATCTGCCGGCGTGATAGCCAGGGAACCTGGACTTCTGATCTCAAGGAACAGTAAAGGAGAGGTTGTTTATGAGATCGTTGATAAGGAAAGCGATCATTTAGCCGGGAATAATACCCTGGCGACAAACAAAGGGGAAACCTATCGGTTAAAACTTCCCGATGGCTCGTTAGTGTGGCTGAACGCCGCCTCATCACTTACCTATAACACAGCCTTTAACGCCAATAAACAAAGAATGGTTAAACTGGAGGGGGAAGCGTATTTCGAGGTTACCAAGGATGATGAGAAGCCTTTCATTGTAAAATCGCAACATCAGGAAGTGAGGGTGCTGGGTACCCATTTTAATGTTAAAGCCTATCCCGACGATCGCCTCGAGACCACCACGCTTGCCGAGGGAAGTGTGAAAGTTTCGTATCAGGCAGCGGCCTGGAATAAGGATACCCAAATCCGCTACAACGACGAAATCAAGCTAAGTCCGGGACAGCAGTCTATATTAAAAAATGACCAGATCATGGTTTCAAATATTAATCTTGAAAACGCTTTAGCCTGGAAAGACGGGAATTTCATATTTAACGGGGTCGGTATCAAGGATATCATGCAGGATATTGCCCGGTGGTATGCCATTGATATAATTTATGAAGGTGAAGTGCCGGTAGGGAAATTCTCCGGCAACGTTTCAAGATCGAAAAACGTCAGCCAGATTTTAATGGCTTTAGAATCAACCAGATTAGTTCACTTTAGAATTGAAGGGAGGAAAGTATTCGTAACTAAATAACTATAAAAAAGCCAGATTCCGCTAAAGGAACCTGGCAAAGTTTGACGATAGTCAGCAGAAAATAATCAACTAAACCAACAGTTTACCTTCGCCGTGGAAAGTAGAGGTAAAACTGAAAAACAAACTTTAAACTAAATGTATATAAAATATACCAAACAAACAGGTATACCGTCTGCCGTATACACTAAAATTTTGCTTATTATGCGAATAACCATCGTGATTTTAATAGCAACATTGATGCAGGTCTCCGCTTCGGGATTTGCTCAGAAGATATCATTGTCTGAAAAAAATGCATCAATCTTTCAAGTATTTGCCAAGATAAAGCAACAGAGCGGTTACGACTTTGTTGCAGATGATAATCTGTTAAAATCACTTAAACCCATCAACATAAACGTTCAAAAAACCGAACTGACTGATGTCTTGGATCTTTTGTTCAAGGACGAATTGCTTGAATATACGGTTCAGAATAAAATTGTTGTGGTATCCAGAAAAACACCTTCTTTGCTTGATAGAGTTACCTCATTTTTCAAGGATGTTGATTTGAAAGGCCTCATCTTAAATGAAAAAGGAGAGCCTATGCCAGGTGCAAGTATTCTTGTTCAACAGACCAAAAGACTCTACCTCTCTGATGAATCCGGTTCCTTCAACATACGGGGACTCAAGGGTAAGGAAACGCTGATTTTTAGCTTTATAGGCTATCAATCAGATACCATACCATTAAGGAACAGGACTAACCTGGTGGTAAATTTAAAACCAGTTTCCGCTGATCTTTCGGAAGTGAAAATTGTAAGCACAGGTTATCAAAATCTGAACAGGGATCGTGCTACTGGTTCATTCGGGATTGTTACTGCAAAAGATATCGCTCAATACCCTACCATAAGTTTGCTTGAGCGGCTACAGGGCCTGGTTCCGGGCGTAGACATATCCACCAAGACCGAGGCCGGTAAAAGCCGTAATGGTACGATTAATATCCGGGGTATTTCCACCATTATCAGTGATTACGGCCAGGTGAGCACCGAACCTCTTTTGGTTATTGACGGTTTCCCGTCTCAGGTTTCCATAGCCAACGGTGCACTGGATTTGATGAATCCTAATGATATTCAGCAGATTACGTTTTTGAAAGATGCGGCGGCTTCCGCTATTTGGGGGATAAAGGCTGCAAATGGGGTAATTGTAGTTACCACAAAAAAGGGTAAACCAAATACTGCACCGTCAATAAATTTCTCGACCACCTTTAGTACAAGTGCTAAACCTAAACTCAATTATGGCTCGACCATGTCAGTCGCAGATTATATTGATCTGGAAAAGGACATGATCAATATGAATCTGATCAGTGACCCCTTCCCGATACAATCAGGAACATTTCCGGGAAACAATAGTCAGGCTCAGGCGATCATTTTTCGTCAGAAGCGAGGAGAGATAACAGAAAGTCAGATGAATATGGAGTTGGCTAATTTAGCTAATATCGATAATCAAGATCAAATATCCAGATACCTCTTACAGCGACCCCAAACGCAACAGTACAACTTATCACTCACAGGCGGAGGGGTAAACAGTTCCTATTATATGTCGGGTTACTATTACAACGAAGATAGGCTCTATAAAAGCAACAAAAATAAAGGGTACGCATTTAATATGGGCTCAGTCTCATCATTATTCAAAGGCATTTTAACTATAAATGCTAACTTAAGCTACAATAATACCTCGGATGTTTTAAATGCTGCAGCAGTTCGTGCCATGAGCCAGACCTCTCTGGGTATGCGCCCTTATGATGCATTGGTCAATGCTGATGGCAGTACGAAATACTACGATGTGTTCAGTACCCCATTGGTAGCCAGAAATTTCGAAAGTAAAGGATACCTTCCTTTCCGATATTCCGCCATTGATGAACTCAACTACAATAATACCGTTAACAACACGAACAATATAGCGCTGAACCTTGATGTTACCGGCAAAATCACGCCCTGGTTAAGTGTTTCTCTCTCAGGAAATCTTGGTCGTTACTTTAATGAAAGAGAAAACTATCAGGAACCGGAAAGTTACGAAAGTCGCATAATGATCAATAGGGCCACAAGCGTAAACGCAGCCGGGGCACTTGTTTACGGTATTCCTAATGGCGGTCGCCTGAGCCTGGCCAATGCCCTGGGTAGAAGTTATAACCTCCGTGGTCAGTTAAGTATCAACAAATCTTGGAGCGATAAACATGAACTTAACGTGCTGATGGGCAATGAAATTAAAGAAAATTTCAGTAAATCGAGTAATGAACTTCGTTATGGCTACGATAAGTCTATTAATGCTTTCAGATCAGTTAACCCCAGCGTAAGCTATCTGGATATCTATGGTCAGCGTCCTAGTATCGGAGCAACATCTTCACCTGTAGTCGAATCAACCACCAGAGCACTATCTTACTACGCAAGTGGTTCATACACCTTTAACAGTAGGTACACCGTTTCAGGAAGTGCAAGGTTTGATGATTTGAATCTCTTAGGTGTCGAACGCAGAAAACGTGCAATCCCGCTTTGGTCTGCCGGTTTGAGCTGGAACATGAAAAAGGAAATGATTTTGAAGGACTTGAACTGGCTTACCAACCTTTCAACCCGCTTTACCTACGGCTTTACCGGAAATGCACCTCAGGGTTATGCCCCGGTAACTGTTATTTCTCTCCTCGGAACCGATTTTGAATCATCTTTACCCTACGCTGTAATTGACAGACCTGCAAGAGAAAACCTGGCCTGGGAAAAAACGCGGATGATTAATTACGGTCTCCAGGTTGGTCTCTTCAACGGCCGTGTTTCGGCGACGGTAGATTATTACCTGAAAAAAACAACAGATATTTTTTTCCAATTGCCGATTAATGGGACATATGGTTTTACGCAGACTATTTTTAATGCAGCGAAGTTAGATGGAAAGGGTGTTGATTTGGGACTGAGCTTCATTCCGGTACAATCAAAAAATGTGAGTTGGAACAATACCATTAATATTTCTTACAATACCAATAAGGTACATGATGAGCGATTTAACTTGCCTATAGGTGATTTGGGAAGAAATCAAATTTATGATGGCTATCCTCAGGATTATTTATTCTCCTATAAATTTGCAGGTTTGGATAATACCGGACAGACGCTGATTGAGGATCCTAAGGTTCCAGGAAGAATACTAAGAGTTGATGAGTTTCAGTACTTCGATATTATGGAATATTCTGGCCGGACGGCTTCGCCTTATTATGGTGCTTATAGCAGTAACATTTCCTATAAACAATTCAGCCTTGGTTTTCAATTCCAGTACGCCTTTGGCGGAGTTTTCAGAAAACCTTCGGTAACTGAAAATTCAGTATATGTTAGCCGCGCAGGTGATTTAGGGATGCGGTGGCGCAAACCCGGAGACGAATTGTTTACAAACGTTCCAACAATCAACACTGATTTTAACCAGGGATACTATTACGGTACCAGCATCACCCGGTATTCAGAGTCTGATTACCTGATCAGAAGCCGTAGTAATATCAAACTTCAACAGATTAGCCTAAGCTATGCACTACCACAAAAACTGTTAAAACCCATCGGGGTAAAGATGTTGACAGTCTCGGCAGTATGCCGTAACCTCGGACTGATCTGGACTGCAAATAAAGAAAACATTGATCCTGATTATGTCTATAACACAGGAAATACCTTTCAGCTTGCACCTGTTAGAAGTTATTCGTTTCAACTTAATTTAAGCTTATAATGTATAAAACAGCATCAACATATACCTTTAAAATAGTAATGATTACTGTTTTAACTTTTGCACTCTTTTCCTGCCGGAAATACGTAGAAAATGTGCCTGTACAGGGACAGCGGGTATTGGTTTACACCCAGGATTATCGTCTATTGCTCAATAACAGAAACAACCAGGAAGTTGGGGCAGGAAATACAGCTATTTTAAGCTGTGATGATGTCGAACTTTCCGATCCGGAAGTGCAGACCTCACTAGCAAACAACGCAACCAATTCAGCTATTTACGGATGGAAAAATCCTTTCTATTTCGGTGAAACCGATGATTTTGACTGGAATTTTATGTACAACGCAATATACGTTTACAATACCGTGATAAAGGGTGTTTTAGAAAGCAAGGGCGGTAGCCCGGACCAGCAAAAAGCGCTGTATGCCGAGGCATTAATCAACAGGGCGTTTACGTTTTTTACTTTAACGAATTTGTATGGTAAACAATATGATCCGGCAACCGCTGCTACAGATCCAGCTATTCCCTTACTGTTGTCACCAGAACTGTTTGTGAAACTTAATAGGGCATCGGTGAGGGAGGTCTACGATCAAATCATAAAAGATCTTAAGGAAGCCTTACCGCTTATTCCGGTAGTTCAGGCCAGTACCGTTCAACCTAACCGGGCCGCTGCTTATGCATTGTTGGCGAAAGTCTACCTGAATATTCGCGATTTTGAGGCGGCCAAAACTGCTGCGGAACAATCACTTTCATTGAACAGCTCGCTTTATGACTATAATACGTTTTTGACGACCAATATTCTTCCTACGCAATATACAGACAAGCAGGTTTTACTCCGGAAAGTTCCCAGAAGTAGTTTTTATCCACTACAGTTAAGCCAATCCTTATTGAATCTGCTTGATGAAAAAGACCTGCGTTATGAACTTTTCACCAGACCGGGTTCAAACTTTTACCCTGCTTTTCAGGGAACGGGCTTTTGGTCGAGGGATAATTATAACGATAAATCTCCGGTAGGCCTTACCGTTAATGAAACCTGGCTTATACGGGCAGAATGCTTAGCCCGTACGGGGAAGCGCGATGAGGCACTTACAATGGTAAACGACTTGCGGAAAATGAGATTCCGCCCGGCAGATTATCAAGCTGTAACGGCAACTTCAGATCAGGAAGCCTTGCAAAGGGTTGTGGAAGAGCGCAGGCGAGAATTTTTCGGAACGGGACTGCGCTGGTTCGATCAAAAGCGGCTGAATAAAGATGCGGCATTTGCGAAGTCTGTTACCCGCATGATCGGCAATGTGACCTACATACTTGAACCTAACAGCAATGCTTATGTTTTCCAGTTTGCTGAAAAACTTGTTGCTCAAAATCCAGAACTGGTTCAAAACCCCAAATAAACTCTAATATCCCACTATTGGTAAGGCTAGTCTATTATTAATAGTGGGATTGGTACGCCTAAAAATTTATAAAATATGGAAAAAAGTATAGTAAAGATTGAAAACCTGTCTCATCGCTATAGTAACACCTGGGCCATACGCGACATTAATATAGAAATCAATGATTTTGGTATCGTTGGGTTATTAGGATCGAATGGTGCCGGTAAATCAACTACAATGAACATTCTTTGCGGGTCAATTAATCAAACAGAAGGCAATGTATTTATCAACGGTATAAATTTCAGGGAAGATCCCAAGCGGGCGAAAATGGAAATCGGTTTCCTTCCCCAAAATCCTCCATTATACCTTGATCTAACGGTTGATGAATACCTTCACTATTGCGCAGCACTGCGCAATATGTATGGCCAGCCTGGCAAAGATGCTGTTGCAGAGGCGAAGGAGCGCTGCGGCATTAGTCATTTCGGCGGCCGATTGCTCAAAAATCTTTCAGGTGGATACAGACAGCGTGTGGGGATTGCCCAGGCAATTGTACATAAACCTAATGTACTGGTTTTGGATGAGCCCACTAATGGTTTGGATCCCAATCAGATTATTGAGGTTCGATCGCTGATCAAAGACATCGCGAAAGATAGGGTAGTCATATTTTCATCACACATTCTGTCAGAAGTACAGCTGCTCTGTAAGGATATCAAAATGATCGAAAACGGAAAGATAGTGTTTTCAGATACAATGGATGCGTTCAACAACTATGTGGAACCACACAGCATGCTGGTCTCTTTTCAGAACATGCCTCTGGTAGCTGAGCTCGAAGCGATTCCCGGGATATTAAAGGCCGACATTCTTAACGGAAAATTAGTCCGCCTGTTTTTCAGTGGCGACGCGGAGATTACAGAGACCATTATTTCCGAAAGTGTTCAGAGCGGTTGGCGCCTGCAGGAAATCTCTCTTGAAAAAAACTCGGTAGAAGAAATATTCAAACAACTTTCACAACATTAATTTCACATCATTTTCTTAATGAAAACAATCCTTCAAATTGCAAAAACAGAACTTAAAATGCTGTTTTATTCTCCTATTGCATGGTTTCTTATTATCGTTTTCATGGTTCAATGTGGCCTGGGCTACATGGCTACGCTGAAATCTATCGCCCAGATGCAGGCGGATGGATATAAAATTCCTTTTAGTGTAGTTGGACAGGCCGTATTTGGCTCCAATGGGCTATTTGCGTCGGTAATGAGGAATCTTTACTTATATCTTCCACTTTTAACAATGGGATTAATCAGTAAAGAAATGAGCAGTGGTACCATCAAATTATTGTATTCCTCACCTATCCGCATACGAGACATTGTATTGGGCAAATTCAGCGCCATGGTAATCATGAGCGTACTCATGCTTGGGGTAGTAACCATATTTCTATCCATCAGCTATTTCACAGCAGATTCACCAGATATCGGAATGTTGTTGAGCTCTTTACTAGGCCTGTTTTTACTGCTATGTGCGTATTCTGCTATAGGTCTGTTTATGTCCTCCCTAACAACATATCAAATTGTAGCTGCCGTTAGTACCTTTGTTATTTTCGGTATTTTGTACAACATTGCCGACTTGTGGAAGGGGATACCGTTTATAAGGGATATTACCTTCTTTCTCTCGGTATCCGGAAGAACAGACTGGATGCTGGTAGGCTTAATTACCAGTAACGGCATTATTTATTTTCTTGCCATTGTATTCCTTTTTCTCACCATTACTATTTATAAGCTAAAATTTAGCATGCAAACGGTCTCGCCTATGGTAAAAGCAGGACATTATATTTCAATCATTGCAATAACGCTTCTTATTGGTTACATCAGTTCCATTCCACAACTGATTATTTATGCGGATGTAACGGAAAATAAATCTAATACACTAAAGCCAGATACGCAGAAAATAATTAAAGAACTTGGTGATGAACCGCTGGAAATAACGGGATACACGAACCTGCTGGGCGGTTACATGGAAGATGGAAATCCAGAATCCTATCAAAAAAACATCAACGCATGGGCACCTTATGTGCGCTTCAAACATAATATTAAATTAAAAAGTGTGATGTATTACGATACCCTGGCACAAGGCGGGGATATCATGAAAGGGAACAAAGGAAAAACCCTTGCTCAGGTAGTGGAGAAGATCGCCCAGACAAGAGAAATGAATATAAAGCAGTTTTTAACACCTGAGCAGATTCGAAAAGAAGTCGATCTTTCCAAAGAGCCCAATTTTTATATCATGCAACTCAAGTATAAAGGGAGAAAGACCTTCCTCCGGGTATATCCTGATAATGAACACTGGCCATCGGAAACGGAAATATCAGCGGCATTTAAAAGACTCCTTAGCGCAAAAATGCCTAAAATACTTTTTGCTACCGGAGAGTTGGAAAGAAATATCAATAAAATAGGCGACCGTGAATACCAGGCATTAACAAACCTAAAGGTTTTCAGGCAGTCTTTGCTTAATCAGGGCTTCGATGTCGATACCATCTCTCTTGCCACCAAGCCGGTTCCAAAGGATATATCAGTGTTGGTTATGGCAGATCCCAAAGTTGGCCTGAGTGCTGCCGCAACTAAAAATTTGCAGGAGTATATTAATGGCGGTGGTAATTTGCTTGTTACTGGAGAGCCCAATAAACAGGATGTTTTAAATCCAATAATCAAACAGTTTGGTATTCAGTTGATGGATGGAGCCATTGTTCAGCAAAGCAAGCAATTAGAGCCGGATTTGGCTACCCCAAACTTAACCGGCGCGGCAACCAAACTCTTCATGCCCCTGGAGCAGGCGCACAAGGATAGCATAGTGGTTTCGATGCCATTGGCTACAGCCCTGTCTATCGAAAATACGAAATGGTACAAAACTCAGCCTTTGTTGGTAACAAACCCGAAAAGCAGCTGGCTTAAAAGAGAAAGGTTTCTGACTGACTCAGCCACCGTGCAATTTGAGCCACAGAAAGGTGATTTGCAAAAAGCTTTCCCATTGGCAGTGAGTTTAACCCGAAAAATTGCTCAAAAAGAGCAGCGAATCATTGTTATCGGCGATGCAGACCTGATGTCAAATAAGGAATTGAACAGGTTCAATCTCCGTACAGCAAATTTTGTTTTCAATATCGGAGTGTTTAGCTGGCTGAGCTATGGCGAATTCCCCATCAGTAGCTTCAGACCGGCACCAAAAGACACGGTATTACTGGTAGATAAAGATCAGATCCACCTGCTTAAATTGATTTTCGTATGGATTATCCCTGGTTTGCTACTTGCGTGCGGAAGTATCATACTGATCAGACGAAAAAGAAAATAAGATATTTAATATGCCTTTAATTACAGATCAACAGACGATTAACGACCTCAACCTGTTTGGAAGACAGGGGAGTAATTCAATTTACGAAATTTTTAATAGTACCCGGACACATGGTGGATCAATTATTCTGGAAGAGATGTTCCTTAATCCGATCGGTGATTTTGATAAAATAAATCAGCGCAGCCAGATCATCCGGTATTTCGCAGGTCGTGCTGAAAAGTTTCCAATATCTACTGAACTGCTCAGTGCGATAGAATCATATATCAATAATACAGATTCGAGGAGTAAGTTGTCGGAATACGATCAGTCGGTAACAAAGCGGCTGGGTAATTTCGTAGCACCCGATGCACAGACAACGACTATCTATAGGGGTATCTCAGCTATCCTGCTATTTGTTCGGGAATTTAAGCTGTTTGCGGATTCTCTTGATCTGGCAACCGATCATCCGTACGGTTCAGAAAAAAATAATATTCAGCGAATTTTATCATCTGAAGAATTTGCTGATCTGCCTTTTAAAGTTGAGGGTTACAAGCCTACAGGCCAGGAGTTCATAACATATGATGAATTATTCAGGTTTGTTAACAGGGATGCCATATTAACACTATTACAATGCCTGTACAGACTTGATGTTTATTATTCAATTGCTAAAGTGGCAAAGGAAAGGAAATTTGTTTTCCCAACAGCTTTACCAGGGGGCAATTCCTTTATAAGAATTGACGATGTTTATCATCCTCAGCTTCAGCGTGCGGTTCCTAATTCCATAGTGATGAGCGATGAACAGAATGTCGTTTTTCTCACTGGTGCAAACATGGCAGGAAAATCAACTTTCATGAAATCTTTGAGCATCGCGATATTTTTGGCCCATATGGGATTCCCGGTACCGGCAGCAAAAATGGAATTCACCGTTCTGGATGGAATATATACCACCATTAACCTGCCAGACAACCTGGGGATGGGTGCGAGCCATTTTTATGTAGAGGTGCTCCGTGCAAAAAAGATTGCATCCGAACTGAAACTGGGAAAAAGACTTTTTGTGCTTTTTGATGAAATGTTTAGAGGAACAAATGTGAAAGATGCCTGTGAAGCCACTATAGCCTTTACCGCCGCTTTTGCCCGTAAACAGGGGAGCCTGTTTGTGATCTCTACACACATTATTGAAGCCGGAGAAGTGTTAAAGGAACAAAGCGAAAAGATAAAGTTTGTATTTCTGCCAACAACAATGGAAGGAACCAAACCGATATATACTTATACCCTGCAATCCGGTTTAACTGCAGACAGGCATGGTATGATTATTATCAATAATGAAGGCATCCTGGATATCTTAAATGCCGGACTGGCCAAATCAAATGCTAAAGACATATGAGTTTAATCGTTGACAAACAAACGCAGGATGATCTAAACCTGCTCGGTAAATATACACCTGGATCTATTTTCAGCCTGTTCAATAAAACCAAAACCGATGGAGGGGAACAGCTCTTGCAGACGATGTTCCTAAATCCATTGACAAGTGCTGCAGCTATCAATGCACGGCGGGATATTTTCCATTATTTCCAGGAGAAAGATTTCACGTTTCAGCTTGAAAGGGCAGACTTCCAATCAACTGAAAACTATCTGGCAATCGAAAGTCCAAAAATGTTCATTGTTGCAGTATTTAACTCCTTTCTTAAAAAAGGCCAGTCGGTATTGATCCGCGATGAACGTTATGATCAACTCGTAGCTGGGTTGAGCGCAACAATCAAAGTGCTGAAATACGCCCAGGAGCTTTCGGTTCTTCTAAATGATAATTCGAATACCCCATTTGACCAGGATAAAGAGCGGCTCAAAGAAATATTAGATGACCCTCTTTTGAGAAAATTAATTGCTCAACATACCAATGAAGAATTCGCACCGTATCAGCTTGCGGTTTATGATCACCTCCTCAAGCAGACATTGAAAGGTTCCCTCAATAAGCTTTTGAAAATCATGTATTCAATCGATGTTTACGCCAATGTAGGCAGGCTTGGAAAGATGATGGGCTGTTGTTACGCAGAGGCCATGGAGAAGGAGGAAAATGTATTAAACATTACCGGGCTAAGACATCCAGCCTTACGCAATGGTGTAAGTAACGACTTAAGGTTCGACCGTGATGCAAATTTACTCTTTCTCACCGGTGCAAACATGGCGGGTAAATCAACCTTAATGAAATCTCTTGGTATTGCAATCTACCTGGCGCATATGGGGTTTCCAATTGCTGCTAATCAGGTCATCTTTTCGGTACGCGATGGATTATATACCTCAATAAATGTTTCCGACAACCTTCAAACTGGCTACAGCCATTTCTATGCCGAGGTTTTGCGGGTGAAAAGTGCTGCTGAGCAAGTGGCAAGTGGAAAATGTTTCGTAGTCCTTTTTGATGAACTGTTTAAAGGTACAAATGTTAAAGATGCTTATGATGCAACGCTGGCTGTTACCGAAGCGTTCGCGAAATATAAAGCGTCTGCTTTTATCGTTTCTACACACATTATCGAAGTTGGGGAAGCCTTAAAAGGAAATTTATCAGTGCAATTTGCTTATATGCCGACGGTTATGAACGGAAATAAGCCCACCTATCCTTACAAATTAACTCCGGGGATCACCAGCGACAGACAGGGTATGATCATCATTGAAAATGAGGGTATCCTGGAACTGCTAAAGAATTAACATATGAATAAAAAGAACAAAAGTCTCATCCTGCTGAAGTTACAAACCCTATGTGTGATCGCGTTACTTTGCGGTACCTGCGCAGCGCAGAAAAAGATGAGCCGAACCGAGGCAGACAGGCTTGCAATGCAACAGTGGAACACAGAAAAGCAAAAATTAATGACCGCTGCCCGGAAGGTGTGGAATGAGGGCGTAATAAAGTTTCAACAATACCAGATGGCCATTGCCTATAAGGTTTTTGGAACAAAACCAGTTGGCGGGAGAAGTTTATATATCTCACTGCATGGTGGTGGTAACGCTCCGGTGGCAGTAAATGATCAGCAATGGGAGAATCAACGTACACTGTACAATATCAAAGAAGGATTGGTTATTGTGCCAAGGGCACCAACGAACACCTGGAATCTCTGGCATGAAGATCATATCGATAATTTCATCGATTCGCTAATCCGCTACAGTGTGATAATGGAAGATGTAAATCCCGATAAGGTTTATATTCTTGGTTATTCAGCAGGAGGGGATGGGGTATTTCAATTGGCTCCCCGTATGGCCGATCGTTTTGCCGCCGCATCGATGATGGCCGGCCATCCCGGCGATGCTGATATGCGTAACCTGCGTAACCTGCCGTTTTCAATATTCATTGGCGGTTTAGATTCCGCATATAACAGAAACAAGCTCGCTATCAAATACAACAGGAAGCTCGATAGTTTGCACAACCTGGATGCTAAAGGCTATGACCACGAATTTCACCTGTATCCTGATAAGCCTCATTGGCTGGATCATCAAGATACCATCGCCATCCCGTGGATGGCAGATTATAAGAGAAATACTTTTCCGGATAAGGTTGTTTGGGTACAGGATAACCGGTTGCAGCACCGGTTCTATTGGTTATCGGCTCCTCTTGTATCCTCAAAAGTTGGCGATGCAGCCGAAGTTAGCCGTAAAGGCAACCAGATTACCATATTGCATAATACCTTTAAAGTGCTTGAAATTAACCTGAATGATGATCTTGTAAACCTTGATCAGCCAGTCACCGTTATTGCTAACGGCAAAGTTCTTTTTCACAAAAAAGTAAACCGCAGCTTTAAAGCAATTGAACGTGCTGTAAAGGAATATCAGGACCCCCGATTCATATTCACTACAGAGCTTCTACTCAGCAATAATAAGGTAAGTGAAGTTTACCCCTTAAAATCTAAATAGCATAAAAGATGACTAATTTAAAATGGAGCGTAACCTTACTCTTTGCGCTTATTTTTTCAAATGTATCGGGCCAGCAGAATCTTAAAAGCAAAAGGATTGAAAATCTTATTTCCAATGGTGTCAGCACGGCAATGCCCTTTAGTGTGTATATTATCGCATGGGATACTCTGAAAAATAATAGGCCCGATGGAATATATGAAACAGATGGTTTTAGTGGTGTTATTGTTTCCGCACAGGGGCATATCCTAACCGCTGCACATGCAATTAAAGCTAATCAGGTTTACCAGGTTACATTTGTTGACGGTAGAAAATATACAGCTCTCCCCTTAGGTCGTATAGGAATTGATGAAAAAAATGCAGTATACGATATGGCCATGATCAAAATAACCAAAGAAGAGAAATTTGATTATGCACAAATGGCCGCTGGCAGCGAAATGGTTTTAAATCAGCCAGTCATCAGCATTTCCTATCCCGCATCATTCCTCAAGTCAACACCTAATGTGCGTTATGGTAGAATATCTAATACAGATACAGGGAATGGCTTTATTCAGTCGTCCGCAAAAATGGAGCCTGGTGATTCCGGTGGTCCATTGTTTGATCTCAAAGGCAGGCTCATTGGTATACACAGTCGCATAAAAGAGGATGAATCGCAAAATTTTGATATTCCTGTGGATTCTTTTTTGAAATACTGGACCCCTCTTAATAAACCTATAGATTATCAGAAAGTGCCTTTGCCAGATTCTTTGCGCGAGACAATCAACCCATCACTCATGCCGCCGTTTCCTTCGATAGACTCGCTAATCGGAATTACTTCAAAACAGGAAAAAAGCGTGGCTGTGGTTTTGAGTAATGATGGTGATCAAATAAAAAAAATATTGGGTACATGGGTCCGTATCAAAAATGAAACTTATCTCATCAGTAAAAGTTCAATGGTTGCGGCCAATCCCCGGATTTTAGTGGAGGGGAAAATTTTTGAATCCACTGTCATCAACAGGGATCGAAGAAACGATTTGATATTGCTGAAGCCAAACCTGAAAATCAGTTACGGAATACAGTTAGGTGCTAAACCACCCAAACGCTTTGGAGGAGAAGACCACCCTGGCAAAATGTTGATATCTGTACTTCCAGCCCAATTGAAAAAGATAGGAATTTTTAGTGGATTGCCAGTAACAGTTCCTTTGAGTAACAGTATTGGATATCTGGATGTCGGTGCTAAATATCAGGACGGAAAAATTTTGATTACTGAAATACCGCAAAATAAAGCCATAACCACGAAATTAAAGCGGGATGATCATATCTCAGCGGTCAATGGAAAACCAATTGTCAAACCTGAGGATTTCATCAATGCCTTTACCTCATATTACGCGGGTGATGTCGTTAAACTTGACATCATCCGGAATGGCCTGCCCTTGACCGTCGAAACTTATTTGGAAGGTCAGCCCACGCTGAACCACGCATCTTATGCGTATGCCGGGGGAAGAAGCGAGCGCTCTGATGGATTTGATCATGTCCTGATCAGCGATGCGGCAATAGAAAGTGCTGAATGTGGAAGTCCGGTATTTGACCGCTCCGGTAGGTTTTGCGGGATCAATATTGCCAGGCACAGCAGAACATCCGTTTTGATTATGCCAGCGGAAAGCATTCGTGGATTTATACTTCAATCGCTTCAAAAGAATTCATAAGATTGTCGTTTAAATATTATTAATAGGTTTTTAATTTCCTTTTAGTAGATGATCTTGTAAATGCTGTGTGCGTAAGCGTGTTTTAAATGGCTGTTTATATGTGACTATATCTGAAATAATACAACGATTTTGTTGTGGTGCATGCCGGAGGCTTATTCCAGTAATTTTCTGTAAAAAGGAAGAAGCTGCTCGGCAAGGATCAAGTGGTCTTCTGTGCTGGGATGGCCTGTGCATCCATGCGGGTCCATTGCCGGGAAGAAAAAAGTTTTAACTCCTCGGCCTGATGGGTACAGGGAATCAACTCTCTTTTTTATGGTATTGAGACAGTTTTCAAGAATATCACGGGACTTTCCTTTCACCATTGGGCTACTTAATAAAGCGATCTGTGCTTTTGGGTATTTTGATTTTACAAGTTTAATGAAGTTTACATATTGGTCTAGGAATATTTTTTCATCAAACGGCTTTCTTGCGTTTTTTCCGTCGCCATTACTAAGGTCGTTGGTGCCTAGTGCAATACTGACGATTTTAGGGCTATACTTTTTGAAGTCCCATTTTTGTTGCGTATCTGTTTTAAAATCTATCTGCTCATAAACCTGTGGCATAGAAGGGCCTTCCATATTCCAGGTCCTGTAAATTCCGATACCACTTACACTGCTCATAATATAGTTGACTCCCAGTTTTCGAGATACCCTTGGTCCATAGGCCAGATAGGCATTGTGCTGATCATGGTATTCGCCGGTTCCACAGGCGAAATCTGTGGTGTCTGATGCAGCTCCACAGGTAATGCTATTGCCAATAAACTCGATTAACGGGGCTTTGTGGACTTTTATGGCTTTGATATGGTTTGCCGCAATCTTTGAGATCAGAATTGCCCCTGTGTGTGCTTCAGTCGCCTTATAGATCCATATGGTATGTTCGCCACTGCCTTTTACGCTTAAAATTATGGGGCTAGTGGTATTCCCTTCAATACGGATGCGTTTCTGGTACACGCCGTCTATTTCATATTGGATATAATTATGTCCTTGGTTTTGATTTAACGAGGCATATATAACGCAACTGTCGCCTGTGAACTTAAAACCAAAGTGCACTGCTGAGCTGATCATTTCCAATTTGTTCTGATCATTGAGCAAGTACCTGCCGTAAGGTTTTAGTTTTTTGGCATAAAGCGTATCTGTATAATTTTTGACCATATTGGCCTGGCTTGCCTGGAATAGACAGATTAATGCCGTAAATAAATAGAAAATCTTGAGTCTCATTGTTGGATTTATATTTTGGGTACCACAATAATATAGAAACAAAAAATCTTAATGGCTAAAGGACAGAAAACTATCATCAAATGTTTGGAAAGTATAATTAACAAGACCAAAACCGAAGGGGCTATTGTGCTTAATTGTTTTCTTTTTGCAACGGATTGCTTTTAGCTGTTTTAAAAGGTATTTTACTTGATTTACATATAACTGGCTGCATTCATTATGTATAGTCAGGAAGACTTTTATGTCGGTATAAGCAAAATAGTATCAATAATTAATTAATTTGGGAGAAAAAAGTATAGGCTTACTGTAATCGTATAATCGGTTAAATTAGTTGATAATGATTATTTTAAGCTTTTATTTATTTATATTATAGTGTTTTTTAGATTATTATAAGTTAAAATAATACTATAAAAGCGATTAACATTGCTGTTAAATTTGAGTTAACAAATAATAACTAAATATAAACATTATGAGTACAACTTTACGAATAGTAATTCTGTTTGTGATGTGTATGGGCTTTCTAACCAGGGTCTCTGCGCAAAATGCCTCCAGGGTTATCACAGGAACAGTTTATGATGAAAAAGGTACAACCTTACCTGGAGTAGGTGTTATGGTAAAAGGAACCGCTGTAGCAACCAGTACCAATATTGATGGAAAGTATACAATTACGGTACCTGCCAGCGGAACAGTTTTAGTGTATAGCTTTATCGGTTCAACAAGTCAGGAAATCGTAATCGGCACCAAAAAACAGATCGATGTTAACTTAAAATCAGCATCAACTGCCTTGTCGGATGTTGTGGTAATAGGTTACGGTACACAGAAACGTCAGGATGTTAATGGTTCGGTGTCTTCAGTTCTGGCAAAGGATATTGCAAATATTCCCCAGCCAAGTTTAGATCAGCTGATTCAGGGTAAAGCTGCAGGTGTTACCATTACGCAAAATTCTGGCGGCCCTGGTAGCGCAACTTCTGTGCGTATCCGTGGTATTACTTCATTTGGGGGCAGTGAGCCTTTATATGTTATCGATGGTGTACCTATCCTGGGAGATGCAACCAATAAAAGCGGAAACGGAAGGTCTCCCCAATTGACCCGGACCGGCGGTGGTCAGGAAGAAACAGGCGTGAGCCCACTTTCAAGGATCAATCCCAACGATATAGAATCAATCGATATATTAAAAGATGCTTCTGCAACGGCTATTTACGGTAGCCGTGGTGCTAATGGGGTAGTTATTGTAACTACTAAACGTGGAAAAAATGGTAGTGCTAAGATCAGTTATGATGGTTATTATGGTTTTCAGGAGCAGGGTAAGTTTTTGGATATGATGGATCTAAAGCAATTCGCGAATCTTCAAAATGCATTGGCCGATAAGTTTGGTTTGCAGAGAAGGATAGAGTTTGCAGATCCAAGTATTTTGGGTCATGGTACAGACTGGCAGGACGCCATTTTTCAGACAGCGCCTCAACAGAATCATCAATTGTCATTCTCGGGAGGAAAAGACGGTGTCGATTATTACGTATCTGGAGGCTACCTTAAGCAGGAAGGAACCATTATTGGAAGTGATTTCAAACGTTACTCGTTCCGTACCAATGTGAACGGACAGGTAAAAGACTGGCTAAAAATCGGTAGTACAATCGGCGCGGCACGGACCAACCAGAATATTGGCCTTGGCAGTAATACAGGGATTGTTTATAATGCACTTTCCAGTGCACCGGATAATCCGATCTATAATGCGGATGGATCTTTTGCAGGGCCCACGCTTGATGCAGGAGGGCTAGCGCAAGGTACAGTTAATCCGGTTGCACAGGCTTTAAGCCTCACAAACACTTTGTTGAGCAATAATATTAACGGAAGTGCTTATGCTGATTTAAAGATTTTTAAAGACCTGAGCCTACGTTCGGAACTGAACGGGGATTTTAACTGGTCGGAAGCCCAAACTTTTAAGCCAACTTATCAATGGGGGGCATTTTCAAATCAGACGGCACGACTTGATCAATACAACTCCAATAGTACTTATTGGGGCTGGAAAGAGTATTTAAACTACGCACATACATTTGGTACCAAGCACAATTTAACCGCATTGGCCGGATATGAGGTTTGGCAGGCCACCTGGGGCGGTGTTTCGAACAAAATAGAAAATTTTGCATCGGGAAATACCATTCAGACACTTGGTTTTGGTGATCAGACCACCGCTCTGATCGATCAGAACAAAGGCAGTCAGGTGATGGAATCTTTACTGGCAAGGGCAATCTATACCTATAATAACAGATACAGTATCACGGCAAGTATCCGCTCTGATAAATCTTCGAAATTTGCTGAAGGGCACAAAGTGGGTTATTTCCCTGCTGCGGCTATTTCCTGGAGGTTATCGGAAGAATCGTTTATGGAAAGCACCAAATCTGTAGTCGATAATATTAAAATCAGGTTAAACTATGGTGAAACCGGAAACCAGAACATTCCCAACTATCTTTATGGTTCATCAATTAAGGCAGTTGCCACAGGTTTGGGTACTGGTTTTGTAACCAACAACGTAGCCAATTTAGATTTAACCTGGGAATCTGCCATTCAAAAAGGTGCTGGTGTTGATTTTAGTTTATTTAAAGGAAGAATTGATGCCAGTTTTGATTACTACATTAAAAACTCTAAAAACTTCCTTTTCCAAAAACCACTTCCGGCGTTCCTGCTCGGAGGACCAGCCGAATACTCTGATGTGGCTGCAATTAAATCGCCTTATTACAATGCTGGCCAGATAGAAAATAAAGGCTTCGAATTCAGTATCAATACAAAGAACATTGTAAATGACAATTTCAAATGGAATACAACTTTAATCTTTTCGAAATATAAAAACAATGTAGTATCCTTAAACGGTTCTCCGGCATTAATTGGTAGTATCAACAGCAGTTTTATCAGTTTGCCTGTAACCAAAACAACCGAGGGCGGGCCTGTAGGAGAGTTCTTCGGTTATAAAGTTAAAGGTGTGATTAAAAACACTGCCGACCTGCAGTATATTGCTTCCCATCCTCAGAACGTAACCGGGGGGACATCGCCGGCAGTGATTACAAACGATCCTTCAATTGCCAATTCGATTTACCTGGGTGATCTAATGTATGAGGATACCAACGGTGATGGTAAAGTGGATGCGAATGACCAGGTTGCGCTGGGTAACCCGAATCCGGATTTTACCTACAGTATTACCAATAACTTCACTTATAAAAACTTCGATCTTTCTATCTTTTTGAATGGATCCTATGGAGGTAAAATCCTTAATGCATTAAAGTATCAGATCGCAGGACTTTCGGGGCTATATACCAATCAGCTGGCTTCTTCCAGCAATTTCTGGAGTCCAGGCAATCCAAATTCTGATATCCCTGCACCAAAGGGTGGTATAGCCAACAACAACTTGGTGATGTCTGACCGCTTTTTGGAAAGTGCTTCCTTTTTAAGGGTTCAGAACATCAGGCTAGGTTATACTTTTCCTGAAAAATGGATTAAGCATGCAAAGCTAAGCCGTTTGAATGTTTTTGCCAGTGGTCAGAATCTATATGTATTTACCAAATATTCAGGTCTGGATCCCGAGATCGGTTCGTTGAACCAGAATCCGATTTATACCAATATAGACATGGGTAGATATCCGATTCCACGTACCATTACATTTGGATTAAACGCACAGTTTTAACATTTAAAGAGATCGATATGAAACGATATATAAAACAGATCATAGCAATGGCAACCCTAGTATCTTTATCTACAACAGGTTGTAAGAAAGAATTTTTTAACCGGCCACCGGAAGATCAATATACCGTTGGCGGGTATTATACCACAGCGGCCCAGGTTCAGTCCAGTACAAACGCACTTTATGCCGCGCCATGGTTTGGCTGGAACACAAAAGTAAGCTGGGCAATAACCGAAATGGCAAGCGGTAACGGAAGAAGTGGTTCGGATGATGTGAAGGCCTTTGGAAACTTTTCAGTTTCAAACGGTAACTTTGAATTAAGTGCGGCCTGGAACTCATTGTTTACCGTGGTTGCACAGTCTAACGCCGTAATCTACAATCTTCCAACGGTTCCTGCCTCAGTTCCTGTTTCGGTTGTAAACAATGCGCTGGGCGAAGCACATGTATTAAGGGCGCTGGCCTATTTTCATCTGGTTAGGATTTTTGGAAATGTTCCGATTATCGAAAATCCGCTTGATTTCGTAGGTAGTCCATCAACAATCCGTACAAATCCGGTAACAGATGTTTATAAGTTCATTATCAACGATCTGAAATTTGGTGAAGCGAACTGTACGCCCAATGTTGCGGGTAGCGGTCATGTTTCCAGTGGCTCGGCATCTGCATTGATGGCAAAAGTTTACCTGTATATGCAGGATTATGCAAATGCAAAGGCCCAGGCAGAAAAAGTGATCAACAGCCATGAGTTTGGTCTGTTTGGCGTAGACGTTGCGGGCAGAACTTATGCTGATCTTTTCAAGATTGCCAACAACAATAATAAAGAATCTATCATCGCTCTACAGTGGCTGTCAAATGGTGGTTATGGTTTTGGAAATGGAATGCAGGCTTCGTTAGCCTATAGTTCTGCCATTACACAGACCGGCGATGGTTATGGTGTGCTGGCTCCAACTTTTGACCTGATTGATGCCTACTCTTCAAATGATCAGAGAAGAAAAGCAACCATTATGCTGCCTGGCGATTATTATCCCGAACTGAATCAGGCCGGTGGCGGTTACACCCTTCCCGCAAATGCAGGTTCTCAGGGTACACATGCACAGATCAAAAAATATGTAACCGGTTCACCAGCAGATAATGGGGGTAAAAGTGCTTTCCAGTCTACCGGTATGAATACTTATATGCTGCGTTTAGCAGATATGTACCTAATTGCTGCGGAAGCAATTTTGGGCGCATCTGTAGGAAGCAGTCCAACAGGTTTGCCCTTAACAGCCAGTACAAGTGATGTAACGGCTGTTAAATACCTCAATACCATCAGGCAACGCGCAGGTTTAGGCGTTGTATCATCATTTACCTTTCAGGATCTGCTAAAAGAGCGCAGGCTTGAATTTGCAATCGAAGGCGATTACTGGTTTGATTTATGCCGTATTGATGGCTTTAATGTAACCAGCCATCCTAAAGCAATTGCAATTATTAAAGCACAAGATAGGGGCGATTCAAGCAATGACACGCCTCCTGTTAGATATGGAAACGGATATTTTACACCTGTCGACGCAAATTTCCTGTTGCCTTACCCGGCTACTGAAGTTGCCAACGATCCGGCTTTAGCCCTTCCGCCGGTACCTTACACTTTTAAATAAAATATGGTTTTGGGGTATCACATTTAAAAAGAAAAGAAATGAAAATATTAATGAATAAAAAAAGCATAATCCCGTTTCTGTTATCTGTATTGGTAGCTTTGGGGATCGCATCTTGTAAGAAAGATGATGCAGAAGGCGGAAAGGGTGCGCCAACCATTACTAGGGTACGTACCATCAGTAAATCTTACATCGATAGTAAATTAACAACAACCATCACCACTTACGATGCGAATGGAAAAGCGACATCAGTTACCTTTCCGAATACTACGCCTCAAGTTGTTGCAATGGATTCGACAACAACCGATGGGAATCTGCAGAATATGTACGCCATTATAGGTACGAATTTAGCAAGTGTTACCACGGTTTCGTTTAATGGGCTTTCTGTATATTTTAATAAAGCCCTGGGCTCAGACAGTACAATTTTGGTGGGTATTCCAAAAAACACCCCTGCTGGGCCAACCCAAAGTAATACTTTGTCAGTTACAACCCTTTACGGAAAGGTGGATTATAAATTTTCGATATTACTTCCTCCACCAACGGTTACAGAAGCTTCTAACTATAATTTTTCTGCTAACGCTGAAATTACTTTAACCGGTATCGGGCTTGCCAGTGTTACCGATATTCAACTGGGCACCTCCACTGCTAAAGCAACAATTTTAACTAAAAACGATACCGAATTAACGCTTAAAATGCCAAGCTCTGCGCTCACTTCTACAACCTTACTGCTAACTTATCCAGGAGGACAGGTTGCACCAAAGCAGGTTTATGTTAATCTCGATCAGGCCTATAAGTTCTTTACTGAAGATTATGGTACAAATTGGAGTGGCAATTTTTGGGGAAGTGGTGAAGTATCTTCAGCAGCGGCAAAATCAGGTGTAAAATCACTAAAGCTTAATTATGCAAAAGGTAACTGGAGTGCTAATGGTGTGGCCAACTGGAATGTGGGGTTGCCTAGTACCGGAGGCTATAACTACTTATCTTTCTACATCAAGGGCGGTTCTCAGGATTATACTTTATATATCACTGGTGATAAACGTGCCGGAGGTTATGGAAACGGAGACCAGTCTGCACCGATAACGGTTAAAGCAAATGTTTGGAACTACTATAAAATTCCACTTTCTACATTAGGGCTTTGGGCTACAGGATCGCCTTCAAATGCTTTGGGTTTCTGGATTAAAGGACCCGATGCGCAGGATGAAAGCTTTTATATTGATGATTGGATTCTTGTAAAATAAAACTAAAATAACTTTAACCCGGCCCGTCATAAAACAGGAGTGATGTGCCGGGTTTTTTATGCCCTGAAATAAAAAAGAATATGGATTTTTTTCAAAAAAGAATGTTTAGGATTATTTTGTTATTTACGCTGATACTTTCCTTTTCAGCTTCAAATGCTCAGAAATCAGCCTTTGTTAAATCGCTTGGCCACCAGTTTGTAATTAATGGAGCACCTTACTATTATGTTGGTGCAAACTACTGGTATGGCGGATTACTGGCTTTACAAAAGGACACTATTAAAGGCAAACAGAGATTGATCAGTGAACTTGATTTTTTGAAATCGCAGGGTGTAAATAACCTCCGTATTCTGGTTGGCTCAGAGGGCGAAGGAAAAATTAATGGGGTTGATCGTGTTAAACCCGCATTGCAGGCCCAGCATCTGGTTTTTAATGCTGAACTTTTAAAAGGATTGGATTTTTTATTGGTAGAAATGGCAAAACGCAAGATGTATGCTGTTTTGTTTTTAAGCAATAACTGGGAGTGGAGCGGCGGTTTTCTCCAATACCTGAACTGGAACGGCCAGATTGATAATGAAACGCTAAAACGAAAGTTAAATTGGGATGAGCAGCGCGATTATACGAGTAAGTTTTATAGTTGCGAAGCCTGTAAAAGCGATTATCAAAAGCAGTTAAAATTTATACTCGGGCACAAAAATACTTACTCAGGTAAAAAATATGTTAATGAGCCTGCTATTATGGCCTGGGAGCTTGCAAATGAGCCCCGCCCAATGCGGACTGATGCTATTGATAATTATAAACAATGGATTTCTACCACTGCCAATTTTATTAAATCAATTGATAAGAACCATCTTGTTACTATAGG
This sequence comes from Pedobacter ginsenosidimutans, assembly GCF_001442625.1. Classification (GTDB taxonomy): domain Bacteria; phylum Bacteroidota; class Bacteroidia; order Sphingobacteriales; family Sphingobacteriaceae; genus Pedobacter; species Pedobacter ginsenosidimutans. The sequence goes on along the minus strand of NZ_LMZQ01000001.1, from coordinate 258,584 downwards.
CACCGAAGGTTTTATGGGGACTGATGAGAATTGGGATTTGTTTAAGGAGATTCACGCAAATAAAAGTATTGATTATCTAACTATCCACATCTGGCCTAAAAACTGGGGTTGGTTTAAAGATGCACCCACGGCTGAAAACCTACCTTTGGTTATTGAAAAAACAGCTACTTACATTAATAGGCATGAAAGCATTGCCCGGCAATTAAATAAACCGCTTGTAATTGAGGAGTTTGGCCTGCCAAGAGATGGGCATGCTTTTGATCCATCATCAACGACCAAATTGCGGGATGAATATTTCGGAAATATTTTCGCATTGTGGGCAGATAGCCGGAAGAATAAAGGTGCAATTGCGGGCTGTAATTTTTGGGCATTTGGAGGAACATCAAGACCTATACCAGGACAGTTGTTCTGGAAAGACGGCGATGAATTCTCTGGCGATCCCCCGCAGGAAGAGCAAGGGTTAAATGCTGTTTTCGATTCGGATAAATCTACCTGGAAAACTGTACAAACCTATTTGAAAAAGTAATCCAGCCCCCATAAACCAACTATTCATGAACCTAAAAAATATATGCTTCGGAGTTGCAATGGCTGCTATTGCATTCTTTTCCTGTAAAAAGAATGGAGAAGAGACCGTTGAAAACCCAACTGTAGTCCCTGTTTTGCCAGTTACCACTGCAACGGATTTACCAGCGGTTAAAACCTGGTTGGTAGATAAAAATGCAACAGACGAAACCGCTTCCCTTTTCTATAACCTGAAACAGATTGCAAAAAACAATATTCTTTTTGGTCATCAGGACGATACGAAAAGAGGGGTAACAGGTGCGGCATCGCAATGGGCTAACGAGCAGCAGTTTTCGGAGATTTCTTCCACGCAAAGTGATGTTAAAACGGTTACAGGTGTTTATCCTGCAGTTTATGGTCACGATTTTATCCATATGACAAATTTTGCAGCGGGTGCCTGGTTCGATTACGAAAAATCGATTGCCCGCACCCTCACCATCGAGGCTTACAACCGTGGAGGAATAAATACCTATTGCTGGCATTATGCAAACCCGGTTTCAAAGGGCGGGTTTTATTGGTCAGATTCTCCGGTTGCGGCAGTTAACCAGGTTTTGCCCGGCGGATCGGCAAACGAAACTTTTAAGGCTTCGTTAAAAATTGTAGCAGATTATGCCAAAACCCTTATTGGTGCAGATGGGAAACTGATTCCCGTTATTTTTCGCCCTTTTCATGAAATGGATGGCAGCTGGTTCTGGTGGGGAAATGGACATTGCTCAGCCGCAGAATATATTGCCATGTATCAGTACACGGTTAAATACCTTCGGGACGATTTGGGAGTAAGGAATTTTCTTTATGCATGGTCTCCAGACCGGAATTTTAATTCCCAAACCCAGTATCTAACTTATTTTCCTGGAGATGAATACGTAGATTTGGTGGGTACCGATAATTATGAAGATATGAAAGCAGGTGTTTCGCCAGATATTGCAGCGTCAAAATTTAAAATCGTTTCCGATTACGCAAAGGCACATAATAAATTAGCAGCACTGACAGAAACTGGTCTGCAAAACTTAACCAAAACAGATTGGTTTACGCAGCAACTGCTAAAATCCCTGAAAAATCAGCACCTGGAATTTGCTTATGTGCTGCTTTGGGCAAATACCAAAGATGCCTATTGGACACCCTATACCGGGCATCCTGCGGCTAGTGATTTTATGGCTTTTAAAAATGATGGTTTTGTGCTTTTTGCCGATAAAATGCCTTCAGTGTACCGTATTAAATAGATTCCTTATGAAAAAAGTTGTGTTGCTTTCAGTATTTGTCTTTTTCGCTATCGCCTCCTTTGCCCAAAATGTAAACTGGGTGGAGCGCAACGGCGCATTAAAAGTTGTTGATGGGAAAATTTTAAACAGTAAAAATATCCAGCCGCAACTTCGTGGCATAAGTTTATCATGGAGCATTTGGGAAGGAAAAAAATATTATAACCAGGATGTTGTAAACTGGCTTCAATCTGATTTTAATATTAGTTTATTGCGCGTTTCAATGGCGGTACAGCCAGATGGCGGTTATCTGCAGAATCCGGTAGAGCAGGAAGAGCTGGTAACCAGAACAATCGATGCTGCGGTTAAGAAAAATCTGTATGTGCTGATTGATTGGCACGATCACCATGCAAACGAACATCTGGATCAGTCAAAAATGTTTTTTGCAAAAATGGCTAAAAGATATGCTGGCAAACCCAATATCATTTATGAGATATTTAATGAGCCAGAAAAAATAACATGGCAGGCTGTTAAAGATTATGCGGTACAGGTGATTGCCGAAATCAGAAAATACGATACCGAAAACATAATTGTTGTAGGTAGTCCGCATTGGGATCAGGACATTGATGTAGCGGCCAAAGATCCAATTAAAGGATTCAGCAACATTGCTTATTCATTTCATTTTTACGCTTCAGAACCAAGCCATCAAGAAATTTTAATGAAGCGGGCCGATGAGGCTATTTCTTCAGGTCTGCCAGTTTTTGTAACAGAGTGGGGCGTTGGAGAGGCCAATGGCGACGGTAAGTTTGATGTTGAAAAAACGGATAAATGGTTTTCCTGGATGGAGGAAAATAAATTGAGCTGGGCAAACTGGAATATTACCGATAAAAAAGAAACCACTGCTCTGCTGGTACCTGGAGCATCTCCGAAAGGGAAATGGAAGCCTGAAATGCTCACGCCAGCAGGAAAATATATTAAGAAGCAACTCAGGAAACTGAATAAATAATATCAGGCTGCCCGATTTAAATAAATACCCTTGTTCCTGAAAAATTCTCTCTAAATTCTTTGGGGGTGCAGTGTTTCTTTTTCTTGAATAGTCGGTTAAAGTTCGAAATGTTGTTAAATCCACAATTGTAAGAAATCTCTGCTACTGAATGTGTAGTTTCGATAAGCATGCGGGTAGCATGACCCAGACGAATTTCATTCAGGCTATCAATAAAGGTATTTCCCGTCCGTTTTTTAATAAACCGGCTGAAAGAAATCTCTGCCATGCTAACCAGTTTGGCTAAATCTTTCAGGGTAATGGGCTTATCAAAATTGGCATTCATAAATTCGAAAGCCTTATCAATCCTTCTACTGTTGTAATTTAATACCTGGTCGTTGTTAAAAGTAGCATCTGATAACACCCGCATACTTTTCGAGGTAGATAAATCATGAAGGATACTCATCAGTTCAAGAACAGAATCAAAACCCTGCAGCTGGTTTATATCCAAAATACGTTTGTAAACCTTTTCAATGGTTTCACGGGGGAACAGAATACCCCTAACCGAGCGTTCGAACATTTTACGGATAAAACTTAGCTGGTTCCTGCGCAGCATTTTGTCATCAAAAAGGTCTTTGTGCCACTGGATCGTAACTTCGGTAATTTCTTCGCTTTTGCAATTGTGGGTAGTCCAAACATGGGAAAGATTAGGGCCAACAAGTACCAGTTCCATATCTGTAATTTCTTCAATATTATCGCCAACAATCCGTTTGGCACCCGGTGCATTCAAAATTAAATTAAGTTCAAATTCTTCATGGAAATGGAGCGGGAAATCAAAATCCTGTTTTACCCTGGAAAATATAGTGAAACAATCGTTCTGGGTAAGGGGGGTAATTTCTTTAATGATGTTATTCATAACTTTTAGTTCTGAAAAAAATATTTTTAAGATAAAAGAACATTGATGCAATGTAATAAAAAAATATTTGTTTTTTTATATTTTGAGCCGTAATTGGAGGTGAAATAAGACGTATTATATATTGATTGGTTAAAATAGTATTATTGTTTATGTTAATTACATCGGTATTTTAGATAATTATTATGAGCGCCAAAATACTAGCCAAAATAGATTCGAATGATTAAAAAAATAGTCCCGTTGTTCTTGTTTTTTTGTATGCTTTTCGTTGCTGTTTTCGGGCAGTTAATAGATAGAAAAGCTACGCCCGAAACTAAAAACCTATATAAGAATTTAATCAGGCTTTCTGGTAAAAAAGTATTGTTTGGTCACCAGGATGATATGGCCTATGGTGTTGGTTGGAAATATCAGGAAGGCAGAAGCGATATCAAGGATCTAACTGGAGAATATCCAGCTGTTTTTGGCTGGGATGTCTCGGGACTGGAGACGGGTAAAGCGCAGAATATTGATGGTGTTCCCTTTGAAAAAATGCGGGGGTACATCAAAAAAGCTTATGACATGGGCGCAATAAATACCCTGAGCTGGCATATGGATAATCCCTTTAACGGAAAAACTTCGTGGGATACCGTTTCAGTAGCCGTTAGATCGATTCTTCCAAAAGGGGAAAAGCATATGCTTTATAAAAGCTGGTTAGACAGGTTTTCTGTATTTGCAAACTCATTGAAAGGAACTGACGGAAAATTGATCCCTGTTTTATTCAGGCCATTCCATGAAAATGGTGGCGGCTGGTTCTGGTGGGGTAAAAAATCCTGCAGCCCTCAGGAATATGAAGCGTTGTGGCAGTTTACTGTTCAGTATTTAAGGGATAAAAAGCATCTGCACAATCTGATTTATGTGTTTAATCCATGTGATTTTAGAACCGAAGAACAGTATCTGGAGCGCTATCCAGGCAATAATTTTGTTGATGTACTCAGTTTTGATTACTATCAGTATGGTGGGATAGAAAAAGGTGTGTTATTTAAGCAAGATGTTTCCACCTGCCTGGCCATCCAGAACAAGATTGCTAAAAAGACTAGAAAATTAAGTGCACTTGCTGAAACAGGTTTTGTGGAAATTCCTGATGCGGTTTGGTGGACAGGTGTTTTTTCTAAGGCAATTGAGGATAATAAACCATCCTACGTGCTATTCTGGCGAAATGCAGGCTATCGCGAAAAAGAAAAAGACAACCATTATTATGCGCCCTATCCCGGGCAGGTTTCCGCGCCAGATTTCCTGGGGTTTTTAAAGGGTAATAATATTCTTCTTCAAAAGGGGCTAAGAAGATATTCAATCTATAAATAGCGTGGGTAGGAAATCATTTCATTAATATTATAACACAAATAACCATATACAACAGTGCAATAACCAAATAAATGAAATTACAATTAATAGATGTCTTAATCATTATCCTCTACCTCGCCACAATGATTTTTATTGGCTTTTGGTACCGGAAGAAGGCAAAACAGAATAAAGAAAGTTACATGATGGGCGGTAAATCACTGCCTTGGTATAAACTCGGCTTGAGTGATGCATCAGATATGTTCGATATAAGTGGAACCATGTGGATGGTGGCATTATGTTTTGTTTATGGCTTAAAAAGCATTTGGATTCCCTGGCTCTGGCCGGTATTCAATCAGGTTTTTATGATGATGTTCTTAAGTAAATGGTTGCGTAGAAGCAATGCAAATACGGGTGCAGAATGGCTGCAAACACGGTTTGGCTCAATAGGTAAAGGAGTAAAAAGTTCTCATATTGTTGTAATTGCATTTGCATTGATCAGCTGTTTTGGGTTTTTGGCCTATGGTTTTATCGGACTGGGCAAATTCATGGAAATTTTCATCCCATGGGATTATGTAAAAGGCTATGTCCCCTTTGATATCCCCACCAGGTATGTTCCCCATTTCTATGGAATCGTATTTACACTTTTCGCTATGTTTTATTCCATTTTAGGAGGTATGCACAGTATCGTTCTGGGTGATATGATCAAATATGCTTTTATGACGGTTGGCTGTCTGGCAATTGCCGTTATCGCCATGAACCATCTCCACGGACAGACTTTAAATGTTCCCAAAGGCTGGGACGATCCGTTTTTTAGCTGGAAACTGGATCTGGACTGGAGTAAAATTGCCGCCGATGCCAATAAAAAAATTGCCGATGACGGTTTCAGCCTGTTCGGGATTTTCTTTGGAATGATGCTTTTGAAAGGTGTTTTTGCCTCTTTGGCGGGCCCGGCGCCAAACTACGACATGCAGAAGGTGCTCAGTACCAGAAGCCCCAAAGAGGCAAGTAAAATGACCGGCTTTGTAAGCATAATATTATTGCCCATCCGCTACTCCATGGTAATCGGTTTAACCGTGCTCGCGCTTTTATATTACAACCAGATTTATTTAAAAGGGCCGGACGGGGTTACAGACTTTGAAAGGATTTTACCCGCAACAATCAACAATTTTTTACCGGTCGGGATTTTAGGTATTGTACTTACAGGATTGTTAGGCGCATTTATGGGTACTTTCAGCGGAACGCTTAATGCTGCCCAGGCTTATATCGTTAATGATATTTATTTAAAATACATCAATCCAAAAGCCAGTACAAAGAAGGTCATCAACATGAATTATATCGTTGGTATAATAGTGGTAACAATAGGGGTAGTTCTGGGCTTTTTCGCCAACAATGTAAACGATATCCTTCAATGGATCGTCGGTGGCCTGTACGGTGGTTATGTAGCTGCCAACTGCCTGAAATGGTATTGGTGGCGGTTTAATGCCAATGGTTTTTTCTGGGGAATGGCTGTTGGGATAGCGGCTGCACTGGCAATGCCCTATGTTACCCACGGTCTGCCACTTTACTGGTGGCCATTACTGTTTGTACTTTCTATGATCGGCTGTATCGTGGGTACTTACGCTGCTCCTCCAACAGATGAAACGGTCTTAAAATCATTCTACAAAACCGTAAGGCCATGGGGGTTTTGGAAACCCGTCCATGAACTTGTTGTTGCTGAAGACCCAACTTTTCAGGGGAATAAAAGATTTAAGCTCGATATGTTCAATGTACTGCTAGGGATAATTGCCCAGCTGTGTTTAACCATTCTGCCAATGTATTTTATATTGAGTATGCACACACCGCTGTTTATCACCGTTGCTGTTTTAGCTGTAATCGTATTGATCCTGAAAAGAACCTGGTGGAATAAATTAGAAGATTAAAAAAATAATAGCATATTTTTATGATAGATTTTGAGAAAAGAAAAAAGCAGTTAGAAGAAGAACACAAAAAAATAGTTGCGCTTAAAAATAAGAAGCTGGCTTTGGGGAATGGGATTTTCGATAGGTATGAAAACCCTATTTTAACTGCTGCACATGTACCATTAAATTGGAAATACGATTTCAATTCACAGACCAACCCTTATTTATTGGAGCGGATCGGTATAAATGCAACTTTTAATGCTGGTGCGATTAAGTTTAACAACAAGTATATCTTAATTGTAAGGGTAGAGGGGGCCGACCGGAAATCGTTTTTTGCCGTGGCGGAAAGTGACAACGGAATAGATAATTTTAATTTCTGGGAGGAGCCTGTAACGCTTCCGGAAGGGGATAACCCTGATACCAATGTTTACGATATGCGCATTGTTGCGCATGAAGATGGTTGGATGTACGGTCTGTTCTGTACGGAAAGAAAAGATCCTAATGCGCCTGTATACGACCAATCGATGGCGGTAGCGCAATGTGGAATTGTTCGCACTAAAGATTTAAAGACCTGGGAACGTTTGGCCGACCTGAAAACCCCCTCACCACAACAGCGGAACGTAGTATTGCATCCAGAGTTTGTTGATGGACAATATGCTTTTTATACACGTCCGCAGGATGGCTTTATTGAAAGCGGTACCGGTGGCGGAATCGGGTTCGGATTAAGTGCTTCAATTGAAAATGCGGTTATTGAAAAGGAACTGATTGTCGACAATAAAAACTACCACACCGTTTACGAAGCTAAAAATGGAATGGGACCAGAGCCGATCAAAACAGAATATGGCTGGTTGTTTTTGGCCCATGGAGTGAGAAATACAGCCGCAGGTTTACGTTATGTGCTATACATGTTTATGACCGATCTAAAGGATCTGACTAAGGTGATCTATAAACCTGCAGGTTATTTTTTGGCTCCTGAAGGCGAAGAACGTATCGGGGATGTTTCTAACGTGGTTTTTAGCAACGGCTGGATTTTGGATGAGCAGGGAACAGTGTTTATCTATTACGCCTCATCAGATACAAGGATGCATGTTGCAACCAGTACACTTGATATATTGGTAGATTATGTGATAAACACACCAGCAGATGGATTGCGCTCAGCTGCCACGGTTGATCGGATTTTGGGTAATATTGAAAAAAATAAAGTGGGTTCTGTAATTTAGGCATAAATTGAGGTCGGATTTAATAAAATATAAAGAGGAATTAAGCCTGGAACTGGAAAATATTCTGAGCTATTGGAAGAACTTTACTGTTGATGAAGTTAACGGAGGCTTTGTAGGTAAGATTGATAATAATAACAATATTGATTATTCCGCTCCAAAAGGGAGTGTTTTAAATGCTAGGATCCTATGGTCGTTTTCTGCTGCTTACAATCTAAATGCAGATCGTGGATATCTGGAAATGGCAGATAGGGCTTTTCAATATATAAATGACTATTTTATCGATAAAGAATTTGGAGGTGTTTATTGGCTGCTCGATGCTAAGGGTACTCCTGTTGATACCAAAAAGCAGGTTTATGCTATAGCTTTTACCATTTATGCTTTTAGTGAGTATTTTAGCGCAACCAAGAACCCCTTTGCAAAAGAAAAGGCTATCGAGCTATACAATGGCTTAATCAAACATAGTTATGATATTGAAAGAGGAGGGTATCTTGAGGCCTTCAACCGCGAATGGAATTCTTTAGATGATTTAAGGCTTAGTGAGAAGGACGCGAACGAAAAAAAGACGATGAATACGCATCTCCATGTTCTGGAGGCTTTTACAACGCTTTATCGGATCTGGCCGAATGAAAACTTAAGAAGTAAAATTATTGAGCTTGTGCACTGCTTTACCACGCAGATAATCAATAAGGAAACGGGGAGCCTGATTTTGTTTTTTGATGAGAACTGGGAAGCCAAATCAGATATAGTTTCTTATGGACACGACATAGAAGCCGCCTGGTTACTGCTGGAAGCTGCAGAAGCTGTTCACGATGAGGCGCTGACGGGCATGGTAAAAACAGTTTCGGTGAAGATGGCCGAAGCTGCCAAGAATGGCCTTGACGCTGATGGAGGACTGTGGTATGAATATGAGCCTTCCAGGAATCATCTTGTCAGGGAAAAGCACTGGTGGGTACAGGCAGAGGCTATGGTTGGGTTTTTTAATGCATGGCAGTTATCAACAGATGAAAGCTTTCTGGAGATCAGTCTGAAAAATTGGGAGTCTGTGAAACGTAAAATCATCAATTATCAAAAAGGAGAATGGTTTTGGGGTGTAAATGAACAGGATGAGGTTATGCAAGGTGAAGATAAGGTAGGTGTTTGGAAATGCCCTTATCATAATAGTAGGGCCTGTGTGGAGTTAATTAAAAGGATTGATTTATACCCCTAACGGCAGGATTATCCTTAAATAGTATTTCGATAAATTTTGTTCGTTTATGTTTTTCTATTTAAGAGATATTAATAAGGTGCTCAGTTCTTTTACTTTCAAAGGATATTGAACGGCCAGGCTGTGTTTTTCTCCGATGTCTTTTCTTCAATCATATAATTGAGGCTCTTAACCTGGTTTAAAATATATTTCGTGGTCGTTAGGATAAGTCTTAAGTTTTCAGATCGTCTGACTTTCTCAACCAACCTGAGCAGAGGTTCGGACGCTAAGGTGTTGTTAGTCGGCTGTTAATCTGTTTTCGCCGTTTGGGTTAACCCAAACAGGATCGAACTGTTAGTTGCTTTATTGTTAATGAAAAACAAGTTTATATTTGTTTTTTTATTTTCATGAGAAAATATCACAAAAAGAAAAAGCCTTGAATTTGAGCTCCTTTTAAAGAAAGGGTTCGAACTTCAAGGCTTTTTGCCGGGTTTTAGTAGCTCACGTTGGGCAATTCTCGAACTATTTTTTGGATGATTTACGTGAATTAGCTTTCTTAAACTATCAAACAAAATTTGAATATAGCTTTTTTAGATAACGATGTAAACGTTTGAAACCTCGTTTTATCGCAACCGCGTTATACAAAATCCGCAAGGTTATTTATATTCACAAAATATTTACCAAGCTCTTCGCCTTAATGAAAAAACTGTTAACATTGATTACCCTATTTATCCTGGCGCAAAACGCAACAGCACAAAAAAATGCGCTGAGAAAAATTGCTGATAGCATTAATGTAGAGGGGGAAATACTTTATCGTTCTGAATGGGCTTCAGGTCATAGTACACAGATTTTCAGCTTCGGTTATGGCGAGAAGAAGCGTTTATCTGGGGGATATTTTTCTTATGAGACAGAAAAAGAAATGACCACGATCTTTTTTTCTAAAAATGACGATCCGGTAGTGTTGGCGACAGTTAAGTTTGGCCATAAGTTAGACTCATCTAAATATAGTATAGACACCACAACAAGAAAATTTACCGGAGTTGAAAAAGACTTGCATGCCATCCGGTCAAAAGCTGCACAGGCTGTTTTAAACGACACGCTTTTTAAATTTTATGAAAATACCAGTTTAAATCTTGTCCCGATTATAAAAAATGGGGCAAAAAAAGTATATGTCATCACTGCGCAAACAGCACCGGATGAAGTGTTATTAGGAAATGATTACCTGATTAATTTTGACAGAGACAATAATATCATTAAAAAGACAAAGCTTCATAACAACCTTATTCCCCTGGGAACCGGTGGTATAGACACGATAGAAGCATCCTCACATCAACACTTAGGTGAAACAAGTCCTTATATTACCGCGACAGATATTTGTGCGTTTAAATTATGGAAGGCAAAGACCACTTGGGTGATCAGCTTCATTGTCTCGGCCGGATATGTATCTGTATGGCACTTTCGCGATGAATTTTTAGAAATTCTAACCCAGGCCGAATTCGAAAAAATAATTCAAAACAAATAGCGTAAGGTATTCACGCCTTTTAACCTCATTCTGGTCGTAGCGTCTCGCTAAGGCCCAAACAAAATCAATTTATAACAAAAAAAGCCCATCTTTCGATGAGCTTTTAATCAGTAGAGTCAATCTGCGGAAAATCGACCCTTTATAGGCATTGTGAAGCAATAGTAAATTTTGAAAAAGTGATTAAGAACAAGATTTGTAATACAAAAACTCACTAGCACAAGTCTTAGCGCATAGGACAATGGGCTGGATGAATGTGCACATCACGATGTTTAACTAATAAAATTTTCTTTTGAGATAATTTGATAATTTAACGAAACACAAAAGCAGAATCGTTAAATTCTGCTTTTGTGTTTTTCAGTAAACTATCTCTGGGGAGGACAATTTGCCTGACTATTTCTTTCTAATGTGGACTTAATTTTATTCATTAAGTCTTTTGTTTCGTTTCGCCTATCAGCATCAGCATGTTTGATTTTTACTGCAACCTGTTGCCAAACACTTTTTTCGTAGGCACTTTCTTTAAGGTTTTTCATGATGCAAAAATATTAAATTATGTTAGAGGGAACTAACTTATGTCCAGAAATCCATTCAAACCCTCTTTCTTCGTGGATAACTGCAAGTCGGATTAAACCACCAACTGTAGGTATTTTTTCAGTATAAACCTGTATGTCCATAACTATTTTTATCAATAATGCTGCCAAATCTAATGCTTCTTGAAGACTTAACTCTCTGAATTGAATAGAAAACATATCTTCAAGAACAGTATCCTTTAAAAATTCAAAGTCTCGAATCGATTCAATCAGCTTATCTTTTTGATCTCCTTCTAATTCTAAAACATCAACGACATGATTAATAAGTTCGTCTTTTACTGTGCCGATTTTTTTTACTAAAGATCCGAAAATTAATCGCTCAACAAAATTATTTTGTCCATCCGTAACAATTCCTAGGTGCGATTGTTCAGCAAATGTTATTAAATCCTCTGCTTCTGAATCAAAGTTGTCTTTATCAACAGCATCAATTTTAATAACGTAAATCTGCGGTGTATTAGTACTTAAGTTAAAATGAGAAAAGATAAGATCGGTTGGCGTTAAGTTATTGGTTTGTGCATGTTCAATTACTTCAGCCTTCAAGTAGCTACAAAATTCTGTTAAAATGGTTTCTAATTCTTTTGCATTATGAGCATCATTGTCAGTATCCATTGCTGTAGCTATAGATTTTACGATTTCCTTTATCTCTTTTCCATTAATATAGATAGCACCAGTAAATGTTATTGCTGAATATTTCGAAAATCGAAATAACTTATCTACATAATTTCTAGTATATGAAGGCTTCTTTTCAAATAGCTCAATTAACTCTTGGATTGGTATATTGTCTTTATCATCGGCCTCTGCGATGTAATCAAGAAAAGTTTTTTCATTTAGAGAATGTTCTAATGTGGTGCCAAATGAGTCGGCTACAATTGCGATGCCCTCTTTAGCTATAACACTTGCGATAAAAGTCATTTATAATGATTGAGTTAATTTGATATCGCAATATATATATTTTAACTCAAATTAGATTTTCGGAATTTAAATTATCTCTCTAATTTCTGCTAGGGTAATCTTCTATATTTTCGCCTTAATTAATTATGGTATTTGATCAAGCTTTCAACTCAATTAAATCAAGAAGCAACGGAATAAATAGGCTGTGATATGGATGGTGCGTTTATGCCGGAATTTCTTGAAATGTGTTGAGAAGAGAGGCTTATTTTCGTATCAGTAAGATTGATTAAAACCCTCTAGTGTTTAATTCTGCAAATAATCCTTCTTTTGATAGTTCAGATTTATTGCAATAATTTATAGCTTTTCTTACTTTTTCTGCTAAGTCTAGATAATCTTCCACTAGATTACCTTTGTGTTCACTACCATGAACAATGGCATTTCTTGCATTATATAACTTTTTCGTTCTGGTGTAATTTTCAATGAACTCATCCTTGTTTTTAGATAATATTATCGCTAAATGTCTTGCAATGGTATGAGCAATCTGTTCTTTTCCTTGATTAAATAAACTTTCTAGACAAGTCATCAATGTGATGAATCTAATTCTCCCATCAGGTAAATTATATACTATATTAAAGTTCTTTACAGCCAGTTCTGTTAATGAATTAGATTCAAAATTATGCTTAAGTGTTTTTGATAGCACATCTACTTCTACATCATTTAAAATATAGTCGCCAAAAGAACCTATTGAAACCTCAAATCGTCGAAATGATATTTGTCTGGTCTCTGATGTTATTTGAAAACTTTGAGAACAGAAGATTTCACCTGCTTTCAGCAATCTCAATTGTAAAAGCAAGTCAGAAACAAATGAATGAAAAGAAGTAAATGCATTCATCTCAATTGATGAATCGTAGAAACCTCCAGTCAATTCAAAATTCTCATTTTTTTTGAGGAGTATTATTTCTGGATATTCCATGTGCATAAACCTTAACCCAAAAACAGGATTGTGAATTAAAGCATGATGTAATTCATGTGATATCCCATGCTGCTCTCTTCCTATTATAATAGTTAGTTTGCGTTCTGTATTTTTCGGAATGTTAAGGATTTCAGAAAATTCTTTCTCAAATTCAGATGCCGTAACGCACATGAAAGAATATCCAAACTTTTCAATTATTGGATTTAATTTAAGGATTGATCTATCAGTATTCAGGATGTGAGCATATGACTCTATGTTATATTTCCCTCTGTTGATCATTACGTAAGAGTTTTAATTTGGGTATGAATTTAGAATTATAGGCAGAAAAATATTAATCGTTTACAAATTCATCCCATGATAGATGGGACCAACCACCTGTTGGAGTGTAAGGTCTATAAGGCCTGTATGGCGTATACGGAGTATAGGGGGTGTATGGTCTATAGGGGGTGTAAGGCGTGTAAGGTCTATAGGGTGCATAAGTATTTTCAATTGGCGTATCTGGATTCCAGAATAATGTTTTGCCATTGAAGTCTCTAATATTGTTTCCATAAAGATGTCCTCGCCAATTTTTTTTGCTTACATTCCATACGCTTGAATCACTAGAAACAAAAGCAACCCACTCCATTTTCGTATTAAATATGTTTTTTTTATCGTCACTTAACCATCCTACTAGGTCCGTGTCTTTATTGAATAGAGCTGTCATTATAATAGATTTATATTTAAAGGGATAAATTGATCATCAAATGAAATTGACATGATTTTGGATAACTAAAGTAATTCAATAACTAAAAAAGAAAATATGGAAAACCGTAAATGGCATCATAAATCGAACAATGTTTACTGCATATCTAAAAGATGAAGTTGATATTATTATTTAGGGAGTAGTAAAATAACTGGGATATGATGGTTTTGAAAAGTAAGTTTCTTAAGAGAAGCTTGTCATTTGAAAAATATCACATAGCATTGCCATGTGATATTTGTCGACAAACTACTTTTTCTTTGGTGGAGGCGGTGGAGGTGTCTGAAACGTTGGTAAATTGCTACCCTGTTTAACTGTTGTTGGTGCAGATTGCACTTTGTTGCCACCCTCTCTTACGATGGTACTGTTACCGCTTTCGTTTTTACTCATTTTAATTGAAGTTTTTGGTTAAATAATCGGTTGATTCTCTATCAGTTTTTGCCAATAATTTCTTCTTGGTTGTCTTTACAATTTCGTTGATGATTTTGTTAATTGGTTTCTCAGTTGCTTTAATTTTATAGAATAAATCTTTAGCTTCAATTTCAGTTAGTTTTTCAGATTCATAATCCATCCATAACTCTTCTAACTTATTGTAGTAATCAAAGTAAAAATCAACGACACTATCAAGTTTGTCAACTTGCTTTTCTGTCGGTAATAGATGTGGTTGAAGCAATCTGCCTAATTGGATAGCAGAAATGATAAAGCAAGCAAAAAAAGGAAAATCTTTCCAAAATGCCCATCCCATAACGCCAGCACCAGAAAATATTAATATTATCATTGTGAAATAATTTAAATACTTCCTGTTAAAAGCTAACAGTTGAATACAATAAAGTTGGTGGTGTTTAGCTTGACATATTTCATTCCAGATTCTATTGCGCATTGATTTGTTTTTAGATACTAAGGTTTAAAGATAAACAACAACTATAACTAATTATTCTTTAGTTTTCTACATTATGATAATGAATAATATCAGTTGAAAAGTTAATTGAAATTTTGGATATGTAGATATTAATGGATTTCTGGAAGTAAATTAGTGCTCACCGCTTGCGAACTGAGAAAATGTGTGAGAATCAGTAGTTGCAAAGCAACGGGATTCGATCTATGTTTTAACACAAGCGAAGCGTAGCATTTTCGACTACGCAGGTGAGCTGAAAAATGGAATGCGATTAGATTTATCCGGGATGAAGCGAAGCAAATCCTAGATAAAGATAGAGGAAGCATTCATGAGGCAGCCGTTTTGCCAAAATTAAAACCATGACAATGCAAAGCAATGGCGTGTGTTTTTAGTGGCATTAGACTTGCCGAATACCGATCTTCCTATCATTCTGGTCGTAGCGTCTCGCTAAGGCCTAAACAAAATCACCCACTATCCGTAGCGTTCCGCAGGAGTTCTACGGATTAGCCAATAAAAAAGAGTCTCCGACTCGGCTTAGATAAAATGAAATAGCTTTAAACAAAAAAAAGCCCATCTTTCGATGAGCTTTTGATCAGTAGGGTCAACCCGCGCAAGTTCGACCATTTTTGAACATTGTGAAGCCGTAGTAAATTTTGAAAAAGTTTTGAGAAATAAAATTGAGGGTCAGTATCGTAAGAAAAAGAAGTTTTAACATTTAATGGCCGCTATATATAAAAACATGTTTTTAATTGGATAAGCCTTTAAAAGAGATAATTTAATTAATATTCCAGGTTAATATGGTGTCAAGATGCTATGAAGTCGCTTTCCTTGATTAAACTTACTTTAGGTTTAAATTTTTGAAGTTTTTTACCATTAAAATATCAAATCAACCCACTAAATCAATAATGGACACACTCATTCAAAATAAAAATATAAGTTTAATAAAGGTCTGCGATGTCGTATTTCAATGGCAATCTAATGCTAGATAAACTTTTTATTAAGAAATGAGAAAGTCAATCGCTTTCGAAGTCTGCAATTATACTTTTAAATAATTACTTGGTGAAGGTCGAAGATTTTCGCAGTTTCATATTGAAAAAAATCAGTATGTAATGGACGAAACATTATTATTTGGATTTCTGGCACAGAATTTAATGTTGATTTTCCAAAAGGAGCATGATAGATAGGGAATCTTGAAGGTCTACAGTAAGAAACATGTCGCCTAAAGCCTAACAATTCCCGTTGTTGAGATTTTGAATATTTGCCAAATTTGCATTCATATGTTGCATGAAGGTGTTGAGGAGCTGGATAACCATTATAATTGTTCTGTATGTCATACATGTATTGGGCTTTGATGATGACTAAATCAGCTTCAAATTTATCACCCACAGGTGCAAGTTCGCGCATTGCTGCTAAACCAAAACATTCGACATCAGTTGCGAAGTAAAATGTTTCACTGCTAAACTCGACTTTAAAAGACTTTTCAGGTATGAATCGACCCGGCTTTTGGTTAAGGAAAACTTTGGGATTAGTGACAAGAATCGGATTTCCATAAAGAGTTGCATATTCGTTGATTGCATTAACACACACAAGCGCTTCAAATCCAACCTCCACCATTTTTGTAAAAGATGCCATGGGTTTTCCCTTAATATTCCGAAGTAAGTGGTCAAACTTTTTTTTGATTGTAAAAATATCTTTTGCCATTATATATTCTTGAGTTTATCAAACAATGTTTGATCTTCTTCATCTATCTCAATGGCAATTTGAATAATGTTTAACATTTGGGTTAAGTATTTCAATTCAGGAGGGTTAAGTATGGATGTAATATCAACAGATTCATTGTCAAAATTCCCAGTACATAGCCGGGATATAGTCCACTTTGATTATCGGTGGGAAGAGACTGCATAATTCTCCTGTAGCTCTCCAGAATATTTTTCGATTTTTTGAAATAGGTCATTGTTACTCGGACCAACTTATTTAGATGTAACTTTGATGCATTTAAATTTTGAGCAAGGTAGTGTAATTCTGCCATTACGTAAATAGGCTCTTTTGAAAGCTGGTCATTTACATCTGAATTTAATAAAAAAATTTCTATTGATTCTACGAATCCATTTCTGTATAATGTGTCGTAAAGTGCATTGAAAAGATTTCTTGCCATGAGATCAGTCATCTTATATAAGTTTAAATTGGCTTACAATTTAAAAATCAAGATAAGACTTTTTAAGTAAGAAAAAGTAATATAAGAGCGCCAAGCATGTCTGTTTTTTTCTATATATAATGTAGAAGGGTTGCAAAAATTGGTCATTATAAAAAGAAATAGACTGGATTTAGATTCCGAAATGAAATCTTTATATTGTTGTA
Source organism: Pedobacter ginsenosidimutans (assembly GCF_001442625.1). Taxonomy (GTDB): domain Bacteria; phylum Bacteroidota; class Bacteroidia; order Sphingobacteriales; family Sphingobacteriaceae; genus Pedobacter; species Pedobacter ginsenosidimutans. The sequence goes on along the minus strand of NZ_LMZQ01000001.1, from coordinate 241,346 downwards.
ATCTTGATTCTTTTGCTGAATCGACAGCGGTTACTAGGCACTTTTAAAAATTCTTACTTTCTGTTTTGTGGAAATGGCCAAAGTTGCGAGTTATATAAATACCTAAAATATAGGATAATTTTAACTAGGCGGTGTGATAGATTCTCAAATTCAAGAAACCTAGGTAAGTTTTATTGAAACATAAGAAACAATAGTTAGAATAAGCTGGCATTATCATTAAGAAATATTCAATTTTATATTGATATTCACGTTAAAATAGGCTCGCCTTACCATGAAACCACAAGGCAATCCAATAATCGATAGTTTATTTGCAAATGAAAGATAACTGCCTTTTTTGTTCAAATACGTTAGACGGTTCAAATGAACACATCATTCCTGATAGTTTGAATGGTCGGCTTCAAAGTCGCAAACTAATATGCAAATCTTGCAATAGAAAGTTTGGAATCCATCTTGACCCCATATTGAAAGAGGTGCTTCACATGCAACTTTATTTTCTAGGGTTTGCGAATGCGCAATATTTCGCAATCAAAGATGACCAGGGGAACATATATAGAGCAGATCAGAAAGGACAGATAATTCCCCAACAAGTTCTGACTAAAAATATCCAAGAAAATGGTCTTGAGGGCATCAGTGTTAGTGGACCAATGGAGAAGGCAATCCAAGCAATGCTCAAAAAAATGGTTCGGAATTATGGTGTGGAGGAAACCCTTATGGCTGCAAAGAGCGGAAATATCAAGATTCAAGAAAAGAGCAAAGTTCCGAATGAACTTGTGGCTGAAAACCCACTCATCATAACACCGAAGCTCAAACTAGCGGTGGAAAAAATCATGATTGAATATTATGCTTTTTGCGGCTTGGAATTAAGTTATATCGAAAGTAGGTTAAAACGAATATATGCACTTGATGAACAATCAGAGGAAGTCATTATCTGCAATTTAACTCAGGAAATCAGGAAGCCTGTAGATAATGAAATCAGCCACTTAATTTGTATCAGGTCAAATGAAGACCGGAAAGAGTTATATGTTTACCTGGAATTATTTAACGTAGTCTGTGCTTATACGCTAATTTCTTCGCAATATGAAGGAGTTCAGGTGAATTATACTTATTATCAAAATGCGCTCACCGGAGTGCCAATGACAAATATCCCAGAGCTCAACATTTCAAATTTGTCAGAAGGGGATGAAAATTTAGAATTTTTAGCTAATGATATGGTAGAGCGAAAGCTTGATGGTGATATCATGGCGATGTTGGAGCAGGATCTCACCAAAATGATCAATGATTTAAAGGATCGTCGTTCCAAGGGTCAGGTGAGCGACGAGGAACACGGAAATCTAGTTATGAAAAAAGCAGCAGAAATTTCTGCCTACTTCACTATTAATTATCCAGATCAGTTCACTGGGCTTTCTACGGATTTCATCGCGAAAACTAACTACATTTATTCGACAATTTTTGCTGATCAGACTGATCAGTTTCAAGCACATTATAAAGGCTTAATCGGTCAGGAATTTACCATCGAAAACGACAAAAGAAAGTGGATTCTAAAAAGATTTCATTTTGTGCTTGCAAAAGAAAGAGATGGGCGTGATCGCCGCAAGGTTTACTGTCACTTCCAATCCGTTAAGGGGGAACATGAAAAAGAAATTCTTTGTCTTAATGTATTCAGGGCACGCGGACTTGAAATGCCAAAAGGTGTTTCTTGGCTTTGAGAAAAATGAATTGTCGGAAAACAAAAGACTTGTTTCTAATCAGCAAGTTGTTAAAAGGTTTTGGTAACGTATTAATAGTCGTTGAACGTTCACTCAAATGGAAGATAAGTTTTTGATTGTTCCAGACTTCTTTCCTAATTCTTTAGGTTAATTGCATATAAACATGGAAAATTGAATCTATTTGACCCCTCACAACCAAATTCAATGTCAAAATAGTTATGATTTAAGTAAAATTTTATTTCTGGACAAATAGTATCGACCACCTGCGGTTTATTCATAATAGCGTCTTAATTTTTTCTTGGGGGCTAGAATTATGCTACCAAGATTTTTATTCCTTATCTTTGCAGTCAATACTATCTAAAGTGAAAGCCGCCCATCCAAAACTCCGTACTGAAACATCCATGCATTGTTCGGGCCTTTTTTTAAATGAAAGGATAATTGAGACTTTAAAGGAGAAGCACTATTATGTAGAAGATAGGTTACTTGATGGCGATGCACCAAAACAATTTATTAGGGTTTACCGGTATGCTCCTGATAACGGCATTCATAAAAAGAATCCCAAAACCTGGATTCCGTATATCGCGAAAACTGCAGAAAAATGGTATCCCCATGAATCGGTTATCGAATTTATGATCAATAGGATCGGTCAAGTTTTAGGACTTAACATGAATGAAGTCGAACTATATTGGATAAATGGGCAAATCCGTTTCCTGAGCCGTTACTTTTTGAAAAGCAGTGATACTCTTACCCATGGTGCAGAAATTTGTGGGGAATACTTAAATGATATGGATTTGGCTGCAGAGATTGCTAATGAAAAGAAAACTTCGCGGGAACTGTTTACTTTTCAATTTATAGAAAAAGCATTAGCTGCCAAATTCAAATTAAATTGCACCGTACTTATGACCGACATTGTTAAAATGATTATCTACGATGGGCTGGTTGGTAACAATGATAGGCACTTTTATAATTGGGGCGTCATAACTAATGCCAAAAAGTTAGCTACGCCCCCACGTTTTGCGCCACTTTATGATTCGGCAAGAGGTTTGTTATGGAATAGTAGTGACGATTGGATAGAGAAGAATCTTCGGGCTATGAGCCAGAATGGAAAAAAAGTTGAACATTACATTCAAGATGCCTGTCCAAGAATCAGTATAGAAAATAATAGTGGAATTAATCATTTTGGATTAATTAAATATCTTAAAAACTATAAGGGCGAATATCACGTTCTTATAAGAGATATGTCTTCATTGGATAATGAAGAGCGCATCTTGGAAATGTTAAAAAAAGAATTTTTTCCTTTTTTTATCCTAGAAAGATGTAAATTAATAGAGTATATTGTTAAAGAAAGATTTAAAAGAATAAGGGAGTTATAATATGATAAATTATTTAAAGCAACTTTTTTCAAAATCAGAGGAACCCCATGCTGACGTTGAAGTTCTTTTACCAAAAGGCGAAAATGCTACATTTGAACTTCGTGTAGATAAATTGGTTATCGGAACATTGCATTGTGAGAACGGTGTTTGGGAATTTAAATACACTGAGGATTTCAAAAAAAATGGGGGTAACTATAATCACATTGCGGGGTTTTCAAACCTAAATAAAGTTTATACGAATGATAGCTTGTGGCCGTTTTTTCAAACCCGTATTCCTGGTTTAAAACAACCGGCAGTTAAGGAGATATTGAAAAAAGAGCATATAAACGAATCTAATGAATTAGAATTGTTGAAACGGTTTGGAAAGAAAACGATTTCCAACCCTTACGAACTGGAATTAGTTTAATGATTGAAACAAATTGTAATCCCCGAATAAAATTCTCGGGGATTTTTTTTGTCATAATTCTTCAGTTCATAATCAAATGCATGTTCTAATCAGTATGCTAATAACAGATATTATAGTTGTAAACAGCCCGTCTGCTTTATTTTAGTGTACCAATTTACAAGTAATGAAAAATGTATAACAATTCTGAAAAAATTATTAAAGTAAGTTTCGGGATTAAATAGTAAGTGCTATTTGCATGTGACAATCTCCATGAACAGAAAGTGATCATCCAGTTATCTAAATATTTCTTTTTTCGGTTCAAGCTAAAATTAAAAATTTTTATATGTAAATCATTCTGCGGATGCAATTACTCGGCCTTCTTTTATGAAACTTGATACTGTCAAGCGATGAACGCCCAATATTCTTCCGATGGCACTGTATGATACATTTTTGTCCCTCAATTCTTGAACACGTCGTTCCTGACCAGAGAGTTTGGTTTTAGCAGACTTTCTGCCCTTAGGGCGTCCCAAAATGACACCTTCTGCTTTTTTTCGTGCAAGTGCTTCTTTTGTTCGTTGAGAAATTAGGTTGCGTTCAATTTCTGCCGAGAGTCCAAATGCAAATGCCAATACCTTGGAGCTTATATCACTCCCCAAACGATAGTTATCCTTAATTGTCCAAACTTGTATGTCTTTGTTCATACATTCATTTAAAATTCCCATTATCATCAATAAATTCCTGCCAAGGCGTGAAAGTTCTGAGCAAATCATGATATCTCCTTTTTTCATCTTCTTTAGAAGGCTGCCCAATTTTCGGTCGTCAACCTGTTTTGACCCACTAATAGTTTCTTCTATCCATTTGTCAACTAATAATTCATTTTTAATTCCGAACTGATTGATTTCAAATCTTTGATTTTCAATTGTTTGTTTGTCTGTGCTAACCCGAATATATCCGTAAGTCATAAATTTTAAGTGCTTTTTGCGATTGATTAAAAAAAAACGAAGTTCTGACAATTTTTAATAGACAAAAAAAGTATGTAAAAATAGAGCGATTTTATTGAACAAAATCAATCTTCATTTAAGTTTTCTACATCCGAAAGTTGGATTATTTTAAGTTCTATGGAGCAGCAAATTAAAACAAAGATTGAAGCAATAGGTACACCACTGAAAGAATGGGATATCAATATTTATAGGGGTATTCTTACAGGTTTTAACGCGGCTTTCATAGTAGATGACAAAAAGAAAAATGAGCTCGTTGCAGCCGACCCTAAATCTGCCGAAATTATACGACCGATTTTATCTGGCAAAAACATTAAAAGATATCAATTTAGCTGGGAAAACAAGTGGATAATTTTTACTAGACGAGGTATAAATATAGACCAATACCCTGCAATTAAGGCGCATTTACAAACAGATTATGATAATCTCCGGCCTAGAAACAATAATGAACCTACTGGACGGAAGCCAGGGTCTTATAAATGGTTTGAAATACAAGATAACGTTGCATATTTTGAGGATTTTGATAAACAAAAAATTGCATGGGGAAATTTAGCATTAAAAGGACAGTTTGCTTTAGTTGATGAAGGCTACTACATCAATGCACCTTCATCTTTTATTGCTACAGACCAAATCTATCTAATAGCAATATTAAATTCACAACTAGCCGACTTTTATATAAAACAGCTGGGGGTAACGCGTAATGGTGGATATTTTGAATACAAACCAATGTTCGTTGAACAACTTCCTATACCGAAAATTTCACAGAATGTGGCAGATAGATTGTTAGTATTAATTGAAAAATTAAAAGAAAAGCCACTCTTGAAAATTCAAACAGAAATTGAAATTAACAATATTGTAAATTCATTATATGATATCACGGAAGATGAAAGACAGTTTATTTACAATTCAGCATCATTAATTAACTGAACTTCTTCTGGTGAAAGTTCGAAAATATTGTAAATTAATTGATTTAAGTCCTTGTAAATGCTATCATCAAACTTAGCATTAAGAGAATCAATGATCAGATTAATTTTTGATTCGATAACATCATTTGGCTTAGGCACACAAATTTGATCTATGTACATTTTTATCCATCTTCTTGTTCCTGCCCCTGAAGTTGCAGCGATTTTATCAAAATACCATTCACATAATCTTGAATTTAAAAAGCCCAGTAAATATTTAAGATGATTACCAGTCATAAAGAATATAGTATTGTTCAAAAAATATCCTTTAAGATCCAAGGCAAAATTTGGGCGATCAGTAAGTTCAATCCAAACTATTTTCTCTTCATTAAAACTTTCTAGATAGGCGCAGTTACGTAAATTACTCCAGTGCTTGCCTTTATCTAATCTTTTATTAAGTTCTTTCTCATAGGTTTTGAGGTGGTCAAATACTATTGGGTATTCTTGTTGCACTTCAATTGCTTTGATTCCTTTATCCTTTTTACCATTATGTGTATTAATGATCCACTGGTTGCCAAATTTCAAGTCATACTTTTTGATATCTCTGCCACGAAGAATCGGTCGTATAATTTCGGCAGATTTAGGGTCGGCTGCAACCAGCTCGTTTTTCTTATCTTCATTGATAATGAATGCTTCATTGAAGCCAGTCTTAATACCGTAATTTATTTGGATATCCCAATCTTTCAGGGGTACTCCCAGGCGCTCTATTTTTTCTTTTATACTCTTTTCGATTGATGAAAGTAAAGCCCAACTTCCGCCAGACTTAAAGACATTTTTACTTGTATTTTGTTCAATAAAATCGCTCAATTTTTCTAGACTTGTTAAACTCTTCTGTATAAGACAAGTTTGGGTGTCGTTTAAATATGGGGATTTTTGTGCGACAAGTATATTAACATCTACGGTAGCAGAATCAAATACTGGATAGCCACTAAAATCAATAAGTGATAGTGGGTTCGTACTTTTTAAGAAGTATTTTCGAGTACTTTCACCGTAGTTGGCACGCATCCATTTATTTGAGGTAATATACCCAAAGTAATAATCTGGCTTTAATAAGTTTATAGCCTGTTCATAAAATAGGCTATATATATCGCCAGTTCGTACATATGTATCATAATTCTGTCGTTGTAGGATATCCGCCTCTGATCCCATTTTCTGAAGCTGGATGTAGGGGGGATTGCCGATAATGACATCGAATCCTATGAAATCTCCATTCTTGTCCAACACTTCCGGAAACTCAAAGCGCCATTCAAAAGCATTTTTATAGTGCGTATTGTTTTCTATTTCCGCGATTTCCAATGAAATTTTATCAATCTCTTTTTGATATTTCGCAACTTCCTTTCCAATGTCCTTCAGAGATTTTGTTTGTCCAAAAAGACTATTATTTGTCGATTCGGCAAGTATCTTTTTCCCACGCCACTCAGATAGTCTTTTGCGTCGAGGGTCTCGATTGCTCACTGTTTCATGAAACTTGGCTTTAATTTCTTTGATGAAATTTCTTAGATCTTCTTTAGCTTCCTTGTTAGGTGCCTCTTTATACCGCTGCACCGCTAATTGATAATCCTTAACGCCAAATTTATTTTTTTTAAATACATCGGAGAGATCTTCCTTTAGACTGTATTTATTAAGTAAAGAATTTCCCTGCTTTATGTTAATGTCGATGTTTGGCAAGGTTTCAAGTTCATTGGCTGTAGCGGCATCTCCGACTTTATAGTAGGCATTTTTTAACAATTCTATCCATAACCTTAATTGGCAGATTTTCACCGAATTGGGATTAATGTCAACACCAAACAGACAATTTTCAATCAATTTACGCTTTTCGTCGAAAAGGGCTTCTTGAATACGCTGAATCTGCGGAGAAACTTTGAACTTACCCTCTGAGTCAGTTAAGACTTGATAATCAAAGAAATCCTGGCCCTGCATGTAGTTGACTACTAGTTCATCATTTGCTATGGTTATATCCACATCTGAAATTCTGTTACCATACCGATCGGCAAAAATGCCGAGTTCTGCCTTAATTGCAATAAGTTCATTTAAACTTGATACCAGAAAGTGACCTGAACCCACTGCTGGGTCGGCAAGTCGCAAGGTATCAATAACAATATTGAATTCTAGTACATCACACGAATTCCTCTTGTCGGCAATATGGTTTCTCAGATCAGCTATCGTTCCACAGTTCCATCCATAATTGTCGTTGAATTTTTTAACGACAGAACGCCTGATAACATCTTTGCATAAATACATAGTGATCGCGCCTGGAGTATAAATCGAGCCATCTTTGTAACCATTGATTTTCTCAAAAACTAATCCTAGTACCGATGCATTAATGATGGTTTTGTTATCCTCTTGTATTTCTTCTTTACCTACTGAAGAAAAATCATATGAATCAAGAAAGGCAAACAGATAATTCAAGGTATTTAGCGTTGAGCCTTCTATTTTGCTCTTTCCTTTTCTTAATACCGAATTCGAATATATAGGGATATCAACATTGTCGTCAAGTGCATTAATTTTAATGGTGATATCTTCTAATTCAGATATTTCAAATAGGGAGCTGTTAAGATAGGGTACAAATCTGTACTTTTCACGAACTGCAGGTAGTCTGTCCACTGATTTTTTCGCCAGAACTTGAAAGAATAATTTGTAAAGCTCATCATAATCCTTGATGGTTTGGATATTCAAGAACCGGTATTTCTGATCTTCCTGGTGATATTTTTGTAGCTGCGCTTCTAGTAATTTTAGAAATAGCAAGCGATTAATCCAAGTAATAGAAAGGTCAATGGCCAGGTTCAATAATTTCTGTTCACGGCTTTCGCCGATCTGAAGCTTGGATGGAACTTTTCTTAAGCAGTCTTCGACTTCCAGAATGCTTAGGGCATTTTCGATAATTGACCCAGGATTTCGTTTTGCTGGTTGTGGTCTGTCGATCACTTTTCTACTTCCATCCTTGACTTCTTCCAGTCCTATAATGTGTAGAAGTTCCGCGAAGAAGCCCTTATCCAACGAATTACTGTCATTGGTAAACGATAGTTTTAACAGGTTGATCGGGGTGAAGAATTTATAAAGTGCAATGAGTTTAGTGTCGTTTTTTTGTTCGTTTGACTTAAGGCTTTTTTGGAAATCTCTAAGGTCAAAGAAGGTAAAACTAATCTCTTTATCAAGCTCCTTTAAAAATGGTTTGACAATCTCGTTATAGAATAGCCCTGTAGATGTGCTGATTTTTTGGCCGTTCTTCCATTCTCGGTATGCGGACTGAAGATCTTTGTTCTGGGTAAATATCTTTTCAAAAGCAACTGCGTCAAAAACATACCATTCATAGATATTGGTGATGATCAAGCTGGTTAACGATAAATTTTTTTTGTCGATCCGCTCTCTTAAGAAATATAATATTAGCTCATGCATTGCCCTCGCATTGAGATTGGTCTTTGTAATCATCTCAGCCTTGTTGGAAGGCTTCTTAACTTCAAACATAACTGCTACTGGTGTTTGTGCATTATTACCTGTATGGATCACAAAATCAGTCCGTCCATTTGTAGCTACTAAGTGCTGCGGATGGAAATAGGTGTTTTTTAGAAAATCCATGAGATGGATTTTTACATGTTCTTCAGTTTCCTGTTCATTGATGTGTCCAAGCAGGGTATTTAAATTACTTTTGAAGATATTTAAATCGTTTCTTTTAGGTTTTAGTAATCTGAATGCTTTGTTTAGGCTGGATTTTATGTCAATGAATGAGATCGTCATTTGATTTTCTTAATGTAGATTAGCTTTCAATATTACAAATAATATAGTAAAAAGGTATTATTTATCACAGGACTAAAGAGCCATAACTTTTCCGTATTTCGCAAAATCTTCTTTTTGACAATCAATTTCTTGGTTCCCATTACGTCAATTTTATTTTTTTTGCAACTAGGTAAGGAATAGGTGATTTTATAAACTGTTATTATAAATTCAATTAATCACAATTAATCCACTTTACTTCTGCCGTTGTTTGATTGTTATCATAGTTTCATTATTTTCTGAAGACATAATGGGTTAGACAGAGTAACGTTAGTAACTTGGAAAAATCAGAGTAGATGGACCCCGTCTAACCGGATATAAATTTTTTTATGAATAATTGGTTGCCATTGTGTTATTGATTTGGCGGAAAGGGGTCAAATTAACTGGTTTGTCCAATAGGGTTTCCATATTCTTCATACAGTGTATAATGGCGTTGTCTGCAAGGTCAAATGATGGTTTTAAAATCAGTCCTGGTTGTTCAAGGCAGAATCTGTGAGCACCTTCAAGGCATACTCCTTATAACTTGAGCCTATGGGTATTTCCAGTCCTGCAATCTCAACATCGTATAGGGTGAACGCCGTAACTTTTAGTAAGTTGACAATAAAGGAACGGTGGGTGCGCAGGAATGGCTGTCCTAGTACATCTTTTTCGAAATCTCCAATTTTATATTTAGTTCTTACTTTTCTGTCCTTTAGGTGAATCAACAGATAATCCTTCACACTTTCTGCATAAATAATGTCGTAAACTGCCACCCGATGAACTTTACCCCCAGATCGGATGTGTATGAAGGGTTGAGGTTCATTGGTCTGCACCTGAAGATTTTCGTTTCTGGCAAAAAGCCTCAGATAGCGCTCTATCGATTTAAAAAACCGTTCAAAGGTAATCGGTTTAAGCAGGTAATCCACAATGTCTAGGTCATAACCTTGAATTGCATACTCCCTGTAAGCCGTTGTGATGATTACTGGTGGCGGGTTTTTCAGGACTTTAAGGAAGTCCAGGCCAATAATACCAGGCATCTTGATGTCCAGAAAAAGAAGATCAACTTGCGTCGAATTAAGCACTTCCAAAGCTTTCACTGCATTTGGACAGCTGCCCACAACCTCAAAGTTATCCAGTTTGTCAATATGACTTTTTATCAGCTGTAGTGCCAATGGTTCATCATCCACTAAAAGACACCTTGTTTTCATAAGTTAATCCCGTTTTATCTTTTACCCTAAGATCAATTATCAATAAGGCTACAAAGATATTGTTTTCTGTAGAAACGCTAAGTTGATGTCTTTTTCCATACACCAGTTCAAGTTGCTTTCGGACGTTGACCAGGCCGATGCGTTCACTGCTACTTTCTCTGTAGGCAGGAAAATAGCTGTTGGATACTTTAAATTCAAAGAGTCCTGATCGAAGTTGTAGGTTAATATCAATAACAGGGCTTGCAACGTTTTCTCCTGCCCCATGCTTAAAGGCATTTTCTACCATCGAGAGTAGAACCAAAGGCACAATCGCCAGCTCTTCGTCCACTGAATGAACGAAGCTCAGCTTGAGGCGCTCATCATACCTCAGCTTTTCGAGCTCTAGATAATTTTTTATTAAACTCACTTCGGCGCTGATCGGAACAGAAGGACCCTCGCACCTGTAAAGAATGTGGTCCAGTATCTCCGAAAGTCCCGCTATAGATTTTGAAGTAATGGGGGATGCAGTGAGCGAAAGTGCATAGATATTATTGAGGGTGTTGAAAAGGAAATGGGGATTAAGCTGAGCTTTGAGTACTTTCAGTTCTGCCTGTGCTTTTTCTTTTCCCATGGACATAGTGCGTTGCTGGCTCATGTATTGATCCCTAATAAGTTTTATAAAGGAGAAAAGCCAGGCCGTAGAAAAAGAAAGCGCAAAATAATGGGTGAGGAGCTTGGGAAGGTCAGTTGCGATTACCCATAGTGATTCCTGTCCGAAGGGCTGTAATCTAATAAGTGGTTCCAGTAGGTAAATAACCGCTATCCTCGACAGTACACAGATTAGGTAGCTGCCTATAAGAAAATAAAGCACTACCACATAATAGCTTTTAGATAGAATTAACCGTGGGATAATCAGGTAGGAGATGAAATACGAGGCGATTATAGTCACTGAAATATAATAGGAGTGCCTGTAAAAGATCTTTTCAGGATACTGGTATTCCTGCATGTCGTACCGGTTTAAAAACACCACAGAAACCACTAGCCAGAAAAGCACGTGGCTTAAGCGCCTGTGGGAAGTACTGAACCTGATTATTTTTTCCAGTAATGGCATGAATGCAAAGATACAACTCTAGCGATTTTATCCTTTGTTAGTCGACGAATAAGCGGGATTTCATGGTGTTTAAAGGTTTTTGGCCTATTAAACGCTACAGTCTTTGAATTAAGCTCTTCATCTCCAAAATAGTGCTATCCATCGACATTCCCACCTACATAAACCATTCTTCATTACTTTTGGGTCATTGGTCAGCGGACAAGAAAAAACCTCCCAGCCTTTAAGAAATAAGTAACATATGAAAATAATATTCGAGCTGAAAATATTTGCACTGATATGCTTTACCCTGACTACCTCTGGTCTCCTCGCCCAGGAAAGAACTGCATCCAAGAATTTGAGTGCGAAGGAACTTGATGCAATGATCCAAAAAAGCATAGATGAATCCGGAATGGTTGGGCTCAGTGCCGCCATTATTGTAAAAGGGAAGATTGTTTGGATGAAGGGTTTTGGATATGCCGATAAGGAACTACGCAAACCTTTTACCCCAAATACCATAATGAATATTGCCTCAATTACAAAGACCATTACCGGTGTATGCGTCATGAAGGCAGTTGAGGAAGGTAAACTATCTCTTGATGCCGACATCAATACATATCTACCCTTCAAAGTTATCAATCCTCATTTTCCGGATGAAAAGATTACTTTGCGTAACTTGGGTACGCACACCTCGGGCATAATGGATAGAAGCCCAGTCTATGAAAATTCTTATTTTTATGGCGGGGATTCCCCGGTCGCTCTCGAAGATTTTTTAAGAAGCTATTTCGATGTTAATGGTGAGCTCTATTCGAAAGATAACTTTTTGAACTACAAACCAGGCACGTTTTGGGAGTACTCCAATATAGCGACTGGGCTGGCAGGTTACATCGTCGAAAGGGTGACGGGTATTGGATTAAATGTGTACAGTAGAAATAATATCTTTAAGCCGCTTGGTATGAAAAATACTGGATGGTTTAGCACTGAAATAAATATGGGTGCTTATTCCAAAGGTTATGATAAACAGGGTGATACCTTAAAACTTATCCCGTATTTCGGGGTTCCCACCTATCCGGATGGGGGTGTTCGTACTTCAGTAGCAGAACTTTCGAAATATTTTATAACCCTGCTGGGAGACGGCCAATACCATGGAAAGCGGATTTTAAAGAGATCCTCTATTGATTCAATGCAGCGCTATCAGTTCTCGTCTGGCCATAAGCCAGAAAACCTAAACCTTTCCAGCAAGAATGCTGGTTTATTTTGGGCAACTAAAGATGGTGGAAGGAAGATCGGTTATGGAGGAACCGATCCAGGGGTGAAGACAGAGATGTTGGCGGATCTTGATAAGGAGGTTGCTGTTGTACTATTTTCAAATACCTCGTTGAACAATAGGGATTTTATCAAATACTATGTAGGGGTCTTTAATGAATTGTTCCAATATGGGAGGCAATTAAAAAAGTTCGCAATTCAAAAAGGTGAAGACTGAATGTTCAATAGATTGTGAATTACCCACAAAGGAAGGCGGTTACTTTTTCCTTTATGCTACTTGTCAGGCCATTTTCCGCGGAAGTGATGATTTAGCAGAGAATTAGAGAAGCAGACCTTTTATGTGATATATCCACAGTGGCAGTGACCATGACGCAACAGTTCAACAGGAACCTCAGTGCAAGCCACAATTTATATTATGAAACTTGATCCGCTGGATTATTCGATCCATTAGTTAAATAAGGGCCTAAGCCAATCTGAGCATGGATAAATCCACAGATCAGGGCATTTGTAAGTTCAAAGCTAGATGTAGAAAGGAATCTGCACTATCTTATAGACTGAAGTAAATTTAATATCCAGCAACCGATAAGCTGGATAAACCAAAGTAGATTGAACCCTAGATCACCAAAAATAAAATTGCCATAATGTTTTGCTTGCTGTTATATTAATGGATTGGCACGAATGGGGTAAATACTTTGGTTTATCCGCTAAGTCTTGAAATTCTCACCTTATTCAGCTTTTAGTTGAAACTTAAGAGATGATAGATCTGATGTAGGCTAATCTCTTTCTCATTGAAATTACTTTAGAAGTGTCCATATTATTTTGAACGAGAAATTCTTTTCTTAAGTTGGGATTGTCCTAATAGTGTCTAATCCATCTTGGGCAACTATTATTGAGATATCTATTTTATCTTGTCACTTAAGTCTTAAAATTTGATTTTCTCGTACATAACAAAATATTAACTTTATAGCCTTAAGATTCTACTGATGTCTGCTTCACCTCCCTTCCTTGATCCACTCTCCGTAATTAAAATTTTTTCTCAAACAAAAAATGCTACAGCACTTCATGTAGGCGAGGAGGCACATATCCAGTTTGCAAATGAGGCGATGCTTCGCATCTGGGGTAAAGACGAGGCTGTTATAGGCAAATCGCTAGAGGATGCACTTCCTGAGCTGAAAGGGCAACCCTTCATCGAAATGTTTGCAAAGGTATGGCGTGAGGGTTTGACGATATCAGGCAGCGACACCCCGGCTATGCTCAAAATTGATGGTAAGGAGCAAATATTCTATTTCGATTTTGAATATCGTGCTATTTTAGATGATATTGGTAAAACGATATGTATACTTCACACCGCTACAGATGTAACAGACAGATTTTTAAAGCAGAAAGCCATTGAACGGGCTACCGAAGGTGCGGAGTTATTAAAAAAGGAAGAGGAGTTAAATGAAAATTTAAGTCACGAAAACCATACCCTCGCAGCCGCATTGGATGAATTGAAGGCCTCGAACGAGGAACTTTATCTTACCAAAGAAAGCCTGGAAAGCTTGAATCAGAAGCTGGATATGATGGTGAAGGAAAGAACGGAACAGATTTATTTTCTAAATCAAGAACTTAAGGCATCAAATGAGGAGATTAGTGCAGCCAATAAAGAACTCGCGGCCTCAAATGAAGAACTCTCCAGCATCAACAAAAAAATGGCAAAACTCATTGAAGAACTGGAGAAGGGTGAGCGGAAATTCAGGCAACTCATTCAACAGGCACCGGTTGCCATCAATGTATTCAAAGGAAGGGATCTGATTATTGAAAGTGCCAATATTAAGATGCTAGAGATCTGGAACAAAACGACAGAAGTTGAAGGGAAAAATTTTACAGTGGCTCTCCCTGAAATTGCAGACCAGCCCTTCATCGAAATCTTGCATGCTGTACTTGATACCGGTATTCCTTATCATGGAAAAGAGAGTAAAGCAATAATCATTAAAGATGGCGTGGCTGAGGAGCGATACTTTAACTTTATCTACCAACCAATAATCGATGAAGAAGAAAAAGTTGGCAGCATCCTTCAAGTCGTTACCGAAGTTACTGAACAGGTAAATTCGAGGAAGGAGATTTCTGAGGTTAACACCAGGCTTAATATCGCCATAGACGCTGGGTCGCTTGGGTCAACCGAAGTAGACCTGGAAACTGGTACGATGGTGTATAATGAAGAGTTTAGTCGGATGTTTGGGAAAAAGCCAGGTGAGGATTTTGTGTATGCAGATATGTTTGAGGCAATGCTTCCCGAATATAGGGATCGGATTAAGGAGTTGGTGGCAATTGCAAAGCAAGATAACAGCATATATCACGCAGAATATCAAATCAGATGGCCTGATGGCTCCTTGCACTGGATTAGTGCGCATGGTAGGGCAAGATACGACAGTAAAGGCAAGCCGATTAAAATGGTTGGCATATTATCAGAAGTTACAGAAGTCAAAGCAGATGAACAGCGAAAGAATGACTTTATTGGTATGGTTAGCCATGAACTTAAAACGCCACTCACTTCTATGACAGCATACGTGCAAATCCTGCAGCACAATGCTCAGAAGCGACAGGATAGTTTTGCTGCGACTGCACTCGAAAAGGCCCACAACCAGCTAAAAAAAATGACTGGTATGATTAATAGTTTTCTAAATGTATCCAGGTTGGAGTCAGGTAAGATACACATCGAGAAACAAGATTTTGACCTCTGTAGTTTAATAGAGGAAATGAGAACCGAGTTTAAGGTGACAGCTAATCGTCACGAAATTATTTTCGAAAAAAATCAACCAGTAGTTGTGAATGCTGACCAGAATAAGATTGGGCATGTTGTTACTAACTTCATTAGCAACGCTGTAAAGTACTCACCAGTAAATACCTTGATTACCATCAGCTGCCAGGTTGAAGGTAATAGTGCAGTAGTATCCGTGAGCGATCAAGGAAAGGGAATTAAGGAAGAGGATACGGCAAAACTCTTTGAGCGATATTACCGTGTAAATGATCAGCCATCGACGATATCAGGATTTGGAATTGGTCTTTACCTGTGTGCAGAAATAATTGAAAGACATAACGGAAGAATTTGGGTAGATAGCGAATTAAATAAAGGATCAACGTTTCACTTCAGTCTTCCTTTAAATCCATAACCAATATTTAGAGATAGATTAGAGATTTTGAGATTACTGCTCATACGATTCGTTGGGTAATTAAAATATTAAGGAAATAATTATTACATCTTTAGTTTCCTTTATTTTCGAATGGACTAAGGCTCAATATCTTAAGTTCGAATTAGGATCTCTTTAGACATCTCGAAATAGAATAATTCTGCGATTTTGCAAGGTCAAAACTTCTTTATGAATTCATTTTCTAAAATATAGCGATAAAAAACTTCAAAATGTAAAGGATTTTATCTCGCCAATAATTTCAGATTTAATTATCCAGAGCAGACAATAACTCAGATTTTCAAAGATTTAATTTGGTTATTCATATTGGTGAAATAACGCTTTAGCAAGGGGTTAGTGAAATAGCATGATATATGGATAGCATCCGGCTTCTAAGTTTTAGTAGTGTAAGGAACCTTTTGGAAAAATTCTTGGCTAAAATATATAAAAGTCGGAAAATAATAATAAATAGTCTGTATACTACAATAACTCCATATTATAAAAAATTAAATTTGACCTACTAAACTTTATTAAATTAATAATAAGGAATAGATAAAACCAAATATTCAATAGTTATAATCTCCTCACTTAGCTATGATCCGACTTAGAAAAATTTAATTGTATCCTTAACTTATATAGTCGCTAAGTGTAGATATTTGTACTTACAAAAGCTGATACTGCCAGTTAATATCTGAATCAGATTTTCTGTTTAGCGCTCATAAAATAAGTTTTTACTAAACCAAAAGTTCACATGACTCAATCTTAGTTGATTTATAATAACAATGACAAAAAAAATCCTATTTTTTATATTAATCTTATCTGTTTTTTCAATAAAATCTAACGGACAAGGTGGCGCAGGAAAAAAATTAGACAATCAAAACTTTTTCATTGTGAAAAAAGAACCTTCAGGGGCATTGTTTATTGGTAAGCGTCAAAAACTTCGGGTAATCTTTATAAGTCCCGAAATAGTACGCATACAATATGCTCCTTTGGGTGAATTCAAAAGTAATGAAACAGATGCCTGCATCCTAAAGAAAAATCCAAATGTTGCTACTACGTTTTCACAAAATTCTAAAAACTATTCCTTATCATCCCGCGCCTTAAGTGTCAGATTGAATAAAGCTACAGGTTCACTAAGTTATTTCTCAAAAAATGGAACCAATATTCTTCAGGAATCTCCAGTTGACCCACGCTCATCAGAAAAAATTAATATTGAAAAAGTTGGCTTTGATGATAGCAAGGATAAAATTGAAAAAACAGCGAATGGTGATTTGGTCATTGCCCAGGTTGGAACTAAAGCTGTGATAGGTAACGCCTGGAAGATGATATGCCGTTTTAAATGGCAATCTGACGAGGCGCTCTTTGGGCTTGGATCTCATGAGGAAGGGTATATGAATTTAAGGGGCAAAACGCAATACCTTTATCAGCATAATCTTAAGAAAAGTGTGCCTGTTTTAATGAGCTCAAAAGGATATGGGTTATTATTTGATGCTGGTTCAACAATGGTGTTTTCTGATGAGCAGCCAGATAAGAGCATCCAACTGAATGCGGTTAATGAATTGGATTACTATTTTTTGTACGGACCTGAAATGGATGAGGTCGTTGGTCATTACCGTTACCTGACAGGAAAAGTGCCCTTAGCGCCCAAGTACGCATTTGGCTATATACAGTCAAAAGAACGTTATACCAATCCAAAAGAAATTGACAGTATTGTCACCCGTTTCCGATCCTCTAAAATTCCATTGGATATGATTGTCCAGGATTGGAACTACTGGAAAAATGGCTTATGGGGTCATAAAAAATTTGATGAAAAATTTTATCCTAATCCGGGCGAAATGATTAAAAAGGTGCATGAAAAACATGCAAAATTCATGTTGTCGATTTGGCCAAACGTTGCAGGCAATGAGTCTGCTGAAATGGGAAGAAAGGGATTTGTACTAGGTAGATCCGTATATGATGCTTTTAATCCTGCAGCCAGGAAGATGTATTGGGATGATTACGTTAATAAAAATCTTTTTTCATTAGGTGTGGACGCCTGGTGGTGTGATTCATCTGAGCCTGTCGATGGTGACTGGAATGATAAGGCGAATGGTATCGCGAATAATCCAAAAGCGAGGTATGAACTTAATTCAGCAGGATTGAATGAACTTCTTGGTCCTTTAAGGGCAAATTTATTTTCGCTCAATCATGCACGCGGAATTTATGAAAACCAGCGTTTGGTAACTGATCAGAAAAGAGTGCTTAACCTTACACGTTCAGGTTTTTCAGGTATTCACCGGTATGGAACATTCATCTGGAATGGCGATACCAAAGCAACATGGGCAGATTTCGCCAGATGGATACCTTCTGGACTGAATTACATGGCTACAGGTAATCCTTACTGGACAATAGATGCCGGGGCATTTTTTGTTAAATCAAAATCGCAATGGTTTTGGAAAGGTGACTTTAATAAAGGCGTGCTGGACAATGGTTACAGGGAATTTTACGTCAGAACCCTTCAATTTGCCACCTGGTTGCCAATGATGAGAAGCCACGGTACTGATTTTGCCCGCGAACCCTGGCAGTTTGGAGACCTTGATAGCCCTTTTTACAGGAGTATTATCACCCAGATTAATTTAAGATATAAGCTTTTACCTTACACTTATTCGCTGGCAGCTATGGTTTCCAATCAGGATTATACAATGACCCGTCCCCTTATCTTTGATTTTAGATTGGATAAATTAGTATACGATATTAAAGATCAATTTATGTTCGGCCCTGCTTTTATGGCATGCCCGGTGACTTCGGCGATGTATTTTGAGCCAAATAATAAAGCAGTTGATCAGGCTAAAACCAGAAAGGTTTATTTACCTAAAGATAACACCTGGTTTGACTTTTGGACAGGGAAAACATTTAGGGGCGGAATAACAATCGATGCAGATGCGCCAATTGATAAAATTCCTGTTTTTGTGAAAGCTGGTTCAATTGTACCATTTGCTGCAGCCCAGCAATATTCAGACGAACAACCTGATGCGCCAATTGAAATACGGATATACCCCGGAAAGGATGGAAATTTTACACTGTATCAGGATGAAGGAGAAAATTATAATTATGAAAAGGGACATTTCTCAACGACAAAGCTAACCTGGGATGACAAAGCAAGAATACTTACTATTGGGAACAGAAATGGAAGCTACGCACACATGGCTATAAAACAACAATACAAGATTATTATCGTTAGTGAAAATGCTGGGATTGGCATAAAAGAAAATGAAGGGTCAACAAAGAGCATAGTTTATACAGGTCAAAACATTAATGTTAATTTTTAATTCATCTAAAGTATAAATATGAAAGAACAAGTCTTACTGTTAAGTTCAATTCTAATTTGAAATCACAGGTCCAATAACCACCTGAAAAAAATGACCAGATCCTTATAAGTGGTGTATAACCTTTTTAATGTAGATATAAAATGACGATTTCTAATTTAGACAGTAGCGACACATTTCGTTGGTAAATACTTAGTTTTAAGTATTTTATAATTTGAAAAATCTTCTTAAATTTCATTATCCAAACAATTAAGATTTATGTTACGCTCACATTTTCTTATAAGGGGTTTTTACGCGATAGCAACTCTCTTTTTTTTGCTCCCCGTTTTTGCGGTGGCGCAGACACCTTTTCATTCTGATGCATATATCAAATTCGATATGGCGTCCCAGCTAACAGACAAACCAATACCATTCGACCGCGCGTTTACGCTATTTATCGATAAGCTTCCCAAAGGAGCAGTGCAAAGGGTAGAGGTCTACGAGGCATTAATTAACGATGGCAATCGTGATCTGGTAGAAAGCAGTTTTAAGGATTATAACGGACAGGTCGTAACGAGGGCTGTGGTTGATTTGAATCTGTTGTTTTTGTCAAGGTCAGACTCACTGAGTATCTATTTTCCTCCGCTGAAACCGAACAAGGATTTTGATATTAACATTATATACGCTCTCACGAAAGCCAGCAAAGACAAACTTCTGGAAGTCAATTCTAAGTTATCCTCGGGCAACCACTCAGAGGCGTTTGACGAATACATTCTTCTGGACAAGAGCTTAATTTCCCCTTACAACAACCGAACATACTTTAGCCTTGCCTTCCCCGATTATGTGGACTTTTATAACAAGAAGTTGAAATCGTATTACAATTCTGCACGAAGCGAGCCCCTCTTTGCTTCTGGAATCCTGAATCTTGTCGAATATAGGGCAATCGATATTTCCACTTCAAAGTCTGTTTCTGACTTTAAAGACGGAGGGTACTTTTATGAGCTATTTAGAAAGAACAAAATGGCAGATTTTCAACACGGTCTTTTTTCGCTATCTGAAATTATGGAGCCTGGGAAGGCAACAACCAGGGATCATCCGGAACAAGTACTTAAAAACCTAGAGAACAATTTCCTTTTTATCGATTCGATGCAAAAAAGGATGGATAGAGTTATGCTCAACCATCCTTCGTATTTAACTATCAATGGGATCAAGGTTGATCTTAAGGTGTTAAGGGATAAGGTTTCGGAGTTAAGGGGTAATATCCAGCGTAATATTACCATATTCGATGGGATCGTAAAAAAAATCACTGAAGCTATTGAAAAAAACAGGGAACTTCAGGAAGGAGTCTACATTGGTGGAAGTACTGTAGCAACTGACCTTAAATCAAAAGGGGGAAACATTCTATTTCTCGACCTCGGTATTAGTCTTCTGAGTACGCAGGGAACCAATACAAGGTTCAAGTTTATCCCAAAGCTTTTTACCGGCATAAGCATTTATTTCAGGCCAATAGACAAAAACACCAGAAGGTCAAAATTTCCTAGAGCGTTTCCGGGCAGGTTTGATGGGACGAATAGTACAGGCGGATATGGACCAGATTATGGTATTGCTAGCAGGTCAAGCCTGGGCCAGCGGCTGTGTATAAATTTCGGTCTCACACTCGGGGCGATGCAGGATGATAATTTCTCAAATCTTTACAATAACATGTCACTGCTCATAGGTCCTGGCTACAGATTCGCAAATGCTTTCAAAGCCAGTGTTGGCCTTTCACTTTTGCGTAGGGCTTCGTTCAATCCAGCCATATCAGAAAAAATAGTCGTGCCTGGGGCCTATGCATCCCTATCGGTTGATGTAGACCTTTTGCAAAGTATCAAGGACATAACCTCAAAGCTGTTCTAATGAAAATATTTATAATATCTGCATTCTTCATGCTGCTGATTTCCTGCAAGAAGACGGTCAGCATCGATGAGATCTTTGTATCACTATCTGCCAGCAAAACCAAGCTCTCCGCAGATGGGCTTTCCATGTCTGAAATATCCGTTCAGCTCAGCCCAAACTCGAGCGCCGACAGGAGAACGGTTGTCTTCACCACCACTTCGGGTAATTTTATTCCCGGAAATCAGGACAAAGCATTGGTCAAGGCTGAATACAATGATGGGGTACTCATTGCTAAGGTTTTACTACGTTCTCCTCTAAAACCAGGAATGATATCCGTCAGCGTATCTCCCGAATTTGACAGTCCAAACTCCGAGTATATACTGAGTACAGACATCGAAGCAGTACCGTCAGAGCCATTCTCAATGAAGATTGAGCCTTCTGGTTTTGGGATATCATCAAATTTTCTTACAGAAATTAAATTGCGAGGGTTGCTCAAAAACAGTGAAAATAGGCCAGTATCCTCTGGTTTCAACGTAGTATTTGAAGATGTACTCTTGAGTGGACTGGCCGCCAATGGCCGCTTCAGAGCAGTGCAGAACCAGACTGCGGACAGTTCATCCGTTTCTGCTATCTATTCGGCTCCAGCATATCCCATAGGAACCGAAATCAAGATAAGAGCCGTCTGTTTGGATTCAAAGGGGAAAAAGACCGTAGTTCGGGATTCTCTATTATTGACTGTTAATAAATAAACACGAAGCCTATGAAAACAATTTCCAAAGCAAAGCACAAGAAAATAAATGATCTGCTGGAGTCCGGAAGACTTATCGATGGATTGAACCTGCAGTTGCAGGAGCTAGGCCTTAAAGATTTTGAGGTCGAGTCATTAAATATCAAAACAGGTGCTAACTCTCTAGAATTTGATTTTAGAACGCACATTTGCGCACATGGATTTCCGCAGAAACAGATTTGTTCAAATGGAAGCTGCATGTGGGTATGTAACCACCCTGGTTAAAAGTAAACTAAAAAAACAGGAAAATATATGAAATATCAGCATATCAAACCAGAAGACTTTATCTGGATGGAATCAGAGATTGGAATACAGACCGCTAGATTTAGCGATTTTGGCGTAATTATGTCCGTTGTCCGTGGAAAAAAGGGAACAACGAGCAAATCGCATTCGCATTCCGAAGGCTCCTATATTTTTATAGTTAGTGGAAAAGTGAAGATTGACGAATTTATTCTGGAGCCTGGTACAGCTGGTGCATGTCGTCCAGGTGCTGGACATTATCAGCAGACTTTTCTGGAAGATTCGGAATATATTGTATGCCGTTCGGCCAAGGACAGTATTACTTTGGAAGAAGTTTGATGTGCCACAATCATAGGAAGAATGTTGAAAAACCTGGGGGATGGCAGAAAGAACTACGTAAAAATTTATATCGCTAATACAGTCTATCGTGAAGTTTTATCAAGGTTTGCAAACGTCTTTTAGAGGGAGAAAACAAAATTCATTCGGTACAAAAAATAATAATCCCAAATTTGGGTTTTGAAGAATCTAGAGAATAATGCAAGCTATTTTAAATACATTATCGTTTATTTTTTATTTATTCTTCTTCGTGCAACTTATATAAAAATCCTACGTCTTAGTAAAAAAAACTATGAGGATTTACTTGATTTTATTTATTGTCTTGGTGTTTTCATTTACCTCCAAAGCACAGCGAAGTGCAAAGTTGCAGATTGATTCATTAATGAGCATTGCCCATCAAAGGGGGATTTTTAATGGAAATATTTTAGTGGCCAACCATGGAAAGGTTATATACGAAAAGTCTTTCGGATTCGCTGATGCTGAAAAAAAGATACCACTAAAAAAAGAAATGCGATTCGACATTGGGTCAATAAGTAAAGAATTTAATGGGGCAGCCATAATGTTACTCGCTGAACATGGTAAATTATCTTTAGATGACGAGTTATTGAAATATTTTCCAGACCTGCCTTTATGGGCAAAGGATATTAAGATAAAACACCTTATCAATTATACTAGTGGAATACCTGTACTTGGGCCTCAATTCGACGCGACAGATACTTTAATCTTAAAAAGTTTAAAGAATTTGAAAGAAATAGTTGCCGCACCAGGAACCCTTTATATCTATAATCATATTAACGTTTCCTTGCAGCGAGATATTATTGAAAAAGTAAGTGGTATGAGTTATGCTGCCTTTTTAGAAGATCATATCTTTCCCTTGGCGGACATGAACCAATCAGCCGTAGATTATCCGATTGCTTCAAAGGATATGGCAAGAGCATTTGATGAAGATGGTAAAAATGTCGAATATGCTCAACAAACCAAAGGATGGGTACGCTTACCTGTGAGAGATTTATACAAATGGTTTATTGCCTTGGATGCAAATAAAGTTATTTCTCCAGAGTCAGTAAAAGTGTTGGGTAATAACTTCCCAGGTGGTGAGAGTAGTTTGGGAACTGCTGAATTTCTTGCCGACACACTGGTTTGGCATCAGCATCAGGGTTCAAACAGCAATTATGAGGCTGCATTTTATCACGATAGGAGAAATGGCGTATCTGTAGTAATGATGACCAACAACCAACAAATGAAAGTCTGGCCTTTAAAAACTGCAATAGTTAATATCATCAATGGTAAGCCTTTTGCTGTTCCAAAAAAATCACTTTATCTCTCTATCAGGGATAAAATTCTGGCAGATTTTACTAAAGGGATGGATTATTACCACGAGTTGAAAATTTCAGGACAGGACCGTTTTGATTTTAGTTTCGAAATCGGCGATCTTATCAGCGTCGCTAAATATCTTCAGAGGAGGGGCCGCTTTGATGATGCAATCTCAGTCCTAAAAGAAGCTGTTTCTTTACCAGCCCGACCGCAGGATTTATCTTATGGCTATGAAATAATGGGTGAATGCTTTCAGAAGAAAAACGCGAATGCTTTGGCTCTCGAATGTTATCAGAATGCTTTGGCAAAATACCCTGCAAACAAAAATGCAGAAGGAATGATATTGAAGCTCACTGGTAATTGATAAAGTTTTCAGACTTATAAAAACTCAATCTAAGTGACCTCGTTTCGCTTAATTTATAACAATTTGTTATTTAATCATCTTGTATAAATTTTGTTTTTGGCGAGATAGGTTCAACTGCCCGCGGTTCATCCAGAGTAAAAATCGAGATAACAACACTTTACTATTTTTATTGCTATATCAACTATTTCGTTTTTTAATACTTTTTCTCAAAAGAACATGAAAATCAGGATAAATTTTCACGTTCTTTTAATTTAAATCTATAATTGCTTTTTAGCGAGATACCAATCGGTCTTTTCAAGGGTGTCATCTTCTTTTCGTGCCTTGAGTGCTTCCAGGGTTTTTGGTGCTGCAACAATTACCTGCTCTCCGGGGATCCAGTTCAGCGGCATTGCAACCTTATGGTCATCAGAAGTTTGAAGCGCAAGCAATGAACGTTTGATTTCTTCCATATTCCTGCCAACATTTAGGGGATAATACATGATAAGTCGAATTTTCCCTTCCGGATCAATAATAAAAACAGCACGTACAGCAGCAGTCTCGCTTTCACCAGGCTGGAGCATTCCGTAAAGTTTGGCTACTTTCATATCTAAATCGGCTATGATTGGGAATTCAAAAAGTACCCCCGTTTTCTCATGTACTGCATTCACCCAGGCAATATGTGAATGGATGCTATCAATACTTAATCCCATTAATTTTGTGGAATGTTTAGAGAAGAAGTTGCTTTCATTTGCAAAACCAGTCATTTCAGTAGTACAGACAGGTGTAAAATCTGCAGGATGGGAGAATAATATGACCCAATTACCTTTGTTGAACTCAGAGAATTTTAAATTTCCAATTGTTGTTACGGCTGTAAAGTCAGGCGCGATCTCGCCTATTCTAGGCATAAGATTTTTGGTTTCTTGTGTTTCCATTATAATTTATTTAACTAATTCATTGTTTTTTATCCATTCGTTTATTCCTCCCGAGAAATTTTTTAGTTTCTCAAATCCTTCATCTTTTAAGATAGAATAAGCAATTGCGGCCCTATCGCCACTTTGACAATGTATAAGCACATGTTTGGCTTTGCTGATTTTGTCAAGGTTGTTCTTCATTGTTCCTATGAAAATATTCTCTGCACCTTTAATATGACCTGCTTGATATTCAGAAGCATTTCGAACATCAATTATCTGCGTATCCTCATTTTTTATTAGTTGTTTAAAAGTTTCAATGTCGATTACATCTGCAGTTTCTAATTTAAAATCTAAGTCTTCCACACCTGAGAAATAACCATACATATTATCCAAACCTATACGCATAAGCTTTCGGGTAAGATCTTCTATTTCATGCTCACTGGCTATTAATATAAATTGTTCCTGAAAAGTTAAAATCCATCCACACCAAGTTGCAAATGACTTGTTTCCCTGTATATTTATGCTTCCTGGGATAAAGCCCTGTTCAAAAATAACTTTGTCTCGGGTGTCTACTATCCGTATTCCATTATGATAAGCATGCAAGAAATCTAGCTTTGATAATTTTGGATGTTTAGGAACTTCAGTAAGTAGGGGACGGGCTACCTTATTTAGATGCTTCATCATCGCGAAATATTTAGGAGGCTCTGGTTGACCTTCTAAAAGATAATCAACAAATCCCTGTTCATCATTTTCAAACTGAAATGCCCAATTACGTATTTTTTCATAACCTATTGTTGAAGAAGGAACTGCACCCAGAGACTTTCCGCAGGAGGAGCCAGCACCGTGCCCTGGCCATATCTGAAGATATTCTGGTAATTTAGCGAAGTTTTGAATTGACCTGTACATATCTTTGGCACCCTCTACCTGTGTGCCAGCAAGACCAACTGATTTTTCCAGAAGATCAGGACGACCTACATCACCAACAAATACAGAATCACCCGTGAATATCATAACTGGCTTATCTGTTGCTGGGTGATCAGTTAAAAGAAATGAGATACTCTCAGGAGTGTGTCCAGGTGTATGAATTACTTCAAGGGAAAGATTTCCGACATGAATCTTATCTGAGTGTTTTAATCCTATGTGGGCAAATTCGTAAAGCCAACCTTTACTACCTTCTTCTGAAAGATATATTTGCGCTCCAGTTCGCGCAGAAAGTTCTCTAGAACCGCACAGAAAATCGGCATGTATATGGGTTTCGGTAATGTGTGTAATCCTTAGATTGTTTTTACTAGCTATATCTATATAAATATCTATGTCCCGCTGTGCGTCTATCACAATGGCCTCACCTTTTGCCTGACAGCCAATAAAGTAGCTGGCCTGAGCTAAACTTTTGTCAAATATGTTTTGAAAAATCATCTTAAACTTTATTTCTTTTAATTAATAATTTCTGTTCTCCATTGCCAATTGAGCGTCATTAAGTTCTTCAGAAGTATTTAATCATTCCAAATTCATATCTATTGTACCTGATGACTGAATGTTAACGCCTGTAAAGTTCCCTTGTTTTTATGTGTCCAACGGTAACATTGGTTACATTCATCCTTTTTATAATTTGAATAGATGTCTGCTGATGGCAATAATAACGATAGTATGACTAGTCAATTTACGGTACTAGTTCTTTAAATAAGATGTAAATGCCCATGAACATCACAAACCATCCAAAGGCTATTTTAAGTTTAGCTGACTGAACTTTTTGGGAAAAATATATCCCTGTAAAAATCCCTATCACTGAGCATAGGGTAAATGATAAAAGAAACTTCCAGTCCACCGAAATGCCACTTTGTAACGAACCTGCGAAACCTATTACTGAATTAAGGGCAATAATACAAAGTGAGGTTACTATTGCTTTTTTCATTGGAATCCTGCCCAAAAGCACTAACGCAGGTATGATGAGAAATCCTCCCCCAGCGCCAACTAAGCCTGCAAGGATGCCGACCGAAGTTCCCTGTAAGAAAAGGATAACATTTTTTTTAGCGTCAACCTTACCTTCTCCCGTGGTAAGGCTTTTAGGCTTTTTGATCATAGATACAGAAGAAAGAATCATAACCATTGAGAATATCACCATTAAAGAGACATCTCTGGTAAAATCAACCCCATTAATAGAAAATAAAATATTTGGTATAACTGGTATGATAAAAGCCCTAGTTAGATATACAGATATGATGGATGGTATGCCAAAAATGAATACGATTGGGAAAATTACCGATTTTTGGATGATTCCACTTATTCCGCCTATTAAAGAAGTCATGCCAACAATAAATAAAGAATATGTTGTAGCAAGAATCGGTTCTATCCCAAGAATGTAAACTAAAATTGGAACCATCAGAATGGAACCGCCGCTGCCGATAAGTCCTAAAGAAATGCCAACAACAGCTGCTAGCATGTATGCTACTGCTTGTGAAATCATTGTAAGAAATGTTTTAATTTCAACAAAACTATAGTAACCAGCTCTAAGCTGCGGTAACAATTGTTACAGAGTAAGTTATTTTCTGTGAATTAATAGGGCCTTTCAAGTCCATTAAAGTATAGAAAACGAGTACGATCTAAATAATGTGATATTTAGTTTGAATCCCCGTTTTAGGCTTGTCTCTTATGGTTGAAACATGTGTAGAGAAAAATTACATTTTTGTTCAGAAATTATTATTATTTTTTGATTGCAAGTGCAATAATCATCGACAGAGTTGCGTCGAATTTTTAAAATAAAGAGATATTAAACCTTAAAAATATTATCTCGGAAAATAATCGAAAAAGCAATAAAAATCTGAACGTAAGATTATATCAGCTTATCAACTCGATGTTGTGACGGTTTAACTTGACTTTTCCATCGATTTCCAGTGTTTTTAAAAGCCTGGAGATCACTACTCTTGAGCTATGAAGTTCATATGCAATTTCCTGATGGGTTTTACTTACAATTTTTGAATTAGTTATCTTGCCCATCTCCTTAAGATAATTATAAAGTCTTTTGTCCATTCTCCTGAACGCGACATTATCTATCGCTGCAAGCATTTCATTCAAACGGTTATTGTAGCTTGTAAAAACGAAGGTTCTCCAGCTTTTGTATTTGCCCAGCCAGTCTTCCATCTTGACTATCGGTATCATTGCTACCAATCCATCGGTTTCAGCTACTGCCCTTATTTTGCTTTTTTGGTCCCCGATGCAACAGGTGAGTGTCATTGCACAGGTGTCACCTTTTTCTATAAAATATAAAAGCAGTTCGCCTGTGTCTAAATCCTCCCGCATAATTTTAATCGCACCATTAATTAATAGGGGCATACTCTTAATATAATTTCCTAAATCTATAAGTATGTCGCCTTCTTTGAACTCAATCAGTTTTGCGACTTCTGAAATTTCATCTACAAGTGATTTTTCAAATATACTGCCGTAAGCATCTCTAATGGTTTCGATCATAACCTGTTTATATCAATGTGGAAGTTTGTGTCTGATGAGCCCATATACCCAGGTTCCCAATAGTGCCCCTAAAATTACAATTAATATTGGGATATAGCCTGCCCCGGCAAGTACAAACATCGGCCCGGGACAGGCTCCGATCAAAGCCCATCCCGATCCAAAAATTATTCCTCCTATTAAGTACCTTTTAACTCCCTTGTCTTTAGGTGTTAATTTAATGGTATTCCCAAATACATCTTTAGAATGTTTTCTTTTAATATAATTGACCAGAAATATGCCAGTAAACAATGCCGTTCCCATCAATCCGAACATGTGGAATGATTGGAATTTGAACATTTCATATATCCTGAACCAGGATGCTGCTTCAGATTTGTACATGACTATACCGAAAAATGTTCCGATAATTACATAAATCAAACTTTTCATTTTGTTGTTTTTTATATGATATTTTATTGAGATTTGCCAACTTATGGTTGCTTTTATGAAGAGACTTCCTAAGTTAATTTTGTGATAATTATTTGCAATATCTCTTGTGATTTCACCTACTTTTAATATTAACTAATAGATAGTTCCCGTGCTTTGGCTAAATGAAAACTGGTCTTACAAACACATTTATTCAAATATATCTTTTACTTTTTCAAAAGATCATTGGCATTATAAAATGTATCATGATCAATCCACCTGTAAAAAATCCAATAGTAGCGATCAGTGAGGGTAATTGAAGATTACTAAGACCAGATATTGAATGTCCAGATGTACAACCTCCTGCATATCTTGAGCCAAAACCAATCAATAATCCCCCAATCAATAATATTGCAAATACTCCAGGCGATGAAATGGCGTTGTTGCCAAACATTTCTTGAGGTGCATATGATTTTCCAGCGCTCTCAAAGCCAAGTGAATGTAGATTTTCAATTGTTTTTGGATTTAACGTTGGAATCTGATTTTTTGAGAGGTAATGGGAGGCAATATATCCTCCTATGATTGCACCCAACATGACAAGTAGGTTCCAATATTGTGATTTCCAGTTGAAACAGAAAAAATCACACGACTTGTCTGCTCCTGCGATCGTACATATCGTTCTCAAATTGGAGGACAATCCGAAATTTTTACCCAAGTAAAGGAGCGAAAACATGGTCAAAGTTATTAAGGGGCCAGCGATATACCATGGCCAGGGCTCGAAGATCCAATTCATAGAAGTAATTATTTAAGTACTCAACATTGATGAGTGAATACACGGTGCGTAAAAGTATACTTAATTGTAAAGAACTTCTGTAACCTATGTTACACATCGAAGATGTTTGAGTTACTATGTTTGTCTTTTACTAATTCATATGCATTGCTCCCTAGATAATATTTTG
This sequence comes from Pedobacter ginsenosidimutans, assembly GCF_001442625.1. Lineage (GTDB taxonomy): Bacteria > Bacteroidota > Bacteroidia > Sphingobacteriales > Sphingobacteriaceae > Pedobacter > Pedobacter ginsenosidimutans. Next base: position 211,549 of record NZ_LMZQ01000001.1, on the reverse strand, counting down.
ATCTAACGACTAAATCGAAAATTCTCTAGATAGTATAAGCAGGAATAGTTAAGGGCGCAAAAAAAAATATGCTACCATAGTATCTCGATATATTCAATAAATTCTAATATGATTTAGGTCTAAAAAATCGCTTATGAATTTATAAGACATACGATCAATTAACATATGTTTATTACATTTGAAATTTAATAGATAAAATCTATAATGACCATAGTCCAGCTAAAATATATAGTTGCAGTTGATACCTACCGACATTTCGCGTTAGCCGCTGAAAAGTGTTATGTATCACAACCAACGATGAGTATGCAGATACAAAAAGCAGAGGAAGAAATCGGAGCGAAAATATTTGACCGCAGTAAACAGCCTGTCATCCCTACCGAACTCGGAACTGAACTTATTGAGCAAGCCAGAAAAATACTTTCCGAAGTTGAATTATTAGACCACATGGTTCAAATCCGCTTGAGCGTGATTTCTGGTCAATTGAGAATTGGGATAATACCTACACTGGCTCCCTATTTATTGCCACTATTCATAAAGCCTTTCACAACCAAATATCCAAGAGTAAAATTAATAATCAGTGAGCATACAACAGAAATGATGACCTCAAGCCTGATATCTGGAAAGATTGATATTGGTATTTTGGCCACGCCTTTACAGCAAGCAGGAATAAAGGAATATCCGTTATTCTACGAAAAACTCCTGGCTTATGTTTCTAAGAATAATGGCTCAGATAAAAAAAACTACATTTTAGCCAAGGATATTGACCCTAAAAAATTATGGCTGTTAGAAGAAGGCCATTGTTTTAGGAGTCAGATTATGAATTTGTGCGCGCTAAAGCATTCTATCGATGGTGAAGGCCAGTTTATATATGAATCTGGTAGCATTGAAACCCTTAGAAGAATGATCGATATCAATGATGGTATTACCATTATTCCTGAGCTTGCAACCATAAATATGAATGAGGAGCAGATGAGCCAAGTGAGATATTTTGCTGAACCATCCCCGGTCAGAGAAATTAGTATAGTTGTGCATAGGGATTATATCAAGAAAAAACTGATCGCTATAGTTAGTGAGGAGATAATGTTGTGCCTGCCTGAAAATGTAAGAGCCAACATAAATAGTAATACTATTCCTGTAACCCAAAGTACTTAGTTATCGGAGATTATATTGAATTTGTATAGATCGCTGATATGATTTAGAAACAGACCATAACACATTTTCTACACCATCAATTTTTTAAAAGTGCTGAAATTTCAGCGTTTTCTTGATTCACTGCGTAATCCATGGCAGTCTTTCCCCATTTATCCTTTATGTCCTTTTCAGCATTTCTACTAAGGAGAAATTTTACTATTGAAGCATGTCCGAATGTGGATGCAAAGATCAATCCAGTGGCACCATTAAAGTTTATCTGATTTATATCGCATTTGTATTGTGCGAGTAATACAACCATATCAATATAACCCTTGAAACATGCCCCCATTAAGGCTGTATTTCCGGACCTGTCAGAAAAGTCTGTTTTAGCACCATTGCTAAGCAGGATACGGGCAGCATTGTAATTACCATTATAAACAGCAATAATCAGTGGAGTTGAACCCCTTGAATCTGTAGAATCAATTTTTATTCCACTCGTTATATATGTTTTTAGAGTTACGGTGTCGTTATTTCTGGCAGCAACAAAAATGTCTTGGGAAAAAGAACTTTCTGATGAGCAAAAGATAAGTGATAGGATAATTATGATTAGTTTCATTATGGTTTTTCTTACTTATAAATAAAATATTCTACTGCCTTCTGTATTTCAACGGCTTCAATGTGGTAGTCTTGCCTTGCTCTGGGTACTTACGATTTGCTTCTGCTTTTATAAGCAAGAAACTAATTAACCTAAAGTCCATACATATATATCTTCACAGGAAGCGCAGGTTAACTTGCCCTTCCTGTGAAGTTTAATAATTAATGATTGCTAAAAGTGGATTCAGCCTCTTCCCGAGATATTTTCAGCACACTAGCAAGCTTTTTACCAAAATCTGCATCTGCCATGTAAAAATATCCTACCATTTTAAGTGCCACTGACCTGTTTTTAACTGCGGAGAGATCCCCGGTTAGGTTCTTTATAAGTTCTAATTTTTCATTTTCTGGAAGTGATCTGTAGAAATCCCCCGCCTGTTTGAAATTCTCAGGTTTATCTATTTGATGCCTCACTGTAGCAGTGGAACCATTTATTTTGGACGAAGAGGCTAGAATACCATTGTCTGTATATTCTTTGTCCGAGGTATTTGGCTGGTAATTAACATCTGAGGTTTTATTCTGATTAGACAATGCACCATCCTGATTATAAGAATGAACAGGCACCATCGGGGCATTTACTTTCAGTGATTGAAAGTTAGCGCCAATTCGGTAACGCTGGGTGTCGAAATAAGAAAACAGCCTACCCTGTAAAAGTTTATCTTCCGATGGCTCAATTCCTGGAACTAGGTCTCCAGGTGAAAATGCAGATTCCTCAACCTGTTCAAAGAAGTTATCTGGTATTTTATTTAGTGTCATTGTACCGACCAATATGCTCTTGGTATCTTTTTCTGGCCATATTTTGGTAGCATCCAGCGGATTAAAATCAAGATGCTCAAAATCTTCCGGCTTTAACATCTGAACATATAAATCCCAGGAAGGGAAATCATGAGTTTTTATATGGTCGTAAAGATCATTTGTAGCATGCTGAAAGTCTTTGCCCTGAACTAGTTCTGCCTCCTGTGCCGTTAACCCTTTAACGCCTTGCTTTGTTTTCCACGTGTATTTAACATAGGTTATCGCTCCCTCCTTATTAATCCATTTAAAAGCATGTACGCTGGAACCATCCATCTGGCGATAGTTTGAGGGTATACCCAGAGTTGTGTATAATCTGGTTAACATATGCGTAGACTCAGGTATATGTGAAAAAAAGTCAAAAAATCGGTTTGGATCCTGTCTGTTAGTTATTGGTGAGGGTTTAAGTGAATGCACCATGTCTGGAAATTTGATTGCATCTCTTATAAAAAAAACAGGAAGGTTATTCCCCACCAAATCATAATTACCTTGATCTGTATAGAACTTGACAGCAAAACCGCGTGGGTCTCTCAATGTTTCTGGAGATCCGTTTCCATGGATAACAGTTGAAAATCGTACGAATACAGGCGTAGCTTTACCCTTTAAAGAGAATAATGAAGCCATCGTATAGGCAGAGAAATCAGCAGCACTCGTGAATGTTCCAAATGCACCTGCGCCTCTAGCATGAACAACTCTCTCAGGTATACGTTCTCTGTCAAAGGCTGCAAGTTTTTCAAGCAAATTTATATCTTCTAAAAGTACAGCACCATTATTTCCTATTGTTTTGGAATTTTGATTATCACCTATGGGAACGCCTGTATTGGTAGTTAAAGTCTTTTGTTGTGCATACGTTAAGCTAGCAAAGCACAAATAGATAATTAGTAGCGGAATTTTTTTGTTCATCTTTTTTATAATTTTGTTTTCAAAACTATTGTTAAGATTTTAGCAAAACCAATCACTTAAACTGATGAGAAAATAGGAAAAAACTATTTTATAATTATCGGGTAACGGTATTTATCAATTTAAATATTTTATGGTTATCATCCATATATGAGATTTTTATCAGTGAATAGACACAGCAAGATTCTTTAATTTAACCTACGAGCTAATATCACCCATTATTTCTTTAATTACCGCTGAATCGCCATAACGCCGATCTTTTGTTTTTGCGCTAATAATTTATTTACTTTATAGTATCTAATAAAAGATTTTTAGAGAACTAAATGCGATTTACGTAAGGGGATGAGTACATTTTCAAAGTTTACGGATGATGAACTCCTATTGTTGATTACTCAAGGTAAAGTTGGAGCATTTGAAGAGGTTTATGAGCGTTATTGGGCGAAACTTTATAATTCAGCTCATAAACGGCTAGATAACCACGCTATATGTGAAGAAGTTGTCCAGGACGTATTCGTCAAATTTTGGGAAAAAAGGTTCCAAATTAATGTATCTTCTGCACTTAGCAGTTACTTGTACACAGCGGTCAAGTATTCTGTTATTGATTATTATCGCAGAGAACTTTTAAAAAATACTTTTCTAACCGACAAGAGGTCACAGTCACCCCTCGATAATTCCAATGAAGAAAACATCTTCCTTTACGACCTAAAAAAACATATTGAACGTGTTGTAGAATCGCTTCCTGAAAAATGCAGGAAAGTATACCAGTTAAGCCGCAATGAAAATAAGACAAATAAGGAGATTGCAGTTTTACTTAATATATCAGAAAAAACCGTTGAGGGGCACCTCACCATCGCACTTAAGTCAATAAAAGCAAGCCTTTGCATAGTCCTGATCTTCATAAATGCCTATTTGGAAAATTATTTTTTTTAAAGAGCAAGGGATTTGCCTTAGTTATTCGACTTCCTATTATAACCATAATATAAACTAATAAATCAAAGGCTCAGGATATGGACAATCATCAACTATCCTTATTATTAAAACGATATCTATTGGATGAATGTAGTGATGAAGAAATTGCTATAATCGAACATTGGTATGAAAAATACGAGTCTGTTACGCCGGTGATTGATCAAATGAGCGAGAAAGAAATCGGACTACTTAAATCGAGAATGCTTGCAGCGATATCTGAAAAGGTCGATGCTTTTGATTCGATTCCAGAAGAAACAACGACAAGTGTAAAAATAGTTTCCATTTATAAAAAATGGTGGTTCAGGGCTATTTCTGCTGCAGTTATCTTAATGATTCTTAAAATATCGGTTTTTGATGGTTTATTAGAAAAAAAGAAAGAACAACCAGATAACCGACAAGTTTTTGTTGTGAATAATACTCGAAAAGTTCTCAAGAAGATATTATCTGATGGAAGCGTCGTTTGGCTTAAACCAAATTCGAAAATAGGCTTTCCCATAAAATTCGCAAAAAACATCAGGTTGATTTCCATGGATGGAGAGTGCTTTTTTGAGATATCAAAAAATCCTGAGCGCCCCTTTATAATCAAGAGTTCTCATTTGATCACAAAGGTTTGGGGTACAAGCTTTAAGGTTAAAGACTATCATAGTCATACTGATGCTATGGTAAAAGTTTTAACTGGAAAAGTATCTGTCGTTAAAAATAATAAGGTATCAGAGCCTGATAAGTTCAAAGCTGTTGGGGAGATAATGTTGACTGCAAACCAAAAAGTTAGTTATCAGCAAAAAGATGATCGTATATCTACGATAAAAATGGCAGATATGCAGGATATGTCAGAATGGAAACATCTTAGTTTGTCCTTTGAAAATGAGCCGCTCTCTGAGGTTGTGAAAAAACTTAAACAAAGTTTTAATGTAGACATCGTCTTTGAGAATACCTCGCTGGAAAATATGCATATCACTGCAGACTTAACAAAGCTTAATTTAGCTGAAGTATTAGAAGTGCTAAAAGCATCAATGAACATAGATTATGAGATAAGTGAATCTAAAGTTTCGCTTATAAAATCCAATAAATTCTAACCAAATAAATCAAAAACGATGAAGTCTTCATACCCAACTTAAGCAATCTGACATCCATAAAAAGGTACAGAAGTGCTGTCACACTTCTGTACTCGAAATTTTAGCCCAAATGGAACATCAAAAAAATTGGTGAAGGGCCGTTTATTATATTTTTTTTTCAAAATACAATTACTTCGAAATTATGAATTTTTGTTTACTTCATCCGCATCTCTGGTGCAAGATTATGAAAATAACACTCAGTCAGCTTCTTATCATCATATTGATGACTGGTATCACCTTCTCTAAAACAAGCTCTGCCCAGGAAGCATTAAATAAAAAGATTAGCTTGTCTGTACGGGACAAAAATCTTAAGGAGATCTTGAAACAGCTCGAGAAAGCACACAGGGTTGAATTTATTTACAATCAAGATGTTATTCAGTCAGGTGCAAAGATCAGTGCCAACTTCAATAACCAAACCATCCGCGAAGTGCTTGATGGATTATTAAATCAATACCACATTTCCTACAAGGTTTTTAAAACGAAGGTAATCCTAATCGATGCCCAGCCGGAAACTATATCATTAAATAATCGTTTTACAGCAGCAATTGAGGTGAGCGGGAAGGTCGTTGATGAAAAAGATCTACCAATTCCTGGTGTTAGCGTAACGATTAAGGGAACAACAAGGGGTACTGTAACTGATCCTAACGGCAATTTTAAAATTTCTGTTCCCAGTTCAGGTGATATCCTGGTATTCAAATATATCGGCTACAACTCACAGGAAGTTTCTGTAAATAGTTCTAAATCACTAACCGTAAAACTTATTGCAGACAATAAATCTTTAAATGAGGTAGTTGTTGTAGGTTATGGAACCAAAAAGAAAAGTGATCTAACTGGTAGCGTCGCATCATTAAATGCTGACGAAATTATCAAATCCCGCGCTCCAAATGCGCAGGAAGCATTACAGGGACGAATGGCTGGAGTGGATGTGAAACGAAGCTCTGGGAAGCCAGGCGCTGATATGACTGTGGAAATACGCGGAGTAAATTCTATATACGGCAATACTCAGCCTCTTTATGTAGTTGATGGAATTCCTGTTTCTAATATAAACGACATCAATCCTGCAGATATTGAGCGTATGGATGTCTTAAAAGATGCATCATCAACGGCTATTTTTGGTTCCCGAGGAGCAAATGGAGTTGTAATTGTAACAACTAAAAGAGGCTCCAACGGCCAGACTAAAATTTCTTATGATGGGTATGTTGGCTTTGTAAATGCTTATAACCTGCCCGAAGTAATGACGGGCACCCAGTTTGTAGATTATGCACGGGAATTTTATAAAACTTTGGGAAGTAATGCTACTCCTGCTGTGTCATATACTGACGCCCAAATTTTCTCACCTACTGAGCTGGCAAATATTGCCAGCGGCAACTATACAGATTGGGTAAGTTTAATCAAACAGAATGGACTGCAAACCAACCATAATCTATCTATTACTGGCGGTGACCAGAAAACGATTTATTTCTTGTCAGCAGGATACCAGTTATATCAGGGTACTGTTAAGATTGAAAATACAAAAAAATATACGTTGAAGGTCGGAATGGAGAAAACTTTTAACAACGCTATAAAGGTCGGGGCGTCACTTTATGGTGCATACACTGACTTGAATCTTGGCAGCGGAGAGGCTTTCAGGAGTGCGTATCGACTTCGTCCAACTGGCAGTGCTTTAAATGCCGATGGGAGTAACCGTTTTTTTGCTTATGAGACAGAAGCACAAATTACCAATCCAGTATTTGATTTTGATAATGAGATCCGTAAGACTCAATATGTAAGGATGTTGCCCAATATTTTTGCTGAGCTGACATTTTTTAAAGATTTGAAGTTTCGTTCTTCTTTTACCCCGGATATCACTTTTCAGCGTGCAGGAACCTATACGGATACATTCTCGAAAATAGGTGCGGGAACCAGACCAAATGCGGCGACCAATAGCGCGAGCCATCTGGTAAACTACACATTCGATAATCTATTGATATATAATAAGACGATAAATGAAGCTCATAAAATTGAGATGACCTTAGGTAGCTCAATAAATTATTACCAAAGCGATAATAATTTAATTTCTGTCTCTGGGCTGCCTTACAGATCCCTATGGTATAATGTTGGTAATGTAACTACTATCAATGGAATTGCGCCAGCAACAACCGTTTCAAGTGCATATACCAAGCAGACTATCAACTCCTATTTCGCCAGGGCTAATTACACATATAAAGGAAAATATCTGTTCACCTTAACTGGTCGGGCAGATGGGAATTCAATATTTGCCGACGGAAATAAATGGGGATTTTTTCCATCTGCAGCCTTAGGTTGGGTAGCAAGTGAAGAGGATTTTATTAAAGATATTGATTTTATAAGTTTTCTGAAATTCCGTTTTAGTTATGGCAAGTCTGGTAATGCTGCGGTAAATGGTACATACTTTTATCCCTATGTCACTCAATCTGCGGTTGCAACGAGTTTTTACGACTTTAATGGAGCAACCGCGAATGGTTCAGGCGTGGTAAACCTTGCACCAAATGCGCTGACCTGGGAAAAAACAACCGAATATAATGCAGGTCTGGAATTAAACGTATTATCTAACCGCATTGCCTTGACTTTTGATTATTACAACAAAACTGCAAAAGGAACTCTACTCCCTCAGCAGATTCCTGCAGCAAATGGTTATGCAAGCGTAACTGCGAATATTGGCTCTATCCGCAATAGTGGCATTGAACTTGGACTAAATACTGTCAACATCACTGGGCGCGATTTTAAATGGACAACAAATATCAATTTCTCTAAAAACAATAACCGGATAATCGATTTGTTTGGTAATGGAGCCAACGATGTTGGAAATGCCAGATTCATTGGTGAAAAAGCCCGAGTGCTTTACAATTATAAAATTGTTGGCGTATGGCAGACTGAAGAAGCAGCTCAGGCTGCTGTATTTGGACAGAAGCCAGGTCAGTACAAATTATTGGATGTTAATAATGATGGTAAAATCACAGCTGACGACAGGGTTGTATTAGGTAGTGATATTCCAGACTGGTTTGGTGGGATAACCAATAACTTTTCTTACAAAAATTTCGACTTTGGTATTACTGTTTATACTCGTCAAGGCACCCTTCAACAGAGCACCTTTTTAGACCAGTATTTGAACGGTGATCAAAGCAGGGCTAGATTTGGTGCGTACAACCGTAGTTACTGGACACCAACAAATCCAAGCAATACCTGGGCAAATAATGCCATTGAAACTGATGCAACCAGAAGGACTATAGCTACCTATCAGAACTCTTCCTATACCAAAATCAGTAACATGACCCTTGGTTACACAGCACCGAAAGTCCTGGCGGAAAAAATAGGATTAACCAGTCTAAGGATTTATTCGACAGCATATAATCCTTTTATATGGACTAAGTTTATCGGATGGGATCCCGAAACCGCTGATTTAAGTTCCTTTGGACTGCAAGGTTTCAGAAGCAGGACTTTCATTTTTGGTGTTAATTTAACTTTATAATTCCCTAGTATCCTTAAGATATTTGATATGAAATATATAATAAACAAAATTTTGGCTGTGCTTTTTTTAGGCCTAGCCATTACCTGCACAAGTTGCAAGAAATATATTGAAGAGTCTAATCTTGGCTCAGCCACCGATCAGAACTATTATGTGACCAAACAGGGCTTTGAAGATCTGGCGCGTTCTAATTATCCAAACTTCCGTTACATAGTCGGAATGAGTTCCTTATATAATCTTGGAACAGATGTTTTTTCTTCTTACGCGACCACTGATGTTAATGCCCTGAACATGTATAATGTTTCACTTAATTCTTCATTGGTTGATGTGGACAACTACTGGAAACAGCTTTATTATGCCATCGGTGGAACCAATAATACATTATATTGGGCAACCCAGGTTCAGGGTATGGATGCAGCGACTTTGAATGCAAGAATAGGAGAATCTAAAGCATTGAGAGCATATTGCTATTACCTTCTAGTAGAAACCTTTGGTGATGTACCCTTAGTTACAAATAGAACTGTAACCGTTAGTAATTCCTTCACACGAAATCCGGAAAGTGAAGTCTATCTACAGATTATAAAAGATTTATCGGAAGCGATCGCTGTTTTGCCACTAACCACGACAGATCAGGGTAGGGTAACCAGGGGTTTTGCTCAGCATCTTCTATCTAAAGTGTATCTGACCAGAGGATATAAATCCTTTGGCTCAGGAAATGCAGACTTCAATCAAGCCGCAACTCTTGCTGAAACACTTATCAACTCAGGGACCTATTCACTTCGTCCAAACTACTCGAGTATGTTTGATCCTTCAACAGCGAACTTCCAAATAAATTCAGAGGTAATTTTTTCTGTACAATATAGCACAACAGCAGCTACAAACGCCGTTTATTTCCTTGGAAAGCCGGGATTGCCTGCTGTTGCCGGGGGTTCTGCAGCTTCAGGAACTGCTGTCGTTGGAAGTTCTCAGCAACAATATTTTCTTTGGGATGTACAAAATGTGGCTACAATTGGTCGTGCAGCGTTTTATAATAAACCCAACGCTGCACATACCGCTGTACCTGATCCTTTCTTTTTTAGCCTTTTTGATAAAGCAAGGGATAGCAGATACCTTGCGAGCGTTTGGACCGGACTTACCGCACAAACGGCAGGCAATTTAAACGGTAAGACATTTGCAGTGGGGGATACTGTGATTTTCTACCCCGATATTGCTTTTACACCTGCCCAAAAGGCAAATAGAAAATATTACGTTTTTAATCCCGATGAATATCGAAGTTCTCCGTTTACTGGAAATACAAGGACATTCCCATTATTCAAAAAATTCAGGGATCCTAATGTGACTTTTACTGATAATGGAGGAACAAGAGATACATATGTATTCCGCTTAGGAGAAACTTATCTTCTGGCAGCTGAAGCTTATCTTCAGGCAGGAAATTTGACTAAAGCACTTCAGTTCTTTAATGCAGTTCGTTCAAGAGCTGCCAAAGCAGGTGTCAACACAGCGACTGGTAACACATATGCAGCAGAAATGCAGGTGAGTGCCCTGTCATTGGATGCTATTCTTGATGAGCGTGCCCGCGAGCTTGCTGGAGAAGAATTCAGATGGTTTGAGCTTAAACGCACAGGTAAATTATTATCCAGGGTGCTTGCCTATAACGAAGAAGCGAGAGCGGCGAATAGCCTAAAATCTTTTCACCTCTTACGGCCGATACCTCAGAGCCAGATAGACTTGAATCGTGGAGCTGTCTTTGCTCAAAATCCTGGCTACTAAACCTTGTTTCGCTCCGCGCACGTTCGGTTTGATGTGCGCGGAGCGCTTTAAGTATCATAATTTGAGAACACTTTCTTTTATCTAACACCACTCAATCACTTATCCCTACTAAATGAAAAATTCAATCCTATTATGCCTTAACATATTTTTTTCATTATCACTTTTTGCTCAGAAACAATTTGATATTTTAAACTTCGGCGCAGGTATTGAAAAAGCTGATAATTCAAAATTCATACAAAACGCCATAGATAACGCTAACGCAGAAGGTGGAGGACGAGTGATTATACCTGCAGGCAATTTTATTACCGGGCCTTTGATTTTGAAAAGCAATGTAGAGCTTCATTTAGAATCTAATTCCGTACTTATGGGCATCGCTGAAAGAATGAGCTACAGCGATGGAAAAATGGCCGTAGTGAGTTCAATAAATCAGCAAAACGTTTCTATAACAGGAAAAGGTACTATCGATGGGCAGGCCCATAAGTTAATGCTCAGTATATTTCAGCGCCTCAGATCAGGAGAAATCAGCGATGATCAGTGGCTCGTCAAACGCCCCACTGAAGCGAACAGAACAAATATACTTTTTTTTAAAGGTTGTCAGAAGGTTAAAGTTAGCGGTATTACACTTAAAGATGCTGCCAGCTGGGTCCAGAATTACAAAGAATGCAATGAGGTGACCATAGACAGCATCAAGGTCCACAGTACCACATACTGGAATAATGATGGGATAGATATTGTTGATTCAAAAAATGTGGTTATCTCCAACAGCTATTTTAATGCTGCAGACGATGCCATATGCCTTAAATCAGAAACAATTAAAGGCATCTGCGAGAATATAGTGGTTGAGAATTGCGTGCTTAGGTCAAGTGCCAGTGGATTTAAAATTGGCACGGGTTCGGTTGGTGGTTTCAAAAATATTACAGTAAGAAACCTGGTTGTTTTCGATACTTATCGTTCAGCTGTTGCCATAGAGGCAGTTGATGGCGGTTTTATCGATGGAGTAAGGGTAAATAATATAAAAGCTAAAAATACCGGGAATGCAATTTTTGTCCGTTTGGGTCACAGGAATAAAGATGGAGCTTATAGTTCAGTAAAAAACATAAGTTTTGATAATTTTAACGTAGAGGTACCATCCGGTAAGCCAGATATTGGTTATCCTCTGGAAGGCCCATTGCCCAAAGTCCCGCCACACAACCTGCTACCTGCATCGATAACAGGACTTCCTGGACATTTAATTGAAAATATTACTTTGAAAAATATTGTGATAGAATACGGAGGCGGGGCTAGTAAAACGAAAGCTTTTCATAGTTTGGATTCTTTAGCTACTGTAAGTGAAAATGCCTCGGCTTATCCGGAATTTACAATGTTCGGAGAACTTCCTTCATGGGGAATGTATATTAGGCATGCCAGACGGGTAAATATTATTAATTGCAAGGTTAGCTTAAAGGGTGAAGATTTCAGACCAGCTTTATTATTTGATGATGTTTCAAAGCTAGATATAAATAACCTGTCGATCCCTTATAATGCGCCCATTCCAGCAATTGTTTATCGGAACATAAAAGATTTATCTGTCCAAGAAATGGATATTCCAAAAGTTTTGAATGCTATAGTGACCAAAGAGTAATTTCCTTAAAAGATTTTGCCTAAAGACTTTAAAGATCATAGCGGTGATCAAACATAAAACTGCCATATTTATGAAAAAGATAATTGTTCTGTTATCATTCACATTTGTATTTAATTCATTAGTAGTTGCTCAGTCCAGAAAAGAATCGAAGACGCTTTTATTCTTTTACTTCAAGGGGAATGGTGAGGATGGTTTGCATATTGCTAGCAGTAAAGATGGCATGCAATGGGCAGCTCTAGGTAATGACAGCAGTTTTTTGATGCCTATGGTTGGTAAGGATAAGCTCATGAGAGATCCATCTATAATTTATGGACCTGATGGTTTTTTTCACATGGTTTGGACGGTAAGTTGGAAAGAGCGTGGTATTGGTTATTCGCGATCAAAGGATCTGATCAACTGGTCGGAGCAGCAATATTTGCCAGTAATGGAACATGAGCAAGGTGCACAAAACTGCTGGGCTCCTGAGATAAGTTATGATTATGAGCATAAATCATATTTTATTTACTGGGCAAGTACCATTTCAGGAAGATTTAAAGAAACAGAAGTGCCTGGAGAGAAGAATCATAGGATATATTCTGTTACAACCAAGGACTTTAAATCTTTTGGTCAAACAAAACTGCTGTATAATAAAGGATTTAATGTTATCGATGCCAGTATCCAAAAGTATAAAAATGGTTATTTAATGTTTCTGAAAGATGAAACCAAATATCCCACGGCAAAGAAAAATATCCTAATTTCCTACAGTAAAAATATCGATGGGCCATATAGCGCCCCATCATTGCCTATTACGGGTAATTATTGGGCAGAGGGGCCAACTGCAGTGATGATAAAAGGAAGATGGACTGTCTATTTTGATAAATATGAAGCGCATAAATATGGTGCTGTCGTCTCCAACGACCTTAAGAATTGGGAAGACGTTTCCGATAAACTAAACATGCCAGAAGGTGCTAGGCATGGCAGTGTAATATGGGTAAATGATTCAATAGTGAAAAAACTTGTCAGATAAATACTCTATCAATTTACCTCTTTAATGATCTATTCATTCTGTTTCGGATTAGATGAAATTTATTTTTGTCAGAATTAAATCTTTGGTGATGTATTGCTAAAATTCACTTTGTAATTGAATTTTGGTATTTCAATTTGTGAGGTCCCCCACACATGATTGTAGTGAGTTACAGGTGCGCCGGTAACGACAAACCATAGCTTTACACTGCTAGCTGGAACAGTAAAGCTGACTGTACCCATATCGGTTTTACCCAAGGTTCCATATGTTGGTATGTTTGCGGCATCTAAGCTTACAAATCCATATCGCCAACCTTGAAATGACTTATACTTTGTGTTATCTAGTCCAGTAAAACTAACAGACACCTGGTTGCTGCTTGTTGGCATATTTAGTTCAAATGCATTGAATCCATAAGGTTCTGGGGCAACCGTTGGGTCTACAATATAGCTATTATCGGTAGTGCTCTTAATAAGTTTCGTCGTTAAACGAGCATTTGTCCGGGTTGCAGCTGATCTCACATACTCGCCATTTGGCAGATCCCAGCTTACACAGCGCATGGCATAGTCTGCAATCTCGTCATTTAATCCAGGTTGGTCTATCCCCGCAATTCTTTTATAGGTTTGCAAAGGATGCTCTGGTTTAATTGCGCCACGCCATAGCTTTCCAATAAAGTCTGCCCCCCGTTTTAATTTCCAGTACTCCTGTAAGTGGAAGGATTGGTAGCGGATTTCTTCATTTGAAAAATTACGGTATGAATTATCTGTAAAAAATTTCAGGTCATCGAGTTGACTTGCAGGGTAAATCTGCCGAGCCATATACTGGGCACATTGCTCCCAAAATGAACCAACATAATTTTGATCCCTAAAACCATACATCCCATCACATGCCACCTGATATTGAAAGCAATGGCCCAGCTCATGCGCCAATACGGCGTCTATATTGAGTGCCCTGGGCGTAACCCATAATGCGCCTATAATGTTATCCCATCCTGATCCTGCAGCAACCCAATCCTTGCTATAAACCACCTGTATCATCATTCGCAATGAATCCGTTCGGGTATTTAATCCCGTAAATTTTAAAGTATTACGGTAAGTTTCATATATCCGCTCAGCTTTCTGCAAGATTACTTCCTTATTGAAACGCATACTGGCATCAGTTGCTTTCGATGGATCATCTCCGAAACCTTTCTGCCAGAATACAACAACGTTGGCTGACTTGGCACTGCGGAGATTACTCCATTCACTGTCATTATTATTTAGGTCAATTTTTTTCCATTCATTTGGTAGGTAAACTTTTTTCTCAGCTACAGGTTTGGCCTGATCTCCAGCGACTTTATTCTCAGATTTTTTGCAGGAAATAATAAATATTAATATTATTGATAATGCTGTAAAAAGGCCTCTTTTCATTTTAGTTCGATTAAAGTATATGTTATCTAACCCAGGATGTCTGAATTTTAGTATGCCAGATTTCAATAGTATTAATTATATGTTAGTATAGTATTGCCCCATTAAAAATAATACAGCATTTTACCTGTCAATATACCGCTGATATGATTATCAAAAGGTTTTATTCTAGCGGTCAAAATTGTAAATAGCCCAAAATCAATATTATGTTATAGTTGTAATTCAAGATCCACTAGGAATTAACCTGAGTTGCTGTTTAGGCACTCAAAAGTATTTTTCTGCGCAAAAAGAAAGTTCCGATAGCTCCAGAAATTAAAAGTAGATATACTACGTAGCTATCCAATCCACACTGGACTAGGCTAAATGTAACGTATTCCCCATAAACGCTGGCAGCATTACCTACCGTAGTACCTGGCTTCGGGGCATAGGTAATGTAACATGTACCTACAACAGATCTGGTCGCACAATAAACTCCTGAAAGTCTAAGATATCTATCACTTTCTTCATCCAGTAAGTAATTTGGAACAGCTGGTGTGCCATAAGTTCCTTGCTGGTCTGTATATAACCAACCGGCAGGGGAGTGACAGGCATTTGATTGAGCCTTCAATTGACAGAAGCAAATACTTAGTTGAGAAAATAGCAGAAAGAATTTCATTTTAAACACTGGGGTTGTTTGAATACGTTCAAAAGTAAAACAAAATACAGGTATTAGAAGGAATGACATTTTCACTATGTGACATGCCTTAATATGAATTTCCCCTCTCAAGCAATAAATAAGAAGATTATCTTGATGAACCATAAATTTACTCCCCTAAAATCAATGGATTTGACACCTAAATTCCTTCTCTGTTTTGCATTGATTTGCGGTCATCAAATCAATCGAAATATATTCTATAATTCTGTTAGCTAATGAGAGATTCCCAAGGTGTTAATCTGATTTCGTTTGTAACTAACATTGTCTTGAGCAACAGTTTTATCTGCTTTATTGACGAAGATGTCGGGCATTTCCTGTTGCTCTACAATCCATACTGAGAAATGATTTAATAATTATCCTGTATTTAAAGGCGCTCCCCTATATATTCCCTATCCTTAAGTTTATGCCAGATACTGAAAAATTAATTTTTGATTTTACACAAGCCTTCGATACTAAACCTGAAATTTTTAAAACACCATTAACCGTACATCTATTTGGAGGACATTGTGACCAGTTTGAAGGAAAGTCTATTTCTGTTAATATTGATTCCTATTTTAATATTGCGATATCACCAAGGAGTGATTATAAAGTAAAAGTTTTCATGAACAAGGAGAACTTTGAAACTGGTATATTTGATCTTGGAATTGCGGTTGACCCTTGGCAATCCTGTATTGAGAATGTTATTGGAACTTTACTGGGTAGAGGTTTATCATTATTTGGCTTCAATATGATGATTTTAGCATCAGATGAATGCTTAATAAATCATTCATTCCTTACCGCTTTAGCCTGCTCTTTAATTTTAGCTGTAAATAAGATGTTTACTATTGGCTTAAGTCGTCTAAAGATGATTAACATTTTCTTGAGATCAAACAATTATCCCTTCGTCAAGATTTGCCAAGCGCCTACAATGTACTTATGTCTTCTGGGTAAAAAGGGACATTGTCTATTCATAGATCAAAAGACCCAGCATTTTGAATTTTTGCCTCTAAGGATGACTGGCTTGTCTTTTCTACTTTTTGATGCGAACCCGGAGCGCAGTCACCTATTGGAAAAATTTCGGAAACTGAATAATGATTCGTTAACAGCGTTTAACCTGGTAAAAAGTTTTGTGTTAAATCTCCAGCGCTTAGCTGATATCAACACCAAAATGTTGCATAAATATGTTTTGCCGGAATCTCCTTCAGCTTTCCAAAGCGTAAAATTTTTACTTCTTGAGAATGATAGAACGATTGAGGCTGTAAATTACATAAAGGCGAAGCGATTCGACTTATTTGCACAGGAACTTATCAGAAGTCATGATGACCTAATTAGCTACTCAGAAATTGAGGATGCGTGCTTTAAAGGCGTAATTGCGGAAGCTAGAAAATCAAAGATGATATCTGGCTATAAAATGCTTCAAAATGGTTTCCTTTGTTTGATCTCGGATAACAATAATTATAAATGGTCGAATCGTGCATTTCAAACCCATGTTTGGTTAACCGGTAGAGAACCCTCTATCCGCAAGATGAATATTGTGTCTGGAATAGAATCCTTTTAATCATAAATCTCAAAAGTAGAAGAATTTAATATTTATTGTATAATACCTGACAATTATTGCTCTTCCCTTATTCAAGTGTCATTGTAATATATTGTGGTACTTTTTAAATATGCTAATGAATTGTAAGGGTAGGTAGAATCTGATATTTCATAACACATACAATCATGCAGATAATGATTTAGATTTGATGTAATTTTATTTGCAAATGAATTTTCTGGAGTAGGTATCTTATGATAGTCAAATGGTCAAAATATTCATTTCGAATTAGCTGTTCTCAAAATAGTATTCGAGATAGTGGATTTGGCTGTCTTCAATGTAAGCCGTATCCATCAAAGTTTATGCGCATCAAATTTGAAAAATGCTAATTGGATTATTTTGAATAAAAATATCACCTAAAATATCTTGACTAACAATATTTTGGAGAAAACGATGCTATTAATGTTCTGCACTGTTGGCATCCGTAAACTTAACTAGTTGAAATAAGCAAAAACTTAATGATTAACCCTGTTTAAGTCTCGATCTGTCCCCTATGATTGTATAAAAGAAATGGTTATTTTGTGATATGAATCACTAAATCCAAATAATCCGAAATTATAAAAACACTAACAAATTTATCGTTATTCAAAAGGGTCGGATGCGCTAGAGAGAATAAGTTTTAGAATTAATCGCAGTATAATTTATTGCGTTAGAAATATTTAAATAAAAATGTGGATGAACTCAATTAAAAATTATTATTCAATTACCTTCAGATTAAACAATTTTCATTTGGATACAAAGTCCTGTCTTTTATTTGTTTTTTTATCTTTCTTTTCTTCCGCTGTAATTAGTCAGGATAAATTAAAGGGCTACAAGTTTCAAGAGGTAAGTTTACTTGAAAGCGCGTTTGAAAAAGCCCAGTTAACTGATAAAAATTATATGTTATCATTGGATGCAGACAGACTGCTCTCACCCTATATTAGGGAATCTGGTTTAATTCCAAAGGCAACTTCATATGGAAACTGGGAAAATACGGGCCTTGATGGGCATACATGTGGTCATTATGTTTCGGCACTTTCATTTATGTACGCATCAACACGAGACATCAGGTTGAAAAAGAAATTGGACTATGTAATTGATGAGCTTGAAAGATGTCAGATAAAAAATGGCGACGGTTATCTCTCAGGCATTCCTGGAGGAAAGGAAATGTGGAACCAAATACGAAATGGTAACATCAAAGCATCCAGTTCATCCCTTAATGGCAAATGGGTTCCCCTATACAATATTCATAAAATATATTCCGGCCTTTATGATGCATACGAAATCGCAGGCAATTTAAAGGCGAAGAAAATGCTCATCAGCCTAACTGATTGGTGTATAAATTTGGTATCCAAATTGACAGACCAGCAAATTCAAACAATGTTAAAAAGTGAATATGGCGGACTTAATGAAGTGTTTGCAAATGTGTATTCACTCACCAGCGATGAAAAATACTTAAAACTTGCTTTACAATTCTCCGATCAGTCTATTCTTAAACCACTGGAAGATAAAAAAGATGCGCTCAATGGTTTACATGCAAATACTCAGATTCCTAAAGTTATCGGCTTCCAGCAGATTGCATCAGTATCCAACAATAACGAGCTATCAAGAGCAGCTGAATTTTTTTGGGAAACCGTGGTTGAACACCGAAGTGTAAGTATAGGTGGGAACAGCGTGCGTGAACATTTCAATCCCTCAAAGGATTTTTCCTTGATGCTTGAGTCCCGCGAAGGTCCGGAAACTTGCAATTCATATAATATGCTCAAACTAACAAAGCAGCTCTTCTTGCAGGAACCTTCAAGTAAGTACATTGATTATTATGAAAGAACTTTATATAATCATATTTTAACATCCCAAAGAAGTGAGGGTGGCTTCGTTTATTTTACCCCAATGAGGCCTGGTCACTATCGTACCTATTCCAGAAATCAGGAAAGTTTTTGGTGTTGTGTAGGTTCTGGTTTGGAAAATCATGGTAAATACGGAGAATTGATTTACGCACATAACTCGCTTGGAGATATCTACGTTAACTTGTTCATTCCTTCAAAATTGGATTGGAAAGAAAAAGGAGTTGCGTTAATTCAGCAAAACAATTTTCCTCAGCAGGATTTTACCACCATAAAGCTAAAGCTGAATAATAAAAAGAAATTTGCTTTGAATATCCGTAAACCATCCTGGGTTACAAATGGCAAAATTTCTATTTTGGTCAATGGTGAGAATATTGATGTAAAAGATCTCGGTAATGGTTATGTTAGTGTAGACCGTCTATGGTCTACAGAGGATCTGGTTAAGGTGATATTACCAATGCATAGCTCCGCTGAATTTATTCCTGATGGTTCAGACTGGGTTTCTTTTTTACATGGCCCCGTTGTGTTGGCCGCTGAGATGGATACGCTAAGCCAGTCAAACTTAACTGCCGATGGAAGCAGAATGGGGCATATTGCATCTGGCCAGCTTTTACCTATAAATCAAGTTCCCTTAATCAGCGGAAATAAATCAGAACTTGCTGCAAAGTTAATACCGACAAGTAATACACCATTATCATTTACTGCAGATGCAATTATTGCGCAACAGAAGTATAAAAAAATGAAATTGGTCCCTTTTTACAGTCTTTCAGAAAAGCGATATGTAATTTATTTTCCATATTCAACGTTAGAAAATCTTCCGGAGAAGTCAAAGGCCGTTGAGCGTGCCGAAATGGAGAAAATGAAACTTGAGCAGGAGACTGTTGATTTGGTGAACACTGGTGAACAACAACCTGAATCTGACCATAATTTCAAAGGCGAAAAAACAGAAAATGGTATTTTCAGGGAAAATCATTTCCGAACCGGCTCAGGATGGTTTAGTTATCAGCTAAATAATAAAGATCTTAGTGCACGAAAAGTACAAGTACTTTTATATGGTGCTGAAAAGAACAGAAACTTTGATGTGCTCATTAATGATGTGTTAATCGAAACCGTTAGATTAAACGGGGAGAAAGGAGATATATATTTCACCAGGGATTTTTTGATACCGGCCCAGTTATTAAATAAAAATATTGTAGTCAAATTTCAGACTATAGATGGTACTAAAATTGGAAATATCTTTCAGGTTCGGCTAATGAAATAAATAAGCATTGGCATTCTGGAAGTTAAAATATTATTTTGACCGTCTGTCCACCTCCTTTATAGCGTATATTCGATACTCGTTTTTCATAGGCTTATTGAATGTATTATTATAAAAATTAGTTATACATTTTATAAGTATTTATTTATTATTTTACTTAGTTCGGCACTTGACGGTCCGGTGCATTCTCATGTACCGATTTCCCATTTTTATCAAATAACAAGTAGCGAGGTATGGTCTTGAATTGTATTAGCTTCAAAATGCCCGACTCTTTTGGGTTTAGGAGTAAAAAACTATAGGTGTTGGAATCTAGGTCTTCTTCTTTGGATGCTTTCTCGCAACTATCGAATTTTTCGTCTATAGATAAATAGACGAAACTAACCCTTTTACCTGAAAATTGTTTGGCTAATTGACGAGAGGCAGGCATAGATTCCCTACATGGCACACACCAACTAGTCCATAAATAAACATATACAATCTCTGAGTTTATAAGTTATTGATCTTGGTTAGATTAACAGCTAAGGGACTTTATTCCTAAATTAACATTGAATGACTTTATGCTAGCTCTAAATCATTTATAAAATCCAATGTCATTAATTTTTGCATCATATATTAAAATGCATTTGTCCGATGAACTTAAATATGTACACTGAAATCTCGGTATCAACTTTTACCTCTATTACCATTCAAACTTTATTAAAATAATTATTGCTAAGCAAATCTCCAGCATTGTATTGATAATCAAAAAGATATGTTTTGTTTAAAAATCGTATACGAAATCACCATAGCTGAAAAATTTTAAAGTGGAACTTCTATCGAAATATTCCCGAATTAAATTGATAGAATAAATTCAAAATTTCCAACAGTCGTCCTTATTCAAGAAAATTGTCTTTTTTATCGCTCATTTTAGAAAGATATGTCCCTCATTTGGTTAGGTCTATAACAGTAGTTTTGATCCAAACCAGATAACTTTTATGAGAAAAAACGCTAACACAGGAATCACTCTGTTCGATTCAAGAACACTTTTAATCCAATTAATTAACCATTTAACCAGAATTACTCCCTTTTCATTTTGGAAAGCCTCTGATCAAATTAAACCTCTTTCTATTCATCGCCTGAGCCTTTGCTACTTGCCAGTTCCTCAGTTGAGTTCTAGTTTTATGTTATTGTCAAAAGCTTGATTTCTAAGCTTACCGTAGATCTTTTATACATAACTGATCAGCTATCTAAACTCAGATTAAGTGGCCGTGTCTCAGGAAGCAATTCTGTTGGACAAACATGCCTTAAAATATGCAAGTATTTAAAACATTCAAAAAAAATGACGAATAGATCTTATATTAATCGTAGGCTCAGCCCTACAATACTTTTAAAAAGTATAATTAAAATTCTTGGTATCGCCTATCTTATTTTAAACGCTTTACCAGCTATCGCACAGACAGAAGTAACCATTACCGGTGTCGTTCGAGATACCATAGGAGGTATCCCCGGCGCAAATGTTAACGTGTTAGGTACTGTAAGGGGATCATTTACAGATAATGACGGGAGATATAAATTAAAAGTCCCAAAAAATGCAAAAATTGTTATAACCAGTGTATCCTATCAGAAACTTATTTTAAACGTAGCCGACTACAGGCCAAACAGTGAGGGGATATATATCATCGATGCGCTGATGAAACCAGATAACAAAGATCTTGAAGAGGTTACAATCACAGGATTTGGTGCACAGCAAAAGAAAGCAAGTTTAGTCAGCTCGATTACTAGTGTTAATGTGAAAGACCTTAGGACGCCCTCATCGAATTTAACCAACGCCATTGCTGGAAAGGTTGCAGGTATAATAGCCTTTCAGCAAAGTGGAGAACCAGGTCTTGGAACGGACAACTCAACATTCTACATCAGGGGGCTTTCCACTTTTGGTACTGGTAAAAGAGACCCTTTAATACTGATCGATGGAATTGAATCTTCTCCAAATGATATGGCAAGGTTACAGCCAGATGATATCTCAGATTTTTCAGTATTGAAAGATGCAGCTGCTAGTTCTATATATGGGGCAAGAGGGGCAAATGGAGTTGTTTTGATAAATACAAAGTTAGGGCAGGAAGGTACGACCAGGTTTAGCTTTAGGGCAGAAAATCGCGTATCAACAAACACCAGAAATTTTCAGCTTGCAGATAATATTACCTATATGGAGCTCGCTAATGAAGCCTCAGTCACCAGAACGCCACTGGGTATCCCACCTTACACCCAGAATAAGATCAATCATACCAGAGCTGGCGATGACCAGTATTTATATCCAAACAATAATTGGATAAAGCAGCTCATAAAAGATTATACCATTAACCAGGGTTTCAATCTTAACATAGGCGGAGGTACAAATAAGGCCCGTTATTACATTGCGGGAACATTTAATAGGGATAATGGTGTATTAAGAGTTGATCCCATTAACAATTTTAACAGCAACATCAAACTCAACAATTACGCAGTGAGGTCAAACATCGACCTGAATCTAACAAAATCGACTGTCTTGTTATTAAGGGTTTACGGACAGTTCGATGATTACAATGGGCCAATAGGAGGTGGTTCTACTACTTTTAGCAATGCCCTGCGCTCAAATCCTGTAATGTTTCCTGCAGTCTATCCTCAAGAAAAGCTCCCTTACATCGAACATCCGCTATTTGGTAGTGCAAGGACAATCAATACGGGTGCAGCAGAAACCAATACCCTCTTTGTAAATCCATATGCCGAGATGGTTAAGGGATATCAAACTTATAAAACTTCAAATCTAAATCCTCAAATCGAATTAAAGCAGGATTTAAACGGTTTAACACAAGGCCTAAGCGCAAGAATGATGTCCTACGTGAAGCGAACATCTTATCTTGCCTTGAACAGATTTTACAATCCGTTTTATTATTCTTCGACCATCGATCCCACTACAGGAACATATTCGATAAATGTATTGAATGATGGGTCAGCGAGTTCTGTTGGAACTGTAGGGACAGAATACCTCAACTACAATGAGGGAGAAAAACTTGTTGATTCCAGGTTCTGGATTGAAGGATCCGTTAATTATAACAGGACTTTTTCGAAAAAACATGCTGTTGGAGGAATGTTGGTTACTTATTTCTCAAGCTATGAAACAGGTAATGCAGGATCGTTGATTCGATCGCTTCCCAGTAGAAACAATGGGGTGTCAGGTAGGTTCTCTTACGGATATGATGACAGATATTTAGCAGAATTCAATTTCGGGTTCAATGGATCTGAACGCTTTTCCGAGCAGAACAGATTTGGATTTTTTCCATCAGGAGGTATCGCTTACAGGGTTTCAAATGAGAAATTTTTTGAACAATTTAAAAGAGTTGTGACAAATCTGAAGCTCCGTGCGACCTACGGTGTGGTTGGAAATGATCAGATAGGAGAGGTCGCTGACAGATTTTTATACCTGTCTAATGTAAATATGAATGACGGTGGCTTTGGATCCTCGTTCGGTAGAAATGATGGAGTGGGGACTTACAATCGTAACGGGGTATCTATATCAAGATATGCAAACAACAACATTACCTGGGAAAAGTCTGAGCAATTAAATTTAGGTATGGACTTGGGAATTGCTAATTCATTTGAACTCATCGTTGATGTTTTTAAACAAAAACGATCTCAGATTTTACAGCCTATTACTTATCTTGACAATGCAGCCGGATTGATGGCAATACCAATGGCTAATTCCGGAAAACTCGAATCCCAGGGAATAGACCTATCCGCGAATTACCGTAAATCTCTGGGAAAGGATCTTAGCGTCGAAATGCGCGGGACTTTGACCTATGCAACAAGTAAAGTTTTAAAAATTGATGAGTTATCCTATCCTCAAAACATAAGTTATCTATCTAAAGCTGGCTACTCCGCAAGTCAGCAATGGGGTTATATTGCAGAAAGATTATTCTTAGATGAAGCGGACGTGGCAAATTCGCCAACACAATTTGGCGATAATGGACTATTGGCGGGAGATATCAAATACAGAGATATAAATGGTGATGGGGTTGTTACCACCGATGATCGTGTAGCACTCGGTTATCCTTCTCAGCCTGAAATAATATACGGATTTGGATCCTCTATACGTTTTAAAAAATTTGACCTAAACTTTTATTTTCAGGGTTCTGCACGTTCTTCTTTTTTCATAAATCCTACAGCCATTCAGCCTTTCTTTTTAGACGGTGGTTATCAAACAGGATTGCTACAAGCCATAGCGGATGATCACTGGTCAGAAGACAATAGAAATCTTTATGCCTTTTGGCCACGTTTAAGTACATGGCGTGTTGCCCCGAATAATTTGCCGTCTACCTGGTGGATGCGTAACGGTAGTTTCATAAGGTTGAAAAATGTTGATCTGGGGTACAACTTTACAAATCTTCGAAAACTTAAAGTAAGAAGCGCAAGGATTTATTTTTCTGCAATCAACCTTTTTACCTTCAGTAATTTCAAACTATGGGACGTAGAAATGGGTGGCAATGGTCTGGGTTACCCAATCCAATCAGTATATAACCTTGGTATTTCAATTAATCTATAATAATATAAATATGAGCTATAACTATACTGCTGCAAAAACAAGGTGCCTCTTTGTTATCGTAGTAATTGCACTAATAGAGTTATCTGGATGCAAAAAATATCTTGATGTGGTACCTGATAATGTGGCCACCATTGAGAATGCCTTTAAGCTGAGAAACGAAGCTGAAAAATACCTTTTCACCTGTTATTCTTACCTGCCAAAAAATGGAGATAACTGGTATAACGCTGGTATGTTTACCGCTGCTGAGATTATCGTGCCGGAAGCGGACCAATCAAACTGGCACGCGGCTTACAGGATTGCCAGAGGGCAGCAAAACAAAGATGCACCTTTGTTTGATGAGTGGGGTGGGGCAAGGAAAGGAAATCCAGGGAATACACGTTTTGATCACCTGAAAATTTGGCGGGCAATCAGGCACTGCAATATTTTTTTAGAAAATATTCAGGATAGAAGTAAAGTTCCAGATCTGAGTCTTGATGAGCGTACTAGATGGATAGGGGAGGTAAAATTCCTCAAAGCATATTATCACTTTTACATGCTGCAAATGTATGGCCCTATTCCCATCGTTGATAAAAATCTGGATGGAGAGGATATGCTGCATAAGCGTATGCCTGTGGATGAATGCGTTAACTTTATATCGGCCCTTCTAGATGAATCTGTTGAAGGTCTTCCATCGAGAATAGTTGATGAGAATACACAACTTGGACGGGTTACCCAACCGATCGCACTTGCTGTAAAGGCTAAACTGTTGGTATTGGCGGCAAGCCCTTTATTCAACGGAAATCCTGATTATCTTAATTTTAAAGATAACGATGGCACTTCTCTTTTTAATTCTACTTTCGATGCAGGTAAATGGGTCAAAGCCAGAGATGCATCAAAAGCAGCAGTCGAAGCAGCCCTACAAAATGGGCATCAGTTATACGAGTATAGAAATGACATTTTTAACTTGAGCCCAGAAACCAAAGTCCAGCTCAACATCAGAAATGCTGTGACGGATCGTTGGAATACTGAAGTAGTCTGGGGACTTTCCAATAGCTATTTTGGTAATGAGGGAGCCTGCATGCCGCCAATGGTGAGAGGTGCTAATATCAATAGAGGCCAGTTGCAAGGAAAGTGGGCCGCTTCAATGTCCATTGCGAAAATGTTCTACACCAAGAACGGAGTTCCATTAGAGGAAGATAAAACTCTTAATTTTTCAAATTATACTGCTTTAAGAACAGCAATTCCTGCAGAACGGTACAATATAGAGGGCAATTACCCAACAGCAAGATTAAATTTTGACAGAGAACCGCGCTTTTACGCCGACTTAGGATTTGATGGTGGGGTTTGGTACATGAAAGATGGAAACGCAACAGGCAGCGACATCAATACTTTTTATGTGCAATCTAAAAATTCTAACCGTGCGGGATTTGGTGATTTTGTAAACTGGAATGAGACCGGTTATTTTATCAAAAAATTAGTGCACTGGGAGTCTACGACCAATAGCAGCGCAGCGCCTACATGGCGCACTTTTCCCTGGCCTGAAATCAGACTGGCAGATCTTTATCTCCTCTATGCGGAATCAATTAACGAAGTGGAGGGCGGGTCTTCTACTGCTATTGAATATCTTAACCGAGTTAGAAAAAGAGCAGGTTTGAATGGCGTAGTTGAGTCATGGTCTGCATACTCTAATAATCCATCGAAGTTTAGTACAAAGGCTGGACTAAGGGAGATTATTCAAAGGGAACGTTTAATTGAATTGGCCTTCGAAGGTCAGCGATTTTGGGATATCAGGCGTTGGAAACTGGCTTCGACTGAATTCAATAGGGATATAACCGCTTTGAATATCTATGGTAAAACCAGCGAAACCTATAATGTTGAACGTGTGGTATGGAGCATGAAATTTATTGCCCCCAGAGACTATTTATGGCCAATAGGTAATTACGAAATCAGAAGAAACGCAAAGCTCGTAGAAAATCCAGGTTGGTAACATTCACAAAACTAATTATATAAGTTATGAAAATATTAAACATTTCTCCCGTGCTCCTTGCATCAATTTTGCTATTAAATTCTTGCAAAGAGAGTCTTGAATTTAAAGAATTAGGGTCTGAAGATAAGTCAGTTCCTGGTGTAGTAAGTAATGTAAGCGTAGAAAATATGTCTGGAAAGGCGAAGATTTCCTACACGATACCATCAAGTAAAAATCTTCTTTATGTCAAGGCCGTATATAAGCTAAAATCAGGAGAAAATATGGAGGTTAAGTCCTCAGCATATAATAATTCTTTGATTGTAGAAGGATTTGCAGATACGCTTGTTCACGATATTTCCTTAATTTCTGTTAGTAAAGCAGAAATTGGGTCTGATCCAGTAATTGTCAAGATTAGGCCACTGGAAGCACCTATTTGGAAAGTTTTTAGAAGTGTGAACATTGTTAATGCGTTTGGTGGTTATAATCTCAGTGCTTTAAATCCTAATAGAGGTAACATTTCCATTCTGGTTATGAAAAAAAATGCGGTTAAGGAATTTGAAGTCGATAATCAAAAAAGTGTTTTTACCTCCACCGATGAAATTCTTTCAAAAATAAGGGGGCTTGACACCCTAGAAAACGAGTTTGCATTTTTTGTAAAAGACCGTTGGGGAAATAGCACCGATACACTTTTCAAAAAGGTTAAGCCAATATTTGAAATGGAACTTTCCAAAAGCCGTTTTAAAGTTTTTCCCCTTCCTGGAGATGCTCCAGCAGTGAGTTCAGGGGAGGTGTACCGGATGTGGGACGGCAGATTAGGTTGGCCAAATACAAGTTTTACCAATCAGGTCAGTGGCGGACCCAACCCTCATATTATAAGTTTTGACACTGGAGTGTTAGCTAAGCTGAGTAGGGTTTGGATAAGACCTTATCCTGAAGGAACCAGATTCTATTATCTCTCAACGATGAAAAAATTTGAAATTTATGGCTCGGCTAACCCTTCTCTTACTGGTGCGCTGGATGCTTCCTGGACTTTACTTGGTAGTTACGAAGTTACCAAGCCATCCGGATTACCCTATGGTACCGATAGTGCAGAAGATCAAGCTCTTGCCGGAGCTGGGTTCAGTTGGGATGTCGATTTAAGTGCACCAAAAGTCAGATACCTTAGAATTAGGTGCCTTGAAAACTTTGCAGGTGGTACCAATCAAAGTATAAATGAAATCAGGGTATTCGGTGATGCCAGATAAACAAGTCTTTTTAATAAAAAAATTCAAAAGTATAAAGTATATCGTTATTATGAGAGCAAAATATAACAAAACCAAAGTGTTTTTTTTAGGCATAATGCTGGTAAGCCTTTTCTATTCTTGTTCGAAGTGGGATGAGTTTAAAATGTATACCAAAAACGGTGCAATTTCTTATGCAGGAAAGCTCGATAGTGTCCAGGTGTCTTCTGGTAAAGAGCGCATTAGAATTAAGGGTATACTGAAAATGGATCCGAAAATAACTAAATGCAAAATTTTCTGGAATGACTTTAAAGACTCAGTAGCCTATGATCTACCAACAATAAGCAGCGGACGACGAATTTTCGATAAAGTATTTATGGTTAGCGAAGGTGTTAGGAACTTTGTCATTTATACCTATGACAATGAAAAAAATCGTTCGGTAGCGGTTAATATTATTGGTACCTCTTATGGAGACACTTACAGACGAAGATTAAACAATCGTTTGATAGGCTCAGTAAGTTTTGCTTCAAATAAAACTACAATTAACTGGGAGCAAATGGATCTTTCTACAGGTGGAATTTACACTGAAACAGAGTATACAGCTAATAACCGGATAAATACTGTTGTAACTCCAGTTGGTCAATCAAGCACGATACTTGAAGCATTTAATTTTCAAAATGCAAAATTTAGATACAGGACAATATTCAGACCAGATACTTCTTGTATTGATACATTTGCAACAGCATACTTTTTAAGATAAAGCTCTACTGGATATACCAAAACCCAATTGCCACCCTAAAGCCTAGAATATTATTCTGATGTACCTAATCTATCGATGAGTATATAAATAATTAAGGATGGTTGCAAGGGTGGCAAATAAGTTATTGTTTACGAAAAATTCAAATGCCAAAAAAATTATCAGAATATGAATAATCTAAACCTAACAGTCTTTTCATCACTTTTCTTGACATTTTGTTCAATTGTTTGTGCCAAAACATTAGCCCAGGAATTACCCAAGGTGCAGAAAATTTCAAAGAAAGCCCCAATAGGAATCAAAATCGACGGCGATCATTCGGATTGGGGTTCGCAATTTGAAGCGAAGAATATAGTCAACAGGATCTCTTATTCATTGTCGAACGATAACAATAATCTTTATTTAACTGTCATGGCCTCAGATGGATTCGCTAATGAAAAGGCTGTAATGGGAATTGGTCTTTCTATTACTTTGCCTGATCAAAAGGAAGGCAAATCCAAAAAGATGCTAACCATTAATTATCCAGGCACAGTTGATATAGATAAAAGTGATGATCTACGGTTTTCCATCGAAAGGTTAAGAAAGATGACGGATGAGATTGTGGGAAAACCTAGTCAAAGGGCCGATTCTTTGAGAAAAGAGATTAATAAGGGAATTGGTGCATATCTTAAGATGATAGATGTAAGTGGAATAAATGGTGTTACGCTTGAAACAATTTCTATTTATAATGCTGCAGGGATCCGTGCTGCTTCGAAGATTAATGAAGATTATAAATATTTCTACGAATTGGCTATTCCCTTAAAAAACCTTGGTGAAGCAATTAATCAGGGAACTTCCTTTGCCTACAAGATATTCTTAGATGGAGTTCAAAGGAAAACGACTGATAACCGACTCGCTCCTCCAACAATTTCTGGAAATGTTTTAGAATTTCGGGGTGCCGATAACGCTTATGTATCTTATCCAACCAGTCTTTCCGGAACATATGCCTTGTCGAAATAAGTTTCGAACCATCAAAACTGAGCATTTTATGAACTCATATTTTGAATATTTATAAACTACTCTCTTCCATATGCTCTTGAGACGCCTACTAATTGCTTTTTTACTCCTAACAGGCTTACTCTGTAATGCCCAGGGTCAGGATCTTGGCCAGGGCATAAGATCCGCTTTGCCGTTCAGGGAAGTCAGCGGACTGGTAACTGACTCCACGGGATTAGGAATTCCAGGGGCGCAAGTAGTTTTAAAATATAATCAGGATTCATTGAGAACGGTCACAGATGAAAACGGTATATTCATTTTTCAAAAAGTAAAAGATGCCTCATTCGTGCTGAGCATAAATTCTCTTGGTTATAAATCATTCGTCGCCCGATTCAAAAATAATGACACTGCACCTTTACTTACCCTGGATCCAATTAAACTGGAGGAACGGGTCAATTTGCTCAAGGAAGTCACGGTCAATGGCAAACCGACCATAGTTTATAAAAAAGATACTATTGAATATAAAGCGAGTGACTACCAGGTCAGGGAGAATGCAACCCTCGATGAGTTACTTAAAAAAGCGGAGGGATTTGAGGTTGATAATGATAATTCTCTTAGTCATCAGGGTAAAGAGATTAAAGAAATCAGGCTCAATGGAAAAATCTTTGCTAATGGTAATGTCGCGCAGGCTATTCATAATCTACCTGCTGACATTGTGGAAAAAATGCAGGTGATAGATGATTTTGGTGCCCAGGCAGCAAGAACAGGAATAAAGGATGGTCCATCCCAAAAGGTTTTAAATGTCACAACCAAAATAGATAAATCTGTCGGGAATTTAGCTAGAATTGCAACTAAGGTCGGAAATAATAAACGTTTCAGTTCAGAATTGTTTATTCAGCAACTCCATTTAAATAGGGAGATCGGACTGACTGGCACAATTAACAATACCATAACTGGTGTTGCCACTTCACCCGGTATTGGTGACAACAATGGAAATGATGGGGTGATAATGGTCAGTGGAATTCCAGGAATTACCAAATTTGCCTCTCCAGCGTTTAGTTACAGGGATCAATGGAGTAAAAACATTGAGGCTTCAGGCACTTACAAATATAATTTTTCTGATAATCAAGCGCTGAAAAATAGTTACGGACAAAGGTATACAACCTTAGGTATCAGTGATTTCAATACTGAAGGAGAAACTAATAAAAAAACTAAGCGGCACAACGCCAGTATGGAAATTAATATTGATTTGGGTAAGTCTAATTTTTTTCAGATCAATCCCACCTACAATAATGCTGACGTTGCTACATTTTCAAACTCAATAAACGAAGTTAGAAATGAATATTCTACTGGATACGAACATGTCTTGGATATCGGTAAAAGCACTAATAGAATAAGATCAGAAGAAACCGGAATGATGGCATTATGGGTGCACACATTTAAAAAAGCACGGCGTCTTTTATCTCTTCAAACAAGCCTCCAGCGAGATCGGTTAAGCTCGGAAGGTGGGACAGATAAACGATATCAGTTTTTTGGGAATGCTAGTCGAGACGTCCTTCTGCAAGATTCAGCCGTTATACTTAACGCTACGCAGCAGAATTTGAATAATGTATATGAAATTGCAGCAACCTTTTCTGAACCACTTGGCAAGAATTCTCAGTTTGAGTTTATAGGGAAATTTCGCAGATCTAATAACTCGTCAGAATCCTTTCAAGACACAGTTTCCAGCATTGGTTTCAGACGGCTCTCCAATTTTGATCAGCAATACAATTATTATACGCAACAAGAGCGTCTTACATTAAATTATAGATTCAATGTGAAGGAAATAGACTTATCTGTTGGTTTGACTGCTCTGCCTTATAAGCTGATTGGGTTAGGGAATCGGGGTGATGTAGGCAATCTGGAAGCATCACAGAAGGTCTTTAGATTTGTGCCATCACTGAATCTGTTTTATCGCATTTCAAGCACTCAACGAATTCAGATTAGGTATTATGGAGAGAATCAAGAAGCTGATTTTCGGCAGCTGCTCCCTTTCACCGATCGTTCTGATCCCCGTAACTTAATCATAGGGAATCCTGACCTCCGCCCGGCATTTATTCATACTTTTGCAGGGTCATATGATAATTATCTGAGCAATCAGATGCTAAATATTTCTCTCAACATTAATACATCCTATATAGAAGATAAGGTTGCGTTAAATATCAGACAACGTATGTTGCCGCTAGCTGCTAATCAATCGAATCCAATAAATTCACGCTTTACCAATATTAATGAAACCTATTTTGTCAATCTGGACGGGACAAAGTTATTTTCTGCGAATTATTCTGTCTCAAAACAGCTCGATCAACGGAAATTTAATCTTTCTTTGAATGGATTGATAGCCTTTGCAAGTACGCCTTCGATGAGCAATGGGATCCTTTATGAGAGTTCATCTTGGAGGCTTGTTGAACGTTTCGGTCCAAAAATCAACCCTACTGAAAATATTGAAATTAATCCATACATCGAATACGGAGTAAGCCGAACGACTATAAAAGGAATCGATGCACCAAAAACATCCTTTGGAATTTTACGACTGGCCATTTCGGGTAAAATGTATTTTATAAAGTCAATGCAATTCAATTATGGATTTTCAAAAAACTTTGTTTCCGGAATTTATAGGCCGAATGTTAATCCATTTATTGTTAACCTGGGTTATCAAAAAGAATTCTTAAAACGGCATAACCTGGTAGCGACACTAAATATTTATGATTTATTAAAACAAAATAATTTCGTTCAGCAAGAGGCAGATGCGCAGGCAGTGGTAAATACACTGAGTAATTCGTTGAGCAGGTATTTTCTTATTGGTTTAAAATATAATCTTCAGAAGTGGAGTAGTGCGCCGACTCGAGAGGGCAAGCCCATCAAACGTCGCGGGGACGGAAGTTTTATCAATTAGCCTTATTCGAAATCATGTCCGAATTTTCTTTTTACAA
Source organism: Pedobacter ginsenosidimutans (assembly GCF_001442625.1). Classification (GTDB taxonomy): domain Bacteria; phylum Bacteroidota; class Bacteroidia; order Sphingobacteriales; family Sphingobacteriaceae; genus Pedobacter; species Pedobacter ginsenosidimutans. The sequence continues at coordinate 178,941 of NZ_LMZQ01000001.1, read as the reverse complement.
ACAACAAGACAATATGGATTATGACCCAACCTGTCTCCGAATAATGACGAAATATTATGGAAAGGATTATTCTATATAGTCAACAGTAGATTTTTTAAATGCTACAATGAGATACGCAGTTCAAGATAAGCCTAAATGGCAAATATAATTAAATTGATTTTTCGCCAATATCGCTCATGAAGATTTCTCATCGACAAATGCTTGAGGATGGCTCCACCTTTTCCTGTGATTTAGTAGTTGCAAATAGAACTATCTTCGAACGTGCGATTAACAAAGTTTTTTGAATAGAAAAAGTCAAAGATTATGACTTCTAAAATGATTCTCATGTTGTCCTGGAAAATACAGGGAACTTCAGAAATATCAGCTTATCAAATCGATGATTACTGTTTGTTAATAGCATTTATTAATTTATAGTGCTATACAGAATTAAAAGAGATATACTTTTGATTTAAGTGAGATAAGTTTTTTATTGATCGCTAAACGTTTCGTCTTTTTGTTTTTCAAGAAAAGTCTACTCGTTCGTTAAGCATTATGATGCTAGCGACTTTCATGCGGCAATAAAGCCTGGCTGATGTTGTTTTAGGAGTTCTATGGAACAACAAAAAAATAAAATTAATCTCTCAAATTTCTAAATTTCCATCACAAGTTCTGACCGCTATCTATTTCAGCATAAACTTAGAGTGGCGAGTTACCTCGCGCTAAGGTAAAATTTTTTAGCCGATGTTATCAATCAATACTTAAATTCATCTATTAGATATAAATCAGTCGAAGAGTTTAAAAAACCGAAGATGTCAATGTAATTATTTGCGAAAAAACAAACTTTAAAATGGTGATAGTTAAGACAATGCTATTAATTAAATCGAATCCATTATTTAATACTAAAGATTATAGGATATCAATATATTTAAAAGCATCATTTTAAATGACGAGCCTAACTTTCAAAGTTCGAATTATTCTTTCTTATTTGTAATGAATTCTGTCAATATCTACAGAAACAAGTTTTATTGTATCGACTGGAATGCTAATAGATAATGGTTGAATAAAAACTATCAATCCCCAATATTTCAGTATTTGGTGATTGATAGTTAAAAATTTCGTTAGGTTATGGAGTTTGCTCGTCAGCAAGTGCTTCCTGCCATGTTTTCCAAATTGGAATAGCTGGATTATACCCAGTATAGCCTGGGTTTTGACTAATAGGAGCACCACCATTCGAATTTATTGCATTTTGGGGAATCGGCCAATTAATATTTTTAGCAGCCATGGTATAGAAACGGTTACGAACCGCTACTTTGGCTTTATTATAAAAATCGCTGTACCTTTGGATTCTTTGAAACCAATAGCTGTCTTGAAAAAGATTATCAACGGTGTAGGTTTTTCCTCCCTCGTCTGGCTTTCCACTCATGGCAAGGCAATATGAAACACGGCTCAATTCCGTAAAACGCCATTCTTCCATGTTTAATTCTCTAGCCCGCTCATCCATGATGCTGCCAATAGAAACAGTACTGTAAAGTTGGCTGCACTGAGCCCTTCTTCTGATTGTGTTTACATCTTCTGTAGCGCCACTGATATCTCCTTTATAGAATTTAGCTTCAGCCCTTAAAAGGTAAGTCTCTGCCAGTCTGTAACAGTACCAGTCTCCTGCACCACCTCTATGGTTAGCCTCGTTGGGATTTTGGGCCTCATTAGGATCTTCAATATAATATTTATAGTGAGGCCAGTCGAAATAGTTCCTTATGGTGTCATTGGATAATAATGCACCTGCCGAACTTCTTAGTCTAACATTTTGCCCAAACCATGCGGTATTTGTTGGATCATTATACTTTAAAGATTCCATAGTAACCCAGTTTCCCGTAGCAGTACTATGTCTCAAATCTCCCTGGTCATTAACACCATTTAGATACCACATTCCTTTTTGTGCAAAGTATGTTGGCCTGATATGTCCAATTCCTCTACCAAGCGCATGAGTATAATCGTATTGTGCCCTAAAATTTGCATTCGAGGTAGCAAAAAACCGGACTGCCTGCCTTCCATCTGGAGAGGTAAGCCCCGTACCATCAATTAATGGAAGCCAGTTCCTCATGGTATTCATCTTGATGCCCATATCCGTATTATTGCGATTAAGCATCACCAAGATATTTTCTCTGTTTGCTGAAATGGCTTTGTTCTCTGGTCTATGTAAATCCCATATCACATTTCTGGTTATTGGCCATGTTGTTGAGTATGGGCTAATAAAATTGCCAAAGGAGCTAGTCATGAGTGAATAACCCGAACTGTTTATCAGAATATCTGCCTGTTGAATCGCTTTATCATATTGACCAGTTGCCAAATAACATTTAATTAATAACTGTCTGCAAGCGCCTTTATTTACTAATCCAACAAGTGCAGTTTGAGACTGATCCGGAACCCATTGAACGGCTTGTTCCATGTCCAGCGTTATTTTTTCCAGTATTGCTTCTCTTTTAGTACTGCGAAAATTAACTTTCGGGGTTGAGAGGATTTTTGTTACCAATGGCACATCCTTAAATTCAAAGCATAGTGCCAGGTAGCGGAATGACCTGTGAAATAATGCTCTGCCACGATATTGGTTTTTTGTGGTTTCATCAAGACCTTCAACATTCCCGATAAAAGATAAAATAGTGTTGGCATACTTAATCCCGTTATAACTCTCATCCCAGAAGTAGGATACCCTTTCAGGTAGATCAGTTGGGGTAAGTCGAGTTGCGATATCTGCGAAAATATTACCATCATCAGTTTTTGCAGCTACCGCCAGTTCACTGAACATGTAATCTGTACTGATTGGTAAAGCTAAATCTGTATACTGAAAATAAGTCCAGTAAGATCTTAAATGCCTGTCGCAAATCGCCATAGCGGCATCCAGCCCACTCTTCGTTGAGAAAGTTTTATTAGGCTCAAATAGAGACAGTGGCTCCGGCTGAAGATACGAACGTTTACACGATGGCATAACGCACAGGCCAAATACAAATAGTAGCAATATTCTAATTGCACTGAATGTTATATTGAATTTGAATTTATTTTTCATCGACATAATTTAAAAAGTAACATTTAATCCAAACGTGTAAATTCTTGGTGCCAGGCCTCCTGTTTCTATATCCCAATAGTCCCAGTTTTTGTCTTTCGCCCAAACGGCAACATTTCTGACAGTGGCGAATAGCTTAACCTTTTCAAGTTGGATTTTTGAAGCAAATTTCTGAGGTACGGTATAACCGAGAGTGAGATTCTCAAGTCTGACAAATGAGCGGTCAAATAAACGACCTGGAGAGTTTACGCCCGCTGGTCCCTTGGCATCGAGTCTTGCATAAACGTCACTAGGATTTTCAAGCGTCCAGTATTCTTTCTGGTACGCGTTAGTCAAATTGGTGACTCCTGAAGTTCCATTATCTTGATTCAAATAAATCGTGCTTAAACTCTTGTGACCCCAATATGAATAAATATTGAACGAGAAATTGAAGTTTTTATATGTAAAATCATTACGAACTGACCACATTATTGGAGGTGCAGCTTGTCCCAAAAACTCCTTATCTCTATCATTGTAAACTGGTGTAACAGTACCATTTGCATTGACTACATCATCAGCAGTATAATTATTGGCTACTTTAGGATCTCCCGGACGCTGCCCGTAACGTGCTGCTTCGGTAGCTTCATTCGCCTGCCAGATACCAGTAACTCTGTAATTCCATATGGCACTGATTGGTTGCCCAATAAACCAGCCATTCCCAATATCATCCCTTTCCTTGGTGCCAGTTACATTTCCCTGAGCATCAAGTACATTGTCGAACACGTAATAAAGATGTTTAATGGTGTTTTTGTATTTCGAGAAGCCTAATGTACTGCTCCAACTGAAGTTATTATTTTTGACGATGAGTCCTGTTAAAGCTACCTCAAAACCCCTGTTTTCTACTTTTCCCAGGTTCGTTGTGATGCTACCGAATCCAGTGAAGCCTGGCAGACTTCTGTTCATAATCATATCAACAGTTGGGGTAATGTAATAGTCAAGATCTGCAGTCAGCCTATCGTTAAAAAATCCCAGGTTAAGCCCAACATTCAGCGCTTCGGTTTTTTCCCAGTGCAGATCTGGATTGGCTAATCTTCCCACAGTTAAATACCGGTACTGAATTAGATTACCACTGGCATCCAGATAACCAGTTGTTGCACCGACACCAGCACCAAGATTTGCTAATGCTAAATATGGATCCCCAAGTTGACGATTCCCATTTTGTCCCCACGATACCCTAAACTTTCCTGAATTAAGCGGTTTCCATTTAATGAATTTTTCATTGGTGAAGGTCCAAGCAAACGCTGCAGAGAAAAAGTTTGCCCTTGGATTAGAAGTTCCAAATGCTGAATAGCCATCTCTACGGAAAGATGTGGTAAGCATATACTTATCATCATAAGAGTAAAAAAGACGGCCAAGTAATCCATCTGCAGTTTCCTTTACATCATCTGAATCATAACTACTTCTGTTTTTATCACCATAAAATGTTTCATGGAATCCCAAGGCATCACTAGGAAGAATATTTCTCGCCTCAATTCTATCTAACCAGGACTGTTTTTTTTCTGCTTCCTGAACAAATGTAACGTTAACTCTGTGTTTTTTGCCAAATGTGTGTTCCCAATACAAAGTATTATTTAATGACCAGTCGTATCTTTGCGTCTGCTCACGATTCACTAGTCCATTAGTTCCCTTCCAGTCAGGATGGCTTGCAGATTCCCAGTAACGATCGTGAAAGAACTGATATCTTGGTGACCCTGTGAAGGAGTATTGAATATTGAATGGAAGTTTTACTTTCGCCGAAAGTATCGTATTGAAAATAGTGTATCCTCTATCGAGATCTCTATATTGACGATCAAAATCATAATTCCAGCCATAATTGTTCACCATTAAATCTCCCATAGGATGAACCAGTAGATTGCCATTAGCGTCCTTGTAACTTGCGAAAGGTGCATTTGCAATAATCTGTCTTCCCCAATCGATAGTTAAATCGCCGTCAGTTCTGTTCTGGAAATTCACATTTGCTCCGATTTCCAGCCAATTGGTTACTTTTCCTTCTACTTTTAAATTTGATCGGATAGCTGTATAATCATTTCCCTTCGCTACTCCTTCATTTGAAAGATAGCCCATTGACATATAGTAGTTCATTTTATCACTACCACCAGAAACGCTTAGGTTATAATCCTGATTTTTTCCAGTACGGAAGCTGTGATCATACCAGTCAAAAGTTTCTCCAGAGAGAAAATTGGTTAGTGCGGTTCCCTGTAGAAGCAGACGCCTTGCCCATATCTCATTATCTGATGCTGTACCATTTCCGCTTGCTGTATAAGCTTTCCACTGTGCCTGAGAAACGCCATACTTGGCAAGGTTTTCCGGGGTGGGATTAACAAAATAACCTGGTTGCGTTTTAAAAGTCGATTGATAGGCTTCATAATTGCCTGTTGTTGTATTTATACCATACGTAGGAGCCGTGTACCAGTCTTCACGATACTGCATGTATCCTTTTGCATCGAAGACAGGGCGATTTGCAGCCATGGTGGCAAGCGCAAAGTTAGAAGTAAAATTGATTCTTGGCTTTCCTACCTTACCTTTTTTTGTAGTGATAATGATTACACCATTAGCTGATTTAGCGCCATATACCGCTGCCGCTGATGCATCTTTTAACACATCCATAGATTCAATGTCGTCCGGGTTGATTTCGGAAAGCTCACCATAAAAGAGTGCACCGTCAAGTACCAAAAGAGGGTCATTACGTCCTCCCGCGGTGTATACCGAACGCTGCCCACGAATTTGTATAGAACCACCACCTTTAGCTGATGCATCAAAACCAACTGTAACACCAGGCGTGCCCCGCAGGATGTCTTGAGCAGTATTTGGGTTCTGATCAGCAATTTTATCTGGCTTAATCTGCGTAATGGCACCAGTTAGATCTTTCTTTTTCATAGTGCCATAGCCAATCACTACAACATCATCCAGATTTCGGGTGTCTTCTGTTAAACTGATCTCAATTTGGTTACTCGCGGGCACGGGAATAGTTTTTGGAGCGTAGCCCACAAAAGAGATAATAAGCATGTCGCCCTGTTGAGCTTGCAACTGAAACTTTCCATTTGCATCGGTACTTGTGGCCGTTGAGCCATTCTGAACTTTAATAACAACTCCAGGGAGTAGTTCGTTATTCTTTGAATCTTTTACAGTTCCATTAATAGTTTTCGCTTGCGCGAACACCAAAGTTGGTAAAGCAGATATTAATACAAAGAACAAGATCAGATAAGAATAGAATATATTATTCTTTAATATAATGTAATTTTTTAGCATAATATTTGTTTGGTTGATTAAATGGCAATAGATTCATCAAAACCGCAATTCAATGTTCTATCTATTACTCAGTAATAATTGGTATGGTTATCCATTAGTTGAATCGATAACTGTTCTTCTAAAACACCCTAAGGTTTAGGAGTCATCAGCGAAAGCTCGTTCTTGCATAAAATCTGGTGTATATTTGGTTAGGTAAAGAAAAGAGGAATTTTGATGATCTTTGAGGGACAATTTCACCTAAAACAGGGGATAGAACATAGATTTATCTGATTTGCAATTATAGTAATTGCTAATGTGCCTAATTTTTCAATAAAATATGAAATGGGATTGATCAATTAAGAAGTTAGTTATCATCTAATTTAACCTTGACAGCAGACGCGCAAGAAGCTTAATTCACAAGCGAATGACAATAAATTAATCAATAGAATTTAGATTGTATCATTTTCGTAGCCCAGCTATTGTCCCCTGAAATATATTGATTTCACACCCTATTGATTCTAATAAATGAGAGAACTTCGATTTGAATAAGATCAATTTTTAGTTTTAGAAGCTTTGATTTTTTCTTAAATAATCAGATTGAATATGTCAGCGACTTCCAATACGTCGTCTTTCTCGAAGAAAATTTTAAATAATAGGTATGATAAACAAGATTAATGTTTTTGTTCTATTGCTAGTACTAAGTTGTATCAGTGCATATGGACAGACTAAGGAAACTGTTTTAGCAAAATTGAATTTGGCTAACAGATATTGGCAAAGCAATAATAAACCACAGGTGCGGGCTTTCTGGGATCATGCAGCCTACCAGACCGGCAACATGGAGCTTTTTGGATTGACCAAGGAGGAATCTTACAAGAAATATGCTGAAGATTGGGCAATACACAATGAGTGGAAAGGTGCTAAATCAAACAATAGATCCGAATGGAAATACAAATATGGAGAAAGTGATCAGTTTGTGCTTTTCGGGGATTGGCAGATTTGCTTTCAAACCTACATTGACTTATATAATATTAGCCCCGATCCAATCAGAATCGAACGGGCAAAAGAAGTCATGGAGTATCAGATGTCTACCCCAAACATTGACTACTGGTGGTGGGCGGATGGACTTTACATGGTGATGCCCGTAATGTCTAAGCTCTATAAGCTTTCTGGCAACAAGCTTTATTCTGAAAAACTCTTTGAATATTTTAACTATGCCAATAGTATTATGTATGACAGATCTGAAAAATTATATTACAGAGATGCTAACTTTGTATTCCCAAAACATAAAACCATTAATGGTAGGAAAGACTTTTGGGCAAGAGGCGATGGATGGGTATTTGCAGCTTTGGCGAAAGTACTCAAAGATCTTCCTGAAAATGATCCTCATCGAAAAGCTTATCTTTCTAGGTTTAAGTCTATGGCAAAAGCTTTGGTGAAGTGCCAGAATGTACAGGGATATTGGTCCCGGAGCTTGCTCGATCAGGAATTTGCTCCAGGGCCTGAAACCAGTGGTACAGCGTTTTTTACATATGGGATGTTATGGGGAATTAACAGTGGGATATTAAAAGGGGATGTATATGAATCTTCTGCAAACAGCGGATGGGATTACCTTTCCAAAACAGCATTCCAACCTGATGGAAGGATTGGTTTTGTTCAGCCCATAGGCGCCCGCGCTATCCCCGGACAGATCCTGGATTCGAATTCGACCGCAAATTTTGGTGTTGGAGCATTCCTGTTGGCCGGATGCGAAAAGTATCGTTATGAGTTGAAAAAAGAAATCCTAAAGAAATGATAATGTTATGTTTTTAGCCTTCGATGGTACCTGGAATGATTTAACACCTATGATCTAATCTTCTTGGTTTTGAATAGTGAGTCGATATTTTTCCAACCTATCAAACGCACAAATCATCCCAAAGATAACTACAGTTTTTTGGCTAGCGTGTTTAAACGGGTTAGGTGTTATTTTCGGTAGTATGACCGAACGCGATAAATTTCCTGTCAAAAATGACCAAAATTGTCAAGAATGTATTGAAATTTTAAGAGCATGGCTACCGCTACTATTTCTCAACAATATGATGCAATTGATCAAGAAGTGTGCTACATCCACAATATTTTCTAGCTGTCAAAGCCTATTGATTCAGCTTTCTTAATTGCTGGCTAATTTGAGGGATTAATAGTGGTCTTATGAACGAAATTTTTTCTGGTATATAATGAAGATTGGAATTATCAATCAAAGAAATTCTTGAAATAGCGGGATGTGTACGATCCATTAGATAAAAATTCATTTTAGGCTAAATTTTGAAGGCGAAGGCTACAGCAAATGTTAAAGAAGTTGCCTTTCAATTCGCCGATTGTAAAGATCTATTTCTGTTAATAAAAAAATAAAAACTAAATGAAAAACAACAACAAAAAGAAATACATGATTTTGTTCCTGCTGGTCATGATAAACTGTTTCGCAATTGCGCAGAAAAAAACTAGAACAACAAAAAATCCGAAACTTACCGATCGTCAGTTTTGGTTAACCCAAATGGATAAAATGGTTCGGCCTGTTGTTTACAATTTGGCAAAAGATAGTTTACGTATAGCCATGCCACAAATAACCTCCATTCATGTAGATAACAAAGCTCATCGAATTAAAGTACAGTACGTAGAAGTCCTGGGCCGTGTTTTAAGTGGTATTGCACCCTGGCTACAACTAGAGGGAGGTAGTAAAGAAGAAGTTGAGTTGCGAAGACAATATCGGCAATGGACATTGCAGGGCATAAAAAATGCTTTGGATTCAAATGCGAAAGATTTTATGAACTTCGATATTGGCGGTCAGCAATTGGTAGATGCATCATATTTGGCAATCGCCTTTACGCGTGCCCCCTGGCTTTGGGAAAATTTAGATAAGAAAAGCCAGTCTTTACTTGTTAAATCAATAGCCACAACAAGAAAATTTAAACCTGTTTTTTCTAATTGGCTTTTATTTTCAGCGATGAATGAGGCTTTTATGGCTAAATTTGGCTTTGATTGGGATCCCATGCGGGTTGATTATGCCCTCCAGCAGATGGAACAATGGTATACTGGTGATGGCATGTATACCGACGGAACTACTTTTGCATTTGATTATTATAATAGCTTCGTAATTCATCCCTATTTGGCTGCAATTGCCGAAATCATTGGGAAAAAGACCAATAGCTATAATGGTATGGTTGAAAAAATTAGTAAACGTAATCAGCGGTATGCAGTTATTCAGGAGCGATTAATTAACACAGATGGAACTTATCCAGCCACAGGTAGATCGATTATTTACCGCGGGGCAGCTTTTCATCACCTGGCTGATGTGGCTTTGAGAAAAACATTGCCAAAACAGCTTAGTCCAGCACAGGTACGGTGTGCATTGACAGCTGTAATTAAAAAAACTTTGGAAAGCCCAAGCACTTATAAAGATGGATGGTTAACCATTGGTCTTTACGGTGCGCAACCAACTTTAGGTGATTTTTACAATAATCAGGGAAGTCCCTACATCGCATCTAATATTTTTCTTCCACTCGGCTTACCAGAAAACGATCCTTTTTGGGCAAGTCCTGACGAAAAGTGGTCGGCTCAAAAAATCTGGAGCGGAGAAGATTTTCAAAATGACCATAGTGAAAAGTTGAAATAGAGTTAATATAATTTAAGAAAATAAAAATAACTGATTTATCATGATACTGGTCTAAAGAAATGCTTAATACAAAACGGTTTTGGTGACTTTCTCTTCTTATAATTATTGATCGGTTAGGGGTGGTGCAGCAGCGCGATGATAATTCTAACCTCGGAAAAAAATGGTGATGCTACAATGAAAGTACTGCAAAATTTATTAAAGTCCAACCTTATAGCAGACTGAATTCCCAAGTTATTCGAGAAAGATGCTGAACAGTATATGGTAAGTTTTGGCGCAATGTTGAGAAATTGAACTCTTGGATAGTTCATTGCAGATTCGATATATATTGGAAGTATAAGGAAAACCCATTCTTAAGTGAAGGTGCTTTATGAACTTCTGGCAGCCAAAGTAGGTGCATAAAAACACAAATTGATAAAAGATACATTTAGCACGCCCATCATGTGAGTTAAAAATAAAATGGAAATTTCTCGCAAAATCACCTGTGGCTTTTAGGTTCTTTAAAATCTAAATCAGGACTACTTTTGTTACAATCTAAAAGCGAAAAGTTGGATTCAACCCCTATTAAAAGCCAAATTGCCCCTCTATCAAATAATTTTTTATTATTCTATTTGTTATTAAATAATTTATTAGTGGCAAATTTTCAATTTAATGCTAAGAGGTTTTTGAATTGGAAAATTGTCAGATGATATGACTTTGCGATAATTATTTTTTAGAAATATTAACCATTTATAAACCAATTTCCAGCTAACTAATCCGGAAATAAGATTGAACACAAATGAAATCTAAATTTTTACTCATTCTATTTTTGACAATTTTTGTACAGGCAAACGCGCAAAATAATGAATGGGAAAATCCAACACTTGTAGATCAGGGCAAAGAGCGTCCTCACGTTCCATTTATGCTTTTTGATAACGAAAAAGCAGTAATTGATGATGATTATTCAAAATCAGCTAACTTTAAATCCCTAAATGGTTCATGGAAATTTAATTACGTTGATAAACATGCCGATCGGATAAAAGATTTTTACCGAGAAAATATTAATGATCAATTGTGGGCCAGCATCACTGTTCCATCGAATTGGGAATTGCAAGGTTTTGGAATCCCGATTTATACCAATATTACTTATCCCCACCCTAAAAATCCTCCATTTATTGGCGAAAATAATCCAGTGGGGACTTATAGGAAAAGCTTTATCGTTCCCACTAACTGGAAGAATCAAGAAACATTCATCCATTTCGGATCCATTTCCGGTTGTGCTTTTATTTATTTTAATGGGAAAAAAGTGGGAATGAGCAAGGCTTCCAAAACACCAGCTGAATTTAACATTACGCCATTTTTAAAGGAGGGAATTAATCAATTGGCCGTACAGGTTTTTCGCTGGCACGATGGAAGTTATTTAGAAGATCAGGATTTTTGGCGACTAAGTGGATTAGAAAGAGATGTATATCTTTTCGCTCTCCCAAAACTTTCCATTTGGGATTTCTTTTTAAAAGGTGATTTAGATGCAAATTATAAAAACGGCTTTTTTAGTGCTGATGTAGACTTGAGAAAGTTCCAAGGCGCTACGCCTTCCAAAGGAACCTTAAGTTTAAAACTATTAAGTAAAGATGGTAAAGTGGTTTTTACTCAAAAAAGGAGCCTTACCGCGCCGTCTACAGAATTACAGACTATTAGGTTGAACGGAGAAGTCAATAATCCATTGAAATGGAGTGCTGAGCAACCGAATTTGTATCAATGTATTATTAAATTGGAGGATGAAAAAGGGCAAACAATTGGCATAACAGGAGCAAAAGTTGGTTTTAGAAAGGTAGAAATTAAAAACGCTCAGCTATTGGTTAATGGGGTGGCTACTATGATTCATGGTGTTAATAGACATGAGCACGATGATGTAACAGGGCATACTACAACAAAAGAATTGATGCTCAAGGATATCAGACTGATGAAAGAACTTAATATTAATTCAGTGAGATTGTCCCATTATCCAAATGATCCACTATGGTATAAATTATGTGATCAATACGGCTTATACCTGGTCGATGAAGCAAACATCGAAACCCATGGAATGGGTGCAGAGTTTCAATCATGGTTTGATAAAGCTAAGCATCCGGCATACCTTCCAGAATGGGCTGCAGCACATACAGACAGGACAGTTAGAATGGTGGAAAGAGATAAAAATCATGCTTCGATTATCATTTGGTCCTTAGGAAATGAATGCGGAAACGGTCCTGTGTTCCACGACAATTATAAATGGATAAAAGAAAGAGATAACAGCCGCCCTGTTCAGTTTGAACAAGCTGGTGAGGATTGGAATACAGACATTGTGTGCCCTATGTACCCGAGCATAGGAAACATGAAACGATATGCAGCTGATAATACGAAGACGCGGCCTTATATTATGTGCGAATATGCCCATGCAATGGGTAATAGTAACGGGAATTTTCAGGAATATTTTGATATCATCCGTACAAGTAAACATATGCAAGGTGGCTTCATTTGGGATTGGGTCGACCAGGGAATCAAAACAAAAGATGGTAATGGAAAACATTTCTGGGCTTACGGTGGAGATTTAGGTGGTTTTTATTGGCAAAATGACGAAAATGGCGTCGCTGATGGTATACTGAGTGCAGACCGTACACCAGACCCTGGTGCTTACGAAGTGAAGAAAGTTTATCAGAATATTTTGTTTTCTGCAAATGATATCGCTAAAAGGATTCTAACCATCGAAAACATTTTCGATTTCACCAACCTAAATGAATATCAGTTTAAGTGGGAATTAATCGCTAATGGTTCTAAAGTTAAAGGGGGAAATTTCCAGGTAAATCTTGCCCCTCACAGTAAAACTACAGTAAAACTAGATGTGCCACAATTTAAAGTTATCGCAGGAATAGAATATTACTTAAATGTATTTGCGCTCACCAGAAAGGAAACTCCGATGTTAAAGGCTGGTTTTGAAGTGGCGAAAGAGCAATTCAAGTTTGGCGGGAACTATTTTGTGAAAAAAGCTAAATCTGACAATCAACTAAAAATAAGTACAGACAACAATAAATTGAAATTCTCCGCTGGAAATATTTCCGGTGAATTTGATACAAAAGCAGGCCGTTTTACGCAGTATGCGATTAATAACAACACGGTTTTGCGAAGTTTTCCAGAGCCTTATTTTTGGCGTGCACCAACTGACAATGATTTCGGCAACAATATGCCATCAAGATTAGGCATCTGGCGGTCTGCACATGAAAATAAAGAGCTTAAGCTGGTTGATGTAGGTAAACAAAGCGACAGCGGTTTAGTTATTAAGGTCGTGTATGAGCTTACCGCAATACAATTACCCTACCATATTACCTACCTGATTGGTAATGATGGTTCGGTAAAAGTAACGGCATCAATGGATATAGGAAACAGAAGTTTGCCAGAATTGCCAAGGTTTGGCATGAGGACGTCATTGCCCAAAAGATTCGATAACCTGGAATTTTACGGTCGGGGACCATTTGAAAATTATAGCGACAGGCATGATGCTTCCTTTGTCGGACTATATCAAGATAAGGTTGAAAATCAATATTTCGGCGGGTATATCCGCCCCCAAGAAAGCGGAAATAAAACCGATGTAAGGTGGTTGAAATTGAAGGATAACCAGGGGAATGTTCTTCAGATTGAGGGAATTCAGCCACTAGCTTTTACTGCTATTAACCATAGGACAGAAGACCTGGATCCCGGATTAACTAAAAAGCAACAGCATCCGACGGAACTTCCGGTAAGAAATGAAGTTTTTCTATCCATAGATTTAAAGCAAAGAGGAATAGGTGGTGATGATAGCTGGGGCGCTTATCCACATAAACCTTACTTGTTACTTGACAAATCTTTTTCATACAGCTACATTATTAAACTCTTAAACACTTTATAAATGTCTGGTCCCAGATTGTGCATGTATACATTTATTTTGGCCTGGTTCTTTCAATCATGTGTGGTAAAAAAGCATATTGATTTTCCCAGTCAATATTTACCAGAGGGTTACAGGTTGGTATGGAATGATGAATTCAATACTAATGGCACATTGGATCCCGCTAACTGGAGCTATGAAGAAGGCTTTGTGAGAAACGAAGAGCTGCAATGGTATCAAAAAGAAAACGCCTTCATTAAAAATGGCAATCTGATTATTGAAGCCAGAAGAGATAAGCGGGCAAATCCTTTATTCGTAGCCGGAAGCAATAGCTGGCGTAAAAATCGCGAATATATTAATTATACTTCTGCATGCATCATAACAAAAGGGCTTCAGGAATTTCAATATGGACGCTTTGAGATGAGGGGTAAAATCAATACCTCGCCAGGCCTGTGGCCAGCCTTCTGGACACTTGGGGTAAAACAGGATTGGCCCGCAAACGGTGAAATTGATATCATGGAATACTACAAGGGGAAACTTTTGGCAAATATCGCAAGTGCAGGGAAAAACGGAAAACCCAAATGGTTTAGTAGAACGAAATCAGTTGATTCTTTGGGGGGCAAAGAATGGTCAGCAAAATTTCACGTTTGGAGAATGGATTGGGATGAAACTGAAATAAGCCTTTTTGTTGATGGTCAGCTGTTAAATAAAGTCTTGCTCACTTCTTTGCAAAACGAGAATAATGCTGTTATCCATCCTTTTAAACAAAAACATTACATTTTATTTGACCTGGCTTTGGGCGGAATGAATGGAGGCGATTTAGGAGATACTAAATTTCCTAACCGCATGGAGATTGATTATGTGAGGGTTTACCAAAAGTGACGAGTTTTAAAATACTTTGATAATGATAATGGGAAATTTTTTTGTCTGTCCTTGGGCTTAATTGGGCTTAGTTAAGGATTTATTGCTCCGAATTTGAATCCCAATTCTGCTCATGAAATTCCTTGAAACAGGCAATTTTGTTGAATTTTATATCTCTTTTGCATAAAATTTTAACGACTTGTTTTGACAAGGTTTTAGTAAACTGGTCACCAAAATCTGACTTCAAATTTTTGCTGTTAATAATGTATCTTTATGAGTATACTACAGGTTGGAACATTAAATACAGAATTGTAAAGATGCAGGATTCTCAAATTATTGAAGCCTTTCTTTCTATAATTGGGACTAAGAAAGAAGCAGAATATTATCATGATTTTATTATGGCAACACGAGTGCTTCATCTTAGAAAAAACCAAAAACTGGTCGAATACCAAAATCAGAGTTCAGCGATGAGTTTTATATTTAAAGGTAGTCTGGTTAGAAAAATAATTAACCCCAGGGGTGAAAAGAGAACCATAATGTTTCATACTGACGGCTTTCATGAATTCATAAAATCATATGACTCGATATATTTTCACAACCATACAGATTATGAAGTAATTGCCAATGAACCTACAACGATAGTCTCTTTTGACTATTTGAAAATCATGGAAATTGTGAGATCTGATCTTCGGCTACTCAACTATTTTACAGAGAAAACAGAAGAGCTTTTAATGACACTGGATTTATTTAGGAATTATCATTTGTCTTTGACTAGCGAAGAATATTTAAGATGGCTATACAGGAATTATAATTTTATTTTTTTAAAATTTCCCTCTAAGGAGATTGCAAGCTTTATGGGAATAACGCCTGTTTGGTTGAGTAAATTAAAGGCCAAATTAAATTCTTAAATTAATTTAAGAATGTTTAAGATTTAGTATAGGAAATTTGATTCAATTTTAACATATAAATATTTAGTTATGAAAACCTACAATTCAAATCATGCCTGGAAAGAACTAAACGAGCTCCTTCCAGAAAAATTCAAGATGAAGGCTGATAATCTGCCAGTAGAGGAAGTGTGGACGTGGAATGGAAATCAAATTCATCTTGATCGTTATCCTAATCCTGATGCAGAATATAGGATTTTTTTACACCATGGGGTAGGAACCAATGGCAGGCAGCTAAATATGATTTTTGGGCATAAAATGGCAGAACTTGGCTATGATGTAGTAGCGATGGATAATTTGGGCTATGGTATGACAGAAGTTAATCAAAAGGATATCACCTATGATTCATGGGTACATTGTTTTGCAGATTTCGTAAACATGGAAACTAAAAGAGATCCTAAAAAAGCAGTTCTTTACGGCTTAAGTGCTGGTGGCATGATTTGTTATAATGCAGCTTGTTTTATAGATAATTTATCGGGTATCATTGGGATGTGCTTTCTTAAAAATGATGATAAGGTTGTCGGTAAAAGAACTGCGAAATACGGATCGACAAATTGGATTGCATTTCCTATTATGAATTTCTTTAATTCTTTAGGTTTTAAGCGATTAAAAATTCCAATGAAAGCAGTTTCGAAAATGAATTACCTGACTAACAATGATAGGGCTCTTAAGATATTTCTGAACGATCCTGCTTCTGCCAAGGCAGATGTGCAAATGCAGTTTCTTTATGAGTACATGAGCTATAAACTTCCTATACCCGTGAATGAGTTCGATAAATGTCCAATTTTGCTTACTCAACCTATGGAAGATAAGTGGACCCCTCTTGAGTTATCAGAGCGTTCTATGAAAGGAATAAAGGCGCCTTTCACCATAAAGCATCTTGATGGGGCAGGACACTATCCTATGGAAGAGAAAGGACTGGAGCAATTAATTGAGTATTCAGATTCTTTCATCAGAAGCCTAGCAAAATAATTTTCTTTTAAGAGAGGGGGGTGAAAGCTATTGCCCCCTTTTTTTGTAAAAAAATATTGATAGGATTATTTGGCAGACTGATTCCCGAGTTCCTTTATCCATCTATAATAATATTTATGGATCAGAATGAATTTGATTGTGGAAAATCTCCATAAATCACCTTGGATTATTAATGCTAGCTCAATATTTATTTTCGACAAAGTGTCATACATTGAATACGGCGCTTCAAATATATTCATGGGACTTGTTCAATGAAATTATTAGCGGTGGCATTTGGTAAAAAAAAGAGCGGTAAATTTGACAAAAATCTGTTATTTAGTTAAATTAAATTTTTTAATAATTTGATTATCAGTTAATTATATTTAATGACTGTCGTTTCAGCGGTATAGGCACTTTTGGAAATTAAGACGGATGTTTTCTAAATTGTGGGCTAAAACAAGGATAAATTTTCGCAAAGAATACTCCAAATGTTAGCGCCGATTGAAAAAATACCAAACCAACGACTCTTGGTCTTAATTAACCAACTCCAGGTGAATTTGCAGAAGACAATTACAGAGATCAAAACTATAAATCCCAATCTCACTGACCAAAGGCATCTCAGCATCTCAAATCAGCACGATGAATTAGTTCATCTTTTTAACCTTACAAGTGACTTAAGTAATGAGCTTGATATCCATTTTAGCGCCTTAAATTCACTATCATTAGATTTTGATAATTCAACCCAGCCCCGTAATACTGATATGCTACTTTCAGATATTCGGTCAGTATTTATAATCGAGAAAAATAATCATATTCGCAGACTTCTTGAAAGCTCTGGAATTTACTCTTTTTCTTATATTTCTTTTGAAGACTCCGAATCTTCTCAGCAAATATTAGAAATGATGCCTGATTTGATTATTCTTGATTTAGCAACTTTTAGCAGCTCAGAGTTTACAGAATGGATTTTATTAAGTCAAGGGCACTCAACTTATTCACCACCAATCATAGCAATTGGAAATGAAAATCATACCTTTTCTATCCATCAACTTACTTATCCAAATATTATTTTCTTACCAAAGCCAATCAATAAGTCGGCATTAGAAAATCAGTTAAAAAAAGCGGTAGAAAACCGAATGTGTCTACAGAGTTATTTTCATATGCAAATTACTTCAAGATGCGCTCCATATGAAGTTCTTGCAGGAGACAGGCGATTTGTAAAGAATCTTATCATGCTTATTGAAGAAGATTTATCAAAGCAAAACTGCATAATTGATCGCCTGGCCGAAAGATTATCTATAAGCCGTTCAACCCTTTACAAGAAGACTATTGCTGCAGCAGGACAATCTATTAATAGCTTCATCAGATACATCAGACTGAGAAAAGCTGCCCAGTTGATGATTTGCACAAACTTTTCTGTCCTTCAGATAGCAAATGTGGTTGGTATACATGACCGAAAATATTTTAAAGTTCAGTTTTCAAAGCTATTCATTCAAAGTCCGGCTGAATTTATTAAAATGCATCGATCTGGCTAAAATTATAATCTTGGGTT
Source organism: Pedobacter ginsenosidimutans (assembly GCF_001442625.1). Classification (GTDB taxonomy): domain Bacteria; phylum Bacteroidota; class Bacteroidia; order Sphingobacteriales; family Sphingobacteriaceae; genus Pedobacter; species Pedobacter ginsenosidimutans. The sequence continues at coordinate 160,812 of NZ_LMZQ01000001.1, read as the reverse complement.
AAATGTTCGGTGGGTGATATTAAATCTAATGATCTTTCTGTTAATGATGCTATATATTGAACCCTGCTATCTTGCATTTCGCAGAAAAACCGAAGTGCAAGATAGTATTAGTGATTCAAGTTAATTCTTTAATACCCTATGTTTTGGTGATAGATTACCCTTGTATTTCTTTTTGAAATCAGAAGGACGTATGCCGAATAGTTTACTGAACTGCTCTCTAAAATATCTCACATCCACAAAGCCGCAGAAAATAGCCGTCTGGTTAATGTTATAGTCGGTATTGATCAGTAGCTGTGCAGCTTTTCTCAGCCTAATGTACCTAATGAATTCATTTGTCGTTTTTCCGGAAATTGACTTAACCTTTCTGTATAGTATAGATGGAGATATTGCCAGTTCATCAGCTAGCATTTTAACACTGAAATCTGGATCATCGAGATGTTTTTCAGTAATATTGATGCATGATTCCAGAAAACTTTTGTACTCGGGAGAAATTTTGGAATCTTCTGATTTTAAAGTAATTTCATTTAAAAAATATTGTTGAAGGGTATTCCGGCTCCTGAGCAAATTGGCAACCCTGGCCATTAATATATTCTTCTCGAATGGTTTGGTAATAAAATCATCTGCACCCTGTTCTATACCTTTAAGTTTAAGTTCTGGGGATGAACTTGAAGTCAGGATAATTACAGGAATGTGTGTTAATGATGGGTCAGATTTAATTTTCATGCAGAGCTCAACACCATTTAGCTCTTTCATAATCATATCGGTAATGATCAGGTCAGGAACTGAATTTTTGGCAAACGAATATCCTTCATGCCCATCTTTTGCTTCATAAACCAAATAATCATTAGAAAAAATCTGTTTGATGTAGCTGCGTATATCTGTATCATCATCAACGATCAAAATTGTTTTCTTTTCAGTTGTCGTATCAGCGTAGATGAGATCAGTCTCTTCTTTAATCAGTTTTTCCTGGGTTTTCTTGGTGTTTTCTGTCGATAAATCATCGAAAAAAGCAGGGATAACAGTTGGTGTTGAAACTGAATTTTCTTTAGGGTAGAGTTTATCTGGCAGAGTTCCTTTTGGGATAATCACTTTGAAGTCAGTTCCCTGGTTTGCTGAACTTTCGAAACTTACTTTGCCGGAATGAACTTCAATAAACTTTTTAACCAGAAAAAGTCCTACGCCAAAGCCACTTAGAAAACTTTGATCAGGTGCCCGGTAAAAGCGTTCGAAAATTTTATCGCCATCTTTAATATTTATACCTTTTCCACTATCAATCACATGGAATTCAACATCACCGCCATTATCCCTCACGCTCAAAGTAATATTCCCATCTCTTGGTGTAAACTTAAATGCATTTGAAATTAAATTATACAGGACCACCTCCATTTTTTCACGATCTGCGGAGACATAAATTTCTTTGTCAGGCATCAAAAAGTCAAATTTAATATGCTTTGATTTTGCTTGATGGGCAAAGCAAACATATATTTCTTCACAAAAGGATACGAAATTAAATATGGTTTTATTTATCTCTTGAGCTTCAGATTTTCTAAAAAGCATCAGCTGGTCGACCAGGCTTAGTAATCGTCGGGCATTTCTATAAACAATAATGAGATCTCTTGGGTCAACGTTTCCCTCCTGGCTGTTAAGAAATTCCTGAACCGGGTTGATGATGAGGGTCAGGGGAGTTCTGAATTCGTGAGAGATATGGGTGAAAAAGGATAGTTTTTCCTCACTAATCTCATGTTCCTGTTGCAATTTTAAATTTGCTAATTCTATCTGATGTTTCATTTGAGATCGCCTTCTCAAGTAACTTAGGCAGATGTATAATATACCGATAACAAGCGCAACATAACATATGTAAGCTATAATACTTCTATACCAGGGAGGTAATACGCGAATTATTAATGTCTTGCTTGAACTAAGCCACTGTCCATGGATATTGGAAGACTTGATATGCAGTTTATAATTTCCCTCGCTCAACCTGGTGTAGATAGCCGTTCTCACCCGATTTGTATAATTCCATCCCTTATCCCATCCCTCCAGGTAGTAGGCATACCTGATCTTTCCTGGCGCTTTAAACTCCAGTGCTGCAAAGTCTACACTCAATACAGCTTCCTGGAATGGTATTTTCAAGCCGGTGATTTCGTTATTTACTAGTTTAGAAACGTAGTCATCCTCAGGAGAAATCAGGTGGTTGTTCACTCTGATATCAGTAATGGCTACTGGAGGGAATCGTCTGTCAATTAAAATGCTATCTGGATTGAAAATGTTAAAGCCTTTTAAGCCTCCGAATATAAGTTCTCCTGATTTAAGTTTTATGGTCGAATTATCTATAAATTGGTTGCTTTGCAATCCGTCCTCCTGAAAGAAGTTCAAAAAAACAACTTTTTTTGCATTAAATCTCGATAAACCGCTAAATGTACTAATCCAAAGATTTCCCTTGGCGTCTTCATTGATAGCTAATATCGAATTGTTGCAAAGTCCATCAACAGTTGAAAATCTTTTTTTTACTTTACCGGATTTTCTGTCAAATAAAATCAATCCGCCCCCCTCGGTGCCAAGCCAGAGATTTTCGAATCCATCTTCGAATATTACCCTTACTGGTTTACCTATTGGATAATATACATGCTTTTTTTCTTTTCTGTCTATTTTGATTAAATAATTGGAATTACCTGTCCAAAGAACTTCTTTTCTGTCTTCTCTGATTGAGAATAGGTTTTCCAAAAGTTTTTCATCGAAAACTTTGAACTGATTTGCATTTCGATTAAAATAATACAAGGTTCCGTTTGAAAAAGTAGTTGCCCAAAGTACTTTCTGATGATCCTCTATCAATTGCCATACATTCTCGTTTTCGATGCCAGTAGCGCTGTTAAAACATTTGAAATGTTCAAAACTACTCGCGCCTTTTTTCATTCTGTTAATACCACCACCAAAACTTGCAATCCACACGTCACCCAAAAAGTCGCGCTTCATATCACTGATTAGGTTGCTGCTTAAGCTATTGTTAAATTTAGTGGAATGTGTATAATTGGCGAAACTATTATCTTTTCTGTTCCAAATACTAAGTCCTGCACCATCAGTACCTATCAAAATTTTTCCTTTTTCATCTTCTAAAAAGCAAGACACATAATTACCCACTAAACTGTTCGGTGAGCCAGAGGTGTAAGCAATGGTTTTGAAACTATTGCCATTTGGTTCCATAATAAGCACTCCAGCCTTAGATGTTCCGAACCAAAGGCTGGATGAACTGTCCCTGTAAATTACTGGAATGGACTGTTTTTCAAGGATTGAAGATGAGGGAAAATGTGGGGTCTCGAATTTTCCTGTTTTCGTGTTCATTATCACCAAACCGCCTCCTTTGGTGCCAATATATAACTTTCCTGATTTTTCATAGTTCAGGCATAAAATGTGTTCAGATCTGCCCTCTGATCCAAGTGATGTATATCTTTGACTCAATATCGATTTACTGACCTGGTAACGGTAAAGACCGGCCTTTGTACCTATCCATATATCATTGTTATTATCTACCTCAATACAATAAGCCCTGGATAGGGTGGTGTTCACAGCAACTATTTTTTTCGTTTTTGGGTCATAGCTGCAAAGTCCAAGAGGGTCAATAAAAAGCCAAATTTTATTGTTTAAGTCTTTTTTTATTGATGTGACACTATAATTGGTCATCTTTTTTCCCTGATAGTTGATTGATAACTGCTCAGCTGAGGATTTGCCAGGTGATTTGATTAGTAGCCCACCTCCATTTGTACCAATAAAAACTATTCCTTGAGGATTTGTGAAAATCGTATTGACCTGAACCGAAATTTTTTGAGTAATTCCTTTTTGATTAGTAAAATAAGCAGGACTGAATTTATTACTCAGGTTGTTGGTGATTGAAACGCCTTGCCCAGTTGCTACCCATATGTTTCTTTCCATATCTTCTGCTATGGCATAAATGTAGTTATGTGGAAGAGAGGAACTATCTGCTAAGCTGTTTCTAAATGTTTTGAATTCATATCCATCGTAACGGTTTAAGCCATCATGGGTGCCAATCCACATATAACCGCTTTTGTCTTTGTAAATAGTTCTGACAGAATTATTTGATAAACCATCCTCAATATCTAAAGATCGAGCAGCAGGATATTGTCTAGCAAATAATATGACACCCTGAAAAATTAGCGTAAAACTGAGGAATAACGAATATTTCCATAACCTTTTAGTCATCTCGGAATCTATAAATTTGATATTTGGTTACTATAATTAAACTACAGCATAGGATTGGTTTATTACTACCGGAAACCAAACTCTGCAAATGTAATAATAGTAATAATAAATGTTAACGTAACGTTTATTATTTAAATTATTTATAATTTTAAATTAAAAAACAAACTACTTTAGATGATGCGTTGGTACAAACGTTTTTTTTATTGGCAGGATCTATAATATTGAAAGTAAAAATTGTCCCCTAAAAAAAATCAATCAACCCCCTTATGAACTTGTGTAATTGCTGCATGTTTGCAGCGTATTTAAATGTAGTTAAAATTTAAGACTGCAGGAGTTTCCTAACCAAAAATAAAAGATAATAATATGAGAATATACAATCGGCCTGTAATGAGAAACACTAGGACAATACATCCCTATATTGGTAAAGGTTTAGTATTTCCTGCGGTCTTGATGCTGTTTTTTTTGTTAAATTCTCCTTTTTACAGCTCAGCTTATTTAAGTAATACAACCTTTTATAAGAAGGTAAAAGTAAGTGCTGGTTTAAATACATTTATTATTCAGGATACTTCTTCAAAGCTAGGTGCTAAGGGGGATAAAAAAATTAAATTTCCTAAAGTTCATAAGGAGCCCAAAATGGAGGGATACCTGTTTTGTTATTTTGAGGGCTCAGGTGCAAGATCGCAGCAGGAACAGCTTAGATTTGGCATTAGTGAAGATGCTGTAAACTGGTATGCCTTAAACGGCAACAAACCAATATTATCTTTAGATCAGGTTGCGCTTAGCGGCGGTATAAGAGATCCGCATATTATGCGTAAAGTTGATAATAAAGGTTTTCTGATGGTAGCTACGGATATGAATACGGTTAAGAACGGCTGGTCGCAAAATAATGGAATTGTGATGTCAAGTTCACACAACCTGCTCACCTGGAAACATCATGCTATTGATTTGTCAAAAACCTATCCTGAATCGTTTTCGAAAGTTAAATGGGTATGGGCACCCCAAACGATATACGACCCTTCCACAGGCAAATATTTGGTTTATTTTACTATAAGGTTCAAGGATGACCAAAGGCTGGATTTCTACTGTGCCTACGCTAAAGAAGATTTCTCTGGATTTGAGGATGTTCCAAAACTGATGTTCAGTGCCAAATTCGGTGCCATTGATGGGGATATAATTTTTAAAGATGGAATCTACCATTTTTTTTATAAAGGTAATACCAAAGACAGTTTGGGGAAAGAGGTGAAAAATGGTATTCAACAAGCTACCTCAAAATCATTAAGTGGTCCATGGACGGAGGATTTTAAGTATCTTGATGTATATTCTGACAAAAAGGTTGTTGTCGAAGGCTCTAGTATCTTTAAACTTAATAACTCAGGCACTTATATACTCATGTATGATCTATACACAAATCTGCGTTATGAGTATCAAACGAGTAAAGACCTATATAATTTTTCCAAGACTGCCGAATCGTTTGAAAAGAACTTCAATCCAAGGCATGGTGCTGTGATGGGAATAAGCAAAAAAGAAATGAAGATGCTTAAGAAAAAATGGCCTGTTTCACCCTCAGGCTTATCCACTAAAACTAATTAGGCTAAGTGAAATATTAAAAAACCATAACCAAAATAAGGATATGAATCCAACAAAAACAAATCTTTGCCTGATATTAACCTTAATATTAACTTTTGCCTTTTTAAAAGGAACGGCCCAGCTGTCTCAGGATAGTATTAAACATTTCAGGAGTTTTGGAAACCCTATCATTACAGACAAATATACAGCTGACCCTGCGGCCATGGTAGATGGAGAAACGCTTTGGCTTTTCACAGGACACGACTTTCAGGGTGGTCAAAAATCCTATAAAATGAAGGATTGGTGTGTCTTCTCATCTAAAGATCTTAAAAATTGGACCGAGTACCCAACTCCACTCAAAATAAGTGATTTTAAGTGGGATAAAAGTGGTGCTGCTTATGCCGCACAAACCATTAAAAGAAACGGTAAATATTACTGGTATATCAGTACTAATGGATCTGGTATCGGTGTAGCGGTGGCAGATAATCCACAGGGCCCTTATAAAGATGCAATAGGTAAACCGTTGTTGACTAATGATGACTGCTTCGCATCCAAGCATTATTGGACTTGTATAGATCCAACGGTAATCATTGATAAAGATGATCAAGCCTGGATAATATGGGGGAATGGGGTTTGCTATTTTGCTAAACTCAAACCAAACATGATAGAAATTGATGGAAGTGTTGGTAAAATTGATTTTGAAAATTTTAAGTTTACCGAAGCTCCATGGATACATTATCGCAAAGGAAAGTATTATCTATCCTATGCTACAGGTTTCCCCGAAAAAATCGCATATGCAATCGCAGATAAGGTAGACGGACCTTATACATACAAAGGAATACTAAACGAGCTGGCTGGAAACAGTAATACAAATCATCAGTCTATCGTTGAATTCAAAGGGAAATGGTATTTCATTTACCATAATGGAGCGATAAATAGGGATGGAGGCAGCTTCAGCCGCTCAGTTTGTATCGATCAACTCGAGTATGGGCCCAATGGAATTTTGAAAAAAGTACAGATGAGTTCCGATGGTGTAAAGGGCTTGGTAAAGTAATTCGTTTTAGTACCCCTAAAAAATCCTGATGCTTGCATGTGTCACCAGCTAACTTTCATCAGGAAATAACCCTGAAGCTATTCTGGAAAAATAAATCCAGGGAATTTGGCATTGCCTTTACTTAGTTAATTATAACAATGAATTGTATTAAAAGAACCTTTTCTCTGAGAATAATAATCTTATTTTTTTTAGCAACTAATTTATTTTTTGCCGAGGCAGATGCCCAAGAGCTTAAGATCAAAGTGCCTGGTGAAAATAAAATGTCCGGGTACCTGATGGTATACTTCAAAGACGATACGCATGGCATACACATGGCAGTAAGCGATGATGGTTATGCCTTCACTGATATAAATAAAGGAAAGCCTGTGATTGCCGGAGATAGTATTGCAGAACAAAAAGGCATTCGGGATCCCTATATTTATAGAGGGCAGGACGGGATTTTCTATATGGTTATGACTGACCTTCATATCTTTGCAAAAGATGCCGGTTATCGTCAAACCAAGTGGGATCGAAACGAGAAAGATTTTGGATGGGGAAATAACCGTGGATTCGTGGTCTTAAAATCTGCCGATCTTAAGGTTTGGAGACATCAATCTATCAGGATAGATCAATCCTTTCCTGAACTTTCACAAATTGGCTGCGCATGGGCCCCAGAAATTATCTTTGATGAAAAGCTTAAGCAACCAATGGTTTATTTTACGATGCGTTTTGGCAACGGTAAAAATCAGATCTATTATAGTTATTTTGATAAAGATTTTACTCGGATCACCAAAAAACCTGAGCTGTTGTTTAATTATTCCAAAGATGTAAGTTACATTGATGCGGACATCACAAAAATTGGTAAAAAATATCACATGTTTTACGTTCCACACGATGGAACTCCTGGCATCAAACAAGCTATCTCTAAAAATATCAATTCAGGATATGTTCTTGATAGTAATTGGGTAGATGATGAAAGAGGTGCCTGCGAGGCGCCTAATTTATATAAGCTAATTGGTCAGAAAAAATGGATTTTGGCATACGACATATATGGTATTAATCCTCATAATTTCGGTTTTGTGGAAACCAGTGATTTTAAAAAGTTCACTCCTTTGGGTAAATTTAACCAAGGGGCTATGAAGGCTACTAATTTCTCATCCCCGAAGCATCCGAGTATTATTCAGATAACCGCTAAAGAACTTGAAACATTGCGTGGGCTTTTTAATTAAATATCCCGATCAAAATGAATTTTGATTCTTTTTCTTGCAGAGCGTATTTTTCGGTAACCTTTAAACTCGTCAGCTAAAAATCTCTTTTTTTGCGGATATAAGTTATTTGATTTTGTAAGGAATAAAAGTGATAAGAAGTCTTTTTTGATAGTTAATCCATTTGGATGGTTTAAAATCAATAATTGAGAATTTTACCCCCTAAATCTGACGGATATACGGCCTGCTGAAAATTTGAGAGTGTGTAATTTGCAGATCTATTTTATAGATTAAGCACAATTTAATTTGAACATAATATTTTAAACCCAAATACAAATAAATCAATGGTTAGTGAGCCGGGCAGTTCTTTGGAACGCCTGGTTTTTTTCTTTTAAATATCGAAATACGAAAGTTAAATAGCAGGCTGCAAAATGCATACGCTATCTACCAAGGTATTAATGAAAAGAACTATAGACATTAACAACTATTTAATCGTAACCTAACCAAATTATCCAAAAAAACCATTGTTACATGAACAGAAGATCACTTATTAAAAAGGTTGCCGCAGGAGTGCCATTGATTGCACTTGCGGGTAGCATCAGGGCAGCCGACGAGGTATTTAATGGTCCAAATGAAAAAATAATTTCAGGCCCGTTTGAACCTACATGGGAATCCCTCTCCTCCTATAAAACACCAGAGTGGTTCCGGAATGCCAAATTTGGTATATGGGCACATTGGGGCCCACAATGTCAGCCTGAATATGGAGACTGGTATGCAAGAGAGATGTATCTAGAAGGCAGTAAAGTGTATAAATATCACCTTGAAAAATATGGGCATCCTTCAAAGTTCGGCTTTAAGGATGTAATTAATGAATGGCATGCTGAACTATGGGATCCCAGCGAATTGGTTTCACTGTATAAAAATGCCGGGGCTAAATACTTTATGGCTATGGCGAATCATCATGATAATTTTGACATGTACAGAAGTAAATATCAGCGTCATTGGAATTCTACTAAAATAGGGCCTAAGAAAGATATCATAGGAGGGTGGAAGAAAGCCGCAATGGAAAACGGTCTGCCGCTCGGCGTGAGTGTACACGCAGCGCATGCCTGGAGCTGGATGGAACCTGCACAACGTGCGGATAAAAAAGGGGAATTTGCCGGCATACCCTATGACGGTAAGATAAGGGCAAAGGATGGCAAAGGGCTTTGGTGGTCAGGAATTGATCCCCAGGAACTTTATGAGCAAAACCATCCATTAAGTGAAAACAGTGCAGATAATGGTGTAATTCACAGGCAGTGGAACTGGGGTAATGGTGTCTTTCCACCCTCAAGGGCTTACTGCGACAAATTTCTCAACCGAACAATCGATCTTATAAATTCTTATGATCCAGACCTGATTTATTTTGATGACACCGCTCTTCCATTGTGGCCGGCTAGCGATGCGGGACTAAAAATTGCAGCTCATTTTTACAATAAGAGCATTAAAAAGAACGGCAAAGTAGAGACCGTCATTTTTGGAAAGATTCTAGATGAATTGCAGCGGAAGTGTATGGTATGGGACATTGAGCGTGGCCAGAGCAATGTGATCGAGCCTATGCCGTGGCAGACAGACACTTGTATTGGTAGCTGGCATTATGATCAGCGCATCTATCAGGATAAACGTTATAAGACGGCAAAAACCGTTATTCACATACTCGCTGATGTAGTCAGTAAAAATGGTAATTTTTTGCTGAATATTCCGGTAAAGGGAAACGGTACAATTGATGAGATTGAGCGTTCTGTGGTAAAGGAGATTGGAGAGTGGATGAAACTAAATAGTGATTGCATCTATGACACAAGGCCGTGGAAGGTATTTGGAGAGGGGCCAGTAATGGCATCGGCAGCACCAATGAGCGGTCAAGGATTTAATGAAGGGAAAAATAAGCCTTTTAGCTCAAATGATATCAGATTTACCCAGAAATCCGGGCATATATATGCTATTGTAATGGGATGGCCGGAAAATGGAAATATCATAATTAAAAGTATGGGTAAAAATGCGAAATTACTGGATTCTGCGCCTCAATCAGTGGAATTGCTCGGAAGCGGAAAAAAATTGAAGTTTAGCCAAAGCGATGAAGCATTGATGGTAAACTTCGATGTTGACAGGCCTAAACTTGATTATGCGTTTGTATTGAAGATCGTTTAAATCCAATTATAATTTTTGTTTAGCGATTATATACTGAAGCGTAATCCTAGAAAATTCAAATAACATCATAGAAAAATTCTAGATTTTTAATGCCATTTGTCCCTTGTTTAATTTAAAATCCCGGAATGGACTACTTCGATAAATTGAATGTAGTCTATTCCTTTGGATACTTCATTCACTCATCTATCCAATAGTCTAATCAGCAAATCAATCGCGTTTGATTATGGTATGAAAATTCTTTATTCTATAATCTGCAAATAGGTTCAAGTTCTAATTTTCAATACAAGAAAAGGTCAACGCATAAAATTTATACTAAACTCATTTTTAATGCTTCTTAAAAAGAATATTCCACTCCATTACATTATTAAAGATATAAAGGCTGAGTTGTGTTATGTACTCATAATTGGATTTGCAGTTTACTACATCACCTCCGTATTTAGAAATGTCATTCCCGAGATGCCCCTTGTTATACCTGCATTCCTGGGAACTGCCATATCAGTTATACTTTCCTTTAAACTAAACCAATCTTATGATAGATGGTGGGAAGCACGTAAGGTATGGGGAAGCATTGTAAATGATAGCCGATCATTTATTTTGCAGCTACAATCTTTTCTTTCCAAGGGTAGCGAGGATGATATTAAAAAGATAGCTTATCGGCATATTGGCTGGTGTAATTGTCTGAATTGGGTGTTAAGAGGTAAGGATAATGAAGCGCTCTTGATAGCTTATTTAACTGAAGGCGAAATATCCAATATTAAACATCATACTAATAAGCATTTAGCTATACTGCAACTTAATACTATGCACCTATCTTCTCTGAGAGAAGAAGATAAAATCAATGTCTATGCATATGTACAAATCAATAATACGATAATGAGCTTTTCAAATTCAATGGGTATGCTTGAGCGAATTAAATCTACCGTGTTTCCTGTCACATACCGATATTTTCTTCACCTCACTATTTATCTCTTTGTTATAACCCTTTCTATCTCTTTAAGGGATATAGAAAGTTACTTTGAGATTCCACTATTACTCGTTATCTCCGCGGCCTTTTTTCTGCTTGAAAAAACAGCAAGCCATATGGAAAACCCTTTTAATGATTTACCTACGGACACCGCAATGAATGCTATTTGTAACACCATTGAAATTAACCTCAAACAACTTATCCACGATGAGCATATTCCAGGACCTATACAATCTGATACCTTTTATATCATGTAAAATATACCCAGCGCATTATGCTTTTTGCAGTACCGAAACTTTGGGCTAATCATGCCAACCCGCGTCCAATATTTCGATAAGTTAATTTAACATTTAGAATATACATACATAAGGATTAGATGTTGCGAATGAACAATGTGTCAGTATGGAAATATGGCTACAGGAAGAGCTTTTATACCAATCTGGTCAAGAGAAAACGAAATTTTTTCTTCGACCTGGCTTTTAGATGATATTCGAAGAACCTTATCTGAATCCAAAAAATCAATAGTCCATTCATCTATATCTTCAAAGCTCTTGAGGAGATTTGAAACTTTGGCAATTTGTTCCTCGCCCGTTATATCTGTATACATGATAATAATATATCTTGACATGGTAATTTTTTTTAAGTATTAGGTTTTAGGGGATAAATATTAATAATGAATACAAAAGTAATCAATTATTACTATTTTAATAATCAATGATTATTAATTTTTTTATTTATTTTTGTTTATGGAGAAGGAAATAGACTTAAAGATCCGAGCACTGGAAAAAATGCAGGATCGTAATTGGCAACGGATAGTTTTCAATCTGCGCAAGCACTTGGATTGCTGGTCTTATTCCAACATTAATCCCGCATGGCAGCAAATGAAGCTATCCTATTGGCCTGTGATCTGTAACATAGGAATTGACGGGTCAACACCATCAGATTTATCTAAAAAGTCAATGATCAATAAGCAAAACATTAGCCGTACGGTTAAAGAACTTGAAGATCACGGCATGGTGGAAATTCGTACAAATGAAGCCGATAAACGCAGTGACCTCATTTTTTTAACTGAAAATGGAAAAAAATTAATATTTGAGGCAAACTCTGAAGTCATAAAAATGAACGAAATTTACCAGCAGGTCATTGGAAAAAAAGAATTGGAGATAACCTTAACAGCCTTGAATAAAATCCTTGCCTACCATGAACATCTTTTGGAGAAATAATCTTATTAATAATGTATGGACATCATCCAAATTTTTAATCATTAGTGTTTGATAAACCTGCTATTTTCTAAAGCCTGCAGCCTTTGAATTATGATGCATTTTCTGTAAAAAATCAGATACAATTTCTTAACTTTAGGATTTACTTTACCATTGGCTCTGAAACCTTTAAAATACGAATCTGAATTGCTCGCTTTGGTTGCCAAAGGTGATGATCGTGCATTTGTTAAGTTGTTTGAAGGGTATTATAAACAGTTAGGAGAATATGTATATAAGTTGACCGAGTCCATTGAAGTATCTGAGGAAATTGTACAGGATGTTTTCATCAAAGTCTGGTTACGAAGGGAAACTTTATTGGAACTTGATAACTTTTGCCATTACCTTTTTATTCTTTGCCGAAATCAGACGCTGAATCACCTTCGAAAAAAGGCGAGCGAAAGGGTTCATCAATTAGCCTGGCTAAAACAGTTCGAACAGGATCAGTTTCAGTCTGATAATGATGAAATTATTGAAGGATATCGGATCTTGATGGATAAGGTCATTGAGAAATTACCTCCCCAACAGAAAAAAGTATTTAAATTGAGTAGAGAAGGTAGGTTAAAGCATGATGAAATCGCAAATTTGCTGGGAATTTCTCCGGAAACAGTTAAAAAACACATAAAGCTGGCGCTTCGTTTCATTAGAAGTGAGTTTTCGTCTTCGAATTACCTACCAATATTCATTATTTTATCTTCACAATTAATTTTTTTATAAAAAAAATTAATTTCATTACCCCTTTTTTCCTTTCAATGTGTCTTTAGTATTATAATGGTGTTAAATCATGACTTCATTATCTATGCCATATGCGAAACGAACATTTAACAACTCTTTTTCAAAAGTATTTCGGCAAGACCGCAAGCCTGGAAGAGCATGATGAATTGATGATGCTCATTACCCAGATGGAAAGTGACGAGGAATTGAGCAGGTTGATGGAAAAATCTTTCGAGTCTTTTGCTCCCTCAAAAAATCCTTTTTTGGAAGGAACTAGCAAAAGTATGATAGAAAATATTCGTGCCGGAATTGCTTCTGCTGAAAGGGTTGATATCCTTAAGACCGGCAGAGCAAAAATTCGGTTATGGAAGTATGCAGCTGCGGCAAGCATTTTATTCTGCCTGGGAATTTCCCTTTATATAGTAGCAAATAAAAACCGGCAAAATGATCAGATTATTGCGACTGATTTTAAGCCTGGTGGCGACAAAGCCACGCTCACACTAAGCAACGGTTCCACCATTGTCCTAAACGATGCTAAAAATGGCACTATAGCAAATCAGTCTGGGATTTCTGTTAGTAAAACTAAAGCTGGAGAAATTGTCTATAGCGCCCCATCATCAAAAAAGGTTGATGATGGTAAAATACTTTACAACACCATCATTACACCCAGGGGTGGTCAATATCAGGTGGTACTGGCTGACGGAAGTAAAGTATGGCTGAATGCTTACTCCTCAATAAAATTCCCGGCGGCTTTTCGGGGCCGCTTCCGGGAAGTTGAAACCACTGGTGAGGTTTATTTTGAAGTGGCAAAGAATAAAGCAAAACCATTTAAAGTTAAATCCAGAAATCAGGTGGTCGAAGTGCTTGGAACACATTTTAATATCAACAGCTATGCTGATGAACCTGAGATCAGAACAACTCTTATCGAAGGCGCAGTGAAAGTACACCGCACCAACAATAACATCTCCACAGTATTAATACCGGGCCAAGAGGCCTTAAATAATCCAGCGGGAAGCATTCTGGTACGCCCTGCGGATATAGAACAGGCTATTGCATGGAAATCAGGCCTTTTTCAGATCAATGATGCGGATATCGAAACTATCATGAGACAGGTCTCAAGGTGGTATGACGTAGAGATCGAGTATCAGGGAAAGATCCCAAAAAGAAAGTTTTCAGGGAAAATCAAACGTGATGTAAAAGCATCAGAATTTCTGGAAATGCTCAGCTTTTTTGACGTGCACTTCAGCATGCAGGGAAGGAAGATCATCGTAAAAAAATAATTTAAATATAAACCAACCAACCATAAACTTAACTAAACTAAAAAAAAATGAAGCATTATTACCTGATTATTTAGTCGCTAAAAACCCTGAAATGGTTGTCAAAATAAAACCGGGAAGCGTTGACGCACTTACCCGGTACACGTTTAGATTACACCGTTAAAAAGCAATTTACCAATCAACTCTTAACTATTAAACCAAACATTACAAAAATATGTATTTAAATGATTTATCTATACCCTTTCAGGCTATATCGAAATTAGCTGCAGTTGGATTAAACACAGCAACATTGCTTTGTATTCAAATTACTGCTAGTCAAATGCTTAGCATGGAGGAAGGCGATGCGTTTTAAATTTATATCTTCATTTATCGTTATTGTCCTGTTATTGTTACACGGCAAAAGCTACGGCCAGATTTCTATTCATGAAAACAAAGTAGAGATTCAAAAACTCTTTAAGCTAATTGAACAACAGTCTCAAATCACTTTTTTATATGATAGCCAGGATGTATCCGGCATACCGTTAATTACCCTAAAAATTACTAACGGTTCTTTGCCAAACGTCTTAAGTCAGGTTTTTAAGGGTCTGCCTTTAACCTATAAAATAATCGCAAAAACAGTACTCGTTAAAAAAAATCCCAGGACAACTGAAAAAAAAGAGCAGGCAAATCCTACCAAGATAGCAGGAATTTACATTCGTGGAATGGTAATGGACGAGCATCACATTCCGCTCCAGAATGTAACCATCAAGGAACCCAGACTCAGCACTTCGGTATTGTCCAAAGCCAATGGAGAATTCGCCTTGCAAGGTGGCAATTCGGGGGTAATAGTTTTATCGGCCCCTGGATTTTCGGAGAAAGTGGTTGAATACGTCGATACCGCTTTTTTAAATATTACCTTGAAAAACAATTTTTTCAAAAGTATTGATCTAGCGGAGGTAAAGATTGAAAGCAGCAATGTCCTGGCAAATCCCACAAAGTTTATAGATCTGGAAAACAGGAATTACATGAACCTTGCGCAAATTCTGCAGGGCACCATCCCTGGATTGAGCCTTCAGGTCGTTAATACAAGTACCAAGACGGTGACCAGCATTGACCACTATGTACAATTCCTGAACGGACAGCCTTATCAGGCATTTATGCGTTCTACCGTGGAAGACTTTTTAAATATTGTCGGGAAGGTAAGAGGGCAGCAGATTATTGACCTGTTATTAAAAGGATCCAACGTTCCAAGGAGCATCAGCGACCGCTATCACCTAAATACCACAACCACCATCTCTAATACCTTAGTCCCTGAAATCAGGGGAGCAAGTAATTTTGGCAATAACGTATCCAATATGTTGGTGGTAATTGATGGATTTCCCCAGGAAGGGTTTCCTGCAAACTATCCTATGACCAATGTTGAGTCTATAGAAGTAATTAAGGATCCAAAGGAACTGATAAAATGGGGTCCAAGAGCCGCTGGAGGAGCGATTCTGATCAAATCGAAGACTGCTAAAGCAGGAAACCTGAAATTCAATTATATGTCGAATTTCTATTTTTCACCTGCACCAAAATTTGACCGTGAGCAATTGAAATTGGCAAATACCACTACCTATTTGAACTACCTTCAGGATCTGGATGCAATAGCCAACAATACATTTGGTAATTCAGCCTTTGGTCTTTCTCCTGCAAGGGAATTGCTAGCTCAAAAAAGAAGCGGTCAGATTTCTGCCTCACAATTCGATTCTAAATGGGACTCCCTGTCACGAATGGATAATCAAGAGCAGCTATCATTGCTCAGACAAGATGCTTTCAACCAAAATCACTCTTTAACCGTAAGTGGTGGGAATAAAGCCTACAAGTTTACCGCTATTGGAAATTATACAGATGGCAGAACAAATGATATTCGAAGTAAGAATAGCAACCTCTCGCTAAGCCTGAATAATAATTTTGATCTCTTAAAAAATAAGCTCCACATCCGCTGGCTGATTAATTTCTCAGATATCAGAAATCGAGCAGGATATTCCTTCTCCCCAACCAGTATTAATTTAGATCCTTATCAGCTTTTACTGGATGCGCAGGGTAATTATGCCTATGATAATACCAGGCTTTCAACCTCTGCAAATCAGCTCATTCAGTCAAGGGGGTATAAAAATTATGGGGTAAATATCCTCGAGGATGCCAGGTTGAACAGTTCAACTTCCAACATCATCAGCAAGCAGTCCAATTTTAATATGAACTGGAATCTTCTTCCAGGCCTTCAATGGTCAAGTTCTTTTATATATACACAGCGTAAGGGGAGCACAAAGACCTTGTTTGGAGCGGAATCAAGTTTTGCTAGGCAACTAGTAGATAATTATGGACAGCTCACCACCAATGGGGTCAATTTTTATGTGCCTTACGGGGATATTTTCAGGCAAAATAAGACGGACTATGATGATGCAAATCTAAGATCAGGTCTCAACTATGCAAAACAGGTCGGTAAGCATGTTTTACAGTTGGGCTTGGGCGTTGGGGGCGCAAGTATAACAAGAAGTACCCCTTCCTATAATACATTGTATGGCTATAATGAACGTACCGGTACAAGTACACCTGTCTTTTTGCCAACCAATCCGTCCGTGCAATCTACAATAAGGAATTTTTACACACTCTTCCCTGGGACATCTTCGACCTCGTTTCCATTTTCACTTACCCAGAATACAACTGGTGATACCACCGTTGTACGTAATCTAAATGCAAATGCCTCCATGAGATATGCTTTTTCAGACCGCATAAATGCCTCAGCTTTATATACCAACGTATTAAACCCACTTTATGGCCAGTCTGAAACGTATTCAACATTGTCCTCTTATAATGCTGAGGTTACAGGTCTTGCAGTTAAAAACTGGGGACATTTTTTACAGGATGTTTTACTATCGGTTGGAACAAGTAGTATAAAGATGCCCGACATACCGGGCAGGTATACCAATACCAGGTATTTACAGAATTACTGGAATAATTATACCATAATCGTCAATGGCGCAATTCCAACTCAACAACAAGGTCAGAGCTCAAGGCTATTGTACCAAAAGCTGATACTTGCTTTTGCAGATAGTGCGGTTGTGGTAAATGGCGCATATAACAGGCAAACCATACATGGAAACCTGAATGCCGCTGCATCAGCAAATGCAATAGAAAATATTACCACTGTATCAAAGTACTTCAGTGGCGGTATTGATATGTTTTTGCGGAAAAAACTGTTGAACGTTCATTTCAATTATGCCAAATCACCTGAAGGAAATGATCAGTTTAATGGAAGTCTGGATTACAACATCAGTCGGGAAACTTATTTCAGATCGAATAAAATCAGTGACCTATCCTTTAATATGATATTACAGCAGATCAGTCCTTATCAAGGGCTTGGAGTGATGCAAAGTACTAATGTAGCAACGAACGGTTCATATAGCCAGGCAATCAGCAGCGACTTTGGTCTGCTTCCTGCTCAGAGTAAGCTGTTTGAAGCTCATGCTAGAATCGGCTTTACTGAAAATAAATACAACATGGATCTTAGGTATTACAATCAAACCTCTAGTGGGCTGAACAACAATCTTTCAGTTTTGACCGATCCAAGTACCGGTCTTTCAAACCAGATAAGTTTTAGCAGTATCACCAATCGGGGTGTGGAGTTCTTTTTTAACACCGTTATAGTTAAAACATCCAGCTTCAATTACAATGTTACCCTTAATGGCGCCCGAAATTCGAACATCGCCAACAATGTACCACTCACGAATTTTACTGCCAGTAGTGATTATACGCTGGCATTGAGGGAAGGAAATGATGTCAGTAATATATGGGCACCAAGATGGGCGGGGCTGAATAGCTCAGGCGATCCTCAGATTTATAATAGCAATAACAACATCACCTCGGTACTTGACAGCGCAACCATTGTCTCGGCAATGGTAAAGCAGGGGGTGACTAAGTCACCTTGGACTGGGGGCTTTATACAAGAAGTCCGCCTGCACAACTTTTTTGCGCGCGTAGCCCTTACATTTAATTTTGGACATGTGATGAGATATTACCGTCCGTATCCTGGCAGTAACCTTGAAAATAGCAGCCTGCTTGCCGAGAGGTGGCGTAAACCGGGTGATGAGCTGATTACAGATATACCTGCAATCAATACGCTTGGGGCGAATACCTATCGGGAGTTTGTATCGAGGTATTCCAGCAACAGCATACTTCCTGCGGACAATATTCGCCTATCAGAGGTGATGCTGGGATTTTATGTGCCCAATGAAAAGCTTAAAAAATTCGGCTTAAGCGGAATGACAATGACCTTTCAGGTTCAGAACCTAACCTATTGGGCAAGAAATAAGTATCATATAGACCCTGCCACAGTAAGCTTGGATGGAAGAATAGGACTTCCACTTCCCAGGATCTATTCCTGTAACATAAACGTGAATTTTTAAAGCACATCATGATGTATAAAAGATTATATTTTTTCGTTGTAGCCATCGCTCTGCTATGGTCAACACAAGGGTGTAAGAAGTTTTTAAATGTTTCTCCGCCTTCAGCTAACATTAATCCAACTTCCATTAAGGATTTTCAGGAAATGCTCAACAGTGATTCATTGAGTTCCTGCCATTTTTTTCTTCTTGATATGATGAGTGATGATTTGACACTCTCTGATGCCCAGGTGTCAGCAGCCTCAAATTTCTATCTGCGAAGTTATCTCTGGAGTAGTACGATTTGGAATCCTTCTGATGCAGATGTAATGTATAATTCAAGCTATAACAGGATATTGCAAATGAATGTCATCTTAGACCGTGTAAATAACGCACCAAATGATGAATTTAATACCCCGCAGAACAAAAGCATAGTGATTTCACAGGCACTTATCAACCGCGCCTGGTACTATTTGCAATTGGTCAATGCCTACGGTAATGCTTATGATCCCAATACCTCTGCTACCGATCCTGGTGTTCCACTGGTGACCAGCGCAGGAACAAATTCCCTGCCTGCCAGAGCAAGTGTAGCAAGGATTTATCAGCAGGTGATCGGCGACCTTAAGGCAGCTGTAAATAATCCAAATCTGCCCAGTAAGGGGTCAGATATTATCCATCCTGGTAAATCAGCAGGTTATGCGTTGCTATCCAGGGCATATCTATATCAAGGTGATTTTCAGTCAGCTTCTAACTATGCTGATTCTACTCTGGCTACGCAAAGTGCTCTGCAAAATTATAACGTGAGCACTTACGTAAATCCATCGCAATTGCCTGATTTGGTTTCCAACCCAGAAATACTTTTAGCGAGAGTAAGCATTGATCTTGCTTTTTTCTCATTTTACTCAAATACAATTATGCCAAGTGCTACCCTAACCTCAACACTGACTACTGCTGATTTGAGGTACAGCAAGAGATTTTTTTCTGCTTCAAGGTTTTCCCCAGCCACTTACCGGTTGACCGGAGCCAGTTCAATGGTTTTTGACAACAGTATTGGTGTGCCGGAGGTAATGTTAATTAAGGCAGAATGTTTGGCCCGAAGCGGCTCTTTCGCTGCCGCTGGTGCGCTGCTTACCAGACTTCGCACCAATAGGCTTCCTGCAGCATTGGTTGGCAGTCGCAATTATACCGCCAGCAACGCCTTAGGCTTTGTGCTTGATGAGCGCAGAAGGGAACTTTTTAATCACGGCGGACTACGTTTGTTTGATTTAAAAAGACTGAATAAAGAAGCTGCATTAAAGCAGGATATCAGAAGGGTGAATAATGCAGGTGCGACCATAGCCACACTTTCCTCTGGCGCCCCTCAATACCTGGTGCCTTTTAGCCCTACTGTAATTGCTGCAAATCCAAATATTGTTCAGAATCCGAGATAATTGATTTTGATCGCTAAACCTAAATGAATTAAATCATGTACAAAATAATATTTTTCAAAAGCTTCCACCCACACCTCAGCTTCAACCTGGTCTTCTCTTTTATTTTGCTGACTACTGTAATTTCTTGTAAGAAGGAATACAGTGATTCAGACACGCTTCAATCTAAAATGGGCAGCGGTATGGTTTCCTATGTTCAGGGAAGTAATGTAGTAGCATTAAATGGGACGAACTACAATTTTACACCATTCTATATTGGTATACCCATTACATTGAAAGAAAAAGCTAAATCGGACGATGAAATTACAGCTGTAGTAGATCCAACGCTTGTAGCACAATATAACCAGATCTACAAGGAAAAAAACCCTGAAATTTCTGCTCAGGCATTTCGAGTGGCAAAAAAGGGCGTATTTTCAATAGGTATAGGATCTCTTCAGGCAAAAGATTCACTCTATGTTGAACTCAATGATGGAAGCGGATTAAGAGACAGTACCGTTTACTTAGTTCCAGTTACCCTGTCTTCAAAAATAGGGTCGAATCTAACTTACTCGGTTTTCTTTTTTAAAGTATTTGTCACCAAAGGCGAACTTAAATCAAAAATGTTTGGCGCCAGTGTATTTAATGGCGCTACTGCTAGCAGACTTAGAAGTGGGGCACTGACACTTTTTTACACTGTTGTTCCTGATTCATTAAAGTTCAGGGTGAATATCAATACCTTTTTTCCAGCCAGTGATGTCAGTGTCCAGGGCGTGGCGTTAACGGATGCAGAAGTGAATGCTGGCATCACAAAGGAGGGGTTTACCGGGGTTCCTACACCCAGACCTGTTCCCTCAGGTGTTTTCAGCCTCACAAAGGACCTGGCAATGGTACCTGCAAGGGCATTGCTGAGCAGGGACAGCCTTACCTTAAAATTCCCAAATAAAGGAGGTATGGTCAGGCAACAATGGTATGTTATGGGTATAAAACTCAAAGCCTATACCGCATCACCATTTGGCGTTCCTCCGGTGGCAAATGATTCGGCCAGAGTTTACATTCGATTTTTCCTTTCAAACTAATCAATATTAATTATGATAAATTCTATAGTCTTAAAAGCTTTTATACCCATTATCATTCCTGTCATGCTCTATATAAGCTATCCGGGAGGTAATGCCTCTAAAATTAAGTCCGTATCTCATCTGGATACAACAATTCTTAAAATAGGCGATAAGGTCCCGGACATTATATTCAGGGACACATGTGGTTTCAAGGGGAATGATAGAAAGTTAAGTGAGCTGAAAGGAAAATATGTATTGATTGATGTATGGGCAAGCTGGTGTTATCCTTGCCGCGTACAGCAACCATACCTTGTAGCACTGGAGAAAAAAATGAAAAATAAAGCGATAACATTTCTCAGCATATCAATAGATACGCAGCTATGGAAATGGAAGGGCCCGTTACTGAATAAATTAGCTGGCTTGCAGTGGATGGTGCGGGACAAGTCGTTTGAAAAAGCTTTTGCCATCAATACAATCCCCCGTTTTATTCTTTTGGATAAGACAGGCAGGGTTCTGAGCCTTAACGCAACGATGCCTTCACACAGTGAACTTGAACAGGAGCTTAACAGTTTAAAGGGAATCTAAATTTTCAGAATCAAAATGAACAAATTATTACCCAGGCAGGCTCTATTATTGATTTTATTGTTGCCCTTTTCTGCACTATCCCAGCAGAGATATACAATAAGGGTCAATTTAAAGAATGTGGATTCTGCGGCCAGGATTTTCCTAAACTATAAGGTCAATCAGCATGTAATACAGGACTCGGCAGTGCGGACCGCTGATGGATTTTATTTTAAGGGCATTTCACCAAATAAGATGAAAGCATATTTGTGGCTAAGCCGAAAAGGGGACCAGGTCAAAGAATCTCCGGGTAAGGATCAGGTTGAAATTTTTCTGGAAACGGGAAGTATTGAGGTTAATGCCAGCGATTCACTTATTCATGCCAGAGTCGGCGGGACTCCGTTAAATGAAGATCAGCAAAAAGTAATAGATATGTTGGCCCCTTTCCTAAAACAGACGAGCTCAATGGTTGAGCAATATGACAAGTCAAATGGGGATGATGGCCGTCAGCGAGAGATCAGGTCTGAATATGAGAAGCTTGAGATTTTAAAAAATAGCCAGATAGAGGGATTTATATACCAGCACCCAAATTCGCTTGTCAGTCTGAGTTTACTTTTTGCCAAAGTTGACCCCGTTAGAAATCCAACTCAGGCGAGAATACTTTTTGCAGCCTTGAGTCCTGAAGTGCAAAATTCTGCAAACGGAAAGGCATATAGAAATGCAATCGCTGAAATCAAACCCGTTCAGCCTGGAGAGATGGCACCGGATTTCACATTAAAAAATCCGGCAGGTCAACAGATATCACTTTCATCATTGAGGGGTAAGTATGTTCTATTGGATTTTTGGGCAAGCTGGTGCGGGCCCTGCCGTAAGGAAAATCCTAATCTTGTATCTGTTTTTGAGAAATTTAAAGACAAGAATTTTACAATTCTGGGCGTTTCTTTGGACGCAGGAGAGAGCGGTAAGCGGCTATGGATGGATGCGATTAGAAATGATGGTTTGAAGTGGGAACAGGTTTCTGAACTCAAAGGCTGGCAAAGTAAACTGGCATCGGTTTATAATTTAAATACGATACCAGCCAACTTTCTTATTGATCCCAATGGAAAGATTTTAGCCCGTGACTTGCAGGGAATTAAATTAAGTCAGATGCTTGAATCAATACTACAGGTTAAATAATAATACAATTAAATAAAATAATGTTGCGATGTAAAGTAGACATCCGCAACTCACTTAAAATAAAACTTAGTAAATACAACAAATGAAAAAAACGATTATCAGTCTGCTGTTCTTAATCCCCCTTGCAGCCTTTTCTCAGCAGGAATATATGATTAAGGGAAATGTATCGAAAGTTAAATCACCTGCGAAGGTTTACCTGGTTTATCAGGATAAGGGAAAGATGAATTTCGATTCTACCCTAGTGGCTCCAAATGGAAGCTTCGTGATAAAAGGAACGGTATCTATTCCCATGAAAGCTTTTGTTATGCTCGCCCAGGATGGTGAGAAAATGAATTCCAGACCTAATCCCGATCAGGTTGGCGTGTATCTCGAAAATGGCGAAATAACAATCAATACTCCTGACTCTTTATTTAGGGCAAACGTAGGTGGTACTCAGCTGAACGAAGACCAGCAGGAACTTATTGGCCTTTTGGCACCCTTTAAAAAAACAGAGATACAGTTGAATGCCGACCTTAAAAAATTGGAAGCAAAGCCGGAAGAAAGGGCTCAACTTGAGCAGGTATATCAATCAATGGCAATGGCAAAATTGCAGATTCAGGCTGGTTTTATAGAAAGCCACAAAAACTCCCTGGTTAGCCTCAATTTATTGCGTGCTGCATTTAGCCCAGATCAGTACCTGGGAAAATCAACGGAATTATTCAATGGTTTAAGTCCCGAATTAAAAAGCACAACTGCTGCCAAGGCCTATTTGGCAACATTAACCAAAGTTAAGGCATTGACCGTTGGGAATATGGCGCCCGATTTTACAATGGAAAATACAACCGGGCAGCAGGTTAGGCTTGATTCTTTTAAGGGTAAATATGTATTGGTGGATTTTTGGGCGAGCTGGTGCGGCCCATGCAGGAGAGAAAATCCTAATGTGGTAAAAGCATATGAGAAGTTCAAGGACAAAAATTTTACTATTCTGGGAATATCGCTCGATGGAGGAGAGCATGCAAAAGAAAAATGGATGGAGGCAATTGCGAGTGATGGCTTGAAATGGGAACAGCTTTCTGATTTGAAGGGTTGGCAAAGTGAGGCTGTAAAAGTCTTTCACATCAATGCTGTACCAGCCAATTTCTTGCTGGATCCAAGCGGAAAAATTATTGCAAGGGATCTTAGGGGTAATGAATTGGAAGAAAAACTTTCATCAATATTATAATTGTTCATGATGATTTCTTCCCACTGTGTACAAAAAGTAAAAGGTAATATTTTTTTTGCCATTCTGCTCATCTTATCCTTGTCAAACAATAATCTCTCCGCGCAAGAGCAAGCTGATGTTGACTATATAGATTATAAGGAACTGCTAAATAACCTACTGGTTAATTTTAAAACCAGCAGCTCTAAAATTGCATTTCTGGGCTCTGCGGCATTGAAGAAGCAAACGGCCTCCCTAACACCGGAAACTAAAACAGTTCTGACAGTGATGCCCGCTGAATTGAAAAAGGAGCAGAAGGCTACAGATCTAGTTAATAAAAGTAAAGAGGGTGTTTTGATGATCTGTAAATACTTTCCAGAGGCAGAGAAAAAGCCAGAGCATGTTGAATTGTACGCAACAGCTACAGCACTTACAAATAACGGGGTTTGTGTATCTAACTGGCATGTATTTATGAATTTTATCCAGCCTGAACTAAATGTAAATCCTGGAGATAGCGTAACCTTTTTAGCTGATCTCAATGGAAATGTTTATCCTATTGAACAGATTCTAGCCTATAGCAAAGATGCGGATATCTGTATTTTCAGGATCAATAGTTCATCAAAAATGCTAAAGCCGATACCTCTAGGACATCAGCTGGAAGTGGGAGAAACCGTTCATACACTGTCCAGTCCCGATGAATACATGTATTATTATTCCAAGGGCGTGGTAGCAAGAAATACAGCCAATCACAAAGTTGGCATTATGGGCAACCGAATGGAGATAACTGCAGATTATGCCAAGGGGTCGAGTGGAGGTCCGATTTTAGATGATAAGGGCAATATGGCTGGGATGGTGTCCTCTACTCATTCTATTTATGCACAGGACAGACCACAGATAAATTTGCAAATGGTTATCAAGACGACCATTCCCGTTGGCTCTATCAAAAATTTAATTAGGTATAAGTAATCATTTAAGTTAACCCTATGAATTTAATATCATTAAGGAGAAATATTTTGTGCATTAATAAACTGTCTATTCTCTTCATTTTTGCAACATTACTATTTTTCGTAAATGGTTCTTTTGCTCAGGTTACCTTAAGAGGTGAGCTAAGCGAAATGGGCGATTCAGGACTGATCATTCAGTACTATCAGGGGAACCAGAACAAAACCGATAACATAAAGATCAGCGGAGGGAGGTTTATCTGGGAATCACCTGTTATCCAGTCCCAGAAGACTACTTTGATTTTTCCAGGCAGAGCAATCTATCTCTTTGTAGATCCCGGAGTAATGACGCTTAGGGGAAGCCGTAATGATCTGGACAATGTTATCATCACTGGCTCTAAAACCAACGATGAGGCAATAGCTTACGCGCAAAAAATTGCACCATTTGAAACTGAACAAAGATTGCTTTTCGCTGAAAATGCCAAGTCCGGGAATGAGCAGGCCACAACTGCAGAAGAAAGGCTTGCTGAAATATACAGGCGAAAAATGACCAGTGCTATGACTTATATCTCGGAAAATCCCAATAGTACTTTCAGTTTGAGTCTGGTTTCTGAATACTCAAGGTTATCTGGTTATGAGCAGGTATTAGAGATGTACAATCTTTTAGGAAAGGAACTCAGAACCGGTCCTGAAGGTCTGCGTATTGCTGATCGACTGAGCTTGTTAAAGCGCAGCGCTATTGGGGTAAAAATGAAAGATTTTGTGATCAAGGATAATAAAGATAATAAGGTCAGCCTAACAGATTTTAATGGCAAATATGTCTTAATTGACTTCTGGGCTAGCTGGTGCGCGCCATGCAGAAAGCAAATCCCGAATCTTATTGACACATTCGAAAAATATAAGGACAAAAATTTTACCATCTTGAGTATTTCCTTAGATGATCGAAAGGACCGATGGCTTGCTGCGATAGCTGCCTTTAATATGCCATGGAAACAGGTTTCGGATTTGAAAGGATGGGAGAGTGAACTTGCTGTATTTTATGGAATAAAAGGAATACCATTTACCCTGCTCATCGATCCACAGGGAATCATTCAGGCAAGAGATCTGAGCGGAAAAGCACTTGATCATAAATTAAGTGGGTTACTTAAGTAACAAGCTTGCACTTTGCCTTACAATAATGACCAATCATTAAAACCGAAAAGACTTTATTTAGACATTTCGATAGGATTGCAAAAGAGTTAACGGACCAATACACTAACAATTAAAAAACATTGTGCTGTTTTGAAGAAATAAGTAATTTCTGAAAATATTCAGCATTAAATAATTAAATATGATTAAAAGAATAATTATAATTATGGTTTTTGCCATCTCGCTGAGCCTGGACTCTGCTGGCTTTCAGTCAAAGGAGATCTTACTGGATCTAAAGCCTGATGAGCGTCAAAGTATCACCAGTAAAGTAGTCGTCAAAATGATTACCCAGTCAAATTATAAAAAGATCAGCCTCAATGACTCTATCTCAGCGCTAATCTTTGCAAACTATCTTAAGAGTCTCGATGGTACCCATATTTATTTTCTGGATTCCGATCTCAAGGAATTTGATAAATTCAAAACCCGTCTAGACGATGATCTGACACTTGGGGAACTTAGCGACCCTTTTGCCATCTTCAATACCTACATGAAGCGCTATCGTGAGCGATGGGAATATGCATTATCCTTGCTAAATCATAACATTGATTTGGGCAAAAAGGAAACCTACCAGTATGATCGCAAGGATCTCCCATATTTTAAAAATATGCAGGAAGCGAATTTACTTTGGACTAAACGCGTCAAGTTTGATTTACTTAATCTTAAGCTAGCCAATGCAGATTTGACAGTCAATAAAGAAATCCTTAAAAAGAGATATCAGAATTTTATAGATCAGTCGAAGAAAATGACTAATCAAGATGTCTTTCAGTTATTTATGAATGCTTTTACCATTTCTGTTGATCCACATACGAATTATTTTACGCCTGCTAAATCAGCAGATAATGCGATCCGAATGTCCAGGTCTCTTGAAGGAATTGGTGCCACACTTGCCTCAGAAAATGAATATATCACGATAAAAAGTATCACCCCAGGTGGACCAGCCTACAAAACTAAACGTTTTCATGCAGATGACCGTATCGTTGCAGTTGCTCAAGGGAAGGATGGTGATTTTCAGGACATCTTAGGCTGGCGATTGCAAGATGCCATTCAGCTTATAAGAGGCGCAAGAGGTAGTTTAGTCAGATTCAAGATACTCTCTAAAGACAAAAAGATTTCTGACCGCCCCGAGGTGATTGAAGTAGTTCGCGAGAAAATAATACTTGAAGAGGCATCTGCCAAAAAAGAAGTAAAAAGCTATTATTCAAATGGCAAGAATTACAAAATAGGCTTCATCAACATTCCTTCTTTTTATATGGATGTTGCTGATTACCAGTCAGGAAATCCCAATTATAAAAGTACGACCAGAGATGTTAAATTAATACTCGATAGTTTGAAACTAATGAAAGTTGACGGCATTGTGGTAGACCTGCGCAACAACGGCGGAGGATCGCTTCAAGAGGCAATTTCCCTTACAGGGCTTTTTATCAAAAACGGACCTGTGGTACAGGTACGTGATAGCCGGCAAAAAATCAGAGTGGATGATGACCTTGACTCTACAATTAACTACAACGGTCCGCTTGCTGTATTAATTGATAGATTCAGTGCTTCTGCTTCCGAAATTTTTGCCGGAGCGATTCAGGACTATGGAAGGGGTATTATTTTGGGTAACCAGTCTTACGGTAAAGGTACGGTACAAACTCAGATAGATATTGCAAAGGCAATTATGAATGGAAACGATAATCCGGATTTAGCCAGCGGCATGGGGCAATTAAATCTTACAATTGGTAAGTTTTACCGAATCAATGGCAGTTCAACCCAGCATAAGGGAGTCATGCCTGACATTGCGCTTCCTTCCTTAATTCCATCATCCAGGTATGGGGAGGATACTGAGCCTGCTGCGCTTCCATGGGATACCATTGAGGGAACTAAATACACCCCAGTTGGCAGCCTCATCGACTTACTCCCATCTTTGAGATCAATGCACACCCAGCGTGCTGAAGAGGATAAATCTGCCTATACATATTTTGAAGACTTTGATGCGGAACTTAATCGGGCCGAGCACACAAAAACGCTCACTATTAATGAGCAGCGCCTAAAACAAGATCGTGATATAAGCGAACAAAAGACAGTTGACAGGAACAACTTATTACGTAAAGCAATGGGATTGCCATTGGTAAAAAAAGGAGATTCGAACGCTTCAACAGATGACCTGGATTTTTCTAAAAGGGAGGCAGGTCAGATACTCACTGATTATATTTTTCTAAAAGGTGTAGAAAAATAAATTCAAAGAACATCCAGATCTGAATCTCTTATATTCTGATCTGGATGTTGATATTTCTGATCTGGTTTTTCTAACTCGTCATTTTTTGCAAGTCTCTGTTTACAGGTACTCGTATGGTTCGCCGATGGTGAGTTCGATAACTATAAAGTAGCTATTCAAAAAAAGCGTCTCACTTAGGCAAAAAAAATATTTTAAAAGTTCTAATCATTTAATAATTATTATTCATAAAAGATAAGCGATGGACGGCTTTACTATTGATTTACCATTTTACACGGTCGTTTTTGCGATAATCGTAGTCATTATACTAATATATATGTACAGAACTCTTTTTAAATAAGCCATGATTTTTTCATCCTAAATATTTTGACTTTCAACCCAGTTATTATGGTATTGGAAACATTTTGTAAATAATTTGAAAACACAATTTCAATTAGATATTGATTCTGAGCTGAGCCATGACTTTAAATTTGTCACTAATGCTTTGAATTTATCGAAGTAATAATCTTTTTTTAGAACTATGAGAAAACTAGCCATTATACTAATATAGGTGATTCTATTGGAAGCTATAATCCAAGTGATCATGTTAGTGCCAGACTATATGCTATTCTTGGAAGAGTTGCTCTTGTTTTAATAGGGATTATACTACTTAATCTATTAGAGAGTATACTATAAGCTTAGCTATATGACATAGGTTCTATTAGTGTTGGTCTTGGAGACTATGTAGAATAAGATATATATTGTATATTTGTAGGGTAAATGCCTGAGACACATTTATTAATCTGGTATAGCGTTTGCTGTATCAGAGCATATTACTAGAAACATGAATTTCAAGATCGATAAAAGCAAGGCTATCAATTCTATACTGTACATACTGAATGTACTTAAGGGACAGGGAATACCCTCTGACCTTCATAAGGTGATGAAGCTCCTGTATTTTTCTGATCGTGAACATTTGGTTACCTATGGTTTTCCCATTACCGGAGACACCTATCTTAAGCAGCAATTCGGACCCGTCCCTTCATTTTCAAATTATGTGGTCAAGGGTGAAGAACCAGACTTTAAGGGTATTGTTTCCAAAGATGGTATAATTCTCTCTACTGATCAGCAGGCAGATCTTGATGATTTGTCGCAGAGTGAAGTAGAATGTCTTGATCATGCTATAAAGAAATATTCGCAATATTCTTTTGAGGACTTGACCGAGATCAGTCATGACCACGCCTGGAACAATTCTGATTGGGAAATCGGCTATGATAAAATAGCAGTTGAAGGTAATGCAGATGGCGACATGCTCGCTTTTATCAATGAAAAAATCCTGAACAACAACATTTCTTTTTCTTAAATGCTTTTTGCAGACGCTTTCTCAGATAGTCAAAAAGAGGATTTTGCCAGAAGGAACATCGATCTTGGTGTTGCGCTCTTGGTAAGGATCCCGGATTTTGCGGTGAACTATGAAAAGTACGTCATCTACATTGCCAATGATTCACTTGAAGCTGAAAATTGCGGTTTGGTGGTGATCAACTCGGAAATAAATGAGCATGTTAATCGCAGTGCTTACCTGATTTCCCAGCATGTGATGATCGATGCGGCGAGACATGAGTTTCTAACCCATGACAGTTTTGTGGATTGCACACAAATCCATGCCCATAAGATTGAGAATATCATTGCATTCATCAAAGACAATCCTGATCATTTGTGCGGGAATGTACATCCAGATGTGTTGTTATCCGTATTTGAGAGGCTATCAGCTAGCAAAGTTCTTTCAGCAAGGGATAAGCAGCGGTATTCTCTAGCATAGTGTGGGCCAGTTTCCTGACCGATCAATCCGCCTGGGATCCGCGAGACCAGTTATGTCTAAATCTCCAGAATAAATCTTCAATATTTACTGTATTGAGTTAAGCACTCAATTAATCCGAATTTCATTGAGATACTTTCGCTGCACATTACTATTACTTGAAAATGCCATCCAAATCAGTGCTGGATTCGGGTCGATGATGCATTCACGAACAATTTTGTCATTTCAGATGACTTTAATTTTTTTATTAAGTCAATCAAGTTATTTAAGATACAATTCGCACTGCCTTTACACCGTTACTTTGCACAGTACAAATATTATTCTCATACATTGTATTAATATTATAGTACATCGTCAAGTTGTACAAGTTGTAGTCTGGCTATCCTGAGAATTTTTTTCACGCTTGTCATATGAAACAACTAAAACAAATCAAAATTTTAGAGACCATTCTTTGAGTTGCTTCCGGCAACTTCAATCCATGCACTTCGCGAATACTTTTACCCATTTTGTTTGATTGATAAATTTTTTGAATAGCGAGGGCGACTAGTTTTAATATAAATTCCCAATCGTCAACATTCATCTAGTTCTTTGGACAAAATTTTCAAAATCTTTATCCATAAATAACCGGCATATCAATACAGCTGTTGCCTGTTGAGTACGATTTCCATTCATTAATAACTTATTCTGAAATTTTGGTTAAATCTTATTTTGGAAATAGCCAATATCGAAGTCCATTCTTTGGAATTCCTTTCAATCTTCTCTGCTCTGGATTTAATCCCTGGCTGAATAAAAGGAAGAGGTCCATTAGAAGATCTTTAGTCTCAAACATATAGCTGTGACGGTTACCTGTTGCTTCAACATTGGATGCCTCAACGGTATCCAGTCCCTTGTCAACAAAAATACTTTTTCCCGCCTGTCCCAATCTGGGCCTTCCTCCCCTGAAATTATCCGAGTAACCCAGGGCCTTATCTTGATCCGAGGTATAAAGTGTTCTTGCTCTGCCGACTTTTTCAAATGCAGGAAGCAGGCTATGCTTAAAAGTATCCTGGTCAATGTCGGGAGCGGCAAGAACGATCTGATGGATAATGGCAGCTTTCTTTTCGAAGGCAGGATCGTTAATAAGGTCTTTTATAGAGAAGGTCAGCACGCGGGAACCCATACTGTGGGCAATAATGTGCAGCTGTTCAACTTCCGTGTTTTCCAGGATTTTTATTAGAAAGGAAGAAAACGCAGGGGCACTTGCTTCGGATTTATCACCATCGGCGGGGTAGGAGATCATCTGACCGGATGAGGGCCAACTAAAAAAACCTGCAGCTCCCTTGAATGGAATATCCCATGCAATCTGAGCAGTTCGACGCGCGGCCTCCTGGAAGCTGGTATTAAAACCGTGGATAAAAATCAATACGGACTTATCATCATCCGCAGAAATCTCCATATTCAGTTTTTTAATAAAATCCCCCTCTGATACCTCCGTAGTATCAGTCAGCACTACATGGTCCGTCAGCCATTCAGGAAATTCCATCCGCCAGAATTTCCAGGGACGCTCGATCTCTCCCTGGATATGCCCCTTTGGAATAGAAACTTCACAGAAGCCATATGTTGCTTCACCATTTACGCCGTTCCCAAATGTTTCAGAAAGTTTTTTACCTTCAATCCTGTCCCTGTTTGTACAAAAAAAGACTTCGATCTTACCACCCTTATCTTCTTTAGGCTGGGGAATTATGAAATTTTCCTCCATCTTGATGACATTGTTGTAATCGATCATTTTTTCCCTGGTTGAGGCCTCTGAAGGGGTAAGTCCCATGTCGGTTAATTTCTTTTCCAGCTTCATTACCCCGCCTTCTTTCCCGTAGAAAGCATTCGGATGCAAGGGCTGTATAGCCATAGTGGGATTGATTGGAAGATGGATATTATCATCCATAAGCTCATGCATCCACTGGATGCCAATTTCGAGTTTGCCCTGACTATTGTCAAGCTTTTTATCCGTTACATAACCGATATCCACAAGGGTTTCATTTTCGAATTCAAGAATACAGTCCGATGGCCTGATTTTTTTAGCCTCTCTGATGCTGCCAGCTAATCCTGCCACTTCTTCATTGCTCAGTTGTGGATATCGCCTGGCTATAGATAGGGAGTTGTTTTTCTCCGATGCTTTAAAAGGCATCTCGATTCCCTGCAGGTTAAGTGAAAGGATTTCTTTGCCAATAATATCCGTTTCTTCCCTTTTGAGCCAATCTTCTCTGTCATCATTTATCACCCATATCCGGGAACTTTCTCTAAATGGTTTTATAAGTGCGTTAGTCTGGTCCATGATAGCGTTAATTTGATGACTAAAGCTAATAAGTTTTCGTCTATGCCACAAGGTCCTTCTTTAAAATATCGCTAGGTCAACAGTGAATGTAATGTTGGTTGTACTGGCATTACACGCTGTGGAATAAATGTTTAGCTTTAGGGGGACAAAATAATCAATATGAC
Organism: Pedobacter ginsenosidimutans; assembly: GCF_001442625.1. Lineage (GTDB taxonomy): Bacteria > Bacteroidota > Bacteroidia > Sphingobacteriales > Sphingobacteriaceae > Pedobacter > Pedobacter ginsenosidimutans. The sequence goes on along the minus strand of NZ_LMZQ01000001.1, from coordinate 128,006 downwards.
AAAGGCCGCTCTAGAAAACCTTGAACTTACCGTTAATTCATCACTCAATCTTATGATCCTAGATCAGCCGGGAAATATTCTTGGGACAGGATCCGGTGTACTCATCTCTTATCGCCAGAAATAATTTCTCTGTACGGTTGAACATAATATTCAAGGAAACCACAATAGGATTGCATTGCTTACTGGAAACAGGGAAGGGGAACAGCACATCTCGGTACAGCCCCCAGGACTTTCATTCCTGGATGAAATAACACTGGACGATTTAACCCCTTTGGCACTAGATCATGCCCTAAAGAATATGCGTGCCGCAAGTTCACTTGACATCGCCTTCGCTGAAATTCAGAAGTTGGACAACCTTGTTCAGGAAAAATGCATCATAACTTTAAGAAGTGGTTTTAAGGTTGAAATCAGTCAGGGTCTAAAATCCATCATAGAAATTTCTGAAATCCCTGCTATTAGAAAAAATGCCAGGTATAGTTTTTCAGGAAGAATTAAAACAGGCTTTACCGCAGATAAAAACTTCACCTATCAGCAGCAGCTTATCTCAGGAATGAAACTTGTCTCCATGGATCGGCACATGATCAGGTTCAATCTAGGATATCCTCTTTCGGACCCTCTTGATTTTAAAGGCTGTAGTGGTGCGCCAATATTTGATGACAAAGGAAAACTTATCGCCTTGGTAGCGTGGGGTGATAAGGATGTTTCGCAGCCTTATCTTTACGGTTTCCGTCTGGATAGACTCATCCATTATATCCAAATCATGTATTTCTTTCCAGCTCTGGACCAGACGCTCGCTTTACAAAATAAAAAGTAATTTTCCTTTCCCGGCCATCATTCCTTGCACATCTTATATAGTTTGATTTATGATTGAATTGCTGCTTTTTTATTTATCCAGGGGCTTGGTGTTTGCAATTATTGAATATATTTGCCCTTTAAAATTATGATTATGGAAAAATTTGGTAAAGTAAAAGAGCTAATAGCTTCAGTTGAAGCTGATGTAGAAAAGTTCTACAATGGCGGTAATTCAGCAGCTGGTACGCGAGTACGTAAAACGATGCAGGATCTTAAAAACCTTGCACAGGAAATCAGAGCTGAAGTAACAGAAAAGAAAAATACAAAGTAAATAATCAAGCTGTTTTGGGAAAACACCAACAGGCCTTTATCTACTTTTAGATAGGGGCCTGTTGCATTATGCTCCGTAGGTAAGCTCAATCGCCCTGACGATTTCTAGTTGAAAACTTCCACAGGTGAGAAATTCTGAATATATACTTTTGAACCGGTCAACTTGTGATTTCAAATTAATTGCGAAAACAGGAATTTTTTGGTGTGCATGCATTATTAATCTTTAAGGTGACATTTTGAAATTTAAATAAAGGAACCTAGATCACTATCAATTTGGAATGCCCATTTTATAACAAACCATTAATCATTACTTTCACCTTGTCACTTCCAGGAAAAGCTTGAAATTTATTGATGAGCACACCTTCTTTATTATACAGTAGATACGACGGAATATATTCGAACTCAAACTGGTTCATGATATACTCCCACTGAGCACCTTTGAGATAATAATGTTCATCTCCTATTCCCTTAATTTTTTCCTCCCATTTCTTTCGAGGTGAGGATTCGTTTGTTAAATAAACAAATGCAACATCTTTATCGTGAAAATTTCCCTTCGTACTTCTGAATTGCTGCATTGCCTCCAGGCAAGGGCCACACCGGGTTGCCCAAAGGTCAATAAGCACAACCTTACCCTTATGTTTAGCAATAATTTTTTCAATAACTTTATTGTCAGGAACTGATGAAACATCATTTACAACAACAGGTGATTTGAATTTGTCAAATTCAATAACCTGTTGATTTTTTCGAAATAGTATCTTTGCAATTTCTCCGTTTTTCCAATACTTTTTAATATTCTCTTTTTGTTTTTCTGTTAGGGGTTTTAATTCTTCGTTAAGCTGTAAGGCGTAAGCATTCGCTACTAAAATATCATAATATTGTCCATTATCAAACCCAACCAAATCCGCTAAAATAGCTTTTACATTTTTTAACCAAGATGGAATGTCGCTATCTACTATTTTTGGTAGGTTTAATGTCTCATTTTGAAGAAAGACCTTTTGAAATTCCAAAAAATTAAAGCAATGCAGATATTCAGTGTCATTGAGGTTAAAATCTTTCAAAAAATGAAAATACGTTCTATCAATCTTTTGGATATGAGGAATTTTAATTTGATCAGAGTTTTTATTATTGGGAACACCATTTGTTTCTTTATAATTAAAAATCATTATGTTTTCGTAATCAAAAACAAGGAGACTATATATATACAAACTCAAATCTTTGGAAAGAATGCCTTTTAATTCTTTTGATATTAATGTATCATTATTTACAATCTCTAATCTTTCCGATAAATCAGTTTTAGCATAATTTAGAAAATAATCTGTACTCTTATTATAAAGTGGTTCAGCTTTCTTGCCCGATCTATAGTCAAACGCCTTACCATGAACAACCAATCCTTCGGTCATATCATACTGATTCATTGCAGGGATAACATCAATATTCTTAATATTATTATTTTCATCATAGGTAATATTAACATTTGTAACACGCGCATTTGTCAATTTTACAGTTAGGAACTTCTCAGGGTTTAAACTTACTGAAAAACCTGTCAAGCAAACAACTGTTTCTACATCAACATTAATCGAAAATTTACCTGATTGGTCAACAAGGGCTTTATATTTGGCATAATCTCCTGAAATTGGATGTGGAACATTAATATTTACAAAAATACTATCCTTATTTGCGTTGTTCTGTCGTATTATATTACCTGTTATTTTAGCTTTACCTGCTACTATGCTACTTGTATCTATTACCATTCCGAAAGACGGTTTGCTTGATAACAGGAACAAAAGGCTGAATAAGTGAAAAAAAAATACTTTAATTATTTTAGTCATAACGAATAATGATTTTATATTGTGGTGCTATTCTAGCTGTACAACATCCCGCAGATGTAGCAACATTGTACATAAATGAACATGAGGCCTCCTCACTTTTACCCTGACATGCATCTATTTTAGGATAACCAGATTTTGAATCTGAATTCTTCCACCTACTATTTTTTTATTTCTTCAGCGGATAAAATTTGCGAAAAATCGAAATTTGATAATTTTAGTTTTTTGATATAATAATATGATTTACTTATTTTTCCATACAATTAGGATTTTAAAAAATATTTGATGTGTGTTATGTTGTATTTTTCATTTAATTGATGTCCATTAGTGAAAATAGCGTGTGTAATTCGGTATTCATTATTTTAAACAATTATGCATTTTTTTTTACTTTTTTAGATTGCTCGCTCAAGCATCCATCCATCTTATATTTCTAAGCTAAATGACAATAATTTTTTCCTGAGTGCTGTACCAATCTTCGAGGCTACATTCAGTTAGTTCCTCATTATCGATTCATATATTTCAATTAAATACTTGGCTGGTTCGGTTCTTTTATCTTTATTATCGGTACTCGTTGTAGATAAGGTTTGAAAATTTAAATCACCAAACTCCTTCAACATACCATTATTGTGTTATTGATTATTGTACTATAATTATGTAGATGTAAAAGATTAGTACATAGGTTTTTGTCATTTTGGGAATTTAATTTATCTAGCAAAGGACGTGTTTTATATTAATTTAGTAGGTGACGGATACGTATATTTAAGGGGATATAATATTCCTGGTACGAGCAATTTGTTATAAGAAAGAGTTATGCCGATCCTGCAAAAGGTATTTGAGAGCTTTGGCTCTGTGGACAAGAAAATTTTTCCTTTGTAAGAGGGATCGTCATTTTACAAAACTGCAATTAAGAAATACTATGTTGATTTCCGATTAAGGTGCTAAGAATTGAACTTTTACACACAGGTTGTCAAAGCCGATTCCGTGAATCAGCATCATTAAATATTCTGCAAATAAATGAAGGAATTAATATAGGTTATGCATTTCTAAATTTGATTTAAATATGCTTATTGGATGGTGATTATAATGATAAATCTTATTATCTATACAGGTAGTAAGATATTGCGGCCTAAAAGCTTTATCCGAAGTTAAAAAATTAATTTTTTTTAATTTTACTGCGTTAATGCTCCCTTTTTTTGGGATAGATTGGATTTGTTCATCTGGCGTAATTAAGAGAACGTAAAGTGACAACACTATCTATAGCACTATAGCTAGCGATACTAGCGTTTTCCGCTAATTATAAGAAAAGGAAATCATCAATAGAACTGAGTATCAATTATCAATTACTTTTCCATGCTTTACAACCATAAGGCATTCTTTTAATCCGTTAATATCCTTTAATGGATTAGCTTTCAGCATCAATATATCTGCTTTTTTACCCACGCTAATACTACCAATGTTTTTCTGCTGTCCAATTGTTTCTGCAGATATTATGGTGCCTGCTGCTAATGCTTCAGCTGGGGTAAATCCACATTGATTCACGAAATAGTTTAGCTCTTCTATTATATGAGGATAAGGATTGGTTATTAGAGTTATCTTATCAGTACCTGCAGAGATTTTAACTCCAAATTTGTGAAGTTTTTTTACCAAATCAAAAATCCAATTTTCTTTGACCTCAGAAACACTGAGTGTGGCATCTAAAATCACATTTCTTCGCTTCATCTCAATGGCCAATTTACTAACATCAATAGTTGATCCAACACTATCTTTATAACTTTGAGGGACTTTACTGTAATTCATCTTGGGGTCATCTATTAACGCAGCAAGCATACTAGCATGTGAGATGACTTCAACACCTGCCCTAACAACTTCAAGAGGTCTGGCAGGGTACATCATTGCATGTCCCCATACTCTAAGCCTATGTTTTTTAGCAACCGATACGACTTGTTTTAAAAATATCGAATCAAAGGAATGATATAATTTTATACCAGTTGCTCCGCATGACTTCGCCTCTATCATCGCACTATCTAAATTGACATCGGGCTTCAGACACTGTTCCCATGGCTTATATGGTTCTTTTCTTAGATTTTGTCCTCTATTGTAATACCAGTCACCCGCCATAAAGGCCGCATAATAAATGTCAGCACCGGGTATTTTGTCACTGTTAACATTTTGTTGAACAACTTCTAAAATTGCACCGTTTCCCGCTGCGTCTCTAACGGTAGTGATTCCATGTCTGAGTAAATAGTTTAAATATTCATAAGCTCTTTCAATTGGAGATCCATTTGTATTTGTTACATGTAAATGTGAATCTATTAGTCCAGGAACCAAATAGTTGTTTTCAATATCAATCACATTACCTTTTGACTTACTTTTTTTGGTTGGTTTAATCGACTCGATCCTGTCATTTTTAATAATGATTGTCATTCCGGCAAGCAATTTTCCATTTTCAACGTCAATGAGATTTGCATTTTTCAAGGTTAGATAATCATCTCCGGTCTTTAGTTGCGATAATGCACCGAAGGTTAAAAATGACCAAACTAAACATGTAAGCAGAAATCTGGAAACGAATTTATCTATTTGCATTTTATGATGTTTAATATTTAAAATGGAGAAAAAAATGCAGGAGACATCCATCATCCTGCATTGTCATCACTAACTACTACTCTAATTATAATAACTGCTTCCACTCAGCTATTAACTCGTGAATAATTTTATTTTTTAATTAAATATGCTGCTGAGTTTTTGCTCTAGCTCAATCCCTCTTAAGTTTCTGGCGATAATCTTTCCGAAGGGATCAATCAGGAAATTTGCTGGTAGGCTTTTCACGCCATAAATCCCCGCTGTTTTTCCAGATGTGGATTTTGGATCGTTAAGTTGTTTCCAGACCAGATTATCTTTTTTTATAGCCATCAACCAGTTCTCTTTTGAGCTATCCATCGAAAGTCCAAGAATAGTGAAACCTTTTGAGCTGAATTTTTCATGGGCTTTGATCAAATTTGGATTTTCTAATCTGCAGGGGCCGCACCAACTGGCCCAGAAATCAATTAGTACATACTGGCCTCTAAAATCTGTAATTGAGACTAAAACTCCCTTTTCATCTTTCATGGAAAATTGAGGAGCCGTTTTGCCAATGCCTGTTTGATCCGCTGCGTCTATGAATTCTTTTATTTTTCTTCCGTAAAAGCTCTGCATTACGTTATCAGATAATCTTGAATAACTATCGATTGCTTTTTCCCTATTAGGATAGGTGATATACATATCCAATATAGCCAAAGCTGAACACACATTTTTGGGATATGATTCAATAAAACCCTTCAATAGGGAATCTTTCACTAACTGAAGGTTCTCAGCATATTTTTTTAATTGGGCCTGATTTTCATCATGGCTTCCTATTAACACAGGTCTTTTGAAATTGATAGCTGAAAGATGCTGTTTGTACTCATGGAATAATTCATCTTCACTAGATCCTGTGACCTGTAATCCATAGACCTTATCAATACTTCCTGATAAATAAATGGGCTTTGTCTCTGCGATAAACACTTTAATCTGCTTATTTATTGAAGTTGACAGTGTGCAAATTGCAGTTTCCGCTAATGGAAGCTGCAATTCAAATTTATTTGATTTTGCCTCTACAGAATCTTGATATTGTATATCATCGAGTTCATAAATTATTCTAACAAGACCATTTCCGAGCCCTTTTATATTTCCTTTGATTTGCACAAACTCTTGGGCATATAAATTGGAACATAACAGGACTAAAATGATTTGTAATAGTGTTTTTTTAATATTCATCAGCTTTACATTTATCAATTTGCTAATAATTCAAGCCAGGAATCGGTGACTCCGTCAAAATCTTATCCAGCATTTGGTTTAAATACAGCAAATGGATTCTACTATCTGAATCCCTTGTTTTACCAATTCCTGCAACAATATCTTTTCGTAAATCTTTCAAATGCGCAAAGGCTAAAGGCTTTACATTAGAGTACAACAGAATTTCTGTTGCAGTCAAACCAGCAAGAATGTTATCCAGCGAACCTTGTTGTGCGAACCTCTTGTTGTACATGGTAATGATACTGCCGACATATATTTTTTGCAAAGCCATCCTATAGGAATCTATATTCTTTCCTGCTTTAATTTCAGAGAAAATACCTGCTTTAAGGTCATTCAGCCACTGCTGAGGTGAATAGCTGCCCTTTCCATTATCTCTTATATTGACCATCATACGGTAAAGGCGGCTTTGCGATGTAACCGCTGCAATGACACCTCTTTGCAAAGACTCAACCTCGCCAAAGCCATATTTGGGATCAATCTTATTTAGAATTTGCTCATCTAGTAACCACTTTGGCGTAGTAAAAATTTCATCGTTGATAAATTTAATAGCCTTTTTCTGTTGAGCAAGGCTCACCGGTTTGTAAACAGCTCCAGACTGTTCATATGTCTTTTCGGTAATACTTACCCCTCCCAGACTTTTAATTACATGATAGGAGTATCGAGATAACTGACCAACAGCCTCTTTATACATTTCCTTTAAGTCTGTGTAATCCTCACCATCTTCTCTGGTCCAGTAGATCAGCTGAGGAACGATTCTTTTTAGATTTTTTATTCCATATTGGCTAGCTTTCACTGCATCATCTCCCAGATCTTCTGCTTGAGAACGAGGGTCAAAATCCCGACCTTCGCCCCCAAACCAGAGTCTTTTATTAGCTGCTAAACTGTCGATTGTAATTTTGTTCAGTATTCTTTTATCTTCCTGTGCATTTGATGTTCCTAAAATGGGTTTGTAACCCCACTGGATTGCCCATTTATCATAATCATTAATTCGAGGAAAAATTCCAGCTTCACTGATGTGATCTTCAGGTTGTGCCACATAATTAAAGCGTGCATAATCCATAATTGATGGCGTATGTCCATTTGCCTCTACCCATTTTTTATCCCTCAATTTTTCTACAGGCACAGTGCTGCTTGCCCCCATGTTATGGCGAAGACCCAGAGTGTGGCCAATTTCATGAGAAGAAACAAAACGTATCAGTTGTCCCATGAGTTCATCATCAAATTTATTTTTACGGGCTTTAGGGTCAATGGCACCTGCCTGGATCATGTACCAGCGGTGTACTAAGTTCATCACATTATGATACCAGCCTACATGACTTTCCAGGATCTCGCCAGTGCGGGGATCAGCTATATTTGGTCCATATGCATTTTGCTGCGGAGAGGCAAAGTAGCGAATTACAGAGAAACGTGCATCATCCAGACTCATTGTTGTATCAGCTTCCGGCCACTCCTTACCAATAATCGCATTTTTGAAGCCTGCCTGCTCGAAGGCTTTCTGCCAATCATTAATTCCCGCAATCAGGTATGGCCTCCATTTTTTAGGAGTAGCGGGATCGATGTAGTATACGATTTGTTTTTTTGGCTCCACCAACTCACCCTTTTTAAATCGCTCTAAATCTTCCTCTTTAGGTTCTAATCTCCAGCGGTGAACGAAAACTTCCTGTTCAACTCTTTGTTGTTCATCTTTGTAGCGTATATTTGTACTTGCAAAGAATCCAACCCTCGCATCGTAAATTCTCTTTCGCATTGGGTTTTCAGGCAACTTTACAAAAGAAGTGTTCATTCCAAGGGTGACTACCCCAGCCTCACTTGCCGCGGGCAATTTTCCTCCTATGGCGTTATAGGTACGAATACTTTTTACTTCTGTGTTGATTGGAAAACTTTTTACGCTTTCAATATAAGACCTGTCGGCAATCTGAGCGCCTAAATTATAGGCTTTTTTATTCTCTGAATCAAAAGAAAGTAAAGGCGTTTCACTGATTAAAAAGTCCGTTACATCAATTACAACAGCAGAGGAATCCTTACTTTTCGCCTTAATTGGAAAAGCTGCCATAATCGGATTAAGATTGGAGCTCGCTACCGCTTTTGAAATCATATCTGTGGAGTCTGCTATACTTACGGTAGCTGAAACTTTTAGAAAAAGCTTATTGCTTGGCCCCAGTTCCCAATATACTATTCTTGCACCAACCTGTTCTCCACCATAATTGCCTGCTCCAGGCGTTGATTTACTTAAGCGGTTTACAGCCAAGATTTCCTTTTTCATTAGTGTGTTTGGAATCTCAAAGAAATATTTGTCTGCAACTCTGTGCACAATAAATAGCCCTTTCTGACTTATTGCCTTCGATGTGATGACCTCTGCGTAAGATTTAAGTGCATTTTTAACCGAGTCTACCTTTGGCTTAGGGGAGGTCGCTACAGGTAAGGGCTTTTTCTTTTTTCTCAAGATACTGCATGACTGTACACTTAATCCGAATATGCCGATGGCAAAGGCCAGGAAAAAATACCTGACCTTAATTTGATTTTCTTTATTCATTTCTATTTAATAACCTGGATTTTGTGTTAAGTTAAAATTAGCATCAATAGCTGCTTGGGGAATGGGAAGAAACTTTGAAGTTGACTTATAGCTAGCCTTTAGAGGTCCAAGAACGACATCAGCTTCTTCAGTGCGTTTCAAATTAAACCACCTGAATGCCTGTTCACAAAAGAATTCTTTCCTGTTTTCCAGTGCAATCTCTGTCAGTAGTGTTTGTGCTGAATTCGCATTACTTACAGATGCAGCAGCCCTGTTACGGATAACATTTAGGTCAGCCAGCGCACCTGTTAGATTTGTTCCAATTCTTGCCCTGGCCTCAGCCCGGATCAGATAAAGCTCGGCCAAACGGATTACGGTCTGGTATTCTGTAACTCCAGCCGCCACCGCCAATGCCTGTGTACGGTATTTATATTTGAAAGGTATCGTATAAACTGACCCTGATAGGGTTGTACTGTTCATCCAGCCAGTACGTCTCACATCAGCACTTTCAAATAATGATATAAATCTTGGATCAATACGATACATAAAACTTGCTACTGAGGTGGAGGTCACAGGGATTAATGTAGCGCCCTCAGTAGTGTACTGATTTGTGGCTATTGAGGGAGGAGGGGTTTGCCATATGCTCTCAGTGCTATTTTTGATAAATAATGCTGATCCGACTGTTCCTCTTGGTACTAGGCTGTATAAGGCTGATGCGATGACTTCAGAAGCATTTGTTTCCGCTGCAGCATAATTGGCCGTGAACAGATATACCCTGGCTAGCAGAGCTGTTGCAACAAACTTATTAACCCCAATTCTATCGCCCGTTGTTGCGGAATAATCACTTAACAGATTATTCTTGGCATCAGTCAAGTCCGCAATTATTTGGGCATATATATTCGCTGTGGTTTCTCTTGGCTGGAAAGCAGTAATGGTAGGATCGGTTAGAAGTACTAAGGGGACATCTCCAAATGTGTTAATCAAATTGAAGTAGCAATATGCCCTGATAAATTTAGCCTCAGCGGTATATTGCTTTTTGATACTCTCGGAAGTACCTGTAGATTTTTCAAGTCCTAAAATTATTGAGTTGGCCCGGTAAATAATCGAATACCAGTCTGAGAATATAGTAGCATGACCGGTGCTTAGTACATTATAGCTATTATTATTATACTCTTGAAGATTAGCTACTGTTGAAAGGTATAGTAAATCATCTGCTTGTAAAGAGCTGTATAAAGTAAGGTTTAAAGATTGTGTTGAGGTCTGGGATAAGCTACTGAACATGCCTGATCTCGCACTGGTTGCCAGCTTGTCAGAAGCAAAAACCTGATCAGTTGTAACCTGGTTGAGCGGATTCTCAATTTCAATAAGTTTCTTACACCCAGGTGAGATAATTACCAAGGCAACAAGCGAATATTTTATGATGTTGAATTTTGATTTTAACATGTTAATTGGGATTAAAAGGTAAATTGCAAACCAGCTATTACAGTTCGAAGCGGTGGCGTTGCTACGCCCTGCGACTCAGGATCAAATCCGTCGTAATTAGTGATTGTGAAAAGATTTTGCCCTTGTGCATAAACACGAATACTGGCCCCTTCTTTTTTAGAAATCCATTTTGTAGGTAAAATATAAGATAAACTTACATTCTTCATCCTGATGAAAGAAGCATCCACTAATGAAGCATCTGAACTGGTATAGTTGCTATAGGCTAAAAAAGCTGCTGAACCTGCAGTACCTCTTGTGCCTGCTGAAACCAGGTAATCCTGTGAACCTAAAGCCAGGTAATCATTTACGACACTTAAAGCAGCATTGCTGAAATATCCAGGGGGATAAAACGATGATGCCAGCAAACTTCTACCTTTTTGTTTTACAAATTGAAAAGTGAAATCAAGTGTTATTTTTTTGTAGCTTAACGAGTTGGTTAGTCCACCAAAGAATTTAGGATAGGATGTGCCTGCAAAATACCGGTCCCCTCTGCCAGTCGCAGCAAATCCTGTAGTTGGATTGTTTACACCTCCAACGCCATTAAAATCTGTAAATGATGGTAAATTAGTTAGTGGATTTATACCGGCATATTCGAAAAGGTAAAATGAACTTATCGGATTGCCGACCACATAAGTTGTATAATAAGAAGACTTCTCAATGTCAGGGAATGATAATAGTTTATTACGGTTTTGACTGATGTTAAACGAAGAAGTCCAAGAAAAATCTTTTTTGCGAATATTAGTACTGGTTAAAGATAATTCCCAGCCAGAATTCTGTACGGTAGCAGGTAGATTGCTTTGATATCCTGTAAAGCCGGTTTGTGCACTAGTAGTTAAATTAATTAACTGATTGCTTGTACGGTTGCGGTAATAAGAACCACTCAGAGATAGTCTGTCATTAAAAAAAGCCAGATCTAATCCGATGTCTAATTTCTTGGTTTCTTCCCATTTGTAGTCAGGATTTGGCAAACGGGATGGATTCAGACCTGTAGAACCAGCGTATACATATCCAGAAGTAGTATAGGTATCTAAATACCCGTAGTTGTCTATGTCATCACTACCAATCACTCCATAACTTCCTCTAAGTTTACCGAAGCTAAACCAGCTTAATTTATCTTTCAACAGGCTTTCTTCAGAAAATACCCATGCAGCCCCAATAGATCCGAAATTGCCATACTTATTGTTGGGTCCAAATCTAGAAGAGCCATCTCTTCTGAAATTAACATTTAGAATATACTTATCAGCTAAATTATAATTTATACGCCCAAACAGTGAAGCATATTTGTAATCGACGGAACTGCTTGTCGTTGTTACTATACTTGCTGCGGTCACTGTTCTTAAGAAATCATCTGATAGGAAACCTGAGGCATTTGTACTATAAGGTAGTTTGGATTGTTTGAATTGGTAGGTTGATCCGACTAATGCATTCAAAGTCCCTTTCCAGATTTTACGTGTATAGGTCGCCTGAGGCTCAGCTATGTAGTTGTTTGTGTAGTTATAAGTATAATTTGCTGTTCCTGAGGTTGGAGAAAGATTAGGATTCAGTGAGGTGAGTGGTCTGGTAACAATTTGATTTAAATCTGTCTTGCTGTAACCTAAACTCACTTTAAAATCAAGACCTTTTAAAATATTGTACTTCATTGCCAGGTTGGTCAACAGGTTAGAGCTACGGTTGTCATTGGTTTGATTCAGATAACCTAAAGGATTACTTATTGAACCATCCCAATTCAGGCTACCATCGGCTTTATAGAGCGGGAAATTAGGCGGAAGACTGTAAGCCCAGGTTGCCAGATCTGTTGTAGAAATCGTATTTTTATCTGTTGAATAGATAGCATTCAGGGATAAGTTAAATCGCTGATCAAATGATGAATGATTAAGATTCACCTTCGCACCTCCACGCTGATAACCTTGCTCTCCCGGAAATACATTTCCTTCTTTATGATAAGTACCACTAACAAAGAAGTTTGTGTTACTGTCTCCTCCGGAAAGACTTGCATTGACATCATTTGTATGTGCAGTATTACCCAGCATATACCTTTGAAAATCAGTATATCCGTTCTGGTCCCAAACCAGAAGGTCTGGTGCGGTGGTTACTGAAGGTGTAGCAGGATTGGTCGTATTGTTCGCAAAAGCTTTTCTACGAAGGGCTAAGTATTGCTCGGTACCTACTGTTTCAACAAAATGTGATACGTTGGAAATACCAGATGAAGCATTTAAATTAAATTTTGTTCTTCCAGGTTTCCCTTTTTTTGTAGTAATCAACACCACTCCATTAGCGCCTCTAGAGCCATAAATCGCTGTGGCGTCTGCGTCCTTTAATACTTCTATGCTCTCAATGTCCGAGGGGTTTATACTATTCATCGGACTGGTGCTACCCTCTGCAGATGGCAATGCTGAGCCTGATTGACTGGAAGCGAAGGCCGCGGTGTTAATTGGTTCAGATAAAAAAGGAACTCCATCTATGATGTACAATGGGCGGTTTGCTTTTACTCCGTTAAGTCCTATTGCGTTTGCACCACGAATCTGAACATTGATTCCTGCACCTGGCAACCCATTAGTTTGCGTTACAGTAACGCCCGCCATTCTCCCTTGCATGGCTTGCAATACATTCGTTGTAGGTTGATTTCCAATATCTTTTGCGCTGATCCCAACTTGAGAACCTGTACTTAACCTGCGTGTTGTCGTTCCGTAGCCAATAATCATTACCTCATCAAGTTTCGCCGGATCGAGTACCATTGTAACTGTCAAGGTCGGTATGGCGGTAATTTCAACAGTTTTATATCCAACATAAGATAAAATCAGTGTCGGATTTTCATCGCTTGCCGAGATATAAAATTTTCCTCCGTTGCCTGTTATGGTTGTCCTATTTGTGCCCTTAACTTTTACAACAACACCAGGCAAAGGTTGCCCTTGCTCATCAAGCACTGTTCCTGTTACGGTAATGTTATCAAAATATTCAGTCACCTTATCTAGAAAACTTTTCTCCCGGATGACTACCGTTTTGTTCTCAATAGTATAAGTTAAGGATTGACCAGCAAGCATACGCTGCAGAGCTTCCTTCAACTCAACATTTTTTAAATTAATATTTACCGGAATAGATCTTGCAAGAAGATCCTGATCATAAATGAAATCATAACCTGTCTGATTTCTAATTGATTTGAATATGTCCGTTAACTTTACGTTTTTCTGATTGATTGTTATTTTTTGGGCGAGTGTTGTCGCACTCACTTGCATCATTACAGCCAATAAAAGAAACGTAATTACACGCATAATCAGCATAAATTTTTGGATATGGCCTGACGACCCACCCAGTTTGTTTGGGTAAAATTTGTACATTTGTTTGGTTTTTAAGTTGAATAGTCAGTAGATTGATTTATGGCTTTAGAAACTTTTACCAGAGGTGTTCCCGCACTTCTGGTTTTTTCTTGAAGTACCACTTTATTTTATTTGGTTACCGTGATCCTCCTTCCTTCGATTTTAAAGTGAACTTTTCCAGTCTCCTCCATTAATTTTAGGATGGAAGAAATATTTTTCGATCTTGATATCCACCCACCAAGATTTATATTTTTGGGTGCATCTTCAGCATAGAAAACCTGCACATCATACCATCTTGCTATTTTCCTCATTATGGATCTGAAATCATTGTTCTCTAGTATAAAATCACCGTTTTTCCAGTCAATAAAATCTTCAGCATTTACATTAAGAACATTTATATTTCCTTCCTTAATATTCGCTTGCTGACCGGGTTTTAAGATATGCGTATCATTAACTTTTATGCTCCCTTCTAAGAGCGTCGTTTTGGCAAACGGCTCATCATCATAAGTATTAACATTAAAATGGGTGCCCAGCACCGAAATTTTCTGATTTTCGGTCTTTACGATGAAAGGTATCCTTGTACCGCCTTCAGATAGTTTGCTGACCTCGAAATAAGCCTCACCCTTTAACTTAACAGTTCTTTCTCCGGAAAAGGAGGCCGCAAATGTTAAAGATGATGAAGCATTCATCCAAACCTTCGTTCCATCAGGTAATTCTACCTGATACTGTCCACCAGAAGGGGTTTCAATTGTATTATACTCTGTTTTATTATTTCTGATTTCCTGTTCGGGAATTTTATACACAATTTGACCATCAGTTGTTTTTGAAATTTCTACTCCTGTCTGATCTGCAAAATGACCCTTACTTGCCTTATCCAAATCTATTTTTCTACCGTCAGATAAAACCAATATAGCCCTTGATTTCCCTGGTTGAATATTTGCCGCCAGGTAAGATTCCGCTGTCCCTGCGCTTGAACTTAATTGCTTGTAAATAACTATTCCAATGATTGAGCAGATTACCAGAACAGCCGCTGCATATAATATCGGGAATAGGCGGGTAATATTATTAAATGGACGAGTTTTCGCATTGACAACTTTCCAAATTAGCTTTGTTGCATCCTCTAATTTCTGCTCATCCCTAGGCTGTATATCATTTTGATTCCAGTTAATATATGCAGATTCGATCCACGCCACCTCTTCCTCGGTTGCCTGACCGCTTAAATATCTGTTTAAAACCTCTTGGAAATCTTTTCCGTTCATCTTTGTAAATCTATCCTATTATATGTAAGACAATTTAAAGATGTTCATTGGGGATATCGACTAAAGATTTATTTTGAATTCAGATAAAATAATAAAATTGGAAGCAGACCCAGTTTGTTTCTGAGTATTCGAAGTGCTTTTTTCATTTGATCTGCAGCTGTAGATTCTGTTATGCCAAGCCGATCAGCAACTTCTCTATTGGATAGGTATTCTTTCCTCCTTAGCTCAAATACTGCGCGCATTCTAGGTGGAAGATTCGAAATCTCTAATTCAATCATAGCTAACAGCTGTTTCTCACGAATGAGTGTATCGGTATATATCCCACTATCTTCATTCGTTTTTGAAAAGACTATACTGTAATTTTTAACAACAGATTGATGCTTGATTAAATTCAATATACTATTTCTTAAAACGATAAATAGATAACTGCCAAGATTAGTCTTCAGTTCGATTGAATCCCTTTTCTCCCAGATTCTAATAAACATTTCCTGAACAACATCCCTGGCATCTAATTCATTTCGAAGCTTGTTAAGGGCATGACTATACATCAAGCTTCCATATCTATTAAAAACTTCTGTAAAAGCCATGTGGTCATTCCTTTTGAGATGCACCAACAGCTCATCGTCAGTTATCTTCGAATAAACAATGCCCATGACCGGTTATATATTGAAAGTTGTACCCCCAAGGGGCCTTGAAAAATCAAAAATAGGAATTTCTACACTCCCAATCAATTGTCATATTCACTAAAATTAAGTGCAATGTCGTCGAAATCAGGCGAAAAATAAAACGTTGTCATCAGTTATGCATTACAACAAAGATTTCTCAAAGGATTTAACTTAAACTAAATGATAACCCTTTATTTATATGTTTGCAGTTTTGATTTAGCGTCTTGCTATCACAAAAATTTTTTATGATCAAACAGAAGCGATAAACCAACTCACCAAGAATATCACCCTCATAATTCTTATTTATTAGTGAGATAAGATATAATTGAAAAGTTGGTCCAAATGCCTTAGATGAATGTTTTTTTTAGAAAACAAATAAAATATTATATGCCGGTTCCTGTAACTGAGTAAATGACACCTCCTTCATCGTCGGAGATGAAGATTGCACCCAATTTGGATATAGCGATTCCTGCCGGACGGCCGAACTTTGTTTTGCCATCCTCACTTAAAAACCCAGTTAAAAAATCAGCAGTCCCAGTAGGCTTTCCATTTTCATAAACAATTCTTTCCACTTTATATCCTTTGGGATTTTTCCTATTCCAGGATCCATGGAGGCACACGATTGCGTCATCTTTATATCCATTGGGCAAACCCTTACCCATGGTTAAAAACTTGAAATCAATTGGAGCGGAGTGGGCTGGGAATTCCATTACTGATGGGACGGTAGTCTTTGCATATGCAGATTTTGTCGATCCGATAGGATCTTCCCTTGTTTCATCTATTTGTTGCTTACCGAAAACCCTAGGCCATCCATAATCAAGACCTTGCGAAATTTGGTTTAATTCCTCAGGAGGATACTCATCATTTCGCCAGTCTGTTCCATTATCTACACCCCATATTGCTCCAGTTTGTGGATGCCAGTCAAATCCTACAGTATTACGCAACCCACGTGCAAAAACTTTTCTTGTCTTGAAATCTTTATCTAACTGTAAAATGGTTGCATATTCATTATTAGTTTCAGCGCAATCGTTGCAACTGCTTCCAACACTTATATACATAAGTCCATCAGGTCCGAAAGAAATTACCCTGTTATCATGCTGGCTTCCGTCGGGAAGGTCTGATATTAATGTAGTCGTATCGGTTAAAGTTCCATCCGATGAAATCCTTGCTCTTTTAAGTACTTTATCGGAACATAAATACAAGCTTCCATCTTTAATAGTAATTCCGTGTACTCTTACAAAATTGTTCCATACAGTCTTTATCGACTCCATGGTTCCGTCTTTGTCTTTATCTTCAAGAAGGAGCACATCACCCACATCACGCCTGGTAACATAAAGCCCACCGCTATCGTTAAAAGCCATCATTCTGGGCTTGCCTAAGCCAACAGCTACCGCATTTACCTTAAATCCAGACGGAACCTTAAGTCTAGAAACGAATTGGGGTTTGAAATCCTCATTTTGAGGATAGAATGAATTAACTGTTGATGAAGTTGGTGTTTTTGCTGGTAAACCTTTTTGTGCCTTTACCATCATGGGAAAAACACCAAGTAATGCAATAAGCGGGAGACCGCTGATATAGTTTTTTTTCATGGAGAATTTATTTGGTATAAAAACATGGTGCCCATTAGTTTAGTTTGCAAAGTCTTTATTCCAGAAAGGTGTTCTTTCTTAATTAATAGAGGTATGAATTATGACTTTTTAAGTTTCGAGTCATCTAAATACGAAAAAGAAAATCATTATTTTAATTAATTATTAGCCTCGCATCATCTTATCAAAATATTTAAATAATCATTGGCAGATTTCTTAGATGACGGTCCTTATTTTCCTTTAAATACTCTAGGTTTTTTAGTATTAATCTTTGAAGCAAATCTCACTATTTCTAGGGGTTCAACCAATGCCATTTCACCACCTTAAAATGAGTGTACGTCGATTTGATCCAATAAAATCAGTCTAAAATTTCAATTAATTATCTAAAAATTGAACACTTATACGTTTAGATTTGGTTAGCAAAAAGATCTGGTGGAAGTGGTTAAATTTGAATGATATGGTTGAGCTAAAATTTTTTGAATTATCGGCATGATCGGAATGCAAAATGAATCAAAAGAAGTGTATTGTTTTCATCCAAATATCAACTATACAAATTTAGTCAATAGCAAAATTGAGGGTATCATAATGATATGTAGCTTGCTGATGAGTCCCCGTTAAAATGTGGATTTGTCCCCGTTAAATTATCTAAAAGTTGTGCTATTTCGACCAAAATAATAAACGAAGATGATCCGATTTAAAAAAAATAAAAGCTTTAAAGTTAAAATTCCTAAATCTTTAAAATTTGCTCTGGTATTTCTGTTAAATTTTACAGGAACTTGTTATAACGAGGTTTCAGCTTCACCTAATGAAAATTTATCTTCCTCTCTTAATTTTATTGCAGATAGCAATGTATCTGATTTTATTTCGAATGAGCATCTTGCACCTAAATATTTTGATCTCAAAATTGAAGAGTATGCAAACATGGAGTATATCAATGAAAAAAGAAGTGGATTTGATTCCAAAATGCATTTCCCAAATCCATTCCACAACATGAAATCTGTTAATAATCAAGGTAATACCTTAATAAATAAGCGGGTGGATTCTTTGAATCAAAAAAAATATGATCCAAAAATTGTCCTCACTGATGTTAAATCTGCGAGCATTAAAAAAAACAACATTATTATAGATTCCATCGGAAAACATATCTTCTTTCCTGTAAAAAATGGAACAAATTTGAGAAACTTTGATCCTCAATTCCTAGAAGTTCCGAACATAACAATATCTCCCAAAGCTCCGTATAATTTCACTAATGGGAAAGTAAGAGTGAACATACTTCGTGAAAATGAAATTTTAGATTCTTATTGGATTTCGGCTGCTGTAGCCAATAATCCTGTTTTAGATGGATATTACGCCGATCCAGAAATTTTATATTCAAACAAAACAAAGAAATACTACATATATCCAACCAGTGACGGGTTCACAGGCTGGAGTGGAACCTATTTTAAAACCTTTTCTTCGAAAAATCTTATCGATTGGAAAGATGAAGGAGTGATTCTTGACTTACCAAAGGACGTCACCTGGGGAAAAAAAAATGCCTGGGCTCCAACTATAGCCGAAAAGAAAGTTAATGGTGAATTTAAGTATTTTTATTATTTCACTGCTTCACAAAAAATAGGGGTCGCAGTTGCTCAAGATCCTGTAGGACCTTTCAAGGATAGTGGCAAAGCGCTTATAGATAAAAGTATAAAAGGTATAAAATCCGGACAGGAAATTGATCCTGATGTATTCACTGATCCTACGTCAGGTAAAAACTATTTATACTGGGGCAATGGATACCTGGCCGTTGCTTTACTGAATGATGATATGGTTTCTATCGATACCAGTTCTGTCAAAATCATTACTCCTGATAAAACTTTTCGGGAAGGTGCGGAGGTGTTTTATAGGAAAGGAAGATATTATTTTCTATGGTCAGAAAATGATACCAGGAGCCCTGATTATGGTGTGAGATATGGTTATTCTGATTCACCAATTGGAAAAATCGTTATTCCACCAAATAACTTAATTCTTTCAAAAAGACCTGAGGAAGGAATTTATGGTACTGGGCATAACAGCATCATCAATAAAGCTGGAACAGATAAATGGTTTATTGTTTACCATCGCTTTTCTCTGCCAAAAGGAATTACCATGGGCAGAGCAGCGGGCTATAATAGAGAAGTCTGCATCGACCAACTGAACTTTAATGAGGATGGAACCATCCACCAGGTAAAACCCACTGTTCATGGTTTATCTGGCAAGAATTAGCAAAAGTAGAAGAGTGATTAGCGTGATGGTAATCTCAAGTGATTTGATAGCTTCGAATCTTGAAAATTCATTCAAGTTCACATTAATTAGGATGCTTTAATATCGAAACTGCTTACTGGTAATGCCACTTTGCTATTGATCGTCAATGCAAAACTATTCTCAAAATACAATACTACTGAATTGTGAATAAACAAATCATAAAATATTCTTTTAGGCTTCTTAATGTAGACTATGCAAAATTAAACCATAGGTGGAATTTTGAAAATGTGATCAGTCCTTATTATAGAATATACTACATAGATGAGGGTAGCGGCTTTATAACCGGGCTTAATCATTCCCTAAAACTGCTTCCAGGTTACCTTTATCTTATTCCAAGTTTTACAATATGTAATCTTTACTGTTCAAGTTATCTAAGGCAGTACTTTGTTCAGTTTTTTGAAGATACAGCAGATGGCACCTCACTTTTTGCGACGTCAAGAAAATGTATGCAAGTTCAGGCGACAGCAGCTGATATTGCCACTTTCAAAAGATTAATTGAAATTAATCCAGGTCGAGGAATAAACAGATCGACTGATCCCTCAGTATATGAAAAAGATATATACTATAAAGAATACACAGATTTGAATGATCATCAAACACTTGCCAGGAACTATGAAAATCAAGGTATTATTTTTCAGTTGATATCAAGGTTCTTAGAACATGCCAGTTTCGAGAAAGAGAAGCTCATGCATGCACCATCGCCTGTAATGGATTCAGTCAGTTATATAAATATTAACCTTGGTAGTAAAATAAAGGTTAGCCAGTTGGCAGGTATGGTTAATTTAAATCCTGATTATTTTGCCAGGCTGTTTCATCGTCATACAGGCTTAAGTCCAGTTAATTATATCCTGCAAAAAAGAATAGAGCGTGCACAGTATTTACTAATAACTACACAAAAAAAGCAAGATGAAATTGCTACTCTTACTGGATTTTTAAGTACACAATACTTTGCAAAGGTTTTCAAAAAAATGACTTGTCATACTCCGGGAGGATATAAAGCGCTAAACAGAACAGTAAATTCTGGAGATTAAACTTATCTAGCAATATTGTAATTTTTATAAATTCTTAAATGAGTGGTGAGTCACGAGTACAATCATCTGAATTTTTATAATATAATAATAACCAATTTTTGGAAATTAATGTTGTTAATCGTAATATTACGATATATAAGAATGGGACTCACAAAGACTGATATATTTACCGCCCAGCAGAATGAGCTGTCCAGGCTTTTGAAAGCTATTGCTCATCCTGCAAGGATTGCAATTCTGCAGCAAATTATTTCAGCAAATGCTTGCATCTGCGGGGATCTTGTGCAAGAGCTCGGACTTGCTCAGGCGACTATTTCTCAACACTTGAAGGAATTAAAAAATGCAGATATTATCAGAGGGACAATCGATGGAGTTAAAGTTTGCTATTGTATAGAGCCCAAAACCTGGGCGCTTCTGCACAAGCTTTTTGGCGACTTTATGGTAACCTACGTCGATCCGAAGGGCTGTTGTTAGCCCTGCTTTTAAATAAATTCATCGTAAAATTACGATAAATAATTGGAAAACTATGAAATTATCAGAAATCAAAACCATACTTGCTACAGCAAAGTCAATTAATTTTCAATTAGAAAACGGGGAGACCATACCTGGTCATTTCCATGTGACCGAAGTGGGTATAATTACAAAAGACTTTATTGATTGTGGAGGTAATGTTCGCAGTGAGAAGGTAGCCAACTTTCAGTTGTGGTCTGCAAGTGATTATGAGCATCGTTTAAAAGCCGGCAAACTGCTAGACATCATTTTACTTTCAGAAAAGGTATTGGGTATGGAAGATCTAGAAACCGAAGTAGAATACCAATCTGGAACTATTGGTAAATACGATTTAGGTTATAACGGAAGGAATTTCTTATTGCTTGCCAAAAGGACAGATTGTCTAGCAAAAGAAGCTTGTGGGGTAGCCCAGGCACCTAAAAAGGTGTTTGTTAATCTTTCAGATTCTGCAAAAAGTTGTACCATTGGTGGAGGATGCTGTTAATCTATTTATTCTGAAAAAGCAATAGACAAAGGCAATGCCATTTTCAGAATAGTTTACCCTATTAGAAAGAATTATAAAAATTCAAATTTTGGAACTTGCAGGATCACTACCGAAGAAAACACAAGAGTGGTGGGATGAGCCAGTGCCTACATCACCTTTTTAATGTTGTTTATATGTAGGAGATAGCTTTATGCAGTTTATTATTTGAACCCGAGCAATTAGGTAACTGAGCCAAGCTTCCATACTTAAAATAGTTCGTCGGTTTGGAGTAAAGCTAAAGAAAAATGGACACTAGGCTTTTATATTCTCTGAAAATATAAGATGCCTTAGTATCCACCAAAAGGCTGGCCTTAAGATAATGGAGATGGAGAAAATATCGTAAAACATACCGGGTTTTGGAGTGACACTATAATACTGGCAAAAAGAAGTGATAGAACATTTAACCCTAAAAATTAATGAAGAAAATATTAGTACTATGCACTGGGAACAGTTGCAGAAGCCAAATCGCAGAAGGCTATTTGAGGCACTTCGCCAGAAATAAGGTTGAAGTATATAGTGCAGGAATTGAGAGCCACGGAATTAATCCAAAGGCCATTGATATTATGCAAATGGATGGCATAGACATTTCAGGACATACCTCCAACAATATTAATGAATACTTAGGAATCGATTTCGATTACGTAATTACCGTTTGCGATAACGCAAAACAGAGCTGTCCTTATTTTTCAACCAATGCAGTAAAGTTTCATTATAACTTTCCTGATCCAGCAAAAGCTAATGGTACGGAAGAAGATGTGATGGAGGTTTTCCGAGAGGTAAGGGAAATGATTCGAAAATATGCACAGAACTTTGTAAACGAAAATTTTAAGCGATAAGACATCTGCAAAAAATTGCGCATCATCAATGGCGCCACACAAATTAAAATTCTTGACCATTACCTCATGCATGGGTATTAATATAAATGGAGATTGGGATCGACACAGGCTAATTTATTTGCATCATGAGTTTGAACATTGGGGATTGTTTTACTCGTTTGCCGATTTTTCCCATGACATTACAGTCAGCTTATTCGTATTTCAAGGTTTGTAAATGAACATTACAAAGACTGAAATTGTTTAAAGTGATGGCATCTGCTTAATTTTTATTTGCAATGGGCATTTTATCAAAATTCGTTTAGATCATATTTAGGGTAAAAGAATAGTTTTTTATATGCCAAATGAATGCATTTGACATTTGTGAAAGTGTAAGGATCTTAAAAGCGAACTCCAATCTGTACGCCTATACCTATTGATGCTGGCTGGTCGTTTCCGAACCTGACGGGAAAAGGCAGGGCTCCATACATATTCGTGTGCTTGCCCTTTGCGAGTACCTGACTGACCACGGGCGTGAGCCCAAACCTGCCACTAGTCTCAAATGCCGCCCTTCCAATAAAGGTAAAGCCATGCTTGAAACGTAACATTGCTCCAGGATGAAACAGAACAGAATTTACCCTTGAAATGCCATGTTCGGTCCTTATGGAAGGCACTACCTCAAAGCTGATCCCGAAATTATCGCTTTTAAGGATGTTCATTCCAAAGGGGAATCCAATGACATGGATGCCCGAGAAGTTATCCGTAAATCCGTGTTTGTTCCAGCTTCCGATCGGTTGGATCACAGCGAAATACCCACTTATCATTTGGTAAGTCGGTGTCTGCTGGGCATCCACAGTGAATAATGTCCCCGCTGGGATGTGAACTTCATTCAGTTTTCAGCGTTTAAAAGCTATCTAGAAGGCTTAATAAAAGGACTCACCGAATCACTCACCTTTTTTTATGTATTTTTAATTGCAATTGCTATAAATAAATATACGGTCTTTTACACAGAAACTTGCAAATATCTGAAAGAAATTAAATTGCTTGATGGAAATTTTAAGCTTTTGAAGAAACACTCTTTATTCAGAGATCGTTACGTAATAGTTTCTCCATTTGGAAATGACGTAGTCGCCTAAGTCTATTAGGATGCCCAGGCCTGATACGATCCTGAAGAAGAATTTTCAACGGCGTACTTTCAATAAATAATTATGGGCATAAGGCGCCCTTCGGTACATTGATTTTATTGCTCCAAATACTTAGTACGGTGAATTTCGCTCACACCTACATTGTGTTTGTTTCTTGTCGAAAAGGTCATTTAGTACTTTACTTTACACTCCACAAATAAATCTTGATGATATTTTAAGAGTATCTGCAGTTAAGACGCATACATCTCAGACTGGAAGTTTTGACAAAAATCCAGCTCTGAAATGAATGCTTTTCATGTAATAATTATCACCTATTTATTATAACGCTTTCACCATCATCGAAGATAAAAAGCAATATACCACCATGAATCTTATACCTGTTCGGCCTAGCGTTAGGAATTTTAACTTTGTTGCCGGAATTGTCATATAATTCTAAATCTTCTGGCTTTTCAAAAATTGGCTCAACAAGCTTTTGAAACTTTATCTTACTGGATTTTTTAAATTTATAGCATATAGTATTAGAAATCAATCTATCTGTAATTACAATTAGTTTTCCTTTAACAAAAGTATAATATAGGGGAAAAGTTTGGTCATTTTCTAAGTTATCAAAATTTGCATATTGATCTTTGATGCGATAAGAAATCTTTGAGTTCCTTCCATTCAATGATTCGTTGCCTATACCTAATTCAATATAACCATGATTCACAAAAAAGGTATCGACGTTTGATAAGTTAACAATGTAATCTTCTATGGTCTTCAGTAGCTTCTTCTCCGACAGATGCGTTGGTTGTATCTCCAATTTGTCTTTTTCCGGTAGCGACAAACTGCATGTATCTCCAATAATTATCTCTTTCATATCTTGCGCAACAGTTATAACTGTAGAAAAGGTCATAAGAAATAAACAGAAGGCTAGCTTTTTCATGATTATAATGTTGCGCAAGTTGAACTTAATGGTCCATTCTTTTTATTTGTGAAATTATTTGATGAGCCCGAATATTCAGCTATTGCATCACACCCTATAACATAGTGTTTCATATTTGGATTGGAGTTAGCGTAATTTCTATCTTCAGTACCAACAGAATGGCCAACACCGGTGGTATGGTCAGTTCTGCTAAGAGTGGCATACTGTAGCAAGCATAATTACTATAATCTTTCCGCTTCAATTCTCTACATATCGATAAAAACAAAGCAAACCAGATCAAAAATCCCAAAAAGCCTTTCTCAACAAATTGATACATAGCTTCATTATATGGATGAGAAACACTTGCAGAATGGTATATTTTTTCTGTGCCATCAAGTTTTGAAAAAAGTTTAATTTGATAGCTGTTATAAGTACTCGTAAAACCACCTGGTCCTACACCTAAAATTAAATTATCCGTGATTATTTCCGTTGTTAAGCCCCAAATAAAAATTCTACCATTTGTAGACCCTTGTTTTAAACGTGTAGTGAAAAGGTATGAAAGGAAAATAAACAATAAGACCGCAGAAAATGAACAGAAAAGGGTAATTTGCTTGGACAGCGAAACGGTAATGTTCACGTTTTTATAAATAATTACAGCAATCGTTATTATAATGCAAATTATAGCAGTACGACTTAAAGTGACAGCTATTGCTGTGAAAATTAGGAGTAAGCAAGAAATTAATAGAACTTTGATTACAGCGTTGTACTTTGAGAAAAAGTAATTTAATTTAGTTAGCATTGGTATTGCAAAGCAACCAATCGCAATTCCATTAATACCAGAGTTTTTCAACAATCCTCCACTTCTTATTATTACATTCGATTCGGTATGGTATATACAAAGCGTAAATGCTGCTAGTATAACAGAAAGAAAAAAAAGCACTACAACAAACAAATTCCTTAATTCACTAGCACCAGCTATGTGTCTGCATGATATCAAAAAAATAAACAAGGATATATCTAGAAGGCAAAGTAAAAAACCAATTAGCGAATAGCCTTCTATATTTGATAGTGCTGCGAAATTAATACATACCAGCAATGCAAATAATAAATCGATATATGTGACACTATACCACCTTGACCTAGAACTGTAAACCAATACTACTGAAAAAATTGTAATGAATAAGGCAGCTATTGATATAGAATACCCCCTGAAAACTCGACTAGCCTCAAAGGTTGATAAACCAAAAGAAAGCGTAAGGATTAGTAGTATGCATATTATGGAAAGGTTTCGCCGTAAATAATGCCAAACCATTTTCACATCAATAGTAATACGAGTTGTATTATTTTGTATTTTTGAGAGCATTGTTCGAATATAGCAAATTCTATCTAAATTTTTTTTAAGAATAATAAATTGATTCAGTATATATGAACCTTTGATTAAAATCGAAACAGGTTTAAAATAGGATTTAATTCGACTATTGCACAGACTATTGTCCCCATTTCCACTGGGATGTGAACTTGGTTCAATTTTAATAATTTCAGGGCTATCTGGAAGGGTTTTTAAAGTGACTCACCAAATCGCTCACCTTTTTATCTGTATTTTTAGTTGCAATTGCTATGGAATAAATATACGATTTTATTTTGGGAGTTTTGAACTAGTTATAAATCCTGTATTACATTTTTTATCAATTACTACTTTATTTATACTGCTTCGTGTTGATAAAATCTTTTATAGACTTCTAGCAAAACTAAGTATCTTAGCATTATACTTAATTTTATGAGCGGTTTAGATTTAACGCAGTTTAATGTTAGCATTACGCAAGTATCCATAGCTAATAAAAAACTTACCAAATCAATTTTTAACCAAATCGAATATGGCAACTGTTTTGATGAAAAGATGAACTTTATCGGCGATCCGGTATACGGCTATGTAAAGGATAAAGATTATCGATACCTCCTTTGGACAATTGGTGGAAAGCTTAGGCGCACAGGTCTAACCAAGTATTATGATTTGAAGACCAATGTTGAAAATGCCTCATTGGAGAATACAGAATGGTTTCTTAGAAATACCAAATTGGAATACGAGATGTATGACGATTACCGAGATAGTCTTTCGGAAGGTCTAAAAGATCACAAGCGGTACATTAAACTAGTAACTAAGACAAAGGACTTTCTAAAAGGACTAGTTTATAAACAAATCTATCTTTAATTAATTACACGATGAATGATCTTGAAAGCACGATAAGGCTTATGCGCGAACGGTTAGATTCTCCAATGATTAGAGTCGCAAGAGAAATACACGAAAAGTTAGATGTTTTTCAATCACCAGCTATTAAAGCAATCATTGAAACTAATAACAGGATACAGGGACTTAAAACTTCGCCAGCTTTAAAGGCCATTATGGAAGAACAAGATAAGATGCTTGAGCAGAATGGACGTATGAAGGACATGATTGATTCAAGTGGGATTATTAAGATTACAAAAGATTTATCGGCAGTGTCTAAATGGGCATCGACAATTGATACCCCTATCTCTGTTTTAAGGAGGTAACTAACTTTGGCAAAATCATAGAACAGGTTAACTCATCAACGTGGGAAATGTTCAACTTTCGGGAATTTATCGATAAGATAGATAGTGTTGCCATCGATGGGCCATTAAACCAGTTTTCGACACTATTTTTTGGAAGAACTACCACTACACCCTCATAGATGAAGATGAGGTTGAACTAGAAACCGAAATTGTTCTTATGAACGAACGTTACAGGGCAAAAAGACTTATTTCGGAAATCTACTATAACAATCAGAAACTTTTTACGCTAAAGCCAGCGGACTTTGAAGATAAAGGCGATTACGAAGCACTAATCCTATTTGCTATATTGTAATCTAAGTAAGTCAATCAAATTTTCTCAATCAAAAGGATTTCATGTAAAATAATTGTGTTAAAAGCAGTAAAAATCGGTTTCAGTTGCAATACAGACATCTTTTCGTGTAAAATTCGAAATCGGATTATTAAAATGAGATTAGAGATTGATATAATTGTATCAAATAAATTACAAAATGCTACTCATGCACTCTCATGTCTCGTCAACAGCTTACGCCAAAGCTTTCAGAAAAACAGCCTTATCTCCAGAATTTGCTTCAAGCTGAAGCATTCTATCAATACATAATCTAATTTATTAACAACTCAAACAAATGAAAAAACGCAAAGGCGGTGTGTTAAACCGTACAGTGCTTACAGCACTTCTCGCGCTTGGAGTTCTACCAAGCTGTAAAAAGTCAAGTTTCGGAACTGAAGAAAAAACTGTCGAAGCAGTTACCGTTACAGATGGCAGACTTAACTTTAAAAGCCTTAAAGATTTCAAGGGTCTTATGGATGTATCGCACAAAGAGCAAAAGGCAACTGCGATAACAAATCTTATTGAACACATTCCAAACAGTAAAGATTTTGTGTCACTGCTAAATGAATCCAAAACAATATTAGAAACGCATCAATTATCGCTTGCCTCTCAAAGGAAAATGTCAATGAAGATGAGTATTCCCGGTCAGTCTTCTGTTGCATATCAGGAAGAATTTATGACTGATGTCAGTACCCTTGAGTATCTTGTGCCTGATCCATATTTTGCAAGTGTTTTGAACCCAAATGGAGAAGTTCAGGTTGAAAATAATTTATACAAGGTAAGTGAGTATGGAACGTTTGTATCAAACCCAAACAATCTCTCCCAGATTGATATGGTAATTGATGAAATGTCTGACGGTTCATTTAACCCTGCAACTGATCTTATTGAAGCAGGAGAAAACCTATATCAAATCAGAAATAAGCAAATTTTTGTTTATGATACCTATAATGCACTAAATGAATCACTATCTGCGACTGAGCCAATCAACAGGATAGTTGATTTCCCAGTAGGTGAAAATGTATTTGCGGACGTAGCAGTTTTTGATTTCAATGATGCTAAAACATTAGCAGGTAAATTTTTACAGAATATCTTTGGCCGGGACCACTTCAATTACTTTAAGACAGTCGATAAAAGAAGAATGAAAGTAAATTTCTATTCTAAAAACTGGTTAATTTTTGCTTCGGTAGGGGTTAAATCTATTCTTCAGAAAAAAGGTTGGACAGGTTTGTGGGGCGCAGTTGATAATTTTGATGAAATGAGGTTAGGTTGGAGTAATATGGTCATCAAACTTGATGTTCCTACAATTGAAGACCCGACAAATGCTACCCCACCAAATTTTTGGGACAATGCAACTAATGCACTTAAGAGTAATATTAATTTCAAGTTCAATACAGATGAGAAAGAGTATCTTGTATATAGGGTATCTGACATTCTTCAATTTAATAGTTACAAACATATACTTCCTTTTGATCTTCAGGATAAATTGAATAAATTGATTGCCAAAACTAACAATCAGGAACTTGATCTATCTTCTCTTTTAGAATCTCAGTTAGATAAGCAGGCTGTTGAACGCCTTGCAAAGATTGTAAAGGCCTGGGCTGATGACAAAACTAAAGAGGTAGCTTTTACAACAAAAAAGAGAGGCGAAGGTATTGATAGAATATTTGTACCTACAGCTTGGAGATATAGATCTGGAAATGAATCTGGTGGACGACAGGATGAGACATTTGATTTTCAAACTGCGGAAGTAGGTGTGAAAACAGATTTAGAGGGAAACTTTAAACCTTTTTTTAAAATGCCTAAAACACTCGAAGTAATCAGCGGTGAGGTATTAGGTCTTGGAAAATTAAATGGCGAATGGGTCGGTGTAAGCGTAGTTAAAAAATAATATGAAGAAGACAATCTGTTTATTGCTGCAAATTGTAGCGTTTGGTGTAGTGGCACAGGAAAAGGTACAAAAAAGTTTTATAAAAGCTGAGTTGGGGCTTGCGACTTCAAGTACAAAAAAAGTGATAGGAACGGGATATAGCTTTGGACAGATCGGACCAAACATCCGCTTCCGTGGAATGTATGGTTATAATCTATCCAACCAGTTTAGTGCAGCAATTGGTGCAGAATTTAGCTTGATAAGAAAATCATTGGACTATAATTCGAGCAAGGACGCTAAAATGGTTCCTGTGTTTGTGCAGCTCCAATATAACTTTAAACAGGATGATCCCAAAACTTTTTTCTTATACTCTGGATATGGTTTATCACCCAAAATGGGGTCAAAGATTTTTGGAGGACAGATTTTCGATGCTGGTTTAGGATGGCAGTACCAACCTAAATTATTTAATGGAAATCCCGTTAGTTTTATGGCTGGATATCACATGTCAAGTATAAAAGATGTCAGAGTTAGGCACTATGGTTCTTTTGGTGGTAACGAATTCGATTATTTTGCAGATGAGAAAATAAAACTTTCTTCTATTGGAATTTCTATTGGCCTATCATTTTAAAAAATTAGCACAAGAAGTCAGCATCTGGAGATAAAGGGATGTTAGTTCTTACAACTTCGAAATGCGTGAAATGGTTATCTTAAAAGAAATATTTTAGATAACCATTTCTATTTTGTACTAGCTCAAAGATAATCAGATCGTAGTCAAAATTTAGCACCTAGAGATTTATTAATTTTTCCTGTTGGTAATTGTTTCTTCAAATAATGGAATTGGTAAAAAATTCCAAAAAGTAATTCCACCATGTCATAATACAATTTTTGCTAGAATTAAATAAAATAACACGTTTTCTATATTATCATAGTACTCTTTCTTGACTGCTAAAGCGTAGCTAGTACGATGCTAAATTTTCTATCATCTTTTGCATGAGTCTTCAACCAATTGATACAAAAGGGTCTTGTCAAATGCTTTCTTGAGTTTTCCGCTGGGATTTGCACCTAGTGCTAAAATCAGCGTTCAAATAGTATTTATGTAGTCTTCGATTTGGACTCACCTAATCGCTCACCATTTTTTCCGATACGTTTTAGCTGCAATTGCTATATGTAAATATAATCATTCTTTTTAAAAATTAAAAAGAATTTAGGTTACCAATCATTAGGCGGTTCGACTCCAGCACTTGGTCCTTGCCATTCTAACAATAGAGTTCGGAGTGATAGGACTTCTTCCTGAAATTGCAACATATTACAAAATAAATATCAGTGAAGCGGGTTTTTTACTCAGTGCTTTTGCTTTAGTCGTTGCAATTTCGGGACCATTTATGACATTCTTTTCGAGCCGTTTCGATCGGAAAAAGGTAATGATGGTAAGTGTTTTAATGTTTTTATTTAGCAGTTTACTGTCGTCATTTTCGCCACCTTTTTGGCTGCTCTTACTTGTTCGCATAATTCCAGCTTTTACGCTTTCTGTTTACTACGCTGCAGCAATTGCAACTGTAATCGGTATGGCGGATAAAAAAGATCATCATAAACTGATGGCCATCACATTAAGTGGAATTAGTATTTCAACAGTATCAACTATTCCGCTCTCAACATTCATCGCAAGCGTACTGGCCTGGCAATATGCATTTCTCTTTCAAGTGATTATCTGCGCAGTAGCTTTCATTGCAATCCTTGTCGCTGTGCCACTTATGCCAAGTAAGGAAAAGAAATCGATAGGCAACCAGTTACAAATTCTAAAGAATAAAAACGTTTGGTTCAGTTTATTAATGAACATGTTTATGTTTTCTGCCGAATTCGCTATGTATAGTTATTTTGCAGACTACATGGTACAGGTAAAGCACATGAATTTAACGCACGTCAGTTATTTGATGTTGGTATTCGGCATCACTGGTTTGCTGGGAATCTGGATTGCAGGGCGAATACTTAGCAAAAGCTTATCTGTTACTAACATTATTTTTTTAGTAGGTTGTAATGTAGTCGTCCCCGTTGCACTTTATTATTCAGGCTATACAACTCTTCTCGTATCGCTTATGGTTGCCTGCTGGGGAATTTTGTACGCACCTGGTTTTCTAATAGCTACTTCTGCCGTAAGCTCAGAAGCGCCTGAGGCAGTTGAATTTGCAAACGGTTTAATGTCGTCTTTTGCCAACCTTGGCATAACTGTAGGTATAGCAACGGGTGGCTGGGTAATTCTACATAGCGGAATTTCAAGTATTCCATTTATATCAGTAGTATTTGGCTTAATAGCTGTAGTATTCGTCTTGTTAAATCGCAGAAAAAAATCTAATATACCAAAGGAAATGCTATAGTATTTTGTGGCTTGAATGCTAAACGAGACGATTGTAGGGATATAATTTTCTTTATAAACCAAAAAACTATGTTAGGGAGTTTAATTCGATAGTAAATGGCTTTGTTTTTATAACTCCTATCAATTATCCCCGGTAAATGGCAGGGCAAATAAGGCTAACGCTGTAAAATTACCACTAATAATTAGCGTGATAATTTTTGTATTGGCAACAAAATTATTGCCCTTGCTGATGTTTGGCATTCCACTCGGTCAGCATGTTCAATATAGGCAGGAGTTCCAAGCCTTTATTTGTAAGACTATATTCTACTCTGGGAGGCATTTCTTTAAATGCTTCCCTTTTTACAATACCATCTTCCTCCAGTTCTTTTAATTGTTCGGTAAGAATCTTCTTACTGATCAGTTCCATTTTTGCATGAATTAAGCCGAATCTTTGTTTTTTTAAGCCTAGTGTGTAAATGATGATGGGTTTCCATTTAGTTCCAATGGTTGCCATTGTTCTGGTCATGGGGCAATTGTGGCAGATGAAAATCTCGTTGGCCATATTAGTTACAAAAAGGTATCCACTATTTGAAATACTTGTCTCAAAGGTAAAATAATAACTGGTTACTTTGTGTAACTAATAAAAAAGATGAAAAAGTTTAATTTATGTATGCTTATCGCATCAGTCTTCAGCTTATTTTCAAGTGCTATAATGGCTCAACAAATTGGTGAGCAGGCTGGCTATTATCATTTGCCCATAGGCGATGTCGAAGTCATTGCCATATCGGATGGCACCGTTCCGGTAAGTGCATCGGGTTTGCTAAACCACGACGAGCGAATTCCCGAACTCCTGAAAAAAGACTTCCTGAGTGATACGGTAGAAACCTCCATAAACACCTATCTGATTAAAACAGGAAAGAGTTTGATACTGGTAGATGCGGGTTCTGGAAATCTTTTCGGCCCTGTTCATGGCGGTGCATTGGTGAGCAGTCTTGAAAAGGCCGGATTTAAGCCAGAAGAAGTTACCGATATCCTCATTACCCACATTCATCTTGATCATACCGGAGGACTTAGTTCGGATGGCAGGATGATTTTTCCAAATGCAATTATTCATATCAATCAGAAAGAAATTGATTTTTGGCAAAGTCATGAAAAACCCGATCATTCTGATACTAGAGGAATCATTAGCAACAGAAAATCCTATTTAAATTTTAAACCTTATTTGCAGGCAGGAAAGGTGCGGTCATTTCAGCGCGATACAACCCTGTTTCCGGGGATAAGCACTCATGAATATGCAGGGCATACTGCCGGCCATACCGTTTATGAGTTGCAAAGCAAAGGGCAAAGGCTTTTATTTTGGGGAGATCTAATCCATGTCGCATCTATCCAGTTCAGCGATGCCGGTATTTTAAATGAATATGATTTCGACAAACTGAAAGCTGCGGCCCAACGTAAAAAAGCTTATGCAGAGGCAGCGAATAGTGAATGCATCATTGCAGCAGATCATATTTCATTTCCAGGTATTGGGCATATCAGGCAAGTTGCAACGGGTTATGTATGGGTTCCAATCAACTATCAAACAGGTAAATAATAGCTAATCGTTAAATTTAAAAGCTGAGTTTACTAAACCTGAGTAAAGTAAAAGCCAAAAAAAGTTCATAAAAAAAACACTGCTAAAAATGCTAAATTTATAAAAACTTAACCTTTTCAATTGTAAAAAATTTAGAATATGGAACGTTTAAACATCCCTGCTTTTTATCAATTTCGCCTCGGCAATTTGGAAATCATAGCACTATCTGACGGAACTGTAAAAATTCCAACTGACAAGATTATGCTTTTTGCACAATCAGGTGAAACAGAAGCATTATTGCATGCGGCTTTTGCAAAAACCGATTATGAAGCATCGATCAATTCATTTCTTGTAAAACTTGGAGAAAAGCTAATCATCATTGACACGGGTGCCGGCGATCTTATGGGGCCAGGTTCGGGACATCTTTTAGAAAGCCTGAATGCGGCAGGATACACATCTGAAGATATAGATGTTGTATTGTTAACGCACATCCACGGAGATCATTCCGGAGGATTGGTAATTGACGGACAGTTGGCATTTCCAAATGCCACACTTTATGTGAATCAAAATGATTTTGATTATTGGCTTAGCGAAGAACAAATGAATAGGGTCAAGCCTGAGCGACAGAAAAGCTTTCGGAATGCCATGGCAAAAGTTGGACCCTGGGCTGATGCAGGGAAGGTAAAAACCTTTACTAAGGATGAGGAATTATTTCCCGGACTTTTTTCCTGGGCACAGCCTGGTCATACCCTCGGACACACTTACTTTGTTATTACGAGCGGTAGTGAAAAATTAGTAGTTTGTGCCGATATTGTTCATGTTGCCCCCATACAACTGGCAAACCCGGAGATTGCCATAACGCTTGATGTTGATCCCGAAGCTGCGGTGATCAAACGGAAAGAAGTTTTAAAAATAGCTGCAGACGAGCGCTTCTGGCTTGCCGCAAATCACATTTCTTTTCCAGGTTTCGGTCATGTGATAAAAGCAGGAGCAGGGTATCAATGGGTATCTGCTGATTATAGTACTGGCTAGTTTCAAATAGTTAGCCTTACGTTGGTTTTGAATTAGAAAAGCTTTTTAGTGCCGCTAAGAGGTTTTTCTTCACGATCAGAAACTGGTAGTTGATCCAGTACAAATGAATGTTGCCTGTGCGAAATTTAGGAAACCATTTTGTCTGTATTAGAAATCAGGGCAGAGAATAGACTCCAGAGTTCTGTTTTTGTTCAGAGGGAATGGAACTAAATAGAAAATTCCGAGCAGTCGATTTGGCGACTGGTTTGGCGTGGAATCGCTACGCTACATTTACGGTGGTCACTTCATTTTCGGTGAACTGATTGGGGATTATCCCAAGGTATGCTTCCGGACTTCCCGTCCGATAAATCTGCACTTAATGCCTTCGGCTGTAATAATTTCGCCTGCATCAAAAAGATCCCTGTAAACCTGGTTGATCATTCACTGGAGATTGTCCAAATGAGCATTAAAGCTTCTGACATCTTCCTTTTTTCCATCCTATCTGCCTGATTTGGTATTCCACTTTTCAGGATCGCACTCAAGCCCGCTGGTCATTTCTGCCCTTTTTCCGCCAACAGTTATTCTTAAGTAAACTGGAACATTGCCGCCACAATAGTTTTTCTGCTTTTTAAGGCAAAAAGCTAGCTAAAATTAGTTTTCATATAAACTGAATTAAGGTTAACAAAATTAGCTTTGCAGTCTGAAAAGGTCAAGATGTTCGATGGTCGAACGACTTTGTTAAACAAGTGGTTGTAAGTAATTCGGTGAGTTCTTTTAGTGTCTAAATTACTCACCGAATTACACACTTTTAATATAAGAATCGGTGAGTATTTTGATTTTTCCGTCAAAACAAAAAATCTTGCAATCATTTGATTTGAAAGATTTTACGTATTTTTGATACTGTCTTCTGTGATCCCGGTAAGGAATGAAACCAAAAGTACAATTGCTCTGAGTTTGGAAGGCGTAAGTTTGCTAAACATATGTGCTTGTTAAATAAATTTGATGATAAGTCCAAGGATGGCAGCGGCTGCTATGATATAGGGTTCCTGTAATTTTTTGATGTAGACGAGCGCCAGCAATGCTGCGACCGCTATGAGTAAGGTCCATACATCAATGATCGAGCGGATCGCTATGATAACAACAGACCCAACAAGGGCACCTATTACTGCAGCAGTTATGCCCTCCACAAATGCCTTTATACTCGTATTTTTTGCAATCCTTTTAAATGATGGAGCGAGGGCTACCGTAAAAAGATAACAGGGTAGGAAAGTGGCAATTGCTGCAACGCATGCACCCGGAAAGCCAGCCACAAGGTAGCCGATGAACGCCACGGTGATCACAACAGGGCCTGGGGTAATCATGGCCACAGCCACAGCGTCGACAAACTGGTGCTCGGTCAGCCAGCCGAATTCCTTTACCACGCTACCATGCAGGAAGGGTACGATGGCAAGTCCGCTACCAAAAACAAATGCACCAGCCTTAGCAAAGAACCATCCTATTTCCTGGAGCGTCTTTCCATCATGGTTCCATAACCCTATTCCTAAAAATAGCCCTACCGAAAGTGTTGCTGGTTTTTTTATCCATCTTGGCGGTGCCTTGATTACCATATAAGCGAGGCCGCAGGCAATGAACAACAGGATTTCCTCCCTTTGGGTAATGATGGTCACAACAACGCCCATGATATAAAAAAGCCATAGCAGCCACTTGGATCTGATGGCGGACGGTTCAAGTCTGCTGATGGATTTAATGGTCAGCTTATAGGCGCTCATGGCAATAATACCTATTACTGCGGCACCTACCCCATAGAATACAGCCTGCATCCAGGCTAGCCCGCCATATAGCTGGTAGGCCATTCCAAGCAGTACAACCATGACAAAAGAAGGTAGTACAAAGGCAAGTCCGGTTAATGTCGCTCCCAAAAGGCCATGGTGCACAAAGCCGATATAGATCCCAAGCTGGGCTGCAAGAGGACCTGGTGCCAACTGTGCAAGTGCAAGACCCTCATTGTATTCCTCGTCTGTCAACCACTTTTTATCTTCAACAAGGTCGCGTTGCATGTAACCTACGAGTGCGACAGGGCCGCCGAATCCCCAAGTCCCCAGTTTCAGGAAGTAGATGGTAATCTCAGATAGCGAGTATGGTTTGGTCTGAATGTTTTTCTGTGCTGGGTTGTTCATGAGGCAGTGAAATTGTCCCACAATGTTCGGCATTACACTCCCCGGAGAATTGTACGGAATTGACTATTTTGTATTCTTTTTACCTTTGAGCAGATTTTTTCTGAATATGGATGGATTTTCTTCCATCTGCTTCTTGAATATCCTGTTAAAATGGCTCTGGTCAGAGAAACCTGTAAGATATGCGATTTCGGTAAGGGAGTATGTTGTATTCTGCATAAGGTTTACTGCTTTCTCAATACGCATTTTTCGGATATACTCTCCAAATGATAAGTTATCGAAGTACTTGGAGAACTCCCTGGAAACGTAGGCAGGATTGATCTCCAACGATTCTGAAGCCTGCGAAAGACTGATGCTCATATTGGTGTCCATCTGGTCCTGGATCATTTCTTTCAGCTCCCTTGTCCATTGCGGTGCATTTTGTACACTTGATTTCAAATAGCGATTGTAAACATCGAGCAAAAGGTGTTCTACGGGAGACTGCGTGTGCTTTTTGTCGTGAAGGTGCTTGGCCCAGGTATAAATGCCATCATATATAGTCATTCCGATTTCCAACAGATTATGGTCATCCGGGATGTTCCTTGAAAGCCCCAGAAAAATAGCAGACAGGCCGGCTGCCTGTGGGGCAAAATCGGGCCTGTCTGTATCTGCGCCTCGGATGATAGCAGCCATCCTGTCCAGAGCCACATCCTTTATGTTGTGCTTTTTGAGAAAGTAATCAAAGGTACACCTGTCATCGTAATGACTGTATTCCACACCCGGAAGGTCAAAAGGAATGGCACCGATCTTTTCGGCCTCGGCAATTACCCGTTCAAATTGAACATAAATGATTTCAGCATCTGGATCAATGAACCTTTTAATCAGCCAAGGGCAGGCGATCCGGTCAATCTTTGGTTTTTCTCGGGTAATCCATTTCATTTTCTTTATCGAAGCTTATGCGATAAAGTTAACGAATGGAAGCCGAATTCTATTTATGTTACAGGATTTGATGTGTTCAACAGCTACTTTAGAAATGCGATATAGGATCTTAAGTTTTCTTGATTCAATCAATCTCAATCGGAGTTAATGAAAAACAGTGATCAATTCGGAAATCTAACTGTTTTGGAATAGAGCTGCAGGATTTACTACTGTTCTTATTCTTTAGCTGAATTGATTTTATAATTTTTGTGACCGCACTTAGTGATTAAGATATCGGTGCTGTAATTTCAACACAAAAATATCCATGATTAATAAAATATTTCATCTCTGCTGCTGTTCCGTAGCTCAATACTAAACGCTGGCTGATGTTGTTCAAGCCATTATGATTGCTCAACTCGTTCAGTTCAGCGCTAAAAAGGTTGCTGGTCTTTATTTTTAGATTTCCTCCAACTTTGCTGATTTCCAGTGTTCCAGGATGTGATTTCTGGCTCAGATCACCATGTTTAAACATGTTCTCCATGAGTGTCAGTATAACAAGCGGAATGAATCCAACATTTTCCACTCCTTTCTCAATCTTAAAAACAAATTCGGTTTTTTCTTCCTCCTTACTGATTTTGTATAGGTCAAGTAGCAATTTTGCCTGCCCTAACTCCTCACCAAGATTCATTGCCGCGAGTTCTGAGCCGCTTCGAAGTGCATATCGCATTAGTCTTGCCAATACCGAAAGCGTTTTTCCGGCGGCTGGATCTGTTTTATGTATTTTACTGTAAATGAAATTAAGTGTATTAAAAAGGAAATGAGGGTTTATTTGTGCTCGTAAAAATGCATTTCTGGCATTGTTAAGTTCAATTTGCGCATCCCTTGCTTTTAATTCATCAAGTAAAGCCTGCTTTTCCAGAGATTCTCTTTTATCTCTTTCTTTAAGATAAAATTTTAGGTAGTAATATCCCGAAGCAAAGGATATGAAATATATGCTCCGCCATATTCCTCCGTAAATGAAACGCTCATCAATAACAATCTTCGCGCCGCCCAAATCTTTAAATATTACCGCTATTAAGTGATCGGTAAAGTATTTTACTGTAAGAAACAAGGACAGTTCAATGCAGATTAGCAATGGGAGTTTCCAAAATACTTGTTTTTTATCTTTCAACGCTAATGGTAATATCACAAATGCATGCAGAAAGAACAGTAAAATATTTACCGGATAATGCAAAAGATAAAATATTATCCTACTGGATGATCCCGTTGCCATTGCTACGGCGAATGATTCGTAGACCATATAGGCAAACCAAAATCCAATCAGCCAAATGGCTTTCGCGTATTTGTTTTTTGAGTTAAATAATGGTGTTGTGTAAGTCAGCATTTGCCTTGCGTAATAAGTTCTAACCTGATTTTTATTGGGCTTAAGTTTCTTTTATGAAACAATACAGCCACGTAAAATTGAGTAAGAAAACGATATTTGTTTTCCGCTCTAAAGATGAAAAAAGGGTATCCAGCACAGACCCCACCGAAACAAGTTTGACGATTATCACAACCGGAACAAGCATTGTTTCTGAAAATCATCATTTTATAAAGAAAGGATCAAATTCTCTTTGATATCCATATTTTATCCTTAACAAAATTGCAGAACCTGATTTTATATGGATTAGTCATCGGTATTGGGTGTTTTCCTAGATAGACTAGGTTTCCTACTATACGTGTTACGTAGGATCCGTTTATCAGATAGGATTTATGAACCCTAAAAAACCGGTCATCTGTTGTCAGGATTTCTGACATTTCCTTTATGGTCATGTAAATGGTGAACCGATCGTCCAGCGTAAAGATATCGACGTAATTTCCAGCACCACGAAGGTGGGTTATTGATGATAGATTGATCCTATCCACCCTTCCTCGTTCCCCAGGCCTAAAGAAAGCCATGTCATCATAGCTAAAGCTGCTGATTTTCTTTACATAGCATTCTTTTAATACCCTGTTCACTACCTTGGTAAATGTGTCGAGCTCGATCGGTTTTAGCAAAAAATCCTTTGCCCTCACATCGAACGCTTTCATGGCATATTTATCATGAGCGGTGGTAAATATAATATTTGGGGATCGGTCTTGCAGGTTTTCAGCAAGTTGCATACCTGAAAGTCCTGGCATATCGATATCGAGGAAAATCAGGTCTACCGTTTCATCATTGGTTAATTCGGTTAAGGCCTGAATGGGTTTAGTAAATGTCTTAGTTACATTTAGGTTTGGAAATTCGCCGATGTGATCGGTAATTATGTTAATCGCCGAACGATCGTCGTCAATAATAACGCAATTGAAAGTATTTTTCATAAAATTTAGGTTCAAAAAGCAAAATAAGATTTATTATTCTTATTTGGAATGCTCAAATGTCACTAAATAAATATTTGAACCCATATCTATGAGTTTATACTCATCTGATGATAAATAGGAATTAAGATAGAATCAATTATTTCCATGTTAATTCATAGCTAAAATTTTAACGGAAACTTGAATTAACAACAGTTTATAAATATGGCTGTTATAAACTTAAGTAGGAGGGTTGATTCAATCTTGAAGAACAAAAGAGCATATTCCACATGTAAATGTAAATTTTGGGTAAATCAAAATATATATAACTTCTTCTATCTCAAAAGCATACATCTTGATAACTGTTAGCTTGTTGAAAACTCTGTGTTTATGCTGTTATTTTTAATAATATCTTTACCCTATCCTAAAAACTTATTAGGAAATAGTGAGTCAAATTGAAAGGCTTTGAGATTTAAATTTAGCAAATCTTAAGGCTTTTATAGTTTCTAAATATATGGCATTAGATATCAAATTTTTACAGCAGGAGGTTTTCGACCAATATATGGCTGATGATGATAATCGTCCATGGATAATCGGATTTAGCGGGGGGAAGGATTCTACCATGCTTTTGCAATTAGTTTGGGCAACAGTTTCTAAAATTGAGCCTATGCTCAGAAGCCGACGAATATATGTTGTCTGTAATGATACTCTTGTTGAGAATCCAAAAATTGCCCAGTTCATCCGAATTACCCTTAAAAATATTCAAGATGAGGCAGTAAAGCAATCCATGCCTATTACTGTTCATGAGACGACTCCGAAATTGGAAGAAAGTTTTTGGGTCAATCTAATTGGAAAAGGCTATCCCACACCAAATAATACATTCAGATGGTGTACTGAACGGTTGAAAATTAATCCAACAACTGAATTCATCAAAAGTAAAATAAGCGAGATTGGTGAAGTGATTATACTCTTGGGAACTCGAAGCGCTGAAAGTGTAAATCGGGCGAAGAGTATCAAAAAGCATGAAGTTAAGGGTGAACGTTTAAGAAAACATGTTTTGCCGAATGCATACGTTTTTGCATTAATTAAAGATGTTGAAACTAAAGAGGTTTGGGAATACTTGCTACAAAATAACCCAGGATGGGGTGGCTCGAATAGAGCGCTGGTCACCCTTTATAATAACGCCACGGGCGGCGACTGTCCCTTGGTCATAGATGACACCACCCCATCTTGTGGCAATAGCCGCTTTGGCTGCTGGGTTTGTACCGTCGTAAAAAAGGATAAATCTATGGCTGCGCTTATTGATAATGGTGAGGAGTGGATGGAGCCACTTGCTGACTTCAGAGACATGCTTCAGGATAACCGCAATAATAGAGAATGGAGAGATACAAAACGCCGTGGAAGTTACATTGAGAACCCTGATGGTTGGGGCCCATATTTAGAGGACAAAAGGGCTTATATGCTCAAAGTACTTTTGGAAGCTCAGAAGGAGGTTCAAAAAACAGAATCTGATTTAATTTTGATTAATTCACAGGAGCTGGTAGGTATCCAGGTTACCTGGCACAGGGATTCGCTGTTCAGGTTCAGTGTAGCTGATATTTATAATGAGGTTTACGGCACTAATCTTCAGGCTCAGGATTTTGAAGTTAAGGATGTCTTTGAAAAAGATACCCTCAGGGAAGTATTTGTTGACGAAACAGATTATAACCTTATTAATGAACTTTTAGAAGTTCAACAATCAAGATATATCATGGTAAACAATTATGGTTTACAACATGATCTTGAAAACCATTTGGAACATTACGTTAGAACAAAATAATATGTTCATAGAACAAATCATCATAAATAACTTTCGAGTTTACCAAGGCATCAACACGGTAAATTTTGCTATGGATGCTGATCAGAATATTACCGTTATAGCGGGTAATAATGGATTTGGTAAGACATCTTTCCTCACATCTTTAGTTTGGGGACTTTATGGTAAACTGATGAATGATGTGGATGAGCGCTATAGGCAAGATATCAATGAAGCGGGAGGCTATACCCGTTACTGCGAAAAATTGATGAATAGAATTGCCCATAGTGAAGCCATTACAAAAGTCGGTGAATTGAAGGCTGGTAGTGAAAAAAATACACTGACCGAAAATCAGCTTATCCATAAATTGATAAGTGATTTATCAAGTTTCAGCATAACGCTAAAGCTGTCCAATATAATGATTCCTTCTGTACCCTGTAAGCAAGTTGAGGTAACAAGGAGCTATAATGTAACAACACATAAAGAAAAATTAACGATTCTGATAGATGGTCGCGAGAATGAGTTGACCAAAAATGTTGGCCCCGAAATCTTTATCAATGATTTTATCCTGCCAAAGGAAATTGCCAAGTTTTTTTTCTTCGATGCCGAGAAAATTGTGTCTCTCGCAGACGTGAATACCGTTGAGGAAAAAAAATATCTAAGTCAGGCTTATGCTGAAGTGTTAGGGATAAAAAAATATACAGATCTTAAAGCGAGCTTAACGCAGATGAGATACCGCATAAGGGAGAAGTCAGCTAGCAAAAGTGATCGAAGTGCACTCGATAAATTGAACAGGCAGCTTGAACAAGCAAGGAAAATGATTGAGCATAAACGTAATCAGTTGGAAGGCATTGTCGAAAGCATTCAAATCAAGCGAACTACCTCAGATGTTCATCAGGAACAGCTCATTAGAGAAGGGAGTTCCATCACAATCGAAGAAATAAAAAGACTAAGGGAGCAGAAACATATTTTAGCTGATGATTTGAGCAAATTGAAAAGCCGGTTTAATGATATGTTGGAGCTTGCCCCTTTTGCAATGCTCGTGAGTAAAATGACATTGGTTAAAAAGCAACTTGAATTAGAAAGTAGTAACAGTGCTGCAGCTACGGCCCTGCTAAAAACAAAATTTGCTGCTATATCAAAATTAGTTACAGACAGTAATTTAGCCCTTGATAATGATAAAAAAGATTTTCTTTTATCATTAATTGAGCAAGAGTTAATTCCAAAAGATGCTGTTCAGGTCAAAGCATTATTAAGTTTTACACCTGATCAACAACAGAAGTTTTATGTAGCCTATGAAAACATAACAACAACATTTGGTAAATCTTTTAAGGTCTTAATTAATGATCAAAAACGTCTGCAAGGTGTTTTCAATAATGTGAACAGAAAGCTCCAAGATGGGGAAGCTAAAGGAAAAGATCCTGTTATTGCCTCGATCCGTAAAACGAAGGAGAAATTAGACGACGAAATCAAACTATTGCTCAACGAACAGGCTAGTTTGCATGCTGATGTTTATAAGTTGGAAAATGAAATCAATTCGCTTTCACGACAGACTTCGGAACTTAGCAAAAAAGTAATCTTGGAAGATGTAGATAAGGAAAAGGATGAAACGGCCGAGCGCCTCATTCAGAAATTGGATGTTTTCATTCAAAAATTGAAAAACAAAAAGAAAGGTTCATTAGAGAAGAATATCCAATATGAACTAAACAGACTTATGCATAAAAGTGACTTCGTAAGCCGTGTACATGTTCTAATCGAGGGGGATTTGATTGATATTGAATTGTATGACAATCAGAGTAGATTTATTGATAAAGAGCTTTTGTCAAAAGGTGAACAACAACTTTATGCAACAGCTTTATTAAAAGCACTAGTCGACGAGTCAAATGTTCGTTTTCCCGTGTTTATAGATAGTCCTTTACAAAAGTTCGATAAAAATCACTCGCATAACATAATTAAAGAGTTCTATCCAAATCTTTCAGCCCAAGTCGTACTTTTCCCTTTGTTGCAAAAGGAGCTAAATGAAGAAGAATATAGCTGGATGGTTGACCGTGTTGGGAAGGCCTACTTAATTAAACAAAATGATAAGTACAACTCTGGCTTTGAGCAGACGGAGCCAAACCTATTATTTACATGGTACCAACAAACTCAAAAAGCTTATGTTTAGTAATATCAGGACATCTTTAGCCAATAAGGAGATTATAACCAGCCTTACGAATAAACTCAACCTAGGTACCGAAAATATTATTTCCAGAATAGCTTTTGCTTATTCAGTATCTTCTGATAAACAGCTTGAACTTAAAGATATTAAAGACTCAAAAGGAAAAGAGTACAATGCAAAGGTTTTATTCGGAGAATATACCGATTATTATATCGCAATAATAGCGCTACAATATGGTATTTACGCGCATGATAAGGATATTGGTCGCTATGTTAAGATGCACGTGGATGATGGTCTGGAATTGCTGAACCAGGAATTTCAATCAAATCATAATACTACAGGCTTTGAATTTATAGCAAGTAAAATGCTAATTTAAAGTTGTTTTATCTCGTCCTTAAAATGCATCGGTATTTTACTACATGAAAAATTTATTGGGTATAGCAACGGAATAAATTTGGTTTGTATTTAAGAACTTTAAGTCAGATTTTAATGTGCAAAAATAGTCAAGTTGTATTGGATGGCTGAATATGTTCTTTAATAGGAGCCATCCATTCCGCGGAAATAGTTTTAAATTTAACTAAAAGCCTGTAAATGAAATGTTCACAGGTTTTTTCGTTTTCTGAAAACACCAAAATATTCATTTATTCGCAAGAGAAAGGTGGGCAATA
This sequence comes from Pedobacter ginsenosidimutans, assembly GCF_001442625.1. Lineage (GTDB taxonomy): Bacteria > Bacteroidota > Bacteroidia > Sphingobacteriales > Sphingobacteriaceae > Pedobacter > Pedobacter ginsenosidimutans. Next base: position 83,508 of record NZ_LMZQ01000001.1, on the reverse strand, counting down.
AGAAAATTGGTTCTGGAACTGAATTTAAAGACGGTTATCAAATTGGCAGGTTGAAATTCTTTATCGAAAAAAGATTTGCAGAAATTAAAATCAAGGATGTAATAATCAAGATGAAATTAAAGTCAATGGTTTTTATGAGATAAACAAAAACATGTTGAGGAAAAGGCTCCTATAATTGATGATATTCCAATAGCCAATGAAAAAAAATAAAAGAGAAGCTTCGCGATCCGGTGTTAACTAGTTGTTTTGGTATCTACTACTTGCTCCACGAATCCGTTGTCAAATCCGATATTAAATAAAATACATTTGAGATATGTTTATCAACCTTTTTCTATTGTAAACATTTATACAGGAGACAAATTAGAGCAGATCCCTAGTTACGTGAAAAATAACCAACTTAAATTTCCTGTGTTTTTTGGGGCAAGAATACTAAGTTCTGAATTTAAGACCGTCGGTATACCTAACTTTTATCTTATTGACTTTGATGGCAAGGTCGCAGCAATCGTTAACCGATTTTATGGTAATATTGAAAAAGATTTAGTGAAAAAATAGATGCTCTTCTAAAACCAAATTAAGGCTTTTCCTGTAGGTAGGTTTACAAAATATAAGTTATTGACCCCATTCCTAGGGAAATAAATTTGAACTAAATCATTAATTATGATACAATTATAAATTTGGTGGAACAGGTCAATTAGACTGCATATGCTTAAATTCATCAGTTTTTCCGGTTAAAAGGATATTATTGATAAATGATGCTCATTATGTAAACATCTTTTTTTTTATGAAGGAATTTATCTGCATTTGATGAGTAGAAGTGATACTTATGGCTTTTGTTTAGTATTCTTTGTTTTCTGCTGTCAAACTGATATTGCTTCACCGCACACGAATGAAGTTTTTTTAAACTGCAGGCCAGTATGAAAGTTTGGCTCCAGTATAAAGATAAAGACCTGCGGCCTGTAATAATAACTCATCTAGCGCTAAACCGACCATACAGAATCAATTGCTGCCAGTGGCAGTTGTATATTGACTTCAAAGCAACCATCATCAGTTCCCTGATAATCAAAGGCAACATTGCTTCCATACGAATAAACAAGCCGCTCACGAATATTTTGAAGTCCCTTTCCTGAGGATGTATGTGCATTGGACCAATTAATCTTATTTCTGGTTTTGATGTAAAGGCTACTATCATCACTATAAACAGCAATTAAAGCTTTTGTATCCTCATCAAGAATATTACCATGCTTAAACATGTTTTCAGTGAGGGTCATCAATACAAGTGGAATAAATTTCATACCATAAACAGATTGTGAAAAATATATCTCGATATTTAGCCCGTAGTTTTGCCTCAGTTGATATAGACCAAGTAATTTTTCAACCTGTTCAATCTCTTTTCCCAATAGTATAAAAACCTCATCCTGATCAGCGTCAATAGCATACCTCATCATCTCCGAAAGGGAAATAATGGCATCTCCTGCTTCCTGGCTCAGCCCACGGACATGATGATGGATATAATCCAGTGTATTGAATAGAAAGTGAGGGTTTATCTGTGCCTTAAGAAACATATTTTGTGCACGCGAGAGCTGTTTCTTCATCTTTTCTTCAGCTATGATACCATTAAGCCTTAGATTTTCGGATTGTTCTGCTCGCTTTCTTGCATTAAGGTAACTCATCAATAGGTAGTAAGCAAGTGAGTAAATTAAAAAGTAGACTCCCCGGTACAACACTCTGGTCACATATTTCTGCTCAATTTGCAGCTTAGTTTTGTCGTGGATAAATCGAAGCTTTATTAAAATGAAATCAGAAGAAAAGTTCAATATGATGAATGAAAGCATGCCAAAGGCCACCACACCGAGCAGACGCCAGATGGCATAACTTTTTTTCTCAAAAGCCCATGGAAACAACTTGTTACCAAATGTGTAGAAGAAAATGATGTTGATTGAATAGTGAATAAAATAGGTCAACGGATGCGCCCACAACCCGAATGCCAGACCCGCTACAACCGTTTCATAAGAGATGAAAACGCTCCAGGCGAGTATGTGGATTAGGTTTAAATGAAACCATTTGGGTAAAAACTTTTTCATATAGCTGAACACTTGTATATCAACATATGGCCTTTGTGTATAACATAATTTAGTTCACCGCTTAACCTTGCTAAGTTCCATAAAAACAACAATCATGGGACAAAAAAAAATTATTAACTCTCGCAAAACAGTATTCATTTTCAGATCGCTTAAATCTAAAAAAATTGAAGGAACAACAGAACCGACTACGGCAACTAGCATGACTGTCACAACGTCCAATTAAGTTCAAAGACACTTTAGGATGCAGGTTGTTACCTGCGTCCTACTTTCAAAAGGTATTTTTCGATAAAATTATTGAAGTCCTTCTTGTAATAATCGCCGACACTTATTGAAAGGCCATTACTCATCTTTATTGTATTTCCGCTAATCTGGGAAATATGGGTCCTGTTTAAAATAAAACTCCGCTGAAACTGGATAAAATTTTTCCTCTTTTCCAGTCTTCTCGCCATTTCTCCAAGTGACATATAGGTCAGTATATTCTTTTCCAGTGTATGTATCCTGATGTAGTTTAGCTTACTCTCTATCGCAATGATATCCTGATAATTTATTCTCACCAGGCTGTAATTATCCTCTTTGCTTTTCGCAAAGAAAAAATCTTCATCTACCACCGTTTCACGCAGTGAGCTATTTGGAAAGAGTTTGTTCATCAAAGTGAGGAAGTTCGACAGGCTGTAAGGTTTTAAAAGGTAACCATTTGCCTCAGCCTGAAAGGCTTCATAACCATATTTGCTGTGTGCGGTTGTAAATACCAGTTTATCGGTATACTGCCTGATGGCACTGGACAATTCAATCCCGGATATTCCTGGCATATCCACGTCCATCAGAATAAGGTCAATGGACGGAAAACCAGCGATGGCTTTCAGTGCTTCAATAGAACTCGTGTAAGTCTGCAGAACAGAAATTTCAGGTATATTGGAAATAAACTCTTTTAAGCCTTCGATTGCATGGGCCTCATCATCTATTATCACACAATTGTACATAGCGCGTCAATGTAAAGCACTAATATATACAATCATCGACAAATCTTAAGCAAATCAAATGTGGAATATTTTATATTCAACAGTGTTTCTACATTTGTCATTTATGCAACAGCGGACTAGACCTGGACTTATGCAAAAGTATCAGGGTATCTTAAGGTCATCATTTTCTGCCCGTTTTCCTTTCTGGGAGCGGTTGCTCATGGCTTTTGAAACATTACCTAACTCATAACTCAATGAGAGGTTTAGATAACGGACTTGAGTGATATTAGCAGCGGAATAGCTTCCTGAAGATGTGTCAAAAATACTTTTCACCTGTTGCTTTCCAAGAAATGGCTGGTAAAGGGTTGCTTTGCAGGAGAATCTTTCATGAAAGAATGCTCGGGAAACTGAAAGCTGTGAATCATAATATGCGCCGTAATATCCCTGTGGAGTGATGACCCTGGAATAGTTGAAGAAACGGAGTTGAGTATTGCAGCCGATAAACCCGTTGTAAGTTAATGTTGTGAATATCTTATATATCAATCCTCTGTTGCTGAGGTCATTATCCTGACTTTTCCATTGCTGGAGGCCAATATCCCCATTTAACCTTAAAGATATTTTTTTAGTGATGGGATAACTGTAAAAAACCGAAGTCCCTAACTGGTAGAAGGTTGCCCTGTTAGAGTATGTGGTCAGCACACCTTCATTTGTTAACATCTTCTCCTCTATGATACTAGCCGGGATGTGCGTAAAATAGATGCTGGCACTGGCGGGCTTTTTAAGTAGAAGCCCATTCACCATTGTTTTATAGTTGTAAATCATTTCGGGAGAGAGTTCCTGATTTCCAACAAGAATATTCTGGGGCAGGGAAACGAGTATAGCGGGTGCGATGTATTTTAGACCTGGGCGTTTGACCTGCTGATTAAAGCTAAAGGAAATATTGGTGCTTTTTCCGGCAAGAAAAGAATAATTACCCTGAAAAAGCAGGTTATAGTACTTATTGCTGCTTACAACATTTTCAAATGCAGCCGCATCGGATATCAGGCCCAAAGTAATCCGGTGTTTCTTTGTGATATCATAGGCCGCAGATCCATAAAGACGAAATATATCCTGGCTGTAACCAGCGATGGGTACTGTCCCGCTCCGGTCAATGTTGCGGCGTATTAGTTTTGTCCCCAGATCAATTTTCCACTTTTCTTTTGGTATGATATAATCCGCCTGGACGGTATATTCATTTCCGGTGGAACCGGCATACCTATCGGTGCGCTCAAACGACTGCTGCTGGCTATCATTTGCCAACTTAAGCGCAAGGGAGAAAATATGTTTATTCCTACCAACCCTTTCATAATCCCCCTCGAGATTATAGAAGGACTGCAGGTTTTTAAAGACCAGGTCACCAGATGTTACATTGCCGCGTGCCTGAATAAACTCACTATCGGAGTTCAGACCAAAACGACTAAAATTTACTCTTACAGAGCTTGCTGGGCTTATATTATAAGTTGCATTGATATCAGTCAGCAAGCTTGAATTTCTCTGTCTGCTGGATGTGGTGAGACTGGAGATGAAGGAATTGTCTAAATTATAAATTTGCTGAATACTTTCCCCATCCACAAACTGCCCGGAATTATCTCTGTTCAGTGTTGCCACTATATATAATTTATCCAGTCTAGACATCACAAAACCGCCATATGTATAACCCAACCTGGAGCTTATACCAGTGTTGAGACCGGCAAAAATTCCCTTCGGCAGTTTTTTATCTGAGGTCAAGTTTATGATTGTGGTTACCCCTTCCTGCTGATAGCGGATATCGGGGCTGGTATTGACCTCTACTTTTGAAAAAGAGCCTGCGGGAAGCGATTTTAAAAAAGCAACGTAAGAGGAAGAAGACCCCACTTCTTTGCCATCAAGGAAAAGTTTCAAGTTTGATCTTCCTGAAGCCACGAGCTGGTTTCCGGCAACTTCAATGAGCGGCACTTTCTGTATCATGTCTAAGGCGGAAATGCCTTTGTTTGAACTGTCCAAAGCGACACTGTAGGTTATTTTATTCAGTCCATAGCTGACCACATTTTTCTTTGCTGAGATGGCCACTTCTTTAAGTTCATGCATCCGCGGAAGTAAAAGCAATCGGCCAAGGGTTAAGCTGTCCGCATCTGTAGGATTTATAATAATTGTTTTTTTTTGGTAGCTGAGGTGCACCACTTCCATCCTACAGGAACTTACTAAGCGGATATAAAATTTAAACCTTCCAGATTCCCGAGAAATATCGTTTTTCATTTTACGCCCCTGCTGGTCATAAACTGCTATCGAAGCATCTTCGATGCCTTTCCCGGTCAATGAATCCACTGCAATGCCGGTCACACAAAAAATATGCTCTCCATTCACCTGTCCCATAGCAGGAATACAGCGGATCAGGATAAAAAAAATCAAAAATGTAAATTTATCTTTGAACATACCAGCTTAAAAATCCTGCGAATATATTTTGATCTTCCTGATTTTCCCTTACGTAATCCACCCACTTGATTTTCCCCTCGCTGTCCACCAGCACCTTGGCAGGTACAGCAGCAGGTTGGAGAAATGCGCCGACGAAAGCCAGCGAATCCTGATATACCGGAATATTCAGCTTGGCATTACGGATATAAGTTTCCAATTCCTTTTGGTCTTTCATGCTACTGATTCCAATAACGGGCGTGTCCCGATCAGACTTAAGGCTATTGTAAAGGGTAAATTCGCCCAGGCAGGAACCGCAGGAAGTCGGTTCAAATATCACCAGCAGGGTGTAAGGGTTTTTCCTGAGCTCCTCAGCGAGATTAGGTTTTAGTGAACTTCCGTTTACGGGGTTCAAGCGAACCGTTGACGGAAGTTGGCTTTTTCCGAGGTTGATCGCCATCTTCTGGTCGTTGGTGAGTATCTTGTAATTTCCGGAGAGTTTGGTAAAACTATAAGTCTTATAGGCATACCAGCTTGTTGAAATGGCCAGCATGATTACAATTGCGATGAGGAAGGATTTAAGAGACATTTTTAATTTTTAAAGTTTTATAACGTTTGATTTGAAAAGTTCCGCTAGGGGTGCAGTTCAGGAATAAGGCTCTGTTTGCTGACAACTGAAACAAATCTTCATTGCCAGTATCAACCCCTTGGAGCAGTGGTTCTCCTGCTCTATTGAGCAAATCGAGCATGAAACGCCTTTTGAGATAATAGTTTTCGGGCGGATGGGCTGCTGTTGGCATGCCATGTTTCACAAAAAGTCTTTCTCCATCACCATAAATACCAAATTGCTTGCTTAACTCATTATCAACCTCTGCATAGTCGTTTTTAATGGATTGGAGATGAGTTAATACATCGGATGTGTAAAGGTCGCTTACATAATTATTTGAAAATAGCGGTTTTCCTTTCAAGTCATTTGCGGTAAGGTTATAGTCCATTGATTCTACAGAAAATATCCTGTCGTGATCAAGATAGATAAAAGGGTAGTTCAGTATTGGCGAAAAGTGGGGCAGACCTTCGAAATCCGTTTTGCTCTTCCTAAACGAACGGATGTGCGCACCATTAGTCGTGTAGGCATGAACGTATTCACCTGTTTCTTTATCGCAGCCACCCATAAAAATTGTTCCATTACCTACTGCCAAGCTTATTGGACTGATGTGGTGCCCCGATATGATAAAACTGTTCACATATTGAAATTTATCATTGAGGATGATGATCCTACGGTATTTGTTGTCCGAAACATAAATAAACCCTTTCTCATCTAAGGTAACGGCTAAAGGATAACCTACCTTATGTTTCTTGAAAGCTGGTATTTCATTGGAAATAATATCCCGCTGGTAGCGTCCGGTGCTGTCGAAAAGGAGCACTTTTCCTGCATTGTAATTGCAGACAATAATCTCATTGTTTTTTGTCACTGTTATGCCCATAACCTCTTTTAAATCGGTACCGGTCAGGGCTATACTATCGATTAAACTGAATAGTTCCGTTTTGTCTTTTTTCGGTCCACTTAGTTTAATATTATTTTGGCCGCAACCTGTCACGATAAGCAGGGCGAGAAAAAAAGCGAAATTTAAATACTTCATATAGCTGGTCAGAATTAAAGGTAATTGCCATACGGCAATTACCTCATGATTTTTTAGGAACCGCAGTAACACTCTTTAGTATCATCCGGACAGTGGCAAACGTAAGTGCCCTGGTAAGAACCTTTGATACCTTTTGTTAAGCCTGCTTCTGCTTCAATTTTTTCTTCAGCATTTGCTCTTGCGATGTTTACTCCAACGGCAACATTAGCCACGAGCACAACAGCTAGGATTAAAATTTTTTTCATAATTTTTGTTTTTTGTTTGCGTGATGCTGGTCTTTTCTTTGAGATGGCTGGCCGGCTTTCCCATCATTAGACAACCGCGTATTGTTTAAACTAAAACTATCAATTTTGATGATTCCATTCCAATCCATAGGACAAAACCCATTCTTGATGATACAGAAAGTGGGCATGCTGGGAAAAAGTTTAGCTGTTAGGTGTGCATAAACCAGTGTCAATTGACGGCCTTCTCCACAAAAGTATTTTTCTCTTAACACCTTGTTTATTAATAAGCTTAAAAATAATTAAAAATTGGTGCAACGGGGTCAAGTTACATGGTCTGTCCAGACCAAGTAAAGAACAGTTTTAAGCAATAAGGATGGTTTTTCATATCCTATTGCTTTAATTCGGTATGAGCTAAAGAATGGCAAGTTTGCTTCATGGAAAGAACTGAAAGCTGCTTTTTGATTACCAGCGAAATTTTGCGAAAAAAAAGGAAGGGTCTTAACTAGTCGTGGTCGGAAGATTTTTCTTCCGACCATGACTACATAGAGATGGTTCCTTTAGTATTTTCCGCCAACAAATATATAAACCTAAAACTTTTCATCTAATCATAATATCTAAATATACTTTCAATAGATTTCAGATAATTTGGCAGCTTTCTTTTACCCTTATTAGTATAAAGAAAATATATTATAATGAAACCCCTATCTTTCTTCTGGAGGACTAGCGCTCCCAAATTGCTGTAAATTTCATCATAGACATCTTCGCCTTCAAGCTTGATCGGTACTAGAATTGCAGTGTCTGCGTTGAATTTAGTCTTAGCTGAGGCTTCCGTATAATAAGTTACATAATTTTTCCATGATTTTCCATGTTCTTCTCCTAAAGATGTCTTAATTATGCGTCTTAATTGATTAATGTGCTGTCTGTTAGTGTTATATAGGTTGTTCTTCGGCATCATCTTCTGCATAAACACCGAGTCTTCTTTGCTAAAAATCTTGAAAATTGAGATTAATGTCAAGAACTGGCGGTCATTTGAAATAAGTTGATTGCCTACACAAGTAAGAATTGTTTCAAGCTTTGGTTTATCTTTAAAACATTCAATACCTAATTTCTCACTAAAACCAGGCGGCTTTTCATATTGAATCCTCATTCTTCTAAGTATATCAGAATGATAGTGACTCATCCAAATATCATTAGATTGAGAAAAGGATACTAATGAAAGAAGCAAAAGTGAATAAAGAAGATATATTTTTTTATCATCGTTACTATTAATAATAAGGAAATGTCGACCTATTAATTTGTAAGTAAGCCATACAGCAGCGAATGTCATCATAACCATATCTCCTTTTGAAAGGATCCTAGAACTTGTGAGCGATAAACCAGCCAAACCTTCCAAAGATGAGACAGCCATACTTCCGAAAGTGCCTATCTATGCAACATCATTTTTTAGGCCACCCTTCCAGGTGTATAGCCAAGTTGATAAGCTTTATTGTAATAATAATGATCATAATCGTACACATTCCCATCAAGATAATTGAAAACATTAAATACACAATCATTACTAATAGAACTAGTTAGCATATTGCTTCAATGGAGAAAACCATGTGTTTTACAAATAATTAGATTCTTGCATTCCATATTTATGTTTTACTGCTAAGCTACTTCAGGCGGATTATGGCCGATTACCCTTTGAACGAAATAATCATCGAAAGTATATCGCTTATTATCGATGTCAATGTTAGCACAGTAATTTTTTGTCAACGCTAAAGCAAAGGGAAACCAGATTTCTTTTTTTATATCTTCTACAAGTTTGATGTATGGTTCATGATCAAGTAACGGTAAGCTTTTTTTTGAAATGTAATGTCGAAAAACGAAATCTAATCCTAAAATTAATTCTAAAGGTGGATGCATAAGCCTCGGTGCCCTTATAATTAGTGATTTTCCGTAGACATCTTCTCCATCTACTTGCTTACTTTCCATGTAGTGACCACCATAAGTCATGTGATAAATTGGATGTAAATTCTCACCATCTCCTTCTTTTCTATCCATTATATGTCTATCGAGATGCCATGATGAATAGTGATTATCTTCACAATTTAATGTGATATTAAAATTGTCCAAGTTTAGGAATGGATCTTCAACGTGCGCATTGTTGAAGCGTTTAACAGCGATTTTATCATCTACAGATAGTGTAATTGTAATTTTCTCCACCCCCTTAGGCATTGTATGGCTAGGTTTTAGCTTTTTAGGTATCGTAAGCCTAAATTTAGTAAATTCATAAGAAAAGGTATTTTTATCCTCTTGAATTGTTTTGCCTATCTCTTTTAGTTGATCCATTCTGAAATCAAATACGGATAATTCTTTCTTAAATGTGTTCAAGATAGATACATATTGGTTGAAAAGCGTTTTAAAGTTCATTAGTTTTCTCTGTCTAGTTCATCAAAAGTTTCTCTCTCGTTGGGGCCAAGTAATGCATAAGCAGCATCAGTTTCTCGCACATCAGATAACAAATATCCCAATGATATGTAATTAGGGTCTTGCCATGCGTATCTCGGCATTTCAATAGTTCTAAGACCGTCAATTGCATCTAAAGGCGTGTTTGAGAGCCTGCATTTATACCAAAATGTGGTGTAATGCTGATGTTTGGGAAGGGCGATAGAGATGAGATGCATATCATATTGTTTCGATAAGCGTTCTACTCGGTCTTCCGCTGATGTGATTGAAAGGCTTTTGCCAAACGTCTGAGTCCACCAATTATTGATTTCGAACTGCCACCAGCGCGGATAGCTCTCATGCAATACTCCAACATATTTAAAATCAGCTAAGAACTTTTCTTTGAAATTTTCCCAATCTTTTGATGCAGCTTTGTCTATTCCTAAGCGAATTGCTAACAGATCCTCGTCTATCAGTAGACCAGAATGCTGCATGAAGTAATTATTTAATAAATAAATTATTTCATGAGGAGTCTCCAAACATTGAAGTTCCGTATCTAGTATTTGGATATCACTATCTTGCTCTTTTTGTTTTTTAATTATTGATTCTGTCTCTCTATTTTCTCGAATTGCCGTATAAGCATTGGCAAATGAAATAAGCTCTAATTTTGTTTGTTCTGTATTTAAAGTTTTTTCTTTTTTATACTTTTTGTCGAACAAATCTTTACTAGTTCTGTCGAAGTATGAGATGTAAAAATCTTCTGTACTACACAAAAAAATTGGAATGTCTCGTATAGAACCAGATTTTACGCCATTTCTTATACTTTGAGCAAGCTCAGCCCCAGAATATTTAACTTCACTGTCCTTATCATCAGAAAATTGTAATTTGAAGTCAAGTAGTAGACCGTCATAATCATTTAAGCCTCCATTATCGATTAAAGAATATTTCTGCTTGTTCCAGGTTTGAGGCTGTTCGATTTTAAATTCTATTGTTTCTTTGTCATTTAAATTGGTAATAAGTCCTGCAGAAGTTTTTTCTGCCTCATCATCAATATATAGGAATTTTAGAGCCATGTTATTTTAAATTTTCTTTGTTCCCTAATGGGAGTGTTATTATAAAAGCGGTTTTGTAATTTGGGTCTGCCGTTCCAATATTAATTGAACCGGACCTGTTTCTGATAATTTGGTTAAGTATGTAGAGACCTAGACCAGTACTTGTACCAAAATCTTCTTTTCTCTCAGAAGAAGTAGTAAAAAATGCATCGAAAATTCTATCCTTATGCTTGGCAGAAATACCAATACCATTATCCTGAACTTCTAGAATTATGGTATTAAGCTCGATATTCTTATGAACTTTAATTAGTATTTTTCCTTTTTGTCCTGTTGTTTTTAAAATTGCCTTTTTCGCGTTACTATATAGGTTTTGCAAAATAGTGTTTACCTCAGAAGGGTGCATTGAATCTATCAACAAATCTTTCCCCACAAGCGAAAGATTTAATTCTATGTGTCTTCTTTTTAAATCATTTTCAATAATTTCTTCGAAAACTGTTAGCGACTTCCTCAGATTTATGGTTTGAAGTTCTCTAACAATGTTTTTAGAAATTGTTTCATCGAAATATGAAGTATAAGCTAGTAACGAGCCTAATGCGTCATTGATATTCTCTAAATTTCCGGTTACAGATGCATCGAGATTATGTTTCAAGGTATCTTCAATATAACCAAGTGTAGACGGTACTATCTGCTTTATCTCATGAATAAATTCTGCTATGGTGAGACCAACGCCTGCCAGTACTCGCATCATTTCAAGCTCATTGATTGCTGACTTCGTAGTTTTTACAAAAACCTTTGTAGATGTTTCCAGCTTAATTGCAGCCTCACGTTTTTCATCTTCTGTAGCTTCTGGATTTGTTAGAGTTTTGGTGGCATCTTTAATATCTTGGATACTTTTATCTACGACATTTGATGTTGGTGTAGGTGCTCGCTCTGGATTAAGCAGTAGATACTCATCTGTTTTTCTAAACCATGAAATGAAGTTTAAAAATCCATTTTCTATCGCCGTAGCTACAAATTTTTGAAGTTCTCTAAATGCTTCCTTTTCAATTAAACCCTCCCTGCCTGCTGATTCCTCAAATATCTTACCATGCGGGTCAGTTAGTTGTACAAAACCTAAAAGATGATTATTTCCAAATGGAATACCATTACCAATCCTGGATCTAGTCTCAAGTGCTAGCCAATCATTACCCATTTCACCATATTTGGGTACTCTAAAACCATTACGGTATAACTTTATCCCACCATTTTTCTTCAGATGCTCAGTTATGATTTTTAATTCTGATTTAGTAATTCCATAATAACTATTTCGATCGCCTCCAATATAATAATAAGCTTTGAATGCAACTGAAGCGCCTTTCAGCTCAGGATATGGTCTTATGGATGTATTTATGGAATCTTCCAATACTTTTGATTCTCCACTTACCTTGAATTCTTTTGTTATAAGGTTTACTACTCCTTTACCATCGGGATCTATAAAACCTGTGATAGTTGCTAAAGCGCGGTCGAGCATCATTACTCCAGGATCTGCTACTGGAGTCCAGTTTGTCTCATCATTTTCTTTTCGTAGAAAATTAACTTCAAAACTTTCTGTTTTACTCTCCTCGACTATATTTTTGTTATTTTGGACTGATAAGTAGCTAGGTTGAATTAAATCCGCGACATATCTATACACTCGCTTGATATCAGCATCACTCCATTTCTCCCGGAGTGTATTAATGCTTAAAGTTGTCCCAATTTCTGCAACTATATCATCTTTGGTGGTAAGATTGTTTTCTACTGAGCCCAGTAGGATATCTGGAGCATATTTATTCCAGTTAATATCGAGTTCCAGTGCATCCGAATGATCTGCTTTTGTATTTATAATCAAATGTTCCCCTAATCTTTGAGTAGAAAAACGCCCGATACCTTTTCGGCCAGCTTTTGGTCTTAAATACTTATCAGAAACCGAGTTGTGTATTTTGTCGGATGTAGCCAGTCTCATAAAACCATCAATTAACTGGGCTTTGGTCATTCCACTTCCATCATCCTGTATTTTTAATTTGCCACCTGGAAGATGGGCATCTTCAAAATATAAGTTTACAACATTGGCGTCTGCGTCATAGGCATTCTTAATAAGCTCGGCAACGGCTGTTTCAGATTTTGCAACGAGCTCAAGGCCAAGACGATTTATTATACCCGCATCTACCGTGAAGGCTATTTTTTCGATATTACTCATTGATTCGCGTTAATGGTATTTTGCTTTTTGAAATTTACAATAATAATTGGACTGGCCGAAACAATATACTTCAAAGTAAATTTGGAATGACATTTTATCTTAAATTTTAATTTTCTGGTGATTTTTTTTTAAAATCATTGATTTTGTTTAAATCATTTTCCGTTAAGATATCCTGGTTAATAATTTCCATAGTTAAAAGGATAGCATTTCTTATGTCCTTCCTACCAATGCCAGATGCTTGTACCGCAGAGCTGCTAAAATCATAGATCTGTGCTGTCTCTAATAAAGATTTAAAGTCATTTTGTTCAGTTAGAATGTTAATTTGAAGTATTCTTTTCAGCACATCGAATAATGCTTGTACACCAACAGTTTTAAAAATATATGATTTAGGGTCATAAGTTTTCCATAGAGTTTCCTTTATCGCAGATAAATAGTTAAAAATGATTTTGAAAATGTAGTCATCATCTCTGTCTAAGTATTGTATTCTAAGGGGAGATTTATCTCTTATATTTGATACCATACTTCTTGAACGTTTGCCCCAAATGTTTTCTTGAGCCATCTCTACTCTATCACGCTTTGCATTTGAAGTTATTAAGCCTAAAATTCCATCAACAATCGTGGCAGTCGATATAGACCAATCTTTTTGGCTACTAAAAACCTCTTTTTTTAATGAAGTTGAAATTTTAGGCGCAATTTTGATATGCCCCTTTATTGGGCTTTCTTTGAAATTTAAGGTGCGAGTGAAGTAAACAGCTAGCTTTTCAGGAGTCCAGGTTTGTTGAGGCTCATCTTCAACGTTGAAGCCGAACTGTTCAAGTGCAAGACTCTTGTCAACTCGTTTCTGGTTGCCATTTATTGTAGCGAATAGAAAGGCTTGATACGAATTTGGAAGATCGAAAAATATAGCACATGGGAGTTCTATGTCTAGCTTAGACTGATCTTTTAAATATTTTTCACCGAAGCCCATCAACCTATGTTGACCATCAACTATTGCTGCTAACTTCTTATCGGTAGGTATAGCGATTTTGTATAAATTACTGTCAATACTATCAATATCCCATCTCTCTGCCTCATCATCAACTAGCTCGCCTGCTTCAGAATAATTTGCTGCCAAAATTATCGAATTAGGGAAAGACATTTCAACTGAGCTTATATACGTTCCAATTTCTTTAAGTCTTTTCTCGTCGATTTTACGTTGATTCCCTTTTAGTTTCCCATTTTCATCGGTATATTCAAGCTTTTCCGAAAAGGTAAATTTTAATAAATCCCCCGCCCTTATTGATGTAATGTAGAAATCGCTCAATTCCTGGTGAACTCGTATTGCATATATTTCTAAATAATTCATAGCATTGACCCCCCAATAGATGAAAAGTTATCCTCTTTATTAGATCCGAATTTTACGAATAGCCAGTATATCCAAGTAATTATTGCCACGCTGAAGGAAAATTTTATAGCAGCTACATATCTCATCTTTCTTAAGTCTTTTAACGTGTGATATACTAATATTGAAGTTAAAATCAGCAAAATCAATGTAACGAAGAACTCAATGATATTATTATGGTATTTACTAGTCTTTGAAATTAATAGTAAAATTCTGTCAATAATTGCAACCAAAAAAATGCTCAAGGAGTATGTAAGAATGTTTCCTGCTATCGCTGAGTATGTTTCATTTGAAATATGATCCAAATTGTAATCATCTAGCATTATTGGTAACCAGACCCCTACTGAACTTAGGAATATAATAGTTATCACAAAATACATTATGGTGATGAGTATACTTTTAGTTTTATTGTTCATTGATCTTATAATTATCATTTAACAATATTCTTTTTTTATAAAAGTTGATTTTGATAATGACAACAGGATTAACATTTACAACTCTACGTTTCAATTGCACAGTTACTTCTTGCTTTCAAATTTTTTGACCTTACTCTCACTCCAATCGCTTGGATGCAGCAACTCCCTAATATCCACTCTTAAAAACTCGGCTATTTTATTTAATGTTGTTACAGTTGGTTGATGCTTATTATTTACCCATCTGGAAACTGTTTCCTTTTCTATTTTCAGAAACTGAACTAAGTCTTTATTACCTGCACCTTTTTCTTTCAAAACCTCCGCAATCCGATTTATCATAAATATTTTAAAATATTAGTTGATATTTAGTGTCAACTTTAGTATATTTGTTATCAGTTATTTATAGCGACAAATAGAGTTGGGGTGACCTGGCTTTAACGATGTCACTCATGGATGAAAACCGTCAAACTTTCACATGAGCCGATCGTGAGTTCGCCGGATCTATTGGATTTTGTTATCTTCGTGATATCTTATTCAATAGGGCGGACTTCATGCTAGTCTTTTGTGAAACCTAAGCTTGCTTAGGCGGTTCTTGACGGTACCTCATCCAGAAGCTTATGGAGTTCGCCCTATTGGTTTTGCCAATCTGGTTCTTCATCTGCTTTTATTGAGTCCACATCGTTTTACATAAAATTAAATGTTTATGAAAACGAAAAAATTAACCGCCATCAAATTAATCCACTTCCTGGAATTGGGTTTCGATCATTCCCTCAAATTCTTTTTAAAGAACATTATTTGTTCCCCATCGTAATGCGGGCTAGAAATTCCAAGTAAAATATAGCCCAAAAGAGCAAAGGCTAGTGTGAAGAGAGCGCACAGAGTCCTAGCGGGTTAATTTAGCTTGGTACCAGCCCTTTATTGCTGATTAGGCAAAGGTGCAGTACTATGGTTTTTCGCAATTCCAAGATAGGCATCTTTTTCTTAATTACAAATACGGTTTCCCGTATCTGCATGTTTTTATATGCAGGAGGGCTGGTTTTTGCTGTTTTTTTTTAAAATAAATCAAACTGTTAGTCATGAGCTTGGTAGTCCGGTATCCATTTGATCGGCTTTTTGCTTTAAAGCCAAAGAATCCTGTATAGATTCCTGCAATGCAGGAAGCTTTTCTCAATTGGTTCTTTAATGATGTTATAAAAACTGGTTTCCTGCATTGTCTTTTATTTTTTTGATCGTGATCTCACGATTTTTTTGTCAACCAAACTAACTATTTTATGAAACAAACCGATATTTCTATTGTGAGGTTATTACCCTGTCTTTCCTTTTATAATAGACTTCTAAAAATACTAACTTCATTTTTGCTGGTTTTATCCTTTTCCGCAAATAGGGGTGCAGCACAGGACCGATCTCTTCCACATGGTTTGACTATTGGTGAGACGGTTCCTGATATATTTTGGACCAAAGCATTTAAGGGTATTACCTTTTCAGAGTTTTCAAAACCTGTTCCAAAATTAAATACATTTAAACTGGATAAGTTCAGGGGAAAATTAATCATCCTTGATTTCTGGGCTACTTATTGTGCACCTTGTATACACGGTTTTCCCAATATGAAGTATCTCCAGGAGAAATTTTCCAATCAGATTGAGATTATTCAGGTCAACAATGAGTTTGGAGATAAGCCAGTAACTCTATTACAAAATAGATTTAAGGAACACAACGAATTATTTTCCAATATCTTTTCTGATAGCTTGCTATATAAGCTTTTTCCATTTAAGACGATTCCTCACTATGTATGGATCAACGGAGCTGGAAAATTTATTGCTGCAACTGGAAGCGAGGAGATTGATAGTCTAAAAATATCTAACGTGCTCCATGGTGGACAGGAGAATTTCATTAACAAACTGAACATAGATACTGACCGGCATCTATTTACCACCAAAGATTTGCCCGTTTCCAATCTGGTAAAGTACAATATTTTATTGAAGGGTTATCTTTCTGGGTTGGGTACTGGAACAAGTTTTAAAATCGATTCCGCGACCAAGGTAATTACCGGACAAACCATCACCAATATGCCACTTAAAAAATTGTTTTCAATGATCGGCCACCAGATTTTCAAGGCTGAGCGAAAGATTTTTTCTGATAAGCGCGTGGTTTATAATGGAAAAAGGCAAAATGATATTGCCTCCGAAATTTACAATTATGAATTTGACGTACCCTTGTTCATGGCACCTGATCTGTATAGGTTGATGATCAATGACCTGAATACATATTCCCCATATGTGGCAACGTTTGAAAAGAGATATGTTCCTTGTTTATTTCTTGAACGAACAACATCTAAAAGCGATTTGGTTAATTTAGGTGGTACTGAAAAGCAAATAAAGACTTTAGCCAATCCATCGGGGCAAATGTGCGTCGTGAGAATAACCAACTATCCTGCTGATGTTCTGGCCATGAGTTTGGAGAACTCAAAATTTATAAAACTTCCAGTTGTTGATAGTACAGGCAGTGCTAACCCAATTTCAGTACAGATAGATTATTCTGGTGACGTCAATGATCAATTGAAAAAATTTGGACTCAGACTTCGTGAAGGGATGACTACCCTTGATCTGATGGTAATTAATGATCAGTCAATTATTCTGAAACTCCAGACAAAATAGATTTTATGAAAAAAATATATCTACTGATCTTAGTGATCGGTATGTGCCGTTTTGTATCCTTTGGGCAAGAAATTTTAAAGGGTCGTCTAATTGATGAAACTGATACTGCTAAGCGAATCGCAGCAACTATCGAAATTCTTCAAGGTGGACAGAAAGTGCTGAAAACAAGGAGTGATGATCAGGGAAATTTCTCTCTCACATTAGCTTCAGGCAGTTACACCACAAACATTAATAACGTAAATTATAAAACTTATTCTGCCATAATTGTTATTCCTAACAAAGAACTAGTAATTTTTAAACTCTCGCCAAATGAGAACCGCCTGGATGACGTCACGGTAAGTACGGGTTATCAAAAAATTGACAGGACCAGATCCACGGGCTCATTCGATCAGATCAACAACAAGAGTTTGAATCAACAGGTTGGAAAGAATATCCTAGACAGAATAGAAGCTGTTGGAAACGGCATAACTGTTGATCGGAGTACTTCTTCCGGACCAAGGTTCATGATTCGAGGTCTGAGTACAATACAAGGGCCAAAAGAACCACTAATTATTCTCGACGACTTTGCATATTCAGGTGAGCTCTCCAATATCAATCCTGATGATGTTGAAAGTATCACGATATTAAAAGATGCCGCAGCCGCATCTATCTGGGGAACACGGGCAGGGAACGGGGTAATTGTGATCACAACGAAAAAAGGGAAGAGAAATGATCCGCTTTCGATAAGTTTTAATTCTGCGTTAGGATTTGTAAAGAAGCCTAATCTTCGATATGAACAGCGTATTTCTTCTGGAGATTTTATTGGCCTGGAAAGATATCTTTATCAAAAGGGATTTTACAATGACCAAATTAGTTCTCCTTCCAGGCCGATGTTGACGCCATTTGTTGAGGCATTGATATTGAATGATGCTGGCACGCTTTCGAATGATGAACTCAATGCGAGAGCTGCAAGATTTTCAGGCCATGATGTGTACGATGATTTTAGTAGATATATTTATCAGCAAGGCATCAACCAGCAATATTCCTTGAGTCTCTCTGGAGGAAGTGAAAAACACAACTGGATATTATCATCTGGTTATAACAGAAATATCGATAACTTGAATTCAAAGGATGAGCGGAAAACTTTAAGGATTGCAAATAGTCTATCGTTATCTAAAAACCTTAAAATTAATTCATCTTTCTCTTATACCTCTGGCTTCATAGAGTCTGGCAAACAGGGGATAGGTGAGATAGTCAGTTATTTGGGACTTTACCCTTATGCTGAACTTGCCGACCAATACGGAAATCCACTCGCCATAAATAAGAATTACAGACAAACCTATTTATCTTCTCCCGCAACCAAAGGACTGCTTGACTGGTCATATGTTCCTTTATTAGATTATGCTGAATCTGATAATAGTAAAAATCTAACTGATCTTTTGGCAAATTTCGATCTTAGCTATAAACTTCCACTTGGTTTTCGAGCATCATTGAAATACAATATCGAGGAGCAGCGTAACAATGGTGAACTGCTCCAGAGTCAGCAGTCTTATTATACCAGAAATCTAATAAATTCATTTACCCAGATTGCTTCGAATGGTTCTATTAGTTATCCTATACCACTGGGTGCCATTTTGGATAAATCTGAGAGTACGCTCCGTTCTGAGCAATTCAGGCCACAGCTGGAATTCAACAGAATTTGGAAAGATCATAGGATTGATGCTGTTGGAGGATTAGAGTGGAGAACAGCAAGGACTAAAGGATATTTCGATAGGGTTTATGGGCTTGATACCGACAAGCTTATATCTGGACTCGTAGATTACACCAGGACATACCCAGATTTTATAACCGGAAGTGCAAATTTTATTAACAGCGGCAGTGGTCTTTCCCTAAAGAGAAACAACTTTTTCTCAGAATTTGTAAATGTTGCCTATTCATTCAGGGATACTTATACAATTTCTGCCAGTGCAAGGGCAGATGCTTCAAATCTTTTCGGCGTGGAAACGAATAATAAATGGAAACCGCTTTGGTCTATGGGATTGAGTTGGGATATCTCGAAAATGTCATTTTTGAAAACCAATTTCGTTGATCAATTAAAACTCAAAGCCACGCTTGGAAAAAGTGGTAATGTTGATCCGAATATGACCGGTGTAAATACGATTAGATACCAAGCAATCTCAACTTACACCCAGTCGGTCTTCGCCTCATTCGATAAGTATAGCAATCCAGACTTAAGATGGGAAACGGTAAGGATGATTAATATTGGTACCGACTTCAGTTTATTTAAGGGGAGACTTTCAGGGAGTATTGAATATTATAGCAAGAATGCCAAGGACCTATTTGGCACTTATCCTGTTGATTACACGAAGGGAATCGGAAATACGGTTGTAAAAAACGTAGCCGAGATTAGTGGTCATGGACTGGATATTCAACTCCAAACTAAAAATTCGATAGGTGGGTTAATTTGGAACACTGCTTTTAACTTCTCGAGTTATAAAGATAAAGTTCTTCAATATTATCTTGCATCACAGCAAGGCAGTAGCTTTCTTCAACCTAATCCATCTGTTTCAGGGATAGAGGGATTACCAGTCTATTCGGTTTTTTCATACAAATGGGCTGGACTTGATGCACTTACCGGAGACCCGATGGGATTTATTAACGGGCTTCCAAGTAAGGCTTATAATTTGTTGACAGGATCAGATACAAAAGTTACCGACCTTACTTATCATGGATCGGTATTACCACGTTATTTTGGTAATATAGTTAACTCGTTTGGATATAGTAACATTACACTATCTGTTGGTTTAAGCTTTAAATTTGATTATTATTTCAGGCGCAGAAGTATCGACTACAGCAGTCTTTTCATTACTGGGGCAGGACATGCCGACTTCCAAAATCGTTGGAAAAATCCTGGAGATGAGAATTTTACAAATATCCCCTCAATGGTTTATCCAGCAATTCTGGCAAGAGATGCTTTTTACCGGTATTCAGATGTGCTAGTGGAAAAAGGAGATCATGTAAGAGTTCAATACGTCAATCTTGACTATAACTTTGATAATTCCCTCCTTCAGCACTTTGAGATTAAATCCCTCAGCCTTTATACAAATATTAGTAACCTGGGGATCATCTACAGAGCAAACAAGCAAAATCTTGATCCTGAATACGTAACCAGTTCATTTAATCTGCCACCAAGGAACACATTTTCGATCGGTGTTAGAGTTACTCTTTAAACTCAAAAAATATGAAATTTAGAAACTTAATATGTTCTATATGCTGTACGATAATCGTAATATCAAATTTGGGATGTAAAAAAATCCTGGATGAGAAATCAGATCAGCAATTGGTAATACCTACAACCCTTGTGGATTTTCAAGCCCTGCTAGACAATAGCGGTTTCTTAAATAACCAGGATTTAATTTCAGCAGAGATTTCAGCCGACGACTATTACATAACCGACACAGATCTTGCCGCATTGACAAATGATTATCAAAGACGAATGTATAATTGGCAAAAAGACTTTCTGTTTGCCCCAAGATCAAATGAATGGGCCACAACCTATAGGGCTGTTTACTATTCAAGTACTGTGCTCGAAGGGCTTGACGAATCGGATCTTCCCCATAATACTCAGTTCAATAATATAAAGGGGCAGGCACTTGTTTTCAGGTCTAAATGTTTTCTTCAGGCACTTGGTCTATGGGGAAAGGCATATGGAAATGCAAATGATACTGACCCAGGAATTCCCTTGCGGCCATCAACTAATTTTAATGAAGAATCGTATCGTACCACGGTTAAGGAGGGGTATGAAAAGGTTGTATCTGATCTGCAGGCTGCAATACAACTTTTGCCAGACAAACAGGTTCAGACAACCAGGCCATCAAAGGCAGCAGCATATGGTCTTTTAGCTAGGACATATCTTTTTATGGGGAATTATACCCAGGCCGCTAAATTCGCGGATTCATGTTTAAAACTACATCCAACACTTATTGATTACAACACCCTAAGCGCATCAGATCGGTATCCCTTCACCTCATTCAATAATGAGACGGTGTTCGCCACCTGGATACCTCCCGCCACCATTGTTAATAGTTCCAGAGGAAAGATTGTTCCGGAGCTCATCGCCTCTTACCAAGCCAACGATCTTAGGAAAGGACTCTATTTTTTACAAACAGGATCTTTCTATTATTTTAAAGGAACATATTTTCAGCCGGCATTATTTTTTGGCATTGCATCCGACGAGATGTATCTTACATTGGCAGAATGCCAGATCAGGAGCGGATTAGTTGATTTAGGTATGGAAACCCTCAACAAGCTGTTAGTCAAGAGATTTAAAACTGGGACATTTGTGCCTCTAGCCGCAAGTGATACTGAAACTGCATTGAAGATAGTGTTGGCGGAACGTAGAAAGGAGCTGGTGATGAGGGGCATCAGGTGGATGGATATTAAAAGACTAAACGCAGAGGGCAGAAATATTGTTCTCAGTAGAACAATTAATGGTACTATTTATACTTTACAACCAAATGATAAACGATACGCACTTCCAATACCAGAAGATGTCATTTCATTAACTGGAATGCAACAAAATGATCGTTAGAATTAAGGGCGCCAGCTGATATTAAAATCTGACGCCCTTAATCATTGATATTAATCAGCCCTTTGCTTTGGAGCCATATCTCTAACATTCTCTTCACTTGTTCCATAGGTATCGTGAATGTAGACGGTCAGTTTTGCCTGTGTGTCGATGTTATCAGGAGTATTTAAATAACATGGCAAGTCTGAACCCGAATCACACGCTGTTGGAGGGGACACACTTTGTGAATATTTAGTCCCATCTAGATCCTCGCTTAGCGTTGTTCCTATGAAATTCCATTGTCTTGTAAATCTGGCATTTTTATCTGCCGATTTAAAAGCGCTGTTTAAAAATGTTAGGCCGAACCCCAATACTAGGGCTACAAGGCCAATGTTTATTTTTTTTAACATAGTGTTGGCTGCTTTGTTTCGTGAAAAAGCAACTGAAAAATTTTAGTTTATGGTAACTGAGAATTGCCCTTTTACTTCAGTCAGGTTGATTAGCCTCTGTTGGGCGGCTGGTTTGTCATCGACTGTTTATGGGTATTTCGTGCCAAGTCACAGCCATTTTTATACGGTCATTTCGTCACGGCTACCTCCTTTCTCAGTTTGTAGGCGAACAATAAGTAAATCACTAAAAATAAAAACAAGATGTTTAAAATTAGATGTTCTTTCCAGCTCAAAGCAGATATGATTCCTCCGCAGCTGCACGGTACAGACCCGAAGTATCCTGAGATAACCAGCAGTACATAGAGTGTGAAAACCGTAATTAGTAACAGTGATAAGATTAGTCCAATAGTATTAGTTCTTTTGAATGCCAGTGCTAAAGCGGCAATGATTTCCAGGGTAGGTATTGCAATAAAAATAGTCGTCACTAGCTCTGCTGGAAATAAAAGAGCGATCTGTTTAGCAAATTCGCCCTGATCCAAAATTTTCGATAGTCCAGCATAGCTCCACAGCAAGATAAGCATGATTATGCCTGTTTTGAATATGATCTCATTATGGATGACGGATGGTTTCATATCTGAATTTTTGTATGAAGTTCCATCTAATGTTAATCGTTTGTTCTACCAATTGGTCACTTAATCTGATAATTATGTTTCAAATGAAGTGACTTTTGTCACTTTCTTTTAGGTTTACCCCTTAACCTGCTGAGTGTTTTAGGATCTATTCCCAAAAAACTTGCAATTTTTTTCTGTTCGCATACCATAGAGATGTGCGGAAATTGGTTTAGGAATTGGTTATATTTTTTTTCGGCATCTAAAGTGGATAAGTTTAACTGATGTAAAAATAGAATTTCCTTAATGTTCCTGTTTAGACCGTTTTGGATCTGGTGGTATTCCGGAAAGAGTTTATATAGGTTTTCAATATGTTTATCCGGTATCAGGCAGACCTCGCTGTCTTCCAGAAACTCTATGTATAGGTCATTGTCTTTATAAGGTTTTGCACCTTGTTCAATAGAAAAAAAGTTATTTTCCTGATAAAAAAGGAGCGTGTGCTCTTCATTATCTTCATTCTGCAAATATAGTCTCGCACTGCCACTGTTCAGGAACGCGGTGTGATTTATGACACTACCTTCCAATATGATGGTCTGCCTTGCTGTATAATGCTCATTTGCCAATACATAGCTGATATAGGCACCAAGACCAACTGAAACTGCGATGTTTGTCCCAAGTGCACTGAGGTATTTTTCTTTGTTCATATTGTTTTTGTTCCAAAGAAAGCTTGTTTTTTAATGTTGTCAAGTTGCTGTTTTGGCAACCGCAAGTAACCCTTCATTGTGAAATCTTTTAATCTGGAAAAGATTGGTAAAACGGTTATATTTGTAGTATGATTTGAAAAAAGATAATAAAATATAATTAAAAATATTGTAGCAATAGCTATTTGACTGTTTCAGAAAACCGCAAAACTTCAAACAACACAGGAAAAATAGATTGGTTGCCTACGCTATGCGTGGGTGCCTTTCTGCCATGTGTTGTGGGTCTTTGCGGTCCCTCTGAAGCGGGCGATTAGGTTAACCCGCGCTTTTTTATGGATGAAAATCTGCAAATTCCCGATATGGAGTTTTTAACTGTTTCAATTAGTCAGCTTCCGGTTACCGAAGTATTTAAGCTAAGGAGCAAGCTTATGGGCTTCTCAACCTTAGAAGAGGTTGTCATCTCAGATCTTCTGGAAGTATCAGAGAGGGAGGATTACTCTGAAAGGTGGTATTTTGAACTTGTGAATATTTTTGAGCGGCGGGGACTTTCCCACCTTTTGTTTAGTTAGTTTACTCTTTCTGCTGGGCACGGGCAAGCATCTCGGCCAGCTTGGCAGTCACTTTAGCAATATCCTCCTTAGAGTGTGAATAGTAGGCATTTTTGAAACTTTTTTCGGATATCTTTACAGTTTCTTTTGAGCTGTAGTGACCTACAATATACTCATGTATTTTCTTTGGTTTGTCCTCGATAATAATTCCGCATTCTACCTGCAGATGAATGAAGAAGGCAAGTTCTTTTACAGAGAATGACACTTTAAAGTCTTCCCGAATACTGCCGCTCCGATGAAGCTCAACAGCAATTTTTTCCAGATTATCAAGATGACTGATTTCAGAGTCTATAAATCTAACCAGGGATTTCTTGATGTCTGGCAGTTTTTTATGGAAACACTTACCTTTATAGGGGACTAACTGTTCAAGTCTTTTCTTTATCCAGAGCATTTCTTTATAACTTTCTGATATATTCTGGCAGTCGTCTCTCTTTTTTATGATCTCAAGGCAGGAGTAGCTGTAAAAAGCAGGTGTGTTGAAGCCCTGCTCGACCAGCAGATTTTTATAATGTTCTAAAGTATTTTCAAGAGATAGCGTCCCAATTGTAGTAATGTTATCAAATAGCTCCTTTAAATATTCGGACTGCAAGTAGTTTAACTTAATCTTTGTGAGATAGGTTAGCGAAACGGTAGACTTCAAAAGACTAATAAGTGAATGCTCAGCTGTATTGCAATTTGATGATATTATCTTATCGATTTTCTTAGAGAGCTGATGGGCTACTGATGTGAGCTCTGGTAAAGAAATTGGATGTGATTCATCAATGTTATTAGGGAAATAATTCCTAATTGTTAAGCTAAGTTGCTGCAGTTCTTTTAGGAATTTCTCCGATAAGTCTTTACTATTCAAGCAATGCGGTTTACCAGCCATTTCGCGCTCAGTTTCTTTTTCTGCGATGCTGTTCAATAACAAATAAATGGAACGATGGTGACGCTGAACCATTACTTTAAATGGTCCTTTTGGCAGTTTGGAATGAAGCATCAATAAAGGGATGCGCGCGCATTCGTTTTCAAGGTCTTTATATATTTCTGAACTTTTCTTTTTTGTAAGCTCCGGCATTTGAATCATTTCATCGTATAATTGGTTGATATGTCCAAGTTCGTAATCCATATTGCGGGGTTGCATGACTATTAAAATTATAAAAATCTGGATTTATTTTTCGGCTTATTACGCAAACAGCGATTTGACTTATGCAAGAGGAGCTTTGACAGTGATGAAATAGCTATTTGATAGGAATATTCTTTTTCCGCCAAGAGGTTTTTTATGTCCTTGTTGTACTTTAATTTGGGTTGTTTTAGTACGCAACCCTCTGACCACTTGACTGTAACCTATTTTAGGCTAAAATTTGTACGTGCTTTTCAGGAGGACTATTTTTATCTATTGTGTATAAGATTTTTACGGTTAATTTTTTATAGCACTTTTTACAAAGTGTCAATTAATGGAGAAAAGCATCAGGATTTTTGGACTTTATATTTTTGACTTAATGCTTAAATATTATGGGTGCTTTTTTAAATGTAAAGGAGATTAAAAACAAAGTTTCGATTCTGGATCTCCTAAAAAAAATGGGTTTTTCACCAGTAAAGGAATCTGGTGGCGAACACTTCTTTCTAAGTATGCTGAGGGAGGAATATACACCATCTTTGTGCGTGAACGATGAATTAGGTGTATGGTATGATCATGGCGGTGCAGGAGTTTCTGGGATTAGGAGCGGTAGTGTCATTGATTTTGGGATGGCATATTGGTATCCCTCTTCTTATCCTGAAGTCCTGGCAAAGATAGTAGAGTATTCGCAGCTAGATACGGTAGCTTTCGAAGACAGGAACCAGGGATCCATCCCGAAGAAACGTATAGATCGGGAGCCTCGTTATGGTATTGATTCAATTGAAATTTTAGGTGCAAACACTGCCATTGTAGGATATCTAAATAATAGGGGGATTCTGGGAGCTGCACCTGGGAATGTCTATGAAATATACTATCATGTCCTGGATGAAAAGAAAGGACGTAGAAATTACTTTGCATCTGGCTGGCCTAATGAAAACGGTGGTTGGGAAGTTAGAAATAAATATTTTAAAGGATGCCTTGGTCACAAAGGGATGAGCTTCGTGGTGGGCTCAGCTGACAGGCTTTGTGTTTTCGAGGGGTATTTCGATTTCTTAAGCTGGCAATTAGAAAATCAAAATGATCCTGCTTCGGTATTGGTTTTGAACTCCCTTTCGTTTCTTCAGAATGCAAAAGCCAGGACAGCTGGTTATGCCATGGTAGATCTTTTTTTTGATCATGACAAGGCTGGCTTTGCCGCAACCCGGGAGTTTCTTTCAGATATAAAAATCAGTAGGGATTGTTCGCTGGCTTATAGTGGATTCAAGGATTATAACGAAAAAATTGTTGCGGAACTGAAATCTAAAAATGTTGGCTATAAACAACTCGATCAAAATATCATTTCTGAATACGATAGGACTAGGTAATTGCTTTGTCTTAGTTAATTAGCTCAATCATAATCGTTTCCCTGGATTGGTAAGAAATAAGTTTCCTGCTGGAGCCTGGTAGCTTATCACATCTATTAGTAATGTGTTTTTGTTTTAACTCTAATGCTTTAAAGTTATGGATATCAAATTTGTAGATGCCCTATTTTATAACCTTGAGCTTGAACTTGTAGAAAATGGAACAAGTCTTGGATTTTATGCTCAAAGGTTATCCATTATTTCATCCGCTCTAAAAGTGCTCAAAGCACACGTGCTATCAGATGGTTTTATAAATGAAGATGAAGAAATATACTTCTTTAAATATTTGAAACCTCGTTTTTATATGCTTTATGTTTATGAGGTCGAACTATATAATCTGATTAGCGGAATCCCAATTGGTACAGATGAGATGGTATGGAATTACTATCTCTCGGAGCTTTCTGCTTTGAATCGTTTTTTTTCGCAGCATAACTTCATTTATAATTATTATGCTCGTGAGGAAAAGGGTATGGATGATTCTTTTTTTCTTCGACGTAATTTAGATGTTTTAAATCCTGATGTGGCAAGTAGTATCTTGCCTGGTATCACTGATGATGGATTCACCACTAATCAGGATTATAATTTTTCTAAGTTCAAGGCTTTGGAAAAGTTGCGCGATTACATCTTGGGCAGGATCAGATTGGTTTATGTTAAACCTGAACCAACTTTTACTGTGGGTTCTGAATTAGGTAAGAAACTCAAGTGGACTGGTGAGAAAGTTGAATTGGTTGAGCTCGCTTACGGTATTTTTCTTTCCCAGTCGATTAATGCTGGTAAACTGGAAATTGCTGATATTGTCAACTGGCTAGAGCAGAGTCTGAACATTGATCTTGGTGTGGCTTATCGAAAGTTTATTTCCATAAGCAGAAGAAAGAATCTAAGCTACACAAAGTATATAGACGGAATGAGAGACAAGATCGTTGCATATATTTCCGAGAAGAACCGCTATATTCCCAAGGGTTTCTAGTTATTTGATGATTTTGACTGAATATGAGTTTCAGTCTATCAAATTTTTCAAAATTTAAAGAAGGTCGCTTTCATCATGAGGCTGATTATGCTTTATTAAATATTTTTATGCAAATTCTCCAAAAGCAGATTTATCCGACAACTAAGTTGCTCATGAGTCTCAAGTGTAGATAACTATTCTCATTAAATTTCTAGAAATCCCAGTCATTAATACCTGAAATAATGCGTTTTGAGTTGAACTATTTGCTCATGTAGTTAATAATTCCTAGTAAAAATATAAATGTGTTTTTCTGATAAATGTTTTTAGTTTGGCAATGTAATCTTGAATTATATGCGAAATTTGAATCCCTAAAGCTCTTATCTTTTAACTATCTTAGTTTACACTAAATATCCTCGTTAATTATAAAACTTCATAATATTGGTTATGCAGATACTTACATTAAATTCTTCTGATTTTCTGAATTAAATATTTAATCCGCCAAAAGTGCTAACAAGTATAATCGATAGTACAATCAAAGTGATGATTACGTACAATCTGTCTTTTTCGATAGCGAAGGCGGTGAGCGAAAATATGATCCGCATAATTGGGGTCATGATTAGAAGTAAAGCTCCAAACTGTATGATTGCCATTGGGTTCATTGTAAAAATGCCCATAAATATCCCTTTAAAAGTAACCAGGCTAGCCTGTTCTCCTTTAAATATATCATAATCGGGTCGGGGCTGTGAGCCAATACTGAAAAGGTATAAAATACCGCCGATAAGGACAATTATGCTCGATGTTACCACTCCAAACCTAAGGAGTTGCCCTACTGATTTTTCTACATCGCGTTCGGAGAGTGCAATTTTATTTTTTTGTACGTTCATGGCCTGATTTAAAATTTGTGTTGTATGCCATTATAGATCATCTCGATGGCGATAAATGTAATTGCAATGCAAAATATAATTCTCAATGTCGATGCATCGATTCTTGTTAATAGCTTTGCACCTGTAAACGCGCCACCCAATACGCCAAGTACTACCGGAAAAGCAATTCCAGGATCCATGTAGCCGCGTTGCAGGTACACTACCGCGCTAGCTGCCGCGGTAACGCCTATCATAAAGTTACTGGTCGTTGTACTGACTTTAAAAGGAATCTTCATTGTGGTATCCATAGCCAGCACCTTGAGCGCACCTGATCCAATACCTAGTAATCCAGACATTATACCCGCCAGTCCCATGATGGAAAAGCCTCCGGTAACATTGGCAAGCTTATATTCTACTTTCCCTTCTTTGGTAGGGTAGCTTCCGTTTAATTTAAGTATTTCTGCAAGCCGGCTTCCTTTATTGAGCGCATTTTGATTTTTCTTTCTTAAAGTCATCGCTGCAGAAAAAAGCAATACTGCTCCAAACAGGATAGCGATTGTATTAGTTGGGGTATAAACAGCTATGAGTGCGCCTCCAACTGCACCAAGGGTGGTTGCAATTTCAAGGAACATACCCAACCGGATATTTGTGATGCCTTCTTTAATATATGCGCTGGCTGCGCCAGATGAATTAGCGATAGAGGCCAGGAGTGCCGCTCCAATGGCATAGCGTATATCCACATGAAAAACTAGTGTTAATAGTGGTATGATTACCACTCCGCCGCCAAGACCAGTGAGGGAACCAACTAAGCCTGCAAGATATGCACCCAAGATAAGTACGAGCGTAAAAGTGAGTATAGACATAATGTAAATATTTAATGGTTATTATTTAAGATGTTTGTAATGATGGAAAGTGCGTGATGTGTATTCTGCTGCAATATTGCCTGATGTAAATCCTGATGAAGGTGATGGCTCATTGCAAAATGCGTAATTCCTGCAGGCTCTCTTCTTGAGAAAAAATCCTTTATGATATTCGTGAAGCTTTTATACAAGTCAAATAAAACTGTATTGCCAGAACCTTTAGCGATAGCCAGGTGGAAATTAACATCGGCAGCGATACATTCCTGTCTTTTGCCTTTTTCAATACATTGTTTTCGCAAAGTCAACGCAGCTTCCATTTCTTTAAGATCTTCATCATTTCGATTTAATGCGCAGAGCGCAACAATTTCCCTTTCCAACATTGCCCTCACATAATTTATATCCTCGAAGTCTGACCCTCTTAGGCGCTGTTCAAGTGGTTCTGATGGTATCTCGTTTATGATTGTTCCCAGGCCTTGCTGAACCGTTAGTATTCCAGAGAGTGTCAGCGATTTAATAGCCTCTCTAATTGTTGAGCGGCCGACATTGTAAAATTCCATTAACGCTGGCTCTGAAGGTAATTTAGTCCCTGAAGGAAATGTTTTATTCTCTATTTTTTTTCTGATATCTGCAGCTATTTTCTCAAAAAGTCTATTCGATTTTTCCATGGGAATAACAATAATTTATTCAAAGGTATGATGTTTTAATTAAACATAAGATGTTTAGTTGTCATATTTTTGTTTTTAATTTTTAGAAAAGTGCTACCGCTAAAATTTTTCTAAGTTTAGCCCATTTGGAAAGCTTGGCTTCTAAGTCTGGAAAAAATCAAAATATATTCTTTTATAGCTCAACCATCTTTTCCTTTAGGAGTAACCGTAAACTAAACAAACAGTTGATAAGGGGATACTACTAGAGATTAAATGAGGTATTTTCTTATTTTGGCCTTTAAAGCTGTAGCCAGAAATGGCTGGTGTAGAATTCCGGCTAAAGCGCAGCTTGGAGCATTGATTTAGTTATTTTCTTAAAAGAATTTATTTCTCCTGGCGGAGTAAAAAATGAGCCTAAATGTTTATACAGTATGAATACCGTATAGGTGTAGATATCTAGGGGATATCTATTCCCTTTAGCAAGCTGACACCTTTTCCATACCAGCAATACATTTTATCTGAATTATAGGAAAGGTCGTACGTTTTCCAAGGTGTCTTATTACAAATGGAGGAATTTTCTTTTCGCATTTTCAGATCGCATGAAGTAAAAAATGGACAACAAACTTCATCCTCGCCGGCCTCAAAAAAATCTATCTGTTCCTTCAGTGTGTAGAAGACTACACTGGCATAATGGGTGTGTGCAATAAAAATATTATGGTGAGCGGCAAGCTCGATGCCCCCAATTTGTTTGAATTTAGTTGTACCATAAAAATCACGCATGAAGGTATTTTTATTGTTAAACACGTATGTAAAATCGCAAGGTGGAACCAGGTTTAGAAGATCTTCAAGCGGTTTGTCAAATATCATGTCCACTTCGAATGCCGGATTTTTTGTTCTTTGAAATCCTGAAGTCAAATAGTGCTTAATCAGTTCAGTGAAAGCGATAATTAATGACGATCGGTTAGAATATGATTGAGCTATCGCGTAAAGTGCCGCACCTAAAAGATTATGCCGGTCAGCGTATACTGTTGCCACATTTCCCCTGATCATATCTATGACCTGAGTTTCAATCTTCCCGGTTTTTAGCTCAATTTCCAGCCTTTCCAGCATAGAAATATATATAGCACCACAATTTACGTATGCGAGCGAACAAGATGCAAGGATAAGCATAGTTCTTATGCTTATCGAGGGAACGATGTGCCTGGATAAATAACGCAGTATAGTATACTCCGTTCCATCTTCCTCATCTTCATGTGCTAACATAACCTTGTAAGAAAAGACCCTTTCAAGTTCGTAAGCCAAGCCCTCATAAAGATAGAATTTGTTGAACTTTAAGTATTGTTTGCTACAGCCGTTGATCACTTCCAGTTCTGGGATTTCTATCTGCTGATCCACAAGTTGCGAATCATGAGGAACTTTAATTGTTACCCATTGGAGCGTATAGTTGTTAATTGATTTCACTAAAGAATCTGGATACATATCGCCAATGAGGCAATCTATAGTGTCATCAATCCCTGCCATGAAATTGGCATCTTCGAGGGAGAGTGCAAGATCTATATCTGAATTTGTTAGGTCTTTAGAAACATATTTTGAAAGTATGGCTCTCAATAAGACAGAATAACCCAATCCCAATGTGCCTACATAGGTGCTAACTTCGTGAAGGTAATGCATGTACTCATGGACAATTGATACAATGTTATCTGTCTGTAACTTTCGGATATCTTGGTCGGCGACCTTTCCTCTTTTTACCTTATTGGTATAAATTTTAAAGAAGAACTGATCCATAAAGTATTCCCCAAATGCCGAGGATTTTAATAGATGCCGCTTTCTGATTCTTGGTTTATTCATATCGGCCTGATTTATGGCAATTTTAGAAATATTGTATCGTAGATAGAAAAGTCACTAATTCCAAAAATATGAAAAACAAATTTGCATGAAGCTCAGTACGCCGGTTGCAATGACTTCTACGCCTTATATTTGAAACAACTTCGCATTGTTTAGTAAAATATCACCCGGCCTTTTATTAATTTCTAATTCAGACGGTTGAGTTCGTTTATCTTTTAATAGGACTGAACTACATAAAAAAACGGAAACAAAGCATACGCCTTATTCCCGTTATCTAAATTAACGCTCTCATCGCTAATTTATGGGATGTTCTAAGTATATCCAAATTTTTACATGAATTTATTTATATGTCTTTTAGAAGAATGGTGATCTGAAAATTAGTTAAATCTGGTCATTATCTAAATATGTTCTATATGGTCAGCAGGAATCTAGAGATAGTATGCAAAGGATATCTTGCTCGATAAATGGTTAATATATACTTAGATGACCTTAATGATGGGTTTATTTTAAACATTGATCTAAAACATTAACAATGAAATTTGATTATTTTCTGGATTTAGAGTAAAGGTTTTTCTATAACATCTCATTTGTGTACTAAAACAATTATGAAGTTAATTCGTTAATTTAACAGTTTGTTTGGTGGAGTTTTACTAGTGGATGCTACTTAGAACTCATTATGGCCCCTTGATTGGGGCTTTCTTTTTGGTCAAAAATCTGGTAGAGATAATAGGAAACTCTATATTAAGCAAATGTCATAATTGTTTTTATTAAGCTTCAGTTGATGTATAAAGTACGCTAAAAATTTGTGTCATGCAGTCGAAAACCTTTTAAAAAATAATTTTATTACCCCTTTTTTTAGGTTAGTGTGTCTTTATTATAAACTACATGAAAAACTAGGCGGTTATTTCTAACAATATCAATTAGTGTAGTTAGGGTTACCATTTATTGCGCCTCGCTGGATCATTTTCGGAGCTCAATTTAAGTGAAATGGTGAATTAGGAACAGTAAAAGTTTGAACAGAATTAGTTTATTAGTAGAGTCTTATGAAAATAAATACTAAAGTGATTTATAGCTTCGTAATCTTCGTTGGTGTCACGTATTGGTCTTGTACTAAAAAACTTCAACCAGAAGCTAAAAGTGGTCATCAGATTAATAAAGGATGGGACCGCAATCAATATTTCCCTACAGGAATTAAGTCAATAAAGGATAGTATTACATCGGTAAGCTTCTTTCAAACCGCCCGGCCCTTCTATCTGGAAATGAAAGATTCGAGAAGTAAAAAATGCTTAGACATGCTACAACGGGCGAGAAATGAGCAATCATTAGTAAATATAAGACTTGAAGGCAATTCAGGTAAAATCGTAGAGGTGAAGTTTTCTGCGAAGCAATCCAATGAAATATTTCGTCGGTCAGTAAATATTACACGCAAAAAATAATCAAATTCAACACATAGAATTTTGCTATCAACCTGAGAAACCTTTCAATTTAGATTTGGAAGAATACAGAAGCAATTTTAGATTATGTTGCTGAAAAGCCAATACAAATAAGGCCCTTTTTACCGTAATTTTAAAACAGCATTATCCATGTCAGTCAATCATCATGATGTCTTACATCAAGCAATTTTAAAAAAGCTTCAAGTAAGGAAAAAATGTATTCTGAAATGAGTGCTAGAAATAGAGAATAGACTTTAAAATTATATAGACATCAAAATATATCAATTACAAAAGTCCTAGAATACAAATTCTTTACGAAGCGGATTAGTTATCTTCTCGGGATACACAAAGCTGATAAAGCCAGGCTTGCTTTTTATCAATCCCTGTTTACTTCTGTCAACTATCTACAATATGAAACTCATGTAGATCTAATGAAGTAAAGTATAGAAATTTTATTATCCATGTGAGTTAGTCGGGTCAAATATTTTAGTATTAACCATTTAACCATTTTTTATGGTGTAAAATATTTTTATCTTAGTGGCTAACAATCTCAAATTAATTAACGTGACGCTACTCCTCCTCTCAATTAATCCAAATGTTTTAATCATTGGATTTACCGCAATTTTAGCATTCATTGCTGTTCCCATCGCAAAGAAAAATAGAGATCAGAGTACCATTCTAAAAAGGTACGATGTTAAAGCCAAGATTAGCTTGGTAGCGATTTTTCTAGTTGGCGCCTTAAGTTTGTGGAATGAGCATGATAATGCGCGGGATAAAGAAAAGCAGGGCCAGGAAAATGAAAATCTGCGTTCGAGCATTAAGAGTTTGAGTAGTGAGAATACCTTTATTATGTTGAATCTAAAGCTACTTGGACTTGATTATCGCAATGGCCAATTTTTTCCAGCTACTGAAGTCGCCAGACAATTGATTGCGGAAATGAACAAAACTAAAGGCTCAGAAGATACCTTTTCGCTTGGTTTTAATTCATCTTTTATCAGAGAATATATTGAGAACCATAGCAAGCATAAATATTCCCTTCATTCACCATTAGTCATAAAAATTGGGTATAGTGGAGAAATCATCAAAGAGAATAATGGACTCTATCAGTATCCGGGGGGCTTTTTGACTGTTGAGATCGATAAATTAAAGCAAAAACAAGTCCTAGATATCGAACTTACTAGAACTTACCAGGCAGGTAGCCAGCTCTCCTCCGTTGAAAAGGATTTACAGGCACAGATTGAAGTGAGCACCAGAAATAGCCCGATGAAAATCGCCAAAGCCATCCTTCAATGCTTAAATTAAAGCCGATAATTCTAGTTGTCTGTTCATTGTATAGTTTTTTTCTCCAGGCGCAAGAAAAAAATACAATTCTAATACATGCCAAAAATGAGCAAATTTTGTTGCCTGTGGTTGAAAAAGTGCTAGATACAATTACTTTCCGTGGTAAAAAAGTGTTTGATTCAACTACCAATCTCAATAAGTTGTTTTCAAGTATCGAAAATGAAAAATCCAGTGCTGCTGCATTTAGCTTTTTGACCAACAAAAACCTTAAGCTTTCCAAAAAAGATATGTTGCTATATGATAGCCTGGCTTCGCAAATAGCCAATTATAAATATTTTCTCAATGTACATATCAATAAGATCAATAACTTACTGGAAATTCAGTTTTATCTTTATAAGACCAGCAATCTCGGGGTAAATGAGATTAGTGCGGCACAAGATATGATTGCAGTAGCAAAGGTGAGCAAACCTGAATACTATACCTCTTTCATCATTGATTTGGTTAAGAATGACTATAATGAGCGCATACATTGGGAAGTCTCGAAGATGCTGCCTGATTTTAATGAGGTTCCCAAGGCTGTGATTTAAAATAATATGGTGGTAAAAAAAGAATATGACCTGGCAGTTGGCGATACATTATCGCTAGGAGCAGATTATTCGAGCGATAAAGAGACTGGAGCAAAATACCTTTATTTTACTTGGTCTAGAAAAAAAGTCAGTAGTTTGGATAAAACCGTAGAAGGGATGAAATCCATTTTTTCTTCCTCTTCAAGAATCGGGTTTGTGGCCCCTGATCCCGGTAGATTTCGATTATATCTTTCAGTATCAGATGGTGCGAATATTTCTTTAGAAGATTCTGTGGATGTGCTGGTCAATTATAAGCCTAGAATAGAGATATCTTCAAGAACCCAGATACAATATACATATCGCTCGGTTTTCCGTGACAGATACCATCAGCCCGCAACATTTTTTGTTAAAGTTGATAATTTTTTCAAGCCTTTTCCAGAACTACATATCAATAGGGATCCAGTTGATTCAATAAAGCAGGAAGAAAAGCTTAAAAAAACTTTTAGTTATCGCATGATTTCATTACTCTTCCCAAGCTTTACAAACTTTCCAAGACTTTCAGGTTTGCATTTTGAACGGGA
Organism: Pedobacter ginsenosidimutans; assembly: GCF_001442625.1. Taxonomy (GTDB): domain Bacteria; phylum Bacteroidota; class Bacteroidia; order Sphingobacteriales; family Sphingobacteriaceae; genus Pedobacter; species Pedobacter ginsenosidimutans. The sequence goes on along the minus strand of NZ_LMZQ01000001.1, from coordinate 47,662 downwards.
AGTAAAGGTTATCAAACCATATACAGTAGATACTCTTTCAACTGGTTATTTAATTAAAATAGCTCAGGACAAGGCTTTTGAAGATTTTCAAGCGAGCTATGAGGTGTCTATTTCTCACCACAACCTCAAGAGTGAATCATTAAAAATACAATATCAAAACATTGTTTACAATGCGATCTCTTTATATGCTGCCTATGAAACTTTTGCTTTTGGCCGCTTTCCGGAAAACCGTAATATGCGGGCTGTCTTCACCAAAAAAAGGATAGTCAGATTTGGCTTCGCATATAATTTTAGTCCAGAATTTTCCAGTCTTAGAGGACTCTATGGAACATTTAGCTTTGGAAGCTGGAAATATAATATGGTTGATGGGATTGATGTTGAGTCACCTGTTGAAACTTCACTTTATTTTAAGTTTGCTAATTTTTTTCCAATGATATTTGGTGCATATGGTCGGGTAATCAACATACGCACCAGTGAAATAGAAGTACCAAAGTTGGCAAAAACAACGGATAACTACAAATTAACCGCGGGAGGTTTAATCGGATTTTATCTCCATCCGACGAAAAAACTGCCTTTGGCATTAATGCTCAGTACTGGGGTATAGTTCTCTCCAATTAGGGTTAATGAACCAGAAATTGGATATGGATTTTGGAATGTTGGCCTAAAATACTTTATAAGAGAATAAAGTAACAAACCTGCATACGTAACTATTGGCGTGATAAAATATCCTTCGCCGAAATCTAGATTAACATCCAGCTATATTCTATATTTAATAATCATAAATGCTAGTAAGCCCATTTGTTTTTTTCCTGGTCAGCATGCCTCCTCCAATATAGTGAATTGAATCGAAAGTTGGTTTTTCCTTGATCATAATCGCTTTGACAAAATAGCTTATCATTTGGATGCATTCCAGTTAGATTTGGGAGCCCATTTAGAAAAGGTATAAATACTCCAGATAAGGATAATTGTGCTGTATGCTACCATGTCGATCCTGAGGAGTTGTCCAGCTGACTTCTCTACATCGAGTTCGGAGAGTGTAATTTTAATTTAGCTTACCACCATTCCTGAGAGTTATTCTCATACAGGAAAATTCTTTCCTCATTACCACTGGTATGATTTCTTAGCCACAAAAGTGCGCCAATTGGAACGTTTTTGAATTTCAGCTTACTAACGTTATCGTATACGCCATGCCCGAGTGAAACCCAGTGGTCGTCCCAATAATAAAGTTCATAATTCATGCGTTGATCAATTCCGTTTTCATCATTACGCGGACTAAATCCAATACCCGCAATGTTTTTTGGGCTTCCAAAGTCCAATCCGACCCACTCATGATCATAATCAGCTAAGCCTGGGGTATTGATATACTTGCTTAAGTAACCATCAAATGCCAGTTGCGTATCTCTATCCGACACCTTAGATGAATGTATAGGCATGCCCTTTAAAGCCTCAGTTAAACTAGAATCCCCATAGAAGCAGATTTCAGCAAGTGACCCGCCGGAGCTTTTAGGGAAACAGTAACGAACGTACCTGAAACTTTGCCGGGATATCGGTCGCCTGTTAAGCATCATGTAAAATGGATTTTGAATATTGTATAAAGTTTTTGATCCTGAGAAATCAGCTGTATTGGCACCCTCAAATCTTCCATCCAACATCAGCTTAATCCAATCCAGCTTCTCTTGAGATAATGGGTATTTTCGGGATATGGAAATGGTATCGGTGGTTAGTTTATCAATTTGTACAGCCCTTACAGATTGATCCTTTTGCAGGATCAGGGGCGGGGATACCGGAATAAGTTTATCCCGTAATACCATAGGCAGATAAAGCACACCAAGACCCATATCCTTAAATAAAACGGTCATGCCATCGGCTGAAATGGATGTGCTGACGGGAATCCAATAGTGATTATCAAAGACGCAGAGTTTCACCGTTTCCCCTGCATTTACTGCACCTGGCCGTAGCTCTACTATTAGATTATTAACAGGAATAAATTGCTGTGTAGCATCGGTTCTGAATCGATCTCTGTATTCTGACCATGCGCCCCTGCCCATTTCGTCGGCCAATAGACTGTCATCTTGAATAGCATAGCCCAAAGTATATATTTTGGGAGCCACATAGGGCAGCTGATATTGATTTGGAGGGACCTCGGCCCCCAGAAAAGAGACAAACTTACCATCTTTATTGAGTACACTACTAAAATCATGTCCGAAACTTCGGTTTGCCCATTGCTGAACTACTTCAAGCGTTACAGGAATTCCCATCGCGCGCATTGCGAAATTGGCGATTCCTGCCTGATCTAGACATTTTCCCAGTCCTCCATCTAACAAGCTATTGGGCCCCAATGCTTTTCCGTATCTTCCAAATTCTCTGTTGAAAGGGAACTCACGTCGAAGTGATTCATTGATCAGCTTACAGGCAAGGACAGGATCTGAACTATTACCCATCGCTTCTGCAAGCCAGGAGAATTTCTGCATATAGCGTGGACGCCAGGATTCCAGAGCTTCATCGTAGAAGCGGTATGGAAGGACATACGAACAAAATTCATCAAAGCACAAGTGGCGGCTCCAGGGCATTTCCCAGGCTTTGAAAGCATAGTCAATGTTCTCGATAAGCAACTTCGCTGAAATCACCTTGTTGTCAAATAGATAATCTTCACCTGCATGGCTTGTTGCTGCATTTGCCATAACAGCGTTCCAAAGCTGGTTTATCTGTGCGTCGTTCTCTTGTTGCCAAAAGTCATAACCTGATATCTTCTTTGTCCTGGTTCCGTAACGGATCAGCGAATCTATACCTTGTTGCAAGTACCCTCTGTAACTGAAATGTCCGGTCATATTTGCTATCAAAAAATAAGCAGCTTTAAGTTTTAAACTATCTCTTTGGGATCTGGAATAATGGTCAATAACCTGCTGCAGTTCTGTTTTATTTTCGCCTGCGAAATTCATGGAAATACTAAACTTGTGATAAGTTAGGAATTCAGGTTTCTGCGAAAATGCACAGAAAGTAGATAAGCAAATAATCAAAAATATTAGTGTTTTTGGTTTCATAAAAAGGTTTCTTCGTATCGTGCTATGGTATCTTTAAGATTCATAGTCTGTATATAGAAATTTTGATGATTTGTTACAAGTAGAAAACTATTCAGGGTGTGTTCTTTGCGGGTAAGAAGTTGTAAGCTGAACCCAGCTTCTTCGAATTCTGAGCAATTTTTAGTATATCAATTGCCAAATTATTGTTAACTCTTGAATTAAATAGAAATATTCTGTCTAATTCAAGAGTAGCTTATTCAGGTAATTAATTCTGATCCTTATTTTTTTTATTTATATATTTTAATATTCTTATCATGAAATAAATGATGAAAATTGTTAAAATAATTCCAAAGGTTACCCAAATAGTTAGCGGAAAAGAGCTTACTTCTAAATTCATATATTATATATTAAAGTTATTAAAATTGTTCTAGAGAGGTCATAGTTCCCGTATACTTGTTTACTTTCATTATAAAATTTAGCTTCTGCTTATAGACGGTACCATGACCCTCTATGAAAACATTATAATTTAATTTTCCATATACACGTATGGTTAATTCAGTTGATGATGCTGTACCGTCTACTGTATAATTTGATTTATTATAGCTGAAAAAAGCGGTTATACCCCATTCGTCCGTCGTTACTTCCGAAACACTATAATTTCCAGAATTTTTTGATAACTTAAGATCAATATCTATCCCCATGGTATGCGTATAACCTAACGTAATATGTGCTCTAACCAATGTATCAGCTCCATTTGTATTCGTGCTATACGTAACGGACATTTGCGATGCAGCATCTAAGTAATTGGTTTGAAAATCATCAACAGAATTAGGTGTATATCCATTGTAAGAATTGATTGAGTTATCAAATGTGTAAGAGTCGCCAGATTTCAATATAGCGTTTAGTTTATTAGCAAGATTACTATTGCCGGAACCTGGGTCTGATGGATCACCACCTCCATTTTCATCACCCAGAGACATCACCGTCAGGTTATTTCTCGCAGCGCTTTTTTCCCAGGTTTTAGTAACGTGATAATTGCCTGTAATATTGATAAATCCTTCCTCTATTGGCTTCCCATTAATGCTATAAACACGAACGGTAGTAAAATATTTATCAACCTTATTGTACTCTTTTATAATACCAGTGTATGTGTCTTCAACAATGCTTATGACTGCCTCTCGGCTTGTGTTTCCCTTAGTATACAAGGGGGTCGTAAAAATACGGGTATCTCCAACTTGTTTAATAGTCATTTCATTCCAGTTGGGGATGTTTCTTGACGCAAAGCCAGTATCAGATCCAGTTTTGATGAGCTGGTTGTTATACCATTGGGCGATTTCTGTTGCATCTTTTTCCAGAACAGATTCGGAACTTTGCGGTACATAAAGTTCCTTTTGACATGCGCCAAAAAACAGCGTGGTTGATACTAGCAGGGCCTTTACCCATGATGAATAATTTTTGATCATTTTTTTAAAAGGTTAATTAAGATATTTACAATATTATTTTTTATTTAAAAGAGGTGGCTTATCATTTTGAGATACAAATAAATACTGCCGGGCAGCATTTTTGATCTCAGATATTCTTAAAGAAGGTATTTTGACTGGTTTGTCGATAATTTTTCGGGCAATATTCTGAGCTTTAAAAGTTTGTCCTGTGTTTCTGTAAAAAACAAGCAGGGTATTGAACGGGACAAACCTTTTTGGCTCCATGTAGGCGCATGATAGATAATATCTTTCTGCCTTTCCGTAGTTTTGCATCCTGTTATAGATTATCGCCAGGATTGTTGCCAGTTTTGGATTGCTTAGATAGCGCTGTGCGCTGGTCAATATATTCAAGCTCTTATCATTTACATTCATATCTGCCAGTAAAGCGCCATAGTTAAATAGAAAAGCACCGTTGTTGTCCAACACATGATAAATTTTCTCATACTTTCTTAACGCATCGCCTTCGGCATAAACCATGCTGCTTTGCGCTTTTCTCCAATCATTCAGCGCATTTATTTTTCGCATGGATAGCCCGAACAACAGAATTACAGGAATAAGCATTGATATCTTTTTGATCCTGTTAAAATTAAAAGTGTATAATGACATTTGAAAGGATGCGATCGCTGCAATAGAAAAGTAGAATACACAGTTGATGGCATCACTTTGGAGTGGATATGAAAACATGCCGAAAATCATAATAACGATCAACATAGATATAAAAACTATTAGATGGGGGTATTTTGCCTTAATCCGACTCCAGCTTCGGATACAAAGAATTAGCATCCATAAAAACAAAGCAAGACCGATAATTCCATTTTCGACGGCAACCTTTAAAAGCTCGTTAAATGGATAGTAATTCAACCCGGCAGTTTTTACTTCCTGCAATGTCCCATTACCTGATTGAAAATATGCAGCCTGGTAATTCCCATATTCTGTAAAGAAATTGCCATACCCAATTCCAAAAACAGGGTAATCCATAAACATTCGAAAGCTGATCTTCCAGATCAGGAATCTGCCCGAAACCGACAAAGTATTTCTTTGCCACAAATAATAGAAAAGACCAATAAAAGCGATGATGAAGGCACCCAGAAGTAAAAAGCGGAAGCGCATAAACCATACGTGACATTTAAAATCAAGGCGAGGGGACAACAAAATGCCTGTCCCTAACAGAGCCGCAATGTATGCTGTACGGGAGAGAGAAAATATGAGGGCGGCCAAAACCAGCATAGTTGTAGTAATTAAAAAAATCAAACCTGGTTTTGTCCCTTTGTAAATAGTAATCAGGTGAATGATAATAATCAATCCAACAGCCATAAAGCAACCATATATACCGGGGTTGATAAAGCCTCCCTGGATGCCTGATCTTCCAATATATACTGGTGATAAGGTTAAATATTGTAACAAACCCCAGCAAGCTTGTAAAAGTACTCCTGAAAGAATCCCATAAAGTAAAAATGTGCCCTCACTGCTAAAATATCCGCTCATCCTCATCCAGCTGTAAAATGCAATAAACCCAAGTAGACCATAGATACGGTCTGAGGGTAGAAATGGAGATGCCAAAAGATAGGCACTTGAAATACTGTATATAAAAAAAATAAAGATTACAATATCAATAGCATTTAACTGAACAACGCCCTTGTGAAAATTAATTGCAAATGCAGTAAAGAAGCATACTATTGAGCATAACAAATATTGAGGCAACTCCACCGCCCAGAAGATTTCTCTGAATTTAAAATAGTTAAGCGAGGAAGTGATTATTAGAACGATTGTTAATGAAAGTACCGAATAAAGGCATCTAATATTTAAGCTTACATACTGATGAATTAAGGAACTTGAATTTTTATTGACAGGATGCAATATAATTTTTTTTAAAATTGTTAAACTAATATTTTTCTATTTTAACATAAATCATAATTTTCTTATTATGTCATATCAATACTAAAGACACATAAGAACTTAAAAAGGGGTAATCACCAATCTTTTTTTTTAAATAATTAAAAATATAGGCCGTTTTCACCCATCAACATATTTTCATATCCTTGCATAATATTTATTTCTTTTAAGTGGGAAATGTGTGATTTTGAGTTTTCACATTATGATTGATTTCTAAATGCCTTTGTTTTACAAAGTCAAATAAAATGGATGGGATGGGCCTGAACGCTAGATTAGCGATCCATTAAAGAATTGAATAGATACTTAATTACAGGCAATGATTTTTGAGTACTTATTCAAGGTCTGCAGAATTATAACCTGTAAATATTAATGGAATTCTTTTACAGCTGTTTGGAATGTCAGCTTTTTTATTTGTAGTATATAACCGGATTTTGGATCCATGGTTATAGTTGAACTCTAAATATTTAATTAATCTCATAACAATTGTCGATAGCCTATCTTAGTCAAAGGATTTCGTAATGAAATTACGGCGAAATAATCAATGGCTGTCTGCGCTCCAGTAATGGAAGAAATGATGAAAACTAGCAAATCTTAGAATAAGATGCTATTCTAATCACCCTATTTAATTATTGCATTTTAAGTGTAACAGATAGAATGAGCTTATTTGTTACTGGAAATGTTTCTTAAAATTGTCGAGAATTTATATAAAATGTCAATTTTCTGCTTTTTAATGAATTTTGAACAACTAAAAATTCGTTTTTCAAATACAGGAGTGAAATATTGTCCAGCTTTGGCTGGGAATTTTGCGAAGTTTCCAGATTACCTTGAAATGGTGAATGTGTACGGGCATAACTAAAGCCCTGGTCAGAGAATATTACTTGAGTAATTCCGAATTATTTAGAAATATTTTTTTATACCTTTTTTACTATAAAAATTTAAAAGGACTGTAAGCCGCTTTTTTGATTGATAGTTCGTTAAGCATATTAAGTTCGACTTTCGCATTTGAAACAATAATTATTAAGTTTAGTGACCCTATTGCAACTTTCATAAATGCATTAACTGGTCTTTTTGATGAATTATTAATTACAATCATCTCTTCCCAATTATAGTAAAACCATTTACCCTTATTCCCTATTGTTTAAATTTGTAATTGGATAAGGCTTGGGAATAATTCAATCAATCTTCAATATTCATTTCACAATCGTATAGTCCTTCGGAAGTTATCTCCATCTGACTAAAAAACTGCCACTGGCATCTAATACTGAGTAGTATAGCAAAGTTTTCTACGTTCAGGTTTAACGGATTGGAACTTGGATATGGATTTAGGAATGGCGGCCCAAAATACTTTACAAGAGATTAAATTAACTAATAATCTGCATCATCAATCATTAGCGGGGTTTCTAGTTGAATTCAATTGAAAAACTAAAGCAAATAAAATTTATTAAGCCGACCACATTATTAATTATCCAAAATTGGAAAAATCCAGTGGCAATGAAATTATAAATACTGTGTATAGATAAAATCTGCAGGATATTTATCTATAGCCATTAATTTAAAGATTACCACGCACAAATTAATTACGATATTTCTTCAACTATCAGATACTAATGGTAAACAATAATCTTGTCCGCAAATAGCACATTATCGGTACTTATGATAAAAAAAATCTTTTTTTTTATAGTATTTTTCTTTGTTCATATATGGCCGGAAGAGGTCAGTTCATATCGAATTAATTATTAAATTAATTTCCTTACCTGTGCTATTAGATTATCATAATCGAAGGGTTTCGCAATGAAAGCCGATGCAAAATGGTCATTTGCAATCTGCTCCCCATCCCTGCTGGCAGAAATCATGATTACTGGCAAATGCTTATAAGCAGGTGTTGTTCTAATCATCTGTAAAATCTGATCACCAGAGAGTACTGGCATCCATAGGTCAAGGATTATCAAATCGGGCATTTTTTTTTCAATCAATGACCGAACATTCAGACTGTTTTTTTCAGGAATAATTGTATGCCCAGTCTCCTCTAATATGAGCTCCAGCACATCCAAAATTCCTTCATCATCGTCGCAAATCAATATGTTCTTACTGCTCATCACTACCTTTTCCATTTTTTGGCAACGTAAAACTAAATATTGAGCCTTTTCCTTTTTGACTTTCAACCCAAAGCGTTCCTTTATGATTTTTGATTATCTGATCACAAACATAAAGTCCTATTCCCATACCAGGGAATCGCTGCTGAATTTCAGAACCCCTAAAAAAGCGTTCAAAAACTCTTTTGGTATCTTGTGCACTCATTCCTACACCAAAATCTTTTACAGAAACTTTTACATATTCACTTACATTGGATATATTGACTTCAATAATTTCTGAATCAGGTCCATATTTTATCGCGTTGGACAAAAGATTATTCAATACCTGTATTATATGGGTTTCATCAGCAAGGATACTCGTATTTGTTTTTCCCTTTAAGATTATCTTATGGTTATGTGCAGAAGACTGGATGCCGTCGACAACATCTGATACCATTTTATCGAACTCAAATCTAGCTTCATGGAGCTCAATATTTCCAGTCTGAATCCTTGATACATCAAGTAGTTCAGAGATGAGGTTATTCAGCCTTTCTACATATTGGCTCACCTTTCCGATTGTAGACTTAAACTTTTCTGAAGCTTCACTCGGTAAACTTCTTTCAATAACTTGCATGTAGCCCTTAATAGTAGTCAGAGGGGTTTTAAGTTCATGGCTCGCAATGGAGAGAAAATCATCTTTTCTTCTTTCTATTTCTTTTCTTTCAGTGATATCTTCAATAGCTAGCAAAATCTGATCTTTAAACTGTCCTTCAAGTTCAATTCGATAAGCATTAAGAAGCATAAGCTTTTTTCCTATGTGGGGAAATTCATGTTCAACCTCGAAGTCAACTACGGGATTATTGGTAGGTAATATTTTAACCAGTAGGTTACGAAGTAAGGGAATATCCCACTGATTATTTCCAAGCGCATAAAGCTGCTTTCCAACGGTTTCTTCAACAGTTACTTTGAAGGTTTTCAAGAAGTGATAATTGGCACTCAGCACCGTAAAGTTTGGATCTAAAACCAACAATCCTTCTCTTACTGTCTCGATGATACTTGTCAAAAATGCTTCACTATCCCTTAATGCAAGCGTTCTTTCTTCGACCATTTTTTCCATATTTGCCTTTTGTTGACGCAAATCATGTTCAACCTTTTTTCGATAGGTAACGTCATTCTGTACTCCAATAAAGTGTGTTACTTTACCATCACCATCTTTGACAGGTGACATATATAGTTCATTCCAGAAAAGGTCACCATTTTTTTTATAGTTACGGATCTCTACAGTACAACCCAATCCTTCGTTCACAGCTTTGGCAAGGATCTCGCGCTCTTTCTGACTTCTGTCATCCGCCTGTAGAAACCTGCAATTATGACCAATGATTTCATTTCTACTATAGCCACTCATGCTTTCAAATGCACCGTTACAATATACTATAGGATTATCAGGTTGACTATTATCCGTTATAATAATTCCTGAAATGGATGCGTCAAGTGCTTTAGTCAGCAGCTCAAAACTTTCATTCTTAGTAGCTCCGGAAAATAAAAATTTTCCTCTCTCAAATGTATTCAAAATAGTAGTTTAATATTTGTCTAGTTTGGCTTATAACTTTCAATATGAAAAGATATTATATAACCATTAAAATTTAATTTAGTTTTCAATTAACATAAGTAACCTTTAAATGTTAAATGGATATAATGTAATCGTAAAAATTCTCTAAATTTACAATGGAAATTAATCGAATGTCTGCTATTGTTTATCATTCTCTAAAAGATATCTCGATTTCGTTCATGTTGCGTTCTTATGCCAAATTTTCTGTACTTAAATTCAATACATTGTCCCTTTCTAAATCATCCTAAATCCTTCGTAAAAGTTATTTTAGTTTTCGGTAAAATGTTCTTTAGGCTATTACTGTAAATTAAATGGTAGCATAGGGCTATATTAATAAAAGACACCAGTTTCCTCTCCATCGAGATTGTTAAATGACTGCTGTATAAATTTCTTCTATCAAAAAAGAGTAACTAGATCAGTATCTATATGCACCTGTAGTCTATGCCGAGATTAATTATTTAAAAAATGATTCTCGTTGAATCTTTTCATGATTAAGAGCTCAAGTCTACGGAAATCGTTTTATTTCGCCATAGAGAGACTTTTTAAGCCATATTATTAGTATGATTTAAAATCGTTAGCACTTTGGTTAAAGTGTCAATTTTCTGCTTTTTTCCTGATGAATTTTGATCAACAAAAAATTGGTCTTTGACATACGGGAATGAAACATTATCCAGCCTCGGCTGGAAATTTTGCGAAGCTTTGAGATGACGTCAAAAAGGTGAAAGCGCATAGGCAGGCCTAAAGCCCGGATCGGAGGATCTGACGTGAGTAATTCCGAATTATTTATAAATATTTTCTTAGTTCTTTTTTACTATAGAAAATTCTACAGGGGCGGTAAGCCCCTTTTTTGTTTCTTATTATTGTGAATTTAGAATAATGCCTGATTTTGCTATATATGAGTATAGATATATAATTATTTATGCTATATCTAAATATTAACCTATTCAAATATGCAATGCGATACTAATTCACATTTCTACATGTTTTTATAGACAAATATTTCTATTTACCGATATACATATATTGGAATATAAACGTAGATGAATATTCCGATAGACCGATATGTACATAGGATCATAGCTGAATATCAAAAAATATGCATAGATGGATATTTCGATTCAGCAGTTGAGGATCGACCTTTGAATTCGAGCCAATAATTATTTTTATAAGTGACGGTATTGCATTTTGCATAAATGCATTAATTTATTTTTTGATGCTGTTAAATTATAATCATCATTTTTCCGATTACTATACAACCGTGTACCCTACATATTTCCTATTATTTAAATTTGTAATTAGATATGGTTTTGGGAACAAGTTAATCAATCTTAAATATTCATTTCGTTATAGTATAGTCTTTGGTTTTTTATCCTGCAAGTTGTGTTTTTGTTGCACAAAAACCCTTTAACTTGCCCGCCTTTTTTGCCGGTAATCGGCAGCGGGGTGAAAAAATTCGCAACTCGTTTTTCTCTTGGAGGATCAAATTAATATTTTATGGGCACTAAGCAGAAGAATGGAAGGCCGTTGAAGCTTAAGGGCAAAAGAACAAAACATATCAAGGCCAGAGTAACAGAGGATGAATATAGCTTAGCCACAAATCAGTGGAAATCCCTTTCGATGAAGGAAAGCGATTACGTGCGTTTGATGGTTTTGAAGCCTCATTCTATAAGTCTTAAAGTCAATGCGCATGAGGTGATACGGCTACTCGACCATTTGGGTGGTGAATTAGGCCACTCCGGAAACAACATCAATCAACTTGCACGACATGCAAATTTTTTCAATAAGCGAGGAATGCTTAATGCTGAAATAGTAGTGAAGTTTAATGACCTGTTTTCAGAATACATATCCATTTTGCGAGAAATAGAGAAACAAATGAGGCTACTCTTGCGGGAGTTAAAAAGTTAGCCATGATCGTCAAGATATTGCGCAAATCTAAAACATTCAGAGCTGTTAGGTACAATACTAATAAAGTTGAAAAGGATAAAGGCGAGCTTTTAAAAGTTTCAGGCTTTGAAGCGTTATCCGGTTTTTCTGAATTAAAACCTCAGGATTATATCAACTATCTATCCTCAGTTGCAGCATTAAATAAAAGGGTTGTTTATCCACAGTTCCACGCAATGATTTCCTCAAAGGGAAGAGCAGCGGATAAGGAAAGCCTAGTGCTTTTGGCAGATAAATGGTTATCGGGAATTGGCTACGGAAGTCAGCCGTATATGCTTATATTTCATAAGGATACGGATAACAATCATATCCACATCGTATCTTCCAGAGTTGATAGGGAGGGGAATAAAATATCTGATGCCTTTGAAAAGATTCGTGCATACCGTGTGCTTAACCGTTTAATCGGCCAGGATGAAAAAAAAGTGGCAAGTGAAGCGGTCATGAGAGCACTGAAATATAAATTTTCCACAGTAGCACAGTATTTACTGATTTTAGAGGCAAGAGGATATTCTGTCAAACGGGTTGGCGATACTTATAACGTTTCAAAATTTGGTGAGCTGGTTGCGCAGGTAGAGCTTTCTAAGATCCAGAACAGTTTAGCCGAAATGGGGTTTTCTGAACAGCGGAAACTTCAGTTGAGAAAGATTTTTGAAAAATACAGTTCATTGGTAGATGCTAAACTTTTACCCATTTTTGAAAAACATTCTGCTTGTGCAAATGGAAAAATATTAAAATATTTCTCTGGCTTAAGCGAAAGACTTTCTGCTGACTTCGGGCTGGAATTTGTTTTTCATTTCAAAGATGACAAAATTCCTTACGGATACACCGTTCTTGACCATGTTCAGAAAAATGTTTTCAAAGGCGGCGATATCATGTCGCTTGGCAAATTTTCAGCGTTTGCAACTGTAGAAACTCGTCAATCAAATGAAGCCTTCCAATCTGGTATTTTATCCCCACCTGTGCATTTTCCCCAGGAAGATATGCTGCTTGAAGCCTCAACACTAACATTTACTGATGATTTGTATTGCGAATTTGAAAACGGAAATCATATTGGCGATTTCTCATTCGGATTTGATATCGCGGATGATATCGATGATGAGCAAATTAATGGTCGAAACCGCAGAAAACAAAGAAAGGCAAGGACAAACACACGATAAAACTTATTTGATATGGTTATACTACTAGGCAACCAAAAAGGAGGCGCTGGCAAAAGCACGCTTTGCCTACTTCTCGCATATTACCTTTCTTCAATACAAAAAGCAAAGGTTACCGTACTGGACATGGATTATCAGGCCTCAGTTTCAGGTAAGTTCGAGAAGGCAAAGATTCTGGAGAATGAACCTATTTACGAAGTTATAGCATCGGACCTTAAATACTATCCTGCTTTACTCGAACTGCTGACGCAAAATACCCAAGAGTTCGTGCTTATTGACTTACCAGGTAAAATGGATGATGATTTGTTGATTCCCGTGATAAGCTCTGCAGAACTTATAATTTGTCCATTTAATTATGATGAATTTTCTGTCGATAGCACCGTTCTTTTTTCTCTGGTCTGCAAGGAGATTAATAAGTTCTCGCCAATTGTGTATGTACCCAACCGGATCAAATCCACAGTCAAATATGAAACCAAGGAAGAGGTGGATCGGGTATTGACCAGGTTTGGAATGGTCTCCCCGAATATCTCGGATAGGATTGATTTTCAACGGGTAGGAACAGTCCATATTCCAGCTGCACTCATTCCAGTTTTTATGCCTGCCCTTGATTTTATTTTCAATGCCCATATGCGCAAAGGAGCTTCACCATGAGCCAGATCAAATCACTTGCACAGCAGCTTAAACACAAATTAGAGGAGCAAAAAGGTGTGCCCATAATTGATGATGCTGAAAAAACGCCAGTTCAAAAAGAAAGGCAGCAGCCCGAAGATAAAGAATCAGCCAGGGAGGCAAAAAAGATTGCAGCATTTCTTTCAGCACTTCGGGAATTCAATATGGATGGGCAGGAAAAAATTCTGATCCGTCTTGATAAGCGTACAATTGCGCAATTAAAGCAGCTAAAAGTCGCAACCAATATTGAAATGATTAGGGTAATTGCCTTTGCCCTGCAAAATTTCCTCAAGTCCAATCCCTGGTTAAACGACTACATTTCTGAAAAACTAAAACAAATGTCACATGAGCTGGATTAACTTTTTAACGGTAATCTTTATCGTTTACCTGGTCTACTATTGCCTGAATCTATTCTATGATTTATTCCTTTCACCGCGTGTTCCTCTTGGAGAAATCTGCGAGGACGAACTGTTTTTCACCGAAACCTATACTCCTGAACTTATTACTGCCAAAAAGATGGTAGAGCCGGTTTTTGAGGATCCAGAAAGAGAAAAACCCATAGTCTATTTTCCAAGCGGACCGATAAATGCCAGTGGAGGCATTAGCTTAAAACATCTTTTCTCCCTTGCCAAGGATAACCTTATTGAACATACACGCACAATACCGTATTAATCTTGCAATGAAGATTTTTATAAGGTGTGTGAAGGTGGCAACAATTGCCCTTTGTATGCTCGCCGCCATTTCTGCGGCTGCCCAGCCTGGTATTTCTGAATTCTATTCAGCCTCGTCCGAGGTTTACAGGTGGTATTTTTCGCTTTCCGATCTGGTTTTAGTGATTGGCGCTATTTCAGGAATCCTCGGCGGACTGAGGATTTACACAAACTGGCAGATGGGTAAACATCACATTGATGCCCAAGTGATGGGCTGGTTCTTTTCCTGCCTCTTTTTGTCTGTTATGGGCGTTTTTCTTCGGGGGCTATTCGGGCTGTAATTACAAAATTTAACTTCTTAAATATTATTTTTATGACAATAAAAAGCAAAAAACTTTTACTGGTGGCTATGCTGTCGAGCATCGTCAAAGCTGGTTTCGCACAGACTGGTGGCGGGACTACTGGCATCAACGCGGCGACATCTTCGCTAACCGCCTATGTAGACCCGGTTTCTACGCTCACCTTAGCAATTGGTGCCGTAGTTGGTATCATCGGCGGTGTCCGCGTTTATATCAAATGGAATTCCGGTGATCAGGATATCAACAAGGAAATTATGGGATGGGGCGGCTCCTGCCTATTTCTGGTGCTGGTATCTGTTGTTATCAAGGCATTCTTTGGCGTATAAAAATTATGCGCATGTATCCAATTTACAAAGGGCTTCAAAAGCCCCTTGTTTATCGAGGCTTCAAGGGTAAATTCATTGCTTATGGCATTTGCTCACTTGGTTTGGGATTGGTGCTTGGGGGCTTCAGTGGGGCATTGATCAATATGTACTTCGGAGGAATTATAACCATTGTCTCTATTGCCTTGGGCTTATTCTACACTTTCACTAAACAGAAATCCGGGCTGCACGAAAAGACCAGATCTAGAAAAATACACATTCACCCAATTTATTTAAGAAGAGGCTATGGGAAAATTGGAATTTAAATTGCCTTATGCCGGGATTGAAGAAACCAGCGGGCTAAATATTCTATATGGCCAGGCTGGTGATTTTTCAGTCATTCTTTCCATGGAAAACCCAGTGCTGATCTATTCTGCCGACCCGGCCGCTTATCAAAGCTTTCATCTTTTACTGCTGAACGTGATCAAGATTTTGGGAGAGGGCTACCTCATCCAAAAACAGGATGTTTTTGCCAAAAAGAAATTTGCCAGCAAAGCTAAAATTGATCCCTTGCAGCAAAAGTACGATCAACACTTTTTAGGAAGGGACTATATTGAACATTCCACCTATCTGGTTATAACGCGTCAGGTTAAGCGCAACGCACTTTACGTTTATGATAAAAAGGCTTTAGTAGATTTTATCTCCCATATTAACAAGGTCAGTGAACTTCTTAAAGGAGCATCATTATCTCCGGCTTTATTGGACCGCTCTTCAATTGAGCGCTACGTATCTCGAATAATGGGCATGGATTTCTCCTCTGAGCATTTTTCGCTAAATAATTTCAGACCAGGTGATAATGAGATTGGCATTGGTGCAAATTCGGTCAGGTGCATGAGCCTGGTCAACATCGATTCAATCGATATGCCAGAATCCATTGGCCCTTTTTTATTGGCAAATGATGGAAAAGGACTTGAAGACTTTCCCCTGGATAATCTCTCCTTTCTTTCTTCTGTCCCAGCGGTAGAGACCTTGATCTATAACCAGCTTTTGGAAATTCCGTCCCAAGGGGTTACCTTAAATAAGCTCAGGCTCAAGCGCAAAAGGCATTCGGGTGTTCCCGATCCTGCAAACCGGATGTGCGTAGAGGATATTGACAAGCTTCTTATCGATGTGTCAAGAGAAAACCAGCTCCTGGCAAACGTGCATTATTCAATAATTGTCTGTTCACCAGCGGCAAAACTTGACACCAGCTGCAATTATATCGAAGCAAATCTTTTTAAACAGGGTATTATCCCATCAAAAAATGCATATAACCAAATGGAGCTCTTTAGGTGCGCCTTGCCGGGAAATGGAGCCGAGCTTAAAAAGTATGACTGGTTTTTGACCACTGCCGATGCAGCACTTTGCCTGTTCTACAAAGAAAAGCTGATGAGGGACGAACCTTCGGAATTTTTGATCCGGTTCACTGACCGTAGGGGA
Source organism: Pedobacter ginsenosidimutans (assembly GCF_001442625.1). Lineage (GTDB taxonomy): Bacteria > Bacteroidota > Bacteroidia > Sphingobacteriales > Sphingobacteriaceae > Pedobacter > Pedobacter ginsenosidimutans. The sequence goes on along the minus strand of NZ_LMZQ01000001.1, from coordinate 31,033 downwards.
ATCCCTATCGGAATTGATCCTGCAGACCTGCCAATGGATAACGGAAGAATCACTAACCGGTCCAAATTTGTACTAGGTAGCTCGGGAACAGGGAAATCCTTTTTTATGAATTCCCTGCTTGAACAATACATGCTTTATAATTACGATGTGGTAATCGTAGACGTCGGGCATTCTTATTCCGGCCTTTGCAGCTATTTCGGCGGTAAATATTATACCTATACCGAACAGAAGCCAATTACCATGAATCCTTTCATGATTTCGGAAAAAGAATACAACAGGGAGAAAAAGGATTTTTTAAAAACGCTCATCGGATTACTTTTCAAGGGCGCAGATGGTGCCGTCTCGCAGATTGAGGATACCGTTTTTTCAAATGTGATTTCAGCTTATTATGCTGACTCCTTTTCAGGTAACCAGAATGCCGGTCTATCATTAAGCTTCGACTCTTTCTATCATTATTCCGTAGAAAAGATTGCCCAGATTAAGGAAAATGAAAAGGTTTCCTTTGACCTGGATGAGTATCGGTATGTGCTTCGTAAGTTCTGTGTTGGTGGTGAATATGGAAGATTGCTCAATGAAAGTACCAATGCTTCCAATTTCAACGAACGTTTTATTGTATACGAAATCGATTCAATTAAGGAGAATAAGCTGCTCTTTCCAATCGTTACCTTGGTGATAATGGATCTGGTTCTGCAGAAAATGAGACACCGGACAGGGCAAAGAAAAGCGCTCATTTTGGAGGAGGCTTGGAAGGCGATCGCCTCTCCACTAATGGCAAACTACATTTTATACCTATATAAGACCATGAGGAAATTCTGGGGCGAACCGATAGTGGTAACCCAGGAACTTGGGGATATTTTAGGAAATGCGGTCATCAAGGATTCCATTCTCGCCAGTTCAGATACGATCTGTCTGCTCGATCAATCCAAGTTTCGCGGCAACTATGAACAGGTGGCAAAATTACTTTCACTGAATGAAGTTGAGCAGCGAAAGATATTCACCCTGAATGCACTTGATAATAAGTCCGGGAGAGGGAAATTCAAAGAGGTCTATATCAAGCGCGGCAGTATTGGTGAAGTATATGGCGTAGAGGTTTCAATGTTTCAATACCTTATTTTTACTACTGAAAAGCCAGAAAAAACAGCCGTAGAATCCTATGTTGCCACATTCGGTTCATACCCTGCCGGATTAGAAGCATTCGTTTCAGACCTCAAATCCAGCGGCCTTCGCCTTGGCGATTTTGTAAGGCAGGTAAATGCCGAATAATTCACGATAAACCATTTTCTATGTTTAAAATAATCATCTATTTTTTGCTTGGCCTGTCCATCCAATTTGCTTCTGCGCAGATTTATGTCGACCCGACCACAGCCGCTGCCACAGCCGCGCATGCCGGAGTAATGAACAGTGGCCTTTCTAAAACCAGTGATAACCTCACCCTTGTTCAAAGGGCCCAGCTTGCGGTCACAGGACAACTCGGAATCGTTAATGATCTGCAATCTACCATTTACAAAGGACTCTCAGAAGTTTCTGGAGTGATGCGTTCGCTGCTTTCAGTAAAGGATATCTACGAGATCTCCCAGGATATCATCATTGACGTAAACAAGGCGGTAAATATTTCCTCTTCGGATCCTGTTTTACTGCTCTTTGCTGAAGGCGGCGCCAGGGAATTCAAAAGCAGATCCATAAATCTCGCTGCAGAGGTCAGCGCCTTTGTTTTAAAGGACGGGCGGGATGCATTGATGGATTCAGGGGAACGGGCAAAGCTGCTCAATAAAATTGTAGTAGAGCTTACCATTCTTAGGGGGATAGCTTACGGGATGTACAGAACAATGTACTGGGCGAAGCAGCGCGGAATCCTGAACTCTTTGAATCCATATGCCGGGTATATTAATATCGATAAACGAATAGCGGACGATATCCTTAGGAACTCCAAATCCTTGAGACAATGAAAAAAGGACTTCTTTTTGTAATACTAAGTTGGTTTTTCCATAGTCATGCCCAGCTGAATGTCGAGCTTTTACATCAGCTGGTGGGAGAGAGCAAGACTGAACATGATAAACAGACAGATGCCAGAGATAGGCAGGTCGCTTCTTCTGCGAATGAGGAAACTAATAAAACCTTGATGGTAAGGTTAAAGAATAAGTACAGGGAAATTCACTCCCGTTTTAAAACTGTTAGTCTGGCCATCAACGCAGCGCAAATTGGTATCTATGCTTATCCGCTCCTAAACGATATTGCAATAAGCCAGGGAAAAATCTATGACATGTGCAGGGATGATGCGTTGCTCCTGATTCTGGCCATTCACTCCGAAGCCGATATGGGTGATCGGGCCTATTCATTGCTTAATTTTTTATACGCGCTTAGCCTTTCCTTTGAAGATATCAACCAGATGAAGCCCAGTGATCGCAAGCTGCTTTTTTCCCATGTAGTCACTGAATTGAGAAGTATTGCCGGAGTATCGCGGGGTTTGGCTACAACGCTACAATATTCTTCGAGGAAGAAAATACTCGATGGACTAAACCCTTTTTCAGGGTTCATCAACACTGATAAAAAATTGGTGAACGGTATTCTTAACAAATCTCAGCAACTTAAAAACTGATCTTATGCAAATAATTTTTCTGGCGTTTGTTTTGGCCCTTTTTCAGTTGCAGGCCTTCGCGCAACGCGCGGTATTCGACCGCGGCCATTTTAATATCGTTAACGAAAATGGCGCGGTCAGGCTGGCAGCGGAGAATACCTATAACAGCTATCTTAATAATATAAATAACCGGCTCTCGGATGTGAATGTAAATCTATCGGCGGTAGTGAGCGTGCAGTCAATAATCCTTTCCTCACTAACCGAGGTTGATCAAGGGCTCAAAAGCGCACTAGCCGTGAGGCAGATGGGTTCGCTGGTCGCAGAGATTGCTATGGAAAGCAGTGAAATGATCAGAATGGCAAAATCAGATCCACAGCTGCTGCTCTTTGCTGAAGCAGTGTCCCGGCAGCTGAAAGATAGAGGAGTCAGCCTGTTTTCCGTGGTTTCTGCATTTGTACTGAAAGAGGGCGAAAACGTGCTGATGGATTTTGAGAAGCGTGATGCGCTCCTTAAAAAAATTGCGCTCGAACTTCGGGTCATCAGGGCATTGGTATTCAGTATGAAAAAATCGATGTACTGGGCCAAGGCAAATGGCCTGCTTCGTTCACTAAATCCATATCAGGGATTTATCAATCAGGACCTGCGCTTAGGCAATGACATCTTGGTCAAGTCCAAATTATTGAAACAATGAAATCAACATGATTTGCCCAAGCCCGAAGAGGCATGGATATTATAATCATGATACCTTCATCAATTTAAAAATAAAATATTAGAGATGAAAAAATCACACCTGCTACTTTTTTTATGCCTCCCAGCAATGACCTGTATTGGTCAGAAAAAGATGTCCGACAAACACATCACCTACCAGCAGGAAAGAATGGTTTTTAAGCAGTGGGATGCGGATAAGTTTACACCAAAATCCGGATTTTTGGGACTTAACCCAGATTACTGGATAACATGGGCGCTGCATCCGAATTACCCCAAGACCGATCTTAGGCCACTTGGCCCGGTAGGGCCACAAACTCAGCGGCTGATATTTGCCGCTGCCATGCAAAATTCTGACAATATTTATAAGCTCCATACAGATACCTTGCGCAATACTGCGATAAGCGAGGCGGTCAACTATTCTGGCGCCCTAAGTGCTGCAGATCCGCTTTGGCAGATCTACTACCGAAAGGAGTTTGAGGGGCTTTTGAACTCATCAGATGCCGAATTGTTGTCAGGGCTGTCTCCGGCGGAACAAAAATATATTGTCTCCACCGGTCTGTATGATTGGTATAAGGAAGAAAGTAATTCATTACTGGAAAGGCTTCAGCTAGCGAGAAATACAAACGTTGACCGTGGATCCAGAATAATTGCTTACCACAGGATGCTTTCGGAGTATCGCAAATTGAGGGCCGGCTGGGAGATGAAAAAATCAAAGGCAAAAACCTATCTTAATATTAAATCCACAGCGGAAAAGATCAGGAATAGCCATACCAGATCGCCCGTAACCTCCAAAAGCGATATCCAGATTGCAAACGATATCCTGAAAAAATCCAAACTGTAATTTTATGGGCTTATTAAATCTTTTCACCGGCACTGCCGGTTTTTTTGCGCAGTCTACGCCCGATTCCTTTAAGGACACATTCAATTTCCTTCAGGGAAACGGGGTATATGAAGAAGGGATGATGCATTTTTTGCATGAGATGAAAAATACAATCTGGACGCACTACGATGCATTCATAGCGGATGCGCAGGCTCTTGCCGCTATTTTCATGCTTATCTTTTTTGCCATTAAGAGCTATGAGATGATTTCTGGCGATAAGCAGCTGGAGATTATGCCATTGCTTCGTCCCTTCGGCTTAACTATGGTCATCTTATGGTGGAGCATATTCACCAGAATTCTCGCTTATCCTACCGACCTGGTCGAACAGAAGACCTCAGCGATGTTCGATGGCAGTCAGTCCGAGATAAATGATCTCAGGCTGCAAAGGGCAAAGCTGATGGTGGAGGTTTCCGATCAGTTACTTAAAGTACAGGCAGAGACTGAAACCGCAAAGACCGAAGCGGATACCTGGTATGAGAATGCCTGGGAGTCGGTTAGATCCTCTGTAAAAGAAGGGTTTTCTGAGGTGTGGAATCCAATAGTGGAGATGAGAAACCGTTTGCAGGTGGGTTTGCAGCTCCTGGCGACCTCGCTCCTGGAAACCCTTGCCATATGGCTCCTGAGAGTCTGCACCTATATCATTTTTATTATTCAGATTATCTTTTCAACAATATTAATTATTCTGGGGCCGTTTTCCGTTGCAGTTTCCATTTTGCCCGCATTCAGGGATTCGTTCTCGACATGGATAGCAAGGTTCATTTCGGTCAATCTGTATTCTGGCATCGCCTATCTAGTAATGTATGTTGCATCACTTTTTCAGCATTATGCCCTGGAAGCAGAGATCACCCGCTATCAGGAACTTGTAGGTACAGGCGGCGCGAGCCTGGAAAAACTGGGCTGGTTTGCAGGCAACGGGGTGCTTTCCTTTGGGATGGTGATTGTAACTTTCGTCATTGGGGCGCTCACCATGCTCACCGTGCCTAGCATATCGACCTGGATCGTATCGACTTCAGGAGTATCGTCGGCTGCAAGTTCAATGGGTAGGGGCGCATCGAGTATGACCCGCGTTGCAGGACAAATGATGGGAGGACTTTAAAATGATGATAAAAAATATCGAATCAAAAATTCGCCTGGCGACTCTTATTTCCTTAGGAAGCTTCGTCCTTTGTCTTTGCGTTGTAGCGACAGTCTCATTTTTCGCCTATGGCTATGTGAGGGATTCCAGAAAAAGTATTTACATCCTTGACCCCTCCGGAACGCCTGTCATGGCGAAACAAACTGATGTGCAGTTGAACCGGGCGGCAGAGTACCGCGCACATATTGCAAGGTTTCATTCCCTTTTCTTTTCTCTGGTACCGGATGATAAATTCATAGAGTATCAGATGAAACAGGCCATGTACCTTATAGATGAAAGCGGTGCGCTTCAATATAATAATCTAAAGGAGAAAGGTTTTTTTACCTCAGTCCTTTCTTCATCTGCAGTATTGACATTGCGCACGGATTCCATTTTTTTAGATGAGAAAAAAATGTACTTCCGTTTTTACGGCACCCAGAAGATTGACAGGCGCAGTTCTACGATCACCAGATCGCTAATTACCGAAGGAAACCTAAAGGATCTGGAAACCCGTTCTGACAACAATCCCCATGCCGTGCTCATTACGCATTGGAAGACGCTTGAGAATAGAGATATTTTGACAACAGAGAAAAATGCTTTCCAATGAAAAAAGTAACCGTATTATCTGAGCTTCGGTCTGAGTTCGCTGGGTTGATTGCACGCATGCAAAAGGTTGTCGCTGCATTCACTACAAAACATCCGAAGCTGATTTTCTGCGCAATGGTAGCGCTGATGCTTTGCTCTTTTTTACTGTGCTTTACCCTGCTTAGGATGAAAAGTGAAAGCGTGCCGAAGAAATTAAAAGTCTTCAGTAAGATAGAGGGAAATCTTGGTGAAATTGGGACAACGGCTAGAAAGCTAAAGAGCATCCTTGAAGTAAGGTCGGCTTTGGAAGTCTTGCTCGCGAAGGATTCGTTGACTAAAAAGGATTCGCTATTAATGGAGCAGTTGTTAGGAGCAGTTGATAAATCGATGACCATCAAAAAATAATAAATATGGAAAAAATAGATTTCAAAAAGCCGCGGTATGCGCTTCCGTTAATTTGCCTTCCTTTTTTAGTGCTTTTCTTTTACGTCTACAAAAGCAGCTATGGCAAAGAGGGCACTAAGGTAGTAGGCAGGGATTCGCTGCAGACCGACATGGCAGGCGTTTCAGCACAGGTCCGAAACCAGGAACTTTCCGGAAAGCTTGATGCGTTTAGAAACAGATTCAAACAGGCAGATGGTTACACAGCAGTTGGTACCATTGGTGAAGAAAACCAGCAGCGGGCAGAGATAAGTTCAGCCTACAACGCAAGGGAAAAGCGGATGCTGGATTCCATTGATCAGGTGATGAAGGCAAAATATGGAACGCCAGGTACTGAAAGTATCAAAGCATCTAACCGTTTTTATACTGGAGCAAACTATTCCAGTGACCGAGCCTCATCCAGCGCCCAGCAGGACAAAGCGCTGGCTGATGCGCTCTCTAAGATAAAGCAGAGGAAAACAGATTTCCAAGTCCAGGGAATTCCAAAGCCCGAGACCGACCCCTTGCAACTGTTCCGTCAGCAGATGGCGCTGGTTGATAGTATGGGAAAGGCAAATGATCCAGCGCTTGCGGAAAAGCGGGAAAGGGAAAATCTGATTAAGTTGGCTGAAAAGGAAGATAAGAGCAAAATAGTTATCCCGGTCAGGCGATCCATTTTAGCCTCAGGAGCGTTCAATACAATCATTTCATCCGAGCAGCAGCGGCCGATATCTGCGATCATTGATCAGGATATTACAGGTTTTTCCGGTTCTCGTTTGCGGATTAGGCTAACAGATGATGTGCTGGCAGGAAAATTCCTCATTAAAAAAGGCACCTATCTCTACGCCACAATCTCGGGCTTTTCCTCCCAGCGGGTAAACCTGCTGATATCAACCATCTTTCATGATGGAGAAATTCTCCCCATAAACCTACAGGTTTACGACAATGACGGTCTTCCCGGAATTTATGTTCCCTCATCAGCATTTCGGGAATTCACCAGAGATGCCAGTGCTTCCAGTTCACAGGGGATTACCATTCAGCAGATGGCAGAGAATAACAATCAGCTGGTCATGGGTGTGCTTTCTAAGATGTTCCAGTCCACCACAACCGCGGTCAATAAACTTATCCGGTCAAATAAGGCAAAGGTCAAATACAATACCCAGGTTTTTCTGATCGATCCTTATGAGCTAAAAAGAAAACAACAATCCTATTAAATTTTATGAAAAAATTATTATTAATTGCCCAGATGCTTCTGCTCAGCGTATGTCTTCGGGCGCAGCAGACTCAAGGCGTGACCCTTGGGCAGGTTCCAGCAATCGGAATTTCCGGCACGGTTTCGCTACATTTTATTTCTCCGGAAAAGATCTCATACGTCGACTTGTCCAGTGCTGCGCTGATTGGCGATCTTCCCGAAAAGAATTTACTGAGGGTAAAGGTAGTACAGGATTCAATTTCCTCACTGAATTCTGGTAGCGATGCTGGCCTGGTGACAGTTGTAGGTGAGAGTTTTATTGCCCAATATAAACTGGTTTTCCTCCCGCATTCCGATTCAGGGCAAATCTCTACACAGGTAAATATTCTGCCCTCAACAATGAGACCGCTGGATATTTCCGGGATTAGCCTTACCCAAAGCGATTTCAAGGTTAATGCTTTTCGGTTATTGAACCTGTCGAATAAAAAGCCCGTAAGCACGCAGTCCATGTTCGGAATTTCAATAATCGTGAACAAAGTACTTTCGCTAGGCGATTTTGTGATGCTGGATCTCTGCTTTAGCAATGACACTAATTTACGGTTTGATGTAGATGAGCTGAGATTTAAGATTGAGGACAGGAAAATAAATAAATCTACCAATATTCAGTCGGTGGAGGTTAGTCCGGTTTTTCAGCTTTACCCTTTTGAGAGGTTTAAAAAATCGTACCGGAATATCTATGTGCTGAAGAAGGCGACTTTTCCTGGAGACAAGATATTCAATATTGAGCTTTCCGAGAAGCAGATTTCCGGTCGAAACCTGCGCGTAGCGCTCAGGTATTCGGATATCCTTGACGCGGATACTTTTTAAAGTGCGTTATGGAAGAGAGCAAAGAGCAGCAGAGCTTGCACCGCTTCCTCCAGTTCGCCATTTACCTGGCAGTTTTGCTGGACATATTGATGTTCGTTTATGCGCCGAAATTGCTGATGGACGCGGGCAGTTTTCATATTGGCCTGTCAAGACTGCTGGTTCGCATCTCGAGGATAGTTATATATGAAAATCCATTCTACAGCCGCTTTTTTCTTTTGCTGCTAATTTCTCTTGTATCAGTTGGTACCTTGAGCAAAAAAGAAAAGGATTTAAAAACGAGGCCGGCCATTATCTATCCATTGACAGCTGGCTTTTTATTAATGGGATCCAGCATATTTTTCTTTGGTGAGGCTGGAAAGGAGATTTATTACCGTACAAGCTGGTATGATCTGGGCTATATTTTGAGCTTGACCCTAGGCACTGTTATGGTACACATCGCGATGGATAATGTTTCCAAGATCATCAGTTCCTCTTTTGGAAAGGATAAATGGAATACCGAAGAAGAATCATTTATGCAAGCAAGGAAACCGGTGAACGGACCTTTCGCCGTAACCATTCCATCCCTGTTTTATTACCGAAAGAAAATCCATTCCGGGTTTATCAATATTGAGAATATTTTCAGGGGTACATTGCTTATAGGCACTCCGGGATCGGGAAAGAGTTTTGGTATTGTGATGCCCTTTATCAGGCAGCTTATTGCCAAGCAGTTTTGTATATGCTGTTATGATTTTAAGTTTCCCGATCTCGGCCAGATAGCATATTATCATTACCTCATTGGTAAGAAGCAGGGAAAGCTATCGGATTTTGATTTCCATGTAATCAATCTGACCCAGGTAGAGCGAAGCAGAAGAATAAATGTGCTCCGGCCTGACTATATCGTCACGCTTGCCGATGCTGGTGAGACTGCGGAAGCGCTGGTGGAAGCATTGAAGAAAGGGGACAAATCAGGGGGCAGCGATCAGTTTTTTACCCAAAGTGCGGTCAATTTTCTTTCTTCCTGTATCTACTTTTTTTCCCAGTACGAAAATGGTAAATATTCAACGTTTCCCCATGTGCTCTCGTTTTTGAACTGCAGCTATGAGCAAATATTTTCGGTGCTTTTCTCAAACCCAGAGCTTAAAAGTCTGCTTTCTCCTTTCGCAACAGCCTGGCAGGCAAAGGCCTTTAATCAGTTGGAGGGGCAGATTGGCACGCTCAAGGTATTCATATCCAGGCTCGCTACCAAAGAAACGTTTTGGGTTTTTTCCGGTGATGATTTTAATTTGAAGATCTCTTCAAGGAGTGATCCCTCAATTTTAGTATTGGCCAACGATCCAAACACCCAGAATATCAATTCCGCATGCTATTCTGTGGTACTGAACAGGCTCACCCGGCTCATTAATTCCAAAGGAAACCTTCCCTCTGCGCTGATTATTGATGAACTGCCCACACTGTTTGTACACAGAATTGAAAATCTTATCGCAACGGCCAGATCAAATAAGGTAGCAGTATTGATGGGGCTTCAGGAACTTCCACAGTTTCAGCAGCAATATGGTAAGGATACCGCTACAACTATAACCTCGGTAGTTGGAAACGTACTTTCTGGTTCGGTAAGGAACAAGGATACCCTGGAGTGGCTCGAGCGGCTTTTCGGGAAAGTCAAGCAACAATCTGAAAGCCTTTCTATCGATCGGACTAAGACTTCAGTTTCGCTTTCAGAAAAACTCGAATCATTGATTCCAGCGGGTAAAATCGCCTCCCTAAAAGCAGGTGAGCTCGTTGGAATGCTCGCCGCGGACGCTGTTGAAGATTATATAGGCAAATACGAAACATCGGCAATAAATTGCAGGGTAAATCTGGACATGGATTCCATCGCAATGGAAGAAAAATCCTATGTGGAAATGCCTGTTTACTATAATTTTAGCGGCAAAAAAGAGGAGATATTAAAAGAGAATTTTAGCCGTATCAATGAGGAAGTGAGCGAGCTCGTTAAGCGGTTTAAATCTGAGGGAGCCAAAAGTGCTGAAACACCCAAATCATCCATGTCTGGAGGGATGAAAAGGTAAACATTCATTAATTTTTAAATTCCAAATTTTATGGAAGAACTATCTGGTAAGCTGGTGGCCATCAATCCCTTGCTTACTAATGATCCCTCCTTTAGGCAGGGCCAGATTGGAATCATCGCGATGGCTGATTTAAAGTTCGATACCGTTAGCATTGGGTTTTCATCCGGTGAGATGGGCAAGTATTCTACAGATGCTGTACTGGTACTTAAAGATAAAAGAGATCTCTATCATGATATTATGACTGGTGTAGGGGACATGGATCGCAATACTTTCAAACAACTGCTGGACATCAATATGAAACAGGAACACGCTGATTATGGGCATCAGTCTTCAGCAATGAAGATAGCGCTAAGCAATCCAGAAATGCTAAAGAGGAGTACTATTTCTCTTGCAGAATATCTTTCGATAAATCAAGTAAATGATATCAGTCATGAAACGGCTTTTAAACGCTAGCGTTCTTATCGCGATAGTTTTTGTTTTAACGCTTTCAGTTTTTACGGTCAATGCACAACTATCGATGCCGCTGAATGCTATGAGGATAAACAGCGGGTTTGGAAAAAGAATACATCCCCTCACGCACAACGTGGATTTCCACAGAGGGATTGATCTGCATGCGAGAAATGAACCTGTGTATGCTTTTTTCTCTGGCAGGATATCCGAAGTCGGATGCAATCCAATCCTTGGCAATTTTATCAGGATTGAAAAAAGTGGCCTGGAGTGTATCTATGGTCACTTATCGATTTTACTGGTCAAGAGAGGTGATGAAGTTGAATCCGGCGAGGCAGTAGCTGTTACAGGAAGAACCGGAAGGGTAACCGGTGAGCACCTGCACTTCGCACTCAAACAAAATGGTAACTATTTAAACCCCGTTCATTTCATCCGCGGCTACTATCAGGACAGGGCCAACAAAGAAAATATTATGGAAAATACAGCAACCTATAGCTTGCGGCAAAAACTCGAATTGCTTGTGATGATGGAAGAAGTCGCGCTAAACGAGCAGGAATCCTCGCTTTATGGTGTTGACTTCGCGGACCGGGAGGATCCAGAAGATGAATAAAAAAGAGGTCACTAAGCCAATGCATGTTCAGGTTGCGGAAAGAGTCATCGAGGCTTTGAAGGCTGGTACAGCCCCATGGCAGATTCCATGGGATGCCGGGGGAGTGCCTTTTGTGTTGCCCTACAATTTGCAGAGTGGAAAGCGATATAGGGGAATTAACTCGCTTTCGTTACTGATGAGTGGGCGGGAGGATCCAAGGTGGATGACCTACAAGCAGGCAGAGGAAAGCGGGTTTCAGGTGCGCAAAGGGGAAAAATCCATGATGATTCAGTTCGTAAAAACTTCAGACGAACGCACTAAGCGCGATGCTTCAGGTAAGGTATTACACGATGAACTGGGGAAACCAATCACAGAAAAAATGCAGCTCTCCCACGCCATAGTGTGCAATGCCTATGTTTTTAATGCAGATCAGATTGACGGAATACCAAAACTTGAACTCGAAAAGCCTGGCGGGCTGTGGCAGCCGCTGGAGCGTGCCGAGAACCTTATTAGTTCTTCCAGGGCGATTATCAATCACGTAAATTCAGGCAATGCATTTTATGATCCTAGCAAAGATGCTATTACCGTCCCTCATAAGGACTGGTTTTCTGGGGGAGATAAGTACTATGCCACACTCTTACATGAGCTTGGCCATTGGACAGGTCACAAGGATAGGTTAAACCGTGACATGGGAAATGGCTTTGGAAGTGAAAGTTACGCCAGAGAGGAACTTAAGGCCGAGATTGCATCGATGCTTTTGGGCCAGGAAATAGGTATTGGTCATGATCCCGGGCAGCATTACGCCTATGTGGAAAGCTGGATATCGATTCTGGAGAATAACCCATTTGAAATATTTTCAGCCTCAATGGATGCCGAGCGGATTTTCGGTTACGTAACCAATCTAGAGAAAGTTAGAGAAGTTTCTTCAGAGGAAAATGAACTTGCCGCATTAAAGGCCACACCCTTAAAAACAGTTAATTATTTAACGACAGGCGATAAAATCCAGTACAATGGTTCTGTTTACGAAGTGCTTGGCCATTTAAAGCAGGGACGCCTGAAAATGCTGGAAAGTCTGAACGGTAATGCATTTACCCTGTCGCATCAGGACAAGCTTTACAGTGCCCTTTCCTTTTTAAAAACTCAGATGGGCAAGGAAGAATCTCAACGCGAAGGGCAATCGCTGCTTGCACGGTCAGACGACCACTCTACTGAAATAAATAGATAAAATGTATTATGGAAAAATTGAATATCGATGAAGCATTGCCAGTGGCAGAGCTTTCCAGACTCGGACTATATAAGGACGGCAAGCATTTGCTATCCTCAGATGATATCACAGCCCTTCTCGCAGGGAGACGTACATCTCTGGTCAACCTTAAAAACTTGATTGGTGAGGCTTTCACTATTGAAAGCCTTGATGTGAAACTTTCCCTTCATCACAGTGAGCGGTGGGGAGATGAGATCATGCTCCATCCGATATATAAAGATATTACATTGGCCAAGGGAATGACCGAAGAAGAACTTTGGCCAATATTGACGGGTGAAATGACTAATCTTGTTAAGATTGTCAATAACCCTGAAACGCGAACCGATCAAACCCTTGTATTTGAATATGATGGCGAAACAAAAGAATTTATTTCTTACGACCCACTAAAGGTAATAGTCCCTTTTCAGGTTAATGGTGAAAAACTTGATATAAAACAGCGTCAGGATTTTGCGCACGGAAAAATTGTTGAGCTTAGTGATGGAACTAAATTTCAGTATATGTCTTCGCTTCCCAAAGGTATTGTATCCAGCCGCTCAGCGCTGATCTTGGCGATGTCTGATAATAGGCAGTCTCCAAGATTTCTTTTAGAGGGGCTTGCGCCACTGATAGTCTCAAGTGTTCAAGAGCAGCCTTTCTCACCCGCATTTGAAGCTGCATTTTTGGAAATGAGAAAATCCGAAGGAATACAAGCTGAGGACAGGTTGCAAATTGAGCTTGATGATCTTAAAAATGATTACCATAGCCCCCTAGGTCTGGGGGCGTTGAGGTAATTGGGAAGTATGTTCGTAGAAGCTGATGGATTTTCATACCATATTCCAGCGGGTCTTCCGGAGATAACCATCAGATTAGCATATCTTTTCTATGAAGAAAGGGATGTGCCAGTTAAACTAATTGACAAGAAAAAATCTATGAATAAGGCTATTGCCATTGTACTGGTTGGCTTCCGTCCTAATATGGAAACCATGTCAGCTATTGCCAGCTTTTTTTATAGCGCAAGATTTAGAACTGCATTCGGTAGGGATCTTCCGGCACGTGTGTTGGCATGCCGGATATCCCTCTGGCTAAAAAATACCGATGCTCAGTTTTTGTTATTATCTAACCGTATTCATTTTCGTTATAGGTCTAAAGCTTTTTCATGTCCCGAGGAAATGTTCTCTTTAAGTAGGTTCTGCAGAATTTCTGGGTTGAGGACTAACCTAACCATTTTCATTTAACCAAGTTTTCAAACCCATGATTCCTGAAATTTTTAAGGAAAATCTGAATGTCAATGTGCGTGTATTCGGTTTTGAGGTAAATGTAGATTATTGCTATCATTGGCCTTCGATCAGCTCAGACGGAAAGGAACCTCTGGCTGTACATTTTGAGTTCCGTTCAGATTCAAAGATCATCTCTTCAACTGGCTATAAGTCCCATTTTCTTTTCTCGTCCTCTTTAAAATACTGCGAATACACTTCTATCGAAGAGCTATGCACCGCGATTGGAGAGCATTTGGCTAGAGAAAATGGCTACGAACCTCCAGAGCCGGAGCAACAGCTCAGCCTGTTTTAATTTTTAACAACAATTATCTTATTATTTATGAATGAGCAAAATTTAGAATACCTTAAAAAGAGCCTGGATTATCTCGGCTTTGGAACGAAATTAAACGATGTTCTAGAGTCAGCGATATCCAGGGAAATTCCTGCCTTTACCCTTGGTGTGAACCAAAGTTACACTTCTGCGCAGGCAAAAAAAAGTCCCGCAGTTGGTAGTGATCAAATGCGGGTTATGTTGAATTTCAACAGATCCAATCAAAGCGATATGTACTTCCTAAACGATTATGAAGTGACCTTGCTTAAAGCAGGAAGTGCATTACCAATCAAGCAGGTATTTGATCTGGAGCGAGATAACCGAATCACTGCACTGCAGGCTTATAAGTTATTATCTGGGAACTCATTAGAACGTGATGTCTATTCAAAGAGCGAAAATGGTGAAGCATCTGAAAAGAAAAAGGTTTGGTTTAAGCTGAACCTGGATGTTCAAGATGCCTACGGAAACCATCCGCTAAAAAAGTTTTATCCCGAATTTAAATTTGATTTATCGGATGCTATTGATAAATATCCTTTCAAGGGCCTGACTGAACTTGGAAAAGAAGGCATGATGAAAATGCTTAGAAGTGGTAACATGGCACAGGCTGATATGTTGGTGGGCAAAAAATCGGTTGCCGTATTTATAACTGCTAATCCACAGTACAAGGGGCTTGATGTTTACGATAAAAATATGGTGGCAATCCGTCAGGATGAGATTTTCCCTAAAGCAGAAAAGGAAAAAAGTAATGAGACTTCCGCCGGGCAAACAGAATCCAAAAAAAGCGAAATTACGGCTTCCAATACCGAAGAGCGCTTCCCCTGGGAAAACCAGCATGATAATGATATATCTCAGAACGGGGAAATTGGTCGATAAATTTTTAGCGGCAAAAGAAAAAATAAGGGAATTAGTAAAGAGAATAGACCATGTCCACGCAAGAGAATTGGTAGCAAAAGTAGAGGTGGGTCTACTGAAGTCAGCTTTGCCAAATTTTTAAAATAACACACAGCAAGAATGTGAGCACTTTGGGTGCCGACAAAGCTCTGGATGCATCTCGCGTCCAGAGTATCTTGCTGTGCGCCAGACATTCCGAGCGATCGCTGAATCGTCGGCAAGATGAACAGTTCTCTCGCATCTACCAATCTTTATATTCCTCAAAATGCCTTTCTTAACTATCGTTACGCTAAATAAGCATCATGGATATAGAATTTGAATTAAATGCAGAAACTATAGTGCGCCAGCATGACTTAACAATAGAAGAGGTGCTATCAAAGCAAATGTTTTCACATTTAACCAAGGAACAGGCGCAGGATGTGATCCTTAACATAAAAAAAATGTCTATAATTATTTTTAATGCAAGTGAAAAAAAGTAACAGAAAACTTGATAAAATTGTTGATTATAAGTATCTTATAATGTAATCAAAAGTGTGTTATTTATGTCAGATATCTTTTTTTTCGATTCATTTGCAAAAGGCAAAAAAAGTAAGAGTGTTTCTAAAAGCCTTGAATGTGTTATCTATACTCGGGTTAGCAGTAAAGAGCAGGCTGATAATTTGAGCTTAGGAACCCAGTTAAAAGCCTGTATGTTATATGCAGAAAAATTCGGATATAATATTGCCGCTCAATTTGGCGGAACATATGAGAGTGCTGAAAATGATGAGAGAAAGCAATTTACTGCGATGCTTTCTTTTGTGAAAAAATTCAAAGGAAAAATATCTTCTATATTAGTGTATAGCCTAGAAAGATTTTCAAGAAATGATAACTCAATCTGGCTTAGTGGAGAGCTTAGGCGTTTAGGGATCGAAATAATTTCTGTAACACAACCTATTGATACCTCAAGCGCTTCAGGACAGATGCAGCAAAAATTACTATTCCTCTTTGGGGAGTTTGATAATCAGCTGAGAAAACAGAAATGTAGCGCTGGAATAAAGGAGATGTTATTGCGTGGCGACTGGCCGACCAGCCCCCCATTAGGATTCGAAATCGACCGTTCTAAAAACAAACGGCAGATTGTTATAAATGCTAAGGGAAGGCTCCTTCGCCAGGCTTTTGAATGGAAGGCGTATGAGAATGTTTCAAATGAGGTGATTCGGGATAGGTTGGCTCAGAGAGGACTGAGGTTGATTCATCAGCGTATATCTGAGATTTTTAGAAATCCCTTTTATTGTGGTCTGATGGTGCATAATATGTTAGAGGGTCAGGTTGTTGCAGGTAATCATGAAAAATTAGTCAGTCGGGAGCTTTTCCTTAAAGTAAATGGCATACTTGATAAGGTTCCTCATGGATTTTCACTCAATGAAGAGAATGTGCATATTCCCTTAAAACGCTTTATGTATTGTGCTGAATGTGAAAAGCCCTTAAGCGGCTATCTTAATAGGAAGAAGAATATCTATTATTACAAATGCAAAACCAAAGCTTGTTGTAATAACAAGAACGCAGATTCTCTTAATTCAAGATTTGCAGACATCCTTGAATTCTTCAAAATTGATGTTGCCAAAGAGTATATCGAATTATTGGTTGAGCAAGTTGCGGCAACATTTAACCAGCTGACCGAAAATAAAAAATCGGACCTTTTAGAGTTGGAAAATAGTCATAGGGAACTGAAACGGAAAGTTGAACGGTTAGAAGAAAGGTATATTGAGGAAGATCTTAGTCAGGAACTTTATAAAAAATATCATGACAGATATTCGGAGGAGAAGAAGGAAATTGAGCGGAATTTGCTGATCCTTTCAAATAAAAGTTCGAACCTTGTAAAGTGTGTTAAGTTGGCAATAGAATATGCCACTCAGCTACCCTTAAAGTGGGTTTCTGGTGATTACCATACTAAGCAGCAACTGCAAGTATTACTGTTCCCTAGTGGTATGAGTTATGATAAGAAAAATGATAAAGTTCGAACCACCGATATAAATTTAGTCTTTTTCTATATTGCTCATTTTCAGCAGATTACGCTTAAAAAAGAAAGAGGCATACCAGAATTAGATCTGAATTATGCCTCTTTCGCCGATTCGGTAGCGGGGAGCAGGATCGAACTGCCGACCTCAGGGTTATGAATCCTGCGCTCTAACCATCTGAGCTACCCCGCCGGGCTTAATATTTACTACATAACGTAAATATCGATGTGGTTATTTTTAAGAGTTGCAAATATAGAATAAATATACATTCTATTAAAAAGAAATGTGAAAAATACTTTAAAGCCTTATTGCTCAGTAAATTTGATTGTTTTTAAGAGGCTGTAATCGTCATTTTAGTCCTTTAGGGGAGCCTGTTTTTAGAAATTAATAACACAACAAAGCGCAGCATTTCGGCGGATACCGCAGAATTAACTGCATTCCTGGTCTTAGTATATGATCAAGTCTATTGCTTACGCTATGTGCGAGGGATATTTCAGCTGACCATTTGTGCTCATAAAATTAATGGTTTCAAAGATTGATTACCCCCTGGTGCTACCAAGTCATCCCCAAGGTAACTTTTGCCGTAGCTGATATTCGCAAATCCTTTACCTTTTAGGTAATAAATTAGGTAACGCCAGGGTAAAGAAAAGGTAACCGTGGGGTAACCCTGGGGTTAACTTGGTGTACAGAAAGGGTAAAGAAAAGGTAAACAAAGGGTAAAGAATAGGTAGAGAAAGGTAAACAAGGGGGTAGAGAAAAGTAAACAACATTTTGCCTCCTATACTGAAATAATTTCAACAATTACCCGCCTTTCTTAACCACATGAGACATATAAGGTTCATATCAGTTCAATCGAAAACTTAAATGGACTAAAATTCCTTATATGGTGAAAGAGGTGGACGCCCGCTTTTTATAACAGATTTAGTGGTATTCTTTACTCCCCACAAAGTGGTCAGCTACGCGGCATCTTTTTCTTAATCATATAAGGTTTATATAAACATCAGATTTTTTATTGGTTAGTATTGCAGATGTTGAGCAGAAATTAGGAGCCGATTAATCAAATACCACCCTGTGTTCATCATCAAAATAGCCCTCTGGCATGAACTAACGAGGCGAATGACCATTGACTAATGAACTAATGACCAATGAACTGATGCACCTGGAACCAATAAAAATTATATTGTTGCAGATATAGAATAAATTACCTTTCTTTAGAAAAATAATATTAAAAAATAGTCCGGAAATTATCCTGGTAGTGTACTAACATGGCAGAAAAGAAAAAATTTACACTAGAGTACGAAGTTAGATCGTCACCAAGAATATTGTATAGTTTTATAAGTGAGCCAAACGGCTTATCGCAATGGTTTGCGGACGATGTAAATTTCCGTGATCAGGTATATACTTTTACCTGGGATGATGAGCAGCAAAAAGCAAAACTGGTTTCCATTAAAGAAAATAAGCTGGTTAAATTTAAGTGGCTGGATGATGAACCTCAATGTTACTTTGAGATGGAAATTGTACAGGACGAACTAACCAATGATGTTGCCCTCTCGATTACTGATTTTACGACCGATGAGCTTCTTGCAGAGAAAAAATTAATCTGGGATAACCAGATCGATTACCTGATTAGCGTATTGGGTGCGTAATATTATCTTCGTATTGTTTACCTTTGTAAGGTGAAAAAAATACATCTTCTATTAATAAAAGCATTTGTGAAGCCATTCATAGCAACATTTTTTGTTATGATGTTTATTCTATTGATGTTTTTTCTGTTTAAATGGATTGATGATTTAATTGGAAAAGGTTTCGAATGGTACACCATTCTGGAGCTGATGTATTATGCCTCGGCCGCCAACGTATCGATGGCGCTGCCACTATCGGTACTGCTTTCATCCATCATGACTTTTGGTACACTGGGCGAAAATTATGAGCTGGTGGCCATTAAATCGGCGGGGATTTCTTTACAGAAAGCCATGCGCCCCCTGTTTGTGGTGATTTTGATGCTCACCATAGCCTCCTTCTTTTTTGCCAACTACATGCTGCCTAAGGCCAACCTCAAATTTGGCTCACTACTGTACGATGTCAGGAACAAAAAACTTTCATTTTTAATCAAACCAGGGGTTTTTAATAATGCCATTCCGGGTTATGCCATCCGTGTCGATTCGAAAGAGGAAGACGGCACGCTGCACAATATCATGATTTACGATCACCGCGAAAATAACGGGATTCCGAAAGTAATTCTGGCCAGAGAGGGTAAAATGAATAAAACTGCCGATGGTAAATATTTGGTGCTTTACCTTAAAAATGGTATACAGTACGAAGAGCAGTCTTCGAAAAACGGGATGTACAACCCACGGCAGATTTTTACTCGGAACCGTTTTAAAGAGACCTCACCGCGTTTCGATATGTCGTCTTTTGATGGCAATACCACCGATCCGAATGCTTTTGGAAACAGTACGCCCATGTTAAACCTGAAAGGGATTGTTAAAAAGCGCGACTCGCTGACCAAGCAATTGGATACCATGAAAATGCAGACCATTGCCAACCTCACCAGCAACTTTAAGCAGTTTAATGTAACTAAAGGTTATACCAAAGTAAAAGCCGCACCGAAAGAGATTGATGATGTAATACTGAAGAGTATCCCGAACGGATCGCGGAAACTGGCCCTCGATAATGCAAACAATACGGTGGCAAATATTATGCAGCACGTACCCAACTGGGGCCCGCGCCAAACCGATTTAACCGGCGAGATTATTTTTACCACAGTAGAATACCAGCGTAAATTTACCCTGGCTGCATCCTGTATCCTCTTGTTTTTCATAGGTGCACCATTGGGTGCCATTATTAGAAAAGGGGGCATGGGTTTACCTGTGGTGGTAGCCATTTGTTTCTTCCTGGTGTACCACATTATTACCACGGTGGCCGAAAAATCGGCACGCGAAGGTAATTTAAACCCAATATTCGGAATGTGGATTGCCGTAATTGTTTTATCGCCTCTGGCAGCCTTT
Organism: Pedobacter ginsenosidimutans; assembly: GCF_001442625.1. Lineage (GTDB taxonomy): Bacteria > Bacteroidota > Bacteroidia > Sphingobacteriales > Sphingobacteriaceae > Pedobacter > Pedobacter ginsenosidimutans. The sequence goes on along the minus strand of NZ_LMZQ01000001.1, from coordinate 10,885 downwards.
TTAACCTATAAAGCTACAGTAGACTCGGCCTTGTTTGATGTAAATTACTACAAACAGCTCTTCGTTCAGCTGTTTAAAAAGAAGAAAAAATAGGCGCCTTTTCCTTTACTTACAGATGATATTTTAATCCAAATATTGCTCAATAAGGTTGTACATTTGTACGGGTTATTGTTTGTGGTAAAAACTGATTTTAACACGCTTTACACAACATTTGCCCCATAATGTTTATAAAATGCAAACAAAATTAAACACAATAGAAGAGGCCATCGCAGATATAAAAGCTGGTAAAGTGATTATTGTTGTAGATGACGAGAATAGAGAGAACGAAGGTGATTTTTTAACGGCAGCCGAAAATGCAACGCCAGAGATCATCAATTTTATGGCTACTTACGGCCGTGGTTTAATCTGTGCGCCCTTAACAGAAGAACGTTGTAAAGAGTTAAACCTGAACCTGATGGTGGGTAAAAATACAGCCGCTTACGAAACTAATTTTACGGTTTCCGTAGATCTGGTTGGACACGGTTGTACCACAGGGATCTCAGCAAGCGACCGCTCTAAAACCATGCTGGCCCTGGTTAATCCTAAAACCAACCCAGAAGAGCTGGGCAGACCAGGACATATTTTTCCTTTAATTGCCAAAGATGGTGGCGTAATCCGTCGTGCTGGTCATACAGAGGCTGCGGTAGATTTGGCGCGTTTAGCGGGCATGAAACCTGCAGGTTTATTGGTAGAGATTTTAAAAGAAGATGGCGAAATGGCCAGACTTCCTGATTTGTTTAAAATTGCCGAACAGCACCAGTTAAAAATTATATCAATAGAAGATTTAATCGCTTACCGTTTAACCATAGATAGTTTGATTAAACAAGAGGTGAGCATCGATTTACCTACCGCTTGGGGTGATTTTAAAATGACAGCTTATACGCAGTTAGATAACAATGCCACCCATTTAGCCATTTCTAAAGGCGATTGGAATGCCAACGAACCGATTTTAGCACGTGTACACAGCTCTTGTGTAACGGGCGATATCTTTGGGTCTTGCCGTTGCGATTGTGGTCCGCAGTTGCACAAGGCACTAGAAATGATCGAGAAAGAAGGTAAAGGTATAGTGGTATACATGAACCAGGAGGGTAGGGGTATCGGACTGATTAATAAATTACGTTCGTACAACTTACAGGATGCCGGTTTCGATACGGTAGAAGCGAATATTAAATTAGGCTTTAAAGGCGACGAACGCGATTATGGTGTAGGCGCGCAGATCCTGCGATCGGAAGGGGTGACTAAAATGCGTTTAATGAGTAATAACCCAACCAAAAGAGCTGGTTTAATTGGTTATGGCTTAGAAGTGGTGGAAAACATCCCCATCGAAATTGCAAGTAATGTACATAACGAGCGTTATTTAACCACCAAAAGAGATAAAATGGGCCATTCGATTATGAAAGGATAATTCAGTTGACAGTTGACAGTTTGGATTGTGCGAACTGAAAATTGTTAATTGAAAACGTATACAAGACCAACAGTTGAACAGGTGTTCGATTGTTGGTTTTTTTGTTTTTTATTGGTCAGTGTCTTGCCAGCCAAATAGATAATGATTCTATTTCATGTTGTTCACACTGATTAAGTTTCGGTCGGTGGGACACCAACCGATAGGTAAGGAGATAAACGGTCTAGATGTATCGTCATCTCGACTGTAGTGTTCCAAAGGAACTCCTTTGAAGGAGAGATCTTTTAATATAGTCCACAGATCTCTCCAATAGATTTCTTCCAACCTTTGCGTATAATTGTCATTTCGACCGGAGTGTAACGGAGTGGAGAAATCTATTTAAAAATCGGGCGTCATTCCAAGGGCGTTCGTCCTCCTGAACTTGTTTCAGGATCTTTATAACCTGATTTCGATTAATATTAGCAGTATGTATCTGCTTTTTATCGCTTCTAATCCAGGCGTCCCGTCATGCTGATCCGATAGCTATCGGATTTGTTTTATTAGTTGTGTTTATTGTTTAATGGTCTAATAGCTGCTTCGTGGTCAGGATCTATGTTGTGTGTGGTTCTAGTAATTAATTAAAGACTAGCATGCAATAGGCATTAAGATTCCCGCCTGCGCGGGAATGACGACCGCTATAATCTAGGTAAGGAGATAAACGGTCTCGAAGTATGGTCATCTCGACCGTAGTGTTCCAAAGGAACTCCTTTGGAGGAGAGATCTTTTAATGTAGTCCACAGACCTCTCCGCTACGCTTTGCTCCGGTCGAGATGACGCCGATTTTTAGAATCTGTCATTGATAGCCAGTCTGACAATACCTATGCTTAACTTAATGGCATTGCCCGCCCCGTCTAATGGACCAATGACCAATAAACTATTGACTAATGAACCAACCCCCTCTACCTCCTCTGGTTCCCTTTACTCTGATTGATAATTGCTTCTTTATTGATCGATTTATTTGTTTTAACAGGAGCCTGGCTTTGTTTCCGCTTTAAATTTCGACGGTAAGCACCAGAAATTTTCTGAATAAACTCCTTAAATGTATCAAATTGCTGGGTATACACTAAACCAAAAGAGGTTACGTTTGCCGTTGAGCTAATCCCGCTGTTTAGGAAGATACTTTGTTGCGTAGGTGGTTTATTTGCGGCCTTAATGGTTAAGCTTCCATCTTTTTTAATTAAGAAAAGGGCCTCAACCTCTCTGCCTACGTTGTCTTTAGAGAAATCGATAACCGTAAAATCGTTCACACTGTTCCGGTCTACAATACCTGCGTTGATGATTAAACGATCGCTAAAAAATTTGAACGATGCATTGGCCTCGCTCAAGGAGCGTACATTCAGATCGACAAAGTTTAAGTTTAATGAAGAAAGTACATTGTTAAACTGGTTAAATACCAACTCGGTAGCTGTACTGGCTGCGGTAGAACTGAGCTGGTTCCCGATCGATTCTCCTCCGTTTCCTGGGGCAAAACTTCTTCTGATAATTAAACTGAAAGCCTGCAGGTTCAGGTTGTTCTGATCGCTGAAATAGGTTTGCAGTTCTTCTTTGATAGAGGGCTGAGCAGGGAAGTTAATATCAAGTTTGATATCTGGTTTTAAAAGTAAACCTGTTAAGCCCATCTCAACCTCGGTATTTACCCTTTGGTTGGCATTACTACTGGCATCGCGGTTGGCTGCTTTATAAAGGTCGTTCAAACTCGCCCTCAAAGCATATACTGCTTTTAAGTTTATCTGTGCAGCTGTAGGATTACCTGTCCAGCGGATGGTTCCACCTTGCCGGATTTCGAATTTTTTGTTGATGACCTCCTGGGCCGTAAAATCGAAACTTCCGGTCTCGATGATATAATCGCCAGACATTTCGAAATCGCCGAAACTGTTGATGTTTAAGTTCAGCTCGGCATTACCCTTGCCACTTAAATTACCCAGGGTAGTAAATATATTCGCCGTGGTATTCGGGTCGATGGTTAATTTGAAGGTTAGGGTAAGGCCATCAAAGTTGGTCTTTTTCTTAACCAGAACGGTCGAATCGCGGCTTACAAAATTAATGAAATCTTTATCCGATATGGTTTCTGAACTGTTTAAAGGCAGGTTAAACACGGTTCCTTTCTCCGTTTTCGCCTTAATATCGATTTTCATTTTATTGGTAGGCCCCGTAAACGTAAATACACCTGTGCCATAAGCACGGCCATAGTATATCGAATTGTCTTTCGCGGTAGTGTTTAAGGCCATTAAACTGTTCGCATTTACCTTTACATTCAATGTGGGGTAGTTAATGTCGTTTAAATCTACGGTGCCGTTTGCGGTGGCTTCGTGGCCTTCCAGGTCCTTAAGCTCAAAATCGCCGAGTTGAACTACGCTGTTATTTATTTCCACATCATCGGTAATTACATAAGTGGTTTTAAGGTAGTTTACCATGAGCTGGCCTTTATCTAGCGCTACAGTTCCGTTAATTTCTGGCTTTTCGAATTTTCCCTTTACCGTTAAATCGGCAGAGATGTTCCCTTTTAAATTCGATACCAGTTGTTTAACGAAAGGCTCAAGGATAGTGAGCTTGCTCTCATCCATTTTTACAGCAAGGTCGATTTCTTTTTCTTTTAGATCGAGGTTTCCGGTCAGCTTAAAAGTCTCCGAATCGTCGGCCATGATGCGGGTAAATACGTTGATTTTTTTGCTTTCGTTGCTGTACGATGAGGTATCGGTTAAAGTACCGATATAGATATCGTTAAAATTTAATGAATCGATCTTTAAATCGTCGGTTACCCTTGGTGCTTTTAATATACCGTACAGATCGGTTGTGCCGTTCAGGTTTCCGCCCAGTTTAACACCAAAACCTTTGGTAAAAGGGTTGAGGGTTTTTAGGTTGAAATCTTTAAAGCCAACACTAATTAAATCTTTAGGGTCTTCCGAAATTAATCCATCAATAATAACCTGCTGCTTTCCGTTGGTTAAATCGAAATTAGTGATCTCGGTTTTACCATTGTTGAGCACAATGCGTACCTTCTCCTGGATGCGCCATTCCTCGTTGTTGATTTTTAAGATTGATGGCAATACGCTTAGCCTTGCCGTGGTATCCTGGTTTTTGGTAAATTCTACCAGGCCGTTTAAATCGAGCTGATTGTCCTCTTCGGCGTTCGACATTTTTACGTTAAAAGCCAAACTGTCATTCCGCAGGATGTTGGAAATGTTTACATCTTTAATAAACAAACTATCGTTAATCTGCACCCGGTCGGAAGTTACAATCAGTTGAAGCTGTTGTGTGGTGGTATTTTCATCGAGGATGATATTGTTTACCACTATACCATTGTACTTTAGTTTCTTAACAAAGCCGTTCAGCGTTGCAGTATTGTTGCGCGAATCGAAATCGCCGGTTACTGTAGCCCCTTCTTCTAATTCTAAACCCGGTACAAATATCTGCGCCAGCGGTTCGAACTTTTTAACCTTTAGATTGAACTGAAAAATCTGGTTCTTGTATTTGATAATATCGGCCTTTAACGAAGGGATATACGTTTTGGCGATGGCTTTGTAATAAGAAACAATAGAATTTAGATCGTACTCGCCTTTAATACTGGCATCTAAAATATCTGATCGGATATCCAGTACGCGGCTGGCACCCGTTCCGGCGGCCATTAACTGTACCGAATCTACACTATAGATACCCTTCGGGTTTTGCAGCCTGATTTGTTCTATTAATAATTTACCCGATATATTATTCAGGTTGGTGCCTGAGAAATTGGTGGTAAATTTAGCATCAACCTGCAACGAATCTTTCAGGAGCTTTAAAGCCTTTAATCTTGCTTTAGAAATGGTGGCATTAAAGTTAAATACCGGCAATTTAGGATTTAGGTTTACCCCGCCATCAAAAACCAGTTTAACGTTACGGTCGTTAATGCTCAGCTTGCCATCGAAATACTTTTTGTTAAAAGTTCCGTCAATCTTTACATTATGGTAACGGTAATTATTAAAGTCGATATAGTCTACATCGCCGTTTATCTTCTCGGTTAAATCTTTAAGCTCGGTGCCGCGGCCCTTAACGTATAGCGAGGAGCTGATACGGCCAAGGCTTTTTTCGTCAATCAGGTTGCCAAGGTTAAAATCGTAGGTTTTTACGTTCCCGGTATAAGACGGAACATCATTTTTATCGATTTTCATGTTCACATCCGAAACAATACGGCCAAGTTTGGTTTTAAATTCGCCGTATGCAATAAAGTCGTTCTGGAAACCGGTAAAACTTCCGTTAAAGTTAATGTTGCCGAATTTATTTACAATTACCGGAACAATTTTCTTTTTGCTGTTGGTAATGCCTGCCAGCACTTCCTCCAGGTCGGTTTTATTTGTTCCCGCCATTTCAATGTTGAGGTCCATAAAGGTCTCTTTCCATTTTGGCAGTCCCTTTAAGATAAAATCGCCTTTAATGTGTGTGGCCCTTCCGGTTCTTAACGACAGTTTTTTAGCTTTAAGGTTGTTCACTAAACCAGTAATCTGGCCATCAACATCCAGATCAAGTTTCATGGTGTTCATTTCTGGCGCAAAAAAAGCAACGTCTCTTGAACTGATGTGGCTATCTTTAAAAATGGCCTTCATCCGCACATTATCTACATAATGGTTAAAGTCTTTATAACTTTTAAACCGCATCTGGTAGTAATCGGTTAAACGGCTCTGATTGGTTTCCAGCAATAGGTTTTTCAGCTCGATGGCATTACTGTCTATCGTGGTTTGGGCCGTTAAGTTTTTAAGGTAAAACCCACTACGCTCTTTAAAAGTGAGGTTTTTAATATTGGTTTTAATCAAATGATTTTTGGTGTCGAGCCCTTCAAAAATTCCGCTCAACTCTTTAACACTTACGTTTTCGAAGTTTACACTTTTACCCTGGATGGTATCTTTTGCCCTGTAGTTGATGTACCTGAAGGCAAATTTATTTAGGATAATGCGGCCAATATTAATATCGTATGGTTTGCTTTTCTTTTTCTTTACAGTGGGTTTACCAGAATCGAAGTAGTTTATAATGAAATCGAGATTAGAAGACTTATCTTTGAAATCCTTTAGGAAAAACTGCCCATTGTTAATTTGAACGGTATTGATATCAATGATCTTTTTATCAATGGATAATTGATTAATATCCACCATAAATTGTGGCGTGCTTAGTAAAGTGTCTTTTTGTAAATCTAAAACCAATAAATCTTCGAGTACAATAGATTTAAATGGTTTGATGTAGAGACTCTTTATTGATACGGTGGTTTTAAGCTCTTTAGATAAATATGCAGCAGCCTTCTGCGCAAAATAAGTTTGAACAGGCTTAAATTGTAGCGAAAAAATAAGAAGCGCAAGCAGCAAGATTATTGATGCGATTACCCAAAGGAGTATTTTAAATAGTTTTTTAATAATTTTGCAGCTTAAATATTAATAATTTGTCTGTTATACTTGCTATCGAGTCTTCTTGCGATGATACATCCGTTGCTATTTGTAACAACGGCAAAATTACTGCCAATGTTATTGCAAACCAAACAATTCATCAAAATTATGGTGGTGTTATACCTGAATTAGCTTCAAGGGTACATCAACAAAATATTGTGCCTGCCGTACAACAAGCTTTGATTAATGCTAAAGTTACAAAACAGGACATTAATGCCGTAGCTTTTACACGTGGCCCCGGTCTTTTAGGATCGTTGCTGGTTGGTGTTTCTTTCGCAAAATCTTTTGCATTAGCTTTAAATATACCTTTAATTTCTGTCAATCATATGCATGCGCATATCTTGGCGCACTTTATTGATGATCCTAAGCCAGGTTTTCCGTTTATCTGTTTAACCGTTTCGGGCGGGCACACGCAGATTGTGCTGGTAAAAGATTACTTTGACATGGAAATAGTTGGCGAAACATTAGACGATGCTGCAGGCGAAGCTTTTGATAAAACCGCTAAATTACTGGCCTTGCCTTATCCTGGTGGACCATTGATCGATAAACATGCGCAGCATGGAAATCCGTTGGCCTTTAAATTTGCCGAACCGCAAATTGCCGATCTGAATTTTAGCTTTAGCGGTTTTAAAACTTCTATTCTTTATTTTATCAGGAAGCAGGAAAAAGAGAACCCTGATTTTATTGCCGAAAATTTAGATGATATTTGTGCATCAGTTCAACATAGCATTGTGCAGATTTTGCTGAATAAGTTAAAGAAAGCAGCAAAACAATACGGAATTAATGAAATTGCTATTGCAGGAGGTGTTTCGGCGAACTCCGGTTTAAGAAATGGATTACAGCAAACTGCCGATGAACTGGGCTGGAAGGTTTATATCCCCGCTTTTCAATACTGTACAGATAATGCAGGCATGATCGCCATAGCAGGCTACCAGAAATACCTGAAAAAGGATTTCGTAGGGCAGGATGTTTCGCCATTGGCGAGGATGGAGTTTTAGTTTTGGTTCATTGGTCATTAGTTTATGGTTAATTGCCTGGAGTAGTTAACTGTTAACGGTAAACTGGCAATTGAAAACTGGTTAATTCCCTCGTTCGTCATCCGATAGCTATCGGATGCGAGGAACAAAGCAATCTTATTACGGTGGTTAACGCAATATACCTCCGTGTTTCTGTGCTTCCGTGGCAAAAAACTGTAAACCGCCAATTGAAAACTGGCAAAGAGAATTGTTTAAATTGAATTTATATATATGACTGGAGCATCTTTAATATTTTGGATTGTTTGTGCGATACCGCTAATCGGTATTTTATATTGGTTGATCAGAAATGATAAAAACAAACTAAAAGGAAGCTGGGGCGTAATTATCCTGGGTGCTTTGGTTATTGCTGCGCTTTTGGTAATTGTATATGTAACTAAAGACTTTAGCGCCATTTTTAGTCAGAATTAAAAGAATATCTCTCTTAATCTTATTTAGACCTAATCTATTTAAGGTCGATTGCCTATCTTTGCCACAAATTAAAGATAGATGAAAAAAATTATACTGATCGTTACGGTCTTTTTACTTAATCTCCTTCGCGTGCATGCACAGAACGTTAAGGTTGAAGGGTATGTTAAAGACAAAAAAAGCGAAATCCCATATGTAACCGTTTCCCTGTTAGGGCAAAAAGTTCAAACAGATAGCAGAGGTTATTACTCATTGTACATCAAAAGCAATGTTCCTTTTAAAATCGATATTAATGCCGTGGGTTACAAAACGTTTACCCAGCATATTTTATCGGTTAAAAACGATACTACTATAAATGTTGCCCTGGAAGCATTAAGCAATACGCTTGATGACGTTGTGATTTCTACTTCCAGGAAACCGGAGGATATTAGAAACGTTACCACTTCGGTAAGTATTGTAAATAAGAAAAAGCTCGAAAAAGAGATGGCCATTAACCCTGATCTGAGTGCTATACTCGCCAATCAGGTACCTGGTTTTGCACCTACTGCACAAACAGGTAATAATGTGGGTCAGAATTTAAGAGGTAGACCCATGTTGGTGATGATTGATGGTGTTTCGCAGTCTTCGCCGTTAAGAAATGCCGAGGTGGATTTAAGATCCATTGATCCTTCGGTATTGGAGCGCATAGAGGTAGTAAAAGGCGCAACCGCAATTTATGGAAACGGTGCTGCCGGAGGATTGGTAAATTATATTACCATGGTTCCGGATACCGGGGCAAGGTTTGCCGGTAAAACCCAGATCAATTTAAACGGTTCGCTGGTAAAGGTAAAAAACGCTGAGGGCGGAAGGATTAACCAAATGTTTTATGGCAAACTTGGAAAGTTCGATTATGTGGTGAGTGGTATGTACGAGCAAACCGGGGAGTATAAAGATGCAAAGGGCGATGTTGTAGGTCCTAATTATAGTTTAGGTGAAACCGACAGCTATAATGCTTTTGCCAAGTTTGGTTATGCACCTGCAAAAAATCAACGTATCCAGCTTACCTATAATACATACAGCAGTTTACAGAACAGTAATTTTACTTTGGTAAACGGTAATCTGGCAACTGGTCAGAAAGCAACGGGTGTTTTAGGAAAGCCGCTTGGCATCCCAACCGGAGTTGATTATAACCACAATTTAAATCTATCGTACAAGATTGACAGTACTTTTCTTAATTCGAGTTTGAACGTAGATGTTTACTACGAAACCCGTAAAGATGTTTTTTATGTTTCTCTAGGCCGCTTTGATGGAGGTGATGGACAATCGCTTGCCAAGAACGATAAAAAAGGAGCACGTTTGTTTTTGGAAACGCCAATATTGAATCTTGATTTCTTAAAAGCAAGGATTGCCTATGGTGCCGATTTTATGAAAGATAAAACTGCTCAGCCACTGGTAGATGGCAGGGTGTGGGTACCAACCATGGATATGACCAATATTGCTCCATTTGCCCAGGCAGATTTTAATATTTTAAGAAAGCTCGTATTCAAAACCGGACTGCGTTACGAAAATGTAAACATAGCAGTTGATGATTACCGTACTTTAAGAACTACGGGTGCCAATAATAGCACCATTACACCTTCTTTCGACGTAACCGGAGGCAATTTGAAATACAGTACCTATCTTTTTAATGCAGGATTAAGGTACAACCAATTTAATGTTTTTAGTCCATTTGTAAGTTTCTCTCAAGGCTTTTCTGTAATGGATATCGGGCTTGCTTTGCGCGATGCAAAAGTAAATAGTATCGATAAGATCAATACCGATGCGGTAAAAGTTAATAATTACGAGGCAGGTTTTGAAAGCAGGATTGCTGGACTAACATTTTCTGCTTCAGGATACATCAGTACTTCTAAGTTAGGTATTGAAGTGGTTTACGATCCTGCTACCGGTTTATTTAATACCGCCAGAAATCCTGAAAAAATTTATGGTTTTGAGCTGGCCGCTGATTACCGTTTGCTGGATGAACTGGGGTTATCTGCAAGTTATAGTTATACGGAAGGTAAACGTGATATCGATAAAAACGGAAAGTTTAACGATGACGGGGATCTGTACCTAAACGGCCGCCGCATTTCTGCACCTAAAGTTACGGCTTCGGTAAGCTATAGCCCGTTAAAGGTATTAGATTTAACATTGAATTATACCGGGATCAATTCCCGCAATAGATTTGAGAAAAACAGCAATGGGGTATACAATGGAAACGAAGGTGCAGTAAAAGCCTATCATCTATTCAGTTTTGCCGGGATTTACCAGGTTAAAAAGAACACTAAACTTAGTTTAGGCGTTGATAATATTTTTAACCAGGATTATTTTCCTGCCAGGGCGCAATGGTTTATGCAGCCAGGTTTTTACTCAAAAGGGAGAGGTACTGCTGTAAATTTTGGAATTTCGGTTAGTTATTAACCAAATTCTAAAATAGAAAAAGAGGCTGTCTTATAAATATAGAGTTGTCATCCTGAGCTTGTCGAAGGACCTGTTTTAAATGTCTTACAAGGCGTTTCGACAGGCTCAACGTGACAAAT